>NZ_JAJPGQ010000005.1:0-1497382 GCF_054189285.1 Streptomyces sp. MAI_2237 | reverse complement strand
CCCGGCGACATCGCCCTCCGGGGTGCCCTCGCGGCCCTGGCGGCTCATGGCGCCGGCCCGAGCGACCCCCCGTGGCCGTCGGTCCGCGGCGTCTCCTGCGCGGGTCTGTGCAGCAGCCGGTCGGCGACCCGGTTGACCATCCGGTCGGCCCGCACGGTCCGCAGCCGCAACGCGTCGACCGTCTCGTCGGCCATCCCCCCGCTGGTCTCCCGCACGATCCGGCCCAGGTCGATCTCCTCCAGCACGGCCCTGGTGAGCGTCACCAGGTCGACCCGGGCGATCACCCCGTCGACGTCCAGGCGCGCGGCGATCCGGTCGACGTCGACGCGGGCCGCGACCCGGTCCACGTCGATCCGCGCGGCCACCTCGTCCACGTCCAGCCGGGCGGCCACCCGGTTCACGTCCACCCGCTCGATGATCCGGTCGACGTCCACCCGCTCCACGATCCGGTCGACGTCCACCCGGTCCGCGAGCGCGTCGACGTCGGCGCGGCCCGCGATCCGCATCATGTCCACCCGGTCCGCGACCCGGTCGACGTCGATGCGGTCGGCCAGCGCGTCGAGGTCGAGCCGGTCGACGACGGCGGCCGTCAGCGTCCGGATCAGCCGGTCCGTCACCGACTCCGCGGTGGACAGCCCGAACCGCACCGCGCGCTCGACCGCGCGGCGGGGATCGACGAGATGGAGCAGGGTCACCCGGTCATCGCAGCACCTCCCCGGCACGGCCGCCTCATCCGCAGCGGGTGAACCGCGCCCGGGCCTGAGCCGGGTGGGGCGAAGATCACAGCTCCGCGGCCTCATGGCCGCGCGGCGCGCTGAGTACGGTGACTCCGTGCCGAAGAGCAAGAACACGTTCTCATCCTGGCGGCGTCGCCTCACACAGCGCGCCGTCCACGCGGGCTGGGCCTGGGTGCAGCGCACCGGCTCGGTGACGGCCGAGAGCCCCGGTCGTTTCCGCTTCGGCTCGATCGGCGCCCACACCCGCCTGGCCTTCCCGCTCGGCACCGTCTTCGGCGAACCCTGGATCCACCTGGGCTCCCACTGCATCGTCGGCGAGCAGGTCACGCTCACCGCCGGCCTCATGCCCGACCTCGACCTCGGCCCTGAGCCGATCCTGCGCATCGGCGACGGTGTGGTCCTTGGCCGCGGCAGCCATGTCATCGCCGACACGACGGTCACCATCGGCAGCGACTGCTACTTCGGGCCGTACGTCTACGTGACGTCGACGAACCACTCCTACGACGATCCCCACGAGCCCATCGGCAAGCAGTGGCCCCGCATGGAGCCGGTGGAGATCGGGCCGGGCTGCTGGATCGGCACCGGCGCGGTGATCCTGCCGGGCGCGCGGATCGGACGGAACGTCGTGGTGGCGGCGGGGGCGGTCGTCAGGGGCGTGGTGCCCGACCACGCCGTGGTGGCGGGCGCGCCCGCCCGGGTCGTACGACGCTGGACGGCCGCCGAGGGCTGGCAGCCGCCACTCAGGACGCCGGCGCCGGTGCCGCTGCCCGACGACATCACGTCCGAGCAGTTGCGCGCGCTCTCGGCGCTGGACGAGGAGACGGCCGCGCGGCTCGCCGAGCTGGACGCGGAGACGGTGGCCCGGCTCGCCGAGCTCGACGCCGACGCCTAGCCGGGGTCTGTCGTCGGGGAGCCGGCGAGTGACGACAACGCGGCAGATGTGCGTGCCAGGGCCCGCGGCGCCGAGCTGATCCAAACGACAGGCCCTGAGGGCCGGTTCAGCCCGTCGCCAGCAGGTGTGTGCCGACCAGGGCGAGGCCGGCACCCGCCGCCTGCACGCCCCGCAGGCGTTCGCGCAGCACCCCGCGCGCGGCCAGCGCGGTCACCACCGGGTAGAGCGAGGCGAGGACGGCGGCCACAGTGACCGGGCCGTGCTGGGCGGCGACCGCGTACGTGCCGTTCGCCGCGACGTCCGCGAGCCCCACGAAGGCGAGGGCGGGCACCGAGGCCCAGGGGAAGCGGCCCCCCGGCAGGGCCTCGGCGCCCCGCCGCACGGAGACGTACAGGGCGGCACCGCCCGCGGCCACGTTCGTCAGCCGCTGCACGAACAGGGCGAGGAACAGGCCCGGGACCGTCGTGGAGGCCTCCGCGATCAGCGCGAACACCGCGCCGAAGCCGAGCGCCGCGATCAGGGTGAGCACGATGGCCTGCCGCTGCACGCCCGCGCCGCCGCGCTGGGGACCGCCCGCCAGGACGACTCCGGCGACGGCCACCGCGATCCCCGCGACCTGCACCAGGCCGGGGCGCTCGCCGAGGAGGAGGCCCACCCCGACCGGTACCGCCACGCTGAGGGTGGCCAGCGGGGAGACCACGCCCATGGGTCCGAGGGCGAGTGCCTTGTAGAAGGCGATCATCGCGACCGGGCCGGCGAGGCCCGCCGCGAGCGCGAACCACAGCCGCGGGCCGGCCTCGCTCCAGCCGCCCGTGGCCGCCACGAGCGCGCCGAGCACGGCGGCGGCGATGGTCTGCGAGACGACCACCACGGTGAGCGCGGGCAGACGCCGCGTCAGCAGTCCGCCGCCGAAGTCGGCAAGGCCCCACAACAGGCTGGTGGCCAGGGCGAAGAGTGCTGTCACGGTCGGCCTCGCAGTACAGTTCGGTGAACGATCGGGTGCACCCCACCGTAGTTCAGCGAAGTGAACCCTGTCATCCAAAATATTGACCTCGACCGGCAAGGGCATTGGACGGAACGTGTCGGACCTCGATCTGCTGACCCAGTCCCTCGCGCGCAACGTCAAGCGCTGGCGCAACGAGCGCGGCTTCACCCTGGACACCCTCGCCGCCCGCGCCGGGGTCAGCCGCGGCATGCTCATCCAGATCGAGCAGGCCCGCACCAACCCCAGCATCGGCACGGTCGTCAAGATCGGTGACGCTCTCGGTGTCAGCGTCACCACGCTGCTCGACTACGAACAGGGCCCGAAGGTCCGCATCGTCCCCGCCGACCAGGCGGTACGCCTGTGGCACACCGACGCGGGCAGCTACAGCCGGCTGCTGGTGGGCACCGAGGCGCCCGGCCCCCTGGAGATGTGGGAGTGGCGGCTGATGCCGGGCGAGGGCAGCGCCTCCGACCCGCACCCCGCCGGCACGGTCGAGCTCGCCCATGTGACCGAGGGCGAGCTGACCGTCACCGTCGACGGCGCCGATCACCGGGTTCCCGCCGGAGCCAGCGTCACCTTCGAGGCCAACGCCCCGCACCGCTACGGCAACTCCGGAGCGGTCCCGGTGGAGTTCGTGCTGACCGTATCCGTCCCGCCGGTGCGCTGAGCACGCCTGTTAGCGTGCGGTCATGGACGCACCCATCGGACACTTCGACACCGCGCTGCCCGCCCCGGACGCCCTCGACGAGCTGACCGGCCCGGTCGCCGACGCCGTACGCGACTGGCGCGGCAGCGTCCCCGCGGAGCAGATCGTGTACGTCGACACCGACCCCCAGTGGGCCGACACCGCCGTCTTCGTGCAGCACTACGGCCAGGAGCTGCTGGAGCGGTCCGCGAACTGCGTCGTGGTGGCGGGCAAGCGGGGCGGCGAGACGACCCTGGCCGCGTGCGTGGTGCTCTCCACCACCAGGGCCGACGTCAACGGCGTGGTGCGGCGCCGACTCGGCGCCCGCAAGGCGTCCTTCGCGTCCATGGACGTCGCGACGGGGGAGACCGGCATGGAGTACGGCGGCATCACCCCGATCGGCCTCCCGGAGTCCTGGCCGGTGCTGGTGGACTCGGCCGTCGTCGACCTGCCGTACGTCCTGGTGGGCAGCGGACGCAGGCGCGGCAAGCTGCTGGTGCCGGGCAAGGCGTTCGCGGAGCTGCCGGGAGCGGTCGTGCTGGACGGGCTGGGCGTGGCCTGACCGGCGTCAGGACGCGGAGGCCAGGCCGAGGTACTGCTCCGCGAACGCGGTCGCGGCGGCGGGCGACTCGAAGAGGCGGCGCAGCCGGGCCAGGGTGGTGCCCGCCCGGTAGGCGTCACCGCAGGACGCGCCGTGGTACACCTCCGACAGCCACTGCGAGAACTCCTGGTAGTCCCACACCCGGCCGAGGCAGGCCGCCGAGTAGCCGTCCAGCCCGGCCGGGTCGCCCTGGGTGAGGTACGCGACGAGGCCGTCGCCCAGCAGGAACGCGTCGTGCAGGGCGAGGTTCATGCCCTTCGCCGCGATGGGGGCGGTGAGATGGGCCGCGTCCCCGGCCAGGAACAGCCGGCCGAACACCATCGGTTCGACCACGTGGTTGTGCATGTCCAGGACGCGCTTCTCGATCAGCCTGCCCTCGGTCAGCGGCGGCCGGTCGGCGGCGCCCAGGCGTTCCTGCAGCTCCGCCCAGACCCTGTCGTGCGGCCAGTTCTCCGGGTCGTCGCCGGGCGGGCACTGCAGGTAGTAGCGGGTGACCTCCGGGCTGCGGGCCATGTGCCCGGCGAAACCGCGCGGATGGACGCCGAACACCACGCAGTCGCTGGACGGCGGTGCCTCGGCCAGCAGCGCCAGCCAGCCGACGCCGTAGTCGTGCCGGGCGATCCGGGCGTCCCGCGGCAGCACGGTCCGCGTCACTCCGCGCGCGCCGTCGCAGCCGGCGACGAAGTCGCAGTGCACGAGGTGCCGTTCGCCCGAGTCCGGGTCCGTGTACGACACCGTGGGGTGGTCCGAGTCCAGGCCGTGCAGCTGCACGTCCCGCACGCCGAACCGGATGGCGCCGCCGCGCACGTCCGCGTACTCCCGCACCAGGTCGGTGACCAGCAACGGCTGCGGATAGACGTAGTGGTGATGTCCCGTCAGTTCGTGATAGTCCAGCCGGTACCGCCCGTTGCCGAACCGGAACTCGCACGCGGTGTGCGTCTGCGCGTGCTTCAGCAGGCCGTCCGCCAGGCCCCGTCGCTCCAGCTCGCGGACCGCCCACTCCTCCAGCACACCCGCCCGGGGCCGCCGCTCGATGAACTCGCGGGTCTCCGTCTCCAGGATCAGACAGTCGACCGAGGCGGCCCGCAGCGCGTTCCCGACGGTGAGCCCGGCGGGTCCCGCACCCACGATCACGACCGGAAAGCGGCGCGCGGACGGGGACTCGGGGCGGGGTGCGAGGGAGGTCACCCGGTCATTATGACGGTGAACCGACAGGCGCAGCCCGGGCGTTGGCGTCCCGCCCGCCGTACGCGGCCGGGTTCGGCCTGCGCCGGTCAGCCGAGGCGCGGGATCTCGATGGCGGGGCAGCGGTCCATGACCATGTCGAGACCGGCGGCGCGGGTCCGCTCGTACGCGGCCTCGTCGACGACACCCAGCTGGAACCAGACCGCCTTGGCGCCGATGGCGGCCGCCTCGTCGGCGACCGGCCCGGCGAGATCGCTGTTGACGAAGACATCGACGACGTCGACCTCGAAGGGGATGTCGGCCAGTGAGGCGTACCCCTGCTCGCCGTGCACCGTCTCCGCCTTGGGGTGCACGGGCACGATGCGCTTGCCGAACCGCCGCAGGACGTCGGCGACGCCGTAGGCCGCCCGCCTCTCGTTCGTCGACAGGCCCACGATCGCCCAGGTGTCACCGAGCTCGGTGAGGATCTTGCGGACTGTTGCTGAGTCGCCGTACACGCTCGGTCTCCTCGGGAATCTGCGAAGGTTTACCCAGCCGACAACAGAGCGTACGGCGCGGTGATTCCTGTGCGGTGAGGTGCGGGCGTGGCCCGGTGCGCGGGCCACGCCCTCCGTGGGGCCTACCGCTGGGTGTAGATGAAGCCGATCTTGTCGACCGCGTCGCCGGAGCGTCCGTGGAAGCCCGCGATCTGCCAGCCGCTCGGGGCGGTGCGGGTCACGCAGTCGGACGTCGTGGTGCCGCCGGCCAGGGTGCGGCCGAGGTTGGTCGTGTACTTGGCGTAGAAGATCCGCGTGTGGCCGCTGTACTGGTCCTGGCACAGATAGGCGCTGGTGACGTACTCGCCGCTGCCGAGGGTGAGGGAGGCCGCGGTGCCGCCGGTCCCGCCGTGCGCGAGCGTGGTGCCGTTCGCCAGGGTGAGGCTCATCTGGTCGACACGGGAGCCGCTGCGCAGACCGACGGTGGTGGCGCGGGCGCCGGCCGGCACGCTGTCGATGTCGTCGTAGTAGTCGCCGTGCGGGCCGCCGAACTGGTCGCTGAACTGGAAGGCGGAGTTGCGCGACCAGGTGAAGCCGACGGTGATCGGATCGTGGTCGGAGAGCATCAGCCCGGCGTCGGTGAGGAACTTGGCGTGCTCGTTGTTGTACGACGTCGCGTTCAGCGAGACGAGCTTGCTGCCGCGGTAGAGGACCTTGTCGACGACCTCGCAGGTGTTGGGCACGGTGGCCCCGGACTGGTCGCAGACCAGCGCGTCGCTGCCCTTGGCGGGCGGGGTGCCGCCCCGTATCAGCTGCACCCAGGCGTCCGTGAGGCCGTTGGCGGAGGCGAACTCGGCGATGGTGTCGGCGGAACGGGTGTACCGGGTGTTGGTGTCGCCCATGACCACGACGGCGTTGCCCGCCGAGTGGGACTTGATGAAGGCGGTGAGCTGGTTGAGGTTGTCGGCGCGGGAGGCCTCGTCGCCGTCGTTGGTGCCCGCGTTGGTGTGCAGGTTGTAGAAGTCGACGTAGACGCCCTCGGCCAGGCGCTCGCGCATGAAGGTGAAGCCCTTGGGGGTCAGGCAGTCACCGGAGTCGACCTGGCAGGAGTTCCACCGGACCCGCTCGAAGTCGTCGGTGTCGTAGGGGATCTTCGACAGGGTGTTGAGGCCGCTGCCGATGCCGGCGCCGCCGCTGGTCGGGGTGCGGTAGGCGTGCGCGGTGTCGGCGGCGTAGAGGTAGGCGTGGTAGTTGAAGTCCTCCTCGACGTGCACGATGTCGTAGGGGGCGATGCGCTGGCCGATGGCGGTGGTGCTGGTGTCGCGCGGCGTGGAGGCGCTGGAGAGGCTCTCGGGCAGGCCCGCCACGTTGTAGCTCAGGACGCTGAAGGAACCCGAGTCCGCGGCGGCCGCCGAGGGAGCGGTCGCGGTGAGCCCGCCGAGCGCGGCGGCAGCCGCGGCCAGGCAGGCGAAGAGTCTGCGCATGGGGTGTGTCTCCTGTGGAGGGAAAGCGGTTGCGGTGAGGAGCGTGACAGAAGTTACCGCCGGTTACCCCAGGCCTGTCGAGTGTTTGGACGCTCTTTCACAGGAGTTGCCCGCCGTACACGGGCGGTTCGGCCGGCGGTCGGGGAGGGCGCCGGGCATTGTGTCCCGCGTGCGGTCGTTTGCCGCCTCCTTGTCCGGAATCCGTGCCGGATGACTGCGCCAGGCCCTTCCGCCGCCTACGCTCACCCCGTGCTGCGCATCACCGACGCCCGAACCGGCGAGTCCGTCGAAGCCGCTCCCGCCCGCCGGGGCCTGACCCGGGTCGAGGCCCACACGACAGGGGCCGACACCGGCGCCCTGCGCGTGCTGCTGGTCGCCGACCTGCTCGTGCGTGCCCTGGAACTCGGCGGTACCCCCGTGTGGTCCGTGCTGACCTGTGAGGGACAGCGGGCGGAACTCGGGGCCCGGGCCGCCGCGCTCGGCATCCACCCCTTCGAGGACAGCCGGGAGGTGGGGTCAGGGCTCGGCGAGGCGCAGGTCCTCCACGTCGTGGCGCAGGGAACCGCGACGCCCGACGGGCCCACGCTCGCCGTCGCCCCGGTCCACGGCGCGTCCGAGGACGCCGACCCGGCCGCCCTGCGCCTGGCCCTGCTCGCCCGGGACCGCACCGCACCGGCCGCCCTCGACCCGGCCGTCCTCGACGAGGCCCACGCCACCCTCGCCCGCTGGCGCGGCCGCGTGGCCGCCTGGGCGCGGCAGCCGTCCCGGCCCATCCCGGACGAGGCACGCGCCCGGCTGCGCACCGCCTGGGAGGACGACCTGGACGTGCCCGCCGTGCTCTCCACCCTGACCTGGGTGGAGACCTCGCCCGACCTGCCGGACGGCGCCCGCTTCGAGACGTACGCCTACGCCGACCGGCTCCTCGGCCTCGAGCTCACCCGCGACCTGGGAGCCCCGGCGTGATCGCCCGCATGGGCGCCGGACCGCTGCGCCGGCTGGTCGTGCTGCGGCACGCCAAATCCGCCTGGCCCGCGGGAGTCCCGGACCACGAGCGGCCCCTCGCACCGCGCGGCCGCCGGGACGCCCCGGCCGCGGGACGCGCCCTCGCCGAGGCCGACTGCCTGCCCGACCTCGCCCTGTGCTCCACCGCCGTACGCGCCCGTCAGACGTGGGAACTGGCCTCGGCCCAGTGGGGCACGCCCCCGCCGGTACGCCGGGACGCCAGGCTGTACGCCGCCGAGGCGGCCGACCTGCTGGACGTCGTGCGCGAAGTGTCCCCGGAGGTCGAGACGCTGCTGCTGATCGGGCACAACCCCGGACTGGAGGACCTGGTCCTGGACCTCGCCGGGGACGGTCTGGACGACGCCCTGGACGAGGTGCGCGTGAAGTTCCCGACCTCGGCGATCGCCGTCCTGGCCTGGTACGGCACCACCTGGCGGGCACTCGCCCCGGGCGCGGCCCTGCTGACGAGCATGATCGTGCCCCGGGGGAAGAAGAAGGGCGGGGCGAAGGGCTGAGCCGGCCACACGCACGCGTGGCCGCCGCCGCGGGACCGGCTCGCCGCCCTCGGGCCCGGCACGAGGAGGGCGAGCAGTGCGCCGGGGCGACCACGGCGTCGGGGCGCGGGGGCCGTCGGCGCGCCCCAGCGTCGTCGTCGCGACGGGGGAGAGCGGACCGGCGGCGAGCGTCGCGATGCCCGTCTGGTGGCCGGATGCGGCGCAAGCCTTCCCGACGCGGGCCTGCACCTGCGGCGGGGCCCCGGTGCGCATCCGCCGCATAGGGTGGGCGGATGCAGGACGAGTACCGCACAGTGGCCCACGCGGGCGTGCACGAGACCGAGGTCAACCGTTCCCGCTTCCTGTGCGCCCTCGCCCCGGCGGCCACCGAGCGGGAGGCCCAGGACTTCATCGCCGCCGTCCGCAAGGAGCACGCGGACGCCACCCACAACTGCTGGGCCTACGTCATCGGCGCCGACGCCTCCGTGCAGAAGGCGAGCGACGACGGCGAACCGGGCGGCACGGCCGGCGTCCCGATGCTGCAGATGCTGCTGCGCCGCGAGATGCGCTATGTCGTCGCCGTCGTCACCCGCTACTACGGCGGCGTCAAACTCGGCGCGGGCGGCCTCATCCGGGCCTACGGCGGCGCGGTCGGCGAGGCGCTCGACGCCCTCGGCACCCTCACCCGGCGCCGCTTCCGGCTGGCCACGGTGACCGTCGACCACCAGCGCGCCGGCAAGGTGCAGAACGACCTGCGCTCCACCGGCCGCGCGGTACGTGACGTCCGTTACGGCGAGGCCGTCGTCATCGAGATCGCCCTGCCCGACGCCGACGTGGACGCCTTCCGCGCCTGGCTGGCCGACGCCACGGCCGGGACGGCCGGGTTCGAACTGGGCGGCGAGGCCTACGGGGACGCCTGACGTTCCCCCCAAAACGCCCATAACGGGCGGGTGCGAGGCGGTTCATGACGGGCCGATACGGGAGTAACCGGCCGTGATGTCAGACCCGGCCGTTAGGGTCGGGGATCATGAGGCTGTTGCACACTTCCGACTGGCATCTCGGCCGGGCGTTCCACCGGGTCAACATGCTCGGGGCCCAGGCCGAGTTCATCGGCTACCTGGTCACGACCGTGCGCGAGCGCGGCGTGGACGCGGTGGTCGTGTCGGGAGACGTGTACGACCGGGCCGTGCCCCCGCTGGCCGCCGTGGAGCTGTTCGACGACGCCCTGCACCGCCTCGCCGACCTCGGCGTGCCCACGGTGATGATCTCCGGGAACCACGACTCGGCCCGCCGGCTCGGCGTCGGCGCCGGCCTCATCGGGCGCGCGGGCGTCCACCTGCGCACCGAGCCCGCCGCGTGCGGGACACCGGTGGTGCTCGGCGACGCCCACGGAGACGTGGCCTTCTACGGACTGCCGTACCTCGAACCGGCCCTCGTCAAGGACGAGTTCGGCGTGGAGAAGGCCGGCCACGAGAGCGTGCTCGCGGCCGCCATGGAGCGCGTCCGCGCCGACCTCGCCACCCGCGCGCCCGGCACCCGCTCCGTCGTCCTCGCCCACGCCTTCGTCACCGGCGGCGAGGCCAGCGACAGCGAACGGGACATCACCGTCGGCGGGGTCGCCTCCGTGCCCGCCGGCGTCTTCGACGGCGTCGACTACGCGGCCCTGGGCCACCTGCACGGCTGCCAGACCATCACCGAGCGCGTCCGCTACTCCGGCTCCCCGCTGCCGTACTCCTTCTCGGAGGCCGGCCACCGCAAGACCATGTGGCTGGTCGACCTCGACGCCGAGGGCGCCGTCACCGCCGAGCGCGTCGACTGCCCGGTGCCCCGCGCGCTGGCCCGCGTCCGCGGCACCCTGGAGGACCTGCTCGCCGACCCGGGTCTCGCACCGCACGAGGAGGCGTGGGTCGAGGCCACCCTCACCGACGCCGTCCGCCCGGCCGACCCCATGGCCCGCCTCACCGAGCGCTTCCCGCACACCCTCAGCCTGCTCTTCGACCCCGACCGGGCCCCGGACGACCCCGACGTGTCGTACGCCAGACGGCTCGCGGGCCGCAGCGACCAGGAGATCGCCGAGGACTTCGTCGCCCATGTGCGTGGCGCGGGACCCGACGAGCGCGAACGGACCGTACTGCACGACGCCTTCGACGCGGTCCGCGCGGACGAGGTTCTGCGGGAGGTGGCGCGGTGAGGCTGCACCGGCTGGACATCACCGCCTTCGGGCCCTTCGGCGGCTCCCAGCGCGTCGACTTCGACACCCTGTCCGCGGCCGGGCTGTTCCTCCTGCACGGGCCGACGGGCGCCGGCAAGACGTCCGTCCTGGACGCCGTGTGCTACGCGCTGTACGGCACCGTCCCGGGCGCCCGCCAGAGTGGCCAGGGCCTGACCCTGCGCAGCGACCACGCGGCCACCGGCACCCGCACCGCGGTGACCCTCGACCTGACCGTCGCCGGACGCCGGCTGGAGGTCACCCGGCAGCCGCCGTGGGAGCGGCCCAAGAAGCGCGGCTCGGGCACCACCATGGAAAAGGCGCAGAGCTGGCTGCGCGAGTACGACGCGACGGCCGGAGCCTGGAAGGACCTCAGCCGCTCCCACCAGGAGATCGGCGAGGAGATCACCCAGCTGCTCGGCATGAGCCGCGAGCAGTTCTGTCAGGTCGTGCTGCTGCCCCAGGGCGACTTCGCCCGCTTCCTGCGCGCCGACGCGGAGTCCCGCGGCCGGCTGCTGGGCCGCCTCTTCGACACCCACCGCTTCGCCGAGGTCGAGAAACGCCTCGCCGAGCGCCGGCGGGCCGCCGAGGCCAGGGTCCGTGAGGGGGACGCGAGCCTGCTGGCCGACGCGCACCGCATGCAGCAGGCGGCCGGCGGCGCGATGACGCTGCCGGAGCTGCAGCCGGGCGAGCCGGGGCTGGCCGAGGCGGTGCTGACCGCGGCCGCCGTCGCCCGCGCGACCGCCCGCGAGCAGCTGACGATCGCCCACTGCCGGCTGACGGCCGCCGAGTCCGCGCAGGCGGCGGCCGAGCGGGAGCTCGGCGAGGCGCGCGAACTGGCCCGGCTGCAGCAGCGGTTCGCCGAGGCACGGGAGCGGGCCGCACGGCTTCAGGAGCACGCCGACGCCCACCGGGCGGCGCAGGAACGCATGGACCGGGCCCGCAAGGCCGAGTCGGTGGCCCCCGCCCTGGAGCTGCGGGACGCGGCCGACGCGGAACACCACGGGGCGACCCGGGCGGAGGCACGGGTGCGCGCCCTGCTGCGGGATGCCCTCGGGGCGGAGGAGACGAGTGGCGCGCGCTCCGGTGCGGCCACCGGTGACGGCGTGGACGCCTCCGCCCACGCCGGGGCCTCCGGGCTCGCGGTCGCCGCACGGCGTGCGGCCGAGGAGCTGGGCGGGCTTGAGTCGGCCCGCCGTGCCGAACAGCGGTTGGACGATCTGCTTGGCGAGCGCGCCGGACTGGACCGCGAGGAGCGGGCCGACGCGGACGTCCTGCAGGAGGCCGAGGCGTGGCTGGCCGGCTGGGAGGAGATCCGTACCGGTCTCCACAGCGCCGTCGAGTCCGCCCAGGAGGCGGCCACCCGCGCCGAGCAGCTGGCCGTGCAGCGGGACCCCGCCCACAAGAGGCTCGCCGCGGCCCGGCAGCGCGACCAGTTCGCGCGGGACACCGACGACGCCCAGCGACAGGTCACGGCCGCCACGGAACGCGCCCTGAAGGCCCGCGCCGAGTGGCTGGACGTTAAGGAGCAGCGGCTGAACGGCATCGCCGCCGAGCTCGCCGCCCAGCTCGACGACGGCCAGCCCTGCGCGGTCTGCGGCGCCACCGAACACCCGGCACCGGCCCGCAAGGACGCCGGACACGTCGACCGGGAGACCGAGGAGCGCGCGCTCGCCGCCTCCCAGCACGCCGACGAGCAGCGCGCCGAGGCCGAGCGCCGCCTCGGGATCGTCCAGCGGGCACTGGCCGCCGCCGAGGGCGAGGCCGGGGACACCTCGACCGAGCAACTCGCTTCCCAGGTGCGGGAGTTGGAGGAGCTGTACGCGGAGGCGCGCGACGACGCGTCCGCGCTGCACACCGCGAGCGAACGGCTGCGGCAGGCCGAGCAGGAGCACGAGCGGCGCATCACCGCCCGGCAGCAGGCCGCCGTACGAGCCGCCTCCCGGGTCGCCCGCCGCGACGCCCTCGACTGGGAACGCACCGCCCTGGAACAGGAGCTGGCGCAGGCGCGGGGCACCGCTGTGAGCGTCTCCGCCCGCGCCACCCAGCTGGAGCGCCGGGTCGCCCTGCTCACCGAGGCTGCCGACGCCGCGCGCGCGGCCGAGGACACCGCGCAGCGGCTCAAGGACGCCGACGCCCGGCTCGCCGACGCCGCCTTCCGCGCCGGCTTCGACACCCCGCAGGCCGCGGCCGCCGCGCTGCTCGACGCCGCCGCCCACCGCGAGCTGCAACACCGCCTGGACGCCTGGCAGTCCGAGGAGGCAGCGGTCCGCGCCGTCCTCGCCGAGGACGACACCGCGGCCGCCGCCCGGCGATCCCCGGCCGACGTCGCCGGTGCGCAGCAGGCGGCCGCCGCCGCGGCCCAGCGGCTGCGCGAGGCCGCCTCGGCGCGCGACGCGGCGGCCCGGCGCTGCGCCGAGCTGGACCGGCTCTCCGCCCGCTCCGCCGACGGCGTCCGCGCCCTGGCACCGCTGCGCGAGGACTACGACCGGGTGGCCCGCCTGGCCGCCCTCACGGCCGGCACCTCCGCGGAGAACGAGCGCAGGATGCGCCTGGAGTCGTACGTACTGGCGGCCCGCCTGGAGCAGGTGGCCGCCGCGGCGACCGTCCGCCTGCAGCGGATGTCCTCCGGCCGCTACACCCTGGTCCACTCCGACGACCGCGCCGGCCGTGGACGCAGCGGTCTCGGACTGCACGTCGTCGACGCCTGGACCGGACGCGAGCGGGACACGGCGACCCTCTCCGGTGGGGAGACCTTCTTCGCCTCCCTCGCCCTCGCCCTGGGTCTCGCGGACGTCGTCACGGACGAGGCGGGCGGGGTGCGCCTCGACACCCTCTTCATCGACGAGGGCTTCGGCAGCCTCGACGACCAGACCCTCGACGAGGTCCTCGACGTGCTCGACTCCCTGCGTGAACGCGACCGCAGCGTCGGCATCGTCAGCCACGTCGCCGACCTGAGACGGCGCATCCACGCCCAACTGGAGGTCGTGAAGGGCCGGTCGGGGTCGGTGGTCCGCCAGCGCGGTCAGTGACCGAGCGGGCGCCGGGGGAGCGGCGAGGAGTACACGACGCTGGTGGTCACCGAGCCGAGCGACCGGATCTTCCCCGACACCTCCTCCAGGTGCCGCATCGAGCGGGCGGCGACCTTGATGACGAAGCAGTCGTCGCCCGTCACATGGTGCGCCTCCAGGATCTCGGGCGTCACGGCGACCAGGTCGTGGAACGGCTTGTAGTTCCCGGTGGGGTACCTGAGCCGGACGAACGCGAGGATCGGCAGCCCCAGCCGCTCCGGGTCCACGACGGCGGCGTACCCCTGGATGACCCCCGCCTCCTCCAGTCGACGCACCCGCTCGGTGACCGCGCTCGGCGACATGGACACGGCACGGGCCAGCTCGGCGAAACTGGCCCGGCCCTCACGCTGCAGGACCTCGAGGATGCGCCAGTCGGTGGCGTCCGGGGAAAACACGGTCATGCCCGAGGAATAGCAGGGGAATCCCCGGTCGAGCAAGGAGTCAGCCGTGGAACGACCCTTCAGAGTGCTGGTCGGCGCCCGTAAATTCCTTGTCGTAGCAGCAGAACGCCGGGTGACCCCGCTTCGTGGTGGCAGCACGCCGCAGAGAACGCCCGTCGTAGCGAAGGAACCTCGGCGAAAGGCCAGATCATGACCAGCACCAGCACCAGCACCACCGCCGTGAACCCCGTCCTGCGCGTCGCCCCGGCGGCCCCGGCCGAGGCCGCCGCCCACTTCCGGGCGAGCCTCGCCTTCCACGCCGACGTCTCCGACGTGGCCGCCGCGCTCGCCGCCGGCGGCGACCCCGGCTTCGTCGTCGTGGACTCCCGCTCCACCGAGTCCTGGGACCAGGGCCACCTCCCCGGCGCCGTGCACCTGCCGACCGCGCTCATCCCCGAGCAGGCCGAAGGGCTCCTCGACAAGGCCGTGCCCGTGGTCACCTACTGCTGGGGCCCCGGCTGCAACGGCGCGACCCGGGCCGCGCTCGCCCTCGCCGAACTCGGCTACCGCGTCAAGGAGATGCTCGGCGGGTTCGAGTACTGGGTGCGCGAGGGCTTCCCGTACGAGACCTGGGAGGGCGCCGGCCGCCGCGCCGCCGACCCGCTGACGGCGCCGGTGGGCGCGGAGGACTGCGGCTGCTGACCCTTCGCCCGGTATGACCGGTCCTGATGGGTGGCCCCTATGGAGGGTTGGGGGACACCGGAATTGCGGGACGCGCGTGCGTGTAGGTTCTTGCGCCATGGTGCGATACGCGGATCCCGGTGCGGTGGAGTGGGTGGAGTCGGGCGGCGGCCCGCTCATAGCGGTACCGGAGACGGTCCTGCCGTTCTGGGCGGGCGCGGACGGCGAGGAGACCGCATCCGACTACGACCGTGCCTGCGAGGTCGACGGTGTGGTCGGTCTGCTCCCGGTCGGCGACTCGGCGGCCCTGGTCCTCGGCGACGAACCCGCCTCCACCGCCTACCTGCCGGAACACGGCGCCTTCGTACGGTGGTGCGCCGCGAACTCCGAGGACGAGCTGCTGGCCGTCGTGCCCGCCGCCCTCGCCGCGGCGGACTGGGAGAACGAGGTGCGCTGGGAGGTGCCGGGCGCGGTCGTGCTGTTCGACTCGGCCTGGCCCGGTGGCGAGACCGGACGGACGGACTGCCTGAAGGTCCCGCTCCAGCCGGGCAGTTACGCGGTCCGCGCGGCCAACGTCCAGCCGGGGCCGGAGACGTGGGTCGGTCTCGTACAGCTTCGGCGCCTCGACTGACGCCGATCCCCTCTCCTCATCCGGTCGTTGGCGAGCGGCCGAGCGCCCGGCCCGCCTCGTCGCATGGCTCGCCACCGACGAGGCGGACCAGACACCGGAGCGGTCATCGGCTCCGGGAGCCGGTTCCGGCGCCGCTCACAGCCGGGCCAGCTCGTCCACCAGGTCGTCCAGACCCAGCGAGCCCTGCGAGAGCGCGGCCATGTGCCAGGCCTTGAGGTCGAAGGACTCGCCGTGCCGCTCGCGGGCCTTCTCCCGGCCCAGCAGCCAGGCCCGTTCGCCGAGCTTGTAGCCGATCGCCTGGCCCGGGATGGTCAGGTAGCGGGTCAGCTCGCTCTCCACGAAGTCCGCCGGGCGGCTGCTGTGCGCGCCGAAGAACTCCTGCGCCAGCTCGGGCGTCCAGCGCTCACCCGGGTGGAAGGGGGAGTCCGCCGGGATCTCCAGCTCCAGGTGCATGCCGATGTCGACGATGACCCGGGCGGCCCGCATCATCTGCGCGTCCAGGTAGCCCAGCCGCTGCTCGGCGTCCTTGAGATAGCCCAGCTCGTCCATCAGCCGCTCCGCGTACAGGGCCCAGCCCTCGGCGTTGGCGCTGACCCCGCCGAGCGTGGCCTGGTAGCGGGAGAGGTTCTCGGCGACGTGCGCCCACTGCGCCAGCTGCAGATGATGCCCGGGCACGCCCTCGTGGTACCAGGTGGAGACGAGGTCGTAGACCGGGAAACGGGTCTGGCCCATCGTCGGCAGCCAGGTGCGGCCCGGACGGGAGAAGTCCTCCGAGGGAGGTGTGTAGTACGGCGCCGCCGCACCGCCGGGCGGGGCGATGCACGACTCCACCTTCCGTACCCGCTCGGCGAGTTCGAAGTGCGTGCCGTCCAGGTCGGCGATCGCCTGGTCCATCAGGCCCTGCAGCCAGTCGCGGACCTCGTCGACGCCGTCGATGTGCTTGCCGTGCTCGTCGAGGTGCGCGAGCGCCACCCACGGGGTCTCGGCCCCGGGCAGGATCTTCTCGGCCTCCCGCTTCATCTCGCCGAGCAGCCGGTGGAACTCCGACCAGCCGTACGCGTACGCCTCGTCCAGGTCGAGGTCGGTGCCGTTGAAGTAGCGGGCCCAGCGGGCGTAGCGCTCGCGGCCGACGGTGTCGGGGGCGCCCTCGATCGCCGGCGCGTACACGTCGCGCATCCAGTCCCGCAGCTCCACGACCGCCGCGGTCGCCCCACGGGCGGCCTCGTCCAGCTCGGCGCGCAGTGCCGCGGGGCCGGCCGAGGCGAACTCCTCGAACCAGCCGCGGCCCTTGCCGTCGGTGTCCGCCCACTCGGTGAGCTGTCCGACGAACGTGGCGGTCGGCCGCGGCGCCGCGTACAGCTTGCGCTCCAGGCCGAGCTCCAGGGACTCGCGGTACCCGGCCAGCGCGGCCGGCACGCCGCGCAGCCGCTCGGCGATCGCCGCCCAGTCCTCTTCCGTCTGGTTCGGCGTCACGGTGAACACCTCGCGCACCGAGTGCACCGGCGTGCCGAGGTTGCCGACCCGGCGCAGGCCCTCCTCGGCCTCGTGCACGGCGAGGTCCGCGGTGAGCCGCTCGCGCAGCAGCCGACCGCACCGGCGCTCGACGTCACTGTCCGCACCGGGCATGCGTTCGGCCTCGTCGAGCCGGGCCAGGGTGCGGCGGGCCAACTGCGCCAGCGCCTCCTGGCCGCCGGGCGAGAGATCGGGCAGTTTGCTGGAGCTCTCCTTCACACCGAGGTACGTACCGGTCACCGGGTCGAGGGCGATGACCTCGTCGACGTACGCGTCGGCGACCTGTCGGGGCAGCATGTTCGTGGTCTGCGACATGCGGTCCATCCTGGTAGACGGTCCGCCGCACGTCACCCCGATTGTGCCGAGGGCGAAGGCGGCAGCAGCGGCCCGCAGTCCCACTGCTGGAAGATCAGCCGTGTCTCCACGCGGGCCACCTCCCGCCGGGACGTGAACTCGTCGAGCACCAGCCGCTGCAGATCCGTCATGTCCGCCACGGCCACATGGACCAGATAGTCGTCCGGCCCGGTCAGATGGAAGACGGTCCTGGATTCCGGCAGGGCCCGGATCCGTTCCACGAACGGTCCCACCAGCTCCCGCCGATGCGGTCTGACCTGCACCGACAGCAGGGCCTCAAGCCCTCGCCCGAGTTTGGCCGGATCGAGCCGCAGCTGGTGTCCGAGGATCACCCCGCAGCGGCGCAGCCGCGTCACCCGGTCCAGGCAGGTCGAGGCCGCGACGCCCACCTGCGCGGCGAGGTCACGGTAGGTGGTCCGGGCGTCGTTCTGCAGCAGGCGCAGAAGATGAAGGTCCACCGGATCCAGTACGACAGATTCGGCCATCGGGCGAACGTAGCACGGTGTTCCGTTCCGGAGACCCGGCCGTTGTTCACGCTTCGGACATGGAGTCCACGAGAGCTCTGGCCACCGAGGCCGTGCACGCCGGCCGCGACGACCTCGCCCGGCAGGGGCTGCACGCCCCGCCCATCGACCTGTCGACCACCTACCCCTCGTACGACAGCCGGGGCGAGGCGGCCCGCATCGACGCGTTCGCCACCACCGGCGCCGAGCCCGACGGCCCGCCCGTCTACGCCCGCCTGGGCAACCCGACCGTCGCCCGCTTCGAGACCGCGCTGGCCCGCCTCGAGGGCACGGAGTCCGCGGTCGCCTTCGCCAGCGGAATGGCCGCGTTGAGCGCCGTCCTGCTCGTACGCGCCTCCCTGGGCCTTCGCCACGTGGTCGCCGTACGCCCCCTGTACGGGTGCAGCGACCATCTGCTCACCGCGGGACTGCTCGGCTCCGAGGTGACCTGGACCGACCCGGCGGGCATCGCCGACGCGCTGCGCCCCGACACCGGTCTGGTGATGGTGGAGTCCCCGGCCAACCCCACGCTCGCGGAGGTCGACCTGCGCGCCGTCGCCCACGCCTGCGGTTCGGTCCCGCTCCTGGCGGACAACACCTTCGCCACCCCGGTCCTCCAGCGCCCGGCCGGCCTCGGCGCGCGGCTGGTGCTGCACAGTGCCACCAAGTACCTCGGCGGACACGGTGACGTGATGGCGGGCGTGGTCGCCTGCGACGAGGAGTTCGCCGGCCGGCTGCGCCAGGTCCGCTTCGCCACCGGCGGCGTCCTCCACCCCCTCGCCGGATACCTCCTCCTGCGCGGGCTGTCGACCCTCCCGGTCCGTGTCCGCGCCGCCTCCGCCAACGCCGCCGAACTGGTCCGCCGCCTGTCCGCCGACCCGCGCGTCACCCGCGTCCACTACCCGCGCATCGGCGGCGCGATGATCGCCTTCGAGACGGCCGGCGACCCGCACGAGGTCATCGCCGCGGTCCGCCTGATCACCCCGGCGGTCAGCCTGGGCAGCGTCGACACCCTCATCCAGCACCCGGCGTCGATCAGCCACCGCATCGTCGACGCCGACGACCGCCGCGGGGCCGGCGTCAGCGACCGGCTGCTGCGGATGTCGGTGGGCCTGGAGGACGTGGACGACCTGTGGGCCGACCTGGACCAGGCGCTGGGGGAGCGCCCCGTGACGGCCACGGCGAACCGCGCGAGCGGGCACGACTCCGCCGTGCCCGCCGACGCCGCCGTGGCCTCTAGGGCGCTTCCGCGTTGGTGATCCTCACCAGTCCGGCGTCCACGCCGAGGCGGGCCGTGATGACCAGGGTGCCCTCCTCGATCTGATAGTCGAGGGGGAGCCCCAGGCCCCGCATGGCCGCGACCATCCCGGTGTTGGAGGCCTGCGTCACGGCGTACACGCTCTCGCAGCCGGCCTCGGCGGCCATCGCCACCAGCCGCTCCAGGAGTTCCGCGCCGATGCCCCGCCGCTGCCACTTGTCCTCGACGAGCAGCGCGACCTCGGTCTCGTCCCCGTCCCACAGCAGGTGGCCGAGCCCGACGACGCGGCCCGACGCGGTCTGCACGGCGAGCGTCCGGCCGAAGCGCGGGCTGAGCAGGTGGTTCAGATAGCGGTCCGCGTCCCCGACCGGCCCGTGGTAGCGCATGGAGAGCGTCCGCGAGGAGCACCGTTCGTGCATCTCGCGGGCCGCCTCCAGGTCGGCCGGGCCGGCCCGGCGCACCGTGATCTCGTTGCCCTCGGGCAGCGTCAGCACGTCCCGGCCGCGCGGCACCCGCGGTCCGAGCCGCGCGTCGAGTTCCACCAGGGCCCGCGCCCGCGCGAACTCGGTCGGGGTGAACGGCAGGTACGGCCGCTCCACGGTGATCACGCCGCCCTCCGGTGCCCGCAACCGCATCACCGTGTCCTCCAGGATTCCGTCCGACGGCACGCCTTCCGGGCCGCGGCCGCCTCCGACCGGCGTGGCCGGCAGCTGGCGGATCGTGCACCGGCCCAGCAACTGCCGCAGCGTCAGCGGTAGTTCCGCGGCGTCCAGTGCGGTGCGGGCCGCCAGGCCGAGCACCCGGGTCGGCGCGTCCACCAGATCGTGGGCGTCGGCCCGCTCCATCCAGGTGTCGGCGCCCCCGGCTCCCGCGACGACCTGCGTGAGCTCGGAGGCCATGAGGTCGCCGGGAGCCCGCAGCAGGAACTCGTCGACCGTGCCCTCGGCCAGCGGATGCGTCTGCAGGCTCAGGATGTCGACGCGCTGCCCGGCGAGCGCCACGCACAGGGCCGCCAGCGACCCCGGTTCGTCCTTCACGGTCGTCCGCATCCGCCACAACGCGCTCTCGTCCGGCCCGGCCTGCCGCTCGGTCGGCACCGGCCGGGCACCGGTATCGCCCGCCGGTGGCGCGTGTCCGTGGCGGCGTGACCACCACGTCTGGAACACCGAGGCGACCGCGGCCACGCCGCTTTGCCGGTGGTGGCCGCAACGGCCCTGACTCTCTGTTGTCCCGTCAGACATGTCTCGACTCATGGAACCACTGTGAAGGAAAGGTGTTGCGTGATCACGAACGGTTTGTGACTGATCGGTAAAGCGCGCTTATGTTCCTTTTGTTGATTTCTTTACGATTAGGGTGTGCCGCTTTCCGCTCAAGCGGCCACCTCCCATGTCAGAGCGTTGCGCAGCCGCCGCGCCTGCGCCACGATCCGGGTTGAGCCGCGCCGGTCCGCGGTCTGCCCGAGGTGGGGTATCTCACCCCGGGCCCCGCACCGCTCGGCGGACTCCGCGGCCACGGCCAGCAGTTCCCCGAGTCCTCGGGCCGAGGCTCCCGCACCGCCCGTGGCGAACTCGGCGAGCAGCGGGGGCAGCGTGTGCCGGAGGATCTCCCAGACGGTCGCGTCGGCGCCCGTGGCCGCCGCGGTCCGGGCGGACTCCGCGAGCCGCAGCGACTTGACGGCGCCGCGCCGCACGAGCTGCCCGAGGTCGGCGCCCAGCCGGGCCCGGTCCAGCTGGTCGCGGGCCGCCAGCGTCAACAGCGCGTCCACGGCGGCGAGCCGGTCCTCCGCGTGCCGGGCGCCGAGCCCGTAGGCCAGGCCCAGGTGCACGGCCTCCCCGGCCTCGCCGCCGGACTCGGCGAGCCGCGGCAGGACGGCCGCTCCGCGGTCGTCGTCCACCGCCACGGCCGACAGATCCCGCAGCAGGCGTACGGCGACGAGCTCGCGCCGCTCGGGCAGCACGGCCAGCCAGTGCGCACGCGCGTCGTCGCTCCAGTGATGGCAGTACCAGCGGTCGGTGAAGACGCCCACCGGACGGCCCAGATACCGGTACTCCGCCGGGAAGTCCTGCTGCAGTTCGAGCAGTTCCCCCGTCTCCAGCAGGATCCGGCTGCCCGATGTCCGCCGCCGGACCGTCGGCTGCACGTCGCCCGGGGCGGCCAGCCAGTCGGCGAGCCGCGCGCCCTCCCGCGTGCCGAGCGCGACGGCACGCTCGGCGGCCCGGCCGGCCGCCGGCCGGTCCGTGCGCCGCACTCGCAGCAGCGCCTGTGCGAAGTCCGCCTCCGACACCCGCGCGCCCAGCCGCCGGTACTCCTCCAGCCGGTCCACCAGCTCGTCCGGCTCCAGCAGGCCCGTGCTCCAGGTCGGGGTCGACAGCAAGAAGGGGAGCGGGTCCGTGCGCAGCCGGTACGCGACCTCCCACAGCCGAGCCGCGAAGGCCCGGCTCAGGGCGCTGTGCCCGCACTCGCGGGCTGTGGAACCGTGCTGGACGAACGCGTGCAGTGTCCCGAGGTGCACCTTGTCGAGGAGGACGGCCAGGAGGAGGTCGAGCCCGTCCTCGGCGCCCGAGACCGAGAAGTCGCTCCTGCTGAACCGGCTCTGGTACCGCAGACCGCTCTCGGCGCCGTACCACCAGCGGCGGGTGAGCACCGGGCCGAGCGCCTCCACCAGGGCCTCCCGGTCGCGGTACGCGTGGCGCACCAGGCCGTCCAGCGCCCGCTCGAAGCCGGCCACGCCGGGCTCGGTCTCCATGGCCGCCCCCACCTCCTCGGCGACCTCGGCCGCGGAGCCAGGAGCCGGGTCGAGGAGCGTGGGCGCCGGGACGGGGGGAAGCACCTCCTCGTACGGCTCGAGGTCCGCCGCCGGCGCCGCTCCGAGGAGGTGGACCGCGCGGACGCGCAGGCCGGGGATCAGCTGCTCCGCCTCCACGGCGATCTCGCCCCGCACCTCGGCGCTGTCCGCCTTCTTCAGGTGCCGCTCCACCAGCTTCAGTGCCCGCTCCTGCACATCCGAGTCCGCATGGCCGAAGGCCCGGGCGACCACGGGCAGCAACTCCTCGGCCGCGCCCGAGTCCCGGGCGAGGACCTTGCCGAGCAGCACCAGCTGGGCGCGCACCAGTTTCTTCTCGGTGCGGAAGAGCACGGCCGACGACATCTCCGCCAGCCGACGGCTGTTCAGTTGGCCGTCGAGGATGAGGGCGGAGAGCACCGACTGAGCGTGCGAGGCCACGGGGGAGACCGCGTCGCAGGCCAGCGCCATCCAGTCGGCGACGCGCTGCCCTTCCTCGTCCCTGCTCAGCTCCAGGGCCTTCAACAACCGCAGGAAAACGCGCTGTTCGGTGGTGGTGCCGCCGCGCAGCAGCCGGGCCAGGCACGCGTCGAGCATCACCTCGCGCTCCACGAGGCCCTCGGCCGCCAGCCCCGTCAGCGCCCCCGTCCAGCTGTCCGGCCCGTCGCCCTGCGGCCATTCGAGCAGGCCGCCGATGTCGTTCGTCTCGAAGAGCGCCGCCACGAGCTCCCTGAGGTGCGGATCCGGGCGCATGCGGTCGAGCAGCGTGCCCCCGCGCTGCCAGCCCCAGCCCACGTGCCCCATCCAGCCCCGCACATACGCGTCCGTGGTCGGCACCGGGCAGCCCGACAGCCGCACCAGCCCCGACATGAGTTCGTACGGCACTCCGGAGGCCGCCGGGCGCTGGGCGAGCCGGTGCGTCAGATCGGCCAGCCACTCCGAAGGCCGGTCGCCGAGCAGCCGCAGCAGCAGGGCCGCGGACGTCCCCGACCAGCGCATGTCGGCGGCGGCGATCCAAGTGGCAACGGCTGCCGCACCCGTCTGGCAGGCCACCCCGGCCGCATAGAGCGCCGGATACGCGCGACGGGACGCCCCGTCCCAGGGCGCCGCCCTGAGCTCCTTGCGCAGGGCCTGCAACTCCGGGAAGACCGCCCGCCGTTCGGCATCCGTCAGCTCGTCGAGCAGACCGATCACCTCGGCCGTCCGGCCGGCCCTCACCGCTTCCACCAACACGCTCATCGCGCACCCCCGTCGACTCGGACCGTCTCCCGCCGTGTCGCGGCACCCCGCCGCACCATCCGCACCGCCAGCGCGTGCTTGCACGGCCCGCGTCCGCCCCGGTACCTCGCCCACCACTGACAGCTGCAGCTGAGCGCGCCGGCCTCGTCCCGCACCCGGTGCACATGCCCGTCCTCGGCCGTGACCGTCCCCAGGGCGCCCTCCAGGGCGACGGCGCCCGCGGCCACCAGCGCCCGGGCCGAGCGCAGCCGGGGGTTGTGGCGCTCCACGCGCTCGGCGTCGTAGGGCAGTTCGCGGTGGAAGTAGGCCGCCTCCGCGGTGTCGTACCCCACGCGGCCCGAGGTGCCCAGGCGCACCAGGGCCGCCCGCACCCGCTCGGCGCTCAGGCCGCAGGAGGCGGCCAGGTCGGCGATGTCGATGCGGGGCTCCCAGGCGAGCAGGACGGAGACCAGCTCCGCGTCCTCGGCGGCCTCGTCCGTGGCCAGCGCGTCCAGCACGCCTCCCTCGCCGGAGAAGCCCCGTGAGGCGTCGGGCGACAGGGTGAGCGTCAGCCGCATCCCCGGCAGCACGGCCTCCCAGGCCGAGGCCGTGGAGGTGCTGCCGGTGGCCGCGGGGCCGTAGACGCGCAGCGCCGTCGCGTGCCGCAGCACGCGCTGCAGCGCGACCAGCCGCTCCGGGCCGGGCAGACACACCGCGCCCGGCACCGCCCGGGTGGTCGGCCGCAGCCCACGGCCGGAGGGCACCACCCATCGCGCCCCGGTCGCGGCGCCCCGCCCACCCCCGCGGGGCAGGGCGCGCAGGAACCGGACGGCCTCGGCGGCGGGAAGCTCCGCCCGCAGGTCGAAGCCGGCCGCGACGACCTGGGCCTCGGCGAACCCGCGCAGCCACCGGTCGGGCAGCGGCACCTTCTTCTCCACGACCGGCCCGTCCAGCGTGGTCACCGCCAGCTCCTCGGGGCCCACCCGCAGATGGAGCGGGTCGTCGGTGCCGAGGCGGGAAAGGGCCTCGCGCAGCGGGTTGTTGACGTCGACGTTGGTCGTGCCGTGTCCGACCTCGTCTCCGTCGAGGCCCGCGGCCAGCACGTCGAGGCGGGCGTAGACCCCGCCGCAGCCCGAGAAGGACTCGAAGCGCAGCCGGTCGCCGTTGCCCGTCACCACCGGGTCCAGCGAGGCCGGCAGCTGCCGCTGGTAGTAGCGGGCTGCCGCCACGTCCGCCACCGCCAGCAGCCCGGCGGACGCCGCCTGGGGCGCCGTCAGGAAGCCGGCGAAGAAGCGGGGATGGTCCTCGGCGCCGGTGGGCGTCGCACCCCGCGAGGTCTCGAGTCCCAGGCGTCGCGCACCCGCCGAGGACTCCAGCACGGAGGGTCGGCGATAGGCCACGGCCTGCAAAGATCGCGTCATGGAAAGACCGTAGAGGCGACCACTGACAATCGGCCCTGACCTGCGAAAAAGGGCTTCCGGCGAGGGAGTTGGCCGGGTACGGGACAGGGCCGCGCGCCGGGGGATGACGCCGGTGCGCGGCCCTGCTGAGAGGGTACGGCAGTTACTGCCCGACCAGGCCCGGCCGCAGTGTCTTGGTGAACAGCACGGTCCCGTCGTACTCGCGCAGTCGGACCGTCAGCTCACCGCTGTCGCCGTCGATGTCGACCTCGCCGAAGAACTGGTATCCCTCGGCCGGCGAGACGTTCGAGGCGGTGGGCGCCTTCACGAACACCCGGTCCGGGCCGAACGTGCCGTCGAGCGCGCTGGCGGGGAAGGCGCCGGCGTTCAGAGGGCCGGAGACGAACTCCCAGAACGGCTCGAAGTCCTTGAACGCGGCCCGCGAGGGGTCGTAGTGCTGGGCCGAGGTGTGGTGGACGTCGGCGGTCAGCCACACCGTGCCGGTGATCCGGCGGTGCTTGACGAACCGCAGCAGCTCGGCGATCTGCAACTCGCGGCCGAGCGGCGCACCGGGGTCGCCCTGCGCGACGGCCTCGAAGTTGGTCCTCCCCTCCACCCCGTCCGGCACGACCAGGCCGAGCGGCATGTCCGCGGCGATCACCTTCCACACGGCACGCGAGCGGGACAGCTCGCGCTGGAGCCATCGCAGCTGCTCGGCGCCGAGGATGCCCTGCGGGTCGCTGGTCTGGTCGTCGGGCGAGTTGGCGTTGCGGTAGGTCCGCATGTCGAGGACGAACACGTCCAGCAGAGGTCCGTGGTTGACCACGCGGTAGATCCGGCCGTCCGGGCGGCCGCTGATCGTGGAGATGGGGAAGTACTCGGAGAAGGCGCGCCGCGAGCGCCTGGCGAGGTCATCGAGCCTGGTGCCGGCCGGGTAGGCGGTGCCGGTGGCGATGACCTCACCCGGGTACCAGTTGTTGCGGACCTCGTGGTCGTCCCACTGGACGATGTTCGGCACCTGGGCGTTGAAGCGCCGCAGCGCCTGGTCCAGCAGGTTGTAGCGGAAGTTGCCGCGGAAGTCGTCCAGCGTGACGGCGACGTGCGACTTCTCCTCGGTGGTGAGGTTGCGGTACACGCCGCCGTCCGGCAGTGCCTGCGTCGACGGGATGACGCCGTCGGCGTAGATGTTGTCGCCGCTGCACAGGAAGAAGTCCGGGTCGATCTTCGCCATCGCGTCGAAGATGCGGTAGCCGCCGATCGACTCGTTGATGCCCCAGCCCTGGCCCGCCAGGTCTCCGGACCACACGAACCGCACGCCCTCGCGCCGCTTGGCCGGTGCGGTGCGGAACGTGCCGGTGACCGGCTCGCCGGTACGGCGCGGGTCGTCCGGGTCGGCCAGCATGACGCGGTAGTGGATCTGCTCGCCCGCGGGCAGCCCGTGCAGCCGGGTCGTGCCGGTGAAGTCCGAGTCGGCGCCGAGCAGCGGGCCGTGCCATCTGCGCGGGTGGCGGAACGACTCGGTGGCGGACGTCTCGACGATCATCCGGGCGGGACGGTCCGACCGTACCCACACCAGACCGGAGTCGCGGGTCACGTCGCCCGCCTGCACGCCCCAGTCCGCCCTGGGGCGACCGGAGAGCGCGACGGCCGGCGCCGCGGAGACGGCGGTGGGCAGAGCCAGGGCCGCGGACGCGGCGAGGGAACCGCGCAGCACGCTGCGGCGGCCGGGGAACGGACGGTGTGACATGGATGCGCCTCCAGGGACGGGATCCGGCCGGTGTGCGATGCCACACCTACTGGTGCGCCGCAGCGCGCACGGAAACCACAAGTGAACAACTGGCCGCGGGGCCGGGGAGCCGACACGTCGCGCGAGCCCGAAGTGCCGGCACACGGTGTTCACACCGCGGCCGCCATCAGGCGCACGCCCGCCCGGATGCGTCCGGGGGACAGGTGTGCGTACCCGAGGACCAGACGCACGGCGTCGCCTTCGGCGGGTTCGGCACGCGCGTGCGTGTACGCGCTCAGCGGGCGTACGGCGACCCCGGCCGCGCGCACGCGCGCCAGGAAGCGTTCCTCGGGGCCGTACCGCGCGGGAAGGGCGGCGATGACGTGCAGTCCCGCGGCGATGCCGGTCAGCCGCGCCCCCGGGAAGTCCTCCGCCAGCGCGGCGACGAGGGTGTCGCGCCGCTCCCGGTAGGCCCGCTGGCAGCGGCGCAGCTGGCGGTCGTGGTCGCCGCGCTCCAGGAAGCGGGCGAACAGCGCCTGGTCGAGGGTGGGATGGCCCAGATCCATGGTCCGTTTGCGTTCGACGACCTCCTCGGCCAGCGACCGGGGCACGAGCAGCCAGCCGAGCCGCAGGCCCGGGGCGAGGGACTTGCTGACCGAGCCCGCGTAGGCCACGTGCTCCGGGTCGAGCCCCTGAAGGGCACCCACGGGGGCGCGGTCGTAGCGGAAGTCGCCGTCGTAGTCGTCCTCCACGACCAGGCCGTCCACGGACCGCGCCCAGTCGAGGAGTTCGGCGCGGCGGCGCGCCGAGCAGGCGATGCCCGTGGGGAACTGGTGGGACGGCGTCGCCACCACGGTCCGCAGCCCCGACTCCCGCAGCGCTTCGACGCGCGGCCCCTCGCCGTCCAGCGGCACCGGCACGGTGGTGACCCCCGCCGAGGCGTACAGCGCGGCGTGCTGGGGGCTGCCGGGGTCCTCGACGCCGACCTCGCGCACTCCGCGCGCGTGCAGCACGAATCCGAGGAGTGCCGTCGCCTGCGCCACCCCGGAGACGACCACGATGCGTTCGGGGTCGGCCACCACGCCGCGGCGCCGCGTCAGCAGCTCGGCCAGCGCCGTGCGCAGCCGGGGCAGCCCCCGCGGGTCGGGATAGCCGAGGTCGTCGTGCGGCAGCCGGGCCAGCACCTCGCGCTGCGCGGCGGCCCATGCGGCGCGCGGGAACAGCGACAGGTCCGGCGTCCCGGCCACGAAGTCCGCCTCGGCGCCGGGGGAGCGCGGCGCGAGGTCACGCGCGCGTGGCGGCGCGGCCCGCACGGCGCCCCCCACCCACGTTCCGGCGCCCCGCCCGCTGCGCAGATATCCCTCCGCGGTCAGCTGCTCGTACGCCTCGGTCACCAGCCCTCGCGACACGCCGAGATCGGCGGCGAGATCCCGGCTCGACGGCAGCCTGGTCCCCGGCGCCAGCCGCCCCGAACGCACCGCCTCCCGAAGCGCTGCCTGCAGTGAACGGCCACGCGTGCGTGCCGGTGCGGAGACGGCGGGCAGCAGCAGCTCCCAGGCGGGCGAGGCGCTGAGGCCGATGCCCTTGCCTCCGGCCGGCTTGCGGTGACCGGTCTCGGCCGGATTGGTCCCCGATGGCGTCATGGGAGTGGACCTTAAACCGGGCCGCCGCGGTGCCTAGCGTCGCCGTCATGAACGCCACCGCCGCCCGTGGGGCACTGCTCGCCGCACTCGCCGCCGTCCTCGTCGGAGGTTCCTTCACCGCCAACAGCGTCCTCGGCCACTATCCGTACGCCGGCGGCCAGTTCCTGCGCTACGCACTGGCCTGCCTGCTGCTCGTCCCGCTCGCCGGTCGCGGGGCGGCGGCCCGGCTGCGCGCGCTCGGGCTCCGTCGGTGGGGCCGCCTCGCCGCACTCGCCGCGGTGGGCATGGTCGGCTTCAACCTGGCCGTGCTCGCCGCCGAGCGCACCGCGGAACCGGCCGTCCCCGGCGTCTTCGTGGGCTGCGCCCCGGTGGTCGTGGCCGTCGCGGTACCGCTCCTGGAGGGCCGCGAACCCCGGCGCATCGTCCTGTACGGGGCCTCGCTCGTCGCGGTCGGCGCCTTCACGGTCCAGGGGTGGGGCCGCACGGACGGCGCCGGAATCGCCTTCTCCGTCTGCGCGCTGGCCGGTGAGGTGGGCTTCGCCGTCCTGGCCGTCCCGGTGCTGCGGCCGCTGGGGCCCCGGCTGCTGTCCGCCACGGTGTGCGGCGTCGCGGCCGTGGAGTCGGCCGTCACCGGCCTGCTCCTGGACGGCACGGCGTGGCTGCGCCGCCCGGACGGCGCCGAGGCCGCCGCGCTGCTGTGGCAGGCGGCGGTGGTCACCGTCGTCGGCTTCGTGTGCTGGTACGTCGGCATGCAGCGGATCGGCGCCGAGCGCGCGACGCTGTTCTCCGGCCTCATCCCGGTCGCCGCCGCCTGCACCGCCCCGCTCGTCGGAACGGGCTCCTACGGGGCCGCCCAGGCCGTCGGCAGCGCCCTGGTGGGCGCCGGAGTCGCCCTCGGCTCCGGCGCGTTGAGCAGGCGGCCCGCCGGGTCAGCGGCTGCCGTCGAGGATGACGCGGGCCACCAGCGCCGGGTCGTCGTTCATCGGGCAGTGCCCGCAGCCGGGCAGCCGCACCAGACGGGCCCGCGGAATGATCTGCTTGGCGCGCACCCCCTGCCGGCGCACGAGCAGCATGTCCCTGGTGCCCCAGGCCACGGTGACCGGCAGATCGGGGATGTCGTCGGTGAACTGCACGGCGGTGCCGGCCCGCAGTGTCGCGTCGAACCCCGTGGCCCCGGCGAGGGCCAGCGTCTCGGCGACCACGGCGTCGGGTGAACGGCGGCCGGGGCGGGCGTAGATGGTGCTCGTCAGCATCGTCCGGCCGGCCGCCGAGCGCGACAGCCGCTCCACCAGCGGCAGCGGCAGGCGCTGCGAGATCCGGCGCATGGCCAGCAGCACGCCGAAGGCGTAGCGCCGTTCGGCCTCGGACCAGAAGCCGGCCGGGGACAGGGCGGTGACCGACCGCACGAGTTTCTCGCGGGCCAGCTCCAGGGCCAGCAGCCCGCCGAGGGAGTTTCCCGCCACGTGCGGCCGGTCGAGTTCCAGAGCCTCGCAGAACGCCCCGAACACGGCGGTCGTGGTCGCCAGGTCGTAGGCCAGGCCGTCCGGCAGCCCCGGGGAGGCGCCGAACCCGGGCAGGTCCACGGTGATCACCTCGCGTTCGGTGGCGAGGATGTCCACCACCGGGTCCCAGGCCTGCCGGTGGTGACCGATGCCGTGCAGCAGGAGCAGCGGCGCACCGCTGCCCACGCGCGCGTAGGAGACGGTCACGGGCTGCGGACCGCGTGGGGAGGGGACCTTGAAGGAGACGGTGGCGGACATGGGGTGCTCCTCGTCTGAGGCTCGCTGGCGGACGCCGGGTAGACAGCTTGTCAGCAATTGCTACCGACGGGTAGCCCCCAGTTCGACGGGTAGCCCACAGTTCGGGTAGCCCACAGTTCGCGCGACCTCACGGCTCCTCCCCACCGCTCACCCCGCTCAACGCGCGCTGCGGATCTCCATGTTGAACTCCCCGTGCCCGAAGTGCCGGAACAGCTCGATCCACAGCGGCAGCGCCATCTCCACACCGCGCGCCGAGCGGATGCCGCCCAGGTCCAGCACCCGGTGCGGCGGCCACCCGAACTCCCCGAGCAGGGCGGTGACCTGCTCCTTGGCCGCCGCGTCCTCGCCGCACACGAAGACCTGGTGCTCGCCCGGCACCAGGGCCGGTTCCACCATCACCTTGCAGTTGACCGTGTTGAGGGACTTCACCACGCGCGCGTGCGGGAACGCCCGCTGGATCTGCTCACCCACGCTGTCCGACTCGACGGGGTCCAGCCGCAGCTGCCCGTCCTCGAACGCCAGGGGATTGGTGACGTCGACGACGACCTTGCCGTCGAGGTTGGCCGCCCCGGCCGCCTCCAGCGCCGCCAGCGCCACGCGCCCGCCGACGGCGACGACGACCGCCTCGGCCGACGCGGCCGCCTCCTCGAACGTCCCCGACCGCGCTCCCGCCCCCGCGCCCCGCGCCCACTCCAGGGCGGCCGGATTGTCCTTGCTGCGGGAGCCCAGCGTCACCTCGTGGCCCAGTTCCACCAGCTTCCCGGCCAGCGTCCGGCCCACCTCGCCCGTGCCCAGAACCGCGTACCGCATCGCAACCTCCGCCACTCGGTCCGCCGACCACCGGCGGCCCCACGCCATTCTGCTCCGCGCCACGCGATTTCTCCTGGACATGTCCGTACACGTCGCGTGGGATGAAGGCTGTGACCACCGATACCGGAACCGACGTCTTCGAAGAGCACCGCCCCGTCCTGCTGGGGGTCGCCTACCGCATGCTCGGGCGGGTGGCCGACGCGGAGGACGTCGTCCAGGAGGCCTGGCTGCGCTGGTCCGGCGCGGACCGCGGCGACGTCCGCGAACCGCGTGCCTACCTGGTGCGGATCACCACCCGCCTCGCCATCGACCGGCTGCGCCAGGTCAAGGCGCGCAACGAGGCCTACGTCGGTCCGTGGCTGCCCGAGCCGTACGTCACCGACTTCGGGGACACCGTGCCCGACACCGCCGAGAAGGCCGTCCTCGCCGACTCCGTGTCCCTGGCCGTCCTGGTCGTCCTGGAGTCGCTGTCGCCCCTGGAGCGGGCGGTGTTCGTCCTGCGGGAGGCGTTCGGGTACCCGTACGCGGAGATCGCGTCCATGCTCGACCGGGGCGAGCCGGCGGTGCGGCAGCTCGCCGGGCGGGCCCGCAGGCACGTCGAGGAGCGCAGACCGCGCTACGAGGTCGATCCCGGGCGGCGTCGCGAACTCACCGAGCGCTTCCTGGCCGCCGCGGGGGAGGGCGACCTGGAGGGTCTGATGGCGCTGCTGGCGCCCGACGTACGTCTCGTGGGCGACAGCGGCGGCAAGTCGCGGGCGCCGCTGCGGGTGCTGGAGAGCGCCGACAAGGTGGGCCGCTTCGTCATCGGCGCCGCCGCGAAGGGCGTGCCCGACCCGTCCTTCCGGTTCCTGGAGCTCAACGGCGGGCCGGCTCTCGTCGTCCTGTCCGAGGGCAGGCCCGACAGCGTCTTCCAACTGGACGTCTCGGACGGCCGGATTCAGGCGATCTACATCATCCGCAACCCCGACAAGCTACTGACATTGCCGGTCGAATAGACAGCGGTTTCTGTCCGTCCTTCGCAACCGCTCTCTGAGTTCGCCATGGGATCGAGGATTGGTCTTGACCAAGGGTGGGGGCCGCCCTATGGTCGCAGATAAGTGCAACAACCTTTAATAAACAAGGGCGCTAAAACGCCGCCGGACCACGGCGATTGCGGAGGACAGGGTGGGGACCACGCAGCTGGAAACGGTGCCGGAACCGAAGTACTGGCATCTCAAAACCGTGCTCAGTGAGGCACTGGACTCCGAGTTCTCCGTGGGGGAGATCCTGCCCAACGAGCGCGACCTCGCCGCCCGGTTCGGCGTCGCCCGTGCCACGCTCCGCCAGGCGCTGGAGCAGCTCGAACTGGAAGGCAGGCTGCAGCGCCGCCGGGGGGTCGGCACCACTGTCGCGCCCCCGCGCGTGGGCGTCGCCGTCGGCACCGAGCAGCAGGCCTGGCCGGGGGGCGGCGAGGACGTCTGGCAGGCCGTGGACTGCGCCGTCGCGGTCCCGCCGGCGGCGGTCGCCGCGGCGCTGGAGACCGGCCGGGAGGAGGCCGTGTACACCGTGCGGCGTTCCCGGGTGTCGCACGGCCAGCCCGTCGCGGCGGAGCTGCTCTACATCCCCGCCTCGTCGGTGCCGGAGCTGTCCGCCATAGACGCCCCCTCGGGACCGGCACGCGCGCGTGCGGTCCTGCGCGAGCTGCAGCGACTGGAGCTGGAGGGGCGGGAGAGCGCCGTCGAGCTGGGCTCGGCCCGCGCGGACGACGCCAAGGAACTGGACCGCCTCCCCGGCGCTCCCGTCCTCGTCGTCACCACCCGCTTCCTCGCCGGCGGCCGCACGGCGGCGCTCTCCGTCGCCACCTACCGTGCCGACACCTGCCGGCTCACCTTCGGCGACTCGGGCGGCGTGGAGATCCACCAGGACCCCGAGCGCCGGGCCTCCTGAACCGCCGGACCACTGCACGGACCGTGCGCCCCGGGAACCCACCCGGGGCGCAGCCGGTTCACCTCCGGGCCGTCACCGTGCCCTCCACCGCGAAGAGCTGTTCCTCCACGTGGTCGAGGGCCAGGCGCAGTGCGCCGGTCGCCACCGCCGCCTCGCCCAGGAGGGACAGGGTGACCTTCGGCGGGCGCAGGCAGTAGCGGGCCAACTCGCGGCGCAGGGGCTCCAGTACACCGTCCAGGCCGGTCGCCCAGCCGCCGACGACGACGAGTTCCGGGTCGAGGGCGAGGGCCAGGGCGGCGACGTCGTGGACGAGACGCTGGATGAAGCGCTCGACGGCCGCGCGGGCCCGCTGGTCGCCCTCCCGGGCCTGCGCGAAGACCTCCGCGACGGCCTGTTCGTCCAACGGGTGCAAAGGCTCGTCGGTGGTGGACAGCAGGGTCTCAGGAGTCACCTCGCGGCCCAGCAGGTGCAGCGCGCCGATCTCGCCGGCCGCCCCGCCGTACCCGCGGTGCAGGCGTCCGCCGATCAGCGACCCGGCGCCCGGGCTCAACCCGGCCAGCACGAACACGACGTCGTCGGACTCGGTCGCCGCGCCCTTCCAGTGCTCGGCGACCGCCGCGGCGTTGGCGTCGTTCTCCACCAGCACCGGGCACTTGAAGGACCGGCTCAGCCGTTCGCCGAGGCGCAGACCCGTCCACTCGGGGAGCGCGGCGCACAGCCGCACCGTGCCGTCGGCCTCGACGACCCCGGGCGAGGCCACGCCCACGGCGCGCAGCGAGTCGCGGGCGACGCCGGCCCGGCGCAGCAGCTCGGCCACGGCCGTACGCAGCCGCTCCAGCCGCTCGTCCGCGCACGCCGACTCGTCGACGTCCTTGGAGACCGCGCCCAGCACCCGGCCGTCCAGGTCGGCGAGGAGCGCGGCGACCCGGTGCGAGCCGATGTCCAGGCCCAGCAGATGCCCTGCCTCGGCCCGGAACCGGAAACGCCGCGCGGGCCGCCCCTGCCGGCGTACGACACTCTCGTCCGGGGCCTTCTCGATGACGTATCCCGCCTCGATGAGCCCTTCCACGACGCCCTCGACCGTCGGCCGGGACAGTCCGGTCACCCGGGTGATCTCCGTCAGCGTCGCCGCGTCCGTGGCGCGCAGCGCGTGCAGCACCACCGCGGAGTTGATCCTTCGCAGCAGCGAGGGATCCCCGCCGGTCAGCCGCCCCAACGTCCGTCCTCCCAGCTCGTGCGCGTGTTGGCCGGATCGTACTCGCAGCCGAGGACACCGGCGAGTGCCGGGCCGCCCCGGCGGCGGATCACCCCGGCGTCACGAACCCCGCCTCGTACGCGGCGATCACGGCCTGCGTGCGGTCCCGGGCGCCCAGCTTCGCCAGCACGGAGCTGACGTGCGACTTCACCGTCTCCGTGCCGACGACCAGGCGGGCGGCGATCTCCGCGTTCGACAGCCCGCGAGCCATCAGCCGCAGCACCTCGCCCTCCCGCTCCGTCAGCCGGGCCCGCTCCAGCGCCTCCCGGGCCGCGCGGTTCCCGCCGCCGTCCCCGAACTCGGCGGCCAGCCGCCGCACGGACGCCGGGAACAGCAGTGACTCGCCCTCGGCGACCAGCCGTACGGCGTGCACGATCTCGGCCGGCCGTGCCCGCTTCAGCAGGAAGCCGTCCGCACCGGCCCGCAGCGCCTCGTAGACGTACTCGTCGTTCTCGAACGTCGTCACCACGAGGATCTTCGGCGGCTCGTGGACCGTTCGCAGCACCGCGCGCGTGGCCTCGATGCCGTCCAGGAGCGGCATGCGCACGTCCATCGCGACGACGTCCGGACGCAACTGACGCACCAGCGGGATCACCGCCGCGCCGTCGGCGGCCTCCCCGACGACCTCGATGTCGGACTGCGCCTCCAGCACGGCCCGCAGCCCCGCGCGTACGAGGGGCTCGTCGTCGACGAGGAGAACGGTCACCGGCATCCGGCCAGCGTAGATCACCGCACCGGCAGCTCTACGTGTACCTGCCATTCGCCGTCGGCGGGGCCGGTCCGCGCGCGGCCGCCCAGCAGGGCCGCGCGCTCGCGTATGCCGCGCAGCCCGCTGCCCCCGCCGGACCCCACCGGGCCCGCGGCCAGTGGATTGCGCACGTCCAGGACCAGCCGCCCGCCGGTGACGTCGACACCGACGCGTACCGGGACGGCTCCCGCGTGCCGCAGGACGTTCGTCAGGGCCTCCTGGAGGATGCGGTAGCCCTCGCGGGAGACCGGGCCGGGCACCGACCCCAGCGGGCCCGAGACCTCCGCGTCGATCTTGGCTCCGGAGGCGCGGGCGGACTCCAGCAGGCGGTCGGCGTCGGTGAGCGTCGGCCGGCCGGCGACCGGGCGCCCGGACTCGCGCAGGACGCCGAGCACGCGCTCCAGATCCTCCAGGGCGGCCCGGCCGGTTTCCTCGATGGCCCCCAGCGCCCGGTCCGTGAAGGCGGGGTCGCCGGCCGCGCGGGCGGCACCGGCCTGCACCACGGCCACGGTCAGCGCGTGACCGATGGAGTCGTGCAGCTCACGGGCGATCCGGGTGCGTTCCAGAAGCTGCTCGGTGCGCTCCTCCAGGGCGGCGAGGCGCTCGGCGGCGGACGGCCCGAGGAGGGCACGGGCGACGGCCGTCGCCAGCCGGCCGAGGCCGACGACCACGCCGTACAACGCGAGCAGGGGCAGCGGAGCGGCGAGCGCCCAGGCCCAGTGCGCCGGCATGTCCCGCAGGACCGGCACCTCGCCGCCGGGACGGCCGAGCGCGGCCCCGACCAGGGCGTAGCATATGGCGGGCAGCCAGACGCAGGCGAACGCCGCCAAGACGCCCAGCACGAGGCGCACTTCGAGCCACACCGTGGTGCGCAGCCGGTCCCGCCAGGTCCTCGACGGCTCCAACGAGAAGCCCGCGTCCGGTTCCCCGGGCGTCAGCATCCAGCGGGCCTGCACCCCCTCTCCCGTGCGCACGGCGGGGATCAGCCCGACCGGCGCCAGCAGCAGGGCCGGCACCCACGGCCACGCCGGGCCGATGAACATCCACACGCTCACGAACAGCACGGGCACCCACAGGTGCAGCAGTCGTGTGTACGTCGTCCCCCGGAGCAACGGGCGCAGAAAGCGGGCCATTTCGACATCGTGCCAGCCGCCACCGACACCAGCCTCCCCCGCCCGGGGGAGACGATCTCCACCGGCGGGGGAGGGCGCCACCCCGCTCCACCGGCCACGCTGCTGCCATGACCAGCATCGACGTCCAGAACCTCACCAAGGAGTACGGCACCCGGCGTGCGGTGGACGGCCTCACCTTCAGTGTCCGTCCCGGCCGCGTGACGGGTTTCCTCGGCCCCAACGGCGCCGGGAAGTCCACCACCATGCGGCTCGTGCTCGGCCTGGGCCGGCCCACCTCCGGCACCGCCACCGTCGGCGGCCGGCCCTACGCCGCCCTGCGCGAACCCCTGCGTCACGTCGGCGCCCTCCTCGACGCTCACGCGGCCCACGGCTCCCGGACCGGGCGCGACCATCTGCGCGTCCTGGCCACGAGCAACCGCATCCCCGGCCGGCGGGTCGAGGAGGTGCTGGAGGAGACGGGCATCGCCGGTGCCGCCGGGCGCCGGGTGCGGACGTACTCGCTCGGGATGCGGCAACGGCTCGGCATCGCCGCCGCCCTGCTCGGCGACCCCGAGGTGGTCCTGCTCGACGAGCCCGCCAACGGCCTCGACCCCGAAGGCATCGTCTGGATCCGGACGCTGCTGCGTAGGCTCGCGGCGCAGGGGCGCACGGTCCTGGTCTCCAGTCACCTCATGAACGAGACCGCCTCCTTCGCCGACCACCTCGTCGTCCTGGGCCGCGGCCGCCTGCTGGCCGACACCCCGATGCGGGAGTTCATCGACACGCGCGTGTGCCCACGGGTGCGGATCAGAACGACCGACGCCACCGCGCTCACCGCGGTGCTCGCCCGGCACGGCCACGACCCCGTGCGGCACGAGGCCGGCCACTGGACCGTGGACCACGCACGCGTGGACGACATCGGGCGCGTCGTCTCCTCGGCGGGCGTCCCCCTTCTCGAACTCGCCCCGGAGGAAGGCACCTTGGAGCAGGCCTATCTGGATCTCACCGGCGGCGAGGCCGAGTTCACCGCACCGGCCCGGGAGGCCTGATCATGGAATTCACGCCCGTTCTCCACTCGGAGCTGCTCAAGATCCGCACGCTGCGGTCGCTCGTCGGCGGCCTGTGCGGGGTGCTCCTCTCGACCGCCCTGTTCTCCGCACTCGCCGGCGCCGACAGCGGCGGCCCGGACGCCGACCCGCTCTTCTCCGTCTTCTTCGGCGTCGCCTTCGGGCAGATCGCGGCCATCGCGTTCGGCACGACGGCCGTGGCCGCCGAGTTCCGGGGCGGCGCGCTGCGCGCGAGCCTGGCCGCGGTGCCCCGCAGGGGGCGGTGGTTCGCGGCGAAGACGGTGGCGGTGGGCGTACCGGTGTTGCTGGTGGGCCTGCTGACGGGCTGTGTGAGCCTGGCCGTGGGCAGGGCCGTTCTGGGGGCGAGGGCGGCGGGCCTGACCTGGGGCGAGCAGGTCCGCGGTGTCGTGGGCTGCGGGCTCTATCTGACGCTGATGGCCCTGCTGGCGGTCGGTCTCACGGCCGTGCTGCGCAGTGGCGTCGCCGCGCTGAGCCTGCTGATCCCGTTCCTGCTCATCGTCTCCTTCGTCATCGGCGACATGTCCGGCTCGGGCGCCGACCTGCTGCCGGACCGGGCGGGCCAAGTGGTGCTCCACCGCACGTGGGAGGGCTCGTTCGGCCCGTGGACCGGCCTCGCGGTGACGGCACTGTGGACGGCTGCGGCGCTGGCGGCGGGGGCGTGGAGCGTACGCCGGCGGGACGTCTGACACCGCACCAATTGTCAGTGGCGCCCGCTTTACTGGACCGTATGGACATCGCGCACCACATCGCCCTCGTCGAGGAGCTGTGCTTCCGCCCTTTCGTGGCGGGACACGCTCATCACGAGGCCGAGTTGGCGGTCAGTCACGGCCTTCGGGGCGCTGACCTCGTGGAGCGGGCGGTGACGGCGGAGCAGTACCGGAAGGTCCGGGACGCCATGTACGACCGGCTGGTGTCCCGCTGGGGCGAGACGGAGCCCTACAACCTGCAGACCGTCCTGCTGCGCTCGGCGGAGGAGGAGATACCCGGTCCGTGGGCCTCCCTCAGCGCGCGTGCCGACGTGGCCTACCTCTGGGAGGTGACCGGCACCGCGCGCTGGGTGGCCCTCGCGGTCGCCGACCGGGACGTCACGGACGAGGTCCAGCTCCTGGCGGTGGTCACCGAGGTCGCCCCGCCCTGAGCCGCCGAGCGTTCGCGAACCCACCCGCTACGACCCCTCGGCCGCCGACTTCAGCCGTGCGAACTCCTCCGCCATCGTCTGCGTCGTCCAGTGCGCGTTCAGACCGCTCGGGTTCGGCAGCACCCAGACCCGCGTCTCCCCGATGACCCGCTTCTGCGGCCCCACCCGGGCCTTGCGGTCGTCGAAGGCGGCCCGGTAGGCGGTGACGCCCACCACGGCCAGCCACCGCGGCTTGAGCCGCGCCACCTTCAGGGCCAGCAGCCGCCCGCCCTCCCGGTACTCCTCCGCACCGAGCTCGTCGGCCCGGGCGGTCGCCCGTGCCACGACGTTCGTGATGCCGAGCCCGTAGGAGGGCAACTCCAGCTGCTCCGACGGCTTCAGGAGGCGGGGCGTGAACCCGGACAGGTGCAGCACCGGCCAGAAGCGGTTGCCGGGCCGGGCGAAGTGGTGGCCGGTCGCCGCGCTCATCAGCCCCGGGTTGATGCCGCAGAAGAGCACGGAGAGGCCGTCCGCGACCACGTCGGGGACGAGACGGTCGCGGGCGGCCTCCAGTTCCGCCGGGGTGAAGCCGGTCAGAGGATCGCCCCCGGCGTGTAGCCCGCGGCCTCCGGGTGCTGCTTGACGATCTCCTCGACGCGGCCGACCACCGCGGCGACCTGGTCTGCGGCGGCGCCCGTGAAGGACAGCTTGTCGGCCATCAGCGCGTCCAGCTGGCCCCGGTCGAGCGGGATGCGCTCGTCGGCGGCCAGCTTGTCCAGCAGCTCGTTGCGCTCGGCGCCCTGCTCGCGCATCGCCAGCGCGGAGGCGACGGCGTTCTCCTTGATGGCCTCGTGCGCCAGCTCACGGCCGACGCCCGCGCGGACCGCGCCCATCAGCACCTTGGTCGTCGCGAGGAACGGCAGGTAGCGGTCCAGCTCACGGGCGACGACGGCCGGGAAGGCACCGAACTCGTCCAGGACCGTCAGGAACGTCTCCAGCAGGCCGTCCAGGGCGAAGAACGCGTCCGGCAGCGCGACCCGGCGCACCACCGAGCAGGACACGTCGCCCTCGTTCCACTGGTCGCCCGCCAGCTCGCCGGTCATCGAGGCGTAGCCGCGCAGGATCACCATCAGGCCGTTGACGCGCTCGCAGGAGCGGGTGTTCATCTTGTGCGGCATCGCCGAGGAGCCGACCTGGCCCGGCTTGAAGCCCTCCGTCACCAGCTCGTGCCCAGCCATCAGCCGGATCGTCTTCGCCAGCGAGGACGGTGCCGCCGCGAGCTGCACCAGCGCGGTCACGACCTCGTAGTCCAGCGAACGCGGGTAGACCTGGCCGACCGAGGTGAAGGCCTGTGCGAAGCCGAGGTGTGCGGCGATCCGCCCCTCCAGGTCCGCCAGCTTCGCCGCGTCCCCGCCGAGCAGGTCCAGCATGTCCTGCGCCGTGCCGACCGGGCCCTTGATGCCGCGCAGCGGGTAACGCCCCAGCAGCTCCTCGACCCGGCCGTAGGCGACGAGCAGCTCGTCGGCGGCGGTCGCGAAGCGCTTGCCCAGCGTGGTGGCCTGCGCGGCCACGTTGTGGGAGCGACCGGCCATGACCAGCTCGCCGTACTCGCCGGCCAGCTTGCCCAGGCGGGCGAGGACGGCCACCGTGCGGTCGCGCATCAGCTCCAGCGACAGCCGGATCTGCAGCTGCTCGACGTTCTCCGTCAGGTCGCGGGAGGTCATGCCCTTGTGCACGTGCTCGTGGCCGGCGAGGTCGTTGAACTCCTCGATCCGGGCCTTCACGTCGTGCCGCGTGACCTTCTCGCGCTCCGCGATCGAGGCCAGGTCGACGCTGTCGAGGACGCGCTCGTAGTCGGCGATCGCCGCGTCCGGCACCTCGATCCCGAGGTCCTTCTGGGCCCGCAGCACGGCGAGCCAGAGCTGCCGCTCCAGCTTCACCTTCTGCTCGGGCGACCAGAGCGTGGCGAGCTCGGCGGAGGCGTAGCGTCCGGCGAGGACGTTCGGGATGCGGGGCTTGGCGGGAGCGGAAGTCACGTAGACGGATTCTACTGGCGATTCGTGCAGGCCAGCGCCAGGGCCCCGTTCGTCGGATGCTACGAGACGCCCGTCACGGCGCCTGTGCGTCGGCCGGCTCGGCCGGCACGTCCGCGTGGCACAGCTCGGGCGCGCACCAGCAGGCCGGCGTCCGGCCGTGCAACGGCCCCCTGTACAACCCCTTCGCCTACGACACCCGCACGCGCCGCCGGGACGGGACGCGGGCGCAGGTCATGGCCCTGTACCGGGTGTTTCGGCAGGTCCCAGCCGCCCATGGTCCAGCGGCGGCCGACGCGGACGAGGTCCGCGGGCGCGTGCTCCAGCCGGGGGCCGTACTCGTGGAGGCGGCCCCTGACGTCGACCACGCGCGTGCGCACCGCGGCCTACTCCTCGTACGGCAGCAGCTCGGGGCGCTTGGCCGGACGTCCGTCGCCCGACGAGCGGCCGGTCAGCCGCCGGCCGATCCACGGCAGCAGGTGCTGCCGGGCGAACCGCGCGTCCGCGACGCGCCGGGCGACCCAGCCGGGCGGCACGGTGGCGGGAATCGGCGTGCGCCACTCGGTGTCCTCGGGGTCGTAGCCGAGGCCCTGCCAGACCGCCTCGGCGACCCTGCGGTGTCCCTCGGCCGTCAGGTGCAACCGGTCGACGTCCCACAGGCGGGGGTCGGAGAGCGAGGGCGCCCCGTACAGGTCGACGACGAGTGCGTCGTGCCGTGCGGCCAGCTCCTCGACCGTGACGAACAGCTCCTCCATGCGCGGCCTGAACCGCTCCAGGACCGGCCCCTGCCGGCCCGGGCTGCGCATCAGCACCAGCTGCTTGCAGGAGGGGGCCAGCCGCTCCACGGCCTCGGTGAGCAGGTCCCGCACCCGCCCCATGTCGCACTTGGGCCGCAGGGTGTCGTTCAGCCCGCCCACCAGCGTGATCACGTCGGGCCGCATCGCCGCGGCCACGTCGACCTGCTCCGCGACGATCTGCCCGATCAGCTTGCCGCGCACCGCGAGGTTGGCGTACCGGAAACCGGGCGTGACGGCGGCCATCCGGCCCGCGAGCAGGTCGGCCCAGCCGCGGTAGGAGCCGTCGGGCAGCAGGTCCGACATGCCCTCGGTGAAGGAGTCGCCGACCGCGACCAGGCTGGTGTGAGTGGGGTTCGTCTGCATGGCGACGAAAATGGTAACCCGCCTCCATACCCGTCGGTCGGTCGGCCTCTCCGCCGCCCCGCGCGGCCTCAGGCCGGCTGCCCGAACAGCTCCCTGAGCACGTCCTCCATGGTCACCAGGCCCGCCATCCGTCCGTCGTCGCCGAGGACGGCCGCCAGGTGGGTCCGGCTGCGGCGCATCGCGGTGAGCACGTCGTCCAGCGGTGTGCCCGCCCGCACGCGCGCGATGGCCCGCATGTCCCGCACCGGGAAGGGCACGTCCCGCGGCGAGGCGTCCAGCGCGTCCTTCACATGCAGGTAGCCGACGATCCGGCGGTTCTCCTCCACCACGGGGAACCGGGAGAAGCCGCTCTCGGCGGACAGCCGCTCCAGTTCCTCGGGCGTGACGCCCACGCGCGCGTGGACGACGCTCTCCAGCGGCAGGACGACGTCGCGCACGGGCCTGCGACCCAGTTCCAGGGCGTCCCGCAGCCGTTCCTGCGCCCGGTCGTCGAGCAGGCCCGCCTCACCGGAGTCCCGCACGATGCGGATCAGTTCGGCGTCGGAGAACGTGGCCGCGACCTCGTTCTTGGTCTCCACCCGCAGCAGCTTGAGCAGGGCGTTGGCGAAGGCGTTGATCGCGAAGATCACCGGCCGCAGGGCCCGGGAGAGGGCGACCAGCGGCGGCCCCAGCAGCAGGGCGCTGCGCACCGGCTCGGCGAGCGCGACGTTCTTCGGCACCATCTCGCCGAGCAGCATGTGCAGATAGGTGGCCAGGGTCAGCGCGATCACGAAGGACACCGCGTGCCCGGCGCTCGCCGGCACGCCCACGGCGTGGAAGACCGGCTCCAGCAGATGCGCGATCGCCGGTTCCGCGACCACACCCAAAACCAGCGTGCACAGCGTGATGCCGAGCTGGGCCGCCGCCATCAGCGCGGAGACGTGCTCCAGGCCCCACAGCACGCTCTTGGCCCGCCGGTCGCCCTCCTCGGCGTACGGCTCGATCTGCGACCGGCGCACCGAGATCAGCGCGAATTCGGCGCCGACGAAGAAGGCGTTGACGACGAGGGTCGTGAAACCGATCAGCAGCTGTACGGCGGTCATCGCGCCCCCTCCTCGTGCTTGGTGTTGTCCGCGTGGTCGTCGAACGGCGCGTGCATCAGCACGCGCGCGGCCCGGCGCCCGGAGGCGTCCACCACGTCCAGCCGCCACCCGGCGACCCGAACGGTGTCGCCGACGGCCGGGATGCGGCCGAGTTCGGAGGCGACGAGCCCGGCCAGCGTCTCGTAGGGCCCGTCAGGGGCCCGCAGCCCGACGCGGGCGAGCTGGTCGGTGCGGGCGGAGCCGTCGGCGGAGTACAGGGCGTGGCCCTCGTCGTCGCTGCCGGCCGCGGCCAGGTCGGGTGTCTCGTGCGGGTCGTGCTCGTCGCGCACCTCGCCGACGACCTCCTCGACGATGTCCTCCAGGGTGGCGACGCCCGCGGTGCCGCCGTACTCGTCGATGACGACGGCCATGGTGCGCTTGCCGGACAGCCGGTCCAGGAGCCGGTCCACGGTGAGGGTCTCGGGGACCAGGAGGGGTTCGCGCATCACGTCGGAGACCGGCACGTGGGTGCGCCGCTCGGCGGGTATGGCGAGGACGTCCTTGATGTGGGCGGTGCCCACCACCGAGTCGAGGGTGGAACGGTAGACGGGGAAGCGGGACAGGCCGGTCGCGCGCGTCGCGTTGGCCACGTCCTCGCAGGTGGCCTGGGCTTCGAGGGCGATGACCTGCACGCGGGGGGTCATCACGTTCTCCGCGGTCAGGTCGGCCAGGTTCAGGGTCCGGACGAACAGCTCGGCGGTGTCCGCCTCCAGCGCGCCCTCCCTGGCGGAGTGCCGGGCCAGCGCCACCAGCTCCTTGGGGCTGCGCGCCGAGGCGAGTTCCTCGGTGGGTTCCAGGCCAAGCCGGCGCACCGCGCGGTTGGCGGTGTTGTTCAGGTGGGTGATGAAGGGCCGGAAGGCCGCGCTGAACCACCGCTGCGGGGTGCCCACCCGCTTGGCCAGGGCCAGCGGCGAGGAGATCGCCCAGTTCTTCGGCACCAGCTCGCCGACGACCATCAGGAACACGGTCGACAGCGCCGTACCGAGCACCAGCGCGACCGAGCTCGCGGCGGACCGGGACAGGCCCAGCGCCTGCAGCGGGCCCGCGATCAGCTTCGCGATCGACGGCTCGGCGAGCATGCCGACGACCAGGTTGGTGACGGTGATGCCGAGCTGGGCGCCGGAGAGCTGGAACGTCAGGTTCCGTACGGCCTTCAGGGCGCCCGCGGCGCCCCGCTCGCCGCGCTCCGCGGCCCGCTCCAGCTCGCCGCGTTCGACGGTGGTCAGCGAGAACTCGGCGGCGACGAAGGCACCACAGGCGAGCGAGAGCAGGATCGCCACCAGCAGGAGGAGCACTTCGGTCATCGGGTCACCTCCGTCCCATCGTCGGGCAGGGCGGGGAGGGCCGCGCGATGTCGGGTACCACGCGTGCTACTGGGAGGCTCGCCCATGGACGGACGCTCACACCTTTCATGGAGGACGGGTGGTCCTCGAAGGGAGGACCGAACGTTCCCCCCAGGGTAAAGGATGAGCAAAGTAATGGGATCGGCGGGTCAGCCGGTGAGCGGCTTCACCCAGCGCCGCCACTGTTCCTCGGGCGCGTATCCGGCCGCCCGCCAGGCGTGCTGCGCGGTCTCGTTGCGCACCAGCACCATCGCGTCACCGCGCCGCCCGCCCAGCCGTACGAACCGTTCCTCGGCCGCGGCCAGCAGCGCCGTGCCGATCCCCTGACGGCGCCGCCCGGGGTGCACGGCGAGGCGGTAGAGGTGGCAGCGCCAGCCGTCGAAGCCCGCGATCACCGTGCCGACGAGCTCGCCGTCCCGCTCGGCCAGGATCAGCGCCTCGGGGTCCCGGTCGACCAGCCGCTCCACGCCCGAGCGGTCGTCGCTGATGCTCGTGCCCTCGGCGGCCGTCTTCCAGAAGTCGAGGACGGCGTCGAGGTCGGCGGGGGTGGCGGGTCGTGTCCGCGGATCGGTCATGGGCCGATCCCACCAGCCGCGCCCGCCGTCGGCCCGGAATTCCAGCATCCGGACGGCCGCGGCGGCAGGCGCCACGGCGCGCGGTGGCCGTCGGTCCGCCTCACTCGTGGGCGATGGCCGCCAGCACGTTCATCCGGGACGCGCGGAGCGCGGGCAGCAGGGCGGCCACGATGCCCACCACCGCAGAGCCGATCACCACCGCGACGATCGTGCCCCACGGGACGGCGAGGGCCTTCATGCCCTGCAGTGCCAGCACCTGCTGGGTGCACACGCCCCACACCAGGCCGAGCGCCAGGCCCAGGACCGCGCCGAACACTGCGATCACCACCGACTCCAGCCGAATCATCCGGCGCAGCTGGCGCCGCGCGAGCCCGATCGCCCGCAGCAGGCCGATCTCGCGGGTGCGCTCGACGACCGACAGGGCCAGGGTGTTGACCACACCGAGCACCGCGATGACGATCGCGAGGCCGAGGAGGGCGTAGACGAGGTAGAGCAGCACGGCGATCTGGTCGTGGATGAGCTTCTTGTAGTCGGCCTGGTCGCGGACCTGGACCTGCGGGAACGGCTTGAGCGTGGTCTCCAGGTTCTTGCGCAGCTGGTCGGCGCCGGTGCCGGCGGCGCGGTTGACGAACAGGACCGTGTCCTGGCCGTTCGGCACGTACTTCTCCACCGTGGAGATGCCGAAGAAGAGCCCGCCCTCGCTGCCGAAGCCGCTGGAGCCCTCCTGGTTCGTCAGGGCCGCCACCTTCACCTGGGCGGTGTGCCCGCCGGGGAACTCCGCCGGGAGCACGCTGCCCATCCGTACGCCGTGGTCCTCGGCGTACTTGCGGTCCATGGCGATGTTGCCGTCCGCCAGCGCGGCCGCCGTGTCGCCGCGCGCGTAGGCGATGTGGGCGACGTCGTCGAGCCGCGGGTCGAAACCGGCCGCCGTCGTCTCGACGCGCTTGCCGTCGGGCAGCCGCAGCGCGATCCCCGTGAACCGCTCCCGGACCACGACGCCGACGCCGTCCGTGGCCCGCACCTTGTCGGTGACCTCCCGGGAGAACGGCATGAAGTTGCTGTTCTGCACCATGAAGTCGGCGCCCAGCGTCTTGTCGATCTGCCGGTCGAAGGACTTGGACATCGACGCGCTCGCCACCGACATCCCGCCCACCAGGGCCAGTCCGACCATGAGCGCGGCCGCGGTGGCGCCGGTACGGCGCGGGTTGCGCAGGGCGTTGCGCTGGCTCATGCGGCCGACCGAGCCGAACAGCGCCGGGAAGGCGCCGCCGAGGACCCGGATCACGGGACGCACCAGCAGCGGGCCCGCGACGACGGTCGCGATCAGCGTCAGCACGACCCCGAGCCCCAGCAGGGAGGCCGCGGACGCGGTCTTCGAGGAGGCGGCGCAGCCCGCCAGGGCGGCCGCGCCGAGCGCTCCGACGACCGAGCCGACGATCGCCCGGGTACGCAGCGGCCGGCCGATCCCGGCGGTCTCGGCGTCCGAGAGCGCGGCCATCGGGGAGACGCCCGCCGCCCGTCGGGCCGGGAGGTAGGCGGCCACGAAGGTGACGCCGACACCGACGACGTAGGCCGCCACGGGCGTGCCCCAGCCCACCACCATCTCGGTGGCCTTGAGGTTCATCCCGAACGCGCTCATGAGCTTGATCAGGCCGGCGGCCAGCCCGATGCCGGCGGCGAGGCCGAGCGTGGAGCCGGTCACGCCGAGCAGGACCGCCTCGGTGAGCACCGAGCGCCGCACCTGCCGCCGGTCGGCGCCCAGCGCCCGCAGCAGGCCCAGTTCACGAGTGCGCTGGGCGATCAGCATCGAGAAGGTGTTGACGATCAGGAAGATGCCGACCAGGACCGCGATCCCCGCGAAGCCGAGCATCACGTACTTGATCACGTCGAGGAAGCCGCCGAGCTGCTCCGCCGAGGACTTGGCCTGCTCGTCGGCCGTCTTCACGTCGTAGGCGCCGGTGCCGGTGACGGCGAGGACGCGGCGCTTGAGCTGCGTGTCGCTGACGCCCTTCGCCGCGTCCACGGAGATGCTCGTCGCCTTGTCCGCGGAGCCGAGCAGCTTGCCGGCGGCGACCTCGGGGTCCAGATAGACCAAGGCGGCGCCGGGGTTGGTGGTGGTGAAGGTGGCGATGCCGGTGACCCGGACCTTGAACGTGCCGGGCTGGGCCATCAGCGTGAGCGTGTCGCCGATGCGCACGTGCTTCTTGTCGGCGGTGTCCGCGTCCAGCAGGGCCTCGCCGGGGCCGAGCGGGGCGTGACCGGAGGTCAGCTTCACGGGGCTGCGGGGGGTGAGGTACCAGTCGGTGGCGATGGTGGGGGCGCCGCTGGTCGGCCCCACCGACTTGTTGCTGCGGTCGACGATGGTGATGTTGTCGACGCCGACGTCGGCGTGCGCGGACTTCACCCCCTGGACCGTCGCCAGCCGCTTGGCGAGCGCCGCGGGCACGGTCTGCGTCTCGCCGGTGGGCACCGAGGACTTCAGGTCCTTCTTGGGCTGGACGGTGACGTCGGCGGAGGTGTGGGCGAAGAGCCGGTCGAAGGTGCGGGTGACCGTGTCGGAGAAGATCAGGCTGCCCGCGACGAACGCCACCGACAGGAGAATGGCGAGGGCCGACAGCAGCAGCCGGCCCTTGTGCGCGAGGAAGCTGCGGAGCGTCGCCTTCAGCACCGGCCTACTCCTGTCCGTCCGTGGCCTCGACCTGGCCGCGCAGGACGTCGAAACGCTTCATGCGCTCCAGCACCGCCTCCGCCGTCGGCCGTTCCATCTCGTCCACGATGCGCCCGTCCCCGAGGAACAGCACCAGATCGGAGTGGGCGGCGGCGCCGGGGTCGTGGGTGACCATGACGACGGTCTGACCCAGCTCGTCGACGGCCTGGCGCAGGAACGCGAGCACCTCGAGTCCGGCCCGCGAGTCGAGGTTGCCCGTCGGCTCGTCCGCGAAGATCAGCTCGGGGCGGGAGACCAGCGCCCGCGCGCAGGCGACGCGCTGCTGCTGGCCGCCTGACAGTTCGGCGGGCCGGTGCTTGAGCCGGTCCCGCAGCCCGAGTGTGTCGACGACCTGGTCCAGCCACTTCTCGTCGGGCTTCTTGCCGGCGATGTCCATGGGCAGGGTGATGTTCTCGGCCGCGTTCAGCGTCGGAATCAGGTTGAACGACTGGAACATGAACCCGATCCGGTCCCGCCTGAGCCGGGTCAGCTCGCGCTCCTTCAGCCCGGTGATCTCGGTGTCGCCGAGCCAGACCTGACCGGCCGAGACCGTGTCGAGCCCGGCCAGGCAGTGCATCAGGGTGGACTTCCCCGAGCCGGAGGGGCCCATGACCGCGGTGAAGCGGCCGCGCGCGATGTCCACGTCCACCGAGTCCAGGGCCAGGACGATCGTCTCACCGGAGCCGTACGCCTTGGTCAGACCGCGGGCGCGGGCCGCGATCCCGTCGGCCGGCGCCTGGCCCGGGGCGTGCTCCGCAGCAGGTGTGGACAAGGCTGCCTCCTCGCTCACGTGGACGTGCCGACTCCCTCGTCGTTGCCGACATTAGTGTGTGCCGTTCGCAGCCGACATCCGCCGAAGGTCCCGGCCGATCTCCACCGCAGGTCGAATCCCTGATACGGATGTAAGGGCCATCCTCCACCCGTGGGAGGACCTTGCCCTGCTAGCGGTTCGGCGCTAGCTTCGAGGTATGGCGAAGACCCAGCTGAACGTGAGAGTGGACGAGGGCACGGCCCGCGCCGCCCGTGAGCGTGCCCTGGCCCGGGGCATGAGCGTCAACCGCTACATCGAGGAACTGGTGAGACAGGACACCGGAGAGGTCGGCCAGACGTTCGTCGAGGCCGCCGCCGACTTCATGAAGCAGTACGAGTCCGTCTTCGCCGAGGAGTTCGGCGGCGAGAACGACACCACGCGCGAAGGTCGCCGCTGATCCCTTGGACAACCTCAGCATCGACCTCGCCTGGCTGCTCATGCTCGCCGAGCAGCGGACGCCCGGGGACCCCCAGGTCATCGACTGGGGCGCCCTCGTCGCCGCCGTGGCCCGCCACGAGGCCGAGATATTCGACGTCCCCGTCTACGACAACCCGCACGCGCGCGCCGCCGCCCTCCTCCAACTCCTCATCCACATCCCCGCGTTGGAGCGCTCGAACGCCCTCTTCGCCTCGGCCGTGGCCTACGCCTACCTGGTCGCCAGCGGCCTGCGGGTCTCCACCTCGCCGACGCAGGTCCGCGATCTGGCCCGCATGGTCAAACGCGGCAACGCCACGGTGTACGACATCGCGGCCGAACTGCGCGGCTGGACGACGTGAGTCAGGCCGCCGGCCCCGCGCGCTCCGGCCGCCACGCCGTGCCCAGCACGCAGTAGGAGGTGGGCAGCGTCGGGCCGCTCTCCGGCATCAACAGCCGCCGGTAGGGGCCCAGTTCGAAACCGGCCTCGCGCAGGGCGGCGACCGGGTCGCGGGACAGATGACAGCCACCGCTCAGTGGGGGCCACAGGGTGCGGTCCAGGGCGCGCTGGGCGAAGTGCATCGCCGCTCCGCCACCCCGGCCGTGCTCGAAGAACCGCACGACACCGCCGGGCCGCAGCACCCGCCGTATCTCCGCGAGCGCCCGCGGCACGTCCCGCACGCTGCACAGCACCAGAGACACCACGACCGCGTCGAACGCCTCGCTCTTGACCGGCAGCGCCTCCGCCGCGCCCGGCGCCACGTCCACCGGCACCTCGGCGCGCAGGGCGTTCTCGACGGCCAACTGCCGCAGGCGCCGTTCGGGTTCGATGGCGACGACCTCCGAGACCGTGCGCGGATAACGTGCGAAGTTCAGGCCGTTGCCCGCGCCGATCTCGATGACCCGCCCCGACAGCCCGGACAGCAGACGGTCGCGGATGCCGCCCATCCCCAGCCGGGTCTCGGCGGCGACGCTGGCGCGGGCGTAGCAGCGGGCGAACAGCGGGTGGTGCACGGGATCCCGGAGCGGCCTCGCGGAACCGGTCGACCGTAGCGGCATGGGGACCTCCTCCACCGGACGGGCCTTACCGCGATTGTCCCCCGATCGGGCCCCGCGCACCCTCGCCGCAGGTCAGGCGATGAAGTTCCGCACCTGCTGGTACACGCCGGGGTCGTTGTTCATGTCGGTGTGCGCGATGCAGCCGGCGTCGACGTTGGTCGCGCCGCTCAGGAGTGCCGAGCTGTTGGGCACGACCGCGTTGTCGCAGTCGGACCAGTAGCTGGCGTAGGACACGGCGCCCGGCGTCTCGTCGCCGGAGTTCAGCGCGGTCAGGAAGGAGCTGCCCTGCTGCATCTCCTTGCACGAGGTGTACAGCCAGGCGCACCACGAGGCCACGGACGTACCGTGGTTGACGCCGGCGACCGAGACGAAGTCGTCGACGTACGACGTCCCGCCCAGGTTCTTCAGGTAGTAGCGGGAGGACAGCGCGCCCATGGAGTGGACGACCAGGTCCACCTTCGAGGCGCCTGTTCTCGCGAGCACGTTCTTCACCTCGGTGGCCAGTTGCTGGGCGGTGGTGGCGTTCGACCTGGACCAGTCGTACGAGAACGCGTCCAGCTCGGAGGGCGCGTAGCCGTCCGCCTCGAAGTCCGCGATCCAGTCGTCCCAGCTGCTCGCGTCACTGCTCAGGCCGTGCACGAAGACGACAGGGTCGTGGGTCGCCGCCTGAGCGGGGGCGGCGGTGAGGGGGAGGGACACAAGGAGCGATGCGGCGACGGCCGACAGTGCCGTGGCGATACGACGCGTGTGGCGCTGCATGATGCCTCCTGACACGGGTGGGGTTCGTCAGGAGTGTCGGCGCGGGTCTACGCGCGCCGCATCGGTGAGATCGCCGGTCTTTACGATTCAAGTAACCCGCCAGTAACGTCAATGGTGTGGTGACACCGGTGAACCCCCCGCCTCTTCCCCGCACTTCGCCACCGCGGTCCACGGCACCCGAACTCCCCGAGGGCGTCCGCGTACGGGTCCTGCACGCCGTGTACGGCGATCCGCGCGCCGCCGCCGAACTCGCGACCCGCCTCACCGACCGCCAGCGGTCCGGTCTCGACCCGATTCCCACGCAACCCGGCCTGCTGGCACCGCGGTTGCTGCGGGACCTGCGCGCCGAACTCCGCGCGCTGCCGGACGGCACCCGCCTGCTGCTGCTCCTCGCCGCCGCCGACCAGTACCCGCTCGCCACCCACGCCTTCCTGCGCGCCGTCGCCGCCGCCCACCTCGACACCCGGCCCCTGGAGGCCGCCGAGGCCGCCGGCATCGCGCACGCCGGCGCGGGCGGCGTCGTCTTCCGCGACGCCTGGACCAGGATCGCCGCCTACGAGTCCGGGGCGCCGTCGGACCGCCGCGAGGCCCACCGGCTGCTCGCCCGCGTTCTGAACGGCGACGGCGAGAAGCCGCGCCGGTCCTGGCACCGGGCGGCGGGCGCCCTCGGACCCAGCGGACGGCTCGTCGCGGAGCTGTCGGCGGCCGCCGCACAGGCCCGCGCGACCGGCCGGCCCGCACTCGCCCGGGCCCTGACGGAACGCGCCGCGGCACTGAGCCCCGACCCCGCCCGCCAGGCCCGCCTGCTCACCCGCGCCGCCACCGACGCCTGGCAGTCCGGCGACGCCGACCGCGCCCGCGGGCTGCTGCGCGCCGGGGCGGCCGACGACACGCTCACCGGTCTGTTCGCGCTACGCGCGGAGAACGCGACGGAGGCCTTCGACGCCCTGCTGACGGCCGCGCAGCACGCCCGGGCCGACGGCCCCGCGCACACCTCCGGCTCCATCGACGCGCCGCACCTTCTGGCCCGTGCCACCGAGGCCGTCATCTACACCGGGGACCTGCGCCGCTGCCGGGACGCCGTCCGGGGTGCGGGGCGGCTGGGGATCGAACCGCCGGGCACGCTGGGCGGACTCGCCGCCGCCGTGGAGGGGCGCTACGAGGACGCGCGGGAGCTGCTGGAGGAGGCGGCCGGGCGGTGCGGACCGGGAGGCGACCCCACCGTGCTCCTCCACGCCGGCATCGCCGCGCTCATGCTCGGCGACCACGCCCGCGCCGCCACCGCGACGGCACGGGCGGCCGCCTCCGCGCAGGCACGGGGCGCGACCGTCACGGTGGCGCAGGCGCTGGAGTTCCGGGCCTACGCCGACTTCTGGACCGGCCGCCCTGACGCCGGCGCGGCCGCCGCGACGGACGCCCTCCGGCAGGCCTACGCCTCCGGCCAGGACAACGGCGCCTGCCATCTGCAGGCCGCGCTCGCCATGTTCGCCGCGCTCACCGGCGCCGCGGACCTCTGCCGTGAACGGGCGGCGGCCGCACGGTCGTACGCCCTCGCCCGGGGCCTCGGACTGCCCGCCGCCCTCGCCCAGTGGGCGCTCGCCTTCCTCGACCTCGCGGAGGGGCGCTTCGCCGGCGCCGCGGCCCGGCTGCGCGCCCTCGCCGGATTCGGCCCCGGCCACGGCCACCGCGCCATCCGGCACCTGGCCACCCCGCACTACGTGGAGGCCGCGGTGCGGACCGGCGACACCCGCGTCGCCCGGGCCGCGCACGCCGACTACCACCGCTGGGCGACGGCCGTGCGCAGTCCCGACGAGCTCGCCCTCAGCGCCCGCTGCCGCGCTCTGCTGGTACCCGGCGCCGAGGCGGTCGACCTCTACCACGAGGCCCTCGACCTGCACGCCCGCGGCACCCGCGACTTCGAACGCGCCCGCACCGAGCTGCTGTTCGGCGCCGCGCTGCGCCGCCTGCGCCGCCGTACCGAGGCCCGCGACCGGCTGCACAGCGCCCTGGAGGCGTTCGAGCAGTTCGGCGCCCCGCACTGCGCCCTGCAGGCCCGGGCGGAACTGCGCGCCCTCGGCGCACCCGCCGCCCCGGCGCCGACCGACGGCGGACCCGGCGGCCGGCTGACCGCCCAGCAACTGGTGATCGCCCGCATGGCGGCCGACGGCGCCACCAACCGGGAGATCGCCACCCGCCTCGCCCTCAGCCCCCGCACGATCGACCACCACCTGCGCGGCGTCTTCGAACGGTTGGGGATCCGCTCACGGATCGAGCTGGTACGGCTGCTCGCGGTCGGCGATGCCTAGGCCCTGCCGTCGGCGGCCTCACGCCTGCGGAACACCTCCGCGTCCCACGTGCCGTTCAGCCGCGGCGCCAGCCAGCCCGGCGCCGCGGTGCGGAAGCCGGCGGGGTCGAGGGCCCCGGCGCCCATGGGCAGGGCGCCCAGCAGCGGGGCTCCGGCGACGTCCGGGAGGTCCGTGACGTTGCAGCGCATGGCCAGGTCGGGGGAATCGGGCCAGCCGCCGATGACGACGCCCAGCAACTCCACCCCACGGAAGCGGAGTTCACGCGCCGTCAGTTCGGTCGTGTTCAGCGTGCCCAGTCCGGCCGTCGCCACCACCAGCACCGGCGCGCGCAGCAACTGCGCCGCGTCCGCCAGGGTGCCGCCCGCCTCGTCGAACCGCACGAGCAGCCCGCCGGCGCCCTCCACCAGCACCAGGTCGTGCGCGGCCGCCAGTTTTCCGGCGGCCTCGGCGACGTCCTGCGGGCGCACCGGGGTCATACCGGCCCGGCGGGCCGCGGTCGCCGGAGCCAACGGCTCGGGATAGCGCGCCAGCTCGGCCGTCGTCACGGCTCCCGCGAGCCGCGCGACCTCGTCGGCGTCCCCGCGCTCGTCCGGCCGTACACCCGTCTGCGCGGCCTTGAGGACGGCCACGGAACGCCCGGCCGCGACGGCCGCCGCGGCCACGGCCGCCGTGGTGACGGTCTTGCCGACCTCCGTGCCCGTGCCCGTGATCACCAGTACCGGCATGTCATCCCTCCCGCGCCGCGGCGCACACCGCGCGCGCGATCCGTGCCAGGTCCTCGTCCCCGGTGACGTAGGGCGGCATCGTGTAGACCAGGTCGCGGAACGGCCGCAGCCAGACGCCCTCGCGCACCGCCGCGTCCGTGGCCGCCTTCATGTCCACGGCGTGGTCCAGCTGGACGACCCCGATGGCACCCAGCACGCGGACGTCCCGCACGCCGGGCAGATCGCGGGCGGGCGCCAGGCCCTCCCGCAGTCCCGTCTCGATCCGCTTGACCTCCGCGAGCCAGTCCTGGCCCAGCAGCAGCTCGATCGAGGCGCAGGCGACGGACGCCGCGAGGGGGTTGCCCATGAAGGTCGGGCCGTGCGCGAGCACCGGGACCTCGCCCCGGGAGATGCCGTCGGCCACGCGCGCGGTGCACAGCGTCGCCGCCATCGTCAGGTAGCCGCCGGTCAGCGCCTTGCCGACACACATCACGTCCGGCGTCACCGCCGCGTGCTCCGCCGCGAACAGCGCGCCCGTACGGCCGAAACCGGTGGCGATCTCGTCGAACACCAGCAGCACGTCGTGCGCGTCGCACGCCTCGCGCAGCACCCGGAGATAGGCGGGGGAGTGGAACCGCATCCCGCCCGCGCCCTGCACCACCGGCTCGACGATCACCGCGGCCAGCTCGTCGGCGTGCTCGGCGATCGCCGAGCGCAGCGACTCGGCGTACGCCTCCTCGTACGCGGCCGGAGGCGCGTCGACGAACACCTGCCGGGGCAGCACCCCGCTCCACAGCTCGTGCATCCCGCCCTCGGGGTCGCACACCGACATCGGCTGCCAGGTGTCGCCGTGGTAGCCCCCGCGCCAGGTCAGCAGCCGCCGTTTGCCGGCCCGGCCCAGCGAACGCCAGTACTGCAGGCACATCTTCACGGCGACCTCGACCGACACCGAGCCGGAGTCGGCGAGGAAGACGTGCTCCAGACCGTCGGGCGACATGTCGACAAGGAGCTTCGCGAGGCGCACGGCCGGCTCGTGGGTGAGGCCGCCGAACATCACGTGGCTCATCCGGCCCAGCTGGTCGGCGGCGGCCTCGTTGAGCACCGGGTGGTTGTAGCCGTGGATCGCCGACCACCAGGACGACATGCCGTCGACCAGCTCGCCCGAGCCGTCGGCAAGCCGCAGCCGCACCCCGCTCGCCGCCTCCACGACGAGCGGTTCGGCCTGCCCGGGCATCGGCCCGTACGGGTGCCACACATGCCGCCGGTCGAGCTCCAGCAGCTCCGGTACGGACAGGTCAGGCATTGGGCGCGAGGTCCGTGCCGGCGCCACGGCGGCGTACGGCGACCAGGTCGGTACGGGGCTCGTTCGCCGTCGGCGCGGCAGCGGCCGTACCGCACACCCCACCGCCCTCGTGCGACCCGCACCCGGCGTCCTCGTGGGACCCGCAGCCGGCCTCGGTGTGCGACCCGCAGCCCCCGCCTGCGTGCACCCGGTGCTCGGGCAGGGTCACCTGATCGGCGCCCTCCACCTCGAAACCGGCGTCCGCGATCATCTCAAGGTCGGCCTTGCCCGCCTGGCCCTCGGTGGTGAGGTAGTCGCCCAGGAAGATCGAGTTGGCCAGGTGCAGGGCGACCGGCTGCATCGAGCGCAGATGGACCTCGCGGCCGCCCGCGATGCGCACCTCGATGTCGGGGCACACGAAGCGGACCATCGCCAGGATGCGCAGGCAGCGCTGCGGGGTGAGGTTCCACTCGGCGGCCAGCGGGGTGCCCTCGACCGGGATGAGGAAGTTCACCGGCACCGAGTCCGGGTCCAGCGCCCGCAGCGAGAAGACCACGTCGACCAGGTCCTCGTCGCTCTCGCCCATGCCCGCGATCAGCCCGGAGCAGGCGGACAGGCCGGCCGCGTGCGCCTTGTTCACGGTGTCGACGCGGTCGGCGTAGGTGTGCGTGGTCGTGATGTCGCCGTACGTCGACTCCGACGTGTTGAGGTTGTGGTTGTAGGCGTCGGCGCCCGCCTCGCGCAGACGTTCGGCCTGGCCGTCGGAGAGCAGACCGAGGCAGGCGCAGACCTCCACGCCCTCGTTCTGCTCCTTGATCGCCTTGATGGTGCCCGCGACCCGGTCGACGTCACGGTCGGTCGGGCCGCGCCCGGACGCCACCAGGCACACCCGCTTGGCGCCTCCCGCCAGCCCGGCAGCGGCGGCCTGGGAGGCCTGCTCCGGCTTGAGCCAGGTGTACTTGAGGATGCCGGTGCTGGAGCCGAGCCGCTGGGAGCAGTAGGAGCAGTCCTCCGGACACAGCCCGGACTTGAGATTGACGAGGTAGTTCAGTTTCACCCGTCGCCCGAACCAGTGCCGGCGCACCTTTCCGGCCGCGGCCACCACGTCGAGCACGTCGTCGTCGGAAGTGGCGAGGACGGCCAGAGCCTCCTCGCGGGTCGGCAGCTCGCGCCGAAGCCCCTTGTCCACCAGCGTGTTCAGCAGGTCCATGAGAGCCGATCCTGTCCTACCCACCCGCCCCGGGCCAAGGAGAGAGTGGACAAGACGTGCGCTTCGACGTGTGGGTATTGCCACATCATGGGGGGCGGCCCGTGCGGCTAGTGTCTGTCCACTGCCTACAAAAGCCCCGGAGGAGCCATGGCGTTCGGCTGGATCGACGAGCAGGCGGCGCTGCGCCGCCGCGCCGGGCTCGTACGGATTCTGCGGCCGCGCCCGGCCCACTCCCCGCTCCTCGACCTCGCGAGCAACGACTACCTGGGGCTGACCCACCACCCCGAGGTCGCCGCGGGCGCGGCCGAGGCCGCCCGGACCTGGGGCGGCGGCTCCACCGGGTCCCGGCTCGTCACCGGCACCACGGAACTGCACGCCGAGCTGGAGCGGGAGCTGGCCGACTTCTGCGGCTTCGAGGCGGCGCTCGTCTTCTCCTCCGGCTACGCCGCCAACCTCGCCGCCGTCACCGCACTGGCCCCGCACGGCTCGCTGATCGTCTCCGACGCGGGCAACCATGCCTCGCTGATCGACGGCTGCCGGCTCGCCCGGGGCGGTACGCAGGTCGCGCCGCACGCGGACCCGGAGGCGGTGCGCAAGGCGCTGCGGACGCACGACGGCCCGGCCCTCGTCGTCTCCGACACGGTCTTCTCGGTCGACGGGGACGCGGCCCCGCTGACCGCGCTCGCCGCCGCCTGCCGGGAGCGGGGCGCGGGACTGCTGGTCGACGACGCGCACGGGCTCGGCGTGCTGGGCGACGGGGGCCGGGGGGCCGCGTGGGCGGCGGGCCTGGCGGGCGAGGGCGACGTCGTCGTGACGGTCACGCTGTCCAAGTCGCTCGGCAGCCAGGGCGGGGCGGTGCTGGGCCCGGCGAAGGTGATCGAGCACCTCGTCAACGCGGCCCGCACGTTCATCTTCGACACGGGCCCTGGCGCCCGCGGCGGCAGGGGCGGCCCTGGCGGCGCTGCGACTGCTGCGCCGCGAACCGGAGCGGGCGGCGCGGGCGCGCGCGGTGGCGGCGGAGCTGCACGCGCGGCTGACCGCGGCGGGCCATGCGGCGGTGCGTCCGGACGCCGCGGTCGTCTCGGTGCGCGCACCGTCCCCGGAGGGGGCCGTGCGATGGGCGGCCGACTGCCGTACGGCAGGCCTCGCCGTGGGCTGCTTCCGTCCTCCTTCCGTTCCCGACGGCGTCTCGAGGCTCAGGCTGACCGCCCGCGCGGACCTCTCCGAGGGACAGATCGAGCATGCGGTGAAGGTGATCGGCGAGACGCGACCATGAGTCGGCGTGACACGGCCGTGTGCCGCGCGATCACGAACTGATCAGGACCGGACGGCCGTGAGGAAGCCCGCCCAGCTCTCGGGGGAGAAGAGCAGCGCGGGCCCCGTGGCGTCCTTGGAGTCGCGCACGGCGAGCAGTCCGGCCCAGGGGCCGGACTGTGGCAGTGCGGTCTCGACGCAGTTGTTCGCTCCCGTGCTGTAGCTGCTGCGCAGCCACCGCACGCCGTGCAGTCGGGTGCTGGAAGGTACGTTCCGAGGCAGTACGGACATGGTGCCTCCTTACGCGCCGTCAAACTGTCGCGGCGATGTAATCCAACGAGTCCTCGGGTGAAAGGGCGTGATTCCGAAGGGCGTTGAAGGCCTGGGTATAGGCCTCCAGGTCTTCTTTCCGTTCGAGGTAGAGGCTACTCGTCAAGTGGTCGAGAACAACCACATCCAGATCAGAAGTGCTCGAAAATGAGAAGATTACGAAAGGGCCTGTGACACCGACATGTGCCCCCGCGGCGAACGGCAGTACCTGGAGCCGTACTTGGGGCAGGCGGCCCGCTTCCAGAAGCCGTTCCCGTTGCCGTGCCATGACGCCCGGACCGCCGATCTCCCGGTGCAGTACGGCCTCGTCCAGGACCGCTGTCAGCTCCAACGGCGGATCCGAGCGCAGGACGTCCTGCCGGGCCAGTCGCACCTCGACCAGGGCGTCCAGCCGTTCGTCGTCCAGTCCGTCGACCGCGGCCCGCGTGACCGCACGCGCGTATTCGGGCGTTTGCAGCAGACCGGGCACCACGGACGTCTCCAGCGTGCGCATCGCGCTCGCCTGCGACTCGAGGCTGATGAAGTCGCGATAGGTGGGCGGGAGAATTCCGCGATAGGCGTGCCACCAGTGGTGGCGCCCCACGCTCTCGTCCGACCCGGCCAACACCAGAAGAAACTCGCGTAGTTGAGAGTCCGTGACTGCGTAGGCGTCGAGAAGTAACCGCACATCGGCCGGTTTCACCCCGCTGGCGCCGGTCTCGATCCGGCTCACCTTGGACTGGTGCCAGCCCACTTGCCGGGCCGCCTCACCGCTGGTGAGACCCGCCGCCGTGCGCAGGGCGCGCAGTTCGGTGCCCAGCTTCCGGCGGCGCACCGCGGGACCGTTCTGCATGCGGTACTCCTTACTCCTTACGGGGTGCCCAAATACGGTCTTCCGTCGTAGAGTTCACCGCTTTGAGCGACAGATATATGCATATCTTGGTGGATCGCCACCCGTGACCGTCGCGGTAATGGCAGTCTGGCGAGGAAGCACCAGTCCGGGACCGTACTCGAACCATCCGCTCCGTGTCGGACTCCGGTCCCGTGGGAAAGGGACGACGTCGCCATGGCAGACCACCTGGAAGCATCCGTCACTCTGCCGAGCGAGCCGGCCTCGGTCTCCGCCGCCCGCGGCTACGTGGTCACCACTCTGGCGGAATGGGGTCTGCCCGCCCACACCGAAGCGGCCGAGACGATCCGCCTCATTGTCTCCGAACTGGCCACCAACGCCGTACAGCACACCTTCGGGCAGTCTCCCACCTTCACGGTGGACCTGCGGCTCGACCGTGACGAGCACCTGTGCATCGGCGTCACCGACAGCCATCCGCGCTTCCCCAAGCGGCTGCCGGCCGCGGTCCAGCAGGACAACGGACGGGGCATGGTGATCATTCGCTGGCTGGCGGCCGAGTGCGGCGGCAAGCTGCGCGTGCGGCCCACGAGAGAGGGCGGCAAGACGGTCTGCATCGAACTGCCGTGGAGCGCGCGGGCCCGGCCCGTCACCGCGGGGCAGCAGGAGTCGTGAACCACGAGCAGGAGCCGTGAACCACGACGCCCAGGCGCGACGGCCTGGGTGCGGAATATGGAACCCCGTGGGAGTGACGGCCGGTCAGGAGGCCGTCACCCCCACGGGAGAGTCAGCTGACCCGGCCGTACCAGACGCTCCGGGTCCAGATCTTCTGGAGCTTCACGACGTCCCCGGTCTTCGGGGCGTGCCAGATCTTCCCCTTCCCGGCGTAGATGCCCACGTGGTAGACGTTCGACCCCGAGTGGAAGAACACCAGGTCTCCGGCCTTGCGGTGGCTCGCGGAGATGTGGTGGGTCCTGTTGTACTGCTGGGCCGCCGTCCGGGGCAGTGTCTTGCCGGCCTTCTTGAACGAGTACAGCGTGAGGCCTGAGCAGTCGAAGCGACGCGGTCCGGTGGCGCCCCACTTGTACGGAGATCCCTTTTTGGACGCCGCCACCTGAAGCGCCTTCGTCGCGGTCGTCGCGGCCGAGGCGTCGGTGGCGATGCCCGGGATCACGACGGAGCCGCCCACGGCGGCGAGGGTGAGAGCCGAGGCCGTGCCGGCCCGGACCATCAGCGACGGGACACGATTGAGCGCAGTCATGCGCAACCCTTCGTCAGCCGCCTGTGAAGGATGACCTGTCGGATTCGGGCTGGCGAAGTTGCCCGGCCGCATGCGCGGCTTCACCCCAAGGGCTGCTCGGTCCGGTCATGGCGTGACCGTGCCGGCGACCCGTCGTGCTTGGGTCCTCCACTCCTGCCGATCCACTCCTGTCGACCGGTCATCCGGGCGGCGGCAGGACTCGGCGTCCGCCCGGATCGCCCCGCCGCTGCGGCGGGGGCTTGTCGTCAGACAGGGATCTTGGCTCACGGATGTCCGAAAATCCCAATGGAATCGGGGATTTGTGGCGTTACTCACCACTCACCCGTTCGGGTGGACACCCTGTTTTTCGAACAGTCGTCACCGGATCGAGGAGCCCCGGACCAGGGGCGGAACCTCCCATTCCGCCCTTCGGGTACGCGTGTTGCGCAACCGGAACGGTCCCGAAACTGCAGCCGCGTCTACGCCAAAAGGGGGTACGCCGTTTGGTCCGTTTCAAGCCCGGTCCGGACGTTCGCGCCAACTGTCGGAGTGGGGCGGCACGGTGACCCGTGCCGTGCGCCGCTCCCCGTCCAGCACCCGCATGGCCCGGCCCAGCGTGGGGGCGTGCAGCTCGGTCTCGCCCCGCCGGTGCATCACCGCCAGGGCGTCGCGCAGTTCGGCCGCCTTGGTCACCAGTGCCTGAGCGGCACGCAGTCCCCGGTAGGTGTCTCCGTCGTGCGCGGGGTTGATGCGGCCGAGCAGGTCGACCACGTCGAGATAACGGTCGATCAACTCGCCCTCGGCGCGGGTCAGGGCGGGCAGCGGTGGGAGCTCGGGTGGAAGCACCGTCCGCTCACCTGCCCGTCGTCGGCGCGAGGGTGGACCTGCGGCTGGGGACGATCCGGTCCACCAGCCCGTACTCCACGGCCTCCCGGGCGTCGAGGATCTTGTCGCGCTCGATGTCCTCGGTCACCTGCTGCGGGGAGCGTCCCGTGTGCCGTACCAGCATCTCCTCCAGGCGGGTCCGCAGCCGCGACAGCTCGTCGGCCTGGATGGCCAGGTCGCTCGCCTGTCCCTGCACCGGTTCGTACAGCGCCGGCTGGCGGATGACCATGCGGGCGCCTGGCAGCGCGGACCGCTTGCCCGGCGTGCCCGCCGCCAGCAGCACCGCCGCCGAGGAGCCCGCCTGTCCCAGGCAGACCGTCTCCACGTCGCAGCCGACGTACTGGATCGTGTCGTAGATCGCCGACATCGCGGTGAACGAGCCGCCCGGGGAGTTGATGTAGAGCGAGATGTCCCGGCCCGGGTCCTGGTACTCGAGGTGCATGAACTGGGCCATCACGTCGTTGGCCGACGTGTCGTCGATCTGTGTGCCGAGAAAGACGATCCGTTCCTCCAGCAGCTTCGCGTACGGGTCCGTCGTCCTGTGCCCGAAGCTCGTGTGCTCCGTGAACTCGGGCAGGACGTAGCGGGCGGACGGTCGGGTCATGGCGTACCCCTCCTCGCGGCTCAGCGATCTCTCGCCGAACTGTCTCTCGCCGAACTGGCTCTGTAAAAAATGTACAGGATGTACGTGACGTTATGATGGGGGTATGGCCTACGAGATTCCGGTGACGCAAGCCAGGGCTGAGCTCGCCGATCTGATCAACCGGGTGGTGTACGGCGGCGAGCGCGTCGTCGTGACACGGCACGGCAAGCCCCTCGTCGCCCTCGTCTCCGCCGCCGACCTGGAACGGCTCGACCAGCTCCAGGAGCCCGACGAGGAGCAGGTGATCAGCTCCGTGTCGAACGTGCGCGACGTGGCGTCCGCGCCCCGGGAACAGCAGCGCTTCGGCATCGCGGCGCACCACCGGGGGACCGGCGCCTCCTAGGGCGTGTGTCGAAAGTCCCGCCTGCCCCGCGACGCCTGGCACGCGCGCTGGCGGCGTTGCCGGAGCGCCCGAATGGCTCCGCCATCAGGGCGCTCCGGCGCGTTGCGATCGCGCGCACCAGACGCCGTGGGGCCCGCCCTTCGGGCGGACGACGGGACGTTCGACACGCCCCAGGCTTCGGGTCCGCGGTCCGGCCACGGCGGCCCGTATACGTTTAACGTGCTCGAAACCCGGCCCAACTAGCCTTCCCCTCCACGCCACCAGGCAGTTTGCCCCGTGGCCGCGGCAACCGGGCCCGCCCGGCCCGGAGCGAGAGGTGAGGTGGGACGTGCAACTGACCCCGCACGAGCAAGAGAGGCTGCTCATCCACGTGGCGGCCGACGTGGCTCAGAAGCGCCGGGCCCGGGGGCTGAGGCTCAACCATCCCGAGGCGGTCGCCCTCATCACGTCGCACATCCTCGAGGGCGCCCGGGACGGCCGCACCGTCGCCGAGCTCATGGCCTCCGGACGCAGGCTGCTCACCCGGGACGACGTCATGGAGGGCATCCCCGAGATGATCCACGACGTCCAGGTCGAGGCCACCTTCCCCGACGGCACCAAGCTCGTCACCGTCCACGACCCGATCGTCTGACGGGGGAGCGCCGTGATTCCCGGAGAGATCCTCTTCGCCGAGGACCCGATCGTCTGCAACGCGGGCCGCGAGGTCACCCGCCTGACCGTCCTCAACGCCGCCGACCGGCCCGTCCAGGTCGGCTCCCACTACCACTTCGCCGAGGCCAACCCCGGTCTGGACTTCGACCGCGCCGCCGCCCGCGGCAAGCGGCTCGACATCCCCGCCGGCACGGCCGTGCGCTTCGAGCCCGGCATCCCCGTCGACGTGGCACTCGTCCCGCTCGCCGGCGCCCGTGTCGTGCCCGGGCTGCGCGGAGAGACCGGAGGTGCCCTCGATGCCTGAGATCTCGCGCGCCGCTTACGCCGACCTGTTCGGCCCGACCACCGGCGACCGCATCCGGCTCGCCGACACCGACCTGCTCGTCGAGATCGAGGAGGACCGCTGCGGCGGGCCCGGGCTCGCCGGGGAGGAGGCGGTGTTCGGCGGCGGCAAGGTGATCCGCGAGTCCATGGGCCAGTCGCGTGCCACCCGCGCGGAGGGCACCCCGGACACGGTCGTCACCGGCGCGGTCATCATCGACCACTGGGGCATCGTCAAGGCCGACGTCGGCATCCGGGACGGCCGGATCACCGGGATCGGCAAGGCCGGCAACCCCGACACCATGGACGGGGTCCACCCCGACCTGGTGATCGGCCCGGAGACCGAGGTCATCGCCGGCAACGGGCGCATCCTGACCGCGGGCGCCGTCGACGCGCACGTGCACTTCATCTGCCCGCAGATCGCCGACGAGGCGCTGTCCTCCGGTGTCACGACGCTCGTGGGCGGCGGCACCGGCCCGGCCGAGGGCTCCAAGGCCACCACGGTCACGCCCGGCCCGTGGCACCTCGCGCGCATGCTGGAGGCGATGGAGCAGTACCCGCTCAACATCGGCTTCCTCGGCAAGGGCAACACCGTCTCGCACGAGGCGATGCTGTCGCAGATCCGCGGCGGCGCGCTGGGACTGAAGCTGCACGAGGACTGGGGCTCGACCCCGGCCGTCATCGACGCCGCGCTGACGGTGGCCGACCGGACCGGCATCCAGGTCGCCATCCACACCGACACGCTGAACGAGGCCGGGTTCGTCGGCGACACGCTCGCCGCGATCAACGGCCGCGGCATCCACGCGTACCACACCGAGGGCGCGGGCGGCGGGCACGCGCCCGACATCATGACCGTCGTCTCCGAGCCGCACGTGCTGCCGAGTTCGACGAACCCGACGCGGCCCTTCACCGTCAACACCGCCGAGGAACACCTCGACATGCTGATGGTCTGCCACCACCTGAATCCGGCGGTGCCGGAGGACCTCGCCTTCGCCGAATCGCGCATCCGCCCCTCGACGATCGGGGCCGAGGACATCCTGCACGACCTCGGCGCCATCTCGATCATCTCCTCCGACTCCCAGGCCATGGGCCGGGTCGGCGAGGTCGTCCTGCGCACCTGGCAGACGGCGCACGTGATGAAGCGGCGGCGGGGAGCGCTGCCCGGCGACGGCCGGGCCGACAACCACCGGGTGCGCCGCTACGTCGCCAAGTACACGATCAACCCGGCCCTCGCGCAGGGACTGGCCCGCGAGATCGGCTCGGTGGAGACCGGGAAACTCGCCGACCTGGTGCTGTGGGAGCCGGCGTTCTTCGGCGTCAAGCCGCACCTCGTGATCAAGGGCGGCCAGATCGCGTACGCGCAGATGGGCGACGCGAACGCCTCCATCCCGACGCCGCAGCCGATCCTGCCCCGGCCGATGTACGGGGCGATCGGGCGGGCGCCCGCCGCGAACTCGTTCAACTTCGTCGCCCCGCTCGCCGTCGAGGACGGTCTGCCGGAGCGGTTGCAGCTCGGGAAGCGGTTCGTGGCCATCGAGTCGACCCGCGCGGTCACCAAGGCCGACATGCGGGAGAACGACGCGCGGCCGCGGGTGGAGATCGATCCCGACAGCTTCGCGGTGCGCATCGACGGGGACCTGGTCGAAGCCACGCCCGCCGCCGAACTGCCCATGGCCCAGCGGTACTTCCTCTTCTGATGTCCAGGGCCGCACTTCTCGTCCTGGCCGACGGCCGGTTTCCCGCCGGAGGGCACGCGCACTCCGGCGGGGCCGAGGCCGCGGTGAAGGCCGGGCGCGTCACCGGCGCCGCGAGCCTGGAGAACTTCTGCCGGGGACGGCTGCACACGGCGGGCCTGGTCGCGGCCTCGCTGGCCGCGGCAGCCGTACTCGGCGCGGACCCGGCGGAGTTGGACGCCGCCGCCGATGCCCGGACGCCCTCCCCGGCGCTCCGCGTCGCCGCCCGCAAGCTCGGCCGGCAGCTGACGAGGGCCGCCCGGGCCACCTGGCCGTCGGACGAACTCGACGCTCTGGCACGGCGGTTCCCGAAAGGCGCTCATCAGCCGGTGGTGCTGGGGCTGGTGGCCCGGGCAGCCGCTCTCGAGCCCGTCGACGCCGCCCACTGCGCGGCCTACGAGAGCGTCAGCGGGCCGGCGAGCGCCACGGTGCGCCTGCTGAGCCTCGACCCGTTCGACGCCACGGGGGTGCTGGCCCGCTTGGCGCCGGCGATCGACCGGGTGGCCGACCAGGCGGTGGAGGCGGCCCGCAGGGCGATCGACGAAGGAGTCGACGTCCTGCCGGCGAGCTCCGCCCCGCTGCTGGAGATCGGCGCGGAGGCCCACGCCGCCTGGGCCGTGCGGCTGTTCGCCTCGTAGCCCCCGAGCCCGCCCAAGCCCGAAAACCGTAGGAGTCACCCCATGCACCTCGACCACTCCCACGACGGCCCCCGCGCCGTCAGCGCCGACGCCCGGCGCCCCGACGGCTCGCGGCGGGCCCTGCGGATCGGGCTCGGCGGTCCCGTCGGCTCCGGGAAGACGGCGACCGTCGCCGCCCTGTGCCGGGCGCTGCGCGAGGAGTTGTCCCTGGCCGTCGTCACCAACGACATCTACACGCGGGAGGACGCCGACTTCCTGCTGCGGGAGGCCGTGCTGCCGCCCGAGCGGATCGCCGCCGTGGAGACGGGCGCCTGTCCGCACACCGCCATCCGGGACGACATCTCCGCGAACCTGGAGGCCGTCGAGGACCTGGAGGACGAGGTCGGGCCGCTGGACCTGATCCTGGTCGAGTCCGGCGGTGACAACCTCACCGCGACCTTCTCCAAGGGGCTCGTCGACGCGCAGATCTTCGTCATCGACGTGGCGGGCGGCGACGACATCCCGCGCAAGGGCGGGCCGGGTGTGACCACCGCCGATCTGCTCGTCGTCAACAAGACGGACCTGGCGCCCTACGTGGGCTCGGACCTCGCGCGGATGGCCGCCGACGCGAAGGCGCAGCGCGCCGAACTGCCCGTCGTCCTGCAGTCGCTGAGGAGCGAGAGCGGCGTGCGGGAGGTGGCCGCGTGGGTGCGGGCGCGGCTCGCCGCCTGGACGGCGTGAGCGTGGGCGGGGTGCGGGCCACCGCACGCATCCGGGCGACGGCGGACGGGCGGGGCGGCACCTCGCTGCCCGTGCTGGAAGGGGACGGACCGCTCGCCCTGCGGCGGACCCGGGGGAGCGGTCACGAGGCCCGTGTGATGCTCGTCGGGGCGATGAGCGGGCCACTCGGCGGGGACCGATTCCGCATCGAGTGCGGCGTGCGGGACGGGGCCCGGTTGCGGGTCGGGTCCGCCGCCGCCACCATCGCGCTGCCCGGACAGGTCAAGGGGGAGGCGCGGTACGACGTCCGGCTGGACGTTGCCGACGGCGGCGAACTGCGCTGGCTGCCGGAGCAGTTGATCTGTGCCGGCGGCAGTGATCTGCGGGTCGCCACCCGCGTCGAGGCCGGCGCCGGCGCGCGGCTCGTGCTGCGCGAGGAGCAGGTGCTCGGGCGGGTGGGGGAGGAACCCGGCAGGCTCGGCAGCCGTCTCACCGTTCGGGTCGCCGGGCGGACCGTGCTCGATCAGGAACTCGGGTGCGGCCCCGGGACGCCCGGGGGCTGGGACGGGCCCGCCGTGCTGGGCGGGTGCCGGGCGGTGGGTCAACTGGTCTTCGTAAGGCCGGAGTTCGCGAAGGAACCGGTGCCGGCCCGGGTGCTGGGGGAGACGGCCGTGCTCGCGCCGCTGGCCGGGCCCGTCGTGCTCGTGAGCGCCGTGGCCGAGGACGCGCTGCGCCTGCGCCGCGTGCTGGACGAGGCGTTGGCCGCCCTGGACGCGTGACGTTCCGCTGAGCGGGACGCACCTCTCCGTTTATCGGAATGGTAAAGAAGGTCAACAGCCCCTGTTCTCAGGCAGCACACAGCGGCAAGGATCCCTCTGTCAATCGAACAGACGAAGGGGGAGGTCCCACTTGAGGGGCAACAGACCGAAGAGGCGTACCACGGCGCTCGGTTCGGCCGGAGTGCTCGTGACGGCGACGCTCATGGCCGGGGCCGCCGCGGTCCCCACCGCCAGCGCGAGCGCGGGGCACGGGCAGGACCGCGAGGCCCGGGGCGCCGCCATCGCCGCCGAGCGTGCCGCGAAGGCAGGCATCGACTGGCAGGACTGCCCCGCCGACTGGGGACTGGCCAAGCCCATCCAGTGCGGCTGGGTCAGCGTCCCGCTCGACTACGCGCACCCGTACGGCAAGCAGCTCAAGCTCGCCGTCGACCGCATCGGCAACACGGGGACCAAGGAGGAGCGCCAGGGCGCCCTCGTCTACAACCCGGGCGGCCCGGGCGGGTCCGGCATGCGCTTCCCGACCCGCGTCACCAACAAGAACCCGATCTGGGCCAACGCGGCCAAGGCCTACGACTTCGTGGGCTTCGACCCGCGCGGTGTCGGCCACTCGGCACCCATCTCCTGCATCGACCCGCAGGAGTTCGTCAAGGCGCCCAAGATGGACCCGGTGCCGGACAGCGAGGCCGACAAGACGGCCCAGCGCAAGCTGGCCCGCGAGTACGCCGACGGCTGCGCCGAGCGCACCGGCAAGGCGATGCTCCAGCAGATGACCACGCCCAACACCGTGCGCGACCTGGACGTCATCCGCGCCGCGCTCGGCGAGAAGAAGCTCAACTACCTGGGCGTCTCCTACGGCACCTACATCGGCGCCGTCTACGGCACGATGTTCCCGGGCCACCTGCGCCGCATGATCGTGGACAGCGTCGTCAACCCCTCGCGCGACAAGATCTGGTACCAGGCCAACCTGGACCAGGACGTCGCCTTCGAGGGCCGCTGGAAGGACTGGGAGGACTGGGTCGCCGCCAACGACGCCGCCTTCCACCTCGGCACCACCCGCGACGCCGTCCAGGCCAAGTGGCTCCAGCTGCGCGCCACCGCCAAGAAGAGCCCCATCGGCGGGGTCGTCGGCCCGGCCGAGCTGATCTCCTTCTTCCAGAGCGCCCCGTACTACGACTCCTCGTGGGTGCCGATCGCGACGGTCTTCAGCAAGTACGTCGCCGGTGACACCCAGGCGCTCATCGACGCAGCCGCCCCCGACATGTCGGACACCGCGGGCAACATATCCGCGGAGAACGGCAACGCCGTCTACACGGCCGTCGAGTGCACCGACGCCAAGTGGCCCACCAGCTGGAAGAAGTGGGACCGCGACAACACCACGCTGAACAAGAACTACCCGTTCATGACCTGGGCCAACGCCTGGATGAACCTGCCGTGCGCCACCTGGCCGGTCAAGCAGCAGACGCCCGTGAACGTCAAGACCCACAAGGGTCTGCCGCCGGTCATGATCGTGCAGTCCACGAACGACGCCGCCACCCCCTACGACGGCGCCGTCGAACTGCACCACCGCTTCAAGGGCTCCCGCCTGATCACCGAGAAGGACGCGGGCTCGCACGGTGTGACCGGCCTGCTCAACCCGTGCATCAACCAGCGGGTGGACTCCTACCTGCTCACCGGGCAGCTGGACGGCGCCGACGTGACCTGCACCCCGCACGCCACGCCCAAGCCGTAGCCACCGGCTACACGGCAAAGGGGCGGCCGGAACTCCTCCGGCCGCCCCTGTCTTCATGCCCCACGGGTCAACTCAGCGGCGCACGCGGGAACTTGCGCTCCTTGGCACCCTTCGTCTCCGTCTCCTGCGCCTTCGCGACGGCCGCGTACTCGTCGACGTACTCCTGCTCCGAGAGCGACAGGATCGCGTACATGATCTCGTCGGTGACGGCGCGCAGGATCGCCTTCTCGTTCTCCATGCCGGCGTAGCGGGAGAAGTCGAGGGGCTTGCCGAAGCGGATGACGACCGGGTGGAAGTTGGGGACGACCTTGCCCGGCGGCTGTGCCTCGAAGGTGCCGATCATCGCGCAGGGGATGACCGGAACCTGCGCCTTGAGCGCCATCACCGCCACGCCGACCTTGCCCTTGTACAGCCGGCCGTCGTGCGAGCGGGTGCCCTCGGGGTAGATGCCGAGCAGCTCGTTCTTGCGCAGCACGCCCAGGCCCTCGCGGATGGCGGCCTGGCCCGCCTCCTTGCCGGTGCGGTCGACCGGGATCTGCCCGGCGCTGCGGAAGAAGGCCGCGGTGAGCCGGCCCTTGAGGCCGGGACCGGTGAAGTACTCCTTCTTCGCCAGGAAGGTGATGCGGCGCTTGAGCATGGCCGGCATCAGGAAGTGGTCCGAGAAGGACAGGTGATTGCCCGCGATGATGGCGGGGCCTTCGTCCGGGACGTGTTCGAGGCCCTCGATGCGGGGCCGGAAGAACAGTCTCAGCGGGGGTCCCAGCAACACGTATTTGAGCACGTAGTAGAACAAAGGGGACGCTCCTCACTCCGACGGATCGCCTCGGCCGCCGCGTTCCAGCAGGTCAACCGGCGTGTCGTGGGGCTGCCAGTGTATGTGCAGGCGCAGCCCGCCGGAACATGACGGACGCCGTGTCGCCCGCGGGGAACGCCTGCCCGACCAGCCTCGTGTCACTGATCGACACGAGGCAAGTCGATCGCACGGGTTTGGCGTGATCTTCCCGGAAAAACCCCGCGCGCCGACCGGGCCGCCGGCGGTACGGTCCCCAAATGCTCGACGAGGACGGCTACTTCGGAGAAGAGATCGCGGCCGGCTACGACGACTCGGCGGCCGACATGTTCCGCCCCGAGGCCGTCGGCCCGGCGGTCGACGTACTGGCCGGGCTGGCCGGTGACGGCAGGGCGCTCGAACTCGGGATCGGCACCGGCCGGATCGCGCTGCCGCTGGCCCGCCGCGGCGTGCCGGTGCACGGCATCGACCTGTCCCGCGCGATGGTGGACCGGCTGCGCGCGAAGGAGGGCGGTTCGGCCGTCGGAGTGACGATCGGGGACTTCGCCACGGCCCGGGTGGAGGGCGAGTTCTCCGTCGCCTACCTGGTCTTCAACACGATCATGAACCTGACCACGCAGGACGCCCAGGTGGAGTGCTTCCGCAACGTCGCCCGGCACCTGGGGCCCGGCGGCTGCTTCGCCGTCGAGGTGATGGTGCCCGAACTGCGCAAGCTGCCGCCCGGGCAGAACGCCGTGCCCTTCCACATCGGCGCGACCAAGTGGGCCTTCGACACCTACGACCTGGCCACCCAGGCCATGAGCTCGAACTACGTCACCGTCGTCGACGGACGCGCCGAGCACTGGTCCATCCCGTTCCGCTACGTGTGGCCGGCCGAGTTGGACCTGATGGCGCGGCTGGCCGGACTGCGGCTGCGCGACCGCTGGGAGGACTGGACGCGCACGCCCTTCACCGGCGACAGCCCGAGGCATGTCTCGGTGTGGGAGAAGCCCGCCGGCTGACCGGCGCCGCGCCTCTCACAGCCGCACGATCACCAGCGCCGTGTCGTCGATCGCGCCGCCCGGCGGCAGCAGCTCCAGCAGCACCACGTCCGCCAGGGACTCGGCGTCCAGGTCGCGGTGGCGGGCGAGGGACTCCGCGAGGCGGGTCAGGCCGGTTTCGATGTCCTCACGGCGGCGCTCGATCAGACCGTCGGTGTACAGGGCGAGGGTGGCGCCCGCGGTGAAGACCGTGCACGCCTGGGGCCGCGGTATCGGGTCCGGTCTCGCGTCGAGCGGCGGGTCGGTGGCCTGGTCGAGGAACTCCACCCGGCCGTCGCCGTGCACCAGGACGGGCGGGGGATGACCGGCGCTGCTGTAGCTGATGGTGTGCGCGTCGAAGTCGATGAACGTGGTGACGGCGGTGGCCGACTCGGCGCCGTCCACGACGTGCGCGTACCGGCCCAGGACGTTCAGCGCCTCGGCGGGGCCCTCCGCGACGCGTGAGGCGGCGCTCAGAGCGCTGCGCAGCTGGCCCATGACCCCGGCGGCGGCCAGCCCGTGGCCGACCACGTCGCCGACCGACACGCCGATGCGGTTGCCGCCGACCAGGTCGACGATGTCGTACCAGTCCCCGCACACGTTGAGCGCGCCGATCGCCGGTCGGTAGCGCACGGCGGCGTGCTGCTCTCCGGCCTGCCGGCTGGCGGGCAGCATCGCCTCCTGGAGGGCGAGGGCGACCTCGCGCTCCCGTGCGTGGGACTGGCGCAGCCGCTCGTTGAGCTCCTGCAGTTCCTTGGCGCGGGTGTAGAGCTCGGCCTCCAGGACCCGCGCCCGGCTGCCGCTCGGGCCGCCGCGGGCCTTGATCAGCTCGGTGACCTCCTCCACGCGGTGCACGACCAGCACCACCTTGCCGTCGGTGCCGATCACCGGCGCGTTGACCGGGCTCCAGAAGCGCTCCTGCCACTCGCCGGGGCGTTCGGGGTCCTCCACGTCGTAGCGCTGCAGGGCCATCGCGTCACGTTCGCCGGTGTCCAGCACCCGCCGCAGCGAGGCCGCCAGGTTGCGCATGCCGGACGCGGCGCCGTCCTTGGGGTTGTCGGGGAAGACGTCGAACAGATAGCGCCCGACCACCTCGGCCCGCCGCCGCCCGGACACCTGGAGGTACTCCTCGTTGACGTCCGCGAAGACGAGGTCGGGCGTCAGCAGGGCCACCATCCCCGGCAGGCACTGGAACACCCCCGCATAGTCGATAGCCGCATCGTTCATGGCTTCCGCCTCACCGCCGGGTTTGCACTGTTTTTTCATGCGAGCGAACGGGTCCGGATTCCGTCGGTCAGCCCGGGGGACCGTTCAGCGACTGCTCGGCCCAGATGACCTTGCCCTCGGGCACGAAGCGCGTCCCCCAGCGGTCCGTGAACTGGGAGACCAGGAGCAGGCCGCGGCCTCCCTCGTCGGTGGTGCGCGGATGGCGCAGATGGGGTGCGGTGGCACCGCCGTCGCAGACCTCGCAGACCAGCGCCCGCTCCCTGATCAGGCGGAGCCGGATGGGGCCCTGCGCGTGCCGGATCGCGTTCGTGACCAGTTCGCTCACCACCAGCTCCGTCGTGAACACCAGCTCCTCCAGGCCCCACTCGGTCAGCTGCCGGGCGGCCTCCTTGCGGGCGTCGGCGACGACCGCCGGATCGGTGGGCAGGTCCCAGTCGGCGACCTGGTCGGCGCCCAGCACCCGGGTGCGGGCCATCAGCAGCGCCACGTCGTCGTGCGGCCGGGCCGGCATCAGGGCGTCCACCACGGTGCGGCAGCGCAGGTCCAGCGAGGGCGCGGCCCGCTCCAGGGCCCGGCGCAGCCGGTCGCGGTCGCCATCGAGGGACCACTCCTCGTTCTCGCGGGCGAGCAGTCCGTCGGTGTGCAGGGCGAGTGTGCTGCCCTCGGCGAGGACCAGTTCGACGGCCTCGAAGGGCGGGCCGCCCGAACCGAGCGTGGACCCCTGCGGCAGGTCGACGAAGCCGACGGAGCCGTCGGGCAGTACGACGGCGGGGGCGGGATGGCCGGCGGCGGCCATCGTGCACTGTCCGTCCACGGGGTCGTAGACGACGTAGAGACAGCCGGACCCGGTGACCTGGACGTCGACGGCGTCCGGCGCGTCCGGGTCGACGCCCTCCTCCCGGGCGGTGCGCGCCACCAGGTCGTCCAGGTGCGCGAGGACCTCGGCCGGCGGCAGGTCGAGAGCGGCGAGAGTGCGGACGGCGGTGCGTAGCCGCCCCATGGCCGCGGCGGCGTCGATGCCGTGACCGGGCACCTCGCCGACGACCAGGGCGACGCGGGCGCCGGACAGCGGGATGAGGTCGTACCAGTCGCCGCCGAGGCCGGTCAGTTCGTCGGCCGGCCGGTAGCAGGCGGCGACCTCCACCGCGTCCTGTTCGGGCAGCCGGTGCGGCAGCAGGCTGCGCTGCAGCACCAGGGCCGCGTTCCGTTCCCGGGTGTAGCGGCGGGCGTTGTCCACGCAGACCGCCGCCCGGGACACCAGGTCCTCGGCCAGCGACAGGTCGTCCGCGTCGAAGGGCTCCTGCCGTCCGCGCCGGAAGAAGGTGGTGACGCCGAGGGTGACGCCCCGCGCGCGCACCGGCACGATCATCACGGTGTGCAGGCCCAGCTCCAGGAAGGTCGCCTCCCGGCCGCCCGGTATGTCGGTCGCCCACTCCTTGGCGAGCGGGTCGAGCCGCTCCTCGCGCCAGGAGCGGCCCGTGGTCAGGCAGCGGATGGGCGGCGAGCCCGCCAGGTACGTGGCGACCTCGCCGATGGCCACGACGGCTTCCGGCACCCCGGGGTTCACCGACTGGTGCCCGGCCCGGCGCAGCGGCACCCGCTCCGTGTCGACGGGTGGCCCCGCCGGGGGTTCCGCTCCGCGCAGCACCGACTCCAGCAGGTCGACGCAGATGTAGTCGGCGAACCCGGGTACGGCCACGTCGGCGAGTTCCTGGGCGGTCCGCGTGATGTCCAGAGTGCGGCCGATCTGCTCGCCGGCCCGGTCGAGCAGGGCGAGGCGGCGGCGGGCCCGGTGCTTGTCGGTGATGTCGACGACGGTGTAGTAGACGCCCATCGGGTGGCCGCGGTCGTCCTCGAGACGGGTGAACGACATCATGTGCGCCGTCTCCCGGTGCGGCGCCGAGCGGACCTGGCCCACATGCTCGTACCCGACGACCGGCCGCCCGGTCTCCAGCGCGCGGCGCATCTGGGCCTCGATGCTCTCGGAGTCGATGCCCGGCTGGATCTCCGCCAGCCGCCGCCCGAGCCGCTGGGCGGCCGAGCCGCCGCCGAACTGCTCCAGGGCCGCGTTCGACCAGACGCATCGCAGATCGGCGTCGACGATCGCTATGCCGACCGGGGAGCCGGTCACCATCTGCTCCAGCACCGTGCGGCTCATGTCCCAGCCGCGGGCTCCGGCCGTCACGTCGGAGAGCAACACCAGCCAGCGCGGCGCGCCGCCGGGCTCCATCGCCGGGGTGATCCGCGTCATCACCCGCATCGCGCGCCCGCCCTTGCGCCGGGCGGTCAGCAGTCCGGCCCAGCCGCCCTCGTTACGGCACCGCTCGACCAGTTCCGGCACCCGGGCGGCGTCGTCGGGGACCAGCAGGCCGGCCACCGAACCGCCCACCACCTCGGCGGGCGTGTAGGCCAGCAGCCGCTCGGCGTCCCGTGTCCAGCTACGGACCACGCCCTGGGCGTCGAGCAGCAGGGGCGCGGCGTCGGCCACGTCGAACCGCTGCCCCGCAGCGTCCTGCTCCTCTTGCGTGCCCACGGCCGACCTCTCTGTCGCTGACAGTGGTCTACCACCTCTTGACCCAGTCTTCACCCTTCGCACGAAACCGGCCGTACGGACGGCGGGCTACCTGATCCCGCGAAGCCGTGCGGACGGCGCGGGCCCGGGCCCCGAAGGGCTGTCCGGGACCGGCCGTCCCCATGGTCGTGCTCGGGTCAGGAACCCTCGGTCAGCACCTCCGTCAGCGTGCCCAGTGCGCCCTCCAGCTCCTCGCCGGTGATCGTCAGCGGCGGCGCCAGCCGGATCGTCGAGCCGTGCGTGGCCTTGACCAGGACGCCCTTGCGCATGAGCCGGGCGCTGACCTCGCGGCCGGTGCCGATGGCCGGATCGATGTCGACGCCCGCCCACAGCCCTCGCGCGCGGAACCCGACGACACCCTTGTCCAGCAGCCCCGACAGCCCGCCGCGCAGGACCACGCCCAGCTCGGTCGCGCGGCGCTGGAACTCACCCGTCTCCAGCAGGTCGACCACCGCGGTGCCGATGGCCGCCGCCAGCGGGTTGCCCCCGAACGTCGACCCGTGCTCGCCCGGATGCAGTACCCCGAGCACGTCCCGGCGGCCGACCACCGCGGAGACCGGCACGATGCCGCCGCCCAGCGCCTTGCCCAGCAGCACGAGGTCGGGGACGACCGACTCGTGCTCGACGGCCAGGGTGCGGCCGGTGCGGCCGAGACCCGACTGGATCTCGTCGGCGACGAAGAGGCAGCCCTTGCGGCGGGTCAGCTCCCGAACACCGGCCAGATAGCCGTCGTCCGGGATGATGACGCCCGCCTCGCCCTGGATGGGCTCGATCAGCACCGCGGCCGTCGTGTCGTCGACCGCCGCCTCCAGGGCGGCCAGGTCGTTGTACGGCACGATCCGGAAGCCCGGCGCGAAGGGGCCGAAGCCCGCGCGGGCGGTCTCGTCGGTGGAGAAGCCGACGATCGTCGTCGTACGGCCGTGGAAGTTCTCCGCGGCGACCACGATCGTGGCCCGGTCGGCGGGGACGCCCTTGACGTCGTAGGCCCACTTGCGGGCCACCTTGATGCCGGACTCGACCGCCTCGGCGCCCGTGTTCATCGGCAGCACCATGTCCAGGCCGGTCAGCGCCGCCAGCCGTTCGGCGAACTCGGCCAGGCGGTCGTTGTGGAAGGCGCGGGAGGTCAGGGTCAGCCGGTCCAGCTGGCGGTGGGCGGCCTCGACCAGCGCCGGGTGGCGGTGGCCGAAGTTCAGGGCCGAGTAGCCGGCCAGCATGTCCAGGTAGCGGCGGCCCTCCACGTCCTCCACCCAGGTGCCCTCGGCGCGCGCGACGACCACGGGCAGCGGGTGGTAGTTGTGCGCGAGGACCGGCTCCTCGGCGCGGATCAGCTCGGCGGACGAACGCATGTCGACTGCAGCGGTCATGAACGGATCTCCTGGGTGCAGCACTTGATGCCGCCGCCTGCCTTGCGGAACTCGGACAGGTCGACGGGCACGGGGATGTAGCCGCGGTCGGCGAGGGCGGTGGTGAGCGCCTCGGCCTGGGGCGCGATGAAGACGTGACGGCCGTCGGAGACGGAGTTGAGGCCGAAGGCCAGCGCGTCGTCGAGGGTGGCGAGCACGGCGTTCGGGAACAGCCGCGCCAGCACTTCGCGGCTGCCCGGCGAGAACGCCTCCGGGTAGTAGGAGACATTGTCGTCGTCCAGGACGAACAGTGCCGTGTCCAAATGATAGAAGCGCGGGTCCACCAGTGTCAGGCTGACCACCGGGTGGCCGAAGAACTCCTGCACCTCGCGGTGCGCCTCACGGGTGGTGCGGAAGCCGTGCCCGGCCAGCACGTACCGGCCCGTCCACACCAGGTCGCCCTCGCCCTCGCAGACCGACTCCGGGCGGTGCACGTCGAAGCCGGCCGTCTTGAACCAGGTGTCGTAGTGCGTGGACTCCGGGCGCCGCTCGGGCGCGTGGAAGAAGGAGCCGAAGACGCGGCCGTCCACGACGACCGCCGAGTTCGCGGCGAACACCATGTCCGGCAGGCCGGGGGCCGGCTCCACGGTGTCGACGGCGTGGCCGTGCGCGCGGTAGGCGCCGATCAGCGCCTGCCACTGCTCCTGGGCCAGGTCCACGTCGACGCGGACATCGGGTTGCATCCAGGGGTTGATCGCGTACTGCACGGCGAAGTGTCTGGGTTCGCAGACGAGGTACCGCCGCCGGCGCGGCACACGGGAGTCGGACACAGAGGGGTTCCTCCGCTTCCTTGGTGTCGACTGAGGGTTGACACCAAGGTAGGAAGTGACCGAGACGGGCGACAAGCAACGATAATTGCGTGTCCGCGCAGGAATGCTGCGTCTTTGGCCGGTGAGAAGCAGGGCTGCTGCGTGGACGAATGTTTATTCGGGTGCGGCCTGGGTCGCGCCCGCTTCCGGGCTTTCCGGGAGCAGATGGGACAGCACCATCACGCTGATCGTCTTCCGGATGAACGGCTCCACGCGGATGCGCTCCAGCACCTCCTCGAAGTGCTCGACGTCCCGCGCCCGCACGTGCAGCAGCGCGTCCGCCCCACCCGTCACCGTCATCGCCGCGGTGATCTCCGGATGGTTGCGCACCACCTCCGCCAGCCGCCGCGGCGGCGCCGCCCCCTCGCAGTACACCTCGACGTACGCCTCCGTGCGCCAGCCGAGCGCCGACGGCCGGACCGTCGCCGTGAACCCGGTGATCACACCGCTCTCACGCAGCCGGTCCACCCGCCGCTTCACCGCCGTCGCCGACAGCCCGACGGCCGAGCCGATCTCCGCGAAGCTGGTGCGCGCGTTCGCCATCAGGGCGGTGACGATCTTCCGGTCGAGCTCGTCGAAGGGGGCGGGCCTGCTGTTCATGTCGGCACTGTATCCAGCGCGAACGTCCACACCCCGGCACATGTCCACCGGTGTGGATTCCTCCTACACTCCGGGTTCATGCTGCGCGCCCTCGCCGTCGACGACGAACGCCCCTCGCTGGAGGAACTGCTCTACCTGCTCAACGCCGACCCCCGCGTCGGCAGCGCCGAGGGCGCCGGCGACGCGACCGAGGCGCTGCGCCGCATCAACCGGGCGCTGCAGTCCGGCCCCGGCGGCCCCGAGGCGATCGACGTCGTCTTCCTCGACATCCAGATGCCCGGCCTCGACGGGCTGGACCTGGCCCGGCTGCTGACCGGGTTCGCCCAGCCGCCGCTGGTCGTGTTCGTCACCGCCCACGAGGACTTCGCCGTCCAGGCCTTCGACCTCAAGGCCGTCGACTACGTCCTCAAGCCGGTCCGCAAGGAACGCCTCGCCGAGGCGATCCGCCGGGCCGCCGAACTCACCGGCAACACCCCGCGCATCCCCGTCCACGAACCCGACCCCGACCACATCCCCGTCGAACTCGGTGGCGTCACCCGCTTCGTCGCCGTCGACGACATCACCCACGTCGAGGCCCAGGGCGACTACGCCCGCCTGCACACCGACAAGGGCAGCCACCTCGTCCGCATCCCGCTGTCCACCCTGGAGGACCGCTGGCGCGGGCGCGGGTTCGTCCGCATCCACCGCCGCCACCTCGTCGCCCTGCGCCACATAGGCGAGCTCCGTCTGGACGCGGGCACGGTCAGCGTGCTCGTCGGCGGCGAGGAACTGCAGGTCAGCCGCCGGCACGCACGCGAGCTGCGGGACCTGCTGATGAGGAGGCCGTAGCACGTGCCCAGCCAGGACCCCACCGAACGCCGCGTCGTCGTCACCGGACCGCCCCGCCGCACCCGGCGCGTCTCCGGCTACTACCGGCCGCGCACCGAGATCGACGAGCAGACCACCCTCGGCCACACCTACGTCCGCTCCCTCATGCGCAGCCAACTGCGCGCCGCCCTCGCCGTGTTCGCGGTCCTCGGCCTGCTGATCGGCCCGCTGCCGCTGGTGTTCGCCGCCATGCCCGACGCGCACCGCCTGCAGTGGGGCATCCTCGGCTTCTGCCTCTACGCCCCCCTCGTGCTGCTCGCCCTGTGGTACGTCCGCCGCGCCGAGCGCAACGAGCGGGACTTCGTACGGCTCGTCGAGGACCGGTGAACTCCGGCTACGCCGTCCCGGCGGTGGCCCTCGTCGTCGTGGCGACCGTCCTCGTCGGCGCCTTCGGCCTGCGCGTCTCGCGCACCACCTCCGACTTCTACGTCGCCTCCCGCACCGTCGGCCCCCGCCTCAACGCGGCCGCCATCAGCGGCGAGTACCTCTCCGCCGCCTCCTTCCTGGGCATCGCCGGACTGGTCCTGATCCAGGGCCCGGACATGCTCTGGTACCCGGTGGGCTACACCGCCGGGTACCTGGTGCTGCTGCTGTTCGTCGCCGCCCCGCTGCGCCGCTCCGGCGCCTACACGCTGCCCGACTTCGCCGAGGCCCGCCTCGCCTCCTACGGCGTACGGCGGCTGGCCGGGGCCTTCGTCGTCGGCGTCGGCTGGCTCTACCTGCTGCCCCAGCTCCAGGGCGCGGGCCTGACCCTCACCGTCCTCACCGGTGCCCCCGACGGGCTCGGCGGGGTCATCGTCGCCGTCGTCGTGGTGGCGACCGTCGCCGCCGGCGGCATGCGCAGCATCACCTTCGTGCAGGCCTTCCAGTACTGGCTCAAGCTCACCGCCCTGCTCGTCCCCGCCCTCTTCCTCGCCCTGGCCTGGCAGAGCGGCGGAGCACCCCACCACGCCTTCGCGGAACCGCCGACCTTCCGCGAACAGCGCTCCGTGCGCATCGCCGACAGCCTCGACCTCCGGCTCGAACGGCCCCTGACCGTCACGGTGACCGGCACGGTCGACGGCTCCCCGCACGACGGCGGGCGCGTACGGCTCGCGGCCGGCACCCACCGCATCGACCGGGGCACCCGGCTCACCTTCGCCGAGGGCACCGCCGTCCCGTCCGCCGAACCCGGCACCAACGGCGGCATGTCCACCTCCCTCGCCTCCGGCCGCGAGGAACGCCCCCTGTACGCCACGTACGGACTGATCCTCGCCACCTTCCTCGGCACCATGGGCCTGCCGCACGTCGTCGTCCGCTTCTACACCAGCCCGCACGGCGTCGCCGCCCGCCGCACCACGGTCGCCGTCCTCGGCCTGATCGGCGCCTTCTACCTGCTGCCGCCCCTCTACGGCGCCCTCGGCCGCCTCTACACCCCCGAACTCGCCCTCAGCGGGAACGCGGACGCGGCCGTCCTGCTGCTCCCCGACCGCATGATCGGCGGCGTCGGCGGCGACCTGCTCGGCGCGCTGGTGGCGGGCGGCGCCTTCGCCGCGTTCCTGTCGACGGCGTCCGGACTGACCATGGCCGTCGCCGGCGTCCTCACCCAGGACGTCCTGCCGACCCGCGGCGTGCGGCACTTCAGACTCGGCACCGTGCTCGCCATGGTCGTACCGCTCGCCGCCAGCCTGCTGGTCGGCGGGCTGCCGGTGGCCGACGCGGTGGGCCTCGCCTTCGCCGTCTCCGCGTCCTCGTTCTGCCCGCTGCTCGTGCTCGGCATCTGGTGGCGGCGGCTGACCCCGCCCGGCGCGGCGGCCGGGATGCTCGTCGGAGGCGGCTCGGCGTTCGTGGCGGTGGCCGCGACGATGGCCGGCTTCCCCGGCACGGGCCCGCTGCACGCCCTGCTGGCCTGGCCGGCGCTCTGGTCGGTGCCGCTGGGCTTCCTCACCATGGTGCTGGTGTCCCTGGCGACACCCGGCCGGGTGCCGACCGGCACCGAGGCGATCCTGGCGCGGTTCCATCTGCCGGAGGAACTGCGGGCGGAGGTGAAGGCGTGAGCGGCTTCCTGGCCGGCCTGTGCGTGGCCGCGCTCCCCCTGCTGGCGGCCGGCTTCTGGCTGGGCCGGCGCACCGCCCGGCCCGAGAGCCTCGGCGGCCTCGGCACCCCGGTCGAGCACGCCACCTTCCAGACCCTGCACACCGCCTCGCTCGCCGCGCCCCCGCTGCGCGCGGGCCTGACGGAGGAGACCGCCCGCAAGTCGGCCCGCCGGCTGCGCTCCCTGCTGGGCACCGACGCGCTGTGCCTGACCGACCAGAAGGACGTCCTGGTCTGGGACGGCGTGGGCGCCCACCACCGCACGCAGATCATGGAACGGCTCGCGGGCGCGCTGGAGACCGGCCGCGGCGAGGCCTTCCGCCTCCACTGCGGCCACCCCGACTGCCCCGTGCGCTGGGCGGTGGTCGCCCCCCTCACCGTCGACGACCGGGTGCACGGCGCCCTGGTGGCCTGCGCGCCCCGCGAGTCCGCGGTGCTGGTCCGCGCCGCCGGGGAGGTCGCCCGCTGGGTCAGCGTCCAGCTCGAACTGGCCGACCTCGACCAGTCCCGCACCCGCCTGATCGAGGCCGAGATCAAGGCGCTGCGCGCCCAGATCTCACCGCACTTCATCTTCAACTCGCTCGCGGTGATCGCCTCGTTCGTCCGCACCGACCCCGAACGCGCCCGCGAACTGCTCCTGGAGTTCGCCGACTTCACCCGCTACTCGTTTCGCCGGCACGGCGACTTCACCACCCTGGCCGACGAACTCCACGCCATCGACCACTACTTGGCGCTGGTGCGGGCCCGCTTCGGCGACCGGCTCTCCGTCACCCTGCAGATCGCCCCCGAGGTGCTGCCGGTCACCCTGCCCTTCCTGTGCCTGCAGCCGCTCGTCGAGAACGCCGTCAAGCACGGACTGGAGGGCGGGGCCGTCTCCGCCGGGGGAAAGTGCCGTGTCTCCATCACCGCGCAGGACGCCGGCGCCGAGGCGCTGGTCGTCATCGAGGACGACGGCGTCGGCATGGACCCGGTCGTGCTGCGCCGCATCCTCGCCGGCGAGGTCAGCCCCTCCGGCGGCATCGGGCTGTCCAACGTCGACGACCGGCTCCGGCAGGTCTACGGCGACGACTACGGGCTCGTCATCGAGACCGCCGTGGGCGCGGGCATGAAGGTCACCGCCCGGCTGCCCAAGTACCAGCCGGGCGTGCACTCGGCGGGGCGGATCACCCAGGAACTCCCGGGGGACTTCGCCGGAGGGTTCGCCGACGACCTCTCCGGGGAGTGAGCCTCACGCGCTGCTGCGGGTGGCGATCATGCCCAGGGTCAGCAGCCCCAGCACGACCCAGCCGAACCACAGCCAGCCGTTGCTGCCGAGCGCCACCGTGTAGGCGGTCACCGCGACGAGACCGCCGACGGTGAGCACCCCCATCGCCTTGGTAGAACCGTCCGTGGAACCGGGCATCGCGACACCCTCCTCAGGATTCGTCCCCCTCCATGGTGCCCCCGTTCTGCTTCCGCACGGTGCACACGACGAAATGCGTCCCCGACTTCCACGGTCCCTGGCTGGTCCAGGACCCGGCCGTATAGGCCGACGGGTCGAAGCCGTAGTCGCGCGGCGGCACGTCCTTCGCACAGGCCGCGTCGGACTCCGTACGGGCCTCGCCGAGCGTGACGTCCTTGCCCAGCCGCGTGAAACCGAGCACCTGCTCGTCGTGCGGGCCGGAGCAGGAGACCAGGTCGGCGTCCCGCCCGGAACGGGTCCGCAGACAGTCCCTGCGCTGCATGTTCGCCGTGTCGGTGAAGGGCGAGCCGAGGCCGCGGTGGGCGCCCAGCGGCCCGTACACGGGCCCGTGCGCGCCCAGCACCAGACAGGCCGTCCGCCGCCCCGCCGCCTCGAAACCGGCCCCGGTCGGCACGACGGCCAGGCTGCGGACGTCCGCCAGCCGCTCCCGGATCTCCTGGGTCCGCTCCGCGCACCGCGCCGGCCCCTTCTCGCGGGCCTCGGCCGCCGAGGCCGCCGCGGCGAACGCCATCACCTGCCCGTCCGGCACCCGGGCGCCGCACGAGGGGTCGAGCCGCAGCCGGGGCGTGCCGGTGAAGCGGGCGCCCGGCCAGTCCGCGAGCACGCAGTCACCGTCCCGCAGCGGCCGCGCCAGTCCGACCGCCGAGCCGTACGGCAGCGCCCTCCCCGCACCGCCTCCGCCGCCCTGGTGGGCCATGGCGTACCAGACGCCGCCCAGCGCGAGCAGCAGGCCGAGTGAGGCGGCGAGAACGGCGCGCAGGACGCGGGGGACCTCCCGCCGGTGCCGGGGAGCGGACGGGGACGCGGCGACGGGCCCGAAGCCGTCCGGCGCGGGGACCGGCGGGGACGGTCCGGCTGCGACGGCCGCCCACGGCGGCTGCGAGCCGAGATCGGTTCTGGTCCGGGCGTACGTCTCGGCCCGCGGCGTCACGAGGTCGGACAGCGCCGCCTCGGCCTGCGGCGCCGACGGCCGCCGCCCGGGATCCTTCTCCAGCAGGCTCCGCAGCACGGGGCCCAGCGCGCCGGCCCGCACGGGCGGACGCGGCTCCTCCATCACCACCGCGGTGACCTCGGCCAGGTTCGAATCCCGCTCGAAGGGGCCGTGGCCCTCGACGGCGAAGTACAGGGTGCAGCCCAGCGAGAAAAGGTCGGCGGCCGGCGTCGGCGGACCGCCCGTGGCCCGCTCCGGCGCCAGGTAGCCGGACGTTCCCACCAGCACCGACGCCAGCGTGTACCGGGTCTCCCCGGCGTCGGGCCGCACCGAGATGCCGTAGTCGGTGAGCAGGACGCGGCCGTACGGCGCCCCGGTGCGGTCCGGCGCCAGCAGGATGTTCGCCGGCTTCACGTCCCGGTGCATCACGCCGCGCTCGTGCCCGGAGTCGAGCGCGTCGAGGACGGCGAGGCCGACGCGGGCGCACTCGGCGGGCGCGAGCGGGCCGCGCCGCTCGACCAGGCCGCGCAGATCGGTGGCGCCCGCCACGTACTCCATGACGATCCACGGCAGCCCCTCGTGCTCCAGGACGTCGTGCACCGTGACCACGTGCGGGTGGCCGCGCAGGCCCGCCGCGTACCGGGCCTCGGCCCGCGCCCGCGCGACCCGGGCCTCCCGCTCCTCACCCGTGGGCTCCGGGTCGCGGAAGACGATCTCCTTCAGTGCCACCTCGCACGCGAGTCTCTGGTCGTGGGCGAGCCACACATGTCCCATGCCGCCGCTGCCGAGGCGGTTCAGCAGCAGGTAACGGCCGGCGATGACCCGGCCCACTCCCGACGTCGGTGATCCTGAAGGCATCCGGTGACTCCCGGGTTGTGCGGGGGCACTACGTGATCGCGCTCGACGCGGGCCCCGAGGAAGCGGGCTCGCTCGCGGCGGGGGCGCTGGTGGTGACGGGGGTGCTGCTCGGAGGGGGCGCGCTGGTGGTGACCGGTGCGTTCGACGGAGGCGGCGCACTGGCGGTCCTCACCGGGGCGCTGGGCGGAGGTGGTGGTGCGCTGCGCTTCGCCGGAGCGGAAGACGGCGGCCGCGAGGACGAAGGAGGCGAAGGACGCGCTGACGAAGGGGGCGCGGACGACTGCGGTGAGGACGGCGGCGGGGCCTTGGACGGCGAGGACGGCGACGAGGGTGGTGCGGACGGCGAGGTCGGCGGGGGAGCGGTCGGCGTCCCGGGGGTGCCCGGGGCCGACGAGGTCCCGTCGGTGGTGCTCAGGGTCACGTACTGCCCGAACCGCAGTCGCGTCCCCGCCGGCGGATCAAGGGCCGTGACCTGCGCGTCGTCGGCGGGCCGTGTCTTCCCGGCGTAGCCGACGGCCAGCCCCCGCCCGGTCAGCAGCCGGCTCGCCTCGGCGAACGTCGTCCCGGTCAGGTCGGGCACCGTACGGGGCCTGCCCGCGTCGAAGGACGTGTCGCGGGCGCCCGTCGTGCCCACCGGCCGGGCGAGTCCGCGGGCGGGGTCGGCCACGTCGACCAGGGCGAGTTGCCGCAGCCTGTGGGGCGCCGGTCGCACCGCCACCACGGCGGAACGCTCGTATCCCCGCCACTCCCGGTCGCCCTTTCCGAACCTGACGGAAATGCGGTTCGTGTCACCGGCGAAGGGCCGCAGCGGATTTCCGCACGAGCACTTCACGGCGGGAAGTCCCTGTTCGTCGACGAGAACGGCGATTCCCGCCTGCAGCAGAGAATTGAAAGGAACAGCCTTTCCCTTTTTGTAGTCGTGATTCCGCACGAGAGTGTCGTGACGCAGGAGGACGGGAGTGAGCCGGTCCAGATATCCCGGAATGCGATCGGTGGTGATGCCGAGCGCGTCCGCCCACGCCTGTGCCTTCCGGTGATGGGCGGGGTCCGTGAGAAAGGCCTTGAGTCTGTCGACGTCGCAGACACTCGTCCGCCGCGTGCCGCCGTACAGGCCGGGCGTGTCCCCCTGTTGCAGGCTGCCGCGTCCGGCCGACGCGCGTATCTCCTGGTCGTGGCCCAGACCGCGGTGCTCGTCGAAGAACGGCGAGAGGGCGGGAGCGCCCGCCGCGACCGCCCGCACCAGCGTCAGCGGCGTGTTGCGATCACAGCCGGCGACCGCGAGGACGAGGACGAGCAGGACGGCGATCCTGCGGATCGCCGAATTCCCGGCCCTTTGCATTATTACGCGAAACGTCATCACCGCTCCCCCCGGCGGTTTCCCCCTGACGCCTCATGCTACTGAAAGCCGCCGAACGGCGAAGCCTTTCAGTTTCCGCGTGCGTTCAATGAGGCCAAATAGGCGTTGTAGGCCTCGAGTTCCTTGTCGCCGTCCCGGTCGGCTGCCCGGTCCTGGCGTTTGGCCTGCCGCTGTTCGGAGCTGTACCACTGGAACAGCAGGGCGAGAAGCACCAGGACGGACGGCACCTCGCTGAAGGCCCAGGCGATGCCGCCGGCCGCGGTCTGGTCGGACAGGGCGTCGATGCCCAGGGAGGCCGGCGGATTCTTGAACGTCTCGACCATCGGCGTCGACGCCATCATCAGAGCGATGCCGAAGAACGCGTGGAACGGCATGCCCGCGAACAGCTCCAGCATCCGCATCAGATGGCCCGGCCGTCGCGGACCGGGGTCCACGCCGATGATCGGCCAGAAGAACACGACACCGACGGCGAGGAAGTGCACCATCATCGCGACGTGCCCCGTCTTCGATCCCATCAGGAAGTCGAACAGCGGCGTGAAGTACAGCGCGTAGAGGCTCGCGATGAACATCGGAATGGTGAACGCCGGGTGCGTGATGATCCGCATGTAGCGGCTGTGCAGCAGCATCAGCAGCAGTTCGCGCGGCCCCTTGCGGCCTTTGCCGGCGGTGGGCAGCGCGCGCAGGGCGAGGGTGACGGGGGCGCCCAGCAGGATCAGGATCGGCGACAGCATGCTGATGATCATGTGCTGCACCATGTGCACGCTGAACATGACCATGCCGTAGTCGTTGAGGGCGGTGCACATCACCAGCCCGATGGTCAGCACGCCGGTGACGAACGAGACGGTCCGGCCCACCGACCAGCTGTCCCCGCGCCGCCGCAGCCGCACGACACCCCAGCCGTAGAGCGCCAGTCCCAGCAGGCAGGCGACGAGGAAGAACGGGTCCGCGGACCATTCCAGCCCGCGTCCCAGCGTGAACGGCGGCAGGTCCATGGTCATGCCGTGCCCGCTGTGATCCATCGGCCGGCTCCTGATTCGTGGGGGTTGTGCAAGTGTGTCCGCAGACAGACTAGAACTGCCCGAGAACGCTCCCGCGACCGGGGGGCCGCCCTCACGCGTCCCGGCGCGGCACCCACTTCTCCCACAGGGCCGTGGCCTCGGGCGCCGCCTGCGGGGCGACGAGCAGCAGCGGGGTGTCGTAGGCGGGAAGCCGCGGTACCGCCACCGCGCCCGCCTCCGTCGCGATCAGCAGCGGCGGCAGGGCGTCCACGGGGTGGTACGCGCCGATGGCCGCCGCGACGGCCCGGCCCGCCGCCACCTGCACCAGGGACAGGGCCGTGGACCCCATGATCCGTACCGTGCAGTGGCGGGACGCCAGCTCCCGCAGCAGGTCGTCCATGCCGGGCCAGTGGGCGTGGGCCGCCCACTCCGTCAGGAACGCGTGGCCGGTCAGGGTGTCGTGGGCCGCGGCGTGGATCGGCCGGCCGTTGAGACGGGCGCCGCCGCCCTTGACCGCCGAGAAGATCTCGCCGCGCCACGGGTCGGCCACCACACCCAGCAGCGGCTCGCCCTGTGCCGTGGCGAGGCCGAGGGAGAACGAGCACCAGCCGATGCCGTGCGCGTAGTTCGTCGTGCCGTCCACCGGGTCGATCACCCAGTGCGGGGCGCCGGGCGCGCCCTCATGGACGCCGTACTCCTCGCCCTCGATGCCGTGGTGCGGGAACTCCCGGCGCAGTACGGCACGGACGTGCCTCTCCACCGCCTCGTCGGTGTCCGTCACGATGTCGGCCGGGGAGGCCTTCTCGCGCACCTCGTCCGTGCCGCGGGGCCGGCGGATGCGCTCCGCGGCCCACTCGGCGAGCTCCGTGGCGATCGCGAGTTCCCGCTCCATGTCTAGAGGACGCACTCCGCTTCGTCGTAGCGCTCGGCCGGCACCGTCTTCAGCGTCTCGACCGCCTCGGCCAGCGACACCATCACGATGTCGGTGCCGCGCAGCGCGGTCATGTTGCCGAACTCGCCCCGGTGCACGGCCTCCACCGCGTGCCAGCCGAACCGCGTGGCCAGCACCCGGTCGTACGCCGTCGGCGTGCCGCCGCGCTGGACGTGACCGAGGATCACCGGGCGGGCCTCCTTGCCGAGGCGTTCCTCCAGCTCGATGGAGAGCTGGCGGGCGATGCCGGCGAACCGCTCGTGCCCGTAGATGTCCTTGCCGCCCTCGTCGAAGTCCATGGTCCCGGCCCGCGGCTTGGCGCCCTCCGCGGCGACCACGATGGCGAACCGCTTGCCCTGGGCGAAGCGGGCGCCCACCCGGGCGGCCAGCTCCTCGATGTCGAAGGGCCGCTCGGGGACGACGATGGCGTGCGCGCCGGCCGCCATGCCGGAGTGCAGGGCGATCCAGCCGGTGTGCCGGCCCATGACCTCCACCACCAGCACCCGCTGGTGGGACTCGGCGGTGGTCTTCAGCCGGTCCAGTGCCTCGGTCGCCACGCCCACGGCCGTGTCGAAGCCGAAGGTGACGTCCGTGACGGCGATGTCGTTGTCGATGGTCTTGGGCACCCCGACGATGGGCAGGCCGTTGTCGTACATCAGCCGGGCCGCCTTCAGCGTGCCCTCGCCGCCGATCGGGATGATGGCGTCCAGGCCGAGTTCCTGGACGTGCTCCCTGGCCCGGGCCACGCCGTCACGCAGGTGCGAGGGCTGGACCCGGGAGGAGCCGAGGATGGTGCCGCCGCGGGCCAGGATGCCGCCCACCGCGTCGAGGTCGAGCTTGAGGTAGTCGCACTCGAGGAGGCCCTTCCAGCCGTCCCGGAAGCCGATGACCTCGTCACCGTGGTCGACGACGGCACGGTGGACGACGGACCGGATGACGGCGTTCAGGCCGGGGCAGTCGCCGCCGGACGTGAGGACACCAATGCGCATAGCCCGAGAAAACCTTCTCAACGTGGTCGGCACCGGACCGCGCTGTCCGGCTCGAACCCCGCCACCCTAGCGGCAGGAGGGGGCGGGGCCGCACCGTGCGTCCGACTGCTGGACGACCCCGCTCACCTGTGCGTACTCGGCGTCATACGGGCTGGTTGCCAGGGGTGGGACAGGAGGTGTCAGGCGGGCTGCTGAGCCGACGCGATGCGCTCGTTGCGCAGCGCCTCGTACCACCGGTCGTCGGTCGGGGGCAGCGCGTTCACGTCGAGCGCCAGCTTCAGCAGCAGGTCCGCGATCAGCGGGTTCCGCGCCAGCACCGGACCGTGCATGTAGGTGCCGAAGACCGTGTCGTTGTACGCGCCCTCCGTGCCGTCCCCCGTGCCGTTGCCGTTGCCGAGCTTGACCTGGGCGAGGGGGCGGGCCGTCGGGCCGAGGTGGGTGACGCCCTGGTGGTTCTCGAAGCCGGTCAGCGGGGGCAGGCCCAGGCGCGGGTCGATGTCGGCGAGCACGTCGCCGACGCACCGCTGGCCCTCGCCGCGGACCGAGACCACGTCGAGCAGGCCCAGGCCCGGCTCGCGCTGGCCGAGGTCGTTGATGAACTCGTGGCCCAGGATCTGGTAGCCGGCGCAGACGGAGAAGACGATCGCGCCGTTGCCCACGGCCCGGTGCAGGCCGCCGTCCCGGCGCAGCCGCTCGGCCGCCAGCCGCTGGGGCCGGTCCTCGCCGCCGCCGATGAGGTAGATGTCACCCGACGTCGGGATCGGCTGGTCGCTGCGCACGTCGAGCCGGGCCACGTCCAGGCCGCGCTGCCGGGCCCGGCGCTCCACGACGAGAGCGTTGCCCTGGTCGCCGTAGGTGCTGAGCAGGTCGGGGTAGATCCAGACGATCCGCAGTTGGTTGTCGCTCACAAAAGTCCCCTGATGTCTCAGTTGCCGACGCGGCGGCGCAGGTCCTGGAAGGCGGTGTAGTTGGCGATGACCTCGATCCGGCCCGGCGGACACGCCTGGACCGCCTGGTCGAGGTTGTCGCACACCTGGAAGTTCTGGTCGGCGACCTCCAGACGCACCGCGAGGTCCAGCTTGCGGTCGCCGATCACGCAGATCGGGTGACCGGACAGGCGCGTGTAGTCGACGTCCCACAGCCAGGAGGTGTCGGTGCCGTCGGCGCCGCGCGCGTTCACCGAGAGGATCACCGGCGTCGGCGGAGGATCGATCAGGCTGAACGTTTCGAGCCAGCCCGCCGGGTTCTTCGCCAGCAGCAGCCGCAGGTCACGGCCCTGGAACTGGACCACGTCATAACGGCCCGCGACGGCCTGCACCTGCCACATGCGCTCCAGGGCGACCTGCGGCGGGACCCCGAAGACGGCGGCGACGGCGGCCGAGGAGGCGGCGTTGGCCTTGTTGGCGCGGCCCGGCAGCTGCAGATGGATCGGCCAGGCCGAGCCGTGCGGGTCGAGCACATGGTCACCGGAGAGCGCCCAGCTCGGCGTGGGCCGCCGGAAGCCGCACTCGCCGCAGAACCAGTCGTCGCCGGGCCGCTGCATCACGCCGCCGCAGGACGGGCAGGACCAGGCGTCGTCCTTCCACATCTGCCCGGCGGCGACCCAGACGACGTTCGGGGAGGACGAGGCCGCCCACACGACCAGCGGGTCGTCGCAGTTGGCCACGACGACGGCCTTCGAACCCGCGAGGCCCTCACGCCAGTTCTCCGCCAGCATGCGGGTCTCGGCGGCGCGGTCGAGCTGGTCGCGGGAGAGGTTGAGCAGGGCGATGCACTTGGGGGCGGTGTCCCGGGCCACGCCCGCCAGGTACTTCTCGTCCACCTCGATGACGCCGTAGCGCGCGTCGGAGCTGCCGGCGAGCGCGGAGGTGATGCCGGCGGGCATGTTCGCGCCGAGGGCGTTGGAGACGACCGGTCCGGCGGCCCGCAGCGCCTCGGCGATGAGCCGGGTCGTGGTCGTCTTGCCGTTGGTCGCGGACACCAGGACCACGTCCAGGTTCTGGGCGAGCCGGGCGAGCAGATCGGGGTCGAGTTTGAGCGCCACCCGGCCGCCGATCACCGAACCGCTGCCGCGCCCCGCGGCTCGCGACGCCGCTGCGACCGCCTTGCCCGCGGTCACGGCCAGCTTGGCCCGCGGCGTGAGCGGGTCCGAGTTGCCTGACATCAGTTCTCGATCCTCCTTGCGTACGCGCCGCGCCTCAAGCCTGACGGCAACGTGGTGTGGACCTCAGCCTATCGAGATCCACTCGCACTCCCGAACCACGGCATGGCCAAGGCGCGCGCGACCGTACGCTTGCGGCCATGCGAAACGGCTCCATTCCGGGCGCCCGTGGGCGAGTCCGGCCCCTCATCCTGCTCGGCGACACGGCATTGCGCACCCCCTGCGCGGACGTCACCGACTTCGGCCCCGAACTGGCGGCACTCGTGGAGGACTTGTTCGCCACGATGTACGCGGCCCAGGGCGTGGGCCTGGCGGCCAACCAGGTGGGGGAGTCCCTGCGGGTCTTCGTCTACGACTGCCCGGACGACGAGGACGTCCGGCATCTCGGCCATGTGGTCAACCCGCGCCTGGTGGAGACCGACGGGGTGGTGGTCCGCGGTCCGGAGGGCTGCCTGTCGCTGCCGGGCCTGGAGGCGGGGACCGAGCGCCACGACCATGCGGTGGTGGAGGGGTTCACGGTGACCGGGGAGCCGGTCACCGTGCACGGGACGGGGTTCTTCGCACGGTGTCTGCAGCACGAGTGCGACCATCTCGAGGGCCGGGTCTACGCCGATCACCTCACGGGATGGCGCAGACGCAGGCTTCTGCGCCAGGTGGGGAAGACGTCCTGGCACCGCCCTTCCGGCGGAACTCCGCGATAGAGCGGCCGCTAGAAGCCCGGTCCGCCGATCCGGTCCCCGGCCGCGGCCAGCCGCCCCCACAGCAGGTCGGCCAGGCTGCGTACCAACTCCGCGCGGGAGCAGGGTCGTTCGCCCAGCCACCAGTCGCCGGCCGCGTGCATCATCCCGACGATCCCGTGCCCCCAGACCCGGGCCAGCCGCTGGCTCTCCGGGCCCAGGTCCAGGCGGTCCTCGATGACCTGGGCCAGCTCCTCGCCCATTCTGCGCAGCAGCGGGGCCGAGTGCTTGCCGACGTCGAAGCCCTGCTCGGCCGCCGTACCGCCCTCCGCCGGGTGCATCAGGAAGCGGTACACCTGGGGCCGTGCCTCGATGGCGGCGAGGTAGGTGTCCAGCGTGGCCTCCACGCGCTCGCGGCGTTCCGCGGGCGCGTCCAGCGCGGCGCGCAGGGAGTCCAGCAGCGCGTCCGTGTGCCGCTTGGCGAGCGCGGCGTACAGTCCGCCCTTGTCGCCGAAGTGGCGGTACAGAATGGGCTTCGTAATGCCCGCCTCCGCCGCGATGGCGTTCATCGAGGCCTGTGGGCCATCCCGCAGCACCACCCTGTCCGCGGCCTCCAGCAGCTCGCGCCGACGGCGGTCGGCGGACCGCTGCTGCTCGGTCCGCTGTGTGGTGTCCATGAGCTCTCCCCACCCGTGCTGAATCGGTAACGCCTGCGCAAACTAACACCCGACACACCCACTGCATCGAACAGGCTGCCGAGACGTCGTCGGAGTTGACTTTTCCTACCGGTGGGTAACAGACTCGAGTTACCGCTAGTAACACATTTGCACGTCGCCGCTGGAGGGGACATGGCCGAGTTCACCATGGAGCTCAACGACGAACAGAAGGAGGTCCGGGACTGGCTGCACGGCTTCGCCGCCGACGTCATCCGCCCCGCGGCCGCCGAATGGGACGAGCGTGAGGAGACTCCCTGGCCGGTCATCCAGGAGGCCGCGAAGGTAGGCATCTACTCCCTCGACTTCTACGCCCAGCAGTACTTCGACCCCACCGGGCTCGGCATCCCGATGGCCATGGAGGAGCTCTTCTGGGGCGACGCGGGCATCGCCCTGTCGATCGTAGGCACGGGTCTGGCCGCCGTGGGCGTTCTTGCCAACGGAACCGAGGAACAGATCGGCACCTGGATCCCCCAGATGTACGGCGACGCCAACGACGTCAAGGTCGCCGCCTTCTGCTCCTCCGAGCCCGACGCCGGCTCCGACGTGGCCTCCATGCGCACGCGTGCCGTCTACGACGAGGCCAAGGACGAGTGGGTGATCAACGGCACGAAGACCTGGGCGACCAACGGCGGCATCGCCAACGTCCACGTCGTCGTCGCGGTCGTCGACCCCGAGCTCGGCTCCAAGGGCCATGCCTCCTTCATCATCCCGCCGAACACGCCCGGTCTGTCGCAGGGCCAGAAGTTCAAGAAGCACGGCATCCGCGCCTCGCACACCGCCGAGGTCGTCCTGGAGAACGTCCGCGTCCCCGGCTCCTGCCTGCTCGGCGGCAAGGAGAAGCTCGACGAGCGCCTGGCCCGTGCCCGCGAGCGGGCCAAGCAGGGCGGCGAGCGCGTGAAGAACGCCGCCATGGCCACCTTCGAGGCGTCCCGCCCGGCCGTCGGCGCTATGGCGGTCGGCACCGCCCGCGCCGCCTACGAGGTCGCCCTCGACTACGCCAAGACCCGCGAGCAGTTCGGGCGGCCGATCATCGACAACCAGGGCGTCGCCTTCCAGCTCGCCGACATGCGCACCTCCGTCGACGCGGCGCGGCTGCTGGTCTGGCGGGCCTCGTGGATGGCGATCAACGGCAAGCCGTTCACCGCCGCCGAGGGCTCGATGTCCAAGCTGTTCGCGAGCGAGACGGCGAAGAAGGTCACCGCGCAGGCGATCCAGATCCTCGGCGGCAACGGCTACACGCGGGAGTACCCGGTGGAGCGCATGCACCGGGACGCCGCCATCTATACGATCTTCGAGGGCGCGAGTGAGATCCAGCGCCTGGTGATCGCCCGCACCCTGTCGGGCATGCCGATCCGCTGAGCGCTCCGCTGAGGTGCCGCGATGTGCGGTCGGTCGTCCGCGGCGCCGTCGTGGCCGGTCGCGCTCCCGCGGCGGAGCCGCCTGTCGATCGCAGCCCCGCGCCCCTGCGGGGCGCTGCCGGACCGCAGCGGACTTCACCGGGTCCGCTCAGCGCGGGCTCAGCGGCCCGAGCGCGGTACGACCAGGCCGCTGTCGTAGGCCAGGATCACGGCCTGGACCCGGTCGCGCAGGCCGTACTTCTCCAGGATGTGGGCGATGTGCGTCTTCACCGTCGTCTCGCCCACGCCGAGTTCGAGGGCGATCTCCGCGTTCGACAGACCGCGGCTGAGCGCCCTCAGCACGTCCAGCTCGCGCCCGGTGAGGGCGTCGAGCCGGGCCGGCACGGGCGCCTCGGCGGGTGCGCCCAGGTGCGCGAAACGGTCCAGCAGCCGGTGGGTGACGCGCGGCGAGAGCACGGCGTCCCCCTCGGCGACCGTGCGGATCGCCCCCACCAGGGAGTCGGCGGGGCCGTCCTTGACCAGGAACCCGCTGGCTCCGGCGCGCAGGGCGTCCACGACATGGGCGTCCAGGTCGAAGGTCGTCAGAATCACGATCCTGCTGGCCGAACCCCCCTCCACGATGCGCCGCGTGGCCTCCACGCCGTCCGTGCGCGGCATGCGGATGTCCATCAGGACGACGTCCGGGCACAGTGTCCCGGTCAGCTCGACGGCCTCCGTGCCGTCCGCCGCCTCGCCCACGACCGTGATGTCGGGCTCCGCTTCGAGGATGAGCCGGAATCCCGTGCGGATCATGGGCTGGTCGTCGACCAGCAGGACCCGTATGGCCTTCATGCGTTGTGTCCTTCGTGCCGGGGTTCGGGGACCGGGAGCGGGATGACGGCGTGCACGCAGTAGCCGCCGCCCGGTCGGGAGCCGGTGTGCAGGGAGCCGCCCACCGCGCCGACCCGCTCGCGCATGCCGACCAGGCCGTGCCCGGTGCCGTGCGCCGCGACGGGCGGCCGCACCGGCTCGCCGTCGGAGACGGGTCCGTCGTCGCACAGCCGCACCGTGAGCCGCTCGCGCTCCGGCTCCCAGGCCAGGGTGAGCGCGGTTTTGGTGCGGCCCGCGTGCTTGAGCGTGTTGGTGAGCGCTTCCTGTGCGATCCGGTACACGGCGAGGTGTGACCCGGCGGGCAGTTCGACCGGTTCACCGCTGGTGCTGAAGTCGACCCGCAGCCCGGCCGCGCGCACCGAGTCCACCAGCGCGGGCAGTGCCTCGACGGTGGGCTGCGGCGGTTCCCTGCTCGGGTCGCCCGGCCCCTCCTCGTCGGTGCGCAGCACGTCGAGGAGATGGCGCAGTTCGGTGACGGTGGCCCGCCCGGTCTCCTCGATGGCGCCGTGCAGTTCGTGCGCCTTGTCCCGGTCGCGGTCCTGGACGCGGTCGGCGGCGATCGTCTGCACCACCATCAGACTCACGTTGTGCGCCACGATGTCGTGCAGCTCGCGGGCGATCCGGGCGCGCTCCGCCATGACCGCCGCCCGCGCGTCGGCGGCCTGCTCCCGTTCGAGCGCGGCGGCCCGCTCCAGCGCCTGGTCCCGGATCGCGGCCCGTGCCCTCGCCAGCCGCCCCAGCGCCCAGGCGGCGATCAGCAGCACCCCTTCGGTCAGCAGCGCGGCGACGCGGTGCCCGGACGGGGCGACCACCGCCTCCGTCACGGCGGCCGCCGGAATGAGCACCGAGCCGACCAGGGCCGCGATTCGCGGTGTGGTGCGGGTGGCGGTGAGGAAGACGGCCGTGGCGACGGTCAGGTAGGTGGGGCCGATGGACGTGCCGTCGGGCCCGGACAGGTCCGGGACGTAGTGGCGGCCCTGCAGCACGCCCGCGGCCGCCGCCATCACCAGCAGGGCGGGCAGCGGGCACAGCCGGTGCACCGCCAGCGGGAGTGTGGTCAGCAGGACGAGGACCGCCCAGGTGGCGTCCGGCTCGCGCAGTTCCGGGCCGCCGTGCGGCATCGCCAGCGGCAGGAGCAGACAGCCGGCGGTCAGCAGCACGGCGAGAGCCGCGTCGGTGACGGCCCGCGGCCAGGGGCGCCCCGCCAGCGACTCCATCCGGTTCATGGCTCTTACCGTAGACGGACCGCGAACCCCCGTGATCTCACCTGAGGTGGAAAGCCGGGGCCGCCCTCCTCCGTGCAGTCTCCTCCGTGAGGAGGAGACGCCCACCCGCCTCGCCCACCAGGCCGAGACACCGGTTCGACTGCGTGGCCGAGGCCGAGTCCCGTCGCCCGGGATGCACTTGAGACATCACTGACGGACAGTCGCAAGGGGAGTCACGGTGCGCGCAAGCCGGTACGCGGTCCACCTCACGGACGTGACCAAGCGGTACGGGGAGGGCCCGGACGCCGTCCTCGCCCTCGACGAGGTCAGCGCGGGCATCGAACCCGGCACCTTCACGGCGGTGATGGGCCCCTCGGGCTCCGGGAAGAGCACCTTCCTGCACTGCGCGGCCGGCTTGGACCGGCCCACGACGGGCGAGGTGCGCCTCGGCGACCAGGACCTGTCGGCGCTGAAGGAGGGGCGGCTGACGGAACTGCGGCGCACCCGGATCGGGTTCGTCTTCCAGGCCTTCAACCTGCTGCCCTCGCTGACCGTCGAGCAGAACATCCTGCTGCCGCTGCGCCTGGCCGGGCGGCAGCCCGAACCGGACCGGCTGCGCCACATCGTCGGCGCCGTCGGCCTCGGCGGGCGGCTGACCCGCTACCCCGCGCAGCTCTCCGGCGGCCAGCAGCAGCGCGTCGCCATCGCCCGTGCCCTGGTCACCCGGCCCGAGGTGATCTTCGCCGACGAGCCCACCGGCGCCCTCGACCCCGAGACCGCCCGCGACATCCTGCTCCTGCTGCGCCAGGCCGTCACCGACCTGCACCAGACGGTCGTGATGGTCACCCACGACCCGGTCGCCGCCGCCCACACCGACCAGGTCCTCTTCCTCGGCGCCGGACGCGTCGTCGACGGCATGGTCACCCCGAGCGCGGACCGCGTCGCCGAGGTCATGACCGGCCTGCGGAGGGCGGCGTGATGCTCGGACTCGCTCTGCGCACCCTGAAATCCCGTGCGGCCGGGTTCGCCGGCACCTTCGTCGCGCTGCTGCTGGGCGCCGCCGTGCTCAGCGCCTGCGGCATCCTCCTGGAGTCCGGCATCCGGGCGGGCTCCCCGCCCGAGCGGTACGCGGCGGCCGACGTCCTCGTCACCGGCCGGCAGGAGGTCGAGCTCACCCTGAAGGACGTGGACGGCTCGACGCTGAAGCAGTCCCAGCCGCTGCCCGAGCGCGTACCGCTGCGGGCGTCCCTGGCGGAGCGGATCCGGAAGGTGCCCGGCGTCCGCGCGGTGACCGAGGACGACGGCGCGACCGTACGCCTGGCCACGGCGGCGGGCCGGTCCGTGCCGGGCCGGCACGGCAGCGCACCCCAGGCCCACAACTGGTCGGGCCTGGCCCTCGGCGACTTCCGGCTCACCCGCGGCCACGCGCCCCGCACGGCGGGCGAGGCGGTCCTGGACACCGAACTCGCCGGCCGGGCCGGCATCCGCCCCGGCGACACCGTGAGGCTGATGACCGCCTCCGTGCCCCGCGTGTACACCGTGAGCGGACTCGTCGCCCTCGACGGCGGCCGGGCGCCCCGCCAGTCGGTGCTGTTCCTGAGCGGCCCGGGCCTGCGCCAACTCGGCCCCGCGGCCTACGCGTTCGGCGTCCGCGCCACTCCCGGTACCTCACCCGGCCGCCTCGCCGACGCCCTTCGCTCCGCGCTCGGCGACGACCGGCTCGCCGTGCACACCGGGGAGGGGCGCGGCCGGGCGGAGTTCCTCGACGTCGCCGTCAGCGGATCCGACCTCACGGTCCTGGCCGGCGCCGTCGGCGGGAACGTCCTGCTCATCGCCGTCTTCGTCCTGTACGCCACCAGCGCCCTGTCCGTCCGCCACCGCCGCCGCGAGATCGCCATGCTGCGCGCCATCGGCACCACCCCCGGCCAGTTGAGGCGGATGCTGGCCGCGGAGGCGGCCGTCACCGGGCTCGTCGCGGGGCTGCTGGGCTGCCCGCTCGGCCTGCTCCTGGTGCACTGGCTGCGCGACCGGTTCGCCGGACACGGCATCGTGCCGCCCGACTTCGCGCTCGCCCTCAGCCCGCTGCCGTTCCTGGCCGCGGTCCTGGTGACCGTGCTGACCGCGCTGGCCGCCGTCCTGATCGCCGCCCTGCGCGCCGGGCGCATCCGGCCGACCGAGGCGCTGGGGGAGGCGGCCGTGGAGCCCGCCGGCCTCGGCCGCGGACGCCGGATCACCGGCGGGGTGCTGCTGGCCCTCTCCGCGGGCGTCTTCGTCACCGGCCTGGTGCAGCACGCAGACTTCCTCACCCTGGTCGGCCTCGCCAACTCCCTCGTCCTCCTCCTGGTGATCGCCGGCGCCGTCCTCGGGCCGCTCCTCGCCCGGACGGCCGTACGCCTGCTGTCCCCGCTGCTGGAGCGGACCGGCGTCACCGGCCACCTCGCGGCGGCCAACTCCCGTGCCAACGCCGGACGCCTGGCGGGCGCGATCACCCCGCTGATCCTCGCCGTGTCCTTCGCCTCGACCGTCGTCTTCACCCAGACCACCGCCCTGCGGGAGTCCGCCGACCAGATCCGCTCCGGCCTTCTCGCCGACCACGTGCTCACCGCGCCGGCCGGGGTGTCACCCGACCTCGCGGCGAAAGCGCGGGGACTGGGCCAGGTGGCGGCAGCCACCGGACTGGTGAAGTCCAAGGTCGTGGCCGCGGGCGAACTCATGGGTGCACAGGAGGCCGTGTCGCTGAGCGCGCAGGGCGTGGACCCGCGCGCCCTCACCGCCACCCTCGACCTGCGCACCAGCGAGGGCGACCTGGCCTCCCTCGCGCCCGGCACGGTCGCGCTCAGCACCACCGCGGCCTCCTGGCTCGGCCTCGGCGTCGGCGACACCGCACGCCTCCACCTCGGCGACGGCACACCGTTCCGGGGCCGGGTGATCGCCGTCTACGGCCGGGGCCTCGGCTTCGCCGACGTCACCCTCGACCACGCCCTCCTGCTCGCCCACACCACCCGCAAGGCCGACACCTCGGTCCTCGTCCGCGCCGCGCCCCGGGTGCACGGCCTCTCCCACGCCCTGGCCGGGCTCACCGCGGCCTACCCCGGCACGACGGTACGAAGCGGCCTCACCGCCGACGACCAGCTGGCGGAACAGCGCGCGAACGCCTGGGTCAACTACCTCGTCGTCGGCGTCATCATCGCCTACACCGCGATCACCGTCGTCAACTCCCTCGCGATGACGACCGCCGCGCGCCGCCGCGAGTTCGCGCTGCTCAGGCTGTCCGGCACCGCCCGCCGTCAGGTCGCCGGCATGATGCGCAGGGAGAGCGCCGTCGTCGTCCTGGCCGGCGTGGGCACCGGCACGCTGCTGTCCGTCTTCCCGCTCCTCCTGGTCGCCCTCGCGCTGGGCGGAACGCCGTGGCCCGCCGTGCCCCCGCTCGGCTACGCGGTGATCGCCGGCGCCCTCGCGGCCCTGGCCACCGTGGGCGTGATGGTGCCGACACGGCTGCTGCTGCGGATCCGCCCGGTCGAGGCGATCGGCGTCCGCGAGTGAAAGCGCTCCTCGACCACGCGGCCGACAGGGCGATGTTCCCGCGGCGGGCTGCTTCCGCCCCCGCGATCCGTGCCAAGGTCGGAGCAGGAGCCCCCACCCGATCGACGGAGGACACGATGGCGCCGACGGCCGCGGAACTGCTGGAGAGCACCACCGCACAGCTCGCCCCGGACCCGCACGCCAATCCCCTCGTCCCCCTGATCGCCCGCGGCGAGGCCCCGCGCGACGCGCTCGCCACCCTGGCCCTGGAACAGCAGTGGGTGATCCCCGCGGACCGGGCGGCGTTCCGTCATCTGGCCGAGCGCGCGAACGAGGAGCCGGAGGCGGCGGCGTTCTTCACGATGCTCGCCGAGGGGGAGTCGCTGGCCCAGGAGCGGCTGCGGCCGTTCGCTTCGGCGTGCGGCGTCGACGAGGCCCGCTCCCGCGCCTACGACCCCCTGCCCGGCTGCCAGGCCTACCCGGCCTACGTCGCCTGGCTCGCCCTCAACGCCTCCCCGGCCGACACGGTCCTGGCGATCACCGCCAACTTCTCGGCGTGGGGCGGCTACTGCCGGCGGATCGCCAGGGGCCTGCGGCTCCACTACGGCTTCAAGGACGACGCCTGCGCTTTCTTCGACCTCTTCGCGCAGCCGGCGCCCGAACTGGACCGCACGGCGCGGGCGGCGGTGCAGGCGGGCCTGGACGCGGGAACCCTGAGCGAGGAACGCGCCCACGCCTACGGCCGGCTGCTGCAGAGCTACGAGGCGATGTTCTGGAGCACCCTGTCGACGCTGCCCTCGCTGCCCTGAACCCCCTAGGCCCTGTCGTCAAACTCCCGCCTGCTCGGCGGGCGGACGACGGGAATTTGACGACAGGACCTACGGCGCACCTCCGCTGCTGTGGGCGATGCACGCCACGTCGATCCGGTCGGCGAGCTTGGCCAGCTCGATCGTCAGCGCGGCCACCGTGTCCTCGTCAAGACCCTGCTCACCGGCCTCCACGAGGTGCAGCCACCGACCGCCCACGGTCCGCAACAACTTGCTCACGTCGGCGGCGGCCACCTGAAGGGTCCCGCGGTCGTCGACGATCAGAGGCAGAGTCACTTCGCGGTTCACAACCGGGATGTTAGCCGCGCAACACTCACGCCCCGTGCCAAACCGTCGTGATGTTGCAGAACTCGCGGATTCCGTGCCCGGCCAGCTCACGCCCGTACCCGGACCGCTTGACCCCGCCGAACGGGAACGCCGGGTGGGAGGCGGTCATGCCGTTGAAGAACACGCCGCCGGCCTCGAGGTCTCGGACGAACCGGTCCACCTCCGCCTCGTCCCGGGTCCACACGTTCGAACTGAGCCCGAACGGCGAGTCGTTGGCGATGAGTACGGCCTCGTCCAGGTCCGCCGCCCGGTACAGCGTGGCGACCGGCCCGAACGCCTCCTCGCGGTGGATGCGCATCTCCCGGGTGATCCCGGCGAGCACGGTCGGCGGGTAGTACCAGCCGGGTCCGTCCGGCCGCTGCCCGCCGCACAGCACCTCGGCGCCGCTGCGCCGCGCGTCGTCGACCAGTTCCTCCAGATCGGCCCGCCCCTGCTCGCTGGAGAGCGGCCCGACCTCGGTGTCCTCCTCCAGCGGGTCGCCCACCCTGAGCGCCTTCATGCCCTCGACGAACCGCTCGGCGAACCGGTCGTAGACGTCCGTGTGCACGATGAACCGCTTTGCGGCGATGCACGACTGCCCGTTGTTCTGCACCCGCGCGGTGACCGCGATCCGGGCGGCCCGGTCGATGTCGGCGGAGGGCATGACGACGTACGGGTCGCTGCCGCCCAGCTCCAGCACCGTCTTCTTGATCATCTCGCCGCAGGTGGAGGCCACTGCCCGCCCGGCCGGCTCGCTGCCGGTCAGGGTGGCCGCCTTGACCCGGTCGTCGCGCAGGATGTCGTCGATCGCGCCGGAGCCGACGAGCAGCGTCTGGAAGCAGCCCTCGGTAAAGCCGGCCTGGTGGAAGAGGTCCTCCAGGAACAGGGCCGTCTGGGGAACGTTGGAGGCGTGCTTGAGCAGGCCCACGTTGCCCGCCATCAGCGCGGGCGCGGCGAACCGGACCACCTGCCACAGCGGGAAGTTCCACGGCATCACCGCTAGCACGGGGCCCAGCGGCCGGTAGCGCACCCGTACCCGTGACGCACCCGAGTCCTTGACGTCGGAGTCGGCGGGCTCCTCGTCGGCGAGGAGTTCCTCGGCGTGCTCGGCGTACCAGCGCATCGCCTTGGCGCACTTGGCGGCCTCCGCACGGGCCTGCTTGACCGGCTTGCCCATCTCGGTGGTCATCACCCGGCCGATGTCCTGCTGCATCCCGTCGAGCAGTTCGGCGGCCCGGTTCAGCAGGCGGGCGCGCTCGGCGAACGACGTCGTCCGGTACGTGCGGAACGTCGCCTCCGCGAGCTGGAGCCGGCGCTCGAGCTCCTCCTCGCCCATGGCCTCGTACGTCTTGAGCGTCTCGCCGTTCGCCGGGTTCACCGTCGCGATGGGCATGGCCGACCTCCCTGCGGCTTGGTGTTACGACCTTCCCGCGCGGGGCGGGCGACCGCAACGCGTGTGCGTCTGCTCAGGGCTCCACGGAGCCCCGTCGGGCCGAGTGCTCCGCCAGCCGGTCGAGAAACGCGGCCTGCGCCTTGACGATCACCTCGCGGCCCCGGTCCAGGCCGAACCAGGCCACGCGGTCCAGTTCGGGGAACTCCTGCGTCCGGCCCGACCTCGGCGGCCACTCCATGACGAACGTGCCGGGAGTGATCGACGCCGGGTCCAGGTCGGCCTCGATGGCCCACGCCGTGACGGTCTTGCCGTTGGTCTGGCGCACCTCGCCCAGCTCCACGGCCCGCCCGTCGGGCGGCTCCAGTCCCAGCTCCTCGCGGAACTCCCGGCGGGCCGCCTCCCAGGCGGGCTCGTCGGGTTCGTACTCGCCCTTCGGGATGCTCCACGCGCCGGCGTCACGTTTCGCGAAGAACGGCCCACCCATATGGCCCAGCAACACCTCCAGGCCGTCCTCGGTGTGCCGGTACAACAGCAGGCCCGCGCTGCGCCGTGCGGTCACACCCCCACCTCCGGGTGCGCGGCGAGCAGGGTCTCGACGGTGTCGGCGTCCTCGGGGCGCTTGTCCTCGCGGTAGCGCAGCACGCGGGCGAAGCGGAGGGTGACGCCGGCCGGGTAGCGGGTGGAGCGCTGCAGGCCGTCGTAGGCGATCTCGACGACCAGCTCCGGGCGTACGGTCACCACGTGGCCGCTGCTGTCGACGGCCAGGTCCCGCAGCCGCTCGGTCTGCCACTCCAGCATCGCGTCGGTCATGCCCTTGAAGGTCTTGCCGAGCATCGCGAATCCGCCGTCCGCGGTGCGGGCGCCGAGGTGGAGGTTGGAGAGCTTGCCGGTGCGCCGGCCGTGGCCCCACTCGGCGGCCAGGACGACCAGGTCGAGGGTGTGCACCGGCTTGACCTTCAGCCAGGACGCGCCGCGCCGGCCCGTGCTGTAGACGGCGTCGAGGGCCTTGACCACGACCCCCTCGTGGCCGCGTGCGAGGGTCGCGGCCATGAAGGCCTCGGCCATGGCGGTGTCCTCGGGTCCGGTCACGAGCGCGCGGCGCACCCGCATCGGCTCCGGCACCAGCGACGCCAGTTCGGTGTGCCGCTCGGAGAACGGCAGGTCGAGCAGGTCGCGGTCGCCGACGGACAGGGCGTCGAAGAAGACGGGGGAGACGGGGACGGACTTGGCGGCCGTGGCCACGTCGACCCGCGAGCCGACGCGGCCGGCCGTCTCCTGGAAGGAGCGGGGCCGGCCGTCCTCGCCGAAGGAGATGACCTCGCCGTCCAGTACGAACCGCCGCCCCCGCAGCCGCAGCGCGGCGCCGGTCACCTCGGGGAGGCGGTCGGTGATGTCGTCGAGGGTACGGGTGTAGACCCGTACGGCGTCGCCGTCGCGGTGCACCTGGACGCGGATGCCGTCCAGCTTCTCCTCGACGGCGCAGGCGCCGAGCTTGTCGATCGCCTCGGTCACCGAGGAGGCGGTGTGCGCCAGCATCGGCAGGACCGGACGGCCGACGGTGAGGCGGAAGCGGTCCAGCGCCGTGGGGCCCTCGCTCAGCAGGGCCTCGGCGACGGTCTGCAGGGAGCCCGCCAGCATCACCGCCCGGCGGACGTCACCCGGCGGCGCCCCGGTGGCCTGCGCCAGCCCCTCCACGGCGACGGCGTCCAGGGCTCCCTGCCGCACCTCACCGGTGAGCAGGCCGAACAGGAAGCGCTGTTCCTCCTTGGTGGCGGCGCCCATCAACTCGCCCACCAGCCGTCCGCGTTCGGCCTGCGAGCCGGGGCCCGCGACCTTGCCGAGGCCGGTGAGCAGGGCGTCCACCTCGCGCACGGTCAGGGTGGGTTCGGCGGCGGGGGCGACCGGGCGGCTGAGCACCTTCCAGCCGACGCCGAGCCGCCCCTGGGGCAGCCGTCCCGCCAGATACGGGATCACGATCGGTACGTCGTCCGCCTCGGCGTCGCCGAAGAGTTCGGCGAGCAGGGCGATCTTCCGGGACCGCGCCGAGGTGGCGGCGACCTCCTGGGACACATGGGCCAGGCGGGCAAGGAGCATGCTGCCATGGTGCAACGCGCTCGCCCCGGTGACACCTGGACGACCGGGTCCGGGTGCCGGCCGCGCCCGTGCGGCGGGGCCGTACCCCGACCCGGCGGCCCCGCTACGGCGTCGCGTCCAGGTCGGTCATCAGCAGCTCCCCGTTGATCGTCGCGCCCGCCCGGTAGCCGCCCGCCGCCGCGTTGACGACCTGCTCGGCGAAGCCCATCGCGTTGCCGGCCGCCCAGACACCGGGCACGGTCGTCAGTCCGGTCTCGTCGACCACGGGATACGCGCCGAACGGCGTCTCGCGCAGTTCGGCGCCGAGCCGCTCCAGCAGATCCGTCCGCGGCACCGCCCGGGGTGCGACGAAGACGACCTCGCGGGCGTGCGTCGTGCCGTCCGCCAGCCGGACGCCGGTCAGCCGGTCGCCCTCGACGACCAGCTCCGCGACCTCGCCCGGCACCACCTTCACGCCGGCCGCGGCCAGCCTGCGCAGGTCGTCGTCCGTCAGCTCCCGCTCCTCGACGGTGTGCAGGAACAGCGTCACGTCCTTCGACCACTGCGACACCATCAGCGCCTGGTGCACGCTCATCGGAGTGGTGGCCAGCACGCCGAAGGCCCGGTCGCGCACCTCCCAGCCGTGGCAGTACGGGCAGTGCAGCACATCGCGGCCGAACCGCTCGGCGACCCCGGGGACCGCCGGCGGCTCGTCCTTGAGACCGGTGGCCACCACGAGGCGCCGAGCCCGTACCGTCCGCCCGCTCGCGAGCGAGACGGTGAAGCCGGGTGCGACGTCCACCGCCCGATCCCGGACCAGGTCGACGCCGTACCGGGCGATCTCCTCCCGACCGGCGGCCAGGAACTCGGCGGGCGGCATGCCGTCCCGGGTCAGATAGCCGTGCATGTGGGCCGCGGGCGCGTTGCGCGGCTCGCCGGCGTCGACGACCAGGGTGCGGCGCCGGGCCCGGCCCAGCACCAGCGCGGCGGAGAGCCCCGCCGCTCCGCCGCCGACGACGATCACTTCGTACTGCTCGGTCATGGGTGACCACCTCCACGCCCGACGGTCGCCGCACCGGTGCCGGATTGACAAACGCGTTTGCCGAAACTGCAATGACGTCATGACGGACGACACGGACGGTGTCCTCGCGGAGGTCGGCCCCCGGCTGCGCCGCATCCGCAAGGAGCGAGGGGGCACGCTCGCCGGTCTGGCGACGGCGACCGGCATCTCGGTGAGCACGCTGTCCCGGCTGGAGTCGGGGCTGCGCAGACCCAGTCTGGAGCTGCTGCTGCCGATCGCGCGGGCGCACCAGGTGCCGCTGGACGAGCTGGTGGGCCAGCCGCGGACGGAGGACCCGCGCGTCCACGGCAAGCCGGTCGTCCGTCACGGCCGCACCTTCTGGCCGCTCACCCGGCAGCCCGGCGGACTGCAGGCGTTCAAGGTGCTGGTGCCCCGCAGCACGGAGGAACCCGAGCCGCGCACCCACGAGGGCTACGAGTGGATGTACGTGCTGTCCGGGCGGCTGCGGGTGGTGCTCGGCGAGCACGACGTGGTGCTCGCGGCGGGCGAGGCGGCGGAGTTCGACACCCGGGTGCCGCACTGGTTCGGCTCGACCGGGGAGGGGCCGGTGGAGTTCCTGAGCCTGTTCGGGCCGCAGGGGGAGCGGATGCACGTGCGGGCACGGCCCAAGCGGGCGTGACCCGCCCGGACGGCAACGCCCGCGGGTGACCCGGCCCGCGCCTGATCCGGCCCGCGGATCAGGCCGGGGTGTGCGGCCGGTTGTCGGAGGCGGTCCGGTCGGCCTCGGCGCGCGCCAGCACCGACAGCAGGGACGCCACGGTCAGGCCGGCCTCGGCCGGGTGGCGCAGGACCATGCTCGGCTCGATGCGGTAGGTGTTGGTGCGCCCCTCCCGGACATGGGAGAGGTAGCCGTCCCGTTCCAGGTCGGAAATGATCTTCTGCACGGCCCGCTCCGTGAGCCTGCAGTGCGCGGCGATGTCGCGGATCCTGGCGCTCTGGTTGTCGGCGATCGCGGCCAGCACGCGTGCGTGATTCGTCAGAAACGTCCATCCGGTGTGTGACTCGGGCACTCCGTCCATGACTCCACTCTAGCGAGCGACCATTCACGTATTCAAAAACCGGAACATGATTTCGTGTATTGGTTGACGTGCTTGGGGCACAAGGGGGAATCTGAGGGTGCCATGCAGACGTGTACACGAGGGAGAAGGGCCATGCCGGAATCCGCGGACTCGGCGCAGCCCCTCATCGCCCAGGAGTCCCCGGGACGGTCGCCCGTTGACGTTCCGCGAGCCGCGGTGCCGTGTCTGGCCGCGATCGAGTCCGTCACCGAAGGCGACCGCGCGCTGGTCACCGTGCACGGTGAGCTCGATGCCGGCGGCGCCGGGCTGCGGACCGCGCTCGGTGACGTCCTCGACCGCTCGGCCGCCGGGATCGACCTCGACCTGACCGCGGTCGGCTTCTGCGACTGCGGCGGCCTGAACCTCCTGCTCGACCTGCGGCGGCAGGCCCTCGACCGGGGCAAGACCGTCGGGGTGCGGGCCTGCAGTCCGGCGGTGGCCCGGCTGTTCGAACTGACCGGCACGCGCGAGCTGTTCGCGCCCACCGCCGTCGGCGGACGGGGCGCCGCCCCCGTCGCCGGGGCCCCCGTCCGGCGCGTGGACGCCGATCAGGAGCTGCGCACGGAGGTCGCCCAGCTGCGCCGGGCCATGCAGACCCGGCCCGCCATCGACGTGGCCCGCGGCATCCTGATGGCGAGCTTCGGACTGAGCGCCGACGCCGCCTGGGCCGTCCTCGTCACCGCTTCCCAGAACAGCAACACCAAGCTGCACCAGCTCGCCCAGGACCTGATGGGCGCCGTCGACGGCTCCGCGCTGTCCGCGGAGGTGCGGCAGCGGATGGCGGACGCCGTCGCCGTGGTGCGGGAGCGGCAGGACGGCACCCGGCCGCCGGTGTAGTGGACGAGGTGTGACGTTCCCGGCAGTCCTGTTCCCTCTATGGCAAGCGACCGCTTAGTATGCGGTGGATCCCGGTCGATACCCCGGTCCGACGACGCTGTCCCGTGGAGGCACCGCATGCAGGCATGGCAAGTGCACGAGCTCGGCGAGCCGAGTGAGGTGATGCGGCTCCAGGACGTCCCGGCGCCCACCCCCGGCGACGGCCAGGTGCTGCTGAAGGTGCGGGCCGCCAACATCAACTTCCCGGACGTGCTGATGGCCCGCGGCCACTACCAGGTGCGCCCGCCGCTGCCGTTCACGCCCGGCGTGGAGATCTGCGGCGAGACCGAGGACGGCCGCCGCGTGCTGGCCAACCCCGCGCTGCCGTACGGCGGTTTCGCCGAGTACGCCGTCGCGGACGCCGCCGCCGTACTGCCCGCCCCGGACTCGCTGGACGACGCCGAGGCCGCCGCCCTGCACATCGGCTACCAGACCGGCTGGTTCGGCCTGCACCGCCGCGCCCGTCTGGAAGCCGGCGAGACACTCCTCGTCCACGCCGCCGCCGGAGGGGTCGGCAGCGCGGCCGTGCAGCTCGGCAAGGCGGCCGGGGCGACGGTCATCGGTGTCGTCGGCGGCGCCGAGAAGGCCGCCGTGGCCCGCGAGCTGGGCTGTGACGTGGTCGTCGACCGCAAGAGCGAGGACGTCGTCGCCGCGGTCAAGGAGGCGACCGGCGGCCGGGGCGCCGACGTGATCTACGACCCCGTGGGCGGCGAGGCCTACACCCAGTCCACCAAGGTCGTCGCCTTCGAGGGCCGGATCGTCGTCGTCGGCTTCGCCAGCGGGGGCATCCCCAGCCCGGCGCTCAACCACGCCCTGGTGAAGAACTACTCGATCCTGGGCCTGCACTGGGGTCTGTACAACACCAAGAACCCGAAGCTGGTCCTGCACTGCCACGAGCAGCTCACCGAACTGGCTGCCCGGGGCGCCATCAAGCCGCTGGTGAGCGAGCGCGTGCCGCTCGGTGAGGCGGCCGCCGCCGTGCAGCGCGTCGCCGACGGTGTCACCACCGGCCGGGTCGTCGTCGTCCCGTCCCTCGCGAACGGAGCCGCCGCATGAGCGTCGACGCAGCCGAACTCCGGCGGCGCACCGCCGAGTTGCTGAAGGCGCATCCGCCGGCCACGACCGAACGGCTGGACTTCCTGCGCGCCCGCTTCGACGCGGGACTGTCGTGGGTGCACTACCCGGAGGGCCTCGGCGGCCTCGGCGCCCCGCGGACCCTCCAGGCCGTGGTGGACGCCGCGCTGGAGGCCGCGGGCGCCCCCGACAACGACCCCCGCAGGATCGGCATCGGCCTCGGCATGGCCGCGCCGACCATCCTCAAGTACGGCACCGAGGAGCAGAAGCAGCGCTATCTGCGGCCCCTGTGGACCGGCGAGGAGGTCTGGTGCCAGCTCTTCAGCGAGCCCGGCGCCGGCTCCGACCTGGCCGCGCTCGGCACGCGGGCCGTGCGTGAAGGCGAGGACTGGGTCGTCAACGGGCAGAAGGTGTGGACCTCCAGCGCCCACCTCGCCCGCTGGGCCATCCTCATCGCCCGCACCGACCCGGACGTGCCCAAGCACGCCGGCATCACCTACTTCCTGTGCGACATGACCGACCCCGGCGTCGAGGTCCGCCCGCTGCGGCAGATCACCGGCGAGGCCGAGTTCAACGAGGTCTTCCTCACCGACGTCCGCATCCCCGACTCCCGCCGCCTCGGCGAGGTCGGCGACGGCTGGCGGGTCGCGCAGACCACGCTCAACAACGAGCGCGTCGCGATCGGCGGCATGCGGCTGCCCCGCGAGGGCGGCATGATCGCCCCGGTCGCGAAGACCTGGCGCGAGCGGCCCGAACTGCGCACCCACGACCTGCACCAGCGGCTGCTGAAGCTGTGGGTGGAGTCCGAGGTGGCCCGGCTCACCGCCGAGCGGCTGCGCCAGCAGCTCGTCGCCGGCCAGCCCGGCCCGGAGGGCGCCGGCATGAAGCTCGCCTTCGCCCGCCTCAACCAGGAGATCAGCGGCCTGGAGGTGGAACTGCGCGGCGAAGAGGGCCTGTTGTACGACGACTGGACCATGCGCAGGCCCGAACTGGTGGACTTCACCGGCCGCGACGCCGGCTACCGCTACCTGCGCTCCAAGGGCAACAGCATCGAGGGCGGGACCAGCGAGGTCCTGCTGAACATCGTCGCCGAGCGCGTCCTGGGCCTGCCCGCCGAGCCGCGCACCGACAAGGACGTCGCCTGGAAGGACCTGGCCCGATGACCGACCTGCTGTACTCGGAGGAGGAAGAGGCGCTCCGGGCCGCCGTACGGGACCTGCTCGCCGACCACTGCGACGCGCCCGGCGTCATCGCGCGCACCGAGTCCGACGCCCCGCACGACCTCTCCGCCTGGAAGGCGCTCGCCGACGGCATGGGCCTCGCCGGCCTGCTGGTGCCCGAGGCTCAGGGCGGGCAGGGAGCCGGCCACCGCGAAGTGGCGGTCGTGCTGGAGGAGTTGGGGCGGGCCGTCGCCCCCGTGCCCTACCTCACCAGCGCGGTCGTCGCCACCGAGGCCCTGCTGGAGTGCGGGGACGAGGAACTGCTCGGCCGACTGGCCTCCGGGCGGACCGTGGCGGCCCTCGCGGTCGGGCTGCACCGCGCCCCGGGCACCGCCTTCGCCGTCGCACGGCTGGAGAACGGCACACTGCACGGGGAGCTGACCGGCATCGCGGACGCGGCGGCGGCCGACGTGCTGCTCGTGCCGGCCGAGGACGGCGGCCTGTACGCCGTGCAGGGGTCCGACGCCACCGTCACCCCGCAGGTCTCCCTCGACCTCACCCGGCCGCTGGCCGGCGTCGTCCTCGCCGGCGCCCCCGGCCGCCGCCTCGGGGACGCCGAGCCGGCCGTCCGACGGGCCCTGCGTGCCGGCGCCGGACTGCTCGCCTCCGAACAACTCGGCCTGGCGGAATGGGCGTTGACCGAGACCGTGCGCTATTTGAAGGAGCGCAAGCAGTTCAACCGTCCCGTCGGCGGCTTCCAGGCGCTCAAGCACCGGCTCGCCCAGCTGTGGCTGGAGGTCGTCAACCTCCGTGCCGCCGCCCGCAACGCCGCCGACGCGCTCGCGACCGGCGAGGACGTCGACCTGGCCGTCGCGGTCGCCCAGGCCTACGCGGCGCCCGTCGCCGTGCACGCCGCCGAGGAGGCGCTGCAACTGCACGCCGGCATCGGCATGACCTGGGAGCATCCGATCCACCTGTACCTCAAGCGCGCCAAGGCCGACTCGATCGCCTACGGCACGTCGGGCGCGCACCGCTCCGAGGTGGCCGAACTCGTCGACCTGCAGGCCCCTTGAGCATCCGCCGGTGAAGCCCGCCCCACCTGGGGCGGGCTTCTTCGTGCGGCTCGGCACAAGGAGTGAACGGACGGCGGCGGTCCGGCCAACTCCTGGCACGTACAGATACTTTGGGGCTTCGGCGGCCCCATACTCCCTGTGGTTCCGACCCGCCCCACAGGGAGGCAGACCATGGCCCTCGTCACCCGCCGCAGAGCCCTCACCGCCTTCGGCGCCACGCTCGCCGCCGTCCTCGCCCCGCCCGCCGGCAGCGCCTTCGCCGCCCAACGGCGGCACCGCAAAGCCCCGTTGTGGCGCGCCCACGCCCACAACGACTACGAGCACCCCCGCCCCCTCTTCGACGCCCTCGACCACCGCTTCGGCAGCGTCGAGGCCGACATCTTCCTCGTCGACGACCAGCTCCTGATCGGCCACACCGAGAGCGACCTCGACCCGACCCGCACCCTGGAATCGCTCTACCTCGACCCGCTGGCCGCCCTCGTCAAGGCCAACCACGGCTCCGTGTACCGCGGTTACCGCAAGCCGCTGCAGCTGCTGATCGACATCAAGACCGAGGGCTCCTCGACCTACCTCGAACTCGACCGTCACCTGCGGCGCTACCGGCACCTGTTCACGACCTGCGCCCACGGCCGCGTGTACCCCGGAGCGGTCACCAACGTCATCTCCGGCGACCGGGCCGCCCGTATCCCGATGGAGGCGCAGAGCGTGCGCCGCGCCTTCTACGACGGCCGGCTCACCGACCTCGGCACCGCCGCGCCCGCCTCCTTCATCCCGCTGATCAGCGACAACTGGCAGCTCAACTTCACCTGGCTCGGCGCGGGCGCCTTCCCCGACGCCGAGCGGCAGAAGCTGCGCGCCCTCCTCGCCCAGGCCCACGCGGCCGGACAGAAAGTCCGCTTCTGGAACACCCCGGACCTGCCCGGGCCCGCCCGTGACGCGCTGTGGTCCGAACTGCTGGACGCCGGCGTCGACTACCTCAACACCGACGACCTCGCCGGCCTCGAATCCTTCCTCGACGCCCACCGGACGGCGTAGAACCACACGTTCGGCGGACAGGTCAGCCGTGCCGACCGGCCCTCCGCTACGCCACACTTGCGGCCTAACGCCGCGAAACGGGCGTGGCGGAGGAGGTTGACGATGGCGATTTCCATCTCTGTGGTGCTGCTGCTCCTGATCCTGGCGGTGATCTTCCTGCGCAGCGGCGGGCTGAAGTTCTCCCATGCCCTGGTCTGCGCGCTGCTCGGGTTCTTCCTCGCCGGCACGAGCGTGGCGCCCACGATCCACAGCGGCGTCACGGCGACCGCCGGCATCCTCGGCAGCCTGCGGCCCTGAGCCGGCCCGCGGTCAGGGCGTCGTGAACACCCCGATGCCGTTCGGCACCGGGCGTTCCGCGTCGCCCGAGGGATGGTTGCGCACGGTCACCGTGCTCGCGCCCGGAGCACGCGCGACCAGCGTGGTGGAACCGCCGCCGTCCAGACTGAAGGCATCGCTCGCCCCCAACTCGCGCATTTCCTCCGCGACTTCGGCGATGGTCAGACCCTTGCGGTAGTCGGGCGCGCCGTCCAGTGCGAACAGCAGCAGCCGCCTGCCGCCGTCCGTGATGCCGACGGCCGTGCGGACGGCCGAGGTGGTGCCGTCCAGTCCGGGCAGCGGCTGTCCGCGCCGGAGCACGGGATAGCCGCCGAGGGCGAAGCGGTAGGCGACCTTGGAGCGGGTCGCGACCAGGCGATGCGTCACCTTCACCGGCTCGCCCTCGGCGAGTTTCCGCAGCTGCCGGGCGCCCTCCTCGCGGCCGACGAGCACCGTGGTGCCCGCGGCGACGGGCCCCTGCCCCGGGGTGTCGGCCGCCGCCACGACCCGGCCGCGGCGGACGGTGACCTCGTAGGTGTCCGTGCTGCACGCGGCGCCCCGGTCGGTGTCCGTGCCGCAGGTCGCGCGGACCCGGGAGGCCGCCCCCCAGTCCGAGGTGAACGCGCCGATCGAGTTCTCGGGCAGCGCGAACTGGTTGAGTCCGCGCAGCGGCAGGCGTCCGGCCGGGGTGCGGATCGTGCCCTCCAGGGCGAGGCCGTCCAGCCGGGCCCTGCGGTCGACGCCCACGCCGAACACGTCCTCGGTGCTGGTGCCGGGCGGCAGGGCGGGGCCGAAGCGCTGACCGTCGGGCACCGCCCCCTTCAGGACGTGCCCCGCGGCGATCGCGGGTCCGTCGGTGGCGCCGGTCGCCTCGACACCCGGGTGCTGGGTCTCCGAGATGTTGAAGAAGTCGCCGTTGACGCCCGCGACGGCGCCCTGCGCGTCGGCCAGCCGCGAGACCGTGGCCCGGGCGGCGACCGCCCCCGGATACAGCAGGCCGAGCCGTACGCGCGGATCGCGCAGGTCGACGGTGAGCAGGTGCGCGTGGGCCGGCCCCTTGCGCCCCCTGAGGTCGAACTGCCGGTAGGTGACGCCCGGCGCGATCGCGGTGGCGCCGGACGCGGCGCCGGCCGGTGCCGCCCCCACCAGGGCCGCACCGGCCAGCGCGCCGAATGCCGTGACGAACGAGAGTACGGATCTGCCTGCTCTGGAAAGCTTCTGACGGCGCGTCACTGTGCCCCCTGAGGTCTCGTCAACTCTTCGAACGCTCAGGGGAAGTGCAGCAGACCGCGGTGGTCCGCGCAGCGACTACGCGTCGACTACGCGAGAACGGGTGAGAAAACGCACCCCCTCGGGTGCCTCCAGCGAGAAACCGCTGCCGCGGCCGGTGACGACGTCCACGATCAGCCGGGTGTGGCTCCAGGCCGCGTACTGGCCGCGGGACATCCAGAACGACACCGGCTCCGGCACCCCCTCCACCTCCAGCTCCGCCAGCAGCACGTCGGAGTCACCGGTGCGGAACTCGCCCTCCGGGTAGCACATGGGCGCGCTGCCGTCGCAGCAGCCGCCGGACTGATGGAACATCAGCGGACCGTGCGTGGCCCGCAGGGCACGCAGCAGGTCGGCGGCGGCCGGGGTGAGTTCGACGCGCGGGATCTCCTCGTCCATGCCGGCCAGAACACCACGGGCAAGGTTGCGAGAGGGTTGCGCGGCAGCAGGGGCCGCGGCAGTGGCTAGGGAGCGGCCCAACACCCCAGGGACACCAGCTGGTCCGGCGCCCAGCGCCGCTCCACCACGGCCAGCAGCTCCCAGCCGAGCCGCTCGTACAGGGCCGTCGCCGCCGTGTTGGAGACGACGACGTCGAGCACCGGATGCAGACCGCGCGCCCGCGCCTCCGCGACCGCCCGGGCCATCAGTTCGGCGCCGAGACCGTGCCCGTGCGCGGCGGGCGACACGAACAGGCGCCCCACCACGGCGGTGTCGGCCACACCGACCCCGGCGCGGGCGCTCCACAGGCCGGGCGCCACATCGCCGCCGTCGGGCCGAGACAGCTCCACGTGCCCGACGACACGGCCGTCGAGTTCGGCCACCCAGGCGGCCTCCATCGAACGCGGGGTGAGCCAGCGAGCGGGGTCCGGCGGCCAGTTGACCGGGTAGCCGCTGTGCCGGTGCACGGCGGCGAGAGCCGCCACACAGGCGTCGAGATCGTGGTCGGCGCGCCGCCGGACGCGGGATTCGTCGGTCGTCATGATCGGCCAGTATCCCGTGGGCCAGCAGAGGCCACAGAGTCGCCGGTGGCGGGAAGGGAACCCACAGGGCGGCCGGCCCCTCCTATCGGTTGACGCAGTGGCCGACCCGATCGAGGAGTGTCTGTTGGACGGCATCGACGCCTCCACCGCCGGACCGCGCACGGTCTCCCGCCGCCGGTTCATGGTGTACTCCCTGTCCACGGCCGGCCTCGTCGTGGCCGCCCCGCTCGGCTGCGACACCTCGACGGCCCAGGGGTCCGAACCCGCCCGCGCGCCGGCCGACACGGTGGTGACCGGTACCGACGACGAGATGCTGGTCCTGGAGGTCACCCGGGAGAACAAGGTGGTCGTACGACTGCCCCGGGTCGAGGTCGGCCAGGGCATCACGACCGCCGTCGCCATGATGATCGCCGAGGAGTTGGACGCCCGCCTCGCCGACGTCGACATCCCCCTCGCGGACGCGCGGACCAAGGGCAACCAGAACACGGGCGGCTCGGACTCCGTCCGCTCGCTGTACGACCCGGCCCGCCGGCTGGCGGCCACGGCACGCGCGCGCCTGGTGACCGCGGCCGCCCGCCGCTGGCGCGTCCCCGCCTGGAGCCTGCGCACCGAGGACACCAAGGTCATCGCCCCGGACGGGCGCACCGCCACCTTCGGCTCGCTGAGCGCGTCCGCCGCCCGGGTGCGCCGCACCGCGGTGTCCGACCGGCCCAAGCCGGCCTCCCGGCACCAGCTGATCGGCCGGCCCACGAACCGCGTCGACGGCCGCGACATCGTCACCGGCAAGGCCACCTACGCCGGCGACCTGCACGTGGCCGGGGCGAAGCCGACGGTGGTCGCCAGGCCGCCGACGTTCGGGGGGAAGGTGGTCACCGTCGACGACCGGGCCGCCCGCGCCCTGCCGGGGGTCCACGCGGTCGTACGGGTCCCCGGCGGGATCGCCGTCGTGGCCGAGACCTTCCACCACGCCTTCCAGGGCCGCGACGCCCTGAGGATCAAGTGGGCGCCGGGCCCGCTGGGCTCGCTGTCCGACGCCGGCATCCGCGCCCGGCTCAAGGCCGCCGTCCCGAAGCTGGGCACGCCGCCGCGCGGGTCGAAGCAGGTCGAGGGCGAGTTCGAGTTCGCCTTCGTCAGCCACGCCCCGATGGAGGTCCTGACCGCCATCGCGGACGTGCGCGCCCACCGGGCCGAGATGTGGTTCTCCGCCCAGGGCCCCATGTCCGCCCGCGACGACATCGCCTCCGCGGTCGGCCTTCCGGCCTCGGCGGTCACGGTCCACGTCATGCGCGGCGGAGGCTCCTTCGGGCGGCGCCTGACGCATGAGGCCGCCGTCGAGGCCGCCCTGATCTCCAAGGCGGCCGGCCGGCCGGTCAAGCTCATGTGGAGCCGCAACGACGACACCCGCCACGGCCGGATGCGCCCGGCCACCCACCACCGCGTCCGCGCCAGCCACAAGGACGGCCGGGTCGTCGCCTTCGCCCACGCCATGGCCTCCGTCGACGAGTCCTACGGCAGGAAGGGCGGCGCCCAGCAGGCGCTCTTCGTCCGGCCGGCGGCCCGCCCCGCCCCCAGCGACTCCGGGCTGTACAACTTCGGCCGCCTGTCCGGGGATTCGGGTGGCGTCGAACTCGCGATTCCGGTGGGTGCCTGGCGTTCGGTGGACTCCGGGACGATGCGCACCGCGGAGGAGATCCTCGTCGACGAGATCGCCGGGAGCCTGGGCGTCGACCCGGTCGCCTTCCGCCGTACGACCCTGCGGAGCAAGGCGGTGCGGGCCGTGCTCGACAAGGTCGCCGAGGCCGGGAGCTGGAACGCGCCGCTGCCCGCCGGACACGGGCAGGGCGTCGCCGTCCACGAGGAGTACGGGTCCTGCGTGGCCTGCCTCGCCGAGATCGACGCCACCGACCCGGGGAAACCGAGGGTCGTCAAGGTGGTGATGGCCGCCGACGTCGGCACCGCCGTCAACCCGCGCGGCCTTGAGGCCCAGCTCATGGGCACCGCCGTCGACGGGATCTCCACGGTGCTGAGCGCCGGGCTGCACATCGACCGGGGCGCCGTCCGCGAAGGCAGCTTCGCCGACTTCCACTGGGCCCGCCAGCGCAACGCCCCCCTGCACTTCGAGGCGCACATCATGCCGTCCACCGCCGAGCCCGGCGGCGCGGGCGAACTCGGCGTGCCCGCCGCCTCCGGGGCCGTCGCCAACGCCTACGCCCGGGCGACCGGCACCAGGCCCCGCCGCTTCCCGCTGAACTTCTGAGACCCTTTCGAGAAGGTGCCGATGCCGTCCTACTCCTTCGTCCTCAACGGCGAGAAGGTCACCGTCGAGGCCCCGGCCGACATGCCGCTGCTGTGGGTGCTGCGCGACCTGCTGCACGTCACCGGCCCCAAGTACGGCTGCGGTGTCGGCGTCTGCCGGGCCTGCACCAGCCATCTCGACGGCGAGGAGATCCAGCCCTGCGTCGTCAAGGTCAAGGACTGCGCGGACCGCGAGGTCACCACCATCGAAGGCCTGGCCGACGGCGACACCCTGCACCCCGTGCAGCAGGCCTGGCTCGACTGCGACGTCTCCCAGTGCGGCTTCTGCCAGCCCGGGCAGATCATGGCCGCCGTCGCCCTGCTGAAGAAGACGCGCCACCCCACCGACGAAGACATCGACGGCATCGAGAACGTCTGCCGCTGCGGCACCTACGCCCGCATCCGTGAGGCGATCAACAAGGCGGCCACGAAAATCACTCCCTGAGTGGCCCGGGTCACATGGCCACGGGCGCATGGCACCGACACCATGGGGGACGTTCGTCGGCAGGCTGAAGGGAGCGGTGATGTTCCGCAAGGTGCTGGTCGCCAACCGTGGTGAGATCGCGATCAGGGCGTTCCGCGCCGGCTATGAGCTGGGCGCGCGGACGGTCGCCGTCTTCCCGCACGAGGACCGCAACTCGTTGCACCGGCTCAAGGCCGACGAGGCCTACGAGATCGGCCAGCCGGGCCACCCCGTGCGCGCCTACCTGTCGGTCGAGGAGATCGTCCGCGCCGCCCGCCGGGCCGGCGCGGACGCCGTCTACCCCGGCTACGGCTTCCTGTCGGAGAACCCCGAGCTCGCCAAGGCCTGCGAGGAGGCCGGCATCACCTTCGTCGGGCCGAGCGCGCAGACGCTGGAGCTCACCGGCAACAAGGCCCGCGCCGTGGCCGCCGCCCGCGCGGCCGGCGTGCCGGTTCTCGGCTCCTCCCAGCCCTCCACCGACGTCGACGACCTCGTGCGCGCCGCCGAGGAGATCGGCTTCCCGGTGTTCGTGAAGGCGGTCGCGGGCGGCGGCGGGCGCGGCATGCGCCGCGTCGAGGACCCGGCCGCACTGCGCGAGTCCATCGAGGCCGCGTCCCGCGAGGCAGCCTCCGCCTTCGGCGACCCGACCGTCTTCCTGGAGAAGGCCGTCGTCGACCCCCGCCACATCGAGGTGCAGATCCTCGCCGACGGCGCGGGCGACGTGATCCACCTCTTCGAACGCGACTGCTCCCTCCAGCGCCGCCACCAGAAGGTCATCGAGATGGCGCCCGCGCCCAACCTCGACCCGGAGCTGCGGGACCGGATCTGCGCCGACGCGGTCCGCTTCGCGCGCGAGATCGGCTACCGCAACGCGGGCACGGTCGAGTTCCTCCTCGACCGTGACGGCAACCACGTCTTCATCGAGATGAACCCACGCATCCAGGTCGAGCACACGGTCACCGAGGAGGTCACCGACGTCGACCTCGTCCAGGCCCAGCTGCGCATCGCCTCCGGCCAGACCCTCGCCGACCTCGGCCTCTCCCAGGACACGGTCAAGTTGCACGGCGCGGCCCTGCAGTGCCGTATCACCACCGAGGACCCCGCCAACGGCTTCCGCCCCGACACCGGCCGCATCAGCGCCTACCGCTCGCCCGGCGGCTCCGGCATCCGCCTGGACGGCGGAACCACCCACGCCGGGACGGAGATCAGCGCGCACTTCGACTCGATGCTGGTCAAACTCACCTGCCGCGGACGGGACTTCAAGGCCGCGATCGGCCGGTCCCGGCGCGCCGTCGCCGAGTTCCGCATCCGTGGCGTCGCCACCAACATCCCCTTCCTGCAAGCCGTGCTGGACGACCCGGACTTCCAGGCCGGGCGGGTGACGACGTCGTTCATCGAGGAGCGCCCGCACCTGCTGACCGCCCGTTCCTCGGCCGACCGCGGCACCAAGCTGCTCACCTACCTCGCCGACGTCACGGTCAACAAGCCGCACGGCGAGCGGCCCGAGCTGATCGACCCGGACACCAAGCTGCCCCCGCTGCCGGCCGGTGAGCCCCCGGCGGGCTCCCGCCAACGGCTCGTCGAGCTCGGCCCCGAGGGCTTCGCCCGCGCCCTGCGCGAGTCGCCGACCATCGGCATCACCGACACCACCTTCCGCGACGCCCACCAGTCGCTGCTCGCCACCCGGGTGCGCACCAAGGACCTGCTGGCCGTCGCGCCGGTGGTGGCCCGCACGCTGCCCGAGCTGCTCTCCCTGGAGTGCTGGGGCGGAGCGACGTACGACGTCGCCCTGCGCTTCCTCGCCGAGGACCCCTGGGAGCGGCTGGCCGCCCTGCGCGAGGCCGTCCCCAACCTCTGCCTGCAGATGCTGCTGCGCGGCCGCAACACGGTCGGCTACACCCCGTACCCGACGGAGGTCACCGACGCCTTCGTGCACGAGGCCGCCGCCACCGGCATCGACATCTTCCGCATCTTCGACGCCCTCAACGACGTCGGCCAGATGCGCCCCGCCATCGACGCCGTGCGGGAGACGGGCACCGCGGTCGCCGAGGTCGCCCTCTGCTACACCTCGGACCTGTCCGACCCGAACGAGCGCCTGTACACGCTGGACTACTACCTGCGGCTGGCCGAGCAGATCGTCGCGGCCGGCGCGCACGTGCTGGCGATCAAGGACATGGCCGGTCTGCTGCGCGCTCCGGCCGCCGCGAAGCTGGTCTCCGCGCTGCGCCGCGAGTTCGACCTGCCGGTCCACCTGCACACCCACGACACGGCGGGCGGCCAGCTCGCCACCTACCTCGCCGCGATCCAGGCCGGCGCGGACGCGGTGGACGGAGCGGTCGCCTCCATGGCGGGCACCACCTCCCAGCCGTCGCTGTCGGCGATCGTCGCCGCCACCGACCACTCCGAGCGGCCCACCGGGCTCGACCTCCAGGCCGTCGGCGACCTGGAGCCGTACTGGGAGAGCGTCCGCAAGATCTACGCCCCCTTCGAGGCGGGCCTCGCCTCCCCGACCGGACGCGTCTACCACCACGAGATCCCCGGCGGGCAGCTCTCCAACCTGCGCACCCAGGCCGTCGCGCTCGGCCTCGGCGACCGCTTCGAGGAGATCGAGTCGATGTACGCGGCCGCCGACCGCATGCTCGGCCGGCTGGTCAAGGTCACCCCGTCGTCCAAGGTGGTCGGCGACCTCGCCCTGCACCTCGTCGGCGCCGACGTCACCCCGGAGGACTTCGAGGCGACGCCGAACAGGTTCGACATCCCCGACTCGGTGATCGGCTTCCTGCGCGGCGAGCTGGGCACCCCACCCGGTGGCTGGCCGGAGCCCTTCCGCAGCCGGGCGCTGGAGGGCCGTGCGGAGCCCCGGCCGGTGCAGGAGCTGACGCCGGAGGACCGCGAAGGCCTGGCCAAGGAGCCCCGCGCGACCCTCAACCGGCTTCTCTTCCCCGGCCCTACGCGCGAGTTCGACAGCCACCGCCAGACCTACGGCGACACCAGTGTCCTGGACAGCAAGGACTTCTTCTACGGTCTGCGCCCGGGCAAGGAATACGCCGTAGACCTCGAACCCGGCGTCCGGCTGCTCATCGAGCTGGAGGCCGTCGGGGAGGCCGACGAGCGCGGCATGCGCACCGTGATGTCCACGCTGAACGGCCAGCTGCGGCCCATCCAGGTCCGCGACAAGGCGGCCGCCTCCGACGTCCCGGTCACCGAGAAGGCCGACCGGTCCAACCCCGGCCACGTGGCGGCGCCGTTCGCCGGTGTGGTCACGCTCGCGGTCGCCGAGGGCGACGAGGTCGACGCGGGCGCGACCGTGGCCACGATCGAGGCGATGAAGATGGAGGCCGCGATCACCGCGTCCCGGGCGGGCCGGGTGAACCGGCTGGCGATCAACCGGATCCAGCAGGTGGAGGGCGGCGACCTCCTGGTCGAGATCGGCTGAGACGACACCAGGACAGCGTCACCGCGCCGGCGGCGCCTGCGACGACGGGCGCCGCTCAGTGCCGGGGTCCGGTGCGGTCAGGAGTCGCGCAGGGTGCTGTGCCGTGGGCGGACTCCGGGCGCTTCTCCGAGGTGATCGGGCCCTGCGGGCGGAGCTGGCCCGGCGCGCAACGCGCCCGAACCGACCTGCGTGGGCGCCGACCCGCGCGCGAGGGCTGATCTTCCGGCCCACGCCGCGCGGTTCCGGGGGCGGGAGCGCGCGGGGGAGGAGGGGGTGGGGAGCCCGTGTTCCTCTCTCGCGTGTGACCTGCACCGACCTGGGAACCCGGGGCGCGCCCGAGGCAGGGAGCACGGGTGGTCCAGGGAGGTTCCATGAGCGGGCAGACCGCGCAGTACGACGACGGGGGCACCCCTCTCGCGGGGTACGCAACCCTCGCCGCCGCCTTCACGGCCGGTGTCACCGCCTTCGCCGCGTTCGTACGGCGGCGCGGGATCCGGCCGCCCCGTGAAGTCCCGCCCTGGGACGTCGCCCTCATGGGCGCGGCCACGTACAAGGCGTCCAGGCTGTTGACGAAGGACGAGATCACGAGCTTCGTCCGGGCGCCGTTCGCCCGCCGCAGCGGCGAGGGCGAGGGCCCGGAGGTCATGGACGAACCGCGGGGCCACGGCGTGCACCGCGCCGTCGGCGATCTGGTGACCTGCCCGTTCTGCACATCCGTCTGGGCGGCCGGCGTGCTGGTGTGCGGGTACACCGTCGTGCCCCGCGCCACCCGGCTGGTCTGCGCGGGACTCGGCGCCGTGACCATGGCGGACTGGCTGCAGTACGCCTGGACCTGGACCCAGCAGGCGGCCGAGGACTGAGCACCCGCCCCCGGCACGCTCCCGTCAGCCGGAGGACAGCGGGTAGCGGTGAACGGGTGGCAGGTCCCGCAGGACGCCGGGCCGGAAGACATCGATGACGTGCGCGCTCGGTGTGAACAGGGGTTCGGTGAGGACCGGAAGGCGGTCGACGTCGTGCCACTCCCAGCGCTGGACCAGGTGCGGTTCGGTGACGGACGGTTCGCCCTGGTACGCCGTGACGTGGACGGCGGCCGTGAGGCGGGGCATCCCGTCCACGCTGTCCATCAGCAGGGCCAGCAGCCGCACCCCGTCGCGGTCGGCCTTCAGCCCTGTCTCCTCCTCCAGCTCCCGCACGGCCGTGTCGCGGAAGTCCTCGCCCGGCTCGTTCTTGCCGCCGGGCAGCTCCCACACCCCGCGGGTCGACCAGCCCAGCAGGAGGCGACCGGCCGGATCGGTCACCACGACTCCGGCGCCGGTGAGAGCGTGCGGCGAAGGCCGTCCCTTGTCGGCGTACATGAGCCTCCCTGCCCGGTGGGTCGGCCCCGCGCCGGGCCGGTCGACGAGTGCCTACCCAGCGCGGACCCTTGGGAACTCGCCAGGTCGGCCCAGGTGGACAGGCGATGTGACCAGTAGACCAGGCCCCACTCGCGGTTCAGGGTCTCGACGTCGCCGTACTTGTGCCGCAGATGGTCCAGGAAACGCTGGAAGACGCCGTGGTCGTGCAGGAGTTCCGGGCCGGGTTCGTTGTCCACCTGGAAGCCGATGACCGCGGGACGGTCCGCGTACCGGCCGACGATCGCGCGGACGACCCGCTCGGCGTGGAAGCGGAACGCGGGGTGGGTGAGTCCACTTCCTGCCGGGCGCCCCAGCCGATGCGCTCGCCGGTGCGCCGTTCACCGGTGATCTCGGGGTACTGGCGGGCCGGCCACGGCGGGACGGCGTACGTCGGCGTGCCGAGGACGACGGAGATGCCGCGCTCGTGCGCGACGTCCGACACCGGCCGCAGCCAGTCGAGTTCGAACCGTCCGTTCTCCGGCTCCCAGGTCGACCAGACCGACTCGCCCACCCTGATCACGGTGAAGCGGGCCTCGGCCATCAGATCGAGGTCGGCCTTCAGGCGTTCGGCGGGGCGTGCGGTGCCGTAGGAGGGTCGGTACTCGTGGTAGTACGCGGCACCGAACAGGACGCGTGCAGGCAGAACCGCCATGAAGGGAACCTCCGAGACGAGGAAGGAGGGGTCAACGTCCGTTCGGCGGTGCGGTCGACGCGCGGACGATCAGGTCGATCGGCGAGCCGTCCGACGGCAGCGGGTCGGCCTGAGGGTTCTCGAGGGCGTGCACCAGACGCTTGAGTCCTTCCTGTGCCACGGCGTCGAAGGGTTGCCGCACCGTGGTCAGGGGAGGCGTCACATAGGCGGCGACAGGGATGTCGTCGAATCCGACGACGCTGACGTCCTCCGGCACCCGCCGTCCGGCCTCCGTCAGCGCGCGGATCAGGCCGATCGCCATGTCGTCGTTGGCGGCGAAGACCGCCGTGACGCCCGGATCCCGGGCGAACTCGCGTCCCGCCGCGTAACCGGACGCGGCGGACCAGTCGCCCTCGACGGGCTCGGGCCTGTTCGGCCCGCCGGAGCCGCCGCTCCGCCCTGTGCCTCGCGTCATGCTGCCTCCCGACAGGGCCCTGCCTGTCTAACCCCGCGCACCGTCTGACTGCGTAGTCATGTCTGCGCAGTCAGAGAGGTGGCGTCAAGGGTGCCGACACGTCGTCCCGGTGGGTCAGGAAGGCTGGACCTCTTCGAACAGGGTGAGGGCTTCGGCGGGGTCGGGGCTCACCAGGCGTTCCAGACCGGCCGTCGTGATCTTCGCCCACCTCTCGGCCCGGGCCCACATCCGTTCCTCGAAGGCACGGACGGTCGCGTCCAGATCGGCGGGCCCGGTGGCGCCCGCCTCGGTGAGTCCTATGGGTCCGGAGCCCGTGGCGATGGCCTCCGCGAGTTCGGCGCCCTCCAGCATCGCGAGGTTCGCGCCCGCGCCCAGCGGGGGCATCAGATGCGCGGCGTCGCCCAGCAGCGTCACCCCCGGGACGTGCGGCCAGGTGTGGGAGACCGGCAGCACGTACAGGGGGCGGTGGGCGAAAGCGGCGCCCTGGCGCAGGAGTTCGAGAACGGCAGGAGCCCAGCCCTCGTACAGGGTCAGCAGGCTCGATCGCACCGCCTCGGCGTCGGAAAGGTCGAGGCGAGCGTGCCAGTCCAGCGGCGCGCGGAACTGGGCGTACACCTTGACGTGCCCGCCGCTGTTGCGCTGGGCGACGAGCGTCCGGTTCACGCCGTACACGGCCATGGACCCCTCCCCGATCAACCGGGCGAGATCGGGGTGGCGGGTGTCGACGTCGTCCAGTGAGGTCTCCATCGCGGTGATGCCGGTGTAGTGCGGCGTCTTTGGCGAGACCGCCGGCCGGACCCGCGACCAGGCGCCGTCGGCGCCGACCACGAGGTCGAACGTCTCCTGCCGCCCGTCCGCGAAATGGACCAGTACGCCGTCCTCGGCCCCCGGCGTCACTTGCCTCACGCCCCGCCCCCACCGCACGTCGAGCGGGCCGAGCAGCAGGTCACGGAGCTGCCCGCGGTCGATCTCGGGGTTGGCCCGCTCGTCCGGACGCGGCCGCCAGTCGCGCAGGACCGTGCCGTCCGTGTCCAGGATGCGCATGGCCTGCCCCTCGGGACGGGACAGCGCCAGGAACTCCGTGAGCAGCCCCGCCTTGTCCATCGCGAGCTGGCCGAGCCCTTCGTGCAGGTCCAGTGTGCCGCCGGGTGGACGGGCGTCGGGGGAGGGGTCGCGTTCGAAGACGGTGACGGGGTGGCCGTGGCGGTGCAGCACCCGGGCGAAGGTGAGGCCCCCGGGACCGCTCCCGACTACGGCGATACGATGTCTCATGTCGATACACTGTATTTCTCGCTTACGATGCACCGCAAGCAACAGAACGGTGTGATCATGACTGTGTGGGACCGGCCCGAACCGCCGGCTCGCCCCGCGCCGCTCGACCGGGAGCGGATCGTCGCCGCCGCCGTCGCGCTGGCCGACGAGGGCGGCCTGGAGGCGGTGTCCTTGCGCAAGGTCGCCGCCCGGCTCAACGCCGGACCGATGCGGCTCTACGGCTACATCTCCACCAAGCAGGAGCTGTTCGACCTCATGGTCGACGAGGTCCAGGCCGGGATCCTCCCCGAGGAACCGCCCGGTGACTGGCGGGAGGCGTTGAGCACCCTCGCCCACCGCACCAGGCGGGCCGCCCTCCGGCACGAATGGCTGGCCGACCTGCTCGGCGGCCGCCCGAGCCTGGGCCCCAACGGGCTCGCCGTGACCGAGGCCACCCTGGCCGCCCTCGACGGTCTCGCCGACATCGACACGGTCATGCGCGCCGTCGAGACCGTCGGCGCCTATTTCACCGGCGCGATCCGGCGCGAGATCGCGAACATCCGTGCCGAGCGGGCCACGGGCCTGTCGAAACGGGAATGGCAGCGCGCCTCGGGCCCCCATGTGACGCGGATGCTGGCCACGGGCCGCTTCCCGGCACTGAGCAGGGCCGTGCACGACGGCACGGACGTGGACGCCGAGACCACCTTCACGACCGGCCTGGACTGGGTCCTCGACGCCGTGGCCGTGAAGCTGCAGGGCGCCTGACCCGGTGATCGGCGATCGACCGGGTCAGGCGCCTGGTGAGTACGGCTGTGGCTGCCGTGACGGCTGCGGCTGCGGCTAGAAGATCTAGAAGAAGCCGAGCTTCTTCGGCGAGTACGACACCAGCAGGTTCTTCGTCTGCTGGTAGTGCTCCAGCATCATCTTGTGCGTCTCGCGGCCGATGCCCGAACCCTTGTAGCCGCCGAACGCCGCGTGCGCCGGGTAGGCGTGGTAGCAGTTCGTCCAGACGCGGCCCGCCTGGATCGCACGGCCCGCCCGGTACGCCGTGTTGATGTCACGCGTCCACACACCCGCACCGAGCCCGTACAGCGTGTCGTTGGCGATCTTGATGGCGTCGTCGAAGTCGTCGAACGAGGTCACGGACACGACCGGCCCGAAGATCTCCTCCTGGAAGATCCGCATCCGGTTGTCGCCCTCGAAGATCGTCGGCTGGACGTAGTAACCGCCCTTCAACTCACCGTCGTACTCGATGCGTTCGCCACCGGTGAGGATCTTCGCGCCCTCCTGCCGGCCGATGTCCAGGTAGGAGAGGATCTTCTCCAGCTGGTCGTTGGAGGCCTGCGCGCCGATCATCGTGTCCGTGTCCAGCGGGTGGCCCGTCTTGATCTGCTCGGTCCGGGCGACCGCCGCCTCCATGAACTCGGCGTAGTGGCCGCGCTGCACCAGCGCCCGGGACGGGCAGGTGCACACCTCGCCCTGGTTGAGCGCGAACATCGTGAAGCCCTCGAGCGCCTTGTCCCGGAAGACGTCGTCGACCGCGGTGACGTCCTCGAAGAAGATGTTCGGGGACTTGCCGCCCAGTTCCAGGGTGACCGGGGTGATGTTCTCCGACGCGTACTGCATGATCAGACGGCCGGTCGTGGTCTCCCCGGTGAACGCCACCTTCGCCACCCGCGGGCTGGACGCCAGCGGCTTGCCCGCCTCCACGCCGAAACCGTTGACGATGTTGATCACGCCCGGTGGAAGCAGATCGGCGACCAGGCTCAGCCAGTAGTGGATGGACGCCGGCGTCTGCTCGGCCGGCTTCAGCACGACCGCGTTGCCCGCGGCCAGCGCCGGCGCCAGCTTCCAGGTCGCCATCAGGATGGGGAAGTTCCACGGGATGATCTGCGCGACCACCCCGAGCGGCTCGTGGAAGTGGTACGCCACCGTGTCCTCGTCGACCTCGCCGAGCGAACCCTCCTGCGCCCGGATCGCGCCCGCGAAGTAGCGGAAGTGGTCGATGGCGAGCGGGATGTCGGCGGCCAGCGTCTCCCGGATCGGCTTGCCGTTCTCCCAGCTCTCGGCGACCGCGAGCCTCTCGAGGTTGGCCTCCATACGGTCGGCGATCTTCAGCAGAACGTCGGAGCGCTGAGTCATCGACGTACGTCCCCACGCCGGAGCCGCCGCGTGCGCCGCGTCGAGCGCCCGTTCCACGTCCTCCGCGGTGCCGCGCGCGATCTCGGTGAACGGCTGCCCGTTCACCGGGGACGCGTTCTCGAAGTACTGCCCCCGGGCCGGCGGCACGTACTCGCCCCCGATGAAGTGGTCGTAGCGCGCCTGGTAGGAGACGATCGCGCCCTCGGTGCCGGGCGCCGCGTAACGGGTCATGCTGGTGCTCCTTCAGAAGCGCTGCCCGCCGTTGGGCAGCTTTCCTGCGGAGGCTAGGGACGGGGACGTTGCAACCACGTTGCCGGTCGGTCGAACGGGGGTCGCGGCCGGGGAGCTCGTCGGTCAGCGCGGGCGCGCCGTCGGTGCCGCCAGTTCCGTCTCCAGTGCCGTCAGCCGCGACCGTACCGCCGGCGTCGGGCGTACCGCGGCGAGCGCCCGCCACACGTCGAGGTCGTCCTCGCCCCAGGGCGCGTGCGCCCAGTCCGCGAGGAGGTCCGGGTCACGGCGGGCGATCAGCGCCGTGCGCAGGCCGTCGGCGAGGCGCTGCCTGAGCCGCACCACCGCCGGGGCGTGCGAACCGGGCAGCAGCGGTCCCGCGTACGCCCTCGCGGCCGCCGTGACCGCCCCTGTCTCCAGCCGTCGCTCGACCACGGCGACGTCGCACTCCACCGGTACCGTCAGCCGGTAGGGCCGCGAGGCCAGCAGCCCCGGTCCCAGGACCCTGCGCAGCCGGGCCAGTTCGGCACGCAACGTCACCGGCGTCACCGACTCGTCCTCGTACAGCGCGCACAACAGCTCGTCGCCGGTCAGCCCCTCCGGGCGTCGCGCCAGCAGCACGAGGATCTCGCTGTGCCGGCGGCTGAGCCGGATCCTGCGCCCGTCGATGCGGAACTGGGCCTCGTCCCGGCCCAGCACGGTCAGCTCGGGCGTGTCGGTGCCGGGACGCTCCGGCACGAGCAGCGCCAGCTGCGATTCGGCGGCCCGCGCCACGGCCTGCACGAAGCCCAGGCTGTGCGGATGCGCCAGCCCGTCGCCACCGGTGATGTCCACGGCGCCGAGCACCCGCCCGGTCCGCGGATCGTGCACCGGTGCCGCCGCGCAGGTCCAGGGCTGTACCCGCCGGATGAAGTGCTCGGCCGCGAACACCTGCACCGGCCGGTCCACGGCGACCGCGGTCCCCGGCGCGTTCGTCCCCATCGCGTTCTCCGCCCACCGGGCGCCCGGTACGAAGTTCATCCGTCCCGCGTGCCGCCGGGTCGTCGGATGGCCCTCGACCCACAGCAGCCTGCCGTGTGCGTCGCACACCGCCAGCAGATGCTCGCCGTCGGCGGCGAACGTCCCCATCAGCTCCCGGAACAGCGGCATCACCCGCGCCAGCGGATGCTCGGCCCGGTAGGCGCCGAGGTCGCCGTCCATCAGGTCCACGTCCGCCAGTCCGTCGGGTCCCACACCGGCCCGCGCCGAACGCCGCCACGACTCGGCCACGACGGAACGCACCGGGCGGGTCACGGTGCCCGCCTCGGTGAACGTCTCGTGCGCCCGGCGCAGCATCCGTGTGCGCTCGGTGAGGTCGGCCCCCGGCTCCAGGGCCACCCACGGATCGGTCAACTCGGCCTCCCCGGAAAACGATGCGGCTGGGGACATCGTCACTCGGGGTACGCGTCCCGACAACCGTTTCGACCACGATCACCCGGACGGCGCGCCGATCCCTCGTGCATCAAGCGAACAGGTCCCTCGTGCGTCGAGCCAGCCGAAAGGTGCGCCATCCCGCCGGATCACGCGAAGTTGACCATCCTTATAAAACGCGTCCAGTCCCAGTCGGGCCCGGGGTCGGTGTGGTCCGTGCCGGGAACCTCGTAGTGGCCGATGATGTGCGCCCGGTCCTTCGGGATACCGTATTTGGCGCAGACCGCCGCCGTCAGCTTGGCCGACTGCTCGTACAGGGCATCGGTGAAATAGGTGGGTTTGTCCACCCAGCCCTCGTGCTCGATGCCGATGCTGCGGGTGTTGTAGTCCCAGTTGCCCGCGTGCCAGGCGACGTCCTTCTCCCGGACGCACTGCGCCACGTGCCCGTCCGCCGAGCGCACCAGGTAGTGAGCGGACACCGCCTTCGTGGAGTTCTGGAAGATGGCGAGGGTGTCCGCGTAGGTCTCCTGGGTGACGTGGATGATCACGTAGTCGAGCGGATAGGACGTCGGCCGGTTGGACGCCGTGTAGTTGGAGGTCGTCGCGGGCTGCCATTCCGCTGTCGGGTAGTCGACGGCCTGTACGTCGGCGTCGGCCCGCGCGTCGGGCAGCAGCACGTACGGAACGGCGGCCAGCGCGGCCCCCTTGAGGAACCGTCTTCTGGAGATGCCGGGTCTTGCTCGCTCCATCGAGCCGTACCTTTCGTGTGGGGGGACGGGGTGGGCCCGCTCAGCGCCGCAGCGCGGCGGCGGTCTCGCGAAGCCGGGCGTGCATCCCGCGGTAAGTCTCGCGCTCGGGCAGCCACTGCTTGCGGATCTTGGCCACACACGTGTAGTTGGTGTCGCACACGTTGGCCAGCGGTGATTCCACCGCCTGGGTGGCGAACTGGTACGCGTCCAGCTCACTGAACCCGTAGTCGCGCACCAGCCACTGCACCAGGTCGAGCTGCGAGATCCGGAACGCGTCCTCGAGCGGGCGGGCCGAGCCGGTCGAGATGAGGTGCGTGTCCGACTCGATGCGCGGCCAGGGCGTGGCCACTCCCTTGAGCAGCTCGACGATCACCACGGTGTTCATGGCGCACTCGACGGCGACCCCGCAGGTCTCGCCCTCGCCCTGCCGGGCGTGCCCGTCGCCCAGACTGAGCAGCGCCCCTTCCACGTTCACCCCGAGATAGCAGGTGACGGCGGCCCGCATCTCCGGCGTGTCCATGTTGCCGCCGTGCGCGTCGGGCACCAGCGCGGAGCGGACCTCCAGGTTCGCGGGCGCGACGCCCACCGTCCCGTGCATGGGGTCGAGGGGCAGTTCGGCCTCGATGTCGCTGTCGTGCGCCCGGAACAGCGCCGTGCGCCGGGTGAGGTCGAGCTGCCAGATCCACACGGTCTCCGGCAGCGGCGGCTGCAGCGTAGCCGTGGCGTGGGTGGAGGTGAGCGCGCCGAACAGGGGCACGGTGGTCGACGCGGCCCAGTCGCGCGCCGGTTCGATCGACACGAAGTGCACGGCGACGGTGTCTCCCGGCTCGGCGCCCTCCACGTGGAACGGTCCGGTCTGCGGATTGAGGAACGGGAACTCGCAGACCTCGGACACCAGGTCCTTCTCGGACCGAACCCGCCCGGCGAAGCAGTCCTCCGTGTACAGGTCGAGGACCGTGCCGGGCGTCACGCGTGCCACGGGCGGTGCGCCGCCGAACGTCCAGGCGTACTCGCCCGGTTGGGGCCGGACGGTGAGGATGCGGGCGTCGCTCATCGGTGTGTCGCTCCGTTCTGCGCGGGATCGGCGGGATCGGCGGGATGGGTGGGGGCGGGTTCGTCGAGGTAGACGCGGGCGGTCTCGGCTATGCGCCCGGGATGGCGCCGCATCAGTACGACCAGCACCACGATTCCCGCGGCCATCCATATGCCGACTATCGGTCCGCCGTAGGACACCGGAGCGGTCAGTTGGGTGACGAAGTCGAAGACGGGCAGGCCGGCGGCGGTCAGCAACGCGGGAACGAACGCGGCGATACCCAGCGCGGGCAGCAGCAGATGCCGCACCGGCTTGAGCGATTCCCGCCCGCGACGCAGGAAGTAGCCCGCGCAGGCGAGGTTCACCACGATGTACACGCCGATCACGACGGTCACGATCAGCGTGGTGAGCAGCAGGAAGGCAGTCACCGGGTCGTAGCCGAGCCCCAGTCCGAGCACCGCACCGACCGCCACGGCACTCTGTACGGCGATGCCGGCGACGGGGGAGCGGTACCGCGGGTGGAGGACGGCGAAGCCCGCGGCCGTGATGACCGCTCCTCCCGCGAGGGCCCACGGCCACCACAGGTCCGCCGGGTACGAGGACCACTCCTGGTGCAGCGTGCCCGCCGTGGTGAAGCCGAGCTGAAGAAGCGGCAGGGGTGGGACGAGCGCCTCCACGAAGACGTACCCCCAGCCCACCAGGAACCCGACGACGGGGTGCAGCCCCTGTGCCGCGTACGTGGACACCGAGCCGGCCGCCGGGAGTTCCCGGGCCAACTCGGCCATGCGGGAAGCGGTGAACGGACAGGCGACCAGCGCGATCAGCACCGCGAGGGGCAGACTGCCTCCCGCGAACGCCGCGCCGGACGCAATGGACGCAGCGACCGCCGCGGCCGGGGCCATGGCCGTGATGCTCTGGGACAGCACCTCGCGCAGTCCGATCGCGTCGCGCCTGAGCCCCGCCCCCGATTCCCCCGACAAGTGAATCCCCCTTAACCCGCGCCGACTTGCCCGACGCCCTCGACACCGACGGCTGCGCCTCGCGTGATTCACGGTACGGCGCACTCGGGATGGGCAGAAGGGCATGGCGTGCTTCGGTGGACGACGCCGCGGATGTGGATAACTCGGCCACTCGAACGGGTGAAGCGGGCGTGATCCGGCACCCTCGGCGCGGTGGTTCGGGGCCGTGGACGGGGTGGCGCGGTCGGTCTACCGCGTTCCGCCACCGCCGCCGGTGCGGTGGTTCGGGCCCGGTGCCGCGGTCGGGTTCAGCCGTGGTCCGGCGCCTGGGCGATACCGCGGGCCAGTCCTCCGAGCGGCGCGATCGGGGTCACGCCCGCTCCGCCACCGCCGCCGGATCGTCGAGGACTGCCCGTACCACCGAGTGCGCGGCGCCCAGGAGCGGGCCCTCGGAACCGAGGCCCGACACCGTCACCGGGCAGGCGGGGCCGGCGGTGCGCCGGGCCAGCTCGGCCTCCAGCGACGGCAGCAGCCACGGCGCGAGTCCGGCCAGCGCGCCGCCCAGCACCACGCCCTCGGGATCCAGCAGGTTGACCGCCCCCGTCAGGGCTATGCCGAGTGCCTCACCGGCGTCGTGCAGGGCCCGCCGTACCTCGATGTCACCGTCGGCGGCCCGGTTCGCGAGCAGGCCGACGCGATCCTCGCCGGGTTCCAGTCCCGCCGCCCGCAGCACCGCCTCCTCACCGGCGTACTGCTCCAGGCATCCCCGGCCGCCGCAGGGGCAGGGGGGTCCTTCCGGACGCACCGGCACGTGTCCCAGCTCGCCGGCGAACCCACGAGTCCCGCGCAGCAACCCGCCGGCCACGACGACCGCGGCACCGATGCCGATCTCCGCGGACACGTGCAGGAAGTCGCGCGGCGTGCCCTCGCCGAGCCAGAGTTCGGCGAGCGCGCCGAAGTTTGCCTCGTTTCCGACGGTCAGCGGCCAGTCGGGCGGCAGCAGCGCGCCCAGGTCGGTGTCCTGCCATTCCAGGTTCGGGGCGCGGACGACGGTGCGGGCGTCGCGGGCCACCAGGCCGGGCACGGCCACCGCGAGCCCCGCGGGCCACAGCCTCTCGCCCTGTGCCTCTGCGACGACCCGGTGCACCAGTTCGGTGAGTTCCGCGATCACCGGCTCGGGGGAGCGGCCGCGGTTCGCGCCGTGGCGGACGGCCTTCGCCCGCACCTGTCCGCGCAGGTCGACCGCGCACACCGCGAGATGGTCGACACCGACCTCGGCGCCGATGCCGGCGGGGCCGTGCGCGCTGACGGCGAGTGCCGAGCCGGGGCGGCCCACCCGGCCGGGCCGCTCGGGGCCCAGCTCTTCGAGCAGGCCCGAGCGTATGAGCTCGTCGACGAGGCTCGACACCGCCGCCCGGGTCAGTCCGATGCGGGAGGCCACGGTGGCGCGGGAGAGCGGGCCGTCGGCGCTGACGGTGTGCATCACCCGGGCCAGGTTGCGGCGGCGCATGCCCTGCTGGGTGTCCGGCAGTGCCCGGCCGGGCCCGGCCGGGTGTACCTCGTGCAGCGGTGCGCTCATGCCCCCGTCCTCAGCCGTTCTCGGTGCTCCGCTCCAGCAGCGGGGCCGCGTCGGAGAGTACCCCGGCGATCCTTTCCAGCGTCTGGTCGTCCCGCTCCACGGCATCGAGCACCGGCCCCGCGGCCGTGTTCCAGCGCCGGGCGACCGCGGCCGGGTCCTCGCCGGTCAGCAGCCCCGCCGCCTGCGCCGCGGCGCCCAGCGCGACCAGCTCCTTGGCCTCGGGCACCTGCACCGCCCGGCCCGACAGCCGTCGTACGGTCTCCTGCCAGGCCCGGCCGCGAGCGCCGCCACCGATCAGCAGCAGCGGCACGGAGCGGTCCGCGTCCGCGTCGAGGACGAGGTCGAGCGCGCCGAGCAGGGAGTGCACGGCACCGTCGTAGGCGGCCTGCAGGAGCTGGCCGGCGGTCGTGTCGTGACGCAGGCCGTGCAGCAGCCCCGATGCGCCGGGCAGGTTCGGGGTGCGCTCGCCGTCCAGGTAGGGGAGCAGAGTGACGCCGGTCGGTTCCACTGCCTCGCGGTCGAGGCCCAGCAGGGCGGCGACGCGGTCGACGGCGAGGGTGCAGTTCAGGGTGCAGGCCAGTGGCAGCCAGTCGCCGTGGGCGTCGGCGAAGCCCGCGACGGTGCCGGTGGGGTCGGCCGGGCGGCGCCAGGAGACGGCGTACACGGTGCCCGACGTGCCGAGGCTGAGCACGGGGGCGCCGGGCCGCAGCCCGAGGCCCAGCGCGGCCGCCGCGTTGTCGCCCGTGCCCGGCGCGACCAGGGTGCCTTTGGAGAACGGCAGGTCGTGGCTGTCGCGCACGGTGCCCGCCACCTCGCCCGGCCGCACCACGCGGGGCAGCATGGCGGGGTCCAGCCCGACGTGCGCGAGGGTCTCCTCGTCGTACGCCTCCGTCCCGGACGCCCACCAGCCCGTGCCCGAGGCGTCGCCGCGGTCGGTGGTGCCCTGTCCCGTCAGACGCTCGGTGAGGTAGTCGTGGGGCAGACGCACCGCCCGGGTGGCGCGGACCGCCTCCGGCTCGTTCTCGGCCAGCCACGCCCATTTGGTGACCGTGAACGACGGGCCGGGGACGCTGCCGGTGCGCTCCGCCCAGGCCTTCGGGCCACCGAGCTCCTCGATCAGACGGCGGGCCTGGGGGGCCGAGCGCACGTCGTTCCACAGCAGGGCGGGGCGCACCGGTTCGCCCCGCTCGTCCAGCGTGACCAGGCCGTGCTGCTGACCGCCGATCGACACGGCGGCTGCCTCGTGCGCCGCGTCGCCGCACTGGCGCAGCGCCTCGCACAGGGCGTCCCACCACTGGCGCGGGTCGCTCTCGCGGCCGGCCCCGGAGGAGACCGTGTGGGGGGCCTGGCCGCTCGCGACGACCTGGCCGGTGGCCGCGTCGACGACGAGCGCCTTGGTGGACTGGGTGGACGTGTCCACGCCGACGACGAGCGGTCCCTCGGCTGCTGACATCGAGCTCTCCCTCTTCCGCGGCTCAGCGGGATGTTCTGTGACAGACCCCCTGGACTCTTCCCAGGGCTGCGTCCGCATACTAATTTGTAAACGGCCATGACGAAATAGTTCTTCATGGTCCGCCCGACAGTCTGTGAAGCAAGGAGCCGCGGCATGAGCTACCAGCCCACCCCCGAGGACAGGTTCACCTTCGGCCTGTGGACCGTCGGCTGGCAGGGAAGGGACCCGTTCGGCGACGCCACGCGGCGTGCCCTCGACCCGGTCGAGACGGTGCAGCGCCTGAGCGAGCTCGGCGCCTACGGCGTCACTTTCCACGACGACGACCTGATCCCCTTCGGATCCTCCGACAGCGAGCGCGAGTCGCACATCAAGCGCTTCCGCCAGGCCCTCGACACGACCGGCATGACCGTGCCGATGGCCACGACGAACCTCTTCACCCACCCGGTCTTCAAGGACGGCGCGTTCACCGCCAACGACCGCGACGTGCGTCGCTACGCCCTGCGCAAGACCATCCGCAACATCGACCTCGCCGTCGAGCTGGGCGCGAAGACCTACGTCGCCTGGGGCGGCCGCGAGGGCGCCGAGTCCGGCGCCGCCAAGGACGTACGGGTCGCCCTGGACCGCATGAAGGAGGCCTTCGACCTCCTCGGCGAGTACGTGGTCTCCCAGGGCTACGACCTGAAGTTCGCCATCGAGCCCAAGCCGAACGAGCCGCGCGGCGACATCCTGCTGCCCACCGTCGGCCACGCCCTCGCCTTCATCGAGCGCCTTGAGCGCCCCGAGATGTACGGCGTCAACCCCGAGGTCGGCCACGAGCAGATGGCCGGCCTGAACTTCCCGCACGGCATCGCGCAGGCCCTGTGGGCGGGCAAGCTGTTCCACATCGACCTCAACGGCCAGTCCGGCATCAAGTACGACCAGGACCTGCGCTTCGGCGCCGGCGACCTGCGTGCCGCGTTCTGGCTGGTCGACCTCCTGGAGAGCGCCGGCTACGCGGGCCCGAAGCACTTCGACTTCAAGCCGCCGCGGACCGAGGACCTCGACGGCGTCTGGGCGTCGGCCGCGGGCTGCATGCGCAACTACCTGATCCTCAAGGAGCGCGCCGCCGCCTTCCGCGCCGACCCCGAGGTGCAGGAGGCCCTGCGCGCCTCGCGGCTGGACCAGCTCGCCGAGCAGACCGCCGCGGACGGCCTGGAGGCGCTCCTGGCCGACCGCAGCGCGTTCGAGGAGTTCGACGCCGAGGCGGCCGCCGCGCGCGGGATGGCCTTCGAGCGGCTCGACCAGCTGGCGATGGACCACCTGCTGGGGGCGCGCGGCTGATCACACACACGCGCGTGTCGGTGAACGGGCTCCGCACGGAATGCACCGGAATCGTACGGTCCACGGAATGGGGCCGTATCAAGTTCCGTGCGGGGCTCGCACGTCCTCCGCTTCGAGGCGACTCTGGACGGTATGGCCATGCCGCCGGTACCGCCTCGCCCACCCGGACCACCGGGCGACACGCCGCCTCCGGGCGGCGGCTTCGGACCGCCCTCCTACGACGACCGGCCGTCGGGCCCCCGACCGCCGCAGGAGCCGGACCCGCCACCGGGGTCAGGACGGCGGCGAGGCCCGTTCTCCGTCCTGCTGGTGGCGGTCGCCGCGATCGTGGCCGTGGCCGTCGTGGTGCTCATGGCCACCTCCCGGCACGACGGCTCACCGGGCAAGAAGTCGCCGACCCACGGCGGCACCGGTGCCGGCGGCTCACCGTCGGCGTCCCGTGGCTTCCCGACGAAGCTGCCCAGCGCACTGCCGTCGAAGCTGCCCAGTCGACTGCCGAGCGAGATCCCGAGCGGCATCGAGTCGCTCATCCCGTCCTTGGGCAGCGTCCAGCTGCCGTGACCGTCGTCGGACACGGCACCCCTCGCGGGCCGGATCGAGGGAGGCCCCGCCCGTCAGCCCTCCTCCTCTGCCGCGTCCAGTGAGGCCAGTGCCGTCGCCGGGTCCCAGGACGCCCCGCCGGCGGGCACCCAACGCCCGCGCTCCTCGCGATACGGCCACCAGCGCCCGTCCCGCCCCAGCCGCAACTGGGCCGGCGCCTCCACGACCGTCCACCGGTTGCCGACGGCCCGTAGCGACGGCCGCTCCTCGTCGTCCCACGCCCCCTCCAGGGCGGCACGCGCGCGGGTGAGTGTTTCGCCCGAGACGGTCCACTCCTCCTCCAGCACCGCCGACGCGGCCGCGCCGCCGAGCTCCCACGCGCGCGTGGCCAGCGCCAGCCCCTCGCGGTCACGTCCGGAGCCCTCGGCCAGCCGGTCCGCCACGGCCTCCGAGGGCGCGCCGAGGGCCAGCCGCACCGCGTCCTGAGGGACCGTCAACTCTTCCACTGCGCACTGCGGTTCCACTTCCGCATGCAGTACCTCGGCGAGCAGCTCATGCGCCTCCGCGGCGGTCCGCGCCGCCAGATGACGGAGTGCGCCCGGATCGATGCCCGCGGCGGGCGGGGTGTCGGTGTCGAGCGAGGGCGGTGTGCCGGGTTCCGCGGGCAGGTCCGGCAGGGCGGGCAGCGACGGCAGGATGCCGCCGGCCGCGTACGCCTCCGCGGCGTCCACGCCCTCGTCCGTGGACGCTTCCGCCGCAGGTGACGCACTGCGGGCCTGAAGGCCGGTCAACAATGCCCGTTCGCCCCGTCCTCGCATCAGGAGCAGGGCCAGTGGAGCCTCGTCCAGCAGGCGTGCAACCTGGTAGCACAGGGCCGCGGTGTGTCCGCAGTGATCCCAGGCGTCGCAGTCGCACCGCGCCTCAAGGTCGCCCATGCCCGGCAGCAGGTCGACACCGGCGGCGGCCGCGTCCTCGACCAGGTGCGGCGGCATGTCGCGATCCAGAAGGGCCGCGACATGTCCGGCCCGCTCGACCGTCATGTCCAGCAGGCGGTTCCACTGGTCGTCGTCGAGTACCGCCAACAGCACGTCGGCGCGGTACGCACTGCCGTCGCGATCCTGGACCACGGCGGTGATGCGCCCCGGCCGGACGGACACCGCACCCACGCCTCCCAAGCGGGCGAGGCGGCGCCCGGCCTTGAGCTGAGCCGAGTCCAGCGCCGCGTCCTCCAGGGCGTTCAACCAGGATCGGCCCCACCACGTTCGCGCGAAAGCCTGCCCGTGCGCGGGTGGCTGCGGCGCGAACGTGCGCTCGGTGTCTGCGTCGTGCCGGCTCATCGTGCGCTCCCTCGCAGCCTTACCAGATCGGCCAGTTCGGCATCCGTCAGCTCGGTGAGAGCCGCCTCGCCGGAGCCCAGCACCGCCTCGGCGAGCTCCTGCTTGTGGGCCAGCATCTCGGCGATGCGGTCCTCGACGGTCCCCTCCGCGATCAGCCGGTGCACCTGGACGTGCCGGTTCTGGCCGATCCGGTACGCCCGGTCGGTCGCCTGGGCCTCGACGGCCGGGTTCCACCAGCGGTCGTAATGCACGACGTGCTCGGCCCGCGTGAGGTTCAGGCCCGTGCCCGCGGCCTTCAACGACAGCAGGAAGACGGGCACCTCGCCGTCCTGGAACCGCCGCACCATCGCCTCCCGTCCTGCGACGGAGATGCCGCCGTGCAGGAGCTGGGAAGGCACCCCGCGTGCCGTCAGATGCCGTTCCAGCAGGCGTGCCATGCGCACGTACTGGGTGAAGACCAGAACGCTCGCCCCCTCGGAGAGGACGGTGCCGAGCAGTTCGTCCAGCAGTTCCAGCTTCCCGGAGCGCCCGCCGGTCGTCGGCAGCTCCTCCTTGAGGAACTGCGCCGGATGGTTGCAGATCTGCTTCAGCCCCGTCAGCAGCTTCACGATCAGGCCGCGCCGCGCCATGCTGTCGGCTCCGGAGATTTTCGCCAGCGTCTCGCGCACCACCGCCTCGTAGAGCGCCGCCTGTTCCTCGGTGAGCGACACGGCGCGGTCCGTCTCCGTCTTCGGTGGCAGCTCCGGCGCGATGCCCGGGTCCGCCTTGCGCCGCCGCAGCAGGAACGGCCGTACCAGCCGCGCGAGCCGCTCGGCGGCGGCCGGGTCCCCGCCGCCCTCGACGGCCCGCGCGTAGCGGCCGCGGAAGGTGCCGAGCCGGCCGAGCAGCCCCGGGGTCGTCCAGTCGAGAATCGCCCACAGTTCCGACAGGTTGTTCTCCACCGGGGTGCCGGTGAGCGCCACGCGTGCGCGTGCGCCGATGGAACGCAGCTGTCGCGCGGTCGCGGAGTACGGGTTCTTCACGTGCTGTGCCTCGTCCGCGACGAGCATGCCCCAGGGCACCTCCCCGAGTGCGCGGGCGTCCAGGCGCAGCGTGCCGTACGTGGTAAGCACGAACTCTCCGTCGCCCACGCCGTCCAGGCCGCGGCCGGGGCCGTGGAAGCGGCGCACGGGCGTGCCGGGTGCGAACCGCTCGATCTCCCGCTGCCAGTTGCCCATCAGCGACGTCGGACACACCACGAGGGTGGGACCGGCCGTGGGTGTCTCGGCCTGCCGGTGCAGATGCAGGGCGATGAGCGTGATCGTCTTGCCGAGCCCCATGTCGTCGGCGAGACAGCAGCCCAGACCGAGCGAGGTCATCCGGACCAGCCAGCTCAGGCCCCGCACCTGGTAGTCCCGCAGTGTGGCCGCGAGCGCGGCGGGCTGTCCGACGGTCTCGTGGGCCTCGGGATCCGCGAGCCGCTCGCGCAGGGCTTCCAGCCGGCCCGTGAGGTGTACGGCGACCATGTGGCCGTCGACCTCCGTGGAGCCCGTCAGGGCGGCTCTGAGGGCGTCGACGGGCGTGATCCGGTGATCCTGTCGCGCGCGGGCCCGCTGGACTTCCCGGGGGTCGACGAGGACCCACTGGTCGTGCAGGCGCACGACAGGGCGCTTGGCCTCGGCGAGCTGGTCCAGCTCCTGCCTCGTCAGCCGCCGGTCGCCCAGTGCGAAGCGCCAGTCGAAGGCGAGGAGCGCGTCGGCGGACAGCGACGCCGGGGCGTCGTACTCGCCCCGGCGGGCCGTCGCCTCGTCGTCCGGCGGACCGATCACCGCGCCGACGGTCAGCCCGCGGGCCGGCTCCTTCGGCCAGTGCACGTCGACACCGGCCGCGGCGAGCGCCCGCGCTCCCTCGGAGAGGAGGTCGGTGATCTCCTCGTCGGCGAGCTCGACCGCCTCCGGCACGCTTTCCGACAGCAGCGGGGTGAGCGGCGGCCAGGCTCGCGCCGCACGGCGCAGCGCCACCACGGTGTCCAGTCGCGCACGAGGACCGAATCCCATAGCGGTGTCGGCGGCGGCGTCCCACACGTCGGCGGCATCCGCGACGAGCCCCGGATCGTTCACCCCGTGCACCTGCGGCACCGCCCGGAACGTGACCGCCGCGTCGTCCACGGCCGGGTCCGCGAGGCCGGTCATCTCGATCCGCAATGACAGCCGGACACCGGCGTCGTGGCCGGACGCGATGTCGGCGGCCCAGTCGCGCAGCTCCGGCATGCGCCGGGCTTCGCGGGCCGCGTAGGCGGGGCCGCCGGTCACCAGCGGTGCCGCGGGGGAGCGCGGCAAGGTGTCGGCGACCGAGTCCAGGAAGGCGCGCAGCAGCCGTTCCGGGTCCGGGAGACGCCAGGGCCCGGTGCCGCTCAGTGGTGTGGCGTGCGCCTCCGGCGGCATCGCGGCGGCCAGTCGGCGCACGCGCTCGGCGTCCTCCGGGGACAGCGGACCGACACGCCAGGCGTCGTGGTCGCCGGGCGACAGACCGGGCAGCAGCAGTCCGCGTGCCACCAGGTGGAGGGCGAACATGCCCGCGGCGCCCCAGAACACGGTCGCCCGGGGCCCGTGCGCGTCGCCATGCGCGCGCGTGAGGACCGGCAGGGCCGCCCGCACCGGCAGCACGGTGGCGGGCACGTCGACCCGTTCGAGACCGTGCTCGCCCGGCAGGACGAGGCCCACCTCCCGGACGTGTCCGGCGGCGGGGGACGGAGGGGCGGCGCCGTCGGGCCGCCAGAAGGCGACGGTGCCGTCACGGGCTGGGTCACCGGGCAGGAAGACAGCGCTGCACAGGGTCAGTTCATGAGCTTCGGACGGTGTGGCCAGAGGGGTCCTCCGCACGGCTGTACCGCACTCCTCAAATTTGACTACTGACATCGGGAGGTCGAGAGTACAGCAACCCGGCAGGAGATCCGCGGGGATCGGGGGCGAGGGAATTCCTCACCTCCTGGGTGCTGCCAGCCCCCCTGTGTGCCACGGGCTGACACCAGGTCGCACACGGGTGGTGGCGCCATGGTCGCGAGGCGTCGCCGTTCCGTACGTTTCTCCAGGTCAGACCGTTGCCCACAGAGCCGGAGACCGGTCATGCCCGAGCCCGTCACAGCCGTCGTCGACCCGATCCCCCACGCGCGCGCCGCACCGCCCTCCGCAAGCGAGTTCGCGCTCCTGCTGCGTACGGTGAAGGGCCAGGGCCTCCTCGAACGGCGCCGCACCTGGTACGCACTCGGCATCGCCGTCAACGCGCTCGCCCTGGCGGGAGTGGTCACCGGTGTCGTCCTCGCCGGCGACTCCTGGTGGTCCCTCCTCCTGGCCCCGCCGCTGGCGGTCCTCTCCGCCCGCACCGCGTTCATAGGCCACGACGCGGGACACTCCCAGATCACCGGTGACAGGACCCGCGCCCGTGCCATCGGCCTGATCCACGGCAACCTGCTCCTGGGGATGAGCTACGCCTGGTGGAACGACAAGCACAACCGCCACCACGCCAACCCCAACCACATCGACAAGGACCCCGACGTCGTCGCCGACGTCCTGGTCTTCACCGCCGCGCAGGCGGCTCACCGTTCGGGCTTCCGCCGCTGGCTCACCCGCAACCAGGCCTGGCTCTTCTTCCCGCTCACCCTTCTCGAAGGCGTCGCCCTGAAGGTCCACGGCTTCAAGGACCTGCGCCGACAGCCCCTCCGGGAGCGCGCGGTCGAGGGCGGCCTCCTGGTGGCGCACGTCGCCGCGTACGCGACGCTGCTGCTCACCTCGCTGTCGCCCGGCAAGGCGCTGGCCTTCGCCGCCCTGCACCAAGCGCTGTTCGGTCTGCACCTTGGACTGGCCTTCGCCCCGAACCACAAGGGCATGGAGATGCCGGACCCCACCGGCGAGCGGTGGGGGCATCTGCGCCGGCAGGTCCTCACCTCGCGCAACATCCGCGGCGGAGCGCTGACCGACTGGTTCCTCGGCGGCCTCAACTATCAGATCGAGCACCACCTCTTCCCCAGCATGCCCCGCCCGCATCTGCGACTCGCCCGGCCTCTGGTGCGCGCGCGCTGCGAGGAGTTGGGTATCCCCTACGCGGAGACCGGGCTCGTCGACTCCTACCGGCAGGCCCTGCTCCACCTGCGCGAGGTGGGGGAGCCCCTGAGGCCGGCACGGCCGTAAAGGGCTCTCAGGGACGAGTCGGGGTCAGGACTCAGGGTCGTCTCAGGGTCGCGGCCCGGAACCGCGGGGAGCGCGGGCCCGTTTTCAGGACAGAGAGCGGCAGTGGCCGCGAAGGAGGCGACGCACATGTCGAAGAACGCGAAGATCGCCATAGGAGGTGTGGCGCTCGGGCTCTTCCTGTGGATCTGGCTGCCCTTCTGGGCGGTGGTCCTGATAGTCATCGGAGTCCCGACGGCCGCGTACCTGACGCTTGACCCGTCACAGCGGCGCAGGCTGCGTCGCATCAGCCGTAAGGAGCTGGGCCGCTGAGGCGCTACCGCGACGAAGCGCCCGGATCGGCGAGGGCGCACGAGTCGACCACATCGCCGCCCGAGGGCCGTGCGACGGTGTGGTCGGCGGGCGGCCGGGTGCCCTTCTCCACCCAGGAGACCAGCGAGTCGAAGGCCGACCGGTAGCAGGGCAGGATGGGTCGCAGCCGGTCCGGATAGGTGTCGTACAGGCCGTCCACGTGCGTGCCGCCCTCGATCGTGTAGTAGCGGTGCAGCGGGCCGCGTCCGCTCGCGTCCACCATGCGCGCGTACACGTCCGAGTCGGCGGCCTTCGGCAGTAGGGCGTCCAGGTCGCCGTGCAGCGTGATCAGCGGCCTGCCTATCCGGCCGGTGAGCGACACACGCGCCACCGCCCGGTGCACGGCGGCGGGCCGTGCGGCGTAGTCGTACACGGCATCGGCGGGGCACGGCGCCAGGATCCGGTCCGCCGTGCTTCCGGCGGACGCACCGGGGCAGTCGGGGTCGTAACCGGGATCGAACTCGGCGCGGTAGATCTTCTGCGTGACCCCCCAGTAGGCCTTCTCGTGGTACGGCCACAGGAATTCCGAGCCGCGCGCGAAACCGACCGCGTACATGTCCTCGTCCCGTGCCGAACCCAGCGTCCGGGCCACCGCCGTGGGCAGGGAGGTGAGCAGGTTGGGCCCGTCCGGGGTCCACAGCGCGCCCTCCCAGTCCACGCCGCCGTCGTAGAGCTCCGGATGGTTCTCGAGCTGCCACCGGGTCAGATAACCGCCGTTGGAGATGCCGGTCATGTACGTGCGGCGCGGGGCGTGACCGTACCGCTGGGCCACCGCGCGCTTGGCCGCCCGGGTCAGCTGGGTGGTGCGCGCGTTCCATTCGGCGATCGCGTCACCGGGGCGTGTTCCGTCCCGGTAGAAGTCCGCGCCGCTGTTGCCCTTGTCGGTCGCCGCGTAGGCGTAGCCCTCGGCGAGCACCTGGTCGGAGATCGCCTTGTCCGTCGCGTACTGCTTGCGGGTGCCCGGCGCGCCGGTGACCACCAGGCCGCCGTTCCAGCGGTCGGGGAGCCGGATGACGAACTGCGCGTCGTGCGCCCAGCCGTGGGTGGTGTTGACGTGGGAGGAGTCCGGGAAGTACCCGTCGATCTGCAGCCCTGGCACGCCCGACGGAGTGCGGGTGCCGGCGGCGGTGAGTCCCGCCTGGTCGGCCGAGTCGGTGTACGGCGTCCCGGCCAGCCCGGTCGTGGTCAGGTCGGGCAGACAGGCGCCGCGCTGCAGGGCCGCGCCGGGCACGCGCACGCGCTCCTGCCGGGCGCAGTGCTCCCCGCCCACTGCCGCGGCCGACGCGTGGGCCGGCCAGGCCAGGGCCGCCGCGAGCAACGTGGCGGCAGCGAGCGGAACACCGCGGATGGGACGCATGACGGGCCTCCTGAGGCAGCGCTGGGTGACGGCGCCCGAGGGAGACGGGCGCCGAGAGCTGCCTCATGGTGCGGCTCGGCGTTTAGGGCATCCATGGGTCGGGACCCCATGGAATGAGGCTGTCGTATGGGGAATCAGCACAGGCGGCGGGAGCTACCACCCGCCCTGCGCCTCAGGGGAGCACCACGGAACGGGCGAGCCACGGCAGCTGCCGAGCGTGTCCGCGGGAGAGGAGGAGCGCCCTCGAGCACCCTCGACGCCTCGCGGCTCAGCTCGGGCGTACGGCCATCTTGTCCAGGGCCTCCAGCAGCCCCGGCAGCTCCGGCCCTCGGCCGACCGGCAGGACCTCGCCGGGCTCCGCGTCGAGCAGCACGAACGCGATGTCGTCGGTCCGCGCCACCAGCGACCAGCCGGGACCGTCGGCGCGCAGGGTGCGCGCGTCGCCCGGGGCGAACGACGAGCGGACCCGGCCGAGTGGCGGCGGCGAGTCGACGTAGGCGCGGGCCTCGGCGAGCACACGTCGGATCCCGTCGTGGCCCGGGGGATTCGCCGGCCGGCCCTCGGCGCCCGACTCGGCCTGATCGGCCTCACCGGCCTCCTCCGCGTTCTGCGAGCCTTCGTCGGCCGTCGGGGCGCCGTCCGTGTTCGCGAAGGACCCGTCGTCGATCTGCTCCCGCCACAGGGCCCACTGCAGGGCGATCTCGTCGGCGCCGAGGCGCCGCTGGGCCGGACCCCAGGTGGTCGTGTCCGGCGGCGCCAGCGGGGCACGCTCCGCGACCTCGGGATCGGGGTCGTGCGGCTCGGGCACGCCCGGGGCCGCGACGGCGACCGCGAGCGGCCAGCCCGGCAGAGCGGCCACGACGGAACGCTCGTCGGGCGACAGGTCGTACTCCATGCCGCAGTCCCACGACGCGATGGCGACGGCGACCAGCGAGACGTCGTCGACGACGACGGTCCACCGGGCGCCGTCCCCGTCCTGGCCGATCACCAGGCCGTATCCGTCGGCGAGCGGCGCGAGGCCGAGCGCCGCGCAGGCCTCCGGATAGTCGTCGCCCAGCACGCTCGGAAACTTCGCCGGCGTCAACAGCACCGCCGTGAGCACATAGAGCGCGTCGTCCGCGGCGGCGACGGCGCCTTCGTCCGTCCCGGCCATCCCAGCCTCCCCATCGTTCGTCCAACGGCGCGCACCCTAATGCGCGCGGAAGGCGCTTGTCACGACGCACAAGCGCACCCGGAGCTGCAGTTTTCCGGGTGGACGGGGCGAATCGACCTTCGTTCCCGCGCGTGTCAGGCCGCCGGAAGTCCCAGGAGAGTACGGGCCACGGCCCGCGGTGACTCGTCCCGCTCCCGGGCCAGAGCGATCAGCGCACGGCAGGCCAGCTCGTTGACCCCGAAGGACAGCGCCTCCGGCGACACCCAGCCCGCCGCCTCGTCGATCCGCTCCTGGTCGTCCTCAGCGCACGCCGAGACGTACGCGGCAGCGGCTTCGAAAAGATTGTGTGTACGTTTGTCCCGGCCGTCGCTCATCCCCGCGCGCGCGGCGGTGAGGAATCTGGCACCGGACTTGCGCAGCCTGCCCCACATGCTGATCGCCTTCCCCCTGCGTCGTTGCCCTGACCCATCGTCCATCTCCTGCTACTCAACGTAGAGTTGCAGTCGCGGCGGCAGAAGGGGGAGGACGCGGTGAAGCGCTTCACACGGCTCGAGGAGATCCGGCGGCTGGACCCGTACCGGGACGCGTCCGAGATCTACCGCCTCAGCTCGGCCTACGAATTCCCGTGGGACTACACCCGCGCGCTCGAACTCGCCCTCTACCGGACGTACGCGGTGCCCTCCATCGGCCGGTTGCTCGCCGAGACCGCGGAGCTCACCGGGCGCGCGCAGAAGCGGTACGACGACACCACGCTGCTTCTCGACGCCGTCGTGGAGCACGGCTTCCGCAGCGCGGAGGGCCGCACGGCCATCCGCCGGATCAACCAGATGCACCGCAGCTACGAGATCACCAACGAGGACATGCGCTACGTCCTGTGCACGTTCGTGGTGATGCCCAAGCGGTGGATCGACGCCTATGGCTGGCGCAGGCTGTCACGGCACGAGATCGTCGCCACGGCCGAGCACTACCGCACCCTCGGCCGCCACATGGGCATCCAGGGCATCCCCGGGTCCCACGAGGAGTTCGAAGCGCTTCTCGACGCCTACGAGGAGACCCACTTCGCCTTCGACGCGGGGGCGCGGCGGGTCTCCGACGCCACGCTCGACCTGATGACCTCCTGGTATCCGCGCCCGCTGGCTCCCCTCCTGCGCACCTCGACTCTCGCGCTGCTCGACGACCGCCTCCTGAGGGCCTTCCGCTACACGCCGCCGAGCCCCGCCACGCGCGCGTTGGTGGACCGCGGGGTACGCGCGCGTGGACGGCTCGTCCGTCTGATGCCGCCGCGGCGGACACCGCACCACGCGCGACAGAACCGCGAGGTCAAGGGCTACCCCGACGGCTACCGCCTGGAGCGGCTGGGCACCTGGCCGGTTCCGGGCGTGCGGGGTTGCCCCGTCCGGCACCTGGACGTGACCGCCGGCGAATGAGCCGGTCTACCCCTCCCGCACGGCAAGCGCGAGGAAGCGGGTGTCCTCGTCGACGTACGACGTCATCCGCCATCCCGAACCGGCCAGCAGCGGCCGCAGGTTGGGCTCCGCGCGCAGGTCGTCCGGAGTGATCGTGCGGCCCTGGCGCGCCGCGAGCGCCGCCCGGCCGATGGGATGGAACAGGGCGAGCGTCCCGCCGGGACGGACGACGCGCGCCAACTCCCGCAGGTTCTGGTCAGGCCGGGGCAGATGCGCGATCAGTCCGGCGGCGAACACCGCGTCCAGCGACCCCGACCGCAGCGGCAGCGCGGCCACGTCGGCCAGCAGCAGCCGCCCGTCACGGTCCCTGCCCGCCCCTACGGCGGCCTGGAGCATGGCCGGGGTCAGATCGACCCCCACGACCACTCCCGTGGCGCCCACGGCGGCACGCAGGGGCGTCAGGGCCCGCCCGGTGCCGCAGCCGGCGTCGAGCACCCGGTCGCCCTCGCGCAGGCCGAGGTCGGCGACCGCGGAGGCGTAGGCGGGGCCGTCGTCGGGGAACCGGCTGTCCCAGTCGGCGGCGCGGGTGCCGAAGAACTCCTGCACGTGTGTGTGGTCGTCGCTCATAATCCGCATGATCCCTCACCGACACGGATGACGCCCTGGTGCGCATGTTCGGGCGGGACGCGGTCTTTCAGGCGCACCGCTGCGTCACATTGCAACACCTTTCGAAATGCGCCCCCTTCGTGCGCCTGCGCTCCCGCTAGCGTCCCGGGGCCATGGGACACCTGGACCATGCCACCTTCGGCTGGCTGACCCCCGTACTGTCGTACGTGATGGCCTGCACGGGCGCCGCCCTCGGGCTGCGCTGCACGGTCCGCGCTCTCGGCGCCACCGGACGCTCACGCCGCAACTGGCTCCTCACCGCCGCCTCCGCCATCGGCACGGGCATCTGGACCATGCACTTCGTCGCCATGCTCGGCTTCGGCGTCAGCGGCACCGACATCCGCTACGACGTGCCGCTGACGCTCCTGAGCCTGCTCGTCGCCATGCTCGTCGTCTGCGGCGGAGTCTTCGCCGTCGGCTACAGCAAGGACCGCACCCGGGCGCTGCTCCTGGGCGGACTCGCCACCGGCATCGGCGTGGCGAGCATGCACTACCTGGGCATGGCCGCGGTACGGCTGCACGGCCGCGTCGCCTACGACCCGGCTCTCGTCGCGCTCTCCGTGGTGATCGCCGTGGTTGCGGCCACGGCGGCCCTGTGGGCGGGGCTCAACATCAAGTCACCGGTCGCCGTCGCCGTCGCCTCGCTGATCATGGCCGCCGCGGTCACCAGCATGCACTACACCGCGATGTTCGCGGTGCGGGTCCACGTCGTGCCCTCCGCCAGGGCCCTGCCCGGGGCCACGGCGATGCAGTTCATCTTCCCCCTCGCCGTCGGCCTCGGCTCCTACCTGTTCCTGACCTCGGCCTTCGTCGCGCTGTCGCCGACGACCGGGAAGCGCGAGGAGGCCGCCTCCGCCCAGCGGCCGGTCGAGAGCACCGCCTCGTAGGCGCGGCTCCGGCCGCGACGGCACGCATCCCGAACCACTCCCGAGCGAGGAGTCCATGCGCACACCCCGTAGGACGTCCACCAGCGGCGCCGAGACACCCCCCGGGTCTCTCCCGCGCGGTCGGCGCGCCCACGCCGGACCGCCGGCCGACGAACGCGAGCAGGAGTACGACGGCACGGCACCGGGCGAGCTGCCCCCGCGCGCGACGCGGCGCCGAATACGCCCGCGCACCATCCGGGCCAGGGTCGTGTGCCTGCTGATGGTGCCGGTCGTCTCGCTGCTGGCCCTGTGGGCCTACGCCGCCGTCACCACCGCCCAGGACGTCTCCGGGCTGCGGCAGTTGCAGCGCGTCGACGAGGAGATCCGCACGCCCGTCACCGAGGCCGTCGCCGCCCTGCAGGCCGAACGCACCGCCGCTGTGCGCTGCGCCACCGACCCCTCGCCCCGGCACAGGGACGACTACAAGCAGCTCGCGGACCGCACCGATCGCGCCGTGGCCCGGCTGCGGCTCGGGGACGACAGCACCGTCGCCGACGGCACGGAACTCCCCGCGGACGTGTCCCGGCGGCTCAAGGCGTTCGTCACCGGCGCCGGAGAACTGAACTCGCTGCGCAGCGCCGTACTGGACCACCGCGCCGGCTGGACGCGCGCGTACGGGGGTTACACGGGGACCATCGCCACCGCGTTCGCGGTGGACGGCGCGCTCGGCGGCATCCGGGACGCCGACCTCGGCACCGACGCGCGCGTACTGCTCGAGTTCTCCCGCGCGGGCGAAGCCCTCGCCCAGGAGGACGCGATACTGGCCGGCGCGCACCGCGTCCACGGTCTCAGCGACGCGGGACTGCGGCTGTTCACCGGAGCGGTGGACACCCGCAGGACCCTCACCGGGATCGCCGTCGCCGACCTGCACGGCATCGACCGCGACACCTGGCGCGCACTGGCCCGCAGCAGTGCCTACCGGGCGGTCAACGCCGCCGAGTACCACGTCCTGGCCGGCACCCCCGGCCCGCTGAGGGCCACCGCGTCGCAGGACGCCTGGAACAGCGCACACGCACGCGTGCAGGCCGGCATGCGGGCCATCGAGTCCGGCGCCGGACGCGAGGTCGCTGGCCGGGCCGATCCGTTCACCCGCGGCCTGCTCACCCCGGCCGGCGCCGCCGTCCTCCTCGGTCTCGCCGCCGTGGCCGCCTCCCTCGTCATCTCCGTGCGCATCGGCCGCGGCCTCGTCGTCGAGCTGGTGAGCCTGCGAGACAGGGCCCTGGAGATCGCCCGGCGCGGTCTCCCCGAGGCGATGCGGAAGCTGCGCGCCGGCGAGGAGATCGACATCCGGTCCGAGGCCCCGCCCGGACCGCCCGCAGAGGACGAGGCCGGACAGGTCGCCGAGGCCCTCGGCATCGTGCACCGCGCCGCCCTGCGGGCCGCCGTCGAGCGCGCCGAACTCGCCAGCGGCATCTCGGGCGTCTTCGTCAACCTCGCCCGTCGCAGCCAGGTCCTCGTCCACCGCCAGCTGACCCTGCTCGACGGCATGGAACGCCGCTCCGACGACCCGAACGAACTCAGCGACCTCTTCCGGCTCGACCACCTCACCACCCGGATGCGGCGGCACGCCGAGAGCCTGATCATCCTCTCCGGCGCGGCGCCCGGCCGTGCCTGGCGCACGCCGGTGTCGCTGACCGACGTGGTGCGCGCGGCCGTCTCCGAGGTCGAGGACTACGCGCGCGTGGAGGTACGGCAGCTCCCCGAGGCGTCCGTGGTGGGCACGGCCGTCGCCGACCTCACCCACCTGCTGGCCGAACTCGTCGAGAACGCAGCCCAGTTCTCCCCACCGCACACGCGTGTGCGCATCACGGGAGAACCCGTCGGCAACGGCTACGCCCTGGAGGTCGAGGACCGCGGCCTGGGGATGGGCAAGGAGACCCTGGCCGAGGCCAACCGGCGCATCGCCCGGTCCGAGACGCTCGACCTCTTCGACAGCGACCGCCTCGGCCTCTTCGTGGTCAGCAGGCTCGCGGCCCGCCACGGCGTCAAGGTGCAACTGAGCACCTCGCCTTACGGCGGCACGACGGCCGTCGTCCTACTGCCGACCGCACTCCTGCACGCCGAAGCGGCTAAACGTTCCCCCGGTGAGGCGGCCGACCCGCGGCGGCCGGTGGCACGCCAGTACGCGCGCGTGCCCGGCGCCACCCCGCCCAAGGAGTCCGTGCACGCCCTCGCCGAGCGGCCGGCGCTGTCGGCACCGGCCGCGGCGGCGGAACCGGCGTCCGACCCCCCGCCCCCTGGAGTGACCACCTTGCGCCTGCACCGTCCCGAGGACGACGTCGAAGCATCGGATGACCTGCCCCGCCGGGTGCGCCAGGCGAGCCTCGCCCCTCAGCTGCGCGGGCACCGCGCCGAGGAACCGGAACGGCGCCCCTCCGGCACGCTCGCGGACGACCAGCGCACCCCGGAGGTCGTACGCGCACGCATGGCGGCCTACCGCGACGGCTGGGCACGCGGCGGCGGCAGGCAACCGGGCCGCGGGGCCGGCCCTGATTTCACAGCGGGCAGCGACAGCAACGAAGGAGATCGCGCATGATCCAGGACCCGAGCACCAGAGCCGCCCAGCGGGGCGGCGAACTCGACTGGTTGCTGGACGACTTGGTGCTGCGCGTGGCCGAGGTGCGGCACGCCGTGGTGCTGTCCAACGACGGGCTCGCCGTGGGCGCGTCCACCGATCTGCGCCGTGAGGACGCGGAACACCTCGCCGCCGTCGCCTCCGGCTTCCACAGCCTGGCCAAGGGCGCGGGCCGGCACTTCGGGGCCGGCGGCGTGCGCCAGACCATGGTGGAGATGGACGACGCCTTCCTGTTCGTGGCCGCCGCGGGCGACGGCTCCTGCCTGACCGTGCTGACGGCCGTGACCGCCGACATCGGCCTGGTCGCCTACGAGATGGCACGCCTGGTCAAACGCGTCGGCGAGCACCTGTACACCGCGCCGCGCGCCGGCGCGCGGCCGCCCGCCGCAGGATGAGGCGCGAGGACGGTCCGCTCGAATGAACACCGACAGGACCGGCGTGGCCCAGCAACCGGGCAGCCAGTGGTACGACGGCGAGGCGGGGCCGCTCGTGCGCCCGTACGCCATGACGGGCGGACGTACCCGGCCCGGGCCGACCGGTGTCCGCTTCGACCTGATCGCCCTGGTCACCCTGGACGCCGGCGCGCCCGGCGGGGCCGACGACGCCGCGCTCGGCCCGGAACACCGGACCCTGATCGCCCTGTGCCGCACGGAGACGCAGTCGGTCGCCGAACTCGCCGCCGGCACCGACCTGCCCGTGGGCGTGGTCCGTGTCCTCCTCGGCGACCTGCTGGAGTCCGGCCGTGTGACCGTCAGCCGTCCCGTGCCACCCGCTCAGCTTCCCGACGAACGCGTTCTGCGCGAAGTGATCGAGGGGCTACGGGCTCTTTAGAGGGGCTGCGGGTCCTTCAGACGAACCGAAACATCCGAGAGAAGTGATCGATGATCTCCGAGTACCACGAGCAGTCCGAGCAGTCCGAGCAGTTCGAGCAGACCGCGCAGTCCGCGCAGTACGGACACTCCGACGCCCAGGACGGCGAGACGGCCCCGCTCGCGTTGAAGATACTGGTCGCCGGCGGCTTCGGCGTGGGCAAGACCACCCTGGTGGGCGCGGTCAGCGAGATCAAGCCGCTGCGCACCGAGGAACTGCTCAGCGAGGTCGGTCAGTCGGTGGACGACACCGGCGGCGTGGACCAGAAGGTCACGACGACCGTCGCCATGGACTTCGGCCGCATCACCATCCGCTCCGGCCTGTCCCTCTACCTCTTCGGCACACCGGGCCAGGACCGCTTCTGGTTCCTGTGGGACGAGTTGGCGCAAGGGGCGCTGGGTGCCGTGGTCCTCGCCGACACCCGCAGGCTCGACGACTGCTTCCCCGCGGTCGACTACTTCGAGCACCGGCACATCCCGTTCGTGGTGGCCGTCAACTGCTTCACCGGCGCCCGCAGGTACACGGACCAGGAGGTCTCGCGCGCCCTCGACCTGGACCCGGGTACGCCGGTGGTGCTCTGCGACGCCCGGGACCGCGCCTCGGGGAAGGAAGTGCTGATCCGGCTCGTCGAGTACGCCGGGCGGATGCACACCGCCCGGCTGCTCGACTCGGTCGGCTGACGTCCCACGCGGCCCGGTGGACGGTCAGCCGGAGACGGCCTTCTCCGCCAGCACCTTGTCGATCGCCATCCGCACGAGGAGTTCGCCGGGTACGCCGTTGCGGGCCCCGAACTCCTCCGCCCGCTCCTCGCCCATGTACCGCGCGCCGATACGGGTGGCCCAGTGCCGCAGTTCCTCCGGGTCCTCCGAGATCCGGGCCCGGCCCCGCAGCACCACGTAGGCGTAGGGCGGCCGGTCGTCGTCCACACACAGCGCGGCACGCCCGTCGCGGGTCAGATTCCGCCCTTTCACACTGGTCTTCGCGGTGTTGAACACGACGTCGTCCCCGTCCAGCACGAACCAGATAGGCGTCACGTGCGGGCTCCCATCGGCCCGGACGGTCGAGAGTTTCGCGGTGCGGGTGCCGTGCGAGACGAACGCCCGCCATTCCTCATCGGTCATCTTCTGTGCCATGCCCCCATCCTCCTTGCTCGCGGGCGTGGTGTGGGGAAGGCTGACGGGCAGATCCTCCGGCCAGGGGGAGTCGTCACACGGGGAGTTTTCGACCATGGTGCAGAACCAGACACTTGGCTGGCTGCTGGACGATCTGACCGAGCGGGTGGAACAGGTGCGGCACGCCCTGGTCCTGTCCAACGACGGTCTGGTCACCGGCGCGAGCACGAGCCTCAGGCGCGAGGACGCCGAGCATCTCGCCGCCGTCTCGTCAGGACTGCACAGCCTGGCCAAGGGCTCGGGACGCCACTTCGGCGCGGGCGGAGTGCGCCAGACGATGGTGGAGTTCGACGACGCCGTGCTGTTCGTGACCGCGGCCGGCGCGGGCAGCTGTCTGTGCGTGCTCAGCGCGGCGGAGGCCGACATCGGTCAGATCGCCTACGAGATGACCCTGCTCGTCAACCGGGTCGGCGAACACCTCGACATCGAGGCCCGCCAGCCCGACCCGGCCTCGGCAAAAGACTTCTGACCTGCGGGTTCTCCCTCCCCAGTGGAGTTATCCACAGGCCCGCCACATGATCCGCCGGAGCGGCTACGGTTTTTCCCGAGGCCGCGCGGACGGCGCGGACCACCGACTCCACGGGGGAGACCAGTCATGCAGGGCAACATCGTCACGCCATCGACCCGCACGACCTGTACGCCCAGCCGCGCGGCCAGGGAACTGGGCTTGAAACGAGGCGAGTTCGACCTCGCCGTGCACCTCGGACACATCAGGACCGCGCCCGACGAAGGCGGTGGCGGGCCGCGTGTCCCACGCGCCGAGATCGACCGGTTGCGGGCCGGGGAGGGCTTTCCCGAGACCCTGCGCACACGCGTCGCGACCGTGGGCACCAAGGAGGGCGCCAGCCTGCTCGACGTACCGCCGGGCCGGTTCACGCGACTGGCCAGGCTCGGTGTCGTCGTGCCGGTCAAGTTCTATCTCAACCGTTATCGAGCGGTGGTGTGGCTCTATCTCGCCGAGGAGCTGCGGCAGTTCGCGGCGGACGAGAACAACGCGCGTCTGCTGAGCGGGCGTACGCCACGGGGACTGCGGGAACAGCTGAAGGAGGGCCTGGACGTCCGGGCGCGCAACTGGCGGGTACGGCAGCTGGGCTTTCTGCGGCGGCAGAGCGCGGGCCATCCGTGGGCGCAGGCGGCCGCCGTCGCCTCCCTGCTCGATCCGGCCCAGCTCGCGGAGATCGTGCCGGACCCCTACGAACGCGCCCACGTGAACCGGTTCCTGCCCAAACCCACGATGTACGGCGCGCCGGACTCGCCCACCGCCGAGGTGGCCGCACGGATCCTGCGGGCCACCGACCCCGAGGAGATCGCCTGGTACCGTGCCGACCTCGAACAGGCGGTGCGCGAGGCCCATGCCGCCCAGCCCGCACCCCGCCCGGCCGCGGTACACAGCCCGGCCCGACCACAGCGGCCACCCGTCCCGCCCGCCCCGCCCGTCGTGCCGCGACAACCCCCGCGGGCCGCGGAGACCGGAAGGTCGCGCGGCCTGCTGGGCCGGCTCCGCCGCAGGCACGCGTGAGCTACAGCCGGCGGAACAGACCCTCCTGAACCACGGACACCAGCAGCCGGCCCTCCACGTCGTAGATCCGTCCGCGGGCGAGGCCCCTGCCGCCGACCGCGATCGGCGACTCCTGGTCGTACAGGAACCACTCGTCGGCGCGGAACGGGCGGTGGAACCACATGGCGTGGTCCAGCGACGCGATGTCGAAGCTCCGCGGCCCCCACAGGGGCTGGACCGGGATGCGGACGGCGTCCAGGAGGGTCATGTCGCTGGCGTAGGTCAGTGCGCAGGTGTGCACGACCGGGTCGTCGCCGAGCGGCCCGACCGCGCGCATCCACACGGCGCTGCGCGGCTCGGCGTCCTCGATCTCCTCGGGCGTCCAGCGCAACCGGTCCACATAGCGGATGTCGAAGGGCTGGCGGCGGGACATCCGCTCCAACTGCTCGGGCAGCGTGCCGTGGTGCTCACGGATCTCCTGGGCGACCGTCGGCAGGGACTCCGGGTCGGGGACCTTGCGGGCCGGCGGCAGCTGGTGCTCGAAGGACCCTTCCTCAGGTTTGTGAAAGGAGGCGGTGAGGTTGAAGATCGTGCGGCCCTGCTGCACGGCGGTGACCCGGCGCGTGGTGAACGACCTGCCGTCCCGGACCCGTTCGACCTGGTACACGATCGGCACACCCGGCCGGCCCGGACGCAGGAAGTACGCGTGCAGGGAGTGCACGGGGCGTTCGCCGTCGGTGGTGCGGGCGGCGGCGACCAGCGCCTGGCCCGCCACCTGGCCACCGAAGACCCGCTGCAGGGACTCGTTCGGGCTCAGGCCACGGAAGATGTTGACCTCGATCTGCTCCAGGTCGAGCAGGTCGACGAGTCTTTCGGCCGGGTTCGTCATGCGGGAGTCGCTCCTAGGCTCACAGCTGACCGACATCGGTGACACGGACGACCGCACGGCCCTCCGCGTCGGAGGCCGCGAGGTCGATCTCCGCGCTGATGCCCCAGTCGTGGTCGTCGTTCGGGTCGTCGAAGATCTGCCGGACGCGCCAGACGCCGTCCTTGGGCGCCTCCTCGATCACGAGCAGCTTCGGGCCGCGGGCGTCCGGACCGGTACCGAGGTCGTCGTACTCGTCCCAGTACTTGTCCATCGCCTCGCCCCACGCATCGGCGTCCCAGCCGTTCTCGCCGTCCATCTCGCCCAGTTCCTCCACCTGGTCGAGCGCGGCGAGCTCGACGCGGCGGAAGAGGGCGTTGCGGACCAGGACCCGGAAGGCGCGCGCGTTGGCGGTGACCGGCTTGACCTCGTCGGCCTTCTCCTGGGCCTCCTCGGCGGTCATCTCCTCCGGGTTGGCCAGCTGCTCCCACTCGTCCAGCAGGCTGGAGTCGACCTGGCGGACCATCTCGCCGAGCCACTCGATCAGGTCCTGCAGGTCCTCGGACTTCAGGTCGTCCGGGATGTTGTGGTCGAGGGTCTTGTAGGCGCTGGCCAGGTAGCGCAGCACGATGCCCTCGGTGCGGGCCAGCTCGTAGAAGGACACCAACTCCGTGAAAGACATGGCCCGTTCGTACATGTCGCGGATGACGGACTTCGGCGACAGCGGGTGGTCGCCCACCCAGGGATGGCTCTTGCGGTATGTGTTGTAGGCGTGGAAGAGCAGCTCCTCCAGGGGCTTGGGGTAGGAGATGTCCTGGAGACGCTCCATGCGCTCCTCGTACTCCACGCCGTCGGCCTTCATCGCCGCCACGGCCTCGCCCTTGGCCTTGTTCAGCTGGGCGACGAGGATCTGTCGGGGGTCGTCCAGCGTCGACTCGACGACCGACACCATGTCCAGTGCGTAGGACGGGGAGTCCGGGTCGAGGAGCTCGAACGCGGCGAGCGCGAACGTGGACAGCGGCTGGTTGAGCGCGAAGTCCTGCTGCAGATCGACGGTGAGGCGGACGATACGGCCGGTGGGGTCCGGCTTCTCGAGCTTCTCGACGATCCCGCCGTCCAGCAGCGAGCGGTAGATGGCGATCGCCCGCCGGATGTGCCGCAGCTGCTGCTTGCGCGGCTCGTGGTTGTCCTCCAGCAGGTGCCGCATGGCGTCGAAGGCGTTGCCCGGACGGGCGATGACCGACAGCAGCATCGTGTGGGTCACGCGGAAACGGGAGGTCAGCGGCTCCGGCTCGGAGGCGATGAGCTTCTCGAAGGTGTTCTCGGTCCAACCGACGAAGCCCTCGGGCGCCTTCTTGCGGACCACCTTGCGCCGCTTCTTCGGGTCGTCACCGGCCTTCGCGAGGGCCTTCTCGTTCTCGACGACGTGCTCGGGCGCCTGCGCGACGACGAAGCCCGCCGTGTCGAAGCCCGCCCGCCCGGCCCGGCCGGCGATCTGGTGGAACTCACGGGCGCGCAGGGTGCGCACGCGGCTGCCGTCGTACTTGGTCAGCGCCGTGAACAGCACCGTGCGGATGGGGACGTTGACGCCGACGCCCAGCGTGTCCGTGCCGCAGATGACCTTCAGCAGGCCGGCCTGGGCGAGCTTCTCCACCAGACGCCGGTACTTGGGCAGCATCCCGGCGTGGTGGACGCCGATGCCGTGCCGGACGTAGCGGGAGAGGTTGCGGCCGAACTTGGTGGTGAAGCGGAAGTTGCCGATCAGCTCGGCGATCTGCTCCTTCTCCTCCTTCGAGCACATGTTGATGCTCATCAGCGCCTGCGCCCGCTCCACCGCCTGCGCCTGGGTGAAGTGCACGATGTAGACCGGGGCCTGCCTGGTCTGCAGCAGCTCGGTGAGGGTCTCGGTGAGCGGGGTGAGCCGGTACTCGTAGGAGAGGGGAACCGGGCGGGTCGCCGAGCGGACCACCGAGGTGGGGCGGCCGGTGCGGCGCGTGAGGTCCTGCTCGAAGAAGGAGACGTCGCCCAGCGTCGCCGACATCAGGATGAACTGCGCCTGCGGCAGCTCCAGGATCGGGATCTGCCAGGCCCAGCCGCGGTCGCCCTCCGCGTAGAAGTGGAACTCGTCCATGACGACCTGGCCGACGTCGGCGCCCTTGCCGTCACGCAGCGCGATCGACGCCAGCACCTCCGCGGTGCAGCAGATGACGGGGGCGTCGGCGTTCACGGAGGCGTCACCGGTGAGCATGCCCACGTTCTCGGTGCCGAAGAGTTTGCACAGCTCGAAGAACTTCTCCGAGACCAGGGCCTTGATCGGCGCCGTGTAGAAGGTGACCTCGTCACGGGCCAGGGCCGCGAAGTGGGCGCCCGCCGCGATCATGCTCTTGCCCGAACCCGTGGGAGTCGACACGATCACGTTCGCGCCGGAGACCACCTCGATCAGCGCCTCCTCCTGGTGGGGGTAGAGCGTCAGACCGCGCTCCTGGGCCCACGACTCGAAGGCTTCGTAGAGAGCGTCGGGGTCGGCGGTCGGCGGCAGCTGATCGATGAGTGTCACGCACCCATCTTGCCTGGCCTCCTGCTCCATCGGGGAATCGGCTGCGGCGGCGAAGATCACGAGCAGTACGCTGTGACGCCGACGGAGCGTCAGCGCACCCGGTCAACTGGACAGCGGCACACGAAGAATGGGGCGGGGAACGGCCATGATGGGACCAGCACACTCACTGTCGGGGGCCGCGGCCTGGCTGGGCGTCGGCGCGGCGGCCGCCGCGACCGGGCACACGATGCCCTGGCCGGTCCTGCTGGCAGGTGCCCTGATCTGCGCCGGAGCGGCTCTCGCCCCGGATCTGGACCACAAGGCGGCCACCATCTCCCGGTCCTTCGGACCCCTGTCCCGTTGGGTGTGCGAGATCGTCGACAAGCTCTCCTACGCCGTCTACAAGGCGACCAGGAAGCAGGGCGACCCGCGCCGCTCCGGCGGCCATCGCACGCTCACCCACACCTGGCTGTGGGCGGTGCTGATCGGTGCGGGTTCGTCGGCGCTGGCCGTCAGCGGTGGTCGCTGGGCGGTGCTGGCCATCCTCTTCGTCCACATGGTGCTGGCCATCGAGGGCCTGCTGTGGCGGGCGGCGCGCGGCTCCAGCAGCGACGTGCTGGTCTGGCTGCTGGCCGCGACCAGCGCCTGGATCCTCGCCGGGATCCTGGACAAGCCGGGCAACGGTTCCCACTGGCTGTTCACCGAGCCGGGCCAGGCGTACCTGTGGCTGGGTCTGCCGATCGTGCTGGGCTCGATAGTGCACGACATCGGGGACGCACTGACGGTCTCCGGCTGCCCGATCCTGTGGCCGATCCCGGTCGGCCGCAAGCGCTGGTACCCGATCGGCCCGCCGAAGTTCATGCGGTTCCGGGCTGGCAGCTGGGTCGAGCTGAGGGTGCTGATGCCGGTGTTCATGCTGCTCGGCGGGGTGGGCTGTGCGGCGGCCCTGAACTTCATCTGAGGCAGCGGGTCCCTCGGCGGGAAGGGCCGGTGAGGCGGGCGAAGCCGCGGGACTCAGCCGTCGCCGCCCTGGCCCTGAGCCGCCCCGCCCCCGTAGCGCCGCTGGAACTGGGCGATGCGGCCCTCCGAGTCCACGGTCCGCGCCTTGCCGGTGTAGAAGGGGTGGCTCTCGGAGGAGATCTCGACGTCCACCACGGGGTAGGTCTCGCCGTCGTCCCACTCGATGGTCCGGTCGCTGGTGGCGGTGGACCGGGTCAGGAAGGCGTAACCGGCGGCGCGGTCGCGGAAGACGACCGCGTGGTAGTCGGGGTGCTTGTCCTGCTGCATACATGCTCCTCGTGCGCAGTGCGGGCGGCGGACAGGTCAGCCGTAGAGGGAATCGTCGTCGACGATGTGCATCGCCGCCTCCTCGGCGGAGGCCGCGGCGCCGTCGATCCCCACGTCGGTGGCGATCAGGGCGCTCTCCTCGTCCTCGTGCGCTCCCTCGTCGGGGGCCACGAGGCGGCCGGAGCGCACGGCGCCGACCTCGTTGTCCAGCAGCTCCCCGTCCGTGCCGTCGACATCGCCGAGGCCGTCTCCGTCGGGCGCGACCAGGTCCGGGAGCTCCTCGGCCAGGCGTTCCTCCAGCGTCTCCCCGTGGTGCCGCTCGGCGGCCGTCACATCGGCGCGCTCCACCGCCCACGGGCGTTCCGGAGGGGACCAGCCGCGGTCGAGGGGGTCGTCGACACCGTCGTACTCCAGGGTGTCCTCGGAGTCGAGCAGCCCGGTGTCCTCCCGCTGGTCGGATCCGTCGGGCTGGTAGACGTCGTCTCCCCATCCCTCGGCGCTGTTCACGGGGTACCTCCAGGTGCTGGGGACGGGCCCGTTCCGGTCAGGCCCGGCGTCGGGCCGCCGGTGCGCGGAGCACAGGCCGTGCCCGTGCGGACGGTGGGGTCCTCGGGACACTCCCCGAGCCGGTGCCGGTATCCAGACTTCCACTGTCGATCGGCACCGCGCAACGGCACGCCCCGAGCGGGCCGGGCGGCACGGGCGCCGGGCCCGCGGATCACCTCCGTGCGGCGGCGCCCCGCAGCGCCTCCGCGCCGGCCGGCCTGCGAGGACGCCGGCCGGTGGTTCCGCGCCCTCACCGGGACCGGGCTTCGACCCCTCGGTACCGCCCCGGGGCTCGGTCCCGCGCCCTGCGGCCAGGGGTTCCGTACCTGCTCGGCCTCAGCCACAGCGCCTGGCCCGGGGTTCCGTACCCCCTCGGCCTCACCCGTGCCAGGACCGCCACAGGGCCGCGTAGGCCCCCTGGGCGGCGACCAGCTCGTCGTGGCTGCCGAGCTCGCTGATGCGGCCGTTCTCGACGACGGCGATGACGTCCGCGTCGTGCGCGGTGTGCAGACGGTGGGCGATGGCGACCACCGTGCGGCCGTCGAGGACGCGGGCCAGGGAGCGTTCCAGGTGGCGGGCCGCGCGCGGGTCCAGCAGGGACGTCGCCTCGTCCAGGACCAGCGTGTGCGGGTCCGCCAGCACGAGGCGGGCCAGCGCGATCTGCTGGGCCTGGGCCGGGGTCAGCGCCAGGCCGCCGGAGCCGACCTCGCTGTCCAGGCCCTCGTCCAGGGCCCGGGCCCAGCCGTCCGCGTCGACCGCGCCCAGTGCCGCCCACAGCTCGGCGTCCTCGGCGTCGGTCCGGGCGAGCAGGAGGTTGTCGCGCAGGGAGCCCACGAAGACGTGGTGCTCCTGGTTGACGAGGGCCACGTGGGAGCGGACGCGTTCGGCGGGCATCCGGGACAGTTCCGCGCCGCCCAGGGCGACCTGCCCGGTCCGCGGGGCGTAGATCCCGGCGAGCAGCCGGCCCAGGGTGGACTTGCCGGCGCCCGAGGGGCCGACCAGCGCCAGACGGGTGCCGGGAGCGACGTCCAGGGACACCCGGCGCAGTACGTCCACGCCCTCGCGGTAGCCGAAGTGCACCTGGTCGGCGTGGAGGTCACGGCCGTCCGGGGCGAGCGCCTCGTCCCCGGCGTCCGGTTCGATGTCCCGGACCCCGACGAGGCGGGCCAGCGACACCTGGGCCACCTGGGGCTCGTCGTACCAGCGCAGGATGAGGTTCACCGGGTCGACGAGCATCTGTGCGATCAGCGCCCCCGTCGTCAGCTGGCCCACCCCGATCCAGCCCCGCAGGGCGAACCAGCCGCCGATCATCAGGACCGAGGCGAGGACCGTCACATGGGTGAGGTTGATGACCGGGAAGAGCACCGACCGCAGCCACAGGGTGTAGCGCTCCCAGGCTGTCCACTCGCGCACCCGGCGGTCCGACAGCTCGATCCTGCGGTCGCCGAGGCGGTGGGCCTCCACCGTGCGGCCGGCGTCGACCGTCTCGGCGAGGGCGGCGGCCACGGCGGCGTACCCGGCGGCCTCGGAGCGGTAGCCGTGGGGCGCCCGCTTGTAGTACCAGCGGCAGCCGATCACCAGCAGCGGCACGGCGACCAGCACGGCGGGCGCCAGCGGCGGCACGGTGACGACGAGGCCGCCGAGCAGCAGCACCGCCCACACCACGCCGATGGCCAGCTGCGGTACGGCCTCGCGCATCGCGTTGGCGAGCCGGTCGATGTCGGTGGTGATGCGGGAGAGCAGGTCGCCCGTGCCGGCCCGTTCGAGGACGCCCGGCGGCAGCCCGACGGACCGCACCAGGAAGTCCTCGCGCAGGTCGGCCAGCATCCGCTCACCGAGCATCGCCCCGCGCAGGCGCACCTGCCGCACGAACACGGCCTGCACGGCGAGCGCCAGCACGAACAGGGAGACGGTGAGGGGCAGATGGAGTTCCCGGGCGCCGTCCGACACCCGTTCGACGAGGTCGCCCAGCAGCAACGGGCCGGCCAGCGAGGCCAGGACGGACGCCGTGTTGACGGCGATCAGGACCAGGAAGGCACGGCGATGCCGGCGGAACAGCTCGGCCACGTAGGCGCGTACGGTCGCCGGGGCGCCGACGGGCAGGGTGTTCGCCGTGGTCGGGGCCGCCGGGTCGTAGGCCGGTGGCGCCACGCCGATCATGCTGTCTCCTCGATCTCTTCCAGTACGTTCAGTTCCTCGAGCGCGCCGTTCAGGGCGGCCTCTTCGTCGGTCTCGCGGGTCACGACGGCCCGGTACCGGGGTTCGGTGTGCACCAGTTCGCGGTGCACGCCGATCGCCGCGACCTCGCCCTCGTGCACGAGCACGACCCGTTCCGCGCGGTCCAGAAGCAGCGGTGAGGAGGTGAAGACCACGGTCGTGCGCTCCTGCCGCAGGGCGCGCAGCCCTTCCGCGATCCGCGCCTCGGTGTGCGAGTCCACGGCCGAGGTCGGCTCGTCCAGGACCAGCACCTCGGGATCGGTGACGAGCGACCGGGCCAGGGCGAGCCGTTGGCGCTGGCCGCCGGACAGGGACCGTCCGCGTTCGGTGATCCGGATGTCCATCGGGTCCTCGGCGTTCAACGACCCCTGGGCCAGGGCCTCCAGGACGTCCGCGCACTGGGCGGCCGCCAGCGCGTCCCGCGCGGTGACGACACCGGAGGCGGGCACGTCCAGCAGCTCGCGCAGCGAACCGGACAGCAGCACCGGGTCCTTGTCCTGGACCAGTACCGCCGCGCGGGCGGTGTCCAGGGGCAGTTCGTCGAGCGGGACCCCGTCCAGCAGTACGGACGTGCCCGGCTCGGCGGGGTGTCCGCCCAGCCGTTCGGCGAGCAGTCCCGCCGCGTCCGGGTCGCCGCACACCACCGCGGTGAGCAGGCCGGCCGGGGCCAGCAGACCGGTGGCGGGGTCGTACAGGTCACCGGACGGTGCCTCGTCCCGCGGCGCAGCGCCCCCGTCGGGGTCGTCCTGCCGGGCGCCTCCCGAGTCCGTGGCCCGCTCCAGCGACAGCACCCGTGCCGCCCGCTTGGCCGACGGCCGCGAGAAGGAGTACGCCATCGCGATCTCCTCGAAGTGGCGCAAGGGATAGGTAAGGACCATCACCGAGCTGTAGACGGTGATCAGTTCGCCGATGGTGATGCGGCCCTGCCGGGCCAGATGGACGCCGTACCAGACCACGGCGATCAGCAGCAGGCCCGGCAGCAGGACCTGGATCGCGGAGATCAGGGACCACATGCGGGCGCTGCGCACGGCGGCGTGGCGGACCTCCTGGGAGGCGCGGCGGTAGCGGTCGAGGAAGAGTTCCTCGCCGCCGATGCCGCGCAGCACGCGCAGTCCGGCGACGGTGTCCGAGGCCAGTTCGGTGGCCCGTCCGGCCTTCTCGCGCTGGACGTCGGCCCGCCGGGTGGCGCGGGGCAGCAGCGGCAGCACCGCCACCGCCAGCAGGGGCAGTCCGACGGCGACCACCACGCCGAGCGCGGGCTGGTAGACCAGCAGGGCGACGCAGACGATCACGACGGTCGTGGCCGCCGCGGTGAACCGGGAGACGGCCTCCACGAACCAGCCGATCTTCTCGACGTCACCGGTGGACACGGCCACGACCTCGCCGGCCGCCACCCGCCGGGTCAGGGCCGAGCCGAGCACGGCGGCCTTGCGGGCGAGCAGTTGCTGGACGCGGGCGGCGGCCGTGATCCAGTTGGTGACGGCGGCGCGGTGCAGGAAGGTGTCGCCCACCGCGACGCACACGCCGACGAGCAGCAACAGCCCGCCCGTCAGCGCCAGTCGGCGACCGGAGCGGTCGACCACGGCCTGGACGGCGAAACCCACGCAGAAGGGCAGCGCGGAGACGGCCACGAAGTGCAGCAGCCCCCACGCCAGGGACTTGACCTGACCGCCCAGTTGGTTGCGGCCCAGCCACCACAGGAACCGGGGACCCGAGCGCGCGTCCGGCACACCCGGATCGGTATAGGGGAGGTCTTGGATCTGCATGACGACTGTCGTCCCGGTGGCTCGTGTCAGGGGTGGACGGAAACCGCGTTCGGCGGCAGCAAACCGTGACAGGTTCGCCTCGCAGCGTGGTCAATGGCAAACGGTTTTCCGGCCGCCGTACAAAATGGGGCGATGCGAAGGAACGGTGCGCCGCGCGCGGCGATCGCGTTGGCGGCCACGGGAACACTGCTGGCCGTACTGGCGGCATGCGGCGACGGCCGGCACGGTGGCCCCTCGCGGCAAGACGGTCGGACCGGCGCCGCCGGCAAGGCGGCCGACGCCCCCGCCCACAGCGGCATCCCGGGCGTCGGCGAGCGCCTGGCGCGGCGCATCCCCGCCGACGCAGGGCAGGTCGTCGCCGTCTACGGAGAGGGCAGGGATTCGCCGGACTCGAAGGTCGTCCTGTACACGAAACGCGGCTCGGCCTGGCAGGAGACGCGCAGTTGGCCCGCGCACAACGGCAAGAAGGGCTGGAGCGCCGATCACCACGAAGGCGACCGGCGCAGCCCCGTCGGCGTGTTCACGCTCACCGACGCGGGTGGTGTCCTGCCCGACCCCGGCGCCCGGCTGCCGTACACGCGGGACGCGTCCTTCGGGGCCCCGCGCTGGTGGGCCGAGTCGCACTGGCACGACTTCGACTACGTCATCGCCATCGACTACAACCGCGTCAAGGGCACCCCGCCGAACGACCCGTCCCGGCCCGAGGGCGATTCCAAGGGTGGCGGGATCTGGCTGCACATGGACCACGGAAGCGGTACGTCCGCCTGCGTCAGCCTGTCCCGGGCGGCGATGGAGTACCTGCTGCGGACGCTGGACCCGGACCGGCATCCGGTGGTCGTGATGGGGGACAGGGCCGACCTGGAAAGCTAGCCCCCGCGCCGGAGGCGTCATTGCCACACGGTGCCGACTCGCCGTAGAACACCGGCCATGAAGAGACGGATCGTCATGTCCATGCTTGCCGGAGCGACCCTCCTGGCGAGCACCCTCCTCGGGGCCGCCCCGGCGCAGTCCGCCGACGTGCCCGCCGAGTTCGGCACCGACTGGCACGACCCGGTGACCGCCGCGCCGCCGATCGAGAAGCCGTCCGGCAAGTCCTGCCAAGTCACCCTGGCGGAGGCGCAGTTCAGGGACTTCACCCCGTACCGCGGCGCGTACGCCCCGCCGAAGGGCTGCGGCGACCGCTGGAGCAAGGTGGTGCTGCGGCTCGACGGCAAGGTCAAGGGCCGGCAGTACGACCGGCTCGGCTATCTGCACGTCGGCGGCGTCGAGATCCTGCGCACCTCCACGCCGGAGCCCTCGCCCGACGGCATCGCGTGGTCCGTCGAGAAGGACGTCACGCGCTACAGCGACACCTTCCGCCACGAGCAGGACGTCGAGATGCTCATCGGGAACGTCGTCGACGACACCTACACGGGCGTGATCGACGTCAAGGTGACCCTCACCTTCTACGCCGGGAGACCGGCCGCCGCCCCCGACCGCGTCCTCACCCTCGGAGAGGCCAACACCCTCACCACCCCGCGCAACAGCGAACGCATCGTCGCCGAGGTGTACGCCACCGGATCGGGCGGCGGCTGCGAGGAGTTCTGGTATCTGGCGGTGCCCGACAAGGCGCCGTACTCCTGTCAGGCCGACGGCGGGCCCTACCGTGAGGTGCAGATCAAGGTGGACGGCCAACTGGCTGGAATCGCCGCGCCGTTCCCGCACGTGTGGACCGGCGGCTGGTCGAATCCCTTCCTCTGGTACGTCGTTCCGGGCCCGCGCGCCTTCGACGTCAAGCCGATCGAGTACGACCTCACCCCCTTCGCCGGGCTGCTGAACGACGGCCGGCCGCACCGCGTCGACGTCTCGGTCGTGGGCGTGCCCGAGGGGCAGAGCGGCTGGAGCGCGCCGGTCAATGTCCTCGTGTGGCAGGACGCGAAGAGCGACCGGGTGACCGGGAAGCTCACCGTGCACAAGGCCGGCGACCTCGCCAACTCCTCCACCTACACGGCCGGTTCGCCGGAACGGGTGGCCACCGACGCCGGCCACCGGCTGGCCGTGGCCGGGTACGTGGACACCTCGCACGGCCGGGTGACCACCACCGTGAACCGCTCGCTCGCGAACACCTCGCAGCACGTGTGGACCGACGGCGAGAACACGGACACTCTCGACGCCACGTGGACGGACGACGAGTCGGTCACCGTCGACGGCCGCGGGTCGGCCCGTACGACGGCCACGCACCGGACGTACACGATGGACGGCTCGATCACGATCGGCACGGACGACCGCTTGCGGACGGTGCTCTCGCTCGGTGACCGGGCCGTGGTCGCGCGGTCGGTCGGCGACCGGCGGACCGTCCGGTCGCGGCTCGACGACACCGTCTCCGGCGACGCCTCCTGGACGCTGAACGTGCCGCGCGACCAGCGCCATGCGGTCGGCACGACGAGCGAGCGGTATCGGCTGTACGGCTCCGGCGGCTGCTACGACCGGACTCTCACCGCCGTCCAGGGGGTGCTGACGGAGGACCGGAGCGCCTGCTGAGGCCGGGGTCGCATATCGGCTGCGGCTGACTGGGGGCTGATCGCGCGGTTCCCCGCGCCCCTGAAGGTGGGACCGGTGCAGGTCCCTGAGGGGCGCGGGGAACTGCGCGACAAGCCACGACCCACCCGCAGTCGCCCGCTACCCGCAGTGCCGTCCCCGCTCCGGCGCCCCGTCCACCAGCGTGTCCAGCAGTCCGCCCAGGACCTCGCGCTGCTCCTCGGTCAGCGGAGCGAGGATCTCCTGCGCGGCCGCCCTCCGCGCGCCCCGCAGCTCGCCCAGCGCCTTGCGGCCGTCGTCCGTGAGCTCGATCCGGATCACCCGGCGATTCGTCGGGTCCGGCACCCGGCGCACCTTGCCGCTCGCCTCCAGGCCGTCGACCAGGGAGGTCACCGCCCGCGGAACGACCTCCAGGCGCTCGGCGAGATCGGCCATGCGCGGGGGTGCGCTGTAGTGCGCCAGGGTGCGCAGCAGCCGGGACTGGGCCGGGGTGACCCCCATGCCGCACTGTTCGATGTGCCGCTTCTGGATGCGGTGGACCCGGCGGGTGAAGCGCAGCAGCTGCTCGGCGAGCGGGCCGTCGGGATCGGGGGTGGTCATGGAGGGAACAATATCAGGATGCAGTTCATTGTGAGTATAGGTAACAATGAGCTAAGCTCCGTCAGTCTTCACCCTCACCGTTCCCTCACCTCACGCAGGAGCCCATGCATCCCGATCGAGAACCCCGCTGGACACCGCCGGCCGACGCCAAGGAGCAGCCCCGGCAGGTGCGCCGCATCCTGAACCTCTTCCGTCCCTACCGCGGACGCCTCGCGATCGTCGGCCTCCTGGTCGGCGCCTCGTCCCTCGTCTCCGTGGCCACGCCCTTCCTGCTGAAGGCGACACTCGACGTCGCCATCCCGCAGGGCCGCACCGGCCTGCTCAGTCTGCTCGCGCTCGGCATGATCGTCAGCGCCGTGCTGACCAGCGTCTTCGGCGTGCTGCAGACGCTGATCTCCACGACCGTCGGCCAGCGCGTCATGCACGACCTGCGCACCTCGGTCTACGGCCGCCTGCAGCGCATGTCGCTGGCCTTCTTCACCCGTACGCGCACCGGCGAGGTGCAGTCCCGCATCGCCAACGACATCGGCGGCATGCAGGCGACCGTCACCTCGACCGCCACCTCCCTGGTCTCCAACGTCACCAGCGTGGTCGCCACGATCGTCGCGATGGTCGCCCTCGACTGGCGCCTGACCCTCGTCTCCCTGCTGCTGCTCCCGGTCTTCGTCTGGATCAGCCGCCGCGTCGGCAACGAACGCAAGAAGATCACCACGCAGCGCCAGAAGCAGATGGCCGCGATGGCCGCCACGGTCACCGAGTCGCTGTCCGTCAGCGGCATCCTGCTCGGCCGCACGATGGGCCGCTCCGACTCGCTGACGCAGTCCTTCGCCGAGGAGTCCGAGGGCCTGGTCGACCTCGAAGTGCGCTCGAACATGGCCGGGCGCTGGCGCATGGCCGTCATCACGATCGTCATGGCCGCCATGCCGGCCGTCATCTACTGGACCGCGGGCATCGCCCTCCAGTCCGGCGGCCCCGACATCTCCATCGGCACCATCGTCGCCTTCGTCTCGCTCCAGCAGGGCCTGTTCCGGCCGTCCGTGAGCCTTCTGTCGACCGGCGTGCAGATCCAGAGCTCGCTCGCGCTCTTCCAGCGCATCTTCGAGTACCTGGACCTGCCCATCGACATCACCGAGCGGGACGAGCCGGTCCACCTCGACCGGATCAAGGGCGAGGTCCGCTTCGAGGACGTCGAGTTCCGCTACGACGACAAGGGCGCCCCCATCCTCGACGGCATCGACATCACCGTCCCCGCCGGCAGCAGCCTCGCGGTCGTCGGTCCGACCGGCGCGGGGAAGTCGACGCTCGGCTATCTCGTTCCGCGCCTGTACGACGTCACCGGCGGCCGGGTCACCCTGGACGGCGTGGACGTCCGCGACCTCGACTTCGACACCCTGGCCCGCGCGGTCGGCGTCGTCTCCCAGGAGACGTACCTCTTCCACGCCTCCGTCGCGGACAACCTGCGCTTCGCCAAGCCCGACGCCACCGACGAGGAACTGCACGCGGCGGCCAAGGCGGCCCAGATCCACGAGCACATCGCGGCCCTGCCCGACGGCTACGACACGGTCGTCGGCGAGCGCGGCCATCGTTTCTCCGGTGGCGAGAAGCAGCGCCTGGCCATCGCCCGGACCATCCTGCGCGATCCGCCGGTCCTCATCCTCGACGAGGCGACCAGCGCCCTGGACACGCGCACCGAGGCGGCCGTCCAGGAGGCGATCGACGCCCTGTCCGCCAATCGCACCACGCTGACCATCGCCCACCGCCTGTCCACCGTCCGCGCCGCGGACCAGATCGTGGTCCTCGACTCCGGGCGGGTGGCCGAGCGGGGCACGCACGAGCAACTGCTCGACCTCGACGGCCGGTACGCGGCGCTCGTACGCCGGGATGCCCAACTGGAACCGACAAGCTGAAGATATGCCGGGTTTGTGACGGTATGCGGGTTACCGTGCCCGCATGTACCTGAACACTCCGCCACGGAGAACGATTCGACTGACGCGCAGGGGCCGGCTCGCCCTCATCGCGACCGGAGCCGTCGTGGCCGGCACCGCCGTGGCGGTGCCGCTGCTGACCCTGGAGAACGAGAAGGACACCAAGCCCACGTCTTTGGTGATCCCGGAGGGCTGGCGCGCGGGGCAGGTCTACGACGCCGTGGACAAGGCACTCGCCCTGCCACCCGGCAGCACGAGGAACTCCCTGGCGAAGGCCAAGCTGAAGCTCCCGAACGATGCCGAGGGCAACCCGGAGGGTTACCTCTTCCCGGCGACGTACCCGCTGCAGGTGAGCGGGAAGAAGGCGACGCCGGAGGCCCTGCTGTCGTCCATGGTCGACACCGCCGACAAGAAGTTCAACGGCGCCCCGGTCGCCGCCGGTGCGCAGCGCAACGCGATGAACGTCTACCAGGCGGTCACCATCGCCAGCATCGTGCAGGCCGAGGCCGCCTCCAAGGCGGACATGGCCAAGGTGGCGCGGGTCATCTTCAACCGGCTGGAGCGCGGGATGCCGCTGCAGATGGACTCCACCATCAACTACGCGCTGAACCGCTCCACGCTCAGGACGAACGCCGGTGACACACGGATCGACAGCGCGTACAACTCCTACCAGCGCATGGGGCTGCCGCCCACGCCCATCGACAACCCGGGCGAGGACGCGATGCACGCCGCGATCAACCCGGCCCCGGGGGACTGGCTGTACTTCGTGACGGTCAAGCCCGGCGACACCCGCTTCACCGCCGACTTCTCCCAGCACCAGCGCAACGTGGCCGAGTTCAACGCCCTTCAGAAGAAGACCGCGAGCCCGGCCAGGTGACGTCGGCGCAGGGTCAGGCGGCCACCGGCTCGTTCGACAGCAGCCGCCTGATGTCCCGTACGGCGGCCCGGCCGGCCCGGTTGGCGCCGATGGTGCTGGCCGACGGGCCGTAGCCGACGAGATGGATCCGGGGGTCGGCCACCGCGCGCGTGCCGTCGACGCGGATCCCGCCGCCGGGCTCGCGCAGCCGCAGCGGCGCCAGATGGTCGACGGCCGCCCGGAAGCCGGTGGCCCACAGAATGACGTCCGCCTCGACGTGCCGTCCGTCCGCCCAGGTCACGCCGTCCGGCGTGATCCGGTCGAACATGGGCCGGCGGTCGAGGACCCCGTCCGCGATGCCCTGCCGGATCGCGTCGTTGAGGGGCAGTCCGGTCACCGAGACGACGCTGCGGGGCGGCAGCCCCTGGCGCACCCGCTCCTCCACGAGGGCGACGGCCGCGCGGCCCACCTCCTCGGTGAACGGGCCCTCCCGGAAGACGGGCGGGCGCCGGGTGACCCAGGTGGTGGCGGCCGCGTGACCCGCGATCTCCAGCAGATGCTGGGTGCCCGAGGCCCCGCCGCCCACCACGATGACCCGCCGGCCCGCGAACCACTCGGGGCCGGGGTACTGCGCGGTGTGCAACTGCCGCCCCAGGAAGGTCTCCTGGCCGGGATAGCGCGGCCAGAACGGCCGGTCCCAGGTGCCGGTGGCGTTGATCAGCGCCCGGGTGGACCACGTGCCGTCCGAGGTCTCGACGAGCAGCCGGCCGCCGTCGCCCTCGCGCACGGCCCGCACGTCGACGGGCCGGTGCACCGGCAGGTCGAAGCGGCGCTCGTAGGCCGCGAAGTACTCGGAGATCACGTCGGCGGACGGCCGCGCCGGATCGGCGTCCGTCAGCTCCATGCCGGGCAGCGAGTGCATCCCGTGGACCTTGCCGTACGTCAGCGACGGCCAGCGGAACTGCCAGGCCCCGCCCGGACCGGGGGAGTGGTCGAGGACGACGAAGTCCCGCTCCGGTACGAAGCCGGTGCGGCGCAGGTGGTAGGCGCTGGACAGACCGGCCTGACCGGCGCCGGTGACGACGACCTCGACCTCGCGCATGTTGTTCATATTTCTACTAACCGGGGAGGCGGCACGGATCTTCCCCCGACCGCTCTCGGGCGCACGGGGTGATGCATGGGTCAGGATGGGAGGCATGTCAGATGCCTTCACCACCCGAGTCCTGAACATCACCACCGGCTCCGCGGAGAGGGTGGTCGACCTGACCCGAGACTGCGAGGCCTTCCTGCGCGAGGTGGCCCCCGGGCGCGACGGCCTGCTGAACCTCTTCGTGCCCCACGCGACCGCCGGCATCGCGATCATCGAGACGGGCGCCGGCAGCGACGACGACCTGCTCGCCGCCCTGCACACCATCCTTCCTGCCGACGACCGCTGGCAGCACCGGCACGGCAGCCCCGGCCACGGCCGCGACCACGTCCTGCCCGCCTTCGTACCGCCCCACGCGACGCTGCCCGTGGTCGACGGCGGGCTCGAACTGGGGACCTGGCAGTCGGTGTGCCTGGTGGACACCAACCGGGACAACGCCGATCGGAAGGTGCGCCTCACCTTCCTCGCGGGTTCCTGACGGACGCCGGCGGCGCCGTCACCGGAGGGTCAGCCGGCCGCGGAAGTTCTCCGGCACCGGGGCGAACCGCAGCGCCATCGTGATCTCGTCCGGCCTGTGGGCCGTCAGACGGTAGCGCGTGCACAGCAGATGACACAGGACCATCAGCTGGAACGTGCCGACGTTGGCGCCCACGCACTTCTTCGGCGCCCAGCCGAACGGCACGTAACTCGTGCGGTCCGCCGGTCCGTGCGGGGCGCCGGGCAGGAAGCGGTCCGGGTCGAAGACGTCGGGCTGCTTCCAGACCCGTTCGTCGCGGTGGATGAGGTGCGGGCTCAGCAGGTACCACTGCCCCGGCTCCAGCCGGGCCCCGCCCAGGTCGAACGCGTACGTGGAGCGCCGCACCAGCAGCAACGGCGGGCTCCACAGCCGCAGCACCTCCTTCACGAACCGGTGGGTCACCGGAGCCGCCCGGATGGGCGCCGCGTGGAACTCCGCCGGATCGACGGCGCACAGTTCGTCCGCGAGCCGGCGCTGCCACTCGGGGTGCCGTACGAACTCGTACAGCAGGCTCGCCGCGGCGGTGCCGGGCGGGCCGCCGATGGCGGTCAGGACGGTGGTCACCACGTCGAGGGCCCGGTCCATGCCGAGTTCCGGCAGCAGGTCCACGAAGGGGTCGGCGAGATCCGGCTCGCGTTCGCGCCGGCCGTCGGCGCGCTGCCGCAGGACCCGCCGCACCACCAGGCCCGCCCGGATCTGGACCACGATGTGCCGCAGGTGGTGCAAGGGACCGCCCGGCTCGGGCGAGACCAGCCGCGACAGCTTCATCTCCAGGTCCCGGCGCACCAGTTCCTCCTCGGCGCAGGTGAGACCGTCGAGCGCGAGGGGCAGCAGCGAGCGCAGGGTCACGTCCTGCATCAGCATGGTCAGGTCGACGTCCTCCCCGAGCCGCTCGTCCAGGACCCGTTCCATGCGCGCGACCAGCCGGCCCTGGTGCTCGGCCGTCGCCAGAGCGTGCAGGCGGGTCATCCAGGCCGAGCGGACCCGGCTCCACAGGATCTCGGGGCTGCGCCGCCGGCGCACCAGGTCGACCAGGCGGTCGTGCATGACGTACCGGTGCCAGTTCGTGGCACTGACCCGGCGCGCCGCCTCCGGCTCGAACACGCCGAGCCGCTGGTCGTCGACCCAGAAGATCCCGTCCTCCCGGGCGCTGCGGCGCCTGATGGAGTGCAGGAAGTCCTCGGGGTGCTGCGGGGTGGTCATCGTGAGCGTTCCCCTCGTGGGGCGCGGGGAGCCGACCCTGGGGCGCCTCCCCGCGCAGGGCCGGTCAGATGTGGTGGTACAGGTACCAGAAGTGCGAGTAGACCTTGCGGACGTTGAGGACCGACTTGGTCTTGGAGTACAGCGCGCGCATGCGGGTTCACCTCCTTCCGGGGCAGCCGTCGGGACGGCTCAGCGTCGCGGTGAACCGCGGCGGAGCCAGCGCCGGACCCACCCGGGGGGCGGCGCCGTCATGAGGGGTGACCGACAGACGCCAGTCACGGGAGAGCAGGCCCACGAGGTCCTCCAGCAGCCGGACGGTGACGGTCGCGCCGGCACAGGTGTGCGGACCGTGCCCGAACGGCAGGTACGCGGCGTCGGGCACCGCCGTCGCCCAGCGCTGCGGGACGAACTCGTCGGGCCGGTCCCAGTGCCCCGGATGCCGGTGCACCAGGTAGCTGCACACCACGAGCCGGTCCCGGGGGGTCACCCGCGTCCCGCCCAGCTCCTGCACCCGGCTCGGCGTGCGGGCGAACAGCCACGCCACCGGCCACAGCCGCAGCGCCTCGCGCACCGTCCAGCTCGGGTCCGCCGCGACGCGGTCGGGATGGGTGCCCATCAGGAGGACGGACCACCCCAGCGCGAACCCGACCGACCCGACCACGGCGAACAGGAACGAGAGGTAGATCTCGACGAGTTCGCGCGGGTCGGCCGCCGGTCCGCCGCCGCAGACCACCACGTCGATGAGGTCGCGCGGTGCGGAGGGGCCGCCGAGTCGGTCCTGCCGGGCGCGTACTTCCCGGCGCAGGGCCCGCAGGGCACGGCGGCGGAACAGCAGCCGGGACGGGGCCGGGTGACGCCAGCGCGCGCCCGCCAGTACCGCGCGGGCGACGATCGCCTCCACCGTCGTGCGCAGGTCGGCCGGCGCGGCCCGGTGCAGCAGCACCTCACGCAGGTGCGACAGGACCAGCAGGTTTCCGGCGTCCGGCCATTCGCTGTGCGGGGCGAGCCGCTCGGCCACCAGGCGGTCCAAGTCGTCTCGGTGGGCGCTGAGATGAGCGCGTATCAGGTCGCGTGCACCGCGCCCGATGGCGATCTGTGCGGAGCGCGGACCGAAGACGCCGTGCCGGTGGTGGTAGAAGTCGGAGGTCTCCGCCACGGTGCCGTGCCGGTTGCCCATCACCGCGCGGACCGCCTCGGGATCGGCCACGCACACCTCTCCGCGGGCCGAGCGCCACACGCCGTGCACGCCGTCGAACTCGCCCTTGATGCGGGCCAGCGGGTCGGCGCGGCGGTCGAGCGGACGCCCCGCACCGCGCACCGCGTGGGTCGGCGACGACTTCATGGTGGTCCCCCGTAGGTCGTGGAACGGATCAGCGGTCGTCCCGCGCGGTTCCTGGTGCGCGGTGCGGGTGTTGGGTTGCTCGGGGCGACGGGATCAGCCTGCTGGGCGGGGGCCGGCCTGTCGCCCGCTGTGCCGCTGAGCGGAACGGCGGGGCGCTGCGCCCGTGCCCTGCCCGTTCCGCTCAGCGGCGGCGTCCGAGCGCCGCCGTGACCGCCGACGCCGCCCGGCGGGCCGTCTCCGCGAGGCGTTCCAGGCGGTGGTCCGGATCGGTCAGGACGCCCATGGCCGCCACCGGTACGCCGCCGGCCGCGAACACCGGTACGGCGGCGCAGCACACGCCCTCCAGGACCTCCTCGCGGTCGTAGGCGACGCCGGACTCCCGGATGCGGGCGGCCTCGTCCGGCCAGGCCCGGGGGAGCGGACCGAGCGGCAGCCCGGGCCCCGCCGAGGTGGCGAGGACCTTGCCGGCCGCCGTGTACCAGGGCCAGATCCGCCGGTCGTCCGGGACCGGCCGGGACAGGTCGGTGGTGGTCCGGTCGAGGATCAGCGTCTGCCCCTCGTACAGCACGGCCAGGGTGGCGGTCGTGCCGGTGGCGGCGGCCAGCCGGCGCAACGGCCGCTGCGCGGCGGCACGCAGCCCCGGGTGCGGCTGCCAGTCCTGGCCCAGACGGAACATGCCGGGTCCGATGCGGTAGCGGCCGGCACGGCGTTCGACGGCCCCCAGCTCCACGAGTTGGTCGAGCAGCCGGTACGCGGTCGTCTTGGGCAGACCGCACGCCGAGGCCAGGGTGGTCACGCCAGCGTCCTCCCGGTGGTGCAGGGCGTCGAGCAGGGCGAAGGCACCCTCCAGCACGCCGCGTCCGGCCGTCGCGGACAGCGGTCCGGCCGGGTCGGGCGAGGGTGCCGGGGCGAGTGGCCCGGTCCGTGGAGGTGTCGCGGCGGTCGCGGTGGCCGTGGTCGATCGATGCACGTGTCTACCCCCGTGTTCACGTGTGAGCCCCGTGTGGTGCCGGTGTGGTGCGTGGTCGCGCGTGCGCCGCGCCGTCGTCCGGAGCGGCGTCGCTCGAACGAGGGTGGGGTGAGCAGGTGGGCGGAGACTTTGCCGAAAGCTTGTCGCCCTGTACACGGACGTGAGGGGACTGGGGATGCCATGTGAACGGGGGGTGGGTGCGGTGCTGCGCCTGTCTCTGTCGGGACCCGTGGAAGCCTGGTGCGTGAGGCGCCGGTGGACCTGGGACCGCCCCAACGCCGTGCCGTCCTGGCCGCGTTGGCGGTGGACGCCGGCCGGTCCGTGCCGGTCGAGGTGCTCATCGACCGGGCGCAGGGCACCGAGCCCCCGGACGTGCCCGCCGCGCCCTGTACGCGCGCATCGCCCGCATCCGGCGCCTCGCCGAGCGCCTGGACGACGCAGGCGAGGGACGATTACCACTTCCGGCCGGCCCACGACCGCGGCAGACAGGCGGTCGCCCTCCACGACATCGGCTGATATCTCGCCGAACTCGGCGAGCTCCGCCAGGCCCTGACCCACTGCCGCAGGGCGTTGCCCCCGTCCAGGCCACCGGCGACCTCAGCGGCCAGGCGCACACCTGCGACAGCCTCGGCCGCATCCACCGCCACCTCGGGCGCCACGCCGATGCCGTCGAGTGCCACGACCGCGCCCTCGCCCTCTTCCGCAGGACGGGCGACCGCCGCAGCGAGGCCATCGGCCTCACCTACCTCGGGGACACCCACGAGACGGCGGGCGCCCCCGGAATCGGGCGCCGGCGAAGTCCTGAACGCCGTCACCCCTTTGTGTGATCTTTGCCGCGTACCGCGTTGTCCCCTCCGCCGCCCCCACCTAGCCTCACCCGCGGAACCACGGGAGGGCTGGCATGCTGAAGACCGTACGGGAACAGGCATCGGGACTCACCAAGGACCAGCGCAACGCCTTCGTCGCCGCCTATCTGGGGTGGGCGATGGACGCCTTCGACTATTTCCTCGTCGTACTCGTCTACAGCGAGATCGCCGACGACTTCGATGTGTCGCTCACCGACATGGCCTTCCTCACCACCGTCACCCTGGTGATGCGGCCGGTCGGTGCCCTGATCTTCGGCATGTGGGCCGACCGCAAGGGCCGGCGTGTGCCGCTCATGGCCGATGTCGTCTTCTACTCGCTGGTCGGCTTCGCGTGCGCCTTCGCGCCCAACTACACCGTGCTGCTGGTGTTGCGGCTGCTGTACGGCATCGGGATGGGCGGCGAGTGGGGCCTCGGCGCGGCGCTGGCCATGGAGAAGATTCCCGCCGAGCGGCGCGGCTTCTGGTCGGGGCTGCTGCAGAGCGGCTACTCGCTGGGGTACCTGCTCGCCGCCGTCGCGTTCCTCGGCATCGAACCCGCCTTCGGCTGGCGCGGGTTGTTCGCCTTCAGCCTGGTGCCCGCCCTCGTCGCCCTGTGGGTGCGCACGCGGGTCGAGGAGAGCGAGGTGTGGGAGAAGAGCGTGGCGCTCAACCGCACCCCCGCGCACCAGGTGTTCCGGAACCCGGCGGTGCTGCGGCGCTTCGTGTACCTGGTGGCGCTGATGACCGCCTTCAACTGGATGTCGCACGGCACCCAGGACGTCTACCCGACCTTCGTGAAGAAGGGCCTGGGCCTGTCGCCGGACACCGCGATCGCCATCGCCGTGGTCTACAACATCGGCGCCATGATCGGGGGTTCCCTGCTCGGGGCCTACTCCGAGCGGCTGGGCCGCCGCCGTACGATCATGGTCGCGGCCGCCGCGGGCCTGGTCGTGGTGCCCTTCTTCGTGCTGTCCACCACAGCGGGCTGGCTGATGCTCTCCTCCTTCCTGATGCAGGTGTGCGTACAGGGAGCCTGGGGCGTCATCCCCGCGCATCTGACCGAGATGAGCCCGGACGCCGTCCGCGGCTTCTATCCGGGCGTCACCTACCAGCTCGGCAACCTGATCGCCGCCCTCAATCTGCCCATCCAGGAGGCCGTCGCCGAGCGCCACGGCTATCCGGCGGCGATGACCTGGACCGTGGTGCCCGCCCTCACCGCCGTGATCGTGCTCAGCGCCGTCGGGAAGGAGGCCAAGGGCATCCGGTTCGGCGCCACCGGCACCCGGGCGCCGACCACCGCGGCGGCCGACAACGCGTAGAGACCGAGAGCGCCGGCCGGCAACATCTGGCACCCGACGGCTCAGAGCACCCGACGGCTCAGAGCACCCGACGGCTCAGAGCACCCGACGGCTCAGAGCACCCGACGGCGCCGGGCCCGCGGTGTCGCGTTTAGCCTTGGGTGTGATCGGATTCCCCCTCGGCGCCTCGACCACGCTCGCCGAACTCGCCCGCGATCCGCACCCGCGCCTGGCCCTCCTGCGCGCGCACGAGCCGGTGTCGTGGCTGCCGGAACTGAACGGCTGGCTGGTGACCCGCCGCGACCTGGCGCTCGACGTGATGCGGGACGCGGCCGGCTTCACCGTCGACGACCCTCGCTTCACCACCGCCCAGGTCGTCGGGCCGAGCATGCTGTCCCTGGACGGCCCCGAACACACCCGCCACCGCGACCCCTTCGCCGCGCCCTTCCGGCCCCGCGCGGTCCGGGAGGGGTTCGCGTCCTTCATCGAGCGGGAGACCGACCGCCTGATCGCCGGGTTCGAGTCGTCCGGCACCGCCGAGCTGCGCCGCGCCTTCGCGGGCCCCCTCGCGGTCGCCGTCGTCACCGAAGCCCTCGGCCTGGCCGGCACCACCACGGACACCGTGCTCTCCTGGTACGAGGCCATCGTGCGCTCGGTCTCGGACCTCACCGCCGGCGTGGCCGCCGGACCCGACGGCGCCGCCGCCTACGCGCGGCTGAAGGACGCCGTGGAGGCCACCGTCGCGGACCGGCGCACGTCCTCGCTGCTCCTCTCCGCCGCCGACCGGCTGGCACCCGCCGAGGTGGCGTCCAACGCGGCCGTGCTGATGTTCGGCGGCATCGAGACCACCGAGGCGATGATCGTCAACGCGCTGCTGCACCTGTTGAGCCACCCCGACCAGCTCGCCCTGGTGCGAGCCGATCCCGGGCTGCTGGACGGCGCGATCGAGGAGTCCCTGCGGCTCGAACCCGGCGCGGCCGTCGTCGACCGCTACGCCACCCGCGACACGCGGCTCGGTCCGGCCACCGTCCGCCGCGGCGACCTCGTCACCGTCTCCCTGGCCGGCGCCAACCGCGACCCGGCCGTCTTCCCCGACCCGGACCGCTTCGACGTCCGCCGCGACAACGCCCGCCTCCAGCTGGCCTTCGCGCACGGCCCGCACCACTGCCTCGCCGCCCACCTCGCCCGCCTGGAGACCCGCATCGCCCTTCAGCGCCTGCTCGAACGGCTCCCCGGCCTTCGCCTCGACCCCGAGCGGCCCGCCGCGCCGTACGGCCTGGTCTTCCGTAAGCCGGACGCCCTGCACCTGCGCTGGGAAGGCCCGTCCGAACCCGAACCCACCACGCCCTCGTGATCACGCCCGGATGCCCATGACAGGCTGAGGTGTCGGAGAAACGGCCCTCGGCACCCACTGGAGCACCACGTGACCTACGACATCAGCGCACTGCGCTCCCGGTTCCCCGCCCTGGCCGCGGGAACCGCCCACTTCGACGGTCCCGGCGGCACCCAGACACCCGAACCCGTCATCCGGGCCGTCGCGGACGCCCTGGCGAACCCCCTGTCGAACCGGGGACAGGTGACAGTGGGGGAGCGCAACGCCGACGCCATCGTCACCGGGGCCCGGCAGGCCATGGCCGACCTCCTCGGCGCCGAGGCGTCCGGGATCGTCTTCGGCCGCAGCGCCACCCAGCTCACGTACGACTTCTCCCGGACCCTCGCCAAGACCTGGGCGCCCGGCGACGAGGTGGTCGTCACCCGGCTCGACCACGACGCCAACATCCGTCCCTGGGTCCAGGCCGCCGCCCTGGCCGGGGCGACCGTGCGCTGGGCCGACTTCGACCCGGCGACCGGTGAGCTGACCGCCGACCACGTCCGGGCCGAGCTGTCCGAGCGCACCCGGCTGGTCGCCGTCACCGCCGCCTCCAACCTCATCGGCACGCGCCCCGCCGTGGCCGAGATCGCCCGGCTGGCGCGCGAGCACGGCGCGCTGACCTACGTCGACGGCGTCCACCACACCGCCCACGCGCTCGTGGACGTGGAGCTGCTCGGAGCCGACTTCTACGTCTGCTCGCCGTACAAGTTCCTCGGTCCGCACCTCGGAGTGCTCGCCGCCCGGCCGGAGTTGCTCGCGACCCTGCACCCGGACAAGCTGCTGCCGTCCAGCGACGCCGTCCCGGAGCGCTTCGAACTGGGCACCCTGCCCTACGAGTTCCTCGCCGGAACCCGGGCGGCCGTCGACTTCCTCGCCGGGCTCGACAGCAGTGCCGCGGGAAGCCGCCGCGAACGCCTGGCCGCCTCCTTCACGGCCCTCGAAGAACACGAGCAAGTTCTGCGTGCCCGGCTCGACAAGGGGCTGTCGGCGCTGGAGGGCGTCACCGTCCACTCCCGGGCAGCCGACCGCACCCCCACCCTGCTGCTGACCTTCGCGCACCACAGCACGGTCGACGCCTACCACTTCCTCGCCGAACGCGCGGTCCACGCGCCCTCGAGCTCCTTCTACGCCATCGAGGCCTCCCGCCGGCTCGGCCTCGGCGACGCCGGCGGCCTGCGCGTCGGCCTCGCGCCCTACAACGACACCGAGGATGTCGACCGGCTGCTGGCCGGACTCGCCGAGTTCCTGGCCCTCCCCGGGACCGACACCCCCTGACCGGCGGCTACTTGGAGCCGCCGCGTGCGTTGTAGACGACGATGTCCCCGGCGTCGACGGCCTCCCGGTAGGCGCGGAACACCGTCAGGGCCTCCTCGCGCAGCACGTCCCCCACGACCTCGATGCCCCGCTCCTCGAACTGCTCGGCCCAGTCCGTGCGCAGCGGTCCCTCGTCGAAGGTGGTGAGCTCCTCCAGCTCCGGTCCGGCGCCGGCGATCACCAGACGCCGGACGCCGGACCACAGGGTGGCTCCGTAACACTGCACGCAGGGACGCCAGTTGACGACCAGCTCGTGCGCCGGGAGTCCCTCGCCGCCGAGATCCCAGCTGCCGGTCGCCCGCTGGGCCAGACCGAGTGCGAGAACCTCGGCGTGCGCGCTGGAGACACCGCAGGCGAGGACGACGTTGACGCCGACCGAGACGATCCGGCCGGTGTCCCGCTCGGCGACGAGCGCCGCGAACGGACCGCCGTCGCCCGCACGCCAGTTGCGGTCGGCCAGGCGGTGCACCAGCCGCATCCGCTCCTCACGGCCCGGGAGGACGGCCGGTACGTCGGCCAGCTCCTCGTCGATCCACGCCGGCAGCGCGACGCGGTACTCCTTGGCGATGTCGATCATGTTCGGCCTTCTGTGCGGTGGCTGGTGGCGGGCGGACCCCACGGCAACGGGTCACCGCCTCGCCCCTTTGTAACAAGATCGGTCGTTCATTTTTGGTGGCCGTCCGTGTGCCGTCGGTTGAATCCGGGGCGTGCGGTGCACCAGTGTGGGGTCCCATGGACCGTGACTGGAGCCCCACCTTCCGTCCGACCCGCCGTCAACTCCTCGCCGCCGCAGGTTCCTTGCCCCTCCTGGGCGCGGCCCCGGCGGCCGCGGCACGACAGCCCACCGGTGCCGCCTCCCTGACCTTCACCCGAGCCACGAACGGCGCGGCCACCCTCGCCCCCGCCGGTGACCACCTCGCCGCCGAGGTGCAGGGCACGCTGTGGTCGCTGCCCCGCACCGGCGGCACCGCCCGCCCCCTGACCCCCGCCGACCTGGAACCGGGCCGTCCCACCCACTCCCCGGACGGCCGGCTCATCGCCCTGTGCGCCTACCGGGACGGCGGGTTCCATCTGTGGACCGTGCGCCCCGACGGCTCCGAGCTGCGCCGGCGCACCGACGGCCCCTGGGACGACCGCGGCCCCGCCTGGTCGCCCGACGGCACCCGGCTCGCCTTCGCCTCCGAACGCGGCGGCGACCCCGTCGACGGCAGCCCCTACCGCATCCACGTCCTCGACCTGCCGTCCGGCCGGATCACCCGCGTCACGGGCCTGCCCGGACAGCAGGGCCCGCTGCAGGACACGCCGTGGGAGGACTTCGACCCCACCTGGGCACCGGACGGGGCCCACATCCTGTTCGTCCGCGCGAAGACCGTCACCACCTCCCTCGGCCTGACCGTGGAGGCCCGCACCATCGCCGCCGTGCCCGCCGACGGCACCGGCCCCGTCACCGTCCGCCACACCGAGACCGAGGCCGCCCAGGTCATGACGCCGGCCCTCGCCGCCGACGGCCGCCTGGCCCACCTGCGGACCACCACCGCCCCGAACGGCTCCTGCACCCTGGTCGTCGACGGCCGCGCCGTCCCCGTCACCGGCGACATCGCCCCGGTGCCCCCACGCTGGACGCGCGAGGGCGAGCTGCTGCTGACCCTCGACGGCGCCTTCACCCTCCTGCGGCCGGACAGCCCCGACCAGCCGCGGACCGTCCCGTTCGAGGGCGTGCTGCCCGTGCGCCGGCCCCGCTACCGGGTCAAGGAGTACGACCTCGGGCAGGCCCGCTCCCGGTCGGTGCGCGGCATCCACCTGCCCGCCCTCTCGCCCGACGGCCGGCACATCGCCTTCGCCGCCCTCAACTCGCTGTGGATCGCCGACAGCTCGGGCGGCCGCCCGCCCCGGCGACTGCGCAAGGCGGACGCCACCCGCTATCTGCTCGGCCCCTCCTGGGCCCCGGACGGACACACGCTCGTCTACGCCGACGACCGGGACGGACTCCTCGGCGTGTACCGGCACGACCTGGCCACCGGCGAGGAGACCGCGCTCGCCACCGGCGGGCGGGTGCATCCCGCGCTCTCCCCCGACGGGCAGCGGCTGGCGTGCCTCGACATGACCGGCAAGCTGATCGTCCGCGACCTGGCGTCCGGCACCGAGCGCGTCCTGGCCGCGCCGCTCGGCGGCGGCGGTCTGCCCGGCCGCCCCAGCTGGTCGCCCGACGGCCGCCACCTCGCCCTGTGCGACCGCAACCGGCTCAACGCCCGCTTCCGCGAGGGCTACAACCTGATCCGGATCGTCGACGCCGCCACCGGCGCCGACCGCCTCCACGCCGTGACCCCCCACACCTCGATCGCCGACCGGTACGACTCCGGGCCCGTCTGGTCGCCCGACGGCCGCACGCTCGCGGTCGTCGTCGAATCCGCGCTGTGCCTGCTGCCCGTCGACCCCGACGGCACCCCGCGCGGTGCACTGCGCACCCTCACCGACGAACCCGCCGACCACCCCTCCTGGTCCGCCGACTCCTCCACCCTGCTCTACCTCTCCGGCGGCCGGCTGCGCCTCGTCGGCGCCGACGGCGGCCCGGCGCGCACCGTCCGCGTCCCCCTCGACGCCCACAGACCCACCCCGCCCGACCTGGTCGTGCACGCCGGACGGCTGTGGGACGGCACCGGCGAGACGACCCGCGACGACGTCGACATCGTGGTGAGCGGCGGACGCATCACGGCGGTCGAACCGCACCGCCCCGGACGCCGGGCCGCCCTGCGCCGGGTCGACGCCTCCGACCGCACCGTCCTGCCCGGCCTGTGGGACACCCACACCCACCCCTGGCAGAGCACCTACGGCGGCCGCCAGACCGTCGGCCAGCTCACCTACGGCATCACCACCGCCGTCTCCCTGGGCGGGTTCGCCTACGAACAGGCCCGCATCCGCGAGGCGGTGGCCGCCGGACAGCTCGCCGGGCCCCGCCTGCTGGCCACCGGCGAACTCCTCGACGGCGCCCGCGTCGCCTACAGCATGGGCCGCGCCCACCGCACCCCCGAGGGACTGCGCCGCTCGCTGGAGCGCGGCGCCGCACTCGACTGGGACTTCGTCAAGACGTATGTCAGGGCGCCGGGTTGGGTGATGCGGGAAGCGGCCCGCTTCGCCCACGAGCGGCTCGGCGTACGCACCGGAGGACACCTGCTCTCGCCCGGCGTCCAGCTCGGCCAGGACCTGACGACCCATCTGCAGGCTACGCAGCGAGTCGAGTTCGGGCACTCCGTCACCGCCGCGGGCCGCGCCTACCAGGACGTCGTGGAGATCTACACCCAGCGGGGCGTGGACTTCTCGATGATCGCCACCCCGTTCACCGCCGCGCCCCTCCTCGGCGCCGATCCCGCCCTCGCCGACGACCCGCGGGTCACCGTGGTGATGCCCCCGTGGGACACGGCGGCGGTCAGGCAGTCGGCGGGCGTCCCGCCCTCCGCTGCCCAGCTGGCCACCCTGCGCACCGAGACCGACATCTACCGGCGCGTCCTGGCCGCCGGCGGACTCGTCGCCCTCGGCACCGACCAGCCGCTCGTCCCCGTGGGCCTCGCGCTGCACCTCGGCCTGCGCGCGCTGCACCGGGGCGGGCTGTCCCCGGCACAGGCCCTGCGCACGGCCACGGTCCTGCCCGCCCGTCTCTTCGGCCTCGACGACCACCTGGGCACGGTCGAGGAGGGCAGGCTCGCCGATCTGACCGTCGTCGACGGCGATCCGTTCACCGACTTCGCCACCCTCGTCCGCACCGTCGCCGTGCTCAGGGGCGGAGTGCCGTACACGACCGAGGAGTTGGTCGCCGCGTTCGAACCCACGGCCCGGCGGACGGCGGCCGCAGAGGACGACTGGCTCGAAAGGGGACGGCTGATGAGGAGGGACGGCTGCTGCGACGGCCACGGGCCGTACGGCGGCTGACGGGGCGGCATCCGACGATATGGCGTCATGCCGCGCGACGGCCTCGTCGGCGAGGGCGACCGTCCGCTGCCGGGCCGCCGGCGCGCGCAACGACGCGGCCCCCGGAGCGGCCGTGGTGCGGCGCGTCGTAGAAGTGCGGGTCGGTGAGGCAGTACACCTCGTACCGCTTGTCCACCGCAGCCTTCTGACGGGCCGGGCGACGGACGATTCGGCCGCCTTCTCGGCGCCTCTTCCCTCTCACGATGGCAGAGGCCCCGGGCGTGGTCATCGATCGTCTGTCACCGGCCGACCGTGACGTTTGCACAGGGCATCCGTGCGTTTCGCACGGTCGCCGGCCCGAGGTCCGCGGGGCGCCCTGCGGCCTCACCCGGGCCCGACGCGGACCACGCGGGCCCAGGCCGGCGGGGTGTCCGGCACGTACTCCGGGTCGTCCTCGTTCCGGGAGTCGTCCGGCCGGGGGAACAGGCCCACCACCGTCCGGCAGGCGGGCCGTTCCTCGGGCCAGGGCGTCTGCCCGTCGGTCAGGACCACGACGACGTCGGGGCCGGGACGGGTGCGCAGCGCCTTGGCGAACCCGGTGCGCAGGTCCGTACCGCCGCCGCCGAGCAGCGGGATGCCCTCCGCGCGGCACAGGGGTGCGCGACCCGCGCCGCCGCGTCGCACGGCACGACGGTGACCAGGTCCCGACGGCCGCCCACGGCACGGGAGATCGCGGCGACCTCCAGCAGCGCGCTGCCCAACTCGGCGTCGCTGACCGAGCCGGAGGTGTCGATGACCACGCACACGCGGGGCGGCCGGCGCCGCAGGGAGGGCAGCACCACGCCGGGCAGTCCGGCCGAGCGCCGCGCCGGGCGGCCGTAGGAGTAGTCCTCGCCCGCACCCGTGGCGGTCGCCGCCGAGCGCACCGCCGCTCCCAGCAACTCCCGCCAGGGCTGCGGCGGATGGAATGCCTCCTCCGCCCACCGCCGCCACTGCTCCGGGGCGTTGCCGGGGCGGCCCTTGATGCCCTGCGCCACCCGGAAGCGGACCGCGTCCCGCTCCTGCTCGCTCAGCCCGTGCGCGCCGTCCGGGCTGAGATCCCACTCCCGTTCCCGCCCGTCGGCGCCGCTGCCGCAGTCGAGCCAGGCCAGGCCCTCGGTGTGCGGACCGAGCCGGAACTGGCGCAGGTAGTCCTCCATCAGCTGCCCGGTGGGCAGTTGAAGGAGGCCGGGGTGGACGGCGCCCTCGGGGCGGGGCAGTCCGTCGCCGTACACGTCGTCGTTGATCTCGAAGTCGGCGGCTATGTTCATCCGCAGCCGTTCGGCCGGGCCGGTCAGCCCGCGCTCCTTCGCGACCCGGTCCCCGCGCCGGTGGTGCTCGCGCAGCAGGTGGGACACCTCGTGCACCCAGACGCCGGCCAGCTCCTCGACCGGCGTGCGGGCCACGAACCCGGGCGACACGTAACAGCGCCAGTGCCGGTCGACGGCCATGGTCGGCACCGTCCGGGACGCGACGGTGTGCAGGGCGAACAGCGCCGTGGCCAGGTACGGGCGGGCGCGGGCGGCCTGCAGACGGGCGGTGAAGAGCTTGTCCTCGTCCAGGGTCGCCGGCGTCTCCCCGCTCATCGCGCCACCCTGGCGGCCGCCTCGTCCGCGCGCCGGGACAGGGACACCACCCCGGCGAGTCGCTCGATCGACGCCGGTACGTCCCAGTCCTCCCGGCGCAGCGACGCCAGCGTGCTCGCCGGGACGACCACCAGGTCCGGTGCGCCGGTCCGCACCGCCCGCACCAGCAGCTCCCACGCCGCGTCCCAGCGCGACTTGTCCGGGCGGGCGCGGACCGCGGCCACCACACCGTCCAGAGCGGCCTGGCGCAGATCCCCCCGTTCGGGCAGGACGGCACCGGCCGGGTCGGCGAGCAGCTCCTCGGGGTCCGGGAGGTCCATCCGGTCAACGCTCGCCAGCAGTTCCAGCCCCGGACCGTCGCCCACGGTCCCCCTGACCAGCAGGGAGAGCACGTCCCGGGAGGAACCGGCCGCGGTCGCGAAGGCGATCAGACACAGGGTCATCTCCCAGCTGCGGGGCGAGGGCCAGGGCCCGCCCCGGCGGGTCTCGCTGCTGGGCAGCCGGTGCACCAGGGTCGGCCGGGCGGCCAGCAGCCCGCACACCGCCCGGCGCGCGAAGTCCACGGCGTCCGGCAGCCGATGCGGGTCGAGCCGGGGCAGGGTGGCCCGAGGCCAGGTCCCGCCGAGGCCGCGGACGACGACCTCGTGGTCGTGGGTCCACTGCAGGTGCACGAACCGGTTGGCGAGCGGCGGGCTCAGCTCCCAGCCGTCGGCCGCCGAGGAGCGCGGGTTGGCGGCGGCCACGATCCGCACGCCGGGCGGCAGCCGCAGCGCGCCGATGCGCCGTTCCAGCACCAGCCGGAGCAGGGCGGCCCTGCACGGCCGGCGGGGCGGTGGACAACTCGTCCAGGAACAGCAGCCCCCGGCCGGCCCGCACCAGGCGCACCGCCCAGTCCGGCGGGGCCATCGGGACGCCCTGCTCGGCGGGGTCGTCGCCGACGATGGGCAGCCCGGAGAAGTCGGACGGCTCGTGCACGCTGGCGATCACCGTGGTCAGCGGAAGATCCAGCGCCGCGGCCAGCTGGGTCAGCGCGGCGGTCTTCCCGATGCCGGGTTCGCCCCACAGCAGCACGGGCAGATCGGCGGCCACGGCCAGGGTGAGCGCCTCCAGTTGGATGTCGGGGCGGGGTTCGGTGGAGGCATCGCGCAGAAGAGCCGACAGAGCGTCGGCGACGTCGAGTTGGGGGTCGTCGGTGGAGATGGGGGACAGGGTGGGCTGAGAGGGTACGGGCATGAGTGATCACCTCGGGTGTTGTGTGGGGTGGAAAGGGTGAGCGGTGGGGGCCGGTTCGTGGCCTCTGAAGCAGCGGGTGCGGGTCGGTCGCGTGGTGGTGTGGCGGGCGCAGATGTTGTCGCGGGCGCGGGTCAGCGGAAGGTGCTGTGGCGCGGGCGGCGGCGCAGGGAACGTGGGCGTGGGGTGCCCGGGAGGATCCGGCCCGGGGCGGGGCCGGACAGACCGGCGCGGAACAGGCCGTAGGCGATGCGCCGTTGGGTGGCCGCCTCCAGTTCCTCCCGCAACGGCCCGTCCCGCAGCACCGCTTCCGGCCCCAGCAGCCCTTCCACGACGGCCAGCGCGCCGGCGGTGTCGCCGTGGTCCAGGCGTTCGCGGACCCCGGCGAGGCAGTCGGGCCGGCGGTGCGCCCGATCGATCGCCTGCAGACAGGGCAGCGGAGTGCCCGTCAGGGCGGCCAGCAGTTCCTCGCGCCGGATCTCGTCCGCCCGGTGATCGAGCGCGGTCAGCACGCCGTCGACCAGAGCGATCCGGTGCGTCTCTCCCCGGCATTCGACGAGGTGCGGCCGGTCCGCCCGCTCGGGGGCCCGTGGGAAGCCGGACGACACCTGAGCGGGGGCCAGCGCGGCCGCCACCAGCGGGTGCAGCCGACCGGCGTCGATCGCACCGGCGCGCAGCAGTTCCAGGTCGGGCGGCACCCAGGTCGCGGCATCGGGCAGCACCGGCAACCCGGCGCCGTCGCCCGGGCGGAGCCGCAGCGGGGCGCCCCCGAGCGGGTCGAGGAGCAGCCGGTAACGGCGGCCCAGCCGCACCACGACGCCGGACGCGTCCGTCGCCGAGGCGCCCGGCGTCCAGTTCGCCCGCTCGTCGGCGCGCAGCACCAGCCGCGCCTCGGCCGGCCAGCGGTCCACGGCACACCGATGCCGATGCGGCGCCGCCCCCGGCAGGACGCGCTCAGCCGCGCCCGACGGCCCGTCGGCCCCGGATCGGGCCGGCAGTTCACCCGCCCTGCGCGCATCCCACAGGTGCCGGTGCAGATCCATCCGGAATCGCGGATGGGGATGCGGATGCGGGCAGCCGACGGCCCCGGAGCCGGTCCGGGAGCCGTCCCACAGCGCCAGGGCGATCCGCTGGCCGGCATCCGCCCAGGCGGGCGGGGTCCGCGCGACCAGATGCACCGAGTAGGGCCCGTCCCGGCCCACGGCGGTGTACCGGGCCAGACCGACCGTCAGGCCGGGCCGCAGCAGCCCGTCGGGGGCGATCCGCGGCATGTGCCAGCGCAGCAGGTCGGGAGCCAGATGGCGCAGGTCGTCCCGGACTCGGCCGGCCAACTCACGGCCGTGGACCCACGCCACGGAACGCGGATCGAGGTCGACGTCGATCCGAGCGGCGGCACACGCACCCGCCCAGTCCCCGGCGAGGCGCCGGGCGGTCGCGGTCTCGATCATGGAGGGCGGCACGGCGAACTCGCGCACGCGCAGCCACAGGGAGAGGCGGGAATCCTCGTTCGCGAGGTGAGTGACCATCAGCACTCACCTTGCGCGGACGGGACCCCCCATCTGTCAACGCAGGAAGTCGTCATCGCGGGCGAGCGTAGCGTCCCCCGCTCCGCGCTGTCAGCCGCATTTTCCCGGGCCCAGGACGCCTGTGATTGACTACGGCCGTGTTGGACGAATCGGTTCTGCAAACCCTGGACCTCCCGGTGGCCGACCGTTTCGAGGCCTGGACCGAGCGTCTGGGCCGCACCCACGCGCCCATGGATCTGGCCAGCGACCGCGCGGCGGACTACCGCGGAACGCAGCGCCTGATCAGCCTGGGCGACGTGACCGTGTGGCCGGCCACCTTCGACCACCTGGTGTTCCGCCGGACACCGAAGCTCGTACGGTGCTCCGACCCCGAGGTCTACCACCTCTCCCTCCTCAGGAGAGGCGAGGGAGCGGCCAGTTGGGGGCGGGAGCAGCTCGCCTACAGCAGCGACGACATCCACGCCAACAGCTCCTCACGGTCGTACGAGATCCACACCGGGAGCGAACCGGTCAGCATGATCGGCGTCGAGATCCCGCGCGCCCTCGTGGCGCTGCCCGACGACCGGGCGGACCGGGTCATCGGCAACCGCATCTCGAGCCGTGAGGGCATCGGGGCGCTGCTGGCGCAGTTCCTCGTCCAGCTCGTCTCGGACACCACGCCCTACCAGCCGTCCGACGCGCCGCGGCTCGGTGCCGTCGTCGCCGACCTGACCACCGCCGTCTTCGCGCACGCCCTGGACGCCGAGCGCCGGGTGCCGCCCGAGACGCACGCCCGGACGCTGACCCTGCGCATCAAGGCGTTCATCCGCCGCCACCTCGCCGACCACGAACTGACCCCCGCCGGCGTCGCCGCCGCGCACCACATCTCGCGCAGCTACCTGTACCGCCTCTTCCAGGCCGAGGGCACGACCGTCGCCGCGTACATCCGCGAGCAGCGGCTGGCCAACGCCCGCCGGGAGCTCACCGATCCGGCGCTGCGGGCCCTGCCGATCCACGCCGTCGCCGCCCGCTGGGGCTTTCCACGGGCCGCGGAGTTCACCCGAGCCTTCCGCACGGCTTACGGCGTCCCACCGAGCGAACTGCGCCGCGAACCGTCCGCCGAGCAGGCGTCGACCGCGCGCTGAGTAGCCGTGGACCGTCCGCCGAGCAGGCATGGACCGTCCGTCGAGCAGGCGTGGGCTGCGCGTCGAGCAGCCGTGGACCGTGTGCTGAGCAGGCGTGGGCTGTGCGCCGAGCAGCCGTGGACTGTGTGCCAAGTAGCTGTGGACCGTGTGCCAACGACAGATCGGCGCGTGTCCGCGCATCCTGTGATCAGCGCGCCGGACATACGGGGCCGACGAGGGCCGGTGCCAGGACCGCGTGGGGAGTCCTGGCCCCGCCCCCGGAACGGTGAAGAGGTGCCGTCGCGGGACGGTATCCGCTCAGGCCCGTATCCCGCCGTCCACCTGCAGCACCGCGCCCGTCACGAACGAGGCACGGTCGCTGAGCAGCCAGGCCGCGGCCTCGGCGATCTCCGACGGGTCGGCCGCGCGGCCCAACGGCGTCTGGGCGGTGAGCTGCGCGACGATGCCGGGGGAGTCGGCCTCCCAGTCGTCGATCATCTCGGTGAGCGTGGTGCCCGGCGCGATGGCGTTCACGCGGATGCCCTCGGGGCCGTACGTCGCCGCGGCCGACGCGGTGAGGCTGTTGAGCGCCCGCTTCGCCGCGCCGTATACCGGCAGCCACGGGTTGGCCATCAGACTGCCCACGCTGGAGGTGTTGACGATCGCCCCGCGCCCGGCGGTGGCCCGGACGGCGGCTATCTCGGCGCTCATCGCCACCCAGGGTCCCTTGAGGTTCACGGCCACGACGCGGTCGAACTCGTCCTCCGGCAACTCGTCCAGCGGCCCCGGAGGCTGCCCCGTCGCGCCGTTGTTGAAGGCCACGTCGAGGCGGCCGTAGACCTCCACCGTCCGGTCGACGGCGGCCCGGACGCTCGCCGGGTCGGCCAGGTCGCAGCGCACGTGGTCGGCGGTGCCGCCGGCCGCCCGGATCTCCTCCGTCACCGCCTTCAGCTGCGCCTCCGTGCGGGACGCCAGCATCACTCGCGCCCCCTCGCGGGCGAACAGCCGCGCCGCGGCGGCGCCGATCCCGCGACCGGCGCCGGTGACGAAGGCGACCTTGCCGGCCAGCAGACCGTCGGTCGCGGTGGGCGCGTCCGGTGTCGTGTGCGGTGCCGCGTGCGGTGCCGCGTGCGGTGCCGTGTCCGGCGTATCGGTCGGTGTCGTGTTCGGTGTGTCGTTCATGCCGACGAGCCTGTGGCCGCCGCCGTTTCCCATCCAGGCACCGGCGGTACCTGGATGCGCTCACGAGCGCCCCCGCACACTGGATTCGTGGACCGACGAGAACTGGCCGACTTCCTGCGCGGCCGACGCGAGCGCATCACCCCCGCCGACGTCGGGCTCCCTCCGGGCCCGCGCCGTCGCACCCCGGGGCTCAGGCGGGAGGAGGTGGCGCAGCTGGCGTACATCTCGACCGAGTACTACACCCGTCTGGAACAGGCTCGCGCCCCGCACCCCTCCCGCGAGGTGCTCGCCCAACTCGCCCGCGCCCTGCGCCTGTCGGACGCCGAACGCGACCACCTCCACGCCCTCGCGGGCACCCCGCGGGGACCGCTGCCGGGACCCTCGCGCGAGGTCCGGCAGAGCATCGCCGACCTGCTGCACCGGCTGCCGCACGCCGCGGTCCTCGTGCTCTCCGCCGCCTACGACGTCCTCGCCTGGAACGACCTCGCCGCCGCCCTGATGGAGGACTTCTCCGCGCTGCCCCGCCGCGACCGCAACCTCGTGCGCCGCGCCTTCCTCGGACCGCGCCCGCCGGGCCGACGGCGGCTCTACGGAGTCTCGGACGCCGAGGAGTTCGGCCGTTCCGCTGTCCAGCAGTTGCGCGCCACCGCCGCCCGCTATCCGGACGACCCCGAGGTGACCGCGCTCGTCGGTGAACTCCTCGCGGGCAGCGAGGAGTTCGCCCGCCTGTGGGCCACCCACGACGTCACCGCCGTGCCCACGCTGTGCAAGACCTTCGACCACCCGCTGGTCGGCCCCGTCACCGTGAACTGCGACGTCCTGGACATCACCGACCGCGACCAGCACGTCGTCATCTACACCGCGACGCCCGGCACACCGTCCGCGGAGGCGCTGCGCCTGCTGTCGGTCATCGGCACACAGCGGATGGACGTGCGGTCCTAGAAACGACGAAGGCAAGGAGTTCACCCACTCCTTGCCACTCTCAACATATAGCGCACCGGGGGGCTTGCGGCAAGGCCCCCGTCGTGCCGCAGAATCGTCGGCCTGAGGTCAGGACCTGCGGAAACGGGGAGTCACTTAGTGCGTGTGGTGTTGTCGACGTATGGATCACGCGGGGACGTCCAGCCGATGGCGGCGCTCGCGTTGCGCCTGCGGGAACTCGGCGCGCAGGTGCGGGTGTGCGCTCCCGCGGACGAGGAGTTCGCGCGGCTGACGGCAGGTGTCGGCGTGCCGATGGTGCCGTTCGGCCCGTCGGCGCGCGTCCTGACCAGGACGGCGCCGCGCTCGCCGGAGGGCCTGCCCCAGCGCGCCGCCGCGCTGATCGCCGGGCAGTTCGAGGTGCTGCCCTCGGTGGCCGAGGGAGCCGACGTGCTGGTGGCGACCGGGATGACGCCGGCCGCGGCCGGTGCCCGGTCGGTCGCCGAGAAGCTCGGCATCCCTTCGGTGTCCGTGACCTTCCAGCAGGTCACCCTGCCGTCGCCGGTCCGGCCGCCGATCGCGTACCCGGGACGGCCCCTGCCACCGGAGGTGACCGACAACCGGGTTCTGTGGGACCTCGACGCGCGGAACGTCGACGCGTTGTTCGGCGAGGCACTGAACACCAACCGCGCGACGCTCGGCCTGCCCCCGGTGGACCACGTCCGCGACCATGTCGTCGGCGACCGGCCGTGGCTGGCCACCGACCCGGTCCTGGACCCGTGGCAGGGGGAGCCGGACCTCGACGTCGTACAGACCGGTGCGTGGCTCCTGCCCGACGAACGGCCCCTCCCGGCCGACCTGTCGGCCTTCCTGGATGCCGGTGAGCCACCGGTGTACGTGGGTTTCGGCAGCATGCCGCTGCACGCGTCGCCGGACGCCGCCGAGGCGGTCGTCGAGGCGGTGCGCGCGCAGGGGCGGCGCGCGGTCGTCGCCCGTGGCTGGGCCGACCTGGCCCCGATCGACGACCTCGCCGACTGCTTCGCCGTCGGCGAGGTCAACCAGCGGGCGCTGTTCGGGCGGGTCGCCGCGGTCGTGCACCACGGCGGCGCCGGGACCACGACGACCGCCGCCCGGGCCGGCGTGCCGCAGGTGGTCGTGCCGCAGCTGGCGGATCAGCCCTACTGGGCGTCCCGGGTCGCCGAACTGGGCATCGGCGTGGCGCACGACGGTCCGGTTCCGGCCGCCGAGTCCCTCTCGGTCGCGCTCAAGGCGGCCCTGACCCCTGAGGTCCGCGCACGGGCGGCCGCCGTGGCCGGCACGGTCCGCGCCGATGGAGCGGACGTCGCCGCGAAGCTGCTGACCGACACCTTCGGCTGAACCGGACACCCCATGTCGGCCGGCCCGGGACCCGGCCCGACAACCGCCCCCGGACGGCGCCCCAGGGCCCGCCACGGACGGCCCCCCCGCCTCCCGCAAGCCGACCGCCGCCGGACCGCGCGTCCCGGCGACCGGGCCGGAGGCGACTCCCAGAGACACAGCACAGCTCCCGGCGGGCCCGCCTCAGGCGGCGCGCCAGGTCCCGCGCGAGGGTCGGCACCGGCCACGTATCCATCACATCCCAGCGACCGAGGCGCCCGCCACGGCCCTCGAAGGACGACCCCCCTCAGACGGCATTGCGGGTCTCACACACCGGCGATTCGACAACCCCAGGCGCCCGCGTCATTGCGCGCTCCAGCCCCGCACACCGCCGCCCACCGCACCACCCCCGCCGTAACCGCAAGATCGGAGTCCTTTCCGTGAAACCCGCGACCACCAGCGCGTTCGCTCTGCCCGGCCGGCTGGCCGCGAAAGCCGACCCGGCGCTGATCGCCGACGACGAGCGGCATTTCGCGGCGATCGCCGCGTGCCTCGACGAGACCATCGCCGAACTGTCCGGCCGCCTCGACGCCGAACGCCGGGCGCCCGGCGGCCTGGGCAGGCACGCGATGGACCGGGACGCCGAGATCCACCGGCTGACCGGCCGGCTGCGCGCCCTGCGCCGCTTCGGACTCGACCTGTGCCTCGGCCGCATGGTCGGCGCGGACGGCACCGAACCCCTCTACATCGGGCGCCTCGGCCTCACCGACAGCATCGGGCGCCGGCTGCTGGTGGACTGGCGCTCGCCCGCGGCCGAACCGTTCTTCGGTGCCACCCACGCGCGGCCGATGGGCCTCGCCAGCCGCCGCCGGTATCGCTGGACCGACGGCCGGATCAGCGACTACTGGGACGAGGTGTTCACCCCCGACGCCTTCGCGGGGCACGCCGCGCTCGACGACCAGTCCGCCTTCATCGCCAGCCTGGGCACCAACCGGTCGGAACGGATGAGGGACGTGCTCGGCACCATCCAGGCCGACCAGGACGCCATCATCCGGGCGGGCTCCCGGGGTGCCCTCGTCGTGGACGGCGGGCCCGGCACGGGCAAGACCGTCGTCGCCCTGCACCGCTCCGCCTACCTGCTCCACTCCGACCCGCGCCTCGCCCACCGCAAGGGCGGCGTCCTGTTCGTCGGCCCCCACCGGCCCTACCTGGCCTACGTCTCCGATGTCCTGCCCAGCCTCGGCGAGGAGGGCGTGCAGACCTGCGTCCTGCGGGACCTCGTCGAAGAGGGCGCGGCGGCGCGGGAGGAGGACGACGCCGAGGTGGCCCGTCTGAAGGCGTCCGCGGAGCTGGTGACGGCGGTCGAGGCGGCCGTCCGGTTCTACGAGGAGCCGCCCACCCGGGGGATGACCGTCGAGACCCACTGGTCCGACGTGTGGCTGAGCCCCGGGGACTGGGCCGAGGCCTTCGAGGCGGCGGAGCCCGGCACCCCGCACAACGAGGCCCGCGAGCAGGTCTGGCAGGAACTGCTGACGATCCTGGCGGACAAGCACGACGGCGAGGAGGTCCCGCCCGACCTGCTGCACCGTTCGCTGCGGCAGAACCGGGAGCTGCGCGCCGCGTTCGACCGCTCCTGGCCGCTGATCGAGGCGGCGGACCTCGTCGCGGACCTCTGGTCGGTCCCCGCCTACCTGCGCCGGTGCGCCCCCTGGCTGGGCCCCGAGGACGTCCGCAGGCTGCAGCGGCCGGAGTCCCCCCAGGCCTGGACGGTGTCCGACCTGCCGTTCCTGGACGCGGCCCGGCAGCGGCTGGGCGACCCGGAGACGGCACGCCGCAGGCGCCGGGACGAGGCGATCCTGGCCGCCCAGCGCGAGCGCATGGAGCGGGTCGTCGACAACCTGATCGAGGCCGTGGCGCACTCCGGGGCCGACGGCGACGACGGTGAGGGCCTGGTGCGGATGCTGCGCGGCGAGGACGCCCGGGTCAGCCTTGTCGACGAGGGCGAACTCTCCGCGGCCGAACCGGACCTCCTCGCCGGTCCGTTCGCGCACATCGTCGTCGACGAGGCCCAGGAGCTGACCGACGCCGAGTGGCAGATGCTGCTGCTGCGCTGTCCCTCCCGCAGCTTCACCATCGTCGGGGACCGTGCCCAGGCCCGGCACGGCTTCGCCGAGTCGTGGCAAGAACGCCTGGAGCGGATCGGGCTCGACCGGATGGAACTGGCGTCGCTGACCGTCAACTACCGCACCCCGCGGGAGGTGATGGCCGAGGCCGAGCCGGTCATCCGGGCGGCGCTCCCCGACGCCAACGTGCCGACCTCCATCCGCAGCGCCGGCATCCCGGTCGGCCACGGCAGCCTCGCCGACCTGGACTCCGTCCTCGACGCCTGGCTCGCCGCGCACGCCGAAGGCATCGCCTGCGTCATCGGCCACCCCGCCTTCCGGGCGACGGCGCGCGTACGGTCCCTGAGCCCGGAGCTGTCCAAGGGCCTGGAGTTCGACCTGGTCGTCCTCGTCGACCCGCAGAACTTCGGCGACGGCATCGAAGGAGCGGTCGACCGCTACGTGGCGATGACCCGGGCAACCCGGCAACTCGTCGTCCTCACCGGACCCTGACCCGGCGGGCCCGTGGACGCCCCGCGCCGAGGATGCTCAGGGCGTTGGCGGCGACGACCGCGCCGATGCCCGCCCACTCGGCCCAGCCCAGGCGCTGGCCGAGCCCGACCCGGCCCACGGCCGCCGCGAGGACCGGGTTGACGCTCATGAACAGGCCGAACGCGGGTGCGGGGACCCGGCGCAGGGTGAACAGGTCGGCGAGGTAGGGCACCGCGGAGGAGAGCACGCCGGCCGCGACGGCGCAGGCCAGCGCGGTGGCGGTCGGCGGATGCCGGAGCACGACGGCCACGCCGACCGGCAGGAACAGCAGGGCCGAGACACCGGCCGCGGCGGCCGAGCCCTGGGCGCCGGGGAGCCGTCGGCCCACGGTGCGGTTGAGCAGGATGTACGAGGCCCAGCAGGCGGCGGCCAGCAGCCCCAGGCCCATGCCGACGTAGTCCGCGGAGGGTCGCGGCCGCATCAGCGTGATGACACCCACGGCCGCGATCACCGCGCAGCAGGCGTCCGCCCTGCGCCGGGCGGCGGCCAGGGCGATGGTGAGCGGGCCGAGGAACTCCAGGGTCACCGCCAGGCCGAGGCCGACGCGGTCGACGGCGCTGTACAGGGACAGGTTCATCGTGCCGAAGACCACGGCCAGCAGCAGCACGGGCCACCACTGCCGCCAGGCGAACGCCCGTAGCCGGGGCCGGCCCACGGCCAGCAGCACGATCGCGGCGACGTACTGGCGGACCGCCACGACCCCGGCGGGCCCGAGCACGGGAAAGGCGAGGGACCCGATCGCGGCGCCGGTCTGGTTGGACAGCCCGCTGCCGACCATCGCGACCACACCGGCCGCACGGGGCCGGGCGGGTCGCGCGGCCGTGGCGGCCGGGGCGGGGACCGGGGGCACGGGTGCGGGTGCGGAGGTGCGGGCGAGGCGCATGACCCGATCGTGAGACCCGGGCGGCCATGCGCAAAATGCGTCCTGCCGCCGATCTATACGCTTGAGTCATGGATGTGGAGATACGACAGCTGCGCTGCCTGGTGGCCATCGTCGACGAGGGCACGTTCACCGACGCGGCCATCGCCCTCGGCGTCTCCCAGGCGGCCGTGTCCCGCACCCTGGCCTCGCTCGAACGAGCTCTGGGCGTACGCCTGCTGAGGCGGACTGCGCGCACGGTGACGCCGACCGTGGCCGGGCAGCGCGTGCTCCGGCACGCCCGTCGGGTCCTCGGCGAGGTGTCGGACCTGGTCCACGCGGCGACCTCGGACCGTGCCGAACTGCGCGTCGGCTACGCCTGGTCGGCACTCGGCCGGCACACGCCCGCCTTCCAACGGCGCTGGGCCCGCGCCCACCCGGAGACCGACCTGCACCTGATCCGCGTCAACTCCGCCACGGCCGGTCTCGCGGAGGGCGTCTGCGACCTGGCCGTGGTCCGCAGACCGCTGGGGCAGGACCGGCGCTTCGACAGCGCCATCGTCGGTCTGGAACGTCGGCTGTGCGCCCTGTCCTCCGACGACCCGCTGGCCAGGCGCCGCTCGGTGCGCCTCGCCGATCTCGCCGACCGCACGCTCCTCGTCGACCGGCGCACCGGCACCACGACCACCGATCTGTGGCCGCCCGACGCCCGCCCGGCCACCGAGGAGACCCACGACGTCGACGACTGGCTCAACGTGATCGCCGGCGGCCGCCGCATCGGCGTGACGGCGGAGTCGACGGCCCACCAGTACCCGCGGCCCGGCGTGGTCTACCGGCCCGTCCGCGACGCCGAGCCCGTCGCCGTGCGCCTCGCCTGGTGGCGCGACGACCCGCACCCGGCCACCCCCGCGGCGATCGAACTCCTCACCACGCTGTACCGCGAGCCCTGACGCCCCGGGTCCAGCCCGCTTCGGTCCGCCGCGGGGTTCACCGCTCGGTGGGCGTCAGCTCGTCGCGCGCACCGCGTCGCGGATCAGGTCGGCGACCTCCTTGGGCCGGGAGACGGCGACGGCGTGCGAGGCGCCCTCCAGCTCCACGGTCGTCGCGCCCGCCCGCTTCGCGCCGAAGCGCTCCACCTCCGGGTTGATCGCCTCGTCCGCCCCGGCGACGAGCGCCCACGACGGCTTGGTCTGCCACGCGGCGGCCGCCGCCGGCTCGTCGAACACCGAGGTGGCCAGGGGCCGTTGGGACACCGCCAGGACCTTGGTGTCCGGGGCGGGCACGTCGGCGGCGAAGATGCCGGGGAACGCCTCGGCCTGGATGGTGACCTCGACGGCCGCCTCCCCGCCCTCGACCGGGTACGTCCACTGCTTGAGGTTGCTCACCAGCGGCGAGAGCGGGAACCGCCCCTGCAGCTCGCCGAGGCTCTCGCCCTCTTCGGGGACATAGGCCGCGATGTAGACCAGGCCGACGACGTTCTCGACGGTACCGGCCACGGTGATGATCGCGCCGCCGTAGGAGTGCCCGACGAGGACGACGGGGCCCTCGATCTGCGCGGCGACGGACGCGATGTACGCGGCGTCGGAGGCCAGCCCGCGCAGCGGGTTCGGCGGCGCGATCACGGGGATGCCGTGGTTCTGCAGCTCCGCGACGACACCGGACCAGCTGCCGGCGTCGGCGAAGGCGCCGTGCACGAGAAGGACGGTGGGTGTGGTGGTCATGTTCGCTGTCTCCGGGCTCAGTCGGTGTGGAGGGCCGTGCGCAGGGTGGCGACGGCCTGGTTGATGGCGGCTTCGGCGGCGTGGGTCTCGCGCAGGGCGTTGAGCATGACGAAGTCGTGGATGATGCCCTGGTAGCGCACGGCGGTGACGGGGACGCCGGCGGTGCGGAGCTTGTTGGCGTAGGCCTCGCCCTCGTCGCGCAGCACGTCGGCCTCGCCGGTGATGACCAGGGCCGGGGGCAGTCCGGTCAGCTGCTCGGTGGAGGCGCGCAGCGGGGAGGCGGTGATCTGCGCCCGCTCGGCCTCGTCGGTCGTGTACTGGTCCCAGAACCACCGCATGCCGTCGCGGCGCAGGAAGTAGCCGGTGGCGAACTGGTGGTAGGAGGCGGTGTCGAAGCTCGCGTCGGTCACCGGGTAGAACAGCACCTGCTGCACCAGGGGTACGTCACCGCGCTCCTTGGCCATCAAGGTCAGTGCGGCGGTCATGTTGCCGCCGACCGAGTCACCGGCCACCGCGATCCGGCCCGCGTCGAGGGCCTTGGACGCGCCCTCCCGCACGATCCAGCGGGCGACGGCGTAGTTCTGCTCGATGGCGACGGGGTAGCGGGCCTCGGGCGAGAGGTCGTACTCGGGGAAGACCACGGCGGCGTTGGCGCCGACGGCGAGTTCGCGGACCAGGCGGTCGTGGGTGTGGGCGTTGCCGAACACCCAGCCCGCGCCGTGGATGTAGAGGATCACCGGAAGGGTGCCGGTGGCGCCGGCCGGGCGGACGACACGCGCCCGGACGCTGCCCGTCGGGCCGCCGGAGACGGTGATCCACTCCTCGTCGACGGCCGGCTTGCCGATCTCGCCGGACTGCACCTCGTCGACCGCCTTGCGGCCCTCGGCGGGCGGCAGGTCGAACAGGTAGGGCGGGTTGGCGGTGGCCTCGACGAAGGCCTGCGCGGCGGGTTCCAGAACCGGCTTCACCGGCTCCGGGGCGGTCTCGGACATGCGTCTCTCCTGAGGTCTCGCGGTGCTTCGACCGGCACGCTAGGTCCGCCGGGGCGGGACGGGTTGCCTGCGGGCGCACGGCCGCTGGTCCCTCAGCGCACGGCCGTCCTACGAGCCGGAGCCGACGCCCGCCGAATCCCGCCACTGACTGGGCGACATGCCGTACGCGGCGCGGAAGACGCGGCTGAAGTGCGGGGCACTGAGGAAACCCCAGCGGCCGGCGACCGCGGCGATGGTGCGGCGGCCGCGCACGCGGTGCAGCAGGTCACGCCGGCACTCCTCCAGGCGGCGGCGCTGGATCCACCGGCCGACGGTCGTCCCCAGCTCCTGCTGGAACAGTTTGTGCAGGTAGCGCACCGAGATGTGATGGGCGGTGGCGATCACCTCGGGGGAGAGGTCCGGATCGGCCAGGTGCTCGTCGACGAACCCCAGCAGCCGGGACAGCAAGGGTGATCGCTCGTCCCCCGGTACGTCGGTGCCGTCCTCGCCCGCCTGCTCGGCCGCGACCGTGGCGAGCAGGTTGACGGCGTTCCAGGCGAGCATCTCGCCGGTCGCGGCGGGGGAGGACAGGACGGTGTCGGCGAGTTCGGACAGGAACGGCGACACCAGGCGGCCCAGACGCGAGGACCGGCCGACGGGCGTCGGGAGCACCCGCCGCAGCGCACGGCCGTTCAGCCCGAGCGCCTCGCGCGGCACCCGGAACACCTTCAGCCGGGCGGACGCGGGAGCGTCCAGCAACGGCGGGTGGTCGACGTCGTAGAAGCAGATGTCCCCGGGGTCGAGCCGGACGGGGCCGCCCTGTTCCACGGCGCCGGTACCGGCCCGAAGCCCGACGAAGAGGTACTCGCCGGGGCTCCCGGCGACGAGACGGAGGGCCCGGGGGCCGGGATGCCGGTCCGCGGGCAGCCGCGCGGGCCCGGGGCCGGGGACGAGGATGTCGAGAGCCAGGGGCATCCGGCACACCGTGTCGATGTCAGATGTCATCCGTCGCCGCCTCCGAACACGACCGAACAGAACCATTCACTGCTCGGAGCCTAAGGACGGCGTGTGCAAAAAAAGTGACAGAGAAGTGAGGGCGGCTCTCCGGCCTGCGGTCATGCGTCCTGCGCCCCGGCCGCCTCGACGGCGAACGGGTGGAGCAGGGGGTGCCCGGCGAAGCGGCCGGGAGCGGTCTCGGAGACGAGGTGGACGTCCGCGAGTTCGTCGAGGAGCGCCCGGGCCCGGCGGACGGGCAGTCCTGCGAGCTCACCGGCGGCCTCCGCGGTGGGCTCCGCATCGGGGTGGCGGGCGAGCAGGCGCAGCATCCGGGCCGCGTCGGCCGACAGGTGCCGCCCGGACGCGGCGAACGCGGCGCGCACACCGGCCAGGGCGTCGAACGAGCCCCGTGACCGGCGGAGTTCGCCGACGAGGGCAGCGAGGGGGAGTTCGGGGCGGTCGGTGAGGTGGGCCGCCACGGCGGCCAGGGCCAGCGGCAGCCGCCCGCAGCGGCGGAGGATCTCGTCGGCCGCCGCGGGCTCGGCCGCCAGGCGGTCCCGGCCGACATGCGCTGCGAGCAGTTCCAGGGCGTCGGCGGCGGACGGCAGGTCCACCCACAGCGGCCGGGCGCCCGCGGTGACCAGGCCGGACAACCCTCGCCGGCTGGTGACCAGCGTCAGACAACCGGGCGAGGCGGGCAGCAGCGGCCGCACCTGCTCGGTGTCGAAGGCGTCGTCGAGCAGGACGAGCGTCCGCCGCCCCGACAGCGTGCTCCGGTACAGCCCCGCCAGGCCGTCCAGGCCGCTGGGCAGGCGCCGCCCGGACACACCCAGCGCGCCGAGCATGCCCCGCAGGGCCTCCGCCGGGGGCAGGGGGTCGGCGCGTGGGTCGAACCCCCGCAGATCCACGTGGAGTTGCCCATCGGGATACCGTTCGGCGACTTCGTGCGCCCAGTGGACGGCGAGGGCGGTCTTCCCCACACCGGCCGTTCCCGTGAGGAGGACGGCGGGCGGTGCGCCGTCGCTGCCCACGAGCGTCCGCAGACCGCGCAGTTCCGCGTGCCGTCCGGTGAACCGCGGCAGGTCGGGCGGCAGTTGCGAGGGCCGTACGGGCGTTCCGCGTGACGTGTCGTGACGGGGTGCGGCCTCCGCCGGGCGTACGTCCTGGCGGAGCACCCGTGTGTGCGCGGCGGACAGTTCGGCGCCGGGTGTGACGCCCAGCTCCCGGGCCAGCGTCAGGCGCACCGACTCGTGGGCCGCCAGCGCCTCGGCCTGCCGACCGGCTGCGGCCAGCGACAGGACCAGCCGGGCGTGCAGGGACTCGCTGAGCGGGTCGAGCACGAGTGCGCGGCGCAGCTGCGGCAGCACCTCTCGGGTGCGGCCGCACAGCAGCGCCGCGTCGGCGGCCATCACCGTCGTACGGACCAGCTCGCGCTCCACCTCGGTGAACACGGTGTGTTCCCGGACGGCCGGCGGAATCCCGGCGGCCACCGGGCCCCGCCACTCGGCCAGGGCGCCGAGGAAGTGCCGCAGGGCCACCTCGGGTCGTCCGGTCGCGGCCGCCCGCTTGGCCCGCCGGGCCAGGCCGCGGAACCGCAGCAGGTCGACCTCGTCGTCGTCGGCGGCCAGCAGGCAGCCGTCGGAGCCGCGCACGATCCGGCGGCCCCCCGCCCGGGGCGGCAGACCGGGTTCCAGCAGCCGGCGCAGCGAACCCATGTACCGGCGCACCACGTTGAGGGCGCTGGCGGGCGGGCGGCCGGGCCACAGCACGTCGACGATCTCGTCCGCCGGCACCGGGCGGCCGGCCCGCACCAGCAACAGGGCCAGCAGGGCGCGCTGTTGGGGGAAGCCGAGGTCGGGCTCCGCCGGCCCCAGCAGCACCCGGAGCGGCCCGAGCACCTCGAACCGTGCCGGCTCCGTGCCCTCCATGACTCGTCGGCCTCCCTCAGGCGAGATCGCGTCGGCCGGCGTCGCCGGACAGCCGCGCACGGACCTCTTCGGCGTCCGGATGACCGAGGCCGGTGAAGAGCGCGAGGGCCTCGCGCCAGGCATTGTCCGCCTCGTCCGGGGCGCCGGTCGCCAGGTGGGTGTCGCCGATCCGGACCAGGGTGCTCGCCTCCAGGTAGGGCACCCCCAGTTCCCGGTACAGCGTGAGGGCGTTGTGGTAGCCGAGCAGGGCGTGCGGATGGCGGCCCAGGCCGTGCTGGGCGTAGGCGATGCTGTCCCAGGTGGATGCCTGGCCGTAGCGGTCGCCCAGGTCCTGGAGCAGGGCCAGTGCCTCGAAGCAGTGGGACAGGGCCTGCCGGTACTCGCCGAGCAGCGCGTGGTACCAGCCCACGGAGTTGAGGACGCTGGCCCGTGCGGCGGGCCGGTCCTGGGCGCGGAACAGCTCCAGCGCCCGCTGATTGTGTGTCAGGGCACCCCGCAGATCGCCCTGTTGCTCGCACTCCCAGCCGAGACTGCGGTGGGTCTCGGCCTGCCCGATGCCGTCGTCCAGCCCGGTGAACAGCTCCAGGGCGCGGCGCAGCCGGGGCAGGGACCGGTCGTGCAGGCCGAGCCGCCCCTCGGCGCGGGCCAGCCCGAGCAGGCCGCGTGCCTCCCAGCCGGGCTCGGACAGCCGGGCGGCCGAGGCGAGCGCGGTGCGCTGGGCGGCCATGCCGTCGTGCCAGTGGCCCCGCCGGTCGAAGAACGGTTCCAGGGACCAGGCCAGCAGGCACACGACGCGGTCGCGACCCGAGCGGGCGGCCGCGTCGAGCACGGCGAGCAGGACGGGGTACTCGGCGGTCAGCCAGGCCAGCGCCTCCCGGTCGCCGGCCAGGGGCTCGGCGGTGACCCCGGCCGGCGGCGGCCCCGGCGGCAGGGGGTCGGCGTGCGGGGCGAGGATGCGGTCGGCGGCATGCGCGGTGTGCAGGACGTACGCGTACAGCCGGTCCACGGCCGCCTCGCGCTCCTCCAACGGTGTCTCGGCTTCCGTGAGTTCGGCCGCATGGGCGCGCAGCAGGTCGTGCAGCGCGTACCGGCCGGGCGCGTGCTCGCTCGCGAGATGCACGCCGGCCAGCTCGTCCAGCAGCCGACGGGTCTCCCGCGCCGGGAGCCCCGCCAGGGCCGCGGCGGCCGGTACGGAGACGTCCGGCCCGGGATGCAGGCCGAGCAGCCGGAACAGGCGGGCCGCGCCGGGCGACACGGCGGCCAGCGACCAGGAGAACACCGCGCCGACGTTCGCGGCGGTGTCGGTCCGGCTGAACGCGTCGAGGCTGCCGTGCGCGGCCCGCAGCTCGGCCGCCACGGCGGACAGCGGGAAGTGCGGATGGGCCGCGGCGCGGGCGGCGACGCAGGCCAGGGCGAGCGGCAGACCGGCGCACAGCTCGGTGATCTCACCCACCGCCCGCTCCTCGCCGACGAGCCGTGCGGCGCCCAGCCGGCGGGCCAGGAACGCCCTGGCGCGGTCGGCGTCCAGCGGGCGCAGGGTCAGGGTGTGCGCTCCGTGCGCGGCGACCAGGGTGGGCAGCCGGCGGCGGCTGGTGACGATGGCCAGGCAGCCGGGCGTGCCCGGCAGCAGGGGCCGTATCTGATCGGTGTCGCGCGCGTTGTCCAGCAGGACGAGCAGCCGCCGCCCGGACAGCAGGCTGCGGTACAGGGCCGCCTGCGCCTGCGTCTCGTGCGGCACCTGCTCGGGGGGTACGCCGAGGGCGTCCAGGAACAGCCGTACCGCCTCGCCCGCGCTCATCGCCGTGCCGGACGGATCGAAGCCCCGCAGGTCGACGTAGAGCTGCCCGTCGGGGAAGCGGCCGGCGATCCGGTGCGCCCAGTGCACGGCGAGGGTGGTCTTGCCGATGCCGGCCATGCCGTCGACGGCGGTGATGAGCAGCGTCCCGGAGACGTTCTCCAAGGGGGCGAGCACCTCGGCCAGTTCCTCCTCGCGGCCGGTGAACATCGGCAGGTCGTGCGGAAGTTGGGCGGGCACCGGCGACACGGGCACGGGATCGAGCAGGACGGCGCGGTGGGCGTCGCGCAGTTCGGCGCCGGGGTCGATGCCGAGTTCGTCGGCGAGCCGGGCACACACCGCGCGGTACACGTCGAGGGCCTCGGAGCGGCGCCCCTCGGCCGCGAGCACGTGGATCAGCCGGGCCGACAGCGGCTCGTCCAGCGGATGGGCGGCCGCGGCCTCGCGGAGCCGGGCCAGTACGGCGTCCGGGACGCCCGCGTCGAGCGCGGCGTCCGCGGCCTCCCGCAGCGCCGCCAGGCGTTCCCGGTCGACGGCGTCGAAACCGGCCCGTTCCCTCACCTCCGGGGAGAGGCCGCCCGCCACCGGGCCGCGCCACAGGTCCAGCGCCGCCGTGAGGAGTCCGACGGCCCGCGAGGGGGCGGCACGCCCGGCCTCCTCCCGCAGCCGCCGGAACCGCAGCAGGTCCAGCGCGCCGTCGTCGGCCGCCCATCGGTACCCGCCCGCGTCCCGCGCCAGCCAGCGTCCGGCCGCCCGGGCGGGCAGTCCCGGCTCCACGAGGCGGCGCAGCGCACCGACATGGCGGCGGACCACGTTGACGGCGCTGTGCGGCGCACGCGGGCCCCACAGCACCTCGACGATCTCGCTCACCGGCACCGGCTGCCCGGCCCGCACCAGCAGCAATGCCAGCAGCGCCCGCTCCTGCGGGCCGCCGAGGACGACCTCCGACCCCGACCGCAGCACCCGGACCGGCCCCAGGACCGAGAACTCCACAGGCTCGAGCACCACCGGCCCGCCCCCCTTGCCTTCCTCTCCCACGCCCCACCCCGACTTTACGTGATCTTTCGGGCCGTCCGGAGCGCAGGCCGGGGCGCGCTAAGCGCGATAGCGGGCCGTGACCGCGGCGAGGTAACCGCGCAGCATCACCTTGGCCTCATCCAGCAGTGCCGCGTCCCCGAGCGGCTCGCGGCGGAAGGCCTCCTGGGCGAGCGCGTCGGCCGCCAGGACCGCGGAATGGCAGGCACGGGCCAGGGCCTCGTCGTCCCGGGCGAGACCGAGGGTCAGCAGGACACGCCGGATCCCGTCGGCGATCCGGCGTTTGTGGTCACGGTCGGCGGCCCGGGTCCGCTCGGTCAGACCACTGCCGAACCACAGCGCCCTGAAGCCGTGTTCGCTGCGGTAGATCCCGGCGAAGGCGTCGAGGAGGACGCCGACCGGGTCCTCCCAGCGCTCGGCCGCCGCGGCCTCGACGAGAGCGTCCATCGCGGCCTCCAGCTTGGCGAAGTACCCGGCCGCGAGCGCGTCGATGATCGCGTCCCGGTCGGGCAGGTACTGGTACAGCGAGCCGACCGACACCCGCGCCGCCGCCGCGACCCGGGTCGTCGTCAGGGCCTCCACCCCGTCCCTGATCAGGATCTGCTCCGCCGTCTCCAGCACGCGCGCCAACCGGGCCCTGCTGCGCGCCTGTTGAGGGGTGCGCCGCAGGGGAGCGGCCCCGCCCGGACGCGTGGTGGGCTCACTCACGGAACGACCTCCGAACCTGAACGTGACTTTGTTTCATGTTTAGGTTACGGTCGCGCCCATGACCGACTCAAGCTCGGCACTGGGGCCGGAGCGGAGCGCCGTGGCGGACGCCTGCCGCCGCCTGGGTGCCGAGGGGCTGCTCATCGGCACGGCCGGGAACGTCAGCGCGCGCCTGGAGGACCGGGTCGCCATCACCGCGACCGGAGCCGTCCTCGCCGAACTCACCCCGGACCAGGTCACCGTGGTCGATCTCGACGGGCAGGTCGTGGCGGGCACCCTCCGGCCGACCTCCGAACTGGACCTCCATCTCGGCGTCTACCGGCGCTACGGCACCGGCGCGGTCGTCCACACCCATGCGCCCATGGCCACCGCGCTCTCCCTCGTCCTCGACGAACTGCCCTGTGTGCACTACCAGTTGCTTGCCCTGGGCGGCACCGTACGGGTCGCACCGTACGCCACCTTCGGCACCCCGGAACTCGCCGAGTCGGTCCTCGCCGCGCTGGAGGGCCGCAGCGCCGCCCTCATGGCCAACCACGGCGCGCTCACGCACGCGGCCACCCTCGACAAGGCCGTCGAGCACGCCCTGCTGCTGGAGTGGGCGTGCGGTGTCTACCAGCGCGCCGCCGCGCTCGGCACCCCGCGCGTACTCGACGAGAAGCGGCAACTCGCCGTCATCGAGGCCGCGATCGCCCGCGACTACGGCACCACCCATCCCGTACCACCCGCGCAGGAGGGAACCCGATGAAGGCACAGCAGGTCGTCACGATGGGCGTGCACGTGCTGGACGTACTGGTGCGGCCCGTGGAGGAGATACCCGAGGGCCAGGGCGCCACCGTCGTCGACGACATCCGCATGACCGCCGCCGGTACGGCCGCCGGCACCGCGCTCACCCTCGCCAAGCTCGGCGCCGAGGTCCGCACCACCGGGGCGATCGGCACCGACCCGACCGGCGACATGCTCGTCCAGCTGCTGAACAGGGCGGGCATCGACACTGAGTTGCTGGTCCGCCGTATCGACACCTCCACCTCCGCCACCGTCCTGCCGATCCGGCCCAACGGCGACCGGCCCTCCCTCCACCTGCTCGGCGCCAACGTCACCTACGGCCTCGACGACGTCCCCTGGGACGCGGTCGCCGAGGCCGGCCATCTCCACCTCGGCGGCCCGGAGCTGATCGGCGCCGACGTGGCGGCGCGCATCCTGCACTTCGCGCGGGAACACGGCGTGGTCACCTCCGTCGACCTGCTGGCCCCCGGCGAACTGGGCACCTACGACCAGATCGAGCCCCTCCTGCCGTACGTCGACTACCTGCTCCCCAACGACGACCAGGTCCTCGGCTTCAGCGAGGAGGAGGACCTGGTCACCGGCGCGAAGAAGTTCCTGGCCGCCGGGGCGGGGCTCGTCGCCGTCACGCGCGGCGGCGACGGCGCGCTCCTGGTCACCGCCGACGGCACCGAATCGGTCCCCGCCTTCGAGGTGGACGTCGTCGACACCACCGGCTGCGGCGACGCGTTCTCGGCCGGGTTCCTGCGCGGCATCGGCCTGGGCCGCACCCCGCGTGAGGCCGCCGTCCTCGGCAGTGCCGCGGCGGCGCTCGTCGCCCAGGGGCTCGGCAGCGACCACGGCGACTTCGACCTCCCCGAGGCCGACGAGTTCGCCATGACCCACAAGACACGGGACTGAGGGCCGGCACGCACCGAGTGGTGAGGCGTACGGCGGGGGCGTACGGTCGGACACTGAACGCCGTCGTTCACCGAGAGCCAGCGCACCATGAGCAGCAGCCCGCAGCCGACCTCCGCAGCACAGGCCACCACCCGGGAACCGGGCGGCGGGGGACACGGCATGGCGCTGCTGGTCATCGCGTCCTGCCAGCTCATGGTGGTGCTCGACATCACCATCGTGAACATCGCGCTGCCGCACATCCAGAGCGCCCTGAACTTCTCCACCACCAGCCTGTCCTGGGTGGTCAACGCCTACACGCTCACCTTCGGCGGGCTGCTGCTGCTCGGCGGGCGCACCGGCGACATCCTCGGCAGACGCAGGATGTTCGTCTTCGGGGTGCTGCTGTTCGCGCTCGCCTCCCTGCTCGGCGGACTCGCCCAGAGCTCCGGTGAACTCCTCGCCGCCCGCGCCCTGCAGGGCGTCGGCGGGGCCATCGCCTCCCCGACCTCCCTCGCCCTGATCAGCACGACGTTCCGCGAGGGGCCGGAGCGCAACCGCGCCTTCGGCGTCTTCGCCGCGGTCTCCTCCGGCGGCGGCGCGATCGGGCTGCTCGCCGGCGGGATGATCGTCGAGTGGCTCAACTGGCGGTGGGTGCTCTTCGTCAACGTGCCCATCGGGGTGCTGATCGCCCTCGCCGCACCCCGCTGGATCAGGGAGTCCGAACGCCATCCGGGCCACTTCGACATCGCCGGCGCGCTGACCTCCACGGTGGGCATGGTGCTGCTGGTGTACGGGTTCATCAGGGCCGCGCAGGAGGGCTGGCGGGACGCGTTCACGCTGGCCTCGTTCGGTGCCGCCGTGGTCGTCCTCGCCGCCTTCGTCCTGATCGAGCGGCGCTCCGACCAGCCGATCACCCCGCTGCACATGTTCGCCGACCGCAACCGCGCGGGCACCTACGGCATCATGCTGAGCCTCGCCGCCGCGATCTTCGGCATGTTCTTCTTCCTGACGCTCTTCGTCCAGGACGTGCTCGGTTTCAGCCCGTTGCAGGCCGGGCTCGCCTTCCTGCCGGTCAGCGCGGTGATCGCGGTCGGCGCGGCGCTCGCCTCCCGGTTCCTGCCCAGGTTCGGCCCCAAGCCCTTCATGGTGGTGGGGGCCGTGCTCGCGGCGGCCGGTCTGGCCTGGCTCACCCTGACCGACGTCGACTCGACCTACGCCGGCAGCATCCTCGGCCCGATCTGCGTCTTCGGCCTCGGCATGGGCATGGAGTTCGTCTCGCTCACCCTCATGGCGCTCTCCGACGTCTCCGCCCGGGAGACCGGCGCGGCCTCCGGGCTCCTCAACGCCATGCAGCAGGTGGGCGGTTCGCTCGGCCTGTCCATCCTGGTCACCATGTTCGGCACGGCCAGCACCAACGAGGCCCGCAAACAGGTCACCGCCTTCCTGGCGCAGGCAACCCCCGCCGAGCGCCTGCGCTTCCGGCAGACCGGCAAACTGCCGAGCCCCTGGTCCGACGAGGTCCTCACGGCCGGCATCTCCGCCGCCTTCGTCACGGCGGCGATCTTCACCGTCGTCGCCGCCCTGGTCGCCGTCCTCGCCATCCAGGTCCGCCCGTCCGACCTGGAACGCCTCAAGGGCGGCGTGGGCCCCGGAGCGGTCTGAACTCCCGCGGTGGGTGCATAGGATCACCGGCATGGCAGTGCGACCTGTTCAGGTGAACATCAAGGCACTCGATTCCGTGGCGGTCGGCCGGTTCTGGGCGCAGGCGCTCGGCTGGAGCGCGTACCACCCCGGCGTGACCACCTACGTCGGACCCGCGGGCGGCCTGATCTGGCCGGACCCGGTCTTCGTCGGCATCGACGTCGTTCCCGTCCCCGACCCCGGGACGACGACGAAGAACCGCCTGCACCTCGACCTCGCCACCACCTCCGAGGCCCACCGGGCGGAACTGGTGGAGCGGGTGCGGGACCTGGGGGCGACGCCCGTCGACGTGGGCCAGGGCAGCGTGCCGTGGACGGTCCTCGCCGACGTCGAGGGCAACGAGTTCTGCGTGCTGGAGCCCCGGGACGTCTACCGCGACACCGGCCCGATCGCCGCGATCGTGGTCGACTGCGCCGACCCCCGGGCCATGGCCCGCTTCTGGGGCGAGGCGCTGGACCGGACCCCGCACGAGGTGGCCGACGACCGCGCGGTCTGGCGGTCGGCCGAGGGCACCGGCCCGTACCTCGAGTTCCTGCGCACACCCGACGCGAAGACCGTCCCGGACCGCGTCCATCTCGACCTGCTGCCCCGCCCCGGTGACGACAAGGACGGCGAGGTGGCCCGGCTGCGGGCGCTCGGCGCCACCGACCTCGATCTCGGCCAGGGCGACGTCCCCTGGACCTGCCTGGCGGACCCGGAGGGCCACGAGTTCTGCGTGCTCGCCCCGTCCTGACGCACGCGACCCGTGCGCGCGGATCACCCGCCCATGTCACAGACACGGGTGGCCGTCTCGTCCTGTCGGTGAGAACTGATGCGGGGACCGGGAAGGTGATCATCGTGCGGGTGTTCGTGGCGGGCGGATCCGGAGTGCTCGGGCGGCGGCTGGTGCCGCAGCTCGTGGCCACGGGACATCAGGTGACGGCTACGACGACCGGCGCCGTCAAACTCGGGCTGCTGCAGCGGCTGGGCGCGCAGGGCGTAGTGATGGACGGGCTGGACGCGGCCTCGGTCGGCGAGGCCGTCGCACAGGCGCGGCCGGACGTGATCGTGCACCAGATGACCGCGATCTCCGTCGCCCACGCCGGCAAACCGGATCTGAAGCACCCCGACCGCTGGTTCGCCACGACGAACCGGCTGCGCACCGAGGGCACGGACCACCTGCTGGCCGCCGCCCAGGCGACCGGCGTCCCGCACGTCGTCGCGCAGGGCTACGCGAGCTGGAACGGCGTCCGCCGGGGCGACCGGGTCAAGACCGAGGAGGACCCGCTGGACCTCTTGGAGGGCACCGCCGCGCAGGCGGGCATGGAGGCGATGCGGCACGCCGAGGAGGCGGTCCTCGCCTACGGCGGCGCGGTCCTGCGCTACGGCGCCTTCTACGGGCCCGGTGCCATCGACGACCAGGTCGTCCTGGTGCGCAAGCGGCAGTATCCGCTGGTCGGCAGCGCCGCCGGGTACAGCTCCTGGATCCACCTCGACGACGCCGCGAGCGCCACGGTGCTGGCGGTGGAGCACAAGGCGGCCGGCGTGTTCAACATCGTCGACGACGAACCGGCCCCCGCCAGCGAGTGGCTGCCCCACCTCGCCGCGTGCGCCGGGGCCAGACCGCCGCGCCGGGTGCCCGTGTGGCTGGCCCGGCTGCTGGCCGGCGACCAGGCGGTGATCATGATGACGGAGGGGCGCGGCTTCTCCAACGCCAAGGCCAAACGGGAACTGGGATGGGAGCTGCGCCACCCCTCCTGGCGGCAGGGCTTCAAGGAGGAGCTGGCGTGACCCGCACCGAGGAGTTCGAGGAGTTGCGGCCGCTGCTGTTCGCGATCGCCTACCGCATCCTCGGCAGCGTGAGCGAGGCGGAGGACGCGCTCCAGGAGGCGTGGCTGCGCTGGCAGGCCGCCGCGACCCGGCCCACCTCCACCAAGGCCTACCTCTCGGCGGTGGTCACCCGGATCTGCGTCGACGTCCTGCGCTCGGCCCGGGTACGGCGGGAGGAGTACGTCGGCCCGTGGTTCCCCGAGCCGCTGCTGGCCGACCCCTACGAGGACCCGGAGCGCTCAGCCGAACTGTCCGACTCGCTGTCGACGGCCGCCCTGTTGCTGCTGGAGCGGCTGACCCCGCTGGAGCGGGCGGTCTTCGTCCTGCACGAGGTCTTCGGCTTCGGCTTCCCGGACATCGCCTCGGCCGTGGGCCGCTCGCAGGCGGCCTGCCGCCAGCTCGCCGTACGGGCCCGCCGGCACATGGACGCCGGCCGGCCCCGGTTCGAGGCCGGCCGCAAGGAGCGGGAGGAACTCGCCGGGCGGTTCTTCGACGCCTTCCGGGAGGGCGACGTCGACGCGCTGCGCGAACTCCTCGCCGCCGACGTGCACATGGCGGGCGACGGCGGCGGCAAGGCGCCGCAACTGGCCAACGCCGTCGTCGGCGCCGAGCGCGTGGCCCGCGTCCTCGCCGAGTTCGCGCCGCAGATCCGCGGCGTCGGTGTCGTACTGGAGCCGCGGCGGGTCAACGGCGCGCCGGGGGCGATCCTTCGCGACCGGGACGGCAGGGTCGTCAGCGCCATGACGCTCGACGTCGTCGACGGACGGGTCCGGGCGATCCGCTCGGTGATCAACCCCGACAAGCTCGGGCACCTGGGGCCGGTGGCGGACGCGTGGGCGCTGCGGCGGGAGGCGGAGCGGGCACGTCGGCTCCAGGCCGGCCGGACCGGCTGAGCGCGCCGATCAGCCGACCGACGTCCCGCCCCACTCCTCGGGAGCCACGTCCGCGAGCGTCTGGGAGAACGTCCACTGGTGACCGGCCGGGTCCTCGGCCGTGTACTGGCGCTCGCCGTACTCGAAGTCGGTCGGCTCCATGAGGATGCGGGCGCCGTGCTCACGGGCCCGCTCGCAGTGGGCCCGGGCGTCCGCCACCCGGACGGTGACCGAGTGGGTGACCTCGCCGGGGCGGGGCGGCCTGCGGTCCTTGCGGACATCTCCGATGATCACCGCCCCGTCGCCGTAGGCGAGTTGGGCGCGGTGGTCCTCGCCGATCCGCACCCGCTCGACGAAGCCGAAGGCCGCGCCCAGCCAGTCGACCGCCGCGCGCACGTCCGGGTAGATCAGGACGGGGATGACCGTCGCGGCGGGGATCGAGCGGTTCGGCTTCATGGCGGGCTCCGAGGGTGACGGCGCCCCTACCGCCGTGCGGACGGTGCGGGCACCAGGCCGAGTTGCTGGGCGCGCAGGACCGTGCTGATGCGGTCGCGTGTGCCCAGTTTGCGGTAGATCTTCTCGATGTGCTTGTGGACCGTACGATCCGAGATGCCGAGCCGGCGGCCGATCGCGTCCGCGGTCAGAGCGTCCGTGAGCAGCAGCAGGACGGTCGTCTCCCGCGGCGTCAGCCCCGTGTCGGCCGCCCGGTCGCGGGCGCTGCCGGCGGACCGCCGCAGGCGCTCCAGCAGGTGCCGCTGCCGGTCGACCGCGGCCAGCAGCGGCTGCACCTCGCGCGCTGCCCGGACATGGTCGTCGGTGAAGTCCTTACCCGAGCGGTAGACCATGCAGCCGGTGATCGGGCCACCCGCCTTCGGCAGTGGGATCGCCAGCACATGGTCCGCGTCCATGAGGCCGCCGATCAGCCGCGCCGTCGGGCTCGTGGACCAGGCGCGGCCGGCCGCCCGGCGGGCGGTGACCGGGGTGCGGTCCCGGCCCGCCGTGTACAGGGGCGCGAAGGGGTAGCCCTCCCGCAGCAGGCCCAGGGACTCGGCGTCGAGCCGGGCGAAGTCGTCGGCGACGGCGGCGGGCATGCCGACCGTGCCCGAGGACGCGTTCCACTCGTCCAGCTTGTAGATCAGCGTCTCGCCGCCGCACAGCGCCGGCAGTGCCTCGGCCAGCAGCGGCCACAGCCGTTCCGGCTCGCTTTCGTTGAGGGCCGCGACGGCCACCGACAGCATGCGTTCATGGGCTCCGACCAGCGCCTGTGCCACGTTTCCGACTCCGCGTACGCAGTTGTACCCATACCGGACGACGTCCACGGTGCCCCAGAATGCGGACGGGCACCAAGACGCTCTCGGAAACACTCCAGCACATCGTCGCTCCGGCGGCCGCGGCGGGGGAGACCCGGCGGTTCGATACGGGGGGACGGCCGGTTCACCTCCGACCCCGGATCCGGTGCGGGCCGCCGGGACGGGGGACCGGCGGCCCGCGGCGTTCACCAGCGCGGCAGTCGCGGCTCGAAGTCGGGCCGGACCCGCCGCATGCAGCCCGTGGAGTCGCGGGTCCGCACCCCCGACTCCACGTACAGCCGGTGCAGCCTGCCCAGCGCCTCGTGGTCCAGCTCCACGCCCAGTCCCGGTCCTTCGGGGACCGCGACCTGGCCGTCGCGGAACTCCAGCACACCCGGACGGATCACGTCGTCGGCGAAGTTCCACGGATAGTGCGTGTCGCAGGAGTGGTCGAGCCGGGGGATGGCCGCGGCGACGTGCGTCACGGAGCCTGTGCAGGGCCTGCCGACAGGTGTGGTGGAGCGGGACGGCATGACGAAGAGCCCCGCGCCGACTGGCGGCGCGGGGCCCGGAACGCTCTTCGGTTGTGGACGGTCGGAGGTGTGACGGAACCTCAGGCCGGGCGTACGGCGATGCGGATCGCCGCCTCGCCGGCGTTGTGGATCGACTCCTCACGGATGACGGAACCCGGTCCGGGGGCGTGGATCATCAGGCCGTTCCCCGTGTAGAGCCCCACGTGGCTGAAGTTGTCGTGGAAGAAGATCAGGTCACCGGGGCGGCTCTCGGCGAGGGGGATCACCGTGCCGGCACTCGACTGCTCGTGCGTGCTGCGCGGCAGCGCGACCCCGGCGGCCTTCCAGGCGGCCTGGGTGAGTCCCGCGTTGTCGTACGACTCCGGGCCGACGGCCCCCCACAGACACGGCCTGCCGATCTGCGCGCGGGCGAACTCCACGGCACGGTCGGCCTTCGTGCCGGTGGGCGTCTCGACGGCCGGGACGCCCGTCTCCAGGACGGTCGGCTGCGGCGCCCGCTGCTCCTCGACCACCGGCACGCCGGTGTCCAGAACCGACGGCTCCCGCAACCGCCGCGCCTCGTCGGCCGCCCGCCGAGCCCGCTCCTGCGCCACCGGGTCCCGCCAGTCGGTCTGCGCAGCCGCGACGATCTGCTGAGCACCCGTGTCCCAGCCGGTCTGTGCCGGGGCGGACGGTGCCATGGTCTGCGCGACGAGTTGCTGTGCCCCGGTGTCCCAGCCGGGTTGGGCCGGGGCGGACGGTGCCATGGTCTGCGCGACGAGTTGCTGTGCGCCGGTGTCCCAGCCCGGCTGCGTCGGCGCGGCGGCGGGCTGCTGGGGTGTGGCTGTCCAGTCCGGCTGGGCCGGTGCGGAGTCGTTCGTCGTGCGTGCCGCGGCCGCCTGCTGGACCTGGGCCGCCCAGCTGGGCTGGGCCGGCGTGGCCTCGATCGCGGCGGGAGCCGCCGCCTGCGGGCCGGCCTGCCAGGTGCTCCGGTCGGGCTGCGCAGCGACGGCGGGGCGCGGAGCGGAGGTCTGCCGGGCGACGTGCCGGTACAGCAGATCGCTGGCCGCGGCGACCTTGCGCTGGCTCTCCTGCTTGGACTTGCGCAGCGAGGTCTGCCGGGACTCCACGGGCGCCGGGGTGGCCGCTTCCTGCCGGGGCTGCGGCACCGCGGGGAGCGCCGCCGTCGGACCGGCGGGCAGCTCGGCCACCGGGCGCCGGGGTCCGGCGGCGGGCAGCTCGGGCACGGCCCGCGCGGGGGCCTCCAGCTCACGAGCCGCACGGGCCTCCACCGGCCGCGCGGGCCGGCCGGCCGCGGGGCGCCTGGCCGGCGTGCGGTCGCCCGGGAGGATCGCCGGGACCGTCGGCCCGATGGACGTCCGGGCCATGTCGAACCACTGCCGGCTGACGTTGTCGAGGTCGGGGTCCGAGGTCCTGCGCGGCTGACCGCCCCGCTCGCCGGTGCCGCGCGCGTTCTGCACGCGGGTCAGGTTGAACTGGCCGGTGTCGTCCTCGGCACGGGCGTACAGGCTGCTCACGCGCTGCTGGACGTCTTCCCGGCTGGGTGCTTCGTCGCCCGGCTGGGGCGAGGCGTCGGCCGTCTGCGAGAACAGGGCCACCGAGGTGAGGGCGGCCGTCGCGAGGGCGGAGTTGCGCATACCGGGGAGGCCGAAGCCTCCGGCACGCGACGATCGTTCCGGCGCCATGGGGGCCGTACTCCTTCCGTGCTCCGCCTACCGAGTTAGCTGTCGGGTTCGGGCGGTCGATTCCGGAAGGCATGCCCTACGGCCCCTGCCCCGAAGGGCGGTCGGGCCGATTCACCCCATGTTCGGTTGGGTCCCCGGTTCCGGCCGCCGCGAAGGCGTACCGAATTGGGCGGAGGCCGCTCTTCCCGACGGGGTTCGTCGGAGTGACACGAGCGGCCTGAGGCCAAGTTAGCCAACTTGTGCGCCTCGTGTGAAGGTTGACGGCCGGAATGTCCGATACGCTTTTGTGACCTTCGTTGTGACGCACCGTCAGATGCCCCGACGGTGGACCGAGGGCGCGCAGATGGTGACAGGGAGTCACCGAACTGCCCTCGCTCGCAGGGTGATCAGGAACGCCGGCCCTGGTCCTGCTCGGCCGCCCGCTCGGCGTTGCGCTTCTTGATCCGCGCGCCCTCCTTGCGGACCTCGGCCTGCGTGGCGCGCTCCTTGACCAGCCACTCGGGCTGCTCCTGCTTCAGCGCCTCGATCTCCTCGGTGGTGAGGGCCTCGGTGACCCCGCCGCGCGCGAGACCCGAGATGGAGATCCCCAGCTTCGCCGCGACCACCGGACGGGGGTGCGGGCCGTTGGCCCGCAGCTCGCGCAGCCACTCGGGCGGGTTCGCCTGGAGCTCGTCGAGCTGGGCGCGCGAGACGGCGCCCTCCCGGAACTCGGCGGGGGTGGCCTCGAGGTACACACCCAGCTTCTTCGCCGCGGTGGCGGGCTTCATCGTCTGGGCGGTCTGGTGCGACTTCATGGGGTCCAGGGTATCGAGCGTGTACGACGCCTCCGACCACGGCCGGTAACCTGGCGGGGTGACAGGCTCGGAAGCATCCCAGACGTTCCGGCTTGCGTACGTCCCGGGGACGACGCCCGCCAAGTGGGTGCGGATCTGGAACGAGCGCCTGCCCGACATCCCGCTGATCCTCCAGCCCGTACCGGCCGCCGAGGCCCCCGGCGTGCTGCGCGCTGGCGAGGCCGACGCGGGCCTGGTGCGGCTGCCGGTGGACCGTACGTACTTCAGCGCCATTCCCCTCTACACCGAGACGACGGTGGCCGTCGTACCGAAGGATCACGTGATCACGGCGGCGGAGGAGATCACCCTCGCCGACCTGGCCGACGAGGTGCTCTTCCACCCTCTCGACGACGTCTTCGACTGGGACGCCCCGCCGGGCGAGCCCGCCTTCGAACGCCCCGCGACGACCGAGGACGCCGTCGAGCTCGTCGCGGCGGGTGTCGGCCTGCTGGTGGTGCCCCAGTCCCTGGCCCGCCTCCACCACCGCAGGGACCTCACCTACCGTCCGGTGACCGACGCGCCCCAGTCGGGCGTGGCCCTGTGCTGGCCGGAGGACGCCACCACCGACCTGGTGGAGGACTTCATCGGCATCGTGCGCGGCCGTACGGCCAACAGCTCCCGTGGCCGCAAGCCCCAGCCGGCCGAGAAGACCGCGGACAAGCCGGCACCCCGCCGCAAGCCCGCGCCGGCCAAGACGCCGGGCCGCAACCCCAGAGCGGGTACGTCGAAGACCCCCAAGCGAGGAAAGCCCCGCCGCCGCTCGTAGTCCCCACGGCGCGGGCCGGGACGCTCCTGGGGCCGACCTGCCGCTCAACGGGAAACCGGCTGGTCCACGAGGGTGGCGAGGTTCCTCCCTGGCCACGAGGGTGAGCACCCCACCGCCGCTCGCAGTCCCCACGGCGCGGGCCGGGACGCTCCTGGGGCCGACCTGCCGCTCAACGGGAAACCGGCTGGTCCACGAGGGCGGCGAGGTTCCTCCCTGGGCACGCGGGTGAGCTCCCCACCGCAGCTCGTAGTCCCCACGGCGCGGGCCGGGACGCTCCTGGGGCCGACCTGCGGCTCAGCGGGGAAACCGGCTGGTCCACGAGGGTGGCGAGGTTCCTCCCTGGGCACGCGGGTGAGCTCCCCACCGCCGCTCGTAGTCCCCACGGCGCGGGCTGGGACGCTCCTGGGGCCGACCTGCGGCTCAGCGGGAAACCGGCTGGCTCATGAGGGCGGCGAGCTCCGCCCCTGTGCACGCAGGCGACCTCCGCCGCCGCGCACGCACCCGCCCGGCACCTCTCGACGGGTCGGCGAAGTACCGCGCCGCGACCCGCCCGGCCTCGCGCGGCCCGCGCCCCCGCGCCCCCGCGTACCGGGCTCTCCGCAGCACCGCACCGCAGGGACGCCGCCCTCGCCCCGGTGGCACAATCGGTGGGTGGACCGGGGGATCCTCGAGCGTGAGCCCGAGCTGGCACTGCTGGGCTCGGCCGCACGACAGGCGGCCGACGGCGCCGGTGCGGTGGCGCTCGTCTTCGGCGAGGCGGGCATCGGCAAGTCGAGCCTGGTCACAGCCCTGCCGGACCGGTTGCCCGGACGGGCGCGGATGCTGGTCGGCCAGTGCGACGACCTCGCCACCCGGCGCCCCCTCGGACCCTTCCGCGACCTCGTCGGCAGTGTCGGCGCCGACCTCGCCCGAGCCGTTACGGAGGGCGGCGACCGCCACCGCGTCTACGAGGCCCTGCACGCCGAGCTCGCCATGACTCCGCATCCCGCGGTACTCGTCGTCGAGGACGTGCACTGGGCCGACGAGGCGTCCCTGGACGCCCTGCGCTTCCTCGTCCGGCGGATGGACCGGTTGCCCGCCCTGCTCGTCCTGACCTACCGCGACGACGAACTGCACCGTGGCCACCCCCTGCGGCACCTCCTCGGCCAGGTCTCCCGAGCGCCCCGCGTGCACCGCCTTCCCCTGGCCCGGCTCTCCCTCGACGCCGTCACCGAGCTCGGCGCGGCCGGCCGGCTCGACCCGGCGCAGGTGTACCAGGTGACCTCGGGAAACCCCTTCTTCGTCACCGAGGTCCTGGCGGCCGGCGGCACCGGGGGAGTGCCGCCCACGGTCGTCGACGCGGTGCTCGCCCGGCTGCGCGGTCTGCGGCCGGCCACCGTGGACGCCCTGGAGCAGCTCGCCGTCATCCCCTCGGCCGTCGAACGCCCGCTGGTCGACGCGCTGCTCGCCGACGGCGTGACGGTCCTCGCCGAGGCCGAACAGCGCGGGCTGCTCACCGTCACCCCGGAACGGATCGCCTTCCGGCACGAGCTGATCCGGCGGGCCGTCGCCGACTCGGTGCCCGCCGCCCGGCGCATCGACCTCGACCGCCACGTCCTCGCCGCGCTCGTCGCCCGGCCCGGCGCCGACGCCGCCCGCGTCGTCCACCACGCCGCCCGGGCCGGCGATCTGGACGCCATCGCCCGCTACGGTCCGGACGCCGCCCGCGACGCCGCCGACGCCGGTGCCCACCGCGAGGCCGCGGCCCAGCTCGGGCTCGTGCTGGGCCAGCGCCACCGCTACGGCCCGGCCGAGCTCGCCGACCTGCTCGAACGCCACGCCGTGGAGAGCTACACCATCGCCGACACGGCCGCCGCCGTCACCGCCGAGCGCGAGGCGGTCGCGCTGCGCCGCTCCCTCGGCGACATCCTCGCCCTCGGCTCCGACCTGCGCTGGCTCTCCCGCATCCACTGGTGGGCCGGGGACGCCGACCAGGCCCAGGCCGCCGCCCGCGAGGCGGTCACCGTCCTGGAGCACGCGGGCGACGACCGGCTGCTCGCCCTTGCCGTCAGCAACATCGCCCAGCTGCGCATGCTCTCCGACCGTTACCCCGAGGCCGTCGAGCACGCCGAGCGCGCCATCGTGCTGGCCCGCAAGGCCGACGACGCGGCGATCCTCTCGCACGCCCTCAACAACCTCGGCACGGCCCGCTGGCGGGGCGGTGACCCCGACGGGCGCAAGCAGCTGGAGGAGAGCCTGGAGGTCGCCCTCGGCGCGGGCGAGGCCGAGCACGCCTGCCGCTCCTACGCCAACCTGATCTGGACCCTCCTGGACAACCTGCAGTTCACGGACGCCGACCGTCTGCTGCCGCGGGCCCTGGATCTGGCCGACCGCGCCGAGCACCTCGGTTTCCTCACCTACCTCCACGTCGAACTGGCCCTGCGCCGCCTCGCCGCCGCCGACTGGGACGACGCCGAACGGCACGCCGAGTTCGGCGTCCACGACTTCCCGCCGGCCCGCTGCCCCGCCCTGACCGTGCTGGCGCGGGTGCGCGTCCGGTGCGGCAGGCCCGGGGTCGGCGAACTCCTCGCCGAGGCCCGGGAGATCGCCGTACGGGCCAGGGAACTGCAGCGCACCGGTCCCGTCGCGGCCGCGCTGGCGGAGGCGGCCTGGCTGCGCGGGGACGCGGACGCCGTGGTGGAGGCCGCGGCCCCGGTCCACGCCCAGGCCCGCCACCTGACGGGCATCCCCTACGGCGCCGAGCTCGGCTACTGGCTCACCAAGGCCGGGCATCCGGTGCCGGACGGCGACTCCGACCACCCCTACGCCCTGCAGGCGCGCGGCCACTGGCGCGAGGCCGCGGCCCTCTGGAAGGCCGCCGGCTGCCCCTACGAGCACGCCGCCGCCGTCGCGGAGAGCCCGCACCCCGCGGACAAGCTCGACGCCCTCGCCGCACTCGACGCCCTGGGCGCCGAACCACTGGCCCGCCTCGTCCGGGCCGAACTGCGCCGGCTCGGGGTGCGGCACATCCCGCGCGGCCCGCTCGCCGCCACCCGCGGCAACCCCGGAGGGCTCACCGAACGCCAGCTCCAGGTGGTGCGGCTGCTCGCCCAGGGCCTGACCAACGCCGAGATCGCCGCGCGGCTCGTCGTGTCCGTGCGGACCGTCGACAACCACGTCCGCGCCGTCCTCGGCAAGCTGGACGCCCCCACCCGCCGGCACGTCGCCGACCGGGCCGCGGAACTCGGGCTGCTGCCCCGGCGCGAAAGGTAGGTATCCCGGGCGGCCGACGTAGGTGATGCCCACCGATGCCCGCACCCGCGCAACCCGAGTAGAACATGCGTAATCAACCCGACTCACGAAGAAACGGGGGATATCGCATGACCACCACACCCGCCCAGGCGGCACGACGGGAACTCGCGGACTTCACGGGAGAGCTGATCGGCCCCGACGACTCCGGATACGAGCAGGCCCGCGCCGTCTACAACGCGATGATCGACCGGCGTCCCGCCCTCGTCGCGCGCTGCGCCGACGCGGACGCCGTAGCCCGCGTGATCGGCTTCGCCCGCGCCCACGACCTGCCCCTCGCCGTCCGCGGCGGCGGCCACCACGGCGCCGGGATGGGTACCGTCGACGGGGGAGTGGTCGCCGACCTGTCCCCCATGAAGGACATCCACGTCGACCCCGGGGCCCGCACGGTCCGCGTCGGCGGCGGCTGCGTGTGGGGCGAGGTGGACCGCGCCACCCACGCCCACGGCCTCGCCACCCCCAGCGGCATCGTCTCCACCACCGGGGTCGGCGGCCTCGCCACCGGCGGCGGTCTGGGCCACCTCACCCGCAGGTGCGGCCTGACCATCGACAACCTCCTCTCCGCCGACGTCGTCCTGGCCGACGGCCGGCAGGTGCGCGCGAGCGCCGACGAGAACAGCGATCTGTTCTGGGCGCTGCGGGGAGGCGGCGGCAACTTCGGCGTCGTCACCTCCTTCCGGTTCCGGCTCCATGAGATCGACACGGTGGTGGCCGGCCCGACGTTCTGGCCCGTCGAGATCAGCGCAGACGTCCTGACCGCCTACCGGGACTTCCTCCCGAACGCGCCCCGCGAGCTCAACGCCTTCTTCCTCCACGGCACCGTGCCGCCGGCCCCGCCGTTCCCAGAGGAGGTCCAGCTGCGCAAGACCGCGGGCGTCGTCTGGTGCCACACCGGCGGTGACCCCGAGGCCGCGGCACGCGAGATGGCGCCGCTGCTGGACGCGCTGCCGGAGCCGATGCTGCACGCCGTCGGACCGATGCCCCACCCGGACCTGCAGTCCATGTTCGACGGGCTCTACCCGCCCGGCCACCAGTGGTACTGGCGCGCCGACTTCGTCGAGGAGATCCCGGACGAGGCCGTCGGACTGCACGCCAAGTTCGGCGCCGAGGTGCCCACCGTCCAGTCGACGATGCACCTCTACCCGATCGACGGCGCCGCCCACGACGTCGGCCCCGACGAGACTCCGTGGGGTTACCGGAGCGCCCGGTGGTCCACCGTCTACGCGGGCGTCGACCCCGACCCGGCCCACGCCGAGCTGGTCAAGCGCTGGGCGGTCGACTACTCCGACGCCCTGCACCCGTACTCGGCGGGCGGCGCCTACGTGAACATGATGATGGACGAGGGCCAGGAGCGGATCCGCGCCAGCTACGGCGGCAACTACGCACGGCTGGCCCGCATCAAGGCCGACCTCGACCCGGACAACGTCTTCCGCCTCAACCAGAACATCCGGCCCGCCTGACCGCGTCCGAGGACCGGACGGTGCCCCGTGCGGGGGACGGGGCACCGTCCGGTCATGCCCGTACGCCCCCCCCGCTCACCAGGTGTCCACGAACGGCCGGTGGCCCGGCTCCGGGACGGGGTGGCCCTCCAGCGCCGCCACGATCCACTCGCGCGACCCGGCCGGATCGACGACCGCGTCGATCTCCAGCGCGGCCGCCGCGTTGACCGCCTTCCCGCGTTCGTACAGCTCGGCGACGCGCTCCTCGAAGGCGCGGGCCCGCTCGGCCGGGTCCGCGATCGACTCCAGCTCCTTGCGGTAGCCGAGACGGACCGCGCCTTCGAGGCCCATCCCGCCGAACTCCCCGCTCGGCCAGGCCGCCGTGGCCAGCGGAGCCCGGGTGGAGCCGCCCATCATGGCCATCGCACCGAGCCCGTACGCCTTACGCAGCACCAGACTCACCAGCGGCACCCGCAGATTGGCCCCCGTCACGAACAGCCGCGCGAAGTGCCGTACGGTGGCGGTGCGTTCGACGTCCGGGCCGACCATGAACCCCGGGGTGTCGCACAGCGAGACCACCGGCAGCCCGAACGCGTCGCACAGCTGCAGGAAGCGCGCCGCCTTGTCGGCCGCGTCCCGGTCGATCGCCCCGCCCAGATGTGCCGGGTTGCTGGCGATCAGCCCCAGCGGCCGCCCCTCGATCCGCACCAGACACGTCAGCACCCCCACCCCGAACTCCGATCGCAGCTCCAGCACCGAGTCCGTGTCCGCGAGCCCCGCGACCGCCGCCCGCATGTCGTACGCCCGTCGCCGGTTCTCCGGCACGACGTGGCGCAGCAGCCGCTGGTCCGGCGCCTCCCAACTCGCCCGCTCCCCTTGGAAGTACGACAGATACCGGCGGGCCACCCGCACGGCCTCAGTTTCGTCGGCGACCGCCACGTCCACGACCCCGTTGGGGACCTGCACCGACAACGGGCCCACCTCCTCGGGCCGGTACACGCCGAGCCCGCCGCCCTCGATCATCGCGGGCCCGCCCATCCCGATGGTCGCGTCGGGTGTGGCGATCACGACGTCGCAGCAGCCCAGCAGGGCGGCGTTGCCCGCGAAGCACCGGCCCGAGGCGATGCCGACCAGCGGAACCGTCCCGCTCAGCCGCCCCATCCGCCCGAAGGTGGTCACGTCCAGTCCCGCGACGGCGGTGGTGTCCGTGTCCCCGGGCCGCCCCCCACCGCCCTCCGCGAACAGCACCACGGGCAGCCGCCGTTGCTCGGCGAGCTCCAGCATCCGGTCGGTCTTGCGGTGGTTCTGCAGCCCCTGGGTGCCGGCCAGGACCGTGTAGTCGTACGACATCACCACGCACGGCCGGCCGTCGACGCTCCCCGTGCCGGTCACCATGCCGTCGGCCGGCGTGGAGCGGATCAGGTCGTCCAGGGACCGGCGGCGGCGCTGGGCGGCGATCGCCAGGGCCCCGAACTCGGTGAAGGTGCCCGGGTCGCACAGGTCGGCGATGTTCTCCCGGGCGGTGCGGCGCCCGAGGGAGTGCCGCTTGACCACCGCCTCCGGACGGTTCTCGTCCAGGCCGAAGGAGTGCCGGTGGACGGCTTCGGCGAGGTCCGGGCGGATCGCGTCGGGGTCGGCCGGTTCCGCGGTGCCGGTGCCCTCGTGTCCGCCCGACAGCTCGTCGAGGGTGGCCAACAGGGCTCCCACGCCCACCGTTTCGCCCACCCGCGCGTGCAGCAGCCGTACCGCTCCGGAGCCGGGCGCCCGTACCACGTGCTCCATCTTCATCGCCTCCAGCACCAGCAACTGCTGCCCGGCGCCCACGCGTTCGCCCGGGGTGACGTCCACGGAGACGACGGTTCCGCCGAGCGGCGCGAGGACCGCGCCGTCCACGGCCGGCGCCCCCGGGCCGGCGAAGACCTCCGTGAGCTCGGCCACCACGCCCGTGTGCGCCCAGAAGCGGGGCTCGGCGAGCACCTCGCGCAGCAGCGGAATCCCGGTCCGCACCCCCTCCACCCCGAACTCGCCCAGCGCCCGCCGCGCCCGCGCACAGGCCGCCTCCACCCCACCGGACGGGACGTGCGCGACCACCTTCGCCAGCAGCGGGTCGTACCGCGTGCCGATCTCGGCCCCCGACCGGACGGCCGTGTCCACCCGGATGCCAGGACCGGTGGGCAGGTCGAAGCGCGAGATCCGTCCGGCCTCCTCGGCGCCGACCCGCGCCTGCACGGCGAACCCGCGCGGCGCGGCCGGCGGCCCCGACAGCCCCAGTTCCGCGAGCGTCGCCCCGCCGGCGATCCGCAGTTGCAGGGCGACCAGGTCGAGGCCGGTCACCTCCTCGGTGACCGTGTGCTCCACCTGGAGACGGGGATTGGCCTCGATGAAGGCGAACTCCTCGCCGCGCACCAGGAACTCGAAGGTGACGAGGCTGGAGCAGTGGGTGGCACGGGCCAGCCGAAGGGCCGCGTCGAGGATCTGTCCCCGTACGCCGTCGCCGAGTTCCGGAGCGGGCGCGATCTCGATCAGCTTCTGATGGCGTCGCTGGGCGCTGCAGTCCCGGTCCCACAGGTGCGTGACGGCGCCGGCCGGGTCACCGACGATCTGCACCTCGATGTGCCGGGCGCCCTCCAGCAGCCGCTCCGCGTACAACTCGCCCCGTCCGAAGCCCTGTTCCGCCTCCGACCGGCATCGCTCCCACGCCTCCTGAAGCTCCTCGGCCCGGCGTACCACCCGCATCCCGCGCCCGCCGCCCCCGCCGGCCGCCTTGACCATCACGGGCCCGTCCGTCAGCAACTCCCGTGCCCCGTCCGGCCCGTCGGCTCCCGCGAGCACCGGAATCCCGAGCCCGGCGGCGAGTTCCCGGGCCCGTCGCTTGTCCCCGAAGACGTCCAGGACCTCCGGCGAGGGCCCGACGAAGACGATCCCGGCCTCCGCGCACCGGCGCGCGAACCCGGCGTCCTCGCTCAGGAAGCCGTAGCCGGGGTGGAGGAGTGCGCACCCGGTGGCGCGGGCGGCGGCGAGCAGCGCCTCGCCGTCCAGGTAGCCGCGGACCGGTACCGCCTCGTCGGCGGCCCGCGTGTGCGCGGTGTCGCCCTCCTCGTGGACCGCGATCGTCCGCAGCCCGGCTTCCGCCGCGGCGCGCAGGACTCGTACGGCGATCTCCCCGCGGTTGGCGACGAGCACGGCGGCAGCACCCATGGGAGTCCTCCTGGACACGGACCTCATCGACCGGCCCGGTCATGATCTCAGGCGCGCCGGCCGAGCGACTCCCGGGTGCGGGTCACTTCCGTGCCGTGCGGCCGATCGACTCGACCAGCGGCAGCAGCCGCTGCGGGACCCGTTCGCGCAGGGCCACCTCGGTGCGGGTGCGGACCACGCCGGGCATGCTGATCAGCTTCTGGATCACGTCCTCCAGGTGGGCGTTGTCGCGCGCCACGACCCGGGTGAGCAGATCGCCGCCGCCCGTGATGGAGAAGGCCTCCACGATCTCCGGGACGGCCGCCAGCGCGTCCCCCACGTCGTCGAGGTGTCCCTGGGTGACCTCGATGTGCACGAAGGCGAGGACCGGGTGACCGAGCGCGGCGGGGGAGAGGGTGGGGCCCGTTCCCGTGATCACGCCGTCCCGCTCCAGCCGGTCCAGGCGGGCCTGGAGGGTGCCGCGGGCGACCCCCAGGATGCGGGCGTACTCGCGCACGCTCGTACGGGGCTGCTCCAGCAGCAGCCGCAGGATGCGGGTGTCGAGTTCGTCGACGGCCATGAGCGCGTTCTCCTCGTGCATGGTCCGATGGCCCGCCCGTTGCCGCCCCCGGACCGATGTCGCTGTGCCAATGGCCCAGCATAATCGGCACCGCTTGAGCCAGCAGGGCGGCGGATGCTGCAATGAGGCCGTCGATGGCGCTGCGGACCCCGCGGCGCCTTTTTCGTGCCGGTGTCCAAGGGGGCGGGTAGGCGTGCTGAAGAGGGTGTTCGTGGCTCCGGACCCGGGGCGGCTGCGGCTGCGGTTCGCCGCGCGCGCCGTCGCCGGGATCGGGGCGGCCGTGGTCCTGTGCTCCGTGGCCGGCCTCTCCCTTCCCGGCACGGTCACCGGCGGCCTGGCCGCGCTGCTCGCCCTGTTCACCGTCTCCGACGCCACCGTCCGCGGGCAGGCGGTCACCACCGCGCTGCTGCCCGCCGTCGGCCTGCCGGTGCTCGCCGCAGCGGCCGAGCTGCACGCCCACCCGGTCGCCCGCGACCTCGTCTTCCTGACCGTCGTCGGCGCCGGCGTGTACGCCCGCCGCTTCGGCCCGCGCGGCCACAGCCTCGGCGTGTTCGCGTTCATGACCTTCTTCATGGCGCAGTTCCTGCACGCGACGACCGGACAGCTGCCCGAGCTGTACGTCGCCGTCGTCCTGTCCGTGCTCACCGTCGCGGCCGTCCGCTTCGGCCTGTGGTGCTACGAGGCCCACCTGCCCCCGGCCGCGGCGCCCGCCCCGCCGCCGGGCTCCGGGCTGGCCCGGGTGACCACCCGCCAGGCGGTCCAGGCGACCGCCGGCGCGGGCTTCGCGCTCCTCGTCGGCCAGTTGGTGTCCGGGCAGCGCTGGTACTGGGCCGTCGGTGCCACCTGGTGGGTCTTCGTCAACACCACCTCGCGCGGCGAGACCCTGGTGCGCGGCTTCCGCCGGGTCCTGGGCACCGTGATCGGCATCGGCCTGGGCGTCCTGATCGCCGTCCCGGTGGACGGAGCGGCCCTCCCCACGGCCGTCCTGCTCGCCGTCTGCGTCTTCGGGATCTTCTACTCGGCCGCGGTCTCGTACACCTGGATGATGCTCTGCGTGACCCTGCTCGCCGAGCTGCTCTACGGGCTGCTGGGCGTGCTCACCCCCGCCCTGCTGGCGCTGCGCCTGGCGGAGACCGCCGTCGGCGCGCTGGGCGCCGCGCTGGCCGTGCTCCTCGTCCTGCCGGTCACCACCCACACCACCACCGACGCCTGGATCCAGCGCGCCCTGCGCTGCGTGCACGCCTGCACCGCGGAGGCCGCCGCGCGCCTCGCGGGCGTCCTCGGCGCCGACCCGGTGCCGAAGGTGGCCGAGCTGGAGCAGCTGCTGGGCCGCGTACGGCTGTCCGTGGCACCCCTCGTGCACCCCCTCAACCCGATGCTGGGCCGCAAGCGGCGCGCCCGCCGGGTGCTGGACCTGCTCGACGACTGCGCCCGCGAGATCCGCGGCCTCGTCGCGGTCGCCGCCGACCCCGAGGCCTCCCACGACGCCCGCCTCGCCGCCGCCTGCTGGAGGGTGGAGGCGGCCGTCGAGGCGCTGACCGGAGACGGGCGCGAGCACCCCATGGCCCTTCTCGGCGAGCCGCCCGTGACCGAACCCGCCCTCACCCACCTGCACGGCCTGGAACGGGCCCTCGCGGAACTCGCGACACCGCTGCGCACCCCGTCGGGCTCACGGCTGGTGGGCGCGTGACCGCCGGCCTTTCCCACCCCTTTGGTCTAGACCTCGGTTGATCGACTGCTACGGTCGCCTCCGACGGCACCCAACCGAGAGGGGACAGCGGTGACAGACGGTGGCGGGCGGCGACTGCGGGCGTTCATCGGGTCGTTCACGGCGGCGGGAGGCCCCGGCATCGTCACGGCGGCCGTGACGGACGACGGCGGCCTGCGCCTTCTCGGCAGCCTCGACGGCCTGCCCGACCCGTCCTACCTGGCCCTGGGCCCCGGCGCGGACACCCTCTACGCGGTCAGCGAGACGGCCGAGGGCGCGGTGGCCGCGTACCGGGTGCGGGGGGACCGGCTGGAACGGGCCGGCGCTCCCGTCCCGGTGGACGGCCAGGAGCCGACCCACCTGAGCGTCTTCGCCGGACACGTCCTCACCGCCAACTACGGCTCCGGCAGCGTCTCCGCCGTACCCGTCCGCCAGGACGGCAGCCTCGCCGACGCCGCCTCCGGCGTCCTGCGGCACACCGGATCGGGCCCTCACGCCCGCCGTCAGCAAGGACCGCACGCCCACCAGGTGCAGCCCGACCCCAGTGGCCGCTGGGCCGTCAGCGTGGACCTCGGCACGGACTCCGTCCGTGTGTGCTCCCTCGACGGCGGCACCCTCGACCTGCACCGCGAGTGCCCTCTGCGCCCCGGCTCGGGCCCGCGCCACCTCGCCTTCCACCCGGACGGCACGCGCGCGTACGTGGTCAACGAACTCACCCCGACCGTCACCGTCTGCCACTGGGACGCCGACGCGGGCACGCTCAAGCCCCTCGCCGAGATCCAGGTGCTGCCCACCGCCCCGGCGGGCGACGCCTACCCCTCGGGGATCGTCGTCTCGCCCGACGGCCGCTACGTGTGGACGGCCACCCGGGGCGAAAACGTCCTGTCCACCTTCGTCGTGGACGGCGACGAACTGCTGCCGGCCGGCACGGTCCCGTGCGGCGGCGACTGGCCCCGGGCCCTCACCGAGTCCCACGGCTTCCTCTACGCCGCCAACGAGCGCTCGGGCGAGGTGACCTGGTTCGCCGTCGACCCGGCCACGGGACTGCCCCGCTACGAGGGCGCGGTGAAGGTCCCCGCTGCCTCGTGCGTCGTCTTCGCCTGAGCCCGGTACAGCCCGGCACAGCTCGGCACAGAGCCGCAGGGCCCGCTCCGAATCCCGGAGCGGGCCCTGCGGCGTTCGTACGGTCGTGCCGTGCGTGTCGGGTCAGCGGGCCGGCGCACCCTGCGGCTGCTGCGGGGCGATGCCCAGGGCCGTCGTGTACTTGGCCAGCGCGAGCTTGCCGATCGCCGGGTACGGGCCGAGCGCCTCGGCGGCGGAGCAGCCCGCCTCCCTGGCCGCCTCCTCGATCAGACCCGGGTCGATCTCCGGCCCTATCAGGTACGGCGCCAGCGCCAGTTGCTGCGAGCCCGAGGAACGCAGCTGCTCGGCCACGGACGCGATCGCGCCCTCCTGGTCCAGGGCCGCGGCCATCACCGGCACGGCCAGGCGCGCGGCCAGCAGCATGCCGGTGATCCCGGCGGCCTGCACCGCCTCGTCACCGCCGACCGAGGCCAGGATGATGCCGTCCGCGGCGGTCGCCACCGTGAACAGGCGGGCCCGGTCGGCGCGGGCCAGGCCGGCCTCCGACAGCCGCACGTGCAGCGCCTCGGCGAGCAGCGGGTGCGGGCCCAGCACATCGGTCAGGTCGGCCGCGACGCGGCTGTCCATGACGGCCTGGCGGATCACGCGCAGCAGCGCGCTGTCCGGGCCGGCCAGCAGCGGCACGACGACGGCCACGGGGCCGTCCGGCTCCTTGACGTCGAGACCGGCGGCCTTGGCCTGCTCATAGCGGGCCGAGCGCTCCTCGGCGGCGTGCGCGAGCACGGACTGGAGCGTGGGGAACTCCGCGTCGTCCCCGTCCAGGTAGCCGATCCGCGCGTCGAGGCCGGGAAGCTCGGAGCGGGCGATGCTCACGACCTCCTCGGCGAGACTGCGCGTGGGAGCGGCGGGAGTGCCCGGCACCGCGAGGACGAGCGCGGGCGCGCCCTCGGGAGCCGCCAGCGGCTCGGGTCGGCGGTGCCGCCCGGGCTGGCGAGGTCGCGGCATTCGTACTGGCAGGCCGGACGCGGGTCCAGTGGGGGAGCTCATGGCGACGCATGTTACTGGCTTCCTGGGCTCCCCTGTTCGGGGAGGGTGCAGGTGAGCGGTATCCGTCCGGTTTTGTCTGATGAGTAACGTACGGATCAGAAGTGATCGGAGTGCGAACCGGGCGCATCACCAAGCATGGGGAGAAGCCCGGGGATGGTCGCTTATCCGGTCACCACAGACAACATCGCCGCGTCACTCGGCAGAGTGAGATCGCCGGCCGCGAGATCGGCCGCGATGCGCACGGTGCCGGTGAGCGGATCGCCGGCGGCCGGCTCCCGCCGCGCCCCCGGCAGCTTCTCGGCCAGTGCCTCCTCCAGCGGTACGAGGAGGGACTCGCCCATCTTGAACAGGCCGCCCGTGAAGGCGACCCGGGGTCGCCCCTCGGACGGGCACACCGCGGCGGCGGACTCGGCCATGTGCCGGGCCGCCTCGCGCAGGATGTCCGCCGCCACGGGATCGCTCTCGGCGCAGGCGGCGACCTCCGGGGCGAAGGAGGCGAGGACGGCCGGGCGGTCCGGACGCGGGTAGAGCCGGCCCGGCAGTCCCGGCAGCGGCCCGAACAGCCCCTCGGCGCGGGCCCGCAGAGCTGCCGACCCCCCGGCCCGCCCGTCGTACGCGCGCAGCGCCGCCTCCAGCCCGGCCCGCCCGATCCAGGCACCGCCGCCGCAGTCGCCCAGCAGATGGCCCCAGCCGTCCGCCCGACGCCAGCCGGTCAGGTCGGTGCCGACGGCGATCAGTCCCGTGCCGGCCGCGACCACGGCGCCGGCCCGCGGACCGAGCGCACCCACGTACGCGGTGACCGCGTCGGCCGCCAGGGCGACGCGCCCGACCCCGAACTCCCGCCGCAGCGCGCCAGGGAGCTCGGCTCTGAGCCCGTCCCCCAAAGTGGCGAGCCCGGCGGCCCCGACGGCCGCCGCCCGCAGCCGGGTCACACCGCTCTCGGCGAGCAACGTCCGCACCATGGGCACCAGTTGCTCCATCAGATGCCCGGGGTCGATCCCGCGTGGCCCGGTCCGCACCGGCAGCGACGACGACGCCTCGGCGAGCGGGGCCCGCTCCGGGCTCGCGACGGCGACGCGCAGCCCCGAGCCCCCGGAGTCGACGGCGAGGACCCCGGCGACACCCCCGTCCCGCCCGGCGGAGGCCGTCTCCGGCTCCGGTCCGTGCGGGTCCCCGCCGGTCACGGCAGACGCCAGTCCACCGGCTGGCCGCCCTGGCCGATCAGCAGGTCGTTGGCGCGGCTGAAGGGGCGGGAGCCGAAGAAGCCGCGGTCGGCCGACATAGGGGAGGGGTGGGCGGACTCGACCGAGGGGAGGCGGCCGAGCAGGGGCCGCAGATTGCGGGCGTCGCGGCCCCACAGGATGGACACCAGTGGTTTCCCTCGGGCGGCCAGGGCCCGTATCGCCTGCTCGGTGACCTCCTCCCAGCCCTTGCCGCGATGCGCGCCCGGCTTGCGCGGGGAGGTGGTCAGCGCCCTGTTGAGCAACAGCACGCCCTGCCGGGTCCACGGCGTGAGATCACCGTTGGACGGCTGGGGCAGGCCCAGGTCGGTGTTCAGCTCCCGGAAAATGTTGATGAGACTGCCCGGCAGCGGCCGCACGTCCGGTGCCACCGAGAAGGACAGGCCCACCGCGTGTCCCGGGGTCGGATACGGGTCCTGCCCGACGATCAGGACGCGTACCTCGTCGAAGGGCTGCTTGAAGGCCCGCAGGACATTCGCTCCGGCCGGAAGGTAGGTACGCCCCGCGGCGATCTCCGCGCGCAGGAAGTCCCCCATCTCGGCGATCCGTCCGGCGACGGGTTCCAGGGCCTGCGCCCAGCCCGCTTCGACGATTTCATGCAACGGTCGTGGTGCCACGGGCGTCACCCTACTGCCGGACGGGCAGCGGAGATCAACCGGTGGCCAAGGCCGTGCGCTCCCCCCGCCCGGCTCATCCGACCACCGCGGCCCGCACACACAGCACATCCGGCAGATGCGACGCCAACTGCCGCCAGCTGTCGCCGTCGTCGGCCGAGGCGAACACCTCGCCGTTGCGGTTGCCGAAGTACACGCCCGCCGGGTCGGCGTCGTCCGTGCACAGGGCGTCGCGCAGCACCGTGCCGTAGTGGTCCTGCGCGGGCAGGCCCGCCGACAGCGGCTCCCAGCTCTTGCCGGCGTCCGCCGTGCGGAACACCCGGCAGCGGTGGTCGGCCGGCACCCGGTCGGAGTCGGCGTTGATCGGGAAGACGTACGCCGTGTCCCCGCGGTGGGGGTGGGCGGCCACCGCGAAGCCGAAGGTGGACGGCAGCCCCTCGCCGATGTCGGTCCAGTGCGCGCCCGCGTCGTCGCTCCTGTACACACCCCAGTGGTTCTGCAGGTACAGCCGGTCGGGGTCGGCGGCGTCCCGGGCGACCTTGTGCACGCACTGACCGAACTCCGGGTTGGGATCGGGCAGGAACACCGCCGAGACACCGGAGTTGGACGGCGTCCAGCTCGCGCCGCCGTCGGTGGTCCGGAACACTCCGGCCGTCGACACCGCGACCGTCACGGCCCGTGGGTCGCGCTGGTCGGTGAGCACGGTGTGCAGCCCCTCGCCGCCACCGCCGGGCACCCACTGGGAACGGGTCGGGTGCTCCCACAGGGGGCGGATCAGCTCGAAGGTCTCCCCGCGGTCCTCCGAGCGGTACAGCGCGGCCGGCTCCGTGCCCGCGTAGACCACGTCCTCCTCCGCGGCCGCCGGGTGCAGCTGCCACACCCGCTCCAGCGACGCTCCCGTGTCCTTGGGGAACTTCACGGCCGGGCGGGCCGGTTCGGTCCAGCTGCGGCCCAGGTCGTCGGAGTGGAACACCGACGGGCCCCAGTGGGCGCTGTCACCGCCGGCCAGCAGCCGGGGACGCCCGCCCCGGGTGTCGATCGCGATCGAGTACACGGCCTGCGCGTTGAAGTAGGGACTCTCGTCGAACTCCCAGGAGCCACCCCGCCTGCGCCCGATGAAGAGGCCTTTGCGCGTGCCCACGGCGAGCAGTACCTCGGTCATGCCGATCACCTCCGCGACGTCTTCGTCCACGACATCGGCCAGTCTGCACCCAGCCACTGACAGTCACCTCTGGAGACGGCATCGCCGCAGTTCAGCGCGGCCCGGGCGGCTCGGCAGGGCGATCTTTCGGACTCTTTCGCGAAGTGGGCCGCGCGCATCGGGCACCCGTGCGACCGTCGAGTCGGGGTACCCGCCTGAGCATCCGGGGATCCCCGCCCGTAAGGGAGGGGGATCGGGGATGGTCATGTGCTCATGAGGAGGCTGCCTTCTATGGCGTTCCGTGGTCCGAGGGTGTGGCTGTGGCGCTGGCGGCGCAACCCGCTGAAACGCCCCACCGACACGGTGGAGGCCTGGGTCGTGCTCGGCGCCTGGCTGGTCACCGTGGTCGCCGGGGTGCTGGCCGGTCTGGCGGCCACCCAGTCCGTGGAGAGCGGACTGGCCCGCGAGCGCGCCGAATGGCACCGCGTCGACGCGGTGCTGACCGCGAAGGCCCCCGGCAAGGCCACCGCCAACTCCCGGACGGCGAGCGGCGACCAGGTGTGGGGCAACGTCCGCTGGACCGCTCCGGACGGCAGTCGGCACACCGGCCAGGTCCGGGTCCGCCCCGGCAGCCCGGCCGGCACCGCGGTCCCCATCTGGTCGGACCCGCAGGGCCACCTGGTCACCCGGCCCGCGAGCGTCACGCAGGCCCATGTACGGGCCTCCCTCATCGGCGTCCTGGTCGGCATCAGCGCCGCTGCGGTCCCTCTCGTCGGCGGACGGGTGCTGTGCGGCCGACTGGAACGCAGGCGCCTGGACCTGTGGGACACCGAGTGGGCCCGCTTCGGGCCCTTGTGGGGACGCAAGACGAGGTGACGCCGCCCCGGCTCACCCGGCCGCCCCGGCTCACCCGGCCGCGGCGGCCCGCCGCCCAGCGGACGGGCGTCCGGGGTGCGCGCTCCCTAGCCGGCTCTCACCCCTTCCCGGCACAGCCGTAGCAGGCGCACGTCGTCGGCGATGTCGTGGCTGCCGTAGCCGTCGAGGGACGCCTGGTGGCGCCGGGGGGAGGCCAGTTCCGCGCGCAGCAGATCGTGCAGGGGCGCGGCCACCGGGCCCAGTTCGGTGACGCACTCCGCCACGGTGGGCCGGGTGTGCGGGTTCGCCGCCCAGGCCGTCCGCAGCACGGGAGCGGCGACGTCGGTCTCGTCGTCCCCGCCGATCCGCCACAGGGCGCACGCCGCCGACGTCCGCTGCCACAGGTCGTCGGTCGCCGCCATGCGGCGCAGGTCGGCCAGGGCGGGACGGCCCGCCGGACCGAGCCGCCCCAGCGCCTCGGCCGCCACCGCTCGCCCGCGCCGCTCGCCCCGCAACTCCCGCAGCAGCACCGGCAGCACGGCGGCCGCGTCGCCCTCCACCGCCCACAGTGCCGCCGCGGCCGCGACCGCCGGCCCGGTGTCCAGCAGGCCCCGCAGCACGGGCGCCGCCTCACCCGCCGCCTCGCCGAACGCCCCCAGCGCGCGGACCGCCGACTCCACCACCGCCTCCCGCGACCGCAGGCCGTCCGGCATGCCCAGCAGCAGGCGCAGCACCTGCGGTACCGACTCCACGTCCCCGAGCGCCTGAAGGGCCCACAGCAGCGGTGCCGCCCGGTCGTACGTCTCGGGGGAGTCGAGCGCAACTTGCCCGAGTCTCGTCCGCAGGGCCGGTGCCAGCGGACGCGCCGCGGTGCCCAGTTCGACGGCCACGCGTCCCAGTTCGTTCGGCACGACCGGCCCGGCCAGCAGCTGAGCCAGCACCGGCGTCGCCCGCGGATCCCCGCACAGGGCGAGGGACTTGAGCGCGGTGCCCAGGGTCGGCGCCCCGTACTCCCACTGCCGCACCCACAGGTCCGGTCGGGAGACGACCAGGGTGTGCAGGTGGTCCGCGGCCGGGGCGGCCAGGTCGAGCAGGCCTTCGAGAACGGACAGCGCCGCCTCCCGCAACCGGTCGTCGCCCGCGGCGAGTTGCGCGCCGATCAGCTCCACCGGTGCGCGGTAGTCGGCGCGCCACTCGCGGAACAGCCCCATGGACATCCACACCGCGTTGCAACGGTCGGTCGCGTCCGGACTGCTCAACTGCCCCAGCAGCAGGGCGATCCGCTCCTCCACCCGGCCACCGAGCGCGCTGTGCAGGGTCCGCAGCAGCTGCGAGCCCTCCTCGTCGGAGGGGCGCAGCCGCCGCAGCCGGCCGACGAGCGTGTCCGTCTCCGGCCGGTCCGGCTCCCCGGTCCGGCACGGCCGTCGCTTCGAGCGCTCCCCGAGCAGTCGTACGACGGTGGGCACCAGGTCCTCGGGGAGCCGGTCGGGGGCGCAGTCCGCGAGCTGCCCGAGGGCGGCCAGCCGCAGCCCGGGCCCGAACGGGGGCGCGCTCTGGGCCGCCAGCAGCTCCACCGCCCCGGCCGCCTGCCCGGGGTGGCGGCGGGCGAACACCCCGAGGGCCTCGGCGAGGGCGAGCAGGACCCGGTCGTCCCGCTCCACGGTGAGCCGCTCCCGCAACAGCCCCAGCACGCGCGCGGGTGCGTCGAGGAACCTCACGAGCGCGCCCGCCGCCGCGCGCCGCACCTCCGCGTCGGGGTCCCGGGTCAGCCGTACGAAGACCTCGGCGCCCGCGCGGACCGCGGCGCGGGCCATGGCGCGGGTGTCGTCGCCGACCCGCTCCTCGCCCTCCTGCCCGATGCTGACCAGCAGGTCCACGATGCCGCCCCGCTCGGGCACCGTCTCGCTCGCCACGAGGGCTAGCAGGAACGGAAGGGACGCCAGCGTCGAGTCGTACACGTCGCCCTGGTGGTGGACCGCCCCGTACATGCCGTCGAGCGCGGTCTCCCGCTCGGCCGGATCGGCCGAGGCCAGGCCCCTCAGCAGTCCGGGCACGTCCTCCGCGCTGCCGTACGCGTGCCTCAGCGAGGCCCAGTCGACCTCGTCGATCCCCGTGAACACGTTTCCTCCCCCAGGCGAAGCGCCAACTGCTCGTGAGTCTGCACCACGCCACTGACAACGGAGCGGGATCGGGGGGTCACTGTGCGCAGATCTCGCCTATGGCAAGGGCGACCGGCCGTCCGGCAGGGCCCGCTCCAGGATCGCGTCCAGGTCCGCGGCGTCGGGCAGTGTGCCGAAGGCGTGTCCCCAGTCGCCGCCCAGCCGGGTGGCGCAGAACGCGTCGGCGACGGCGTGCGGTGCGTGCCGGACCAGTAGAGAGGCTTGCAGGGCCAGCGCCATGAGCTCCACCAGGCGGCGCGCGCCGGCCTCGGAGCCGGTGGTCAGGAGCCCTTCCAGGCGGACCACGGTGGCGTCCAGCCGGGCGTCCGCGCCCCGGGCCAGGGCGAGTTCGTCGAAGAGGGCCTGCGCGGTGCCGGGCTCCCGGCGCAGCGCCCGCAGCACGTCCAGGGCGTTGACGTTCCCCGAGCCCTCCCAGATCGACAGCAGCGGCGCCTCGCGGTAGTGGCGGGGCATGCCCGACTCCTCGACGTAGCCGTTGCCGCCCAGGCACTCCAGGGCCTCCGCGGTGAAAGCGGGGCCCCGCTTGGTGACCCAGTACTTGCCCACGGCCGTGGCGATCCGCCGGAAGGCCGTCTCGGCGGCGTCCCCGCGGACCGCCCGGTCGGCCGCCCCGGCCAGCCGCAGGGTGAGCGTGGTGGCGGCCTCCGACTCCAGCGCGAGATCGGCCAGAACGTTGCGCATCAGCGGCTGGTCGATCAGCCGCGCCCCGAACGCGCTGCGGTGGCGCACGTGGTGGCCGGCCTCGACCAGCGTCTTGCGCATCAGCGTGGCCGACATCATCACGCAGTCCAGACGGGTGCAGTTGACCATCTCGATGATCGTCTTGACGCCCCGGCCCTCGGGCCCCACCAGCCAGGCCACGGTCCCGTCGAACTCCGGCTCGGAGGAGGCGTTGGAGCGGTTGCCGAGTTTGTCCTTGAGCCGCTGGATGCGGAAGGTGTTACGGCTGCCGTCGGGAAGGATGCGCGGCACCAGGAAGCAGGAGAGCCCCTCCGGGGCCTGCGCGAGGACGAGGAACACGTCGCACATGGGCGCCGAGGTGAACCACTTGTGCCCGCGCAGCTGGTACACGCCGGGCTCGGCGGTCGGCCACGCCGTCGTCGTGTTCGTACGGACGTCGGAGCCGCCCTGCTTCTCGGTCATCCCCATGCCGGCGAGCAGGCCGGGCTTCTCGGTCGGCACCCGTAGCGTGGGGTCGTACTCGCGGGCGGTGAGCAGGGGTTCGTAGACCTCGGCCAGGTCCGGCTGGGCGCGAAGGGCCGGGACGGCCGCGTAGGTCATCGACGTCGGGCAGCCGTGTCCCGCGTCGGTGTGCCCCCACACCAGTCCGCCCGCGGTCCGGGCGACGTGCGCACCGGGCCGCGCGTCCGCCCACGGCGCCCCGGCCAGCCCCTCGGCGACGGCGGCCCGCATCAGGTGGTGCCACGCGGGGTGGAAGTCCACCTCGTCGATCCGGTTGCCGTACCGGTCGTGCGTCCGCAGCACCGGCTCGTGGACATTGGCCAGTTCCGCCCACTCCTGCGCTTCCGCGCTGCCGGCCCGCAGCCCCAGCCGCCGCACGCCCTCCTCGGCCCAGCCGGCACCCTCACGGCGCAGCCCCTCCAGCAGGGCGGTGTCCTCGGAGGCGTCGTACGGGGTCAGGGGAGGCGGCTGGTTGGTGACGTCGTGCGTGGCGTACTGCGGCTGCGGCCGCGCGGGAACGGGTGTCGAGACCATGCCGTCATGTTGCATCTTTCCTGCGTCCGCAGCAATGATGCAACAAGAAGGCGCCCGTAGAGTACGTTCCCATGCGCGTGAACGTCTCGGAGAAGTCCGGCGAGGTCGATCTGCGGCCGCTGTCCGCGAGGTCGGTCGTGCTGAGCCTGCTGCTGGGCACGCACCCGCCGGAGCTCGCGGTCAAGGACCTCGTCCGGGCGGTGGAGCCCTTCGGCGTGGGCGGCTCCACGCTGCGTGCCGCGCTCAGCCGCATGGTCACCGCCGGTGACCTGCGGCGCTCCGAGGACTCCGTCTACCGGCTCAGCGACCGTCTGCTGGCCCGCCAGCGCCGGCAGGACGAGGCGGTGGAGGCCGGCACGCGCGCGTGGAACGGCCAGTGGGAGATGGTGGTGGTCACGGCGACGGGCCGCGGCCCCGCCGAACGCGCCGAGCTGCGTGCCCGCCTCACCGCGCTGCGGCTGGCGGAACTGCGGGAGGGGGTGTGGCTGCGTCCCGCCAACCTCCTGCGCCCGCTGCCGGACGACCTGGCGGCGGTGGCCGAGACCGGCACCGCCCGCCCCGACCGCCCGGCGGGTGAACTGGCCGAACGGCTGTGGCCGTTGGACACCTGGGCCGCCACCGCCCGCGCCCTGCTGGCCCACATCGTCCGGGCGGACCGGCCCGCGGACGTGTTCGCGGCCTTCGCCGCGGTCGTACGCCATCTGCTGACGGACCCCGTGCTGCCCGCCGCGCTCCTCCCCGCCGACTGGCCGGGAGCGGCCCTGCGCGTCGCGTACGCGGACTACCAGCGGCAGATCACCCGGGACATGGGTGCCTGACACGGCGGCCGTACGAAGCGCCGCGCCGCGGGTGTGCTTCGTACGGCCTGATCCACCGTGGGGGGACTACTTGTAGGTGATGTCCGAGCTCGCGTACTTGCAGTACGTCCCGTCCGGGCCCGAACCGTTCTTCGGCGGCTCCGCGCCCGTGTTGTTGCCGATGTACTTCTGGCAGGGCACGATCTTCTTGCCGCTGTCACCGACGATGGTGATCTTCTTCAGGGTGGCGCTGTCGCCGTAGTTGGTGTTGATGCCGACGAGCGCGCTGCCCTTGTAGGTGGCCTCGATGGTGTTGAGGTTGATGGTCCGCTTGTACTGCGTCTTGCAGTTGCCGCAGCTGCGCACCAGCTTGCCGAAGTTCTGCACGGCGAAGTTCGAGACGTTGAGCGTGCCGGCGCCGTTGAACTGGAAGACCTTGTCGCTGGCCTCCTTCGCGCCGCCGCCGGAGACGGTGTACACGTTGGAGGACGAGGAGCCCCGGAACGTCGCCGCGTCCTCGCCGACGTCCTCCCACCACACGTTCTGCAGCGTGCAGCTGCCCTCGCAGTGGATGCCGTCCGCGGCGGGCGCGCCGATGATGACGTTCTTCAGGACGGCGCCGGCCGCCAGGTCCAGGATCGGGTCCTGGCTCTCGCTCTGGCCGCCGGTGCCCAGGTCTCCGCTGCCGTAGAGGCGCTTCATCCCGTAGTCCTTGGTGCCGGAGATCGAGATGGTGGCGGTGACGGCCTGGCTGCCGTTGGCGGTCGGCCAGGTCGCGGCGTTCGCCGGGGCGGCCCCGTCTATCATGATCATGACAGACGTGAGCCCGAGCGCGGCCAGGGCGCCGGTCAGCGCGCGCCTGCGGGCGCGTAAGGAAGCTGGTGAAGTCATGTCCCGATGCCTTCTTCCGGATGGGGGGTGGAGTCGGAGCTTTCCGACGGGTCAGAGCTTTCCGGCGCCCGCGCCGCCGGTCACCGAGGCGACGACGGAGGAGGCCGGCTCGGCGGTGTAGCTGTAGGGCGGGCTGGTGAAGGTCCCGACCTGCGAGATCTCGGTCGTGGCGCCGCCCAGGTCGTTGCCCCTGAGGTTGGCGTGACCGTCCTCGTCGCTGTCGCGGCTGGTGGTGACGGCGACCTGGGTGGAGCGGAAGACGTTGTTCTCGACGAGCATCTGCGCGCCCATGCGGGAGTGAACGGCGGTCTCGGCGCCGACGACGTAGTTGTCGTAGAAGTGCCCGGTGCCGAAACGCAGGCTCGGAATGCGGGAGTTGACGTTGTCGAACCAGTTGTGGTGGTACGTCACCCGCAGGTGCCCGGTGTCCTCGCTCGCGTTGTTGTCGCTGTGACCGACCAGGGAACCCTTGTAGTGGTCCTTGAAGGTGTTCCAGGAGACGGTCACGTAGTCGGACGCGTGGGTGATGTCGACCAGGCCGTCGTAGTAGTCCTTGCCGTGGTCGCGGTCGGAGGACAGGGAGTTGTGGTCGATCCACACCTTGGTCGACTTCTGGACCGTGATGGCGTCCGTGCCGACGGCCTTGCTGATGTTCAGGTTGCGGACGATCACGTTCGTGGCGTTCTTCAGCCGCAGTCCGCCTCCGGTGAACCCGGACGACGAACCGACGCCGAGCACCGTGGTGTTGGAGCCGACGTCCACCTGGCCGCTCAGGGAGATCAGGCCACTGACCCTGACGACCTTCGAGGTGCTTCCGGTCACGGCCGACTTGAACGCCGACAGCGTCGTGACGGTCGTCGCGGAGGCACTGCCGCCGCCGGTGGTGCCGGCACCGAACCCGACCGGTGAGGACTCCGCCGCCGAGGCGGACTGAGGCAGGACGAGGACGGTGACGGCGGCGAGGGCGGCCGCCGCGGCCGTCACTGCCGTGGATCTTTGCGCGTGTGTACGTGGGGGGCGAGTACGCATGCGGGTGCGTCCCTTCGACAGCGTGCGTGATCGTGTATGTGAACGATGTTCGCCATGTTGAGCACTGCGCGGAGCTATTGTGACCGTTTGACCCCATGGGGAGGCCTCTCGGTCACGTCGCTGAACGGACCGTAGGGGGTAAGCGCTTTCTGCGTCAACGCTTTGCGCAGAACGATTCCGTCCGGGCGGCGGGCTGCGGCGCCTTGTCCGGATCCGGCCGCGGCAAGTGGTGTGGGAGCGCTTCCATGGTGGTTGTGTCCATGTCACCATGCGGGACGCACGCCTCCCCTTTCCGGGAGATTCCCGGGAGGTTCCGAGAGATTCCCGGAAGGGGTGGCTCACCTTTCCGGAACGCCGAGAACGGAGTACGAGGACGTGTCCACCCGCACCCGCACCCGCTCCCGCATGACCACGAGTCGACCGCCACGGGCGATCCTGTCGGCGCTGGCCGCCGTACTGCTGCCCTTACTCGCCGCGGTGACCCTCACCGCACCCCCGGCCGCAGCCGCACCCCCGGCCGCCGCCGCCCAACGCGCCGCCGCCCAACGCGCCGCCGTCCCCACCGCCACCCTCACCGAGGTCACGAACTTCGGCGCCAACCCCAGCAACCTGCAGATGTACCTCTACGTGCCGAACAGCGTCACCGCGCACCCGGCGGTCGTCGTGGCCGTGCACTACTGCACCGGCTCCGGGCCCGCCATGTACAACGGCACCGAGTGGGCCCGACTCGCCGACACCCAGGGCTTCGTCGTGATCTACCCCTCGGTCACCCGTGCCAGCAAGTGCTTCGACGTCTCCTCGCCCCAGGCCCTCAAGCGCGGCGGCGGCAGCGACCCCGTCGGCATCAAGTCCATGATCGACTGGGTGACCCGCACCTACGACGCGGACACCGGCAAGATCTTCGCCACCGGCATCTCCTCCGGCGCGATGATGACCAACGTCCTGCTCGGCGACTACCCGGACGTCTTCGCGGCCGGCGCCGCCTTCTCCGGCGTGCCCTTCGGTTGCTTCGCCACCACCGACGGCTCCGAGTGGAACAGCGCCTGCGCGAACGGCACGGTCACCCGCACCCCGCAGCAATGGGGCGACCTGGTCCGTGCCGCGTACCCCGGCTACACCGGGCGCCGGCCGCGTATGCAGCTGTGGCACGGCACCGACGACACGACGCTGCGGTACCCCAACTTCGGAGAGGAGATCAAGCAGTGGACCGATGTCCTCGGCGTCGGCCAGACCCCGGCCGCCACCGACGCCCCCGCCTCCGGCTGGACCCGCACCCGCTACGGTTCCACCGGTGACCAGACGCCCGTAGAGGCGATCAGCCTCCAGGGCGTCGGCCACAACCTCTACACCAACGGGATGGCCTCCCGGGCGCTGACCTTCTTCGGCCTCGACGGCTCGGGTTCCACGCCTCCGCCCCAGCCGGGCACCTGCAAGGTGACCGCCACCACCAGCGCCTGGAGCACGGGACTGACGGCCTCCGTGACCGTCACCAACACCGGCACCACCCCGGTCGACGGCTGGCGGCTCGGCTTCACCCTGCCCGCCGGGCAGGCCATCACCAACGGCTGGGGCGCCACGTACGCGCCGAGCAGTGGAGCGGTGACGGCCACCAACGCCTCGTACGACGGGACGATCGCCCCGAACGCGAGCGTGAGCATCGGCTATCAGGCGAACCACAGCGGCAACAGCGCGGCGCCCGTCGCCTTCACGCTCAACGGGACTGCCTGCACTGTGAGTTGATCTTTCCGGGTGACGCGGTGGCCGGGGACGGGCGATCTCCGGCCACCGCGTCGTTCGCCCCGCCCCTCGGGCACCGCTCCTTCACGGTGCTCTCTCTCCTTCGTATCCGGATGACGTGGCGCTGAACGGGAACCCGGCCAATCCGGCAAAGCGAACTCATACGGAACGAGGAGAGCCATGGCTCGGCAGGAGCAACAGTCGTCGTCGACGACCCTTCCGGAGCCGCTGCGGACCGCGGCCTCGGCGCTGCGGCACGTGCCCGGCGCCGGGACGGTGAGCAGGGTGGCCGGAGGAGCGCTGGACAAGATCGGGGCCGTGTCACCGCGGGGGCGGCGCCTGGCGGTCTACACCGGGGCCGGGGTGCTCGGCGTCGCGGGCATCGTGGAGTGGCCGGTCGCCGTCACGGGGGCGGCGGTGGCCTGGCTGACACAGCCGCGGCCGGAGGAGCAGGAGCCCTCCGGGGACTCGGGGGAGTCTAAAGGCGCCGTGCCCGCGGGTGAGATCGGGGTGATCCCGCTGGACGAGGAGCCCGAGGAGCCTGGGGACGAGGTGGGAGAGATGCGCGCCGGCGAGGTGCGGGAGACGCCCTCGGGCCAGGACTCCCAGACCCCCTCGGGGCAGAAGCCATCCTCCACCTCCTCCGCTCAGGTGTTCGACGCGCCCTCGGGTGACGTGGGCACGACGCCCGGTGTCGGTAAGGGCGGAGCGCCCGGCGGCCTGCCGTCCGACTCGCAGCCGGTGATCACCGGCGACACCCAGCTGCCCACCGGCCCCAAGGCCCCGGCGCCCGGCGAGGCCGGGGCGATGACCGGTGGCCCGGACCCGGTTCTCGGCTCACAGGCGCCGATCCTCGGCGCGATGGAGCCGGTCACCGGTGACGGGTGGCAGGCGTCCGGTGCGCAGATGCCGGAAATGCCGGAGCCTGTGGCCGCCGGTGACGCGGAGGAGGAGCCGGTACCCCGTGCGACGGAGCCGGTACCCGGCGAGATGCGGCACGCGTCCGGTACCGAGGCGCCGGGTCCCGTGCTCGCCCGTGATGTGGAGGACCTGCCTGGTCCCGAGGCGCCGGAGCCCGGGGCCGCCGAAGAGGCTGCCGAGGCAGAGCGGGACGGTTCGGACGGGAGCGGCGTCGGCGGGCGTGCCCCGGGGGAGGGGGTGTGATGGTTCTGGGACTGCTGACACGTCCCGCGGCCACCGCGGGCCGGCTCGCCGTGGCCGGTCCGCGGCTGCTGGTCCGCGGCACGGTTCCCGCGGTGGGCACGGCGGCCGGGGCGGTGGCGGGGGCCGCCCGCGCCGGGGTGCGCGGCGCGGACGGCGTCGCGCACGTCACCCGGGTCGTCCGGGCGGCGCTGCCGGGCGGCCGGGGCCCCTGGCGGGCCGGCACCCGGGCGCACATCGCGCTGCAGCCCAAGGAGCCGGACCGGGTGCATCGGGACGGCGGGAAGGAGCATCTGGCGCGGCGGGTCGCCGAGACGCTGGCCGAGCGGCCGGACGTGGCGTACGCGTACTGGGACGGCGGCCTGCGCAGGCTGGTGGTGGTCGCCGCAGAGGAGGCGCTCGGCGACCATGTCGTGGAGGCGGCGACCGAGGCCGCCGAACGGCACGGCCTGGTGCCGACCGACGAGGCGGTGGAGGAGTTCGCCCACCCCGCCGACCCGGCCGGTGTACGGGCCGCAGCGGCGGCCCTCGCGGCCGACGGACTGGGCGTCGCGTTCGCGCTGGCCGGCTACGGCCTGCGGCTGCCGCCGACGCCCCGCCAGGTGACCGCGCTGGTCACGCTGCTGCGCGAGAACCCAAGGGTCCGCGGCTGGCTGCGCGGCCGTCTCGGCCGTACCCGGATGGATCTGCTGCTGGCCGGCGTCAACGCGGCCGTGCACGGAGCCGGCCGGACCCCGACCGCCCTGGTGCTCGACGGTGCGTTGCGCTCCTGCGAGCTGGTCGAGACGGTGGCCCGGGTGACCGCTTTCGAGACGGCGCACGACGAGGTGTGCACCCCTGAGCGGTTCGGCGTACCGGCGGATCACTCTCCGCGCCCGCCGCTGCGGACGTCCCCGGCGCAGGAGTACGCCGGTCACGCCTCGCTCGGCAGTCTGCTCGGTGCCGTGGCCGCCCTGCTGGTCAAGCGCGACACCACCGAGGCCGCCGAGGCGGTCCTCGCGGGCTCGCCCAAGGCAGCGCGCTACGGTCCCGCCGCCTTCCACGCCGTACTGAGCACCGCGCTGTCCCGGACCGGGGTCCTGGTCCGCGACACCGAACGCCTGCGCGAGCTGGAGATGGCCGACACCGTCGTCCTGCACCCGAGCGCCCTGCGCGCACCGGGCGAGGGAGCGGACAAGTGGGCCGAACCGGTCCTGGACGCGGCACGGCGGGCCGGACTGCGCGTCGTGCTCGGCGACGATCCGGCCCTCGCCGACTTCACCGGTCTCGCCGACACCGTGCTGCCCGCCGGCGCGTCGCTGAGCGAGACGGTGCGCCGGCTGCGGGAGGAGGGCGCCACGGTGGTCACCGTCGCCCGGCCCCGGTCGACGGACGACACGGACGTACTGACCGGGCTGCACGCCGGTGACGTGGCGGTCGCGCTGACCGACCACGGCGGTGCCGTCGTCTGGGGCGCGGACGTGCTGGCGCCGCACGGTCTGACCGACGTGTGGCGGCTGCTGTCCGCGATCCCGGCGGCGCGCGCGGTCGGCCGCCGGTCCCAGACGCTCGCCCGCTCCGGGGCCACCCTGTCCGGAATCCTGGTGGCGGTCGGCGAGGCCCGTGAACGGGGCCGGGGCCGCCCGCCGTGGCCCGGCCTGCGCCACACCCCGGTCGACGTGAGCGCTGCCGTGGCGTTGTTCTCCGGCGCCCGCGCGGCCCTGCGCGCCGCGGCCGCCCCCGCGCCGCACCCCCGTCCACGGGTGGCCTGGCACGAGCTGGACCACAAGGGCGTACGACGGCACCTGGAGCGGCTGGCCGAGGCGGAACCGGGCGAGAGGCGGCAGGTCACGGCCCGGGCGGGCCGGGCCGCCCGCCGCGTGGGCCGGCATCCGCTGTTCGCACCGGCACGCTGGTCGGTGCAGCTGGGCCAGGCCGTGCGCGGGGAACTGCACGATCCCCTCACCCCGGTGCTCGCGGTCGGCTCGGCCGCCGAGGCGATCCTCGGGTCCGCCGTGGACGCCCTGCTCGTCGTGGGGGCCCTGGATCTGAACGCGCTGGTCGGCGGGTTCCAGCGGCTGCGGGCCGAACGGGCCCTGTCCGGGCTGCTGGACGAGCACAAGCAGATGGCACGCGTCGCATCCCCGGACGTGGCCGGGCAGGGCGGCACCCGCACCGTCGACGCCGCCGGGCTGCGACCCGGCGACGTGATCGAACTCGGCACCGACGACGTGGTGCCCGCGGACGCGCGGCTGCTGTGGCAGGACGGTCTGGAGGTCGACGAGTCCGCGCTGACCGGGGAGTCCCTGCCGGTGGAGAAGCAGACCGACCCCACGCCGCACGCCGCGGTCGCCGAACGCAGCTGCATGGTCTTCGAGCACACCACCGTCGTCGCCGGGCAGGCCCGTGCCGTCGTGGTGGACACCGGCGAGCGCACCGAGGCCGCCCGCGCCGTCCACCTCGCCTCCCGCACGCCCCCGGCCGCCGGGGTGCAGGGCAGGCTGCAGGACCTCACCGCGAAGGCGCTGCCGTTGACCCTGGCCGGGGGAGCCGCGGTGACCGGGCTCGCCCTGCTGCGCCGTACCCCCATCCGTGAGGCGGTCGCCGGCGGGGTGGCCGTCTCCGTGGCCGCCGTGCCCGAAGGGCTGCCGCTGGTGGCGACGGTGGCGCAGCTCGCCGCCGCCCGGCGGCTCAGCCGCCGCGGCGTCCTGGTCCGCACCCCGCGCACTCTGGAGGCGCTGGGCCGGATGGACATCATCTGTTTCGACAAGACCGGCACCCTCACCGAGAACGAGCTGCGCCTGACCCGCGTCTCGGACGCCGACGGCGGTGTCCACGCGGTGGACGACGAAGCGGCCGGGCCCACGCTGCGGGCCGCGGCGCGCGCCTGTCCGCAGAACGGCGACACCGACCGGATCGTGCACGCCACCGACGAGGCGGTGCTCGACGCGGCCGGACCCGACCCGGACTGGACCCAGCTGGAGGGGCGGCCGTTCGAGGCCGGCCGCGGTTACGCCGCCGCCGTCGGCCGCAGCGCGGACGGCACCCGCGTGCTGGTGGTCAAGGGGGCGCCGGAGAACGTCCTGCCCGGCTGCACCGGTCTGCCCTGCGGCGCCTCCGACACGGCGTCGGCGCTGGCCACCGACGGACTGCGCGTCCTCGCCGTGGCCGAACGCCGGCTGACGGACGGCGAGAAGGAGAGCGACGTACTCGAACAGCCGCTGCGGGAGCTGGAGTTCACCGGTCTGCTGGCGCTGTCGGACCCCCCGCGGGAGACCTCCCCGGCTCTCCTGCGGGGTCTGAGCGAGGCGGGCGTACGGCCGGTCATGCTCACCGGCGACCATCCGCAGACCGCTCGGTCCATCGCCACCGACCTCGGCTGGCCCCAGGACACGGCCGTGGTCACCGGCGACGAGCTGATGGCCGCGGACCGCTCGGCCAGGGCGCGGATGCTGCGGGACGTGGGCGTGGTCGCCCGGGTCGCGCCCGAGCAGAAGCTGCAGGTCGTCGAGGCGCTGCGGGACGCGGGCCGGGTCGTCGCCATGGTCGGCGACGGCGCGAACGACGCCGCCGCGATCCGGGCCGCCGACGTCGGCGTCGGCATCAACGCCCGGGGCTCGGCGGCCGCGCGCAACGCCGCCGACCTGGTGCTGACCGAGGACGACCTGTCGGTCCTGATCGACGCGATCCACGAGGGCCGCGCGCTGTGGCACAGCGTCGCCGACGCCATCGCCATCCTGATCGGCGGCAACGCCGGTGAGGTCGGCTTCGGCATCCTCGGCACGCTCGTGTCGGGCCGGGCTCCGCTGTCGACCCGGCAGATGCTGCTGGTGAACCTGTTCACCGACCTGTTCCCGGCGATGGCGGTGGCGGTCACGCCGGACGAGGAGGCGCAGGCGGCGACGGCCGGATCGCCGGAGGACACCTCCGACGTGCTGGGCGCGCCGTTGATGCGGCAGATCCGGGCCCGTGCGCTGACCACCAGCCTGGGGGCGCTCATCGCCTGGCTGTTCGGCCGCTTCACGCCGGGCACCGTCCGCCGCTCGGGCACGATGGCCCTGTGCGGAGTGGTCGGCACCCAGCTCGCCCAGACCCTGCTGGACCGCCGGGACAGCCCATTGGTGCGGGTCACGTCCATCGGCTCGGCGGTCGTGCTGGTCGGCCTGATCCAGACGCCGGGCGTCAGCCGGCTCTTCGGCTGCACCCCGCTGGGCCCGGTCGCCTGGGCGGGGGTCGTCGCGGCGATCGTGCTGGCCCTGTCGGGGCAGCGGGCCCTGCCCCGGCTGGAGGAGGCGATCCGGCGGCTGGCACGGTGACACAGGATGTTCGCACCATGGGCACAGAAAGCGTCCGTCTTCTCCGCGGTTAAGACCACCTGGCTCTGTTTTATTTGCTGGTCGGCCGTACCGCACCGAGAAGGATCACGCCGTGACACCGAACGCGCACCCCACCGATCACCTGCCCGTCTACGACAGTCTCGTCCGGGAACGCGGTGACGTCGTGGCCGAGACCCGCGAGGTGGCCGAGCTGGCCCAGCACCAGGCGTGGCAGGGCCTGCACGGCCACGTCGTCGCGGCCGGCTCGGACTTCGACTCGCAGTGAGTCACACGGACCGGTGGTACTGGTCCGGCACGTGCACGTCCCCGCCCAGCTCCCGGGCCGCGTGCCGCGCCCAGGACGGGTTACGCAGCAGCTCGCGGCCCAGCAGTACGGCGTCGGCCTCGTCGTTGGCCAGGATCTTCTCGGCCTGTTCGGCGTCGGTGATGAGGCCCACGGCGGCCACGGGCAGCGTGGTCCCGGCCTTCACCCGGGCCGCGAACGGCACCTGGTAGCCGGGCCGGACCGGGATGCGCACCCCGGACGCGTTGCCCCCGGTGGAGACGTCCAGCAGGTCGATGCCGTGGGCCTGGAGGTCCGCGGCGAACCGCACGGTGTCGTCGACTGTCCAGCCGCCCTCCTCGAGCCAGTCGGTCGCCGAGATCCGGAAGAACACCGGCTTGTCCTCGGGCCAGACCTCTCGTACGGCGTCCACCACCTCGAGGGCGAGACGGGTGCGGTTCTCGTAGGAGCCGCCGTAGGCGTCGGTGCGGTGGTTGGAGTGCGGTGAGAGGAACTCGTTGATCAGGTAGCCGTGGGCGCCGTGGACCTCGGCGACCTCGAAGCCGGCGGCGAGCGCGCGGCGGGCGGCGTCGGCGAACTGGCCGACGATCTCCTGAATCTGATCCACCGTCAGCTCGGTCGGCACCGGGTGCCGGTCGTCGAAGGCGACCGCGCTCGGCGCGAGAGGCTGCCAGCCGTACGCCTCGGGCCCCACCGGACCCCCGCCCTTCCAGGTCCGCTCGGTCGAGGCCTTGCGGCCGGCGTGCGCGAGCTGGATGCCGGGCACCGTGCCCTGGGAGACGAGGAAGCGGGTGATCCTGCGGAACGCCTCGACCTGCGCGTCGTTCCAGATGCCCAGGTCGTACGGCGAGATCCGGCCCTCGGGCGAGACGGCCGTGGCCTCGGTGAGGATCAGGCCCGTGCCGCCGGCCGCGCGGGCCGCGAGGTGGGTGAAGTGCCAGTCGTTCGGAGCGCCGGTGCCGGGGCCCTCGGGCTCGGCCGAGTACTGGCACATGGGGGCCATCCAGACCCGGTTCGGGATGGTCACGCCACGCAGGGTGAAGGGCTGGAAGAGGGCGCTCATGACGAGGCTGCTCCGTTCTCGCGGGACCGCAGGACGCTTCGTACGATAGCCATCGTAGTACGCCGAGTGTCAAACTACGACGCCTCTCGTACAATGGTCCCGTGAGTACCGTCCCCGCCACCAGCAGCCGTGACCTGCCGCACCCCGCCGGTGCGGACATCCGGCTGGAAGCAGTGCTGCACGCGCTCTCCGACCCGATGCGGCTGCAGATCGTGCGTGAGCTCGCCGCGGCCGAGGACGAGCTCACGTGTTCGCAGTTCGCGCTGCCGGTGACGAAGTCCACGACCACCCACCACTTCCGGGTGCTGCGCGAGGCCGGGGTGATCCGGCAGTGCTACCGGGGCACGGCCAAGATGAACGGCCTGCGCCGTGACGACCTAGACGACCTCTTCCCGGGACTGCTCGACGCCCTGCTCGCCGCCGCCGACCGGCAGGCCGCCCGCCTCGGGGACTGAGGCCGCCTTGCCGGGAAGGTGGTTGAACAGCAGGTTCAGCACGATCGCCGTCAGGCAGCCCGCGCTGATGCCGCTGTTCATCACGGTCTGGAACCAGTCGGGGAACTTCGCGTAGACCGCCGGCACGCCGACCGGGAGCATGCCCACGGCCACCGACACCGCCACGACCGTGAGGTTGTGGTTGTCCTCGAAGTCCACCTGGGCGAGGGTGCGCAGGCCGCTCGCGGCCACCGTCCCGAACATCACCAGTCCCGCGCCGCCCAGCACCGGCGCCGGGATCGCCGCGACCACCGCGCCCAGCTTGGGCAGCAGGCCGAGCAGCACGAGAATTCCGCCCGCGGCCGCCACCACCCAGCGGCTGCGCACCCGGGTCATCCCGACGAGGCCCACGTTCTGCGCATACGCCGTGTACGGGAAGGTGTTGAAGACGCCGCCCAGCACGGTCGACAGGCCGTCGGCGCGCAGACCGTCCGCCAGCGAGCGCGGCTCGACCCCGCGCCCGGTCAGCTCGCCGACGGCGATCAGGTCGCCGGTCGTCTCGGTCATCGTCACCAGCGCCACCACCAGCATCGAGACGACCGCCGAGACATGGAAGGTGGGCGTGCCGAAGTGGAAAGGTGTGCTGATGCCCAGCCAGTCGGCGTCGCCGACGCCGCCGAAGTCCGTGAAGCCGAAGGGGATCGCCACCGCGAGACCCACCGCGATGCCGATCAGCACCGCGATCCGGCTCAGGAACGCGGGCGCGAACCGCTGGACGCCCAGCACGACCAGCAGCACGAAGAGCGCCAGGCCCAGATTCTTCGGCTCACCGAAGTCCTTCGAACCGGCGCCGCCCGCGGCCCAGTTGCCCGCCACCGGCAGCAGCGACACCCCGATGATCAAGATGACCGTGCCCGTGACGAGCGGCGGGAAGAAGCGCAGCAGCCTGCCGAACACGGGCGCCAGCAGCACGATCGCGAGTCCCGCGACGATCACCGACCCGTAGATCGCGGGCAGCCCGCCGCCGGTCGTCCCGATGAGCACCATCGGCGACACCGCGGCGAAGGTGCAGCCCTGCATGATCGGCAGCCGGACGCCGAACCGCCAGAACCCCACGCACTGCACGAGCGTGGCGATGCCGCACACCAGGAGATCGGCGGTGATCAGGTACGCCAGATCCGCGGGCGACAGCTTCATCGCCCCGCCGACGATCAGCGGCACGGCCACCGCGCCCGCGTACATCGCGAGCACGTGCTGCAGCCCGAAGGCCGCCAACCGCCGTACGGGCGGTATCTCGTCGACGGGATGGACGGGGGCGGGTGCGGTCATGGGGACTCCAGGGCGGCAGGGGCATCCGAACAGCACGAGACCGTACGAGGCTTGAACAGTTTGTTGATGTCTGGCGTGTTGCCGTTCTGTGTACTGCCCACCCGCAGGTGACCGACTCCGCTACGGGGCCGCCGTCCGCGCCGCCGCCAGCAGCGATCCCCAGTCGGCCAGCTTGACCACGCCGCGCCCCAGCGAGGCTCCGAGTGCCGCCTCGGCGCGTTCGATCGCCTGCCAGCCGGCCCACGTCACCGGCTCGACACCGGCCGCGCGCAGGGCCGCGAGCGGATCGCCGGGCACGTCCTTGCGCAGCAGCGCGGGGGCGTCCTCCAGCAGCGAGGCCGCCGTCTCCTTGGCGTCCGGCCGGTTGGTGCCGATCACGCCGGTCGGGCCGCGCTTGATCCAGCCGGCCACGTACTCGCCGGGCCCGACGGCGCCCTCGCGCAGCACCCGCCCGGCGCGATGCGGCACCGTGCCACGCACCGGGTCGAACGGCAGCCCCTCCAGCGGCAGGCCCCGATAGCCCACCGAGCGCAGCACCAGTTGCGCCTCGATCTCCTCGTACCGGCCCGTGCCCGTGACGCCGCCGCGGCCGTCGCACACGGTCCGCTCGAACCGCACCGCGCCCACCCGCCCCTGATCGGCGAGCAGTTCGACGGGGCGCAGGAAGAAGCGCAGGGCGATGCTGCGGGAGGCGGCGGGTGCGGCCCGTCCCGCCCGGTCGGATGTCTCGCCCGCCCAGCCCCGCAGGACCTCTATGTTGCGGCGGCGCGCCGCCGGCAGCGCGGAGGGATCGGCGTACTCCGGGTCCCTCGCCAACTCCTCCGGATCGACGATGACTTCGGTGTGCGGCAGGCCGCTCAGCTCGCGCAGCTCCTTGGTCGTGAAGCGGGCCTGCGACGGCCCGCGCCGCCCCACCATGTGGATGTCGGTGACCCGGCCGGCGGCCAGCGCGCCGAGCGCCGCCTGCGGTATGTCGGTGGTGCTCAGTTCGGCCGCGCGCCGGGCGAGCATCCGCGTGACGTCCACGGCGACGTTGCCGACGCCGACGACCACGGCGGAGCGGACGCCGCGGACGAACCCGTCGTCGACGGCGTCCGGATGGGCGCTGTACCAGGCCACGAACCGCGTCGCCGACCAGCTGCCCGGCAGGTCCTCGCCCGGGATGCCGAGGTGCCGGTCGGTGGCCGCGCCCACGCAGTACACCACCGCGTGGTACAGCTCCCGCAGCCGCGGGGCGGGTATCCCGCCCGGGCCGACGCGGACGCCGCCGAGGAAACGGACCCGCTCGTGCTCCAGCACCGAACGCAGGTTGTTCTGCAGCGACTTGATCTTCTCGTGGTCCGGTGCCACCCCGTACCGCACCAGGCCGTAGGGGCACGGCAGGCGGTCCAGGACGTCGACGAGGACCCCCGGGTCCGCCTGGACCAGGCTCTGGGCGGTGTAGCAACCGCTCGGCCCGGAGCCGACGACGGCGACATGGAGCACGGCGGAACTCCTCACGGAGCCGGATCGCGGACGGCTCAAGGATGGCACCGCCGGTGTTCCGCTGACAGGGTGTCGGCCGGCCACCCCCGTGCGTGTCCGTTGGTATGGAAAGTGATCATGCGGTTACGTTGCGTGTGTGCTAGAAGCATCCTTTCTTAATCTTTCCGATCGTTGTCCGACGGACGGCGCTGTGTCCGTGTGGCCCGCGTGGGAAGTGCGGGAGGGCGGGGACAGTACGGCGTGGTTCCACGTCCGGCTGGCGTTCACCGACGGCGCCCGGGTCGACGCGCTCGCCGTGGCCGGCGGCGGATGTGTCTGCCTGGAGGACGTCCGGGCCCAGCCGGCGCTGTCCCTCGACGACCTCGCGGTGTTCGCCGAGTGGATCGAGGAACCGCTCTTCGAGGCGTCCGGCTTCACCGGGGAACCGGGCGCGGACGGCGAGGAGTCCGCGAGCGGGCGCCGGGCCCGCCCGTCCTGGCCGCGGGGGATCGAGGGGCGATGGCTGGTGGCGCAGGAGTACCGCGCGGCCCAGGAGGAGGGCGTCGACCCCGTCCTCGCGGTGATGTGCGCGACCGGTCACAGCCGCCGCAAGTCGCTCCGGATGATCTCGCAGGCACGGGACGCGGGCTTCCTGACGCCCCGTCATGCGCGCCGCTGACGCGCGGAGACTCGGGCGCCGGCCGAGGCCGGGCTACTTCGGCCCGGCCGGCACCTCCGATCCCTCGTCCGGACCCTCGCCCGTGGCGAAGAACCGTGACAGGTCGGACGGTTGAGTCCCGCCGGACGCTTCCCCGGTGTCCGGCGGGACGCCCATCTCCCGGTCGAGCCGGTAACGCGCGAACAACTCGGCCCGCATGGCGGCCAGTTGCATCGGGACGTTCGGCAGCACCATCGCGTAGACGGCGCCCATCAACAGGGAGCGCAACATGGGGTAGTCGGTGGCCGCGTCCGGCGATCCGTACCGGGCGACGGTGTCCCGCAGCAGTTCGGCGAGCCGCTGCTGCTCCGGGCACTGCACGAAGCCCTCGGCCTGCAGCAGCCCCGCCATGTGCTGGCGCATCAGTACCGGCCGGTCCCGGGCCAGGCCGAGGATCGCGTCGATGGCCCGCGCCATCCGCTCCCGCCCGTCCTCGGTGCGCGGCTCGCGCTCCAGCGCCTCCTCCAGCGTGCGGTGCATCAGCCGGTGCACCGCCGACTGCACCAACTGCCGCTTCCCCGGGAAGTAGTACGACACCAGGCCGCGCGCCGAACCGGCCCGGTCCGCGATGTCGCCGAGCGTCGTCGCCTCGTAGCCGCGCTCGCCGACCATCTCGACAGCCGCCTGCAGGAGCCGCTCCCGAGAACGTCTCCGCAACTCTTCATTGACCGAGGCGCTGCGCGGGGACATGCTGTAACTCCTGCGTTGACTGGCTGCCAGCCAACTATACTCAACGCATCCGGACCGCCACCTCCCAAGGGCGTGGTCAGGGCTGCCGTCCGTCTGGGGCGACACGGGGGATCGTCTCAGGCGGGCGGTCATCACGCACCGAAGGTGTCCTCAGGCGACTGTTTCGGCTCCTTCGCCGCCGTGACCTCCGGTTCTCCCACTCCCGTCGCACAGCGGCCCCCGCGTCCCTACAGTGGGCATCGGTGTCGAGCCGAGGAGGCGTACGGGCATGGAACAGGACGAGCGGATCCTGGCCAGGATCTCGGAGATGGTCGAGGACGAGCGCAGGCTCCGGACGTCCCTCGCCTCCGGGGAGATCGACGGCGAGACCGAACAGCAGCGGCTCGGCCAACTGGAGCGCGAACTCGACCGCTGCTGGGACCTGTTGCGGCAGCGGCGCGCCAAGGCGGAGTTCGGGGAGAACCCGGACGAGGCGAGCGTGCGCTCCTCGTCGCAGGTCGAGGGGTATCTGGAGTAGCGGGCCGCGGACCCGGCTCAGTCGACCAGGTCCAGCACCGGGCGCAGGCCGTCCGGCCGCTGGGCCACCGGCAGATGGTCGACGAAGTGCACCCGGCACCCCAGAGCCGCCGCGCCGCCGTCCGCCTCGCGGCTGTCGCCGACCATCAGCGCCTCGTGGGGCTCGACCTCGAGGGCCTCGCAGGCGAGGGCGAACAGCCGCGGGTCGGGCTTCTGGATGCCGTGCTCGTACGACAGCACATACGTGTCCACGAACCGGTCCAGGTCGTGGGCCGCGAAGACGGGGCGCGGATCCCAGCCGATGTTGCTGACCACGCCGATGCCGAGCCCACGCTCGCACAGCGCGTACAGCACCTCGGCGGCGTCGGGATACGGCGCCCACGCAGCCGGCGTCATGTGGCGGTCGTACAGCGCGTCGTGCAGGGCGGGGTCGGGCAGCGGCACCTGGCGGGACAGGCCGGTGTAGGCGGCCCGGTGCAGCTCGGCGCTGGCGTCCCGTACCCGCCACAGCTCGGCGAGGTCCGCGGGCACCTGCAGCGGGGAGGCCCCGCCAGGGAGCGCGCCCGCCGCCTCCAGCGCCTTCGCCGCCTGCAGCAACTCCTGCTCCGCGAGCGCCGTCCCGGCTTCTGCCAGCGCGGCGCGCAGCCAGGACTCGGTGGACTCGATGCGGAAGACGGTGCCGGAGAAGTCGAAGAGGACGGCGAGCATGGGGAGATCCTACGTGCGGTGATCCGCCGTAAGGGAAGACCTTGCTCAGGCGCCCTCGGGGCCCCACCGGCGGTGGACCATGACGGCGGCCGCGACCAGCGTCGCCCCCAGCAGCCAGCCCCCCAGCACGTCCGAGGGCCAGTGCACGCCCAGCCACATCCGGGTCAGGCCGACACCGGTCACCGAGACCACCGCCACCCACAGGGCCGTCCGCCGCAGGGCGGTGCCCGCGCCGTAGTGGTGGACCAGCCACAGCAGGAGCCCGCAGGCGACCGTGGCGGTCATCGCGTGACCCGAGGGGAAGGCCGCGTAGTGTGCCGAGTCGACCGGGTCGGGCCAGACGGGGCGGGGGCGGCCGACCGCGGCCTTCAGCCCCTGCTGGACCACCGAGCCCAACGCCACCGTGGCCGCGAACCAGCAGGCGGTCCACCACGCCGACCGCCGCCACGCCAGCCACCCCACCGCGAGCGCGCTGACGAGGCGCATCGTCCAGGGGTCCCAGACCCAGTCGGTGAGGATGCGGCAGGCGTGGGTGAGGCCGGGTTCGTCCACGGCCCAGCGATGGGTGGTCCGGGCGACGTCGCCGTCGAGGTCGATCAGGGGACGCCACTCGGCCGCGACCAGGGCGAGGAGGAGCACCGAGCACACCGCGAGCACCCCCGCGGCAGCCGCGGCGCGCGCCGCGAGGCGGTGGTCCGGCGGGCGGGGCGGGGAGTCGACGGGCGGGTTGTGCATGGAGTGATCCTCGCCGACGGGTGAGGCCCGCGGCCACGACGCGGTCGTCGCCTCCGCGGGTTCCCGGAAGACCCCCGCCCGGCCCGGCGCCCTGTGCGGCCTGACCGTCCGTGCCACGGCGCTCGAAGTGTGCTCGTGCGGCAGCGCCCGGAGCGTGCTCGTGGGACAGCGCTCGAAGTGTGCTCGTGCGACGGCGCCCGGGGCGTGCTCGTGGGGCAGCGCTCAGAGGGTGATCAGCATGGCCACCATCGCGATCCCCATCGACAGCCGGCACGCCCTCGCCAGCTCCGGCCGGTCTCCCCATCCCACGGCCCCGCCGCCCGCGGCCACGGGGACCAGCCGCACCCCGGACAGCAGGACGTAGCCCGTGAAGTAGAGCAGCAGCACCCCCGTGAGCAGCGGCACCCCGGACGGTGCGCCGTGCCCGGCGTGGTGGCCGGGGGAGGCGGCCATCACGACCGCCATGTAGACCATCGCCGAGGCCCCGACCAGGTGGTGCAGATGGTGCGGGTCCCGGCGCGCGGCCCACAGGGCGCGCAGCGCGGCGGACCCGAACAGGACCGCGTAGCCGGGCCAGGCCCACGACGGCTGGCTGACCACCGCCGCCGGTACGGCCATCGCGGCCATCCCGAAGCCCATCAGCGCCTCGCCGCCCGCGGAGCGGCGCTGTTCCTCGACGGTGCTGCGCATCCGCAGCAGACAGTAGGCCCCGGTCGCCGTACACAGCGCGACCAGCAGCCAGCCGGGCGAAGCCGGTCCGTGCACGCGCACCTCCCCGCTCGACGGTCTCGACAGTGCGTCGATGCCCGGGCCGTCCGGTGCTCACGCGAGCGCAAGGGTGTACACGGGGAGCATTCGTGGGAGCACGGCAGGTGAGCAGACCCGCGCTGAAATGATTTACGAGTAAAACACCTGATAATCTTATGCCCATGAGCCGTGCGACCCCCGTCCCCACCGTCCCGCGCACCCGCCGCCTCCCCCTGGCCGGTGTCCTGCGCCTCGGCCGCCCCTCCGCCATCTGGTTCAAGCCCGCGCTGAGCGTGGTCGCCTCGGTCGCCCCGCCCAACCTCCTGCTGCTGGCCCTCGGCCGGCTCGACCTGGCCATGTACACCATGGCCGGATCGCTCTGCGCCCTGTACGCCCACAACCGCCCCTACGCCGCGCGGGCCGGGGTCCTGGCGTGGGTCGTCCTGGGCATGGTCGGCGGCCTCGGCGTCGCCCTGACCGCGGCCTCCCTCACCTCCGATGCCGTCGTCCTGGTCACGGTGGGCGCCGTGCTCGCCGCGGTGCAGAAGGTGCTGTGCGACGCCACCCGGGTCGGCCCGCCCGGCAATGTGGTGCTCACCTTCATCAGCTCCGCCTCCCTCTTCGTCCCGCAGGCCCTCACCCAGCTGCCCGGCCACCTCGCCCTGGCCCTGACGGCGGGCGCCTGGGCCTGGCTGGTCGGTATGGCACCCGGTCTGCTGCGTCCGCACGGCCCGGAACGCCGGGCCGCCGCCCAGGCCCTCGACGCGGCCGCCGCGTACGCCTCCGCCCACGCCGGTGAAGACGGCCACCCCCGCTCCCGCGCCGCCGCGGCCGCCGCGATCCAGGCCGCCTGGCAGGCCCTCCTGGCCTCCGGCGCCCTCTCCGCCCGGCGCGCCCTGGAACACCTCGTGGTGCGCGCGGAGGTCGCCCTCGCCGCCCCCTCCGACACCGACCCCGAACTGCTGCGCACCTGGTCGCGTGCCCTGTGCGGCAGCGGCCCGATCCCCGCGCCGCACGACCCGCGGGACGCCGACGAACTCCTCGGCGTCGACGCCGAACTCGCCGTCCCCGCACGGCCCTTGTGGACCAGGCTCGGCCCGCTCACCCCCCTCGCGGTCCGCACCGCGCTGGGCTGCGCCCTGGCCGGCTACGCCTCCCTCGCCCTCGGTGTCGGGCGCCCCTACTGGGCGCTGGTCACCGCGGCCTCCCTGTACCAGGCCAACCTCACCCTCACCTGGAGCCGGGGCGTCCAGCGCGTCGTCGGCAACATCCTCGGTGTGCTGCTCTTCGCCGCCGTCGCCCCGCTCGCCCATCTCGGGCAGCCGGCCCTGGTCCTGTGCTGCCTGGCCTTCAACTTCGGCGCCGAGGCCCTGATCGGCCGCAACTACTGGCTCGGCACCGTCTGCGTGACCCCCATGGCCCTGCTCATCACCGAGTTCAACCGCTATCAGGCGCCCGGAGAGCTGATCACCGAGCGCGTCGTCGACACCGTCGTCGGCGCCCTGGTCGGCTTCCTCGTCGCCGCGGCCGTGACCAACCGCCGCTCCGGCGACCGCGTCGAGCACGCCCTGGCCGACGTCGAACGCGCCCGCGAACGCACCGCCCGCCTGCTGGCCGGGCCCGCGGCCCCCGCCGCCCTGGAGGCCGCCCGCCGCGCGCTCGCCGCAGCGCTCGCCGACCTGCGGGCCACCGTCGACGCCGCGTCCGGCGAGTGGTGGCAGCGCGCTCTGCCCCAGGAGCGGGTCGTACGCGCCGAGCAGGCCGGACACCGTACGCTCGCGGCGACGGTACGGCAGCTGGGGCTGCGCGGCGCGAGGGAGGACGTACGGCCATGACGGCAGCGAACGGGCGGCGGCAGGGCGCGACCGGGGGCGACACCGTCTCCGCGGTCGTCCGGCAGTGGCGGGCCGTCCACCCCGGCCTCGACACCGCCCCCATGGAGATCATCGGCCGGATCAACCGCTGCGCCGCCCTCCTGCAGCAGGCCGAGGACGCCCCGCTGCGCCGTGCGGGCCTGAGCCGCGCGGAGTTCGACCTGCTCGGCGCGCTGCGGCGCACCGGCCACGAACTCACCCCCAGTGAAGTGGCGCGCGAGACCTTCTCCTCCGGCGCCGCCGTCACCAAGCGGCTGAAGGCGCTCACCGAGCGCGGCCTGGTGGAGCGGCGCGGCGACACGCGTGACCGGCGCGTCGCCCACGTCCGCCTCACCGACGCCGGCCGGGACCTCGTCGACTCGATCCTGCCCGAGCAGCTCGCCTACGAGACCTCCGTGCTCTCCGCCCTCCACCCGCGCGGGCAGGGCGAACTCGCCGGACTGCTGGGCGAGTTGCTCGGCCGGCTGGAGGGCACTCCGGGCATGCCGCGGGCCTGAGCGGCGGCTTTCGGAAGTTTCGGAAGCCCAACCCCCGTTGACGCGATCCCCGCGTGCTCCCTAGGTTCGACCAGGCCGGTTCGGATTGTCGGCTGGCGTACGGTATTTCGAACGAAAGAGAGTGCCGTGACGGCCGAGACGCTCACTGTCGACCTGAGCACCGAGACGGGCCCCTTCCACGGCGGCGCGAGCGGCACGCTCTACGGCCTCTACGGCGACGGCGTGCCCAGCCGCGCGGTCGTCGAGGGCATGTACGTCCGCACGGTCACCACCAAGGCCCAGGACGGCGTCCAGCACCCCGGCGCCGACGCCCTGGAGATCCTGCCGTCCTTCGTCGCCTCGGGCGGCAAGGACGTCTACGTGTACACCACCGACATCCACCGCGGCTTCCCCTACGAGTGGCCCGGCGCCACCGGCGAGGAGAAGCTCGACGGTCACCTGGAGACCGTTCGCCGTCAGGTGCGGCAGGCGCAGAAGCTCGGCGCGCTCACCTCCCACCTCGTGTGGGTGCCGTTCAACGAGCCCGAGGGCAACATGTTCGGCACGGGGGAGTGGAGTTACGACGGCGTCTCCTGGCGGACCGAGCCCGGTCCCTTCTTCTCCGCCTGGGCGCGGGCCTACCGTCTCATCAAGGAGATCGACCCCGCGGCGCGCGTCGCCGGCCCCAACACCAGCATCCTCTACCCCGAGGTGCGGGGCTTCCTGGAGTTCGCGCGCGACCACGGCGTCCTGCCGGACGTGGTGACCTGGCACGAGCTGTCGTCCCCGGACGAGGTCCGCACGAAGGTCGCCGAGTACCGCGCCATGGAACGGGAGCTGGGCATCGGCCCGCTGCCCGTCAACCTCAACGAGTACGCGCACAATTACCACCTCTCCGTCCCCGGGCAGATGATCCAGTGGATCGCCGCCGTCGAGGAGTCGAAGGTCGACGCCGACATGGCGTACTGGAACATCGCCGGCAACCTCAACGACTCGGCGGTGGAGGCGAACAAGGCCAACGGGCAGTGGTGGCTGTTCAACGCCTACGGCCAGATGTCCGGCACCACCGTGCGCGTCACAGCGCCGCACCCCAACGTGCAGTACACGCTGCAGGGCGTCGCCACGCTCGACCGCGACAAGCGGCAGGCGCGCGTGCTGTTCGGCGGGGCGGGCGGGGCCGCTGACCTGGTCGTCGAGGGCATCGACGCGGAGGACTTCGGCACCGAGGTGCACCTGAGACTGCAGGAGATCCCCTGGACCGGCCAAGTCGGCTCCTCGGAACAGCCGTTGCGGCTGCGGGACTTCGAACTTCCGGTCGTCGAGGGCGCGGTGACGCTTCCCCTGACCGGTCTCGACGCGATGTCCGCCTACCAGCTGATCCTCTCCCCGGGCGGCAGCGGCGCCGCCCCGCTCGCGCCGTCGACCGGCTGGCGCGGGACGTACGAGGCGGAGGACGCGGCCTACACCGGCGGCGGTTACTCCAGGAACGGCCCCGAGGGATCCCCCTCCGCCGTCGACCGGTTCGCCACCTCCGGCGGCTACCACGTGGGGGGCCTGCGCACCGGCTCCGACGGGGTGCTCGCCTTCGACGTCGAGGTCCCCCAGGAGGGGACGTACGACATCCGTGTCTTCGCCAACTCCTACAACCGCGCCGAGCTGGTGCGCGAGTCGGGCCCCACCAACGTCTTCCTGCGCATCGACGGCGAGGATCCGCGCGAGCTGCTGCTGCCGCTCGGCTACAAGTGGGCCGTGTGGGGCCACGCCGACACCCGTGCCGCTCTGACCCGGGGCGCGCACCGCATCACCCTCGCCGCCCAGGACCCCGACCTCGGCGAGACCCGGGGCGACGCCGTCATCGACCGGCTGGACCTCGCCCTGCGCGACGAAGGCCAAGTGGACTTCTACGAAGCCGAGTTCGCGGCACTGGGCTCGGATGCGCGAGTCGACTGCACGCAGCGCGGCGCCTCCGGCCCCGGCGCCGCGGTCCTGCCGCGCGGCGGCACCGTCACCTTCTGGGTGCACGCCACCGAGGACGGCGAGGCGACGGTCACCGTCGACCTGCTCGGCCCCGGTGAGGGCCTGCTCACCGTCAACGGCGAGGAGACCGAGCTGCCGGCGCGCGGGCTCGTGCCCCTTTTCCTGGCGGGCGGTGTCAACAAGGTGACGGTGACGGCGACTTCGGAGTGCCTGGTCGTGGACCGGCTGACCGTCGGCCCGTCCCGCGGACTGCTGCCGACGACCGTGTACGCGGCCGAGGAGGGCGTCCTGACCGGTGCCGCCAGGGTGGCCGCGTACTCCCACGCCACGGGCGGCAAGGCGGTCGACGGCATCGGCGCCGGTCCCGCCAACGCGCTCACCCTGACGGTGACGGCGGCACACGCCGGCCGGCACGCGCTGACCATCCGCTACTCCAACGGTGAACAGGCGACCGCGACGCACTACAACCCCGACCCCCTCTGCCGGCACGCGGACATCTCCGTCAACGGGGGTGCCCCGCAAAGGGTGTTGTTCCCGACCACCTTCCACTTCGACGACTTCCGGGACCTCGCGGTCCCCGTCACCCTGGACGAGGGCGCCAACACCGTCACCCTCACCGCCGACGAACTCCCCGACTTCGACGGGGACACGAGGAACCCCCACGGCCAGCGCTCGCCCTACGCCCCGGTGATCGACCGGATCACGGTCACACCCCTCGCGGCCCGCGCCTGATCCGTGGCCCTCTGCTCCATCCGGACCGGGCCGTCCGCCGTGGGAGGTTCAGATGCCGGGCCGGTACCGGATGGGGTGGTCCGCCGGCACCTCCACCAGCACGATCCGCGTCCCGTCCGGGTCCTCGATCCACATCTCGATCAGCCCCCACGGCTCCCGCACCGGCGGCCGCACGATCTCGACCCCCTTGGCGCGCAGCTCCTCGTGCGCCGCGTCGGCGTCCTCGACCTGCAGCCACAGCCGTACCGCGGGGGAGGGCGGAACCTCGGAGCGCCCCGAGACCTCCAGGAAGCCACCGCCGAGGAAGTAGACGGTGCCGCGGTCCGGCCCGTCGCCGAACTCGCGGTAGACGGCGAGCCCGAGCTGCTCGCCGTAGAACCGGCGGGAACGCTCGGGGTCCGAGGGGCGGATCAGGGTCCGACTGCTGAGAACGTGCACCATGCACCCGGAGCCTAGCGGCGGCGTTACCCTCGTCGGTGCCCGTGCCGTGCCAGAGATCGGAGAGCCGCACCATGGAAACCGCCGCCGGACTGACCTTCCGCGACGCCACCGACGCCGATGTCGACGCCCTGGTCGCGCTGATCGAGTCGGCGTACCGCGGGGACTCCAGCCGGGCCGGGTGGACCACCGAGGCGGACATCCTCGAAGGACAGCGCACGAACCAGGAGGGTGTGCTCGCGGTCATCAAGTCGCCCGACAGCCGACTGCTCACGGTCGAGCGCGACGGCGTGGTCATCGCCTGCTGCCAGCTCGAACACCGCGGCGCCCACGCCTACTTCGGAATGTTCGCCGTCAGCCCCGGACTCCAGGGCGGCGGCCTCGGCAAGGTGATCATCGCGGAGGCGGAGCGCGCGGCGCGCGAGACCTGGGGCGTCCGCGAGATGCACATGACCGTGATCTCCGTGCGCGAGGACCTCATCGCCTGGTACGAGCGCCGCGGCTACCGCCGTACGGGAAGGATGACGCCCTTCCCGTACGGCGACGAGCGCTTCGGCATTCCGCGGCGCGACGACCTGCAGTTCGAGCTGCTGGTCAAGGAGCTGGGCTGAGCGTCATGCCGTGAAGCGGGCGGTGCGCTTGATCTCCGGGTAGTCGGTGGTCGCGCCGTCCAGCTGCAGGGCCCGGACCAGACGCAGATGGTCCTGGGTGTTGACCACCCAGCCGATGATCCGCAGGTCGGCCTTGCGGGCCCGTTCCACGATCTCCAGCGTCAGCCGGCGGATGTTGAGGCAGACGGTCGCCGCGCCGGCCTCGACCGCGCGGTCGACGATGTCGGTGCCGAAGCGGCTGCCGATCAGCGCGGTGCGCACACCGGGCACGAGGCGGGCGATCTCGGCGACCGCCTCGTCGTGGAAGGACGACACCTCCACCCGGGCGACCAGGTCCCGCTTGAGCATCACCTCGGCCAGCGCCCGGGCGGCCTGCACGTCCTTGATCTCGGCCTGCAGCGGTGTGCGCACCGCGTCCAGGACCTCCTCGAAGACCGGCACGTGCTCGCCGCGGCCCGCGTCCAGGGCGCGCAGCTCGGCGAGCGTCTTCTCGGCGATGGGGCCGGTGCCGTCGGTCGTGCGGTCCACGTCGGTGTCGTGCATGACGACGAGCGCGCCGTCCTTGCTCAGATGCAGATCGAGTTCGATGACGTCGAGGCCGGCCTGCTGGGCGGCGACGAAGGAACGGAGGGTGTTCTCGGGCTCGACACCCATGACTCCGCGGTGACCGATGGTAAGGAAGTTCAACGTACAACTCGCTTCCGTCGACGGGCGGCTCGGACCGCGCGCGGACCGGAGCGGACGGCCGCGCGGGCAGAGCCGCAGCCTAACGGCCCGGCCGCGCGATGAACCCGTGCGTACACGGGGGGATCGGCGTGGCGTACGGGGCGTGTCCGCCCTCCGGCGCCCCGGCCGCTCACCCGGGCGTGGGCGAGTTGCGCGGGCATTGACCGGTTGGCTGATACCCGTGCGGTGCCGTCGTATACCCGCGGCAACCGACTTCACTGCGTCGGACAGGAAAAAGTTCTGTGACGATGCGAGTGCGCAGGATAATTTCCGGAGGGCACACTTGCTGGGAGAAAGCACGTATGTATACGGTCTCCTTACGCAAGCTTCTCCCGTGGAGGATGGGACATGACGGAAATTCTTGTGCAGGCGGCTTCGGGGGAGCAGGTTCCTCCCGCGACCAGGGTGGTCGAGCACCCGGCGTGGCCGGTGCTCAAGGATGCCGTGGAGCAGATCCGGCCATGGCAGTCCAAGGACGGGTCGATCGACTTCGAGGCCGAGGGCGCACCCGACCGCACCGACGCCGAGGCCGCCGTCCGGCGTGTCGCGGAGGCCGTCGAGGAGCTCTCCCCGCTGCTCCCGCACGACACCGCCTACCACGAGGCCCTGGTCAAGGACCTGGAGCGGTGGGTCGTCGACGGCTTCCAGGTGCCCGACTTCCTCGACTCGCTGCTCGCCTTCCAGCCCGCCGCGCAGCGCGCGGACGGCCTGCAGCACCTGGTCGTCTTCCCGATGTACACCCAGAACGGCAACCCCGACCGCAACCTCGAGGCGGTCGTGCTGCGCATGGTCTGGCCGGACTGGCTGGCCGAGCTGGAGCGCACCCGGTACGACAACCCGCTGTTCTGCGGCATCAAGTTCGAGGACTTCACGGCCGGGTACGACACCAACTCCGCCGTCCTCTTCCCCGAGACGATCGCCGTGCGTGAGGCGCCGGAACGATTCTCCTGGGGTGGCATCTTCTGCGACCGCGAGGCCGCCCGCTTCCGCCGGGTCACCGACGCCGCCGTCGACATCCTGGGCCTCGAGCTGCCCGAGGACATCGCCGCGATGGTCCACGACCAGAAGCGCTGCGAGGAGGCCTTCGTCCTGTGGGACATGGTCCACGACCGCACCCACAGCCACGGCGACCTGCCGTTCGACCCGTTCATGATCAAGCAGCGCCAGCCGTTCTGGATGTACGGCCTGGAGGAGCTGCGCTGCGACCTGACTGCCTTCAAGGAGGCCGTCAAGCTCCAGGCCGACGGCGTCCCGCAGGCCCGTGACGTGCAGTACGCGGTCCTCTTCGACCGCATGTTCCGCTTCCCCGTCACCGGCGAGCGCGTGCGCAACTACGACGGCCTCGGCGGCCAGCTGCTCTTCGCCTACCTGCACAAGCACGACGTCGTCCGCTGGACCGACAACAAGCTGCACATCGACTGGCAGCGTGCCCCGCAGGTCACCAACGAGCTGTGCGCCGAGATCGAGAAGCTCTACCGCGACGGCATCGACCGCCCCAAGCTCGTCCACTGGTTCGCCGGGTACGAGCTCGTCTCCACCTACCTCGCCCCGCACCCGGGCTCCAAGTGGGCCAAGGGTCCCGACGCCCTCGACCTGAGCCAGCCGCCGCGGAAACTCGTCGATGACGTGCTTCCGGACGAGTTTCCGCTGAGCATGTTCTATGAGGCCCTCTCCAAGAAGCTCAAGAACGTGATCGCCTCCACCCGGGGCATCACGGCCCAGAGCGCCGAGCGGGCCGCCGCGTGAGCGTACGCGGCACCGGGAACACTGCTCAGCAAGCTCAGCAAGCTCAGGAGGCGAAGAACATGGCGGGGAACGGAGCTCTCAGCGGTGCGGTGATCGCGGTGGCCGGCGCGGGCGGACCCGCCGGCCGGGCGGCGCTGCTGCGGCTGGCCGAGGCCGGGGCGACCGTGGTCGGCGCCGACAACGATCCCGAACGGCTCGCGGAGGCCGTGGACGCGGCCCGGTACGCCTCGGGCGGCGCCACCGTCACCGGTGAGTCCGTCGACCTGCTGGACCTCGAATCCACCCGTGACTGGGCGATGCACATCGAGAAGGACTTCGGCCGCGTCGACGGCGTCGTCCACCTCGTCGGCGGCTGGCGCGGCAGCGAGACCTTCGTCAAGACCAGCCTCGACGACTGGGACTTCCTGGAGCTGCTGCTCATCCGCACCGTGCAGCACACCTCGCTCGCCTTCTCCGAGGCGCTCCAGCGCAGCGACCGCGGCCGCTACGTCCTGATCAGCGCCGCCGGCGCCTCCAAGCCGACCGCCGGGAACGCCGCGTACGCCGCCGCCAAGGCCGCCTCCGAGGCGTGGACGCTGGCCATGGCCGACTACTTCCGCAAGGCCGCGGCCCCGGAGGAGCTGACGTCGGCGGCTGCGATCCTGGTGGTGAAGGCGTTGGTGCACGATGCCATGCGCGCCGAGCGCCCCAACGCGAAGTTCGCGGGTTTCACGGACGTCAAGGACCTCGCGGAGGCCATCGTCGACGTCTGGAGCAAGCCCGCCGCCGAAGTGAACGGAAAGCGTCTGTGGCTGACCGACAAGCCGTGAACCCCCCGAAGACCGACGCCCGCCGCCACCACGACCCGGACGTCCGCGGCTTCGCCAGCGACAACTACGCCGGGGCCCACCCGGAGGTGCTCGCCGCATTGGCCCTGGCCAACGGCGGTCACCAGGTCGCCTACGGCGAGGACGACTACACCGAGAACCTCCAGCGGATCGTCCGCGGCCACTTCGGTGCCACGGCGGAGGCCTTCCCGGTCTTCAACGGCACCGGCGCCAACGTCGTCGCGCTCCAGGCGGTCACCGACCGCTGGGGCGCGGTGATCTGCGCCGAGAGCGCCCACATCAACGTCGACGAGGGCGGCGCGCCCGAGCGCATGGGCGGCCTGAAGCTGCTCACGGTCCCCACGCCCGACGGCAAGCTCACGCCCGAGCTGATCGACCGGCAGGCGTACGGCTGGGAGGACGAGCACCGTGCCATGCCGCAGGTCGTCTCGATCACCCAGAGCACGGAGCTCGGCACCCTCTACACGCCCGAGGAGATCCGCGCGATCTGCGAGCACGCCCACGCGCACGGCATGAAGGTGCACCTGGACGGCTCCCGCATCGCCAACGCGGCGGCCTCGCTGGACGTCCCCATGCGGACGTTCACCAACGCCGTCGGCGTGGACATCCTCTCCCTCGGCGGGACGAAGAACGGCGCGATCTTCGGCGAGGCGGTCGTGGTGATCAACCCCGACGCCGTGAGCCACATGAAGCACCTGCGCAAGCTGTCCATGCAGCTCGCCTCCAAGATGCGCTTCGTGTCGGTGCAGCTGGAGGCCCTGCTCGCCAAGGACCTGTGGCTGCGCAACGCCCGCCACGCCAACGAGATGGCCCAGCGCCTGGCCGAGGGCGTGCGCGCCGTGCACGGCGTGGAGATCCTCTACCCGGTACAGGCCAACGGCGTCTTCGCCAGGCTCCCGCACGACGTCAGCGAGCGGCTGCAGAAGCGCTTCCGGTTCTACTTCTGGGACGAGGCGGCCGGTGTCGTGCGCTGGATGTGCGCGTTCGACACGACCGAGGACGACGTGGACACGTTCGTGGCGGCGCTCAAGGAGGAGATGGCGCGCCAGTAGACCCCCGATGGATGCATAGATATGCGGTCACTCGTAAAGTCATTGACGGTCGAGTGATCGCGTTTCTATGCTCTGCGGGCATGGAGCTGATCCAGAACACCCCCGACCTGTCCGCCTATCTGGCCGCCGACGAGGTCATCGACCATCACCATCCGCTCGTCAGGCAGACGGCGGCCCGGCTCGCTCGGGATGCCGAGGACTCGTATGCCTATGCGCGGCTGGCCTTCGAGTTCGTCCGCGACACCATCCCGCACTCCCAGGACTCCGGGGACCCGCGCGTCACCTGGCGGGCCTCCGACGTCCTGGAGCAGGGCACCGGCATCTGCTACGCGAAGTCCCACGCGCTGGCGGCCCTGCTGCGGGCCGAGGACATCCCGACCGCGCTGTGCTACCAGAAGTTCGACGTGGTGCACGGCCTGATCGCCGTCCGCTTCCGCGGCGCCTGGCACCGGCAGGACCCGCGCGGCAACAAACCCGGCGTGGACGCGCAGTTCTCCCTCGACGGAGAACGCCTGGCCTTCGTACCGGACCCGAAGTCCAATGAGCTGGACTATCCGGTCCTGTATGCTGAACCGCACCCGGCCGTCCTCGACGCACTCAAGGCCGCTCCCGACCGGGCGTACCTGTGGAAGACGCTCCCCACCGCACTCCGAGGCAGACGATGACCCTCTCGCTGACCGTGTCCGACGAGGTCCGCGCCCTCGCGCCCGGCTTCACCCACCTGGCGATCGAGGCGCACGGCCTGGTCAACGGGCCCAGCACCGAGGAGAGTTCGGCCCTGCTGGACGACGCGGCCCGCCGCCTGGCCGCACGCCTGGACGGCCGCGCCCCGCACGAGGACCCGCACATGGCCGCCTGGCGCGCGGCGTACACCGCGTTCGGCTCCAAGCCCTCCCGCACCCGCAACTCGGCCGAGGCGCTGGCCAAGAGGGCCCTGTCGGACGTGGGCCTGCCGCGCGTCAACCTCCTGGTCGACCTCTACAACGCCGTCAGCGTCGCCCACCTGATCCCGGTCGGCGGCGAGGACATCGACCGCATCCAGGGCGGCATGCGGCTCGTGCGGGCGGCGGGTGACGAGGACTTCGTGACGGTGGCCGGGGGCGAGGAGGCCGTCGAACACCCCGACGCGGGCGAGGTGGTGTGGTGCGACGACGCCGGCGTGACCTGCCGCCGCTGGAACTGGCGCCAGGGCCCGCGCACCCGGCTCACCGAGGAGACCGTCTCGGGCGTCTTCCTGCTGGAGGGCATGTCCCCGCTGCCGGTCGCCGAGTTGGAGGCGGCGGGGGCCGAACTCGCGCAATTGCTGGAGAAATTCAGCCCGGGTGTGCGGATCGACGTACGGGCGGCGGAGTCGTCCGCCGGCTGAGCGCGCGGGCTCAGGAGCGGCGGAACAGGCCCGTCCACAGGAAGGGTTCGCCGAAGCGGGCGGAGTCGGGCGGCTCGTCCCGCATCCGGCGTATCTCGATCTCGGCCAGACCGGAGAAGATCCGGCGCAGCGACTCGGGGGTGTAGGCGAGGCCGCCCTCCAGGCGGCCGCGCAGATAGAACTCCGCGTCCGGCAGCTCGGACCCCATAGCGCCGGCGGCGAAACACGTGAGGCCGAACAGGCCGCCGGGCGCGAGACACCGATCGAGCAGCTCCAGATAGCTGATCCGGCGGTGCGGCGGCAGGTGGTGGAAGCAGCCGGAGTCGTGGACGAGGTCGTAGCGGCCGTGGATCTCCGCACCGAGCAGGGCGAAGGCGTCGCCGCACAGGAAGCGGACCTCGGCGTCCGTCTCGCGGGCCCGCTCCCGCGCCCAGTCGATCGCCACCGGCGACAGGTCGACGGCGTCGACCTCGAAGCCCAGCGAGGCGAGGTACAGCGCGTTGCGGCCGGGACCGCAGCCCAGGTCGAGGGCGCGGCCCGGGGGGACCAGGCCGCGTTCGACGCAGGAGACCAGGTTCTCGTCGGGCTTCCCGGCGAAGAACGGGACGGGTCTCGAGCGGTCGGCGTAGAAGTCGTCCCACCAGGAGCCCGCGTCCTGCGTCCACCGGTCGGCCCCCGTGGCGAACAGCCCGTCCAGGAGCCGCAGGACGTCCTCCACCGTGCGTATGTTCCGGTCCACCAGATCCCCTTCCGCCCCTCGGGACCCTAGCCCTGAGCAGCACGGACGCCGAGACCGAGCGGCCGGCGCGGAAGCCGTGGCCGGCTTCTGGAGGGCCTGAGGGAGGAGGGGAGGGGGCAGTCGTGCGGGGCGGGGTGAACCCGGCGTCCCGGTGGCGCGACGGGCCGTCACGCGGCCGTTTCCGGGGAAGCGGCGGGGACTTTTTCGGCGTCGTCGAGCGCGGACGGCCGCCGACGCCGTCTCAGCGGGTCTCCGACTCCCGCACCTGCTCCGGCGTGGGCGCCGTACCGCCCAGATGGGCCGGCATCCACCAGGTGTCGTCGGCGTCCTTGGGACGCACAGGGTAGGCGCGCTGGGCGGCCTCGAGGAGTTCCTGCACCCGCTCGCGCAGCTGACGGGTGATCGCGCCGGCGTACTTGTCCTTCGACGCCTCGATCGCCTCGCCGACCCGGATGGTGATCGGGATGTGGTTGCGCCCGAAGTTGCGCGGTCGCCCCTTGGTCCACAGCCGCTGCGTGCCCCACACCGCCATCGGGATCAGCGGGACGCCCGCCTCCTGTGCCAGGCGTGCGGCGCCGGACTTGAAGGACTTCAGCGTGAAGGACTGGGAGATGGTCGCCTCGGGGAACACCCCGACGATCTCGCCGGACTTCAGCGAGTCCAGCGCGTGCGCGTACGCCGCCTCACCCTGCTCGCGGTCCACGGGAATGTGCTTCATGCCGCGCATCAGCGGACCGGAGATCTTGTGGCGGAAGACCGACTCCTTCGCCATGAAGCGAACGAGTCGCTTCTGCGGCAGGGCCGCGAGACCGTCGAAGACGAAGTCCAGGTAGCTGATGTGGTTGCTCACCAGCACGGCGCCGCCCGAGCGCGGGATGTTCTCCGACCCCTTGCAGTCGATCTTCAGGTCCCACGCCTTGAACAGCGTGAGCGCGAAACCGATGACGGGGCGGTAGACAAGCTCTGCCATGGGACGGAGTGGACCCTTCCTTCTCAGCCTGGGAAGGGATTCCCAGCGGGAAAGTTACGCAGCCGTAGGTTTACGGCTTGTCGCAGATCGTGCCCCAAGAACGGCCCGGGAGCCAGCCCAAGTTCCGGACGGCGGCGGAGATCCTCGTCACGTCGGCCCCGGTGATCCACCTCGCTCTTTTAACCCTCTTTTACTCGGTGCGCGGTGTCACCCTGCGCACCAGCACATACATCTCGCAGCCCAGGCAGTACCCGAAGGCGGCGTTCAGGAAGGCGGCCGCCAACGCGAGCCCCGTGGCGGCCATCCCCAGCCACGCGGGCCCGAGCCCGTACCCGATGAGACCGACAACGGCGAAAACCAGTCCCACCGCCTGGGCGAACCGCGGCGGCTGCGGCGGCTCGAACGCGGTCGGCGGCCCGATCCGGGGCCGTACGACTCTGCGGAACAGCCAGCCGTAGGGCGAGCGTCCCGCCGTGCCCAGCGCGAAGACGAGCGTCTGCCAGGCCAGCAGCCAGGCACTCCCGGTGACCAGTACGAGGACCAGCACCAGGGTCGTCACGGCCGCGCCGAAGCGCGGGCCCCTCACATCGATGTCCATGAATCAAGCATTCCGCATGGAAAATGATTCGGGGGCCCGGGAATCTTTGCAGTCTTGTGAACGCTGGAGCAGTCGATGAGCGGACTGGTGGTGTGCGTGGCGGTGCTCGCGGTGGCGGGCGCCTACGGAGTGCTGCATCGGCGGCGGAGCGGGAGGGTACGCGTGCGCGGACGTGACGAGGGAAAGCGGCTCGGCGCGGCCGAACTGGGCGGGGAACTCGGCGAGCGCGCCACGCTGGTGCAGTTCTCCAGCGCCTTCTGCGCCCCCTGCCGGGCCACCCGCAGGGTCCTCGGCGAGGTGGCCGGCCTGGTGCCCGGCGTGACCCATGTCGAGATCGACGCGGAGGACCGCCTTGAGCTGGTCCGCGCACTGGACATCCTCAAGACCCCCACGGTGCTGGTCCTCGACGCCGACGGCCGCGTCGTGCGGCGTGCCACCGGACAGCCGCGCAAGGCCGACGTCATCGCGGCCCTGGGGGAGGCGGTCTGAACCCGTGACGTGGACGGTGAGGCATCTCCCATATGCCGGAACGTACTTGACTGTGTGCGCCACGTATCGCCAGCCTGGCTGCATGCCCACGGAACCCCTTCTCCACGGGCGGGTCCACATCGACCTGGCCCGCACCGCGAGCGCGCGCTGTCCCGGCTGTTGAGCAGCCACGACTCCGCTCGCCCCGCCTCGCAGAAGGACATCGCCGTGCCGGTCACCCCCGACCTCGACACCCCCGCCGTTCACCTCGCCTCTCCCGACCTGCTGCGCTCCGTCTTCCGGCGGCACGCGGCGGGTGTCGCCGTGATCACCGCGCGGGGCGAGTCCGGCCCGGTCGGCTTCACCGCCACCTCGCTCAGCTCCGTCTCCGCCGAGCCCCCGATGCTCTCGTTCGGCGTGGGCACCGGCTCCTCCAGCTGGCCTGCCGTGGCGGGGACGGACCACGTCGGCGTCCACATACTCGGCGAGCACCAGCAGGAGCTGGCCGCCACCTTCGCCAAGAGCGGCGCCGACCGCTTCGGGGCGCCCACCGCCTGGCGCGAGGGGCCCGAGGGCGTCCCCGTCCTCGACGACGTCCTCGCCTGGCTCGTGTGCCGGGTCGTCGCCCGTGTGCCGGCCGGCGACCACCGCATCGTGCTCGCCGAGGTCGTCCTCGGCGACCCCGCCGGCCCCGGCCGCCCGCTCCTGTACCACCAGGGCCGGTTCAACGGACTGCGTGACTGATCGTCGCGCGCTTCGCCCTGCGGGACGGTCGAGTTCCGATTACGCTGCGTTGCGAAGGTCACAGTTCAAAGCGCTTGCTTAGCGGGAACCAACTGGGTGTACTGACGAGTAATATTTCGCTCGGAGCGCGGGGTCGCCCCGATCGGGATCGGCCGCTAGAGGCGCCTATGCTGCCTGAAAGTAGGCAGCACCGAAATGACGATTGCAGTAGGAGAGCCGGCGTGAGCTTGAGGATCGTTGTCACTGTGAAGTACGTGCCCGACGCCACTGGCGACCGGCACTTCGCCGATGACCTGACCGTCGACCGGGACGACGTGGACGGTCTGCTCTCCGAGCTCGACGAGTACGCCGTCGAGCAGGCGCTGCAGATCTCGGAGAACTCCGACGACGACGTCGAGGTCACCGTCCTGACGGTCGGCCCCGAGGACGCCAAGGACGCCCTGCGCAAGGCGCTGTCGATGGGTGCGGACAAGGCGATCCACGTCGAGGACGACGACCTGCACGGTACCGACGCCATCGGAACCTCGCTGGTGCTGGCCAAGGCGATCGAGAAGGCCGGCTTCGACCTGGTCGTCTCCGGTATGGCCTCCACCGACGGCACCATGGGCGTGGTCCCGGCGCTGCTGGCCGAGCGTCTGGGCGTGCCGCAGGTGACGCTGCTGTCGGAGGTCTCGGTCGAGGACGGCACGGTCAAGGGCCGCCGCGACGGCGACACCGCCTCGGAGCAGCTCGAGGCCTCGCTCCCGGCGGTGGTCTCGGTGACCGACCAGTCGGGTGAGGCGCGCTACCCGTCCTTCAAGGGCATCATGGCGGCGAAGAAGAAGCCGGTGGAGTCCTGGGACCTGTCCGACCTGGAGATCGACGCCGACGAGGTCGGTCTGGCGGGCTCCTGGACGAAGGTCGAGGCGGCTGCCCAGCGTCCGGCGCGGACCGCGGGCACGATCGTCAAGGACGAGGGCGAGGGCGGCAAGCAGCTCGCCGAGTTCCTCGCGAGCCAGAAGTTCATCTAAGGGCCGTCGGCCCTCTTGAGGCTCACCTCCCTTCCCGCCCCTCAGACTTCGCACATCCGCAAGGAGTTTCGTTCCCATGGCTGAAGTTCTCGTCTACGTCGACCACGTGGACGGTGCCGTCCGCAAGCCCACCCTGGAGCTGCTGACCCTCGCGCGCCGCATCGGCGAGCCCGTCGCCGTCGCGCTGGGCGCCGGTGCCGCCGGCACCGCCGCCGCGCTCGCCGAGCACGGCGCCGTCAAGGTCCTCACCCACGAGGCCTCCGAGTACGCCGACTACCTGGTCGTGCCGAAGGTCGACGCGCTGCAGGCCGCCGTCGCCGTCGTCTCCCCGGCCGCCGTGCTGGTGCCGTCCTCCGCCGAGGGCAAGGAGATCGCCGCGCGTCTGGCGCTGCGCCTTGGCTCGGGCGTCATCACCGACGCCGTCGACCTGGAGGCCGGCGACGAGGGCCCGGTGGCCACGCAGTCGGTGTTCGCCGCCTCCTTCACCACCAAGTCCCGCGTCTCCAAGGGCACGCCGGTCATCACGGTCAAGCCCAACTCCGCCGCGGTGGAGGCCGCCCCGGCCGCCGGCGCGGTCGAGGCCCTGGAGGTGTCCTTCTCCGAGCAGGCCACCGGCACCAAGGTGACCAGCCGCACGCCGCGTGAGTCGACCGGCCGCCCCGAGCTGACCGAGGCCGCGATCGTGGTCTCCGGCGGCCGCGGTGTCAACGGCGCCGAGAACTTCTCGATCATCGAGGCCCTCGCCGACTCGCTGGGTGCCGCGGTGGGCGCCTCGCGCGCCGCCGTCGACGCCGGCTGGTACCCGCACACCAACCAGGTCGGCCAGACCGGCAAGTCCGTCTCGCCGCAGCTGTACATCGCCAACGGCATCTCCGGCGCCATCCAGCACCGGGCGGGCATGCAGACCTCCAAGACCATCGTGGCGGTCAACAAGGACGCCGAGGCCCCGATCTTCGACCTCGTCGACTACGGCGTCGTCGGCGACCTCTTCGACGTCGTCCCGGCCCTCACCGAGGAGATCAAGACCCGCAAGGGCTGATCCCCGGAACACACCGGACGAGGCCTCCGCGACCGCACGAACGGTCGCGGGGGCCTCGTCTCATGCCAGGCTCAGCCAGGCCCGTACCGGCAGGTGGTCGCTGGGGTACTGGCCGTGCGCGGAGAAGGTGTCGATCGCCGCGCGGTGCACGCTCACCCCGGCCGTGGCGAGGATCCAGTCGATACGGTCGCCGTCCGGTTCCAGCCCCTGGTAGCCGTGGAAGGTCGCGTACGGCGCGCCGCGCTCGGCCGCCGCGTCCCAGGTGTCGACCAGGCCCGTGGAGAGCATCCGGTCGTAGACGGGGTTCTTGTGCGCGGCGACGTTGAAGTCACCGGTCACCACGACCGGCAGCGGGTACTGCAGCGCGGCGATCCGCTCGGTCATCAGATCGGCGCTGCGTTCGCGCGCGTACTGGCTCGCGTGGTCGAAGTGGGTGTTGCAGACGTAGAACTCCCGCCCGCCGTCGGCGAGATCGCGGAACCTGATCCAGGTGACGACACGCGGGAAGGCGGCCCCCCAGGTGTTGGAGGCGATGGTCTCCGGGGTGTCGGAGAGCCAGTAGGTGTAGTGCTCGACGGGTGCCAGCCGCCGGTTGTCGTAGTAGATCGCCGTGGACTCGTCGCGGCTGCCGCCCTCGCGGCCGGTGCCGATCCAGTCGTAGTGCGGGCCCAGGTCGGACTCGATGTCCCGCAGCTGCTGATACAGGCCCTCCTGGGTGCCGATGACATGGGGGCGCGCGCCGAGCAGCAGCTCGCGCATCACGGGTCTGCGGTCGTTCCAGCTGTCGGGCTCCTTGGCGCTCGCGAACCGCAGGTTGAAGGTCATCACCTGCAGCCGAGGGCCCTCACGTCCGCGTGCCCTGCCGCCGCGGACCCGTGTCCGCAGCGGTGACGAGGAGGCTGACGAGGTGGAGAGCGCGGCGGCGCCGGAGAGCGGCGCGACGAAGGCCGCGGCGAACAGGGCCCGCAGGCCCAGACGGCGGGTGACTCGGCGCTGGTCGGGCACGGGGGCTCCTTCGGTCGCGCGGGCCGGACGAGTCTCGCGTGGGGGGAGTGGTGCGTCGAGCTGTGTGATACCCGGGGTGCGGCGGAGAGTGAACATGCCGAGGTCATGGCAGGGTCGGCCCGTGGACACGGTGTTGACCGGGCCGACCGGGCACAGATACCTTCACTCTACGGATTGTTGATTCCGTAGAGCGGAAAAGTGGAGGGTGTGGGATGGGTCAGGGCCAGCAGGAGACGGTGGCGACGAGCCTCGCGGGCGCCGTCAGCGAGGAGATCAGCGCCTCCCTCGCCCCGGTCGACGCCGAGCTGGAGCGCCGCTACCCCGGCGATCCCGGCACCCGCCAGCCCGTCCACACCGTCTACGTCCCCGGGGACGTCTTCGCCGCCGACACCATCCGCTCCTGGGGCGATCGGGCCCTTGCCGCTCTCGACGAACACGCCCCGGACGCCGCCTCCTTCGCCGCCGTCCTCGGCCTCGCCGACGAACTCGCCGAGCCCGTTCACACGCGCGTGCGCGCCAAACTGGAGCGCGAACCCGTCGAGGACCTGCGCGTCGACTTCGAGGACGGCTACGGCCCGCGCCCGGACGCCGAGGAGGACGCTGCGGCGGCCCGCGCCGCCCGGCTGATCGCCGAGGCGTACGAGAACGGCACCGCCGCCCCGTACATGGGCATCCGTATGAAGTGCATGGAAGCGCCGGTGCGCGACCGGGGCATCCGCACCCTCGACGTCTTCCTCACCGGCCTGATGCGGGCCGGCGGCCTCCCCGAAGGGCTCGTGCTGACCCTGCCCAAAGTGACGTACGCCGAGCAGGTCGGCGCCTTCGCCCGGCTCCTGGACGTCTTCGAGAAGGCGCACGGCCTGGACGCCGGCCGGATCGGCTTCGAGATCCAGATCGAGACCAGCCAGTCCATCCTCGCCACCGACGGCACCGCCACCGTCGCCCGCATGATCCAGGCCGCCGAGGGACGCGCCACCGGACTGCACTACGGCACCTTCGACTACAGCGCCTGCCTCGGCGTCTCGGCCGCCTACCAGGCGAGCGACCACCCGGCCGCCGACCACGCCAAGGCGGTCATGCAGGTCGCCGCGGCGGGGACGGGCGTACGGGTGTCGGACGGCTCGACCAACGTGCTGCCCGTGGGGCCCACGCAGAAGGTCCACGACGCCTGGCGCCTGCACTACGGACTGACCCGGCGGGCGCTCGCCCGCGCCTACTACCAGGGCTGGGACATGCACCCCGGGCACATCCCCACCCGCTACGCCGCCGTCTTCGCCTTCTACCGCGAGGGCTTCGAGCAGGCCGCCGCCCGGCTCGCCCGCTACGCCAACCGGGCCGGCGGCGACGTCATGGACGAACCCGCCACCGCCAAGGCCCTCAGCGGCTACCTGCTGCGCGGCCTGGACTGCGGTGCCCTCGACATCGCCGAGGTGGCCCGCCTCACCGGCCTGACCCGGGCCGACCTGGAGGGCTTCGCGGCGCCCCGGCGCGGCGACCTGACCGCGTCCGCCAAGTAGCAGGCAGGTCAAGGCAGTCACCATCGGCCGAGGCCGTCACCCGCGCCCCGTAGTCTGTACGCCACGCAGTGACGGGTCACAGGAACGGGGCGTGCGGTGTCTTCGGGGGAGACCTCAGGCGGGAACAACCGGGCCGACGGGACGGGCCGCCTGCTGGCGGGGCGCTACCGCGTCCTCGCGCAGCTCGGCCGGGGCGGCATGGGCGTCGTCTGGAGAGCCGTCGACGAGGTGCTCGGCCGCGAGGTCGCCGTCAAGGAACTGCGCACCTACACCGACGCCGACGGCCCCGAACTCGCCGATCTGCGGGTGCGGATGCAGCGCGAGGCCCGCGCGGCCGCCCGGGTCCGGCATCCCGGTGTCGTCGCCGTGCACGACGTCGCCGAGGTCGACGGCCGTCCGCTGATCGTCATGGAACTCGTCGACGGGCCCTCCCTGGAGCAGGTGCTGCGCGAGCGCGGCTTTCTCGACCCGGTCGAGGCCGCCCGCATCGGCGCCCAGGTGATGGACGCGCTCGCGGCGGCCCACCGGGCCGGCGTCCTGCACCGGGACGTCAAGCCCGGCAACATCCTCCTCGAACGCTCCGGACGCGTCGTCCTGACCGACTTCGGCATCGCGGCCATGGACGACCCGGGCGACGGCGCAGCCACCCATCTGACCCGCAGCGGTGCCCTCGTCGGCTCCCTGGACTACCTGGCGCCCGAGCGGGCCCAGGGCGCCGACGCGAGCGCCGCCTCCGACGTCTGGGCCCTGGGCGCCACGCTGTACGCGGCCGTCGAGGGCTCCTCGCCGTTCCGCCGCACCTCGACGTTCTCCACGCTCACCGCGATCGTCACCGAACCGCTCCCCGAGCCCGAGCGCGCCGGCCCGCTCACCGGCGGACGCGGGCGGCACGGACACACCGACGACGACCCTGCGCGGCGAGGCGCCCGCGACACGGACGAAACCCGGCGGTCCGTCGCTGCCCACGGCATTCGTCATGCCGGGCGCGGCGGCCGCGGGCCCGGCGGCTCCCGATCCGGACGCACCGCACGGGCGGCCGGCTCCGGTATCGGATACGGAGGCACCTGGGCCGGAATCCGCGGCACCTGAGCCGGAATCGGCGGCACCTGGATCGGATACGGCCGCGGCTGGGCCGGTATCCGCCGCACCTGGGCCGGGATCGGCGGCGCATGGGCCGGAATCGGCGGCACCTGGATCGGATACGGCCGCGGCTGGGCCGGTATCCGCCGCACCTGGGCCGGAATCCGCGGCACCCGCCTCGGCTTCGGCGGCGCCTGGTCCTGCCTCGGCGGCCCCTGCGCCCGTGCGGCACACCGCTCCCGTGACGCCCGGCTTCGGTCCGCCGGTGCCGTACGCACCGGTGCCCGACCCGGCGTCGGCCCCCACCGGCCCCATCGCGTCCCCCGGCGCCCCGCGTCGCAAGGGGCGTGTGCTGCTCGCCGCCGCGGCCGTCACCGTGGTCATGGCGGCGGCCGGCGGCACCGTCGCCCTGGTGCACTCCGGAGGCGAGAAGGCGCACGCGGGTGCCTCCGCGCCCGGCAAGGACGCCGCGGCCTCCGTCTCCGCCTCCGGCCACCCCGACGCCGACCGTTCGTCCGGCGCCAAGTCCACGGAACAGGGCGCCAAGAAGTCCCCCGGGCCGACGCCGACCGGCGGCGGTCGGGAGGGCGGGGCCTCGCCCACCGGCCGTGCCTCGGCCGCCGCCATCGCGAGCGCCTCTGGCGGCGGCACCACGGGAGGCGGTGCCCCGGGCGCCACCTCCGGCGGCGGGACGAAAGGCGGCGGCGGCACGACCGGTGGAGGGACCGTGACCACCCCCGCCCCGGCCTGCACCCCCACCGGCGGCGGCAAGTACGACTGCACCGTCTGGCGCACCGCCAAGTCCTACACCGCCTCCGGCGCCGAAGCCGGCGTGCTGAACGCGGGCGTCAACTATTTCTACTGCCAGCAGAATCTGGGACGGCGCGAGACGTACGGGCAGTGGACCAACGTCTGGTGGGCGAAGACGGACGACGACAGCGGCAACAGGAACGTGTACGTCAGCGACGTCTACATCAAGGGCGGGGGCAACGACGAGCCCGTGCCCGGGCTCCCGGTCTGCTGATCCTCGACGAACCGCTCCAGACCGGACGTCGTCACCAGCTTCTCCTCGGCGAACACCCGGGCGCCCCGCTCACGCAGCCACGCGTCGGCACGGGCCCGCGCGCAGAACTCCTCGGGCGTCACCCCGAACAACTCCCTCAACCGGGGCGAGCCGACGAGGAGTTCGGTGAGCAGCCGCCGCTGGCCGGGGTGCCGGCGCGGGGTGTCCGTGCCGTTGCGCAGCACCCCCCGCCGATTGACGTACACGTGGACGCCCGGCAGCCGGGTCCCGTCCTCCAGCTCGATCCGCACCTCGGGTGCGGGCAGCCAGGCGCGCCGGTAGTTGCCGTGCGGCAGCGGTACGCCCTCGCTGGCGTCGATCACCGCGAGCTGCTCGGCGTCGAACCAGGTCACGAACAACTCGCGTACGGCGTCCGGCGCTTGGAACGGTGACGCGGACACATACCCCGGACGGCTCACGTGCGCGGAGACGCCCACGTCGATGCCGGTGACCCGGACGCGGACCATGGGGACGGGCGCGGTGATCCCCGACTCGGCCATCTTGCGGTGCAGTTGTCCGGGGCAGGCGTTGGAGCCGACGGCCAGTACGGGAACGCGGTCCTCGTGGACGAGCCGGTCCAGCGGCAGCAGCCGGTCCCCGTAGAGCAGCCCGGACTCGGCGGGCCAGGTGCCCGGATAGAGCAACGGCTCCTCACGGGGCACACAGTCCAGCCCGAGCGCCGCCAACGACCGCTCCGACCGGTCCGGTCCGTGTGGGCCCCGCCGCGCCCGCCGCCCCTCGCGCAGCCGCTCCCGCGGTGTCCGGTCCGCCGGACCCCGCTCCTTCCGGGCCGCCTCGTCCACGGGCCGCTCAGTCCGCCGGCGGCAGCTCGCCCGAGCCGCGGGTGATCAGGCGGGTGGGCAGTTCGATGCGCTCCGGCGCGATCAGTTCGCCGTCCAGCTGGCGGAAGAGGCGCTCGGCGGCGGTCCGGCCGAGCGCCGCCGCGTCCTGCGCCACCACCGTCACTCCCGGCTGGAGCAGATCCGCGAGCTCGATGTCGTCGAAGCCGACGAAGGCCACCCGGCGGCTCTGCTCGGCGAGGACGCGGACCACGGTGACGGTCACACGGTTGTTGCCCGCGAAGATCGCGGTGACGGGGGCGGGGCCGGTCAGCATGTCCTCGGCGGCCCGGCGCACCCGCTCCGGGTCCGTGACGCCGAGGGACATCCAGGAGTCCTCGACCGGTATGCCGGCGTCCTCCATGGCCGCCCGGTAGCCGCGCAGACGCTCGGCGGCGGTGTGGATGCGGGGCATGTCGCCGATGAAGCCGATCCTGCGGTGGCCGTGGGCGATCAGGTGGGCGACCCCGCTGCGGGCACCCCCGAAGTTGTCCGACAGGACGACGTCCGCGTCGATCCTGCCCGCGGGACGGTCCACGAACACCGTGGCCACGCCGGCCTTGACTTCGGGTTCCAGATAGCGGTGGTCGTCACCGGCCGGGATGATCACGAGTCCGTCCACGCGCCGGGCGCACAGGGCCAGCGCCAGCTCCTGCTCGCGGTCCGGGTCCTCCGCGCTGGAGCCGTTGATCAGCAGGGCGCCGTGCGCGCGGGCCACCTCCTCGACCGCGCGACTGAGGGGGCCGTAGAACGGGTCGGCCAGGTCCTCGAGGACCAGGCCGATGCTGGCGGTGCGGCCCTTGCGCAGGACACGGGCGCTGTCGTTGCGACGGAAGCCCAGCGCGTCGATGGCCTCCTGGACGCGGCGCTCGGTCTCCGGGGTGACCCCCGGCTCGCCGTTGACCACGCGGGAGACGGTCTTCAGCCCGACCCCGGCCCGCGCGGCCACGTCCTTCATGGTCGGACGGTTGCCGTAGCGGGTGCCGGAAAATCGGTCGGTGCGGCGGGCGGTCTCGGGCACGATGCGCTGTCCTGTCCTGTCTCGTCGACGGGTCTTGTCCACGGGGATGCGTCGGACCATGAGTTTGTATGAGGATGTGGCGTCGAGCATAGAGCCTGGACAACGTTGTCATATGCGCGAGAGACTGTCCACCGAATTCTCCGGCCTGCGCCCCCACCGCGAGACCGGCCCGCTCATCTCCGTGGTCGACGGGGTAAGTTCCCCTGGTCCACGGGGATCCGATGGTTTGACGGGGAGATCCGACTCTGATGCACACCGACCTCGTGGCCGCGCTCGACATCGGCGGCACCAAGATCGCCGGGGCGCTGGTGGACGGCCACGGCCAGATCCTGGTCCGCGCGCAGCGCGCGACGCCCGCGCAGGAGAACGGCGACATCGTGATGGGCGCCGTGGAGGAGGTCGTCGGTGAACTGACCGCCTCGCCCCTGTGGGGACGCGCCACGGCCTTCGGCATCGGCAGCGCCGGCCCGGTGGACGCCTCCGCGGGCACGGTCAGCCCCGTCAACGTGCCGGGCTGGCGCGACTACCCGCTCGTGCGCAGAGTGCGGGAGGCGGCCGGCGGGCTGCCCGTCGAGCTGATCGGCGACGGCGTGGCCATCACGGCCGCCGAGCACTGGCAGGGCGCCGCCCGCGGCCACGACAACGCGCTGTGCATGGTGGTCTCCACCGGCGTCGGCGGCGGCCTGGTCCTGAACGGCCAGCTGCATCCGGGACCGACCGGGAACGCCGGTCACATCGGCCACATCAGCGTGGATCTCGACGGGGACTCGTGCCCCTGCGGTTCGCGCGGCTGCGTGGAGCGCATCGCCAGTGGCCCCAACATCGCCCGCCGGGCGATCGGGAACGGATGGCGGCCGGGCCCCGACGGCGACGCCTCCGCCGCGGCGGTGGCCGCCGCCGCGCGGGCCGGTGACCCGGTCGCCGTGGCGTCCTTCGAGCGGGCGGCACAGGCGCTGGCCGCCGGGATCGCGGCCACGGCGACGCTCGTCGAGATCGACATCGCGGTGATCGGCGGGGGAGTGGGCAAGGCCGGCGACGTCCTGTTCACGCCCCTGCGCAAGGCGCTGGGCGACTACGCCACCCTGTCCTTCGTGCAGCGCTTGGAGATCACGCCCGCCCAGATGGGCACGGACGCCGGGCTGGTGGGAGCGGCCGCGGCCGCGCTCGCCAAGCGGGCGGACGCGGCCGCGGTCTGAGGGCCCGCTCCCGGGGCATCGGCGGCAGGAACGTTTCAGGCCGGCCGCCGATGCCCCTTCTCCGGGGTCAGCAGCTCAGTTTCGCCTCCGCCCAGTCCGCGTGGTCCGAGTCGATGCCGTCTCCGCCGTCGGTGACGACGAGCCGGACCACCTGGGCCCCGGTCACGTCCGCGGTGAGGGGCTGGGCGGGCATCGCGTTGGTCAGGACGCCGGTCGAGGCGACCTTCGTGCCGTCGGCCCAGATCTCGAAGGCGACGGTGCCGTTGGCCCCCTTCTCGTCGTCGACCCCGACGTCCGCGCTGACGGTCTCGCAGGCCTTGCCGGTGTAGAACTCGACCGTGCTGTCCGCGTGGACGCCGAGGCCCTTGGCGTACACCACCCCGCCGATGGTGATCGGATGTCCGTCACCGGCGGCGCTCTCCCCGTTGCTGGTGTTGCGCTCGACCGGCCCGTAGCCGTTGGTGGCCGACAGCCACGGCAGGTCGCCGAGCCCGGAGGTTCCGGAGGGCGGCGGTACGACCACGGACACGGTCAGCGGCAGGACCTCTTCGGCGCGCTGACCGGCCGGCGAGCGGTAACTCGCCCTGACCGTCAGGTCGTACGATCCCGTCGGCGTCCCCTGCGGAGCGGTGACCGACCACCTGGTGCTCAGGGAGCGGCCGGTGGGCAGCACGGCGGTGGTCCTGCGGGAGGTCGCCCGGAGTGCCCACCCGTCGGGCCCGGTCAGCGAGACGGAGACCCGTGCAGCCGGCGTGCGGCCCCAGTCGGTGACGACGGAGGTGAGCGTGGCGGCCTTGCCCGCCTCCAGCAACGGGCTGCCGTCGACGCCCAGTTCGACGGCGGGCGGGTGCGTGGCCCAGGCGCGGTCGGCCGAGACGCGCAGCAGCACCGTGCCGTGCGCCGGGACGGTCGCCGAGATCGTGCCGGCGGTGTTGTAGCTGCTGTGCCGCCACAGGTCGCGCAGGGTGTAGGCGCGGGCGTCGGGCAGGCCGACGGCCTCGGCGGTGGTGGAGATGTGCTGGGCGGTGCCGTTCTCGTTGAAGAGGGCCACCGCGCGGCTGCCGTCCTTCATCTCCTTGGCCACGACCCAGCGGCCGCCCGTCGAGGAGAGGACCGTGCCCTGCTTGCCCAGCGGGTCCTGGTCGACGGCGATGACCTCCTTGTTGTCGAGGATGTCGAACGTCGCCGGGGTGGCCTTGCGCAGGTCGGAACCGATGAGCAGCGGGGCGGCCATGATTGACCACAGGGAGAAGTGGCTGCGGTATTCGGTGTCCGTCATGCCGCCGTTGCCCACCTCCAGCATGTCGGGGTCGTTCCAGTGCCCGGGACCGGCGTACGGCGCGAGCGGCAGGTTCTGCTTCAGAATGCCGAGCATCGAGCCCCAGTTGTCACTGATGTCGCCCGTGGTGCGCCACAGATGGCCCACGTCGGCGGCCCATTCCCAGGGCTTGTTCTCGCCCCATTCGCAGATGCTGTAGACGATCGGCCGTCCGGTCGCCTTGAGGGCGTCGCGCATGGTGGTGTAGCGCGACTTGGCGTCCACACCTTGGTTGTTGCAGTTGTCGTACTTGAGGTAGTCCACGCCCCAGTCGGCGAACTGCCGTGCGTCGCTGTACTCGTGGCCGAGCGCGCCCGGAAAGCCGGCGCCGTCGCACGTCTTGGTGCCGGCGCTGGTGTAGATGCCGAGCTTGAGGCCCTTGGAGTGCACATAGTCCGCGACGGCCTTGATCCCGTCGGGGAACCGGGCCGGATCGGGGACGAGCCTGCCGTCGGCGTCACGGTTCGGCAGGGCCCAGCAGTCGTCGAGGTTGACGTACCGGTAGCCCGCGTCCTTGAGGCCCTTCTCGACGAACAGGTCCGCGATCCCCTTGACCATGGACTCGTTGAACTCGGCACGGCAGTGCGTGGAGTTCCAGTTGTTGAATCCCATCGGCGGGGTCAGGGCGAGACCGTCGGCGAGGGAGGGCGTGGTGGAGCCGGCGGCGGGCGCCGGGGCGGGTGCGGCGATCGCGGCCGGTGCGGCGAGTCCGGCGGTGCACAGGAGTCCTGCGGTGAGCGCTCCGACGATTCTCCGGCGGGATGTGCGGGTGTGGCGGGTGTGCGGGTGACGCATCGTTACGTTCCTCCGAACACACAAAGGTGGGATGACGTCATGTCCCCGTCATCGGTGCGCGTTTACGGTAGGACGTGTCGGAGCGTGTTGGAAGAGGATCGGTAGTGTGGGATTGCGTCATTGGTTCAGTCCAAGGCTCAGTGATCATCGGAGGTCCCGGCGAAGCCGACCATCGGATGCGTGACCCCGGGCCGGGTCCGGCAGTTGATCGGGGCATGAAGAAGCGCAGCATGATGGCCATCGCCTCCCTCGCCGCCGGGTTCGTCGTCGCGGCGATCAGCCCCACGCACACCGGGGACCATCACGTCCTCGGCGACCGTCCGGTGCTCGGCGACCTCAGCGTCGACGACACCGTCGGCACGGTCGCCGACACCGTCGGCGAGGGCAGCCTCTCCGACGCGGGCAAGACCCTCCAGTAGGGCCCTGACGGCACGGCGCCGGCGCACCCGCCCAGGGAGCACCGGCGCCCCTCCATGTGCGCCCTCAACTGGGGCTGGTTTCCGTGGCAGGGTGGAGCGGGCAAGCCTCAGGGGGCCAACGGAAGAGGGGGACCTGTGACCGTCGTCTGGATCAACGGCGCGTTCGGTGCGGGGAAGACGACCACCGCACGGGAACTGATCGACATGATCCCGAACAGCACGCTCTTCGACCCCGAGGTCGTCGGCGGAGCGCTGACACACCTGCTTCCGGCCAAGCACCTCGCCGAGGTCGGCGACTACCAGGACCTGCCGATCTGGCGGCGCCTGGTGATCGACACGGCGGCCGCCCTGCTCGCCGAGCTCGGCGGGACACTCGTGGTCCCCATGACCCTGCTGCGCCAGGAGTACCGCGATGAGATCTTCGGCGGCCTCGCCGCCCGCCGCATCGCGGTCCGGCATGTGCTCCTCGCCCCGGCCGAAACGATCCTGCGCGAGCGCATAGCCGGCCGGGAGGTCCCACCCGACCTCCCCGACGGCGAGATACGGATACGGCAGTGGTCGTACGACCACATCGAGCCGTACCGCAGTGCCCTGGCCGGCTGGCTCACCGCCGACGCCCACCCCGTCGACACCAGCGCTCTCACCCCCTACGAGGCCGCGGCCCGTATCGCGGAGGCCGTGGGCAGGGGGGAGGTGCCGGTGTGCGACATCGTGCAGACGCCCGAGCCCACCGCCGAGACGCTCGCCGCTGGCGTCCTCCTTTTCGACGAACAGGACCGCGTCCTGCTCGTCGACCCCACCTACAAGGCCGGCTGGGAGTTCCCCGGCGGCGTCGTGGAACCCGGTGAGGCGCCCGCCCGCGCCGGCATGCGCGAGGTCGCCGAGGAGACCGGCATCCACCTGGACGACGTACCGCCGCTGCTGGTCGTGGACTGGGAGGCGCCCGCACCGCCCGGCTTCGGCGGGCTGCGGCTGCTGTTCGACGGCGGCCGGCTCGACTCCGCCGAGGCGGAGCGGATGCTGCTGCCGGGGCCCGAGCTGCGCGACTGGCGCTTCGTCAGCGAGCAGGAGGCCGCCGACCTGCTGCCGCCGGTCCGCTACGAGCGACTGCGCTGGGCCCTTCGGGCGCGCGAGCGGGGGGCGGCCCACTACCTGGAGGCCGGTGTTCCGCTCGGCTGATCCGGAAGCCGGACTCCGGGCTGCATGCCCGGTCGTTCAGTGGATCGAGCAGAGGCCGTGCTGGCCGGATACGTGTCGCACAGCCCGAGATCACTTCGTCGGCGGGTGCGTGAGGCGCGCGCGGAGCGTGGCCGCGAACTCCTCTGCTCGGGCCAGCTGGGTGCGCAGGTCGGCCACCCGCTGTTGCGCGGCCTGTTCGAAGCCGCGTACCCGCTCGAGGAGATCGTCGCGTTCCTCGGGCGACAGCCGGGCGCCGGAGTCGAGGCGGTCGGTGGCCGCCAGCAGGGCGCGCATCTCGTCCAGGGTGAAGCCGAGCGGCTTCATGCGGCGGATGACCATCAGCCGGGCGACGTCGGCCTCGGTGTAGAGGCGGAAGCCGCCCTGCGAGCGGGCCGAGGGGACGACGAGGCCGCTCTCCTCGTAGTGCCGGATCGTGCGCAGGGACAGCTCGGTGCGCGCGGCGACCTCGCCGATCTGCATGTGTGTGCCGTCCACGCCCCTGATCCGATCCCTCCGCGCTCGCGGGCGCGTCCGCTCCCGCCCGACGATCTCTACCCTAACGTTAGGGTAGAGTCGTCGACGGTGAGGGTGGCCCGCGTGCCGCTCCCGCTCGGTGTGCGGCGCGTGTTCCCGTGCCCGACCGTTGCCGGGGCCGATGCCGCCCCTGGCGAAGACTTCCGACCCCCGCAGGAGAGACGCGTGCGCGAGTTCGTGCTGCCGAGCGCTGCCGCCTGTCCGCCGTGATCCTCCGCCGCTGACGAGAGCCCGTATGCGCGCACCGATCGCGCTCGGCTTTGTCTATCGAGACCTCCGGCCCGTAGCGGCCGATCACGGGATGCCGGTCGGCTTCCGTGTCCTCCGCGCGCCCTGCCCTGTCCTCGGGGTGTGCCCGAGTACGACAGGTAACTGCTTCCTTGTCCTCTTCCGCACTGTCTCCCGCCGCGCGGCTGCGCGGGCTGAAGCCGGACTGGCTGCGCGATCCGAAGGTCTGGCGCACCGAGGTCCTGGCCGGCCTGGTCGTCGCGCTCGCCCTCATCCCCGAGGCGATCTCCTTCTCCGTCATCGCCGGGGTCGACCCGGCGATCGGCCTGTTCGCGTCGTTCACCATGGCCGTGACCATCGCGATCGTCGGCGGCCGCCGCGCGATGATCTCCGCGGCCACCGGCGCGGTGGCCCTGGTCATCGCGCCGTTGAACCGCGAGCACGGCTTCGGCTATCTCGTCGCCGCGGTGATCCTGGCCGGCGTCTTCCAGATCGTCCTCGGCGCGCTCGGAGTGGCCAGGCTGATGCGGTTCGTGCCCCGCTCGGTGATGGTCGGTTTCGTCAACTCCCTGGCCATCCTCATCTTCATGGCGCAGGTGCCGGAGATGACCGACGTGCCCTGGCCGGTCTATCCGCTGATCGCCGCCGGGCTGGCCCTGATGGTGTTCTTCCCGAAGGTCACGACCGTGATCCCGGCTCCGCTGGTGTCCATCGTCGTCCTCACCTGCGTCACGGTCGCGGCCGGCATCGCCGTGCCGACCGTGGGCGACAAGGGCGACCTGCCTTCCTCGCTTCCCGTTCCCGGACTGCCGGACGTCCCCTTCACGGTGGACACGCTGACGACGATCGCGCCCTACGCGCTCGCCATGGCGCTGGTCGGCCTGATGGAGTCGCTGATGACCGCCAAGCTGGTCGACGACATCACCGACACCCACTCCTCCAAGACCCGCGAATCGATCGGCCAGGGCATCGCCAACATCGTCACCGGATTCTTCGGCGGGATGGGCGGCTGCGCCATGATCGGCCAGACGATGATCAACGTACGGGTGTCCGGCGCCCGCACCCGCCTGTCCACCTTCCTGGCGGGCTCGTTCCTGATGGTGCTGTGCGTCGTCTTCGGCCCGGTCGTCTCCGACATCCCCATGGCAGCGCTGGTCGCGGTGATGGTCATGGTGTCCTTCGCGACCTTCGACTGGCACTCCGTCGCCCCGAGGACCCTCAGGCGGCTGCCCGCGGGCGAGATCACCGTCATGGTGATCACGGTGGCGTGCGTGGTCGCCACCCACAACCTCGCCGTCGGTGTCGTCGTCGGCTCGGTCACCGCGATGGTCGTCTTCGCCAAGCGCGTCGCCCACCTCGCGGAGGTCACCGCCGTCACCGACCCCGACCGCGCCACCGTCGTCTACCGGGTCACGGGCGAGCTGTTCTTCGCTTCCTCCAACGACCTCGTCGGCCGGTTCGACTACGCCGCCGACCCCGACAAGGTCGTCATCGACCTCTCCGCCGCCCATGTCTGGGACGCCTCCTCCGTCGCCGCCCTGGACGCCATCGAGACCAAGTACGCCCAGCGCGGCAAGGCCGTCGAGATCATCGGCCTGAACGAACCCAGCGCCCGTATCCACAAGACGCTCAGCGGCGAACTCACCGGCAGCCACTGACCGGCGCGCATGGGCGAGGGAACTCCTCGCATCCACACGTCAGCCACCGCGTCGGGCGCGCTCGTCCGGGGAGAGCGCCGAGCTGTCGTGGGCGAGCCGGAGTTCCTCGTGCGGGTAGGGCGTTCGCCGGCCTTCCTGGCGCAGGCGGCCCAGGAAGCCGTTGAGGACGGCGGTGAGCGGGGCGTCCCGGGAGATGATCGCGGCCGCGGCCTTCGGCGCGCCGTCGGCGCGGGCACCGACCGCGCAGGCCCGCACGAAGGCCTCCCGCTCCAGCCTGTCGTAGCCGTACAGGGCGGTGACGAGCCAGTTCACCAGGTGGGCGCGGCCGTAGAAGAGGTCGTAGTCGCGGTGCCGGTCGAAGAAGGCGTGCTCCGGCCGGGAGAGGTGGAAGCGGGGGCCGAACGCCAGTCCGAAGTCGGTGAGGAAGAAGTCGGTGCCGTCGGTGAGGACGTTGCGGAAGTGGACGTCGCAGTGGAGGAGTCGGCGGCGGCGCAGGAAGCCGGTCAGCGCGCCGAGCCAGTCGTCCACCCGGGTGCAGACCCGATCCGAGTCCTCGGTGCGTACCTGGGTGTCGAGCCAGTCGTGCAGGGTGTGCGGGACGTACTCCAGGAACAGCGCCAGGCTCGCGGAGGCCGTCCGCAGGGCCTCCAGACGCTCACGCACCTGCGGGGCACCGCCCCAGTAGGCCACCGTGCCGTCCACGTCGGCCAGTTCCGCGGGCAGCGGCCGGACCTCGTCCGGCAGCACGCGCCAGTGGTGCAGCAGCGGAAAGCCGGGGAAGGCGTCGGACAGCACCCAGTTCGTCGTCATCGTGTGCGCGGCCAGCTCGCGCCAGGCGCCGAAGCCCGGGCTGTGTCCGGTGCCGTAGTGGCACGCGGCCGGCAGGTCGAAGACGTTCGCCGTGGAACCGGCGTTGTGCGGCAGCGACTCGATGTCCGTGAGCGGCACCCGCTTGACGAACACGGGGGTGCCCGCCACCTCGACCAGCGCACAGCGCCCGCCGATACCGGCGCCCGCCGGCCTTGCTGCCGCCAGCAGCTCGCCCAGCTCGCCGTCCCCCAACAGGGCCAGCTCGGTGGCGACTTCGGTGTGGCGGGCGATGCGGGTGACGGAGCACATGACCTCCATGGTCAGGGTCGGACCGGGTGTCTGTCCGCCGTTCGGCGAAGGACCGCGCCGGCGTCGCCGACGACCGGATCGCCGTGCCCGAAGCACGCCACGTCGCAGTCCAGCGAGGCCAGCCGGTGCAACGAGGCGAGCAGTTGGGGCCGGTCCAGGTTGAACACCCCCGGTATCACAGCGCCGTCGACCGGTGACGCCGCCACGGTGTCCCCCGTGAACAGCACCCGATGGCGCGGCAGATGGACGGCGATGCTGCCGTGCGTGTGGCCGGGCGTGTGCAGCACGCGGGCACCATCGCCGAAGCCGAGGACGTCACCGTCGGCGACCTCGGTGAGCCACGAGGGACGGACGAAGGGGGCCGCGGGCAGGTGCCGGGCGGCTTCCGCGTGGATCGGCCGCTCCCAGTCCTCGAACACCGGCGGCGAGCCGGGGACTTCACCCCGGATCGCGGGGGCGTCCAGGTAATGGGCCAGCACCTCGGCGCCGGTCAGCGCGGCCAGTTCGCCCGCGCCGCCCACATGGTCCTCGTGGAAATGGGTGAGCACGATACGGCGGATCGTGCCCAGCGGCTCGGCGACGGCCGCGACGGCGGCCCCCGAGCCACCCGGACCCGCGTCGAGAAGCGTCAACTCCTCGCCGTCGCACCAGAGATAGGCCTGCCCCACCGGGAAACGCAGAAGACGCAGCCCCGGCACCAGCTCCACGACGTCCATGCGGACGACCGTAGAAGGGCCCCCGCCCGAAGGCGAGGGCCCTCTGCCGACGGCAGAGCGGGTCAGCTCGCGCCGTAGTTGCGCAGGAACAGGGCCTCGGCCACCGACAGCCGCTCCAGCTCCTCGGGCGACACGCTCTCGTTGACCGCGTGGATCTGCGCCTCCGGCTCGCTCAGACCGATCAGCAGGATCTCCGCCTCCGGGTAGAGCGTGGCGAGCGTGTTGCACAGCGGGATGGAGCCGCCCTGGCCGGCGTACTGCATCTCCTGGCCCGGGTAGGCGACCGCCATCGCCTCCGCCATCGCCGTGTACGCCGGGCTCGCGGTGTCCGCGCTGAACGGCTGGCCCTGACCGATCTGCTCGACGGCCACCCGGGCGCCCCACGGGGTGTGCGCCTCCAGGTGGGCCTGCAGCAGCTTGGTCGCCTCGACCGCGTCCACGCCCGGCGGCACCCGCAGGCTGACCAGCGCGCGGGCGCTCGCCTGCACGGACGGGGTGGCGCCGACGACCGGCGGGCAGTCGATGCCGAGGACGGTCACGGCCGGCCGCGCCCAGACGCGGTCGGCGACCGTGCCCGAGCCGATCAGCCGTACGCCGTCCAGCACCTTGGCGTCCTTGCGGAACTGCTCCTCGTCGTACTGCAGGCCCTCCCAGGGGCCCTCCACGGTCAGCCCGTCGACCGTGGTCGAGCCGTCCTCCGCGCGCAGCGAGTCCAGTACGCGGATCAGCGCGGCCAGCGCGTCCGGGGCGGCGCCGCCGAACTGGCCGGAGTGCAGGTTGCCTTCGAGGGTGTCGATGCGGACACGGAGCATCGTCATGCCGCGCAGGGTGGCGGTGACCGTCGGCAGACCGACGCGGAAGTTGCCCGTGTCGCCGATCACGATGGTGTCGGCGGCCAGCAGGTCGGGGTGCTCCTCGGCGTACCGCTCCAGACCGCCCGTGCCCTGCTCCTCCGAGCCCTCGGCGATGACCTTCACATGGACCGGGACGCCGCCGTTGGCCTTCAGGGCGCGCAGCGCCAGCAGGTGCATGATCAGGCCGCCCTTGCAGTCGGCGGCCCCGCGCCCGTACCAGCGGCCGTCGCGCTCGGTCAGCTCGAAGGGCGGGGTGGCCCAGCCGGCCTCGTCCAGCGGGGGCTGCACGTCGTAGTGGGCGTAGAGCAGCACCGTCTTGGCGCCCTCGGGTCCGGGCAGGTGGCCGTAGACGGACTGGGTGCCGTCCGGGGTGTCGAGCACGGCCACGTCCTGGAAGCCCTCGGCGGTCAGCGCGTCGGCGACCCAGCGCGCGGCCCCCTCGCTCTCGCTCCTGGGGAACTGGCTGAAGTCCGCCACCGACTTGAACGCCACCAGTTCGGCGAGCTCGTCCCGCGCTCTCGGCATGAGCGAGGCGACGGTCTCGGCGACCGGATTCGACGACATGGGCACGCTCCTCGTGGGTGCGACGTTGTACAGGTGGATATCCGGATCCTCCCACAGTGGCCTGCGACGACGTCCGCCGTAGGATGCGGTGGACAGGTGCGGCAGCGGCTTGATCGGGAGCAGTAGACCATCGTGAGCAGCGAGAACTCTTCGGCGGACGACGTGCAGCGGGTGTGGGACGTCGTCGTGGTGGGCGCGGGACCCGCGGGGGCCTCGGCCGCCTACGCGGCCGCGGTGGCGGGACGGCGTGTGCTGTTGCTGGAGAAGGCGGAGCTGCCGCGCTACAAGACATGCGGCGGCGGCATCATCGGCCCCTCGCGCGACAGCCTGCCGCCGGGCTTCGAGCTGCCGCTTAGGGACCGCGTGCACGCGGTCACCTTCTCCCACAACGGCCGTTTCACCCGTACCCGCCGCTCCCGGCAGATGCTGTTCGGGCTGATCAACCGGCCCGAGTTCGACCAGCAGCTGGTCGAGCACGCGCAGAAGGCGGGCGCCGAGCTGCGCACGGGCGTCACGGTGCAGCGCGTCGAGCAGCACGGCTCGGCGGTGCCCGACCGGCGCACGGTCGCCGTGGTCCTACAGGGCGGCGAGACGCTGCTCGCCCGGGCCGTGGTCGGCGCGGACGGCAGCGCCAGCCGGATAGGAGCGCATGTCGGGGTCAAGCTCGACCAGGTGGACCTCGGCCTGGAGGCGGAGATCCCGGTGCCCGAGACCGTCGCCGAGGACTGGAAGGGGCGGGTCCTGATCGACTGGGGCCCGATGCCCGGCAGTTACGGCTGGGTCTTCCCCAAGGGGGACACGCTCACCGTCGGGGTGATCTCGGCCCGTGGCGAGGGCGCGGCGACCAAGCGGTACCTGGAGGAGTTCATCGGACGGCTCGGCCTCGCCGGGTTCGAGCCGAGCATCTCCTCCGGCCATCTGACCCGCTGCCGGGCCGACGACTCGCCGCTGTCGCGCGGCCGGGTACTGGTGTGCGGGGACGCGGCCGGGCTGCTGGAGCCGTGGACCCGCGAGGGCATCTCCTTCGCACTGCGCTCCGGGCGGCTCGCGGGGGAGTGGGCGGTGCGGATCGCCGAGGCGCACGACGCGGTGGACGCCCGGCGGCAGGCCCTGAACTACGCGTTCGCCATCAAGGCGGGCCTCGGTGTCGAGATGAGCGTCGGCAAGCGGATGCTGACGGTGTTCGAGCGCCGTCCCGGCCTGTTCCACGCGGTGCTGACGGGGTTCCGGCCCGCGTGGAACGCGTTCAAGGAGATCACCCAGGGGGCGACGTCCCTCGGCGAGCTCGTGCGCAGCCACCCGATGGCCCACCGTGCCCTGAGCGCGCTGGACCGGCGTCCGGCGGTCGACACGGGGCCCGGTGCCGAGGGCGGTGTCGCGGGTGGTGCCGCCGGTGGTGCCGCTGGTGGTGAGGGCGCCGAGCTCAGTTCGTGACGGTGATCCTGAAGACCGGGTGGTCGGGGGCGATGCGGCGCAGGTCGGCGTCGGGGGAGTCCGGGCCCACGCCGTTGAAGAACACCCCGACCTCGGCCTTCCAGCGCTTGAGGTAGGCCCGCAGCAGCGGGACCTTGTCGTCGTCGGCGACCTCGACGGCGGTGAACACGTCCACGTTCTTGCCCAGGCGGAGTTCACCGCCGCCGGCGGCGCGCATGTTGTGCGTCCACTGGACGTGGCCGCGCGGGGCGAGCAGGTACTGCTGGCCATCGACCGTCAGCAGGTTGACGGGGGTGGTGCGCCACTCGCCGCTCTTGCGGCCGCGGACCGCGAGGACCCGGGAGCCCCAGACGCTGAGGCCGCGGCGGGTCATCCAGGCGACCGCCCGGTTGAAGACGTTGACGGTGAACCAGCCGGGCTTCTTGACGTGCGCGGACATGATGACCCCTGTGGAGTGGGCGAGCGGCGCTCTCTTTTGTGAGCGGTGCTCTCGGTTTGCCGTACGGAGAGCAGTCTGCATCAGATCGCCGCTCTAAAGCAAGAGCAGTGCTCTCTTTTTTGATCGGCGCTCTCGTTTGTGTGCACTGCTCTGTTTCCGTGGCACACTGCACCCCATGAGCACCCCCCACAGCGCCCGCGCCCGAGCCCGGATCGAAGTCACCGCCGCCATCAAGGACGAGGCCCGCAGGCAGCTCGCCTCCGAGGGCGCGACCAAGCTCTCGCTGCGCGCCGTCGCCCGCGAGCTCGGCATGGTCTCCTCGGCCCTCTACCGGTACTTCCCCAGCCGCGACGACCTGCTGACGGCGCTCATCATCGACGCCTACGACTCCCTGGGCGAGGCCGCCGAAACGGCGGCGGAAGCCGTCTCGGACGCCACACCCACCCGGCGCTGGATCGCCGTCTGCGAGGCCGTGCGCGCCTGGTCCCTCGCGCATCCCCACGAGTACGCCCTGATCTACGGCTCGCCGGTCCCCGGTTACACCGCCCCGCAGAGCACCGTCCCCGCCGCCTCCCGGGTGGGTCTGCTGCTGATCGGCATCGTGCGCGACGCGATCAAGGGCCCCGGCGTGACCTTCCCTCCGCTGGCCCCCGAACTCCGCCCCGAGGCCGAGCGCCTCGCCGCCGACATCGCCCCCGACCTGCCGCCCGAGGTGGCGGCGGCGCTGGTCGCGGCCTGGGCGCAGCTGTTCGGGCTGGTCGGGTTCGAGCTGTTCGGTCAGTTCAACCGGGTCGTCGAGGACCGGGAGGCGTTCTTCCGGCACGCGGCGGCCCAGCTCGCGCTGGGCGTCGGAATCTCGGACCGCCCGTCGGCGAGGCGCTGACCGGGTCTCGCGCCCACGGAAGAAACGGCGCCGGGCGAGGCCACCGACGCCGCCGGGGCGCGCGCATCGACGTCGTCCCGTCCGGGGGCAGGTGCACCTCGTCGACCAGGGCGGCCGAATCCTCCGTGGCAGGTGCACCTCGTCGACCAGGGCGGCCGAATCGTCCGAGGCAGGCGCACCCCGTCGACCAGGGCAGCCGAATCCCCGGGGCGGGGCACGCCCACGCGTCAGCCTGGGGCGGCCGCGCCCTGTCCACCCGGGCAGGCTCACCTCGGCAACCGAGGCGGCCGCATCCCCCGGGGCGGGCGCGCCCACGTCAGCCTGGGTCGCCGCGCCCCTCCACCCGGGCGGACGTCCCCAAGTCAGCCCAGGCAGACGTTCCCAAGTCAGCCCGGGCAGACGCTCCCAAGTCAGCGCGGGCAGGCGCCCACATTCGCCCGGGCAGGCGTGTCTCCTCAACCCCGTAGCCGTGCCTCGTCTCCCCGTCGGGCAAGCGCACCCCCATCCCGGTGTGTGCGCCCACGGCGACCCCAGCGGCCGTACTTCCGGGGGAGTATGTGTGATCACCTCGTCCGGCTGACGCCCACCAGGCCGGACGGCGTCTAGCGTGGCCGTCATGGACGAGCGGCAGCGCGTGCGCGGGGGTGGCCCGCCGTGGGGGCGGCACGGGCCGCCGTGGGCGGGCCGCGGGGGCGACGGGGAGCGGGCGGCCCGATGGCCGTGGCGCTCCACCCTGCTGCTCACCGTCCTCGTGCTCTTCGGGTCCCACTTCGCCGCCCACCGGCAGCACGGCGAGCGGGCCGCCCTGGACGGCTTCGCGTGGGCGCTGCTGCTGGTCGCCTCGGGGCTGCTGCTGTGGCGGCGGCGGTATCCGGTGGCGGTGGCGTTCGGGACGGCGGCGGCGACGACGGTCTACCTCGGCGCGGGGTATCCGTACGGGCCCGTGTTCCTGACCGTGGTCGTGGCCTGCTTCAGTGCCGTCGTCGAAGGGCACCGCAGGGCGGCCTGGGGTGCGGTCGGCATGCTGTGGGTGGGGCATGTGCTGGTCGCGCACTGGCTGTACCGGTGGCTGCCGCCGGCCGGGGACCACGCCGCCTCCTGGGCGCAGGAGGGCGTGATCGCCGCGTGGGTGGCGGCGATCGTGGCGCTGGCGGAACTCGCGCGCGTCCGCCGGGAGCAGTGGGCCCGCGACCGGGCCGAGCGGGCGCAGGCGGCACGCCGGCGGGCCGACGAGGAGCGGCTGCGCATCGCCCGCGAACTGCACGACGTCCTCGCGCACAGCATCTCGGTGATCAACGTGCAGGCGGGCGTCGGTCTGGCCCTCCTCGACACCGACCCCGAGCAGGCGCGCACAGCGCTCACGACCATCAAGGACGCCAGCAAGGAGGCGCTCGGCGAGGTCCGCCAGGTCCTCGACACGCTCCGCACACCCGGAGACGCGCCGCGCGCGCCCGCCCCTGGCCTGGACCGGCTGCCCGAGCTGGTGCAGCAGGCCGCGAGTGCCGGTCTGACGGTGGACGTGGAGGGCGAGCCGCCGCGGCTCGCGCCCGGCACGGACCTGGCGGCGTTCCGCATCGTGCAGGAGGCGCTCACCAACGTCGTACGGCATTCCGGCTCGCGGCACGCGCGGGTGCGGGTCGGTCACGAAACCGGGACGCTGCGGCTGCGGGTCGACGACGACGGGCCCGCCACCGGCGCGGACGCCGGCGGCAGCGGCAACGGCCTGGCCGGAATGCGGGAGCGGGCCGCCGCCCTGGGTGGCACGATCGAGGCGGGCCCGCGCCCCGACGGCGGCTACCGGGTGCTCGCCGTACTGCCGTTGAAGCCCGCGGCCAAGGAGGACGACCGGTGATCCGTGTACTGCTCGCCGACGACCAGTCACTGGTACGGGCAGGCTTCCGGGCGCTGCTCGACGCGCAGCCGGACATCGAGGTGGCCGGGGAGGCCGCGGACGGCGAGGAGGCGCTGCGCAAGGTGCGCGAACTGCGCCCCGAAGTCGTCCTGATGGACATCCGCATGCCGGCGCTGGACGGTCTGGCCGCGACCCGCCGCATCACCGGGGACTCCGCTCTGGGTGAGGTGAAGGTGGTCATGCTGACCACCTTCGAACTCGACGAGTACGTCTTCGAGGCGATCCGCTCGGGTGCCTCGGGCTTCCTGGTCAAGGACACCGAACCGGAGGAACTGCTGCGTGCTGTGCGGGCGGTGGTCGAGGGGGACGCCCTGCTCTCGCCCGGGGTGACGCGTCGGCTGATCGCCGAGTTCGCCGCCCGTTCGAAGGAGCCCGCCGCCGTCGACGGCCTCGCCGAACTCACCGAGCGGGAGCGGGAGGTGATGGCGCTGGTCGGCATCGGCCTGTCCAACGAGGAGATCGCCCGCCGCCTGGTCGTCAGCCCGCTCACCGCGAAGACCCACGTCAGCCGCACCATGGTCAAGCTCGGCGCCCGGGACCGGGCCCAACTGGTGGTGCTGGCCTACGAGTCGGGGCTGGTCCGGCCGGGCTGGCTGGGCTGAGCCGCACGCCGGAAGTCCACCAGGACGCACACGACCCGGACGACGAACACGATCGGTGCCAGCGCCAGGCCGACCTGCAGCAGCAGCGCCGCCAGCAGGCCGGGCAGGTCGAGGAACAACGCCGGACCGGCGACGGCCGCGAACACCACCCCGGCCAGGAAGACCGCGCTGACCAGCGCGTATCCGACCTCGACGGTCAGTGCGTCCCGCTCGGCCTTGTGCGGCCGTCCCCCGTGCCCGTCCATCCGTGCAGTCTCACACCGGTGCGCCCGGCGGGCAACCAACTCCCGCCGGGCGCACTCGTGGAGGCTCCCCCTAGTCGCGTACGGGTACGCGATCCGCCTCCAGGGAGGTGGACTTGGCGACGACCACCGAGTGGGCCGGCCGGCGGGTGCGCAGGCCGGTGAGGGTGATGAGCAGGCCGGCCACCGCGACCCCGGTGACGACCAGGAAGCCGGGGCGGTAGCTGTCCAGCACGTTCTGGGCGGTGGCGTGCTCCGGGGTGTGGGCGGTCACCACCGCGGTCACGACGGCCAGGAAGATCGCGCCGCCCACCTGCACGGAGGTGTTGAGCAGGCCGGAGACCATGCCCTGCTCGTGGTCCTGCACGCCGTTCGTGGCCTGGATGTTGAGCGAGGGGAAGACCAGTGCGCAGGCCGCGCCGATGAGCAGCATCGACGGCAGGATCACGGCGGCGTAGACGGGGTCGAGATCGACGCGCAGGAACAGCGCGTACCCGAGCACCATCAGGGCGAAGCCGGCCGCGATCAGCCGCTGGGTGCCGAAGCGGTCGACGATCGAGCCGACCTTGGTGGAGGACACCGCGACCAGTGCGCCGGCGGGCAGGAAGGCGAGCGCCGTGTGCAGCGCCGACCAGCCCAGCAGCGACTGCATGTAGAGGGTGGTCAGGAACTGGAAGCCGACGTACGAGCCGAAGAAGGCCAGCGCGCCGAGCTGGGCGCGGATCTGGCTGCCGGAGCGCAGGACGCCGAGCCGGATCAGCGGGCCGGGGGAGCGGCGCTCGACCAGGACGAACACCGTCAGCAGGACGGCGACGGCCAGGAAGGACAGCAGGGTGCGGGCCGAGGCCCAGCCGGCCTGGGGAGCCTGGACGACGGTGAAGACCAGCAGCAGCATCGAGGCGGTGCCGAGGACGGCGCCGGGGATGTCGTAGCCGTTGTGGTCCTTCTCGCGTTCGCTGCGTGGCAGCAGCCTGAGGCCGGCCAGCAGCGCGATCAGGGCGATCGGCGCGGGCAGCAGCATGGTCAGGCGCCAACTGGCCTCCGTCAGCAGGCCGGAGAGGACCAGGCCCATGGAGAAGCCGGTGGCCGCGCAGGTGGTGTAGATCGACAGGGCGCGGTTGCGCAGGGGGCCCTCGGCGAAGGTCGTGGTGATGATGGACAGGCCCGCCGGTGCCGTGAAGGCGGCGCTGAGTCCCTTGATGAACCGGCTGGCGATCAGCAGCGGGCCGGAGTCGACGAGACCGCCCAGCAGCGAGGCGAGCGCGAAGACGCCCAGGGCGATCAGGAAGACCTGGCGGCGGCCGAGCAGGTCGGCGGTGCGGCCGCCGAGCAGGAGCAGACCGCCGTACCCCAGGATGTAGCCGCTGACGATCCACTGCAGGGTCGAGGTGGACAGGCCGAGGTCGGAGCCGATGGACGGCAGGGCGACGCCGACCATCGACACGTCGAGGGCGTCCAGGAACATCGCGGCGCACAGCACCAGCAGGGTGCCCCACAGTCGCGGGGTCCAGCGGACCGCCGACACCGGGGCCGCGGGGTTGGTGAGCGGAGAGGTCATGCCCACAGACACTACATGCGTGTGCATCGAATGCAAACGCATTTAATTCCGATGCAATGAAATCGTTTCTCTGCTACGGTGCGCTCATGGCGGCGAAGAAGGCCGAGCAGGCGCTCGTGGACCAGTGGCGGGACATCCTCGCGCTGCATGCCCGCACCCAGTGCGAACTCGACCGCGCACTGCACGGACACGGCCTGTGCGCCAGCGACTTCGAGGTGCTCGACGTGCTGTCGGGGGACTCCTGCGCCTACCGCGTGCAGGAGATCGCCGAGCGGGTCCACCTGAGCCAGAGCGCGTTGTCCCGCCTGATCGCCCGGCTGGAGAAGGACGGTCTGGTCGACCGCGCCATGTGCGCCGAGGACCGCAGGGGCGTACGGGTGGCACTCACCGACAAGGGGCGCGCGCTGCACGGCGAGGTGCTGCCGGTACAGCGCGCGGTCCTGACGAAGATGCTGGCGGGCTGAGGGCGTTCCGAGGAGGCCGGCGGGCCGGGGGCCCCGTTCCTCAGACGATGGCGGACCTCGCGTGCCACAGCGCGGCGACCGAGGCGTCGCCGGTCACGCCCGGAAAGGGCACCCGGTTCCACAGGGCCAGGTACAACCGCGCGGCAGACCCGGCCACTTCGCAGTCCGCGGCACCGCTGTCGTCCCGCAGGGTCACAGGAGGCTGCGCGGACAGGCGTACGGTCCACACCGCGCCGTCGACGTCCGTCGCCCGCACCCGCAGGGCCCGGGGCTCCTCGCTGCGGACCTTGCTCCTGGCGCGGGCGTGGAACCCCCTCAATAGTTCGTCGACACCGTCCGCGGCGAACTCGCGGGCGATGTCGCCGAACGCCCCGCCCCCTGCCGCCTCGGCGTCGATCCGGTGCACCGTCGTCTCGTGCGCCTGCCGCCTGGTCCAGAACGCGAGCGGTGACGGCGCGGGCAGGAAGTGCCAGCACTCCAGGTCGGACGGGGCGGCGGCGAGGGTGTCGACGAGACGCCGGTGCCCCGCACGGAACCACTCGAGCAGTTCGGGGCCGTCGAGCTCGGGCGGCTCGCCCATGGGGCGGGGGGAGCCGTACCCCTCGCCGACGAAACCGGCCGCCCACCGGTGCACCACCCCGGTGTGGCGCAGCAGGTCCCGCACCGTCCAGTCCGCACACGTCGGCACCTTGGCATGCGTGCCGGCCCGCTCGGCGGCCACGGCCAGCAGTCGGCCCTCCCGGTCCAGGGTCCGCAGGAACTCCACTGTCTCCATGAGGGGAGTGTGCCGCACGGAGCGCGGCCGAGGGCAACCGCTGCGTCAGCCGGTCGTCCGCACGGGCGCGCTGCCGCGCCCCTGGCTCCGGCCGCTGACCTCGGCGTCGAACGTCTCCTGGGCCACGCGCATGACCTCGGCGTACCCGGGTTCCCGCAGCCGTTTCCACATCTCGTCCTCGGATACGTCCTCGACGCGGGCGACCACCCACCAGATGGTGCCGAAGGGATCCTTGACGCGTCCTCCGCGCTGACCGAAGGCGTCGTCGGCGAGGGGAGTGACGACCTTGGCGCCCGCCTCGACGGCCCGCGAGAACGCCTCGTCCGCGTCCGCGACGAACACCCGCAGCAGGCTCGGCATGACCGGCCAGTCGGGGCTTCGGTCGAAGGCCAGCACCACCGTGTCGCCGACGCGGATCTCGGCATGACCGATCGCCCCGCTCTCGGTCGCCACCCGCGCCAGCTCCTCGCCCCCGAACGCGTGGCTGACGAAGTCGAGGAAGGCCCCCGTGTCCTCGGTGACGACCCAGGGCGCGACGGTCGTGTAGCCCTCCGGGGCGTGGTTGCGCGGCTCGGACATGGCGGTCCTTTCGAGGAGGTCGCTCGGACGACGCCGACGGTAGGCGGCCAGTAGGCCGGTCCCGGTCCTAGATGTGGGACGCTTCCGCGCCGGACCGGCCGTCCCGATAGCGTGGTGATCATGGTGGACTGGGGACTGCGGCCGGCGACGCGGGCGGACGTCGAGGCCGCGGCGGAGTTGCGGGCCGTGGTGATGCGCCCGGATCTGGAGCGGCTCGGGCGGTACGACGAGCACCGGGTGCGGCAGCGGCTGCGGGACGCGTTCGCACCGGAGCACACCTGGGTCATCGAGGCCGACGGCGCGTTCGCCGGCTGCGTGGCCCTCCGTCCCGCCGAGGACGCGCACTGGCTGGAGCACTTCCTCCTCGTCCCGTCTCTCCAGGGCCGCGGTGTCGGATCGGCGGTGCTGCGCGAACTGCTCGGGCGGTGCGACCGCGCCGGCGTGCCCGTCCGCCTGAACGTCCTGCGGGGCAGCCCGGCCCGCCGCCTCTACGAACGCTTCGGGTTCGTGTCGCAGCGCGAGGACGCGGTCGACGTGTTCATGCTCCGCGCCCCGGCCGCCGTCGCCGCGGGGAGCCCCTGAGCGGACGGCGGCCGGGTAACGCGCTGCCGCTGCGCCTCGACATCCCCGACCTCGGCGTCCGGGCGCCGGTGGTGCGGCGGGGGCTGGACCGGCGGGGAGCGATCGAATCCCCGCCGTTCGACCGGGCGGGCGTGGTCGGGTGGTACGGGGCGGGCGTCGAGCCGGGGGCCCCGGGAGCCGCCATCATGGTGGGGCGACGGGTGCCGTGGTCCCTCAGGCGGTCCCGGCGCGGGTGCGCAGCATGCGGGCGATGGCGTCCGAGCGTTCCAGCACGGTGGTGCGGACGACCGGGGGCGCCTCGGCGGAGGCCTGCCGGGCCTGGTCGAGGTAGCCGGCATCCACGGCGTACGGCGAGAGCAGGTACCGGGTGTAGCCCATCGCCGGGATCATTCCGCCGATGTGCAGCCGGGGGATCGACTCCAGGTAGAGCCGGGTGTGGGGGGCCAGCAGGTCGTCCTGACCCGGGCGCCAGAAGGCCCCCGCGATCTGGCCGACCGCGGAGACGGGGACCTCGCGGTCCACGGCCAGCCGCTGCCAGACCTCGGCCTTCGCGGCGGCGTCCGGCTGGGCCGCGCGTACGGCCAGGGCGCGGACCCCGGCGTCGGGGTCCGGGTCGCGTTCGAGCAGCAGCGCGGTCTCGGCGGCGACGTCCCCGCCCAGCTCCGCCTCGCGGACCAGCGCACGCCAGCGCAGGTCCACGTCGTCCCCGGCCTGTGCGCGCAGCCACTCCAGATCCTCCGGGCCCGTCGCGGTGCGGGCCAGACCGCGCAGCGCCACCTGCCGGCGGCCGGGGTCCGCGGCGAGGTCCCGGCAGGCCGCGGCCACGGCCGCCGTCAGCCGGGCGCGTTCTGCTGACGGCGCCCACAGTTCGGCGATGTTCGCCGCGAGGTCCAGATACGGCTCGATCACCGCGTCGGACGTCTCGGCCGACAGGACCACGGTGACGCACCGCCCGGCCTCCGCCGCTGTGGCCTCGCCGGTGATCAGCATGTCCCACACCGCGGCCACGGCCACGCCCCGGGAGACGGCCGTGGGCAGCCGCGCCGCCGTGTCGAAGAAGGCGTCCCTCGTCGCGGGGTCGGGGCGGGTGGTGGCGAAGGTGAGGTTGTCGTCGTTGACGAGCAGGACGTCCGCGGCCGGCGGCAGGCCGGTCACCGGGGTGCGGGACCCGGTCACCTCGACGCGGACCAGCGCGGCGCGCTCCAGCGCCTCGCCGGCACCGCCCTTCCCGTGGTACGCACCGACCGCCAGCACCTGCGGACGCGGGGTGCCGGCGGCCACCACCGTCACGCTCTCGCCCTCCCGCTCCAGGGAGAACCGGTCGGTGCCCGCCCGCTCCAGCCAGGCGGCGCGCCAGGCGTCCAGGTCGCGCCCACCGGCCTCGGCGAGAGAGTCGACGAGGTCCTGCAGCGAGGTGTTGCCCCATGCGTGGCGGGCGAAGTAGGCGGCCATGCCCGCCCGGAAGCGGTCCTCGCCGACGTACGTCATCAGCTGGTGCAGGACGGCCGCGCCCTTGGGGTAGGTGATGCTGTCGAAGATGGACGCGGCCTGGGCGACGTCGTGGATGGGCTGGTGGATCGGGTGCGAGGCGGGACCCTGGTCGGCCAGATACGCCCTGAGCCTGTTGCCCGCCAGATGGGCCGCCCACGCGTCGGTGTAGCGGGTGGCGCCCTCGGCGGCCCAGTGGCAGGCGAACTCCGCGAACGCCTCGTTCAGCCACAGGTCGTCCCACCAGCGCATGGTGACGATGTTGCCGAACCACATGTGCGCCATCTCGTGCAGCAGTACCAGGGCGAGCAACTCCCGCTCGGCGGGCGTCGGTTCGGACCGCCGCAGGAAGGCGTCCGACCAGGTCACGCAGCCGTAGTTCTCCATCGCGCCGCCGAACTCCGGCATGAAGACCTGGTCGTAGCGGCGCTGCGGGAACGGCATGGCGAAGGCCTCGCCGTAGAAGGCGAGGCCCTGGCGGGTGAGGGTGAAGATTTCGTCGGCGTCCCGGTCGAGGACCTCGGCGAGCGAGCGGCGGGCGTACAGGCCCAGGTCGTGGCCGTCGGCCTCGCGGCGGATCTCGTGGAAGGGGCCCGCGTTGACGACGGTGTTGTACACCGACAGCGGCGGGGTGTCCGGGTAGGCCCAGCGCCGGGACGCGCCCAGGTCCTCGACGCGGGCGTCACCGGAGTTGCTGGTGACGGTCCAGGCGGCCGGTGCCGTGACGGTGAAGGCGTGCGGCGCCTTGAGGTCGGGCTGGTCGAAGCAGGCCCACACGAACCGGGCCTCGTCCGGCTCGAAGCTCATCCACACATAGACCTCGCCGTCCGCGGGGTCGACGGCCCGGTGCACACCCGGGCCGGCGGCCGTGTCGGACTGGACGCTCTCCACGCGCAGCACGTTGTGCCCGGCCAGGGCGGGCAGCGGGATGCGGCCGTCGTCGCCGGGGGTGAGGGCGGCGCCGTTCAGCGTGGCGCCCTTCACCTGGGCCGCGCAGTCGACGAAGGTGTCGGCGCCGGGCTCGTGGCAGGTGAAGGTGACGGTGGAGACGCAGCGGATCTCCGGCCCGGTGGGCAGAGCGGTGAGATCGATCTCCAGGTCGTACCGCTCGACCGTGAGCAGCGCGGCCCGTCGCTCGGCTTCGCCACGGGTCAGGCTACGGATCCCCATGTGTTCTCCCTCGGCAGACAGCGGAGGTCAGAGTACGTCGGCCGGGGGCGCGGAGCGCAGGCATTTTCGACCGTCCCGGGCGGCCCGCAAAGGGCGGCCGTCCGGGACGGCACGGAGGCGCGGCGCACGACACCCGCCGTCCTGGCCCGTACCCCATCAGCCGCGCGAGTGGCGGTGCTTGACCCCGGCGGGACGTACTCGGGGTCGCCGAAGTCCCGCAGCCGGACCCGAGGCAACTGCCGGGAGTCGGGACGTAGTTCGCGAACTCACTGTTCGGACGCCGCAGTTGCTCGCGCACGGCACGGGCGATCAGGGCCGGGTCACCGTCCCTGCCGGGGGCCGGTTCCACCGTGATCCGCAACTGCGGGACGTGCGCCTCGTCCTCGGCCACCTCCACCGCGAAGCGGCCCGGGACCCAGTCGTGGACGCCGGGCTGTTCCACGCCACCACTCGTGTCGTGTCGGGATCGACCTGCGGAGGCGGACGTTACCGGCAGCGAGAACCCGGGGGGTGAGGGCGTGAGGCGGCGGCCATCGGGTAGGTGCTACGACGCCAGGGAAGACACCGCCCCGCGGGAGATCCCATGAGCGTCACCCTCGTCCATCCCCGCCCGAAGTTCCGTCCGGCCTCGCTCGTCGAGCCGCCGCCGTCGGGCTACGTCCATCTCGCTGCGACGCTCCGGCCGCCGGCGCCCGGCCTCGGCAGGCCGGGCCACAACCGGGACCGGATGCTCCTGCTCGACATGCTGCGCGCCGAGGCCGAGGACCTGGCCAGCCTGGCCGAGGTCAAGCGGGCCAGCGTGTACCGGGCGGCCGCCGCGGCGCCGCCGATCGGCTGGATCCCGCCCGACGGCCCGCCCCGCGCCCCGCACGACGTGGCCGTCCTGGTGGAGACCAGAACGCCGCAGGACATTCCGGCCGTGCAGCGCGCCGTCGCCTTCCGGGACCTGCTCCGACGCCTCGAACACCATGGCCGGGAGGTGCGGGTGCTCACCGCCCGCTGCGGCAAGTGCGTGGCCGACGTCGACCGCACCCGGCAGGGGCTGTTCCTCTTCCACTACCTCGCCGGTGAGGACCCGCGCCGCGTCGCCGAGCTCTGGGAGCACCTCACCGGCTGGTACGCCGCGGAGACCGGCCTGGACAACGCGCTGCTGCTCGAACCCCTCGACTCCGATGCCTCGCCCTACACCCACGTGGGTCACGCCCGCTGGGACCTCAGCCTGCCCGCCGCCGCGTTGCGGCAGTTCGGCAAGCCGAGCTTCTACCGCTTCCTGCGGCCCACGCTCCGGGAGAACCACACCACCGCGATGCCGGTGCTGTATCACCTCGTACGACTGCGGGACCGCTGAGCGCGCCCGGTACGGCCGGCCAGGGTCAGCGCGTCGTCGCGCGCCGCGTCACGAGACCGATGAGCGCGGCGACCGCGGCCAGCGCCGCGACGCTGGTCAGCGCGGCGGGAAGCGAGAACCAGTCCGCCATGAAACCGATGGCCGGCGGGCCGAGCAGCATGCCGCCGTAGCCGAGGGTGGAGGCGATCGCCACCCCGCTGGGGCCCGCGAGGGTCCCCGCGCGTTCGACGGCGACAGGGAAGAGGTTGGCGAGGCCCAGCCCGGTGACGGCGAAACCGATCAGGGCCGCCCACAGGGAGGGCGCCAGGGCGCCGGTCAGCATGCCGGCCGCGGCGGTGGTGCCGCCGACGACGACGGTACGGGTGCGGCCGAGCCGTTCCAGCAGGGTCGTGCCGGTCAGCCGCCCGGCCGTCATGGCCAGCGCGAAGCAGGAGTACCCGAGGGCCGCGGCCCCGGCGGAGCCGCCGAGGTCCTGTTCCAGGTGCAGGGCGCCCCAGTCGGCCATGGCGCCCTCGCCGTAAGCCGTGCACAGGGCGATGAGACCGAAGACGACGACCAGGCCGCGGGTCCGTGCGTCCGGCGGGCGTGTGCCGTCGTGCGGGGCGCCGTCCGGCCGGTCAGGGGGGCGCGGCGGCTCGATGCGCAGCAGGGCGCGTCCGGCGACGGCGGTCACCAGCAGCCCGAGGAGGGTCAGGCCGAAGAGATGCCATGCGGGGGAGAGGTGCCCGGCGACCAGCCCGCCGAGGGCGGCACCGAGCATGCCGCCCAGGCTGAACGCGGCGTGGAAGCTGGGCATGATCGGCCGGCGCAGGGCGGTGACGAGGTCGACGGCCGCGCTGTTGAAGGCGACGTTGATGCCGCCGTAGGCGGCGCCGAAGAGGAGCAGGACGAGACCCAGGGCGAGTGCCGAGTGGGTGTGCGGGGGCAGCGCGACGCTCAGCGACAGCAGGACGCCGCAGACCACGGTCACCGGGTGGCTGCCGAAGCGTCGGCAGAGGCGGCCGGTGAGCATCATCGTGACGACCGCGCCGGCGGAGACGCCGAGGAGGGCCAGGCCGAGGGCGCTGGCGGAGGCCCCGGTCTGCTGTTTGATCGCGGGGATGCGGACGACCCAGCCGGCGAAGACGAAGCCGTCGAGGGCGAAGAAGACCGTGAGGACGACACGGAGCCGGACGAGGTCGCTTCGGGGGCCCGGCACGGCGCTGTGCGAACGGGCTTTGTTTATTTGCGGCACAAACTCAGGCTAGGTGAGGTCCGGCGGCGCGGACAAGGGCGGGGTTCGCATCCGGGAAGGGCGCGGAAGCGGTAGATCCGCCCGGCCGGCGGGCAGAACCGGACCATGGAGCACCGCAAAGTCCCAACACGTATGTGGAGGTGGTGACTTGACCGTCATCGTCGGCCTGGTCCATCGTCGGCGCGTCCACCTCGCGGGCGACTCCGCGGGCAGCAGCGGGTCCCAGCTCACCATCCGCCGCGACCCGAAGGTCTTCACCAACGGCCCCTACGTCCTCGGCTTCACCACCTCGTTCCGCATGGGTCAGCTCCTGCACCACGCCTTCAAGGCCCCGCACCCCGAGGGCGACCTCGACCGTTTCATGGTCACCACCTTCGTCGACGCCGTCCGTACCTGCCTCAAGGACGGCGGATGGGCCCGCAAGGACTCCGAACAGGAACAGGCGGGCTCCTTCCTCGTCGGCGTCCACGGCCGCCTCTTCGAGATCCACGACGACTATCAGGTCGGTGAGCGCGCCGAGGGCTACGCCGCCGTGGGCTGCGGCGACGACCTGGCGCTGGGCGCCCTGCACGCCACGGCCGGGCTCGGCCTCAAACCGCGCGAGCGCCTCACCGCCGCCCTGCGCGCGGCGGACCACCACAGCACGTTCGTCGCCGCGCCGTACGTCTTCGCCAGGACACCCCGCTGAACGCGCCGTCCGCCGGCCCGCTTCCCGCCCGAGCGGCACGATCGGCCGCGCGCGAGAGGGCCGAAAGGTGTTTGAGCGGCCACGATGCGGCCACGCGACATGTATGACCCAGTCGAAGCGTGAGACCGAGCGAAAGTACGCCGCTCCGCCGGCCGGCGACACCGCCTGGCTCCGCGAGCTCACCGGCGTGGACGGCGTCGTGTCGGTCGTGGAGCGGGGGTCCGAGGACCTGGACGCCGTGTACCACGACACCGAGGACCTGCGCCTGGCCGGCGCGTCCGCCACGCTGCGGCGCAGGACGGGCGGCCACGATGCCGGCTGGCACCTGAAGCTGCCCCTGCCCGGAGACAGCCGGGAGGAGGTCCAGGCCCCGGTGTCCCAGACGATCCCGGACGACCTGCGCGCCCTGGCCCTCTCCCGGACCCGCGGGGCGCCGCTGGCCCCCGTGGTCCGCGTCCGCTCCACCCGCAGCACACGCGACCTCCTCGGCCGCGACGACGAGAAGCTGGCCGAGCTGACCATCGACAGCGTCCACGCCGAGTCGCTCGGCGCCACCACCACGCTGGCCGCCTGGACCGAGATGGAGGTCGAGCTCGCCGAGGGCGCCGACCCCGCGGTCCTGGACCGCGTGGACAAGGCGCTGCGCAAGAGCGGCATCGAGCGGGCGCCTCACTCGTCCAAGCTGGCCCGGGCGCTGGAGGAGACGGGTCTCGGCGCGCCGCGCCTGCCGGACGCCCGTGCCGAGAAGGTCGTCCCCGGCTCGGCGGGCGACGAGGTCCTGCGGTACGTCGACGAGCAGGTACGCGCCCTCGTGGACCTCGATCCCGCCGTGCGGCGCGACCTGCCCGACGCGGTGCACCAGTTCCGCGTCGCCTGCCGCAGGCTGCGCAGCGTCCTGCGGTCGTACCGGTCCGTGCTGGACCGGGCGGTCACCGATCCGATCCGCCGGGAGCTGAAGTGGCTGGGCGGGGAGCTGGCCGAGGCGCGCGACCACGAGGTCCTCGAGGAACGCCTCCGCGGACGCGTCGAGGCCTCAACCCCCGAGCTGGTCCTCGGGCCCGTGGCCGCCCGGCTGAAGGCGTGGCACGTCGCGGGCACCGCCGAGGCGCGCCGGCGCACCCTCGACGCCCTGAACTCGCCGCGCTATCTCGCCCTGCTGGACGCGCTCGCCGCGCTGACGCAGCAGCCCCCGGTGCGCCGCAAGGCGGCCCGCAAGCCGAGCAAGGCGATGCCCAAGGCGATCCTCAAGGAGTACGACCGCCTCGCCGCGCGCGTGACGCACGCGCTGGACCTGCCGCCGGGCAAGGACCTCGACGTGGCCCTGCACGAGGCCCGCAAGGCCGCCAAGAAGACGCGCTACGCCACCGAACCGGCGCGGGCCTCGCTCGGCAAGCCCGCCAAGCGGTTCGGCAAACGCGTGAAGGCCGTCCAGAAGGTCCTCGGGGACCACCAGGACAGCGTCGTGGCCCGTGACAGCCTGCGGAAGCAGGCCGTGGCCGCGCACGCCGCCGGAGAGCCCGGTTTCACCTGGGGGCTGCTGTACGGCCAGGAGCAGGCCGCGGCCGCCGAACGCGAGCGGCAACTGCCGGAGGTGTGGGCGCGGACCTCGAAGCGACGCCTGCGCAAGCGGCTCGCCCGCTGAAACCCCGGGCCGCCGTGGGGGCCCGGTCCCTCACCGTCGAGTGTGACCACGTCTCGACGAGGGGGAGATGGCGGTCGCGTCCATCGCCGCCGGGCACGGCCTGGAGACGGCCGCCACGACCCGGCGGCCCGACAGGGCGGACGCGCTCACCGCGGCCGGCGTCGACCACGTGGTCCTCGACGACGGGGAGCCGCCGGCGAAGGGCCTGCACGAGATCTGGCCCGAGGGCCCCGACCTCGTGCTGGACCTGACATCGCCGCCGCCCACCGCCACATGGAGGACGACCGGGCCGAGGGGAAGCTCGTGATGCTGCCCCAGGCCCTGTCGTTTGGATCGGCTCGGCGTCGCGGGGCCTGGCACGCACTCCCCCAGAGGGGGCACCCTCAGCCGCGTTGTCGTCACTCGCCGACTCCCCCACTCTCGGCTTCGCTCGAGCGGGGGGACCCCCATCGCGTCGACTCCCTCCTCCGCCTTGCAGCCGCACGCACCAGACCCCGCTCGGGTCGGCCATGACGCACTGCCCCCGACAGCCGACCTGATACAAACGACAGGACCTAGCCGCGGTCCACGCTCACCGCGCGCCCTGCCGCAGGCGGGCGAAGAGGGGGCGTGTGGGCGGCAGTACGCCGTCCACGGCGCTCACCCGTTCCGCGATCCGTGCCGCCGCCTCGGGGACGAACGGCCGGAGCTCCTCACCCAGCACCCGGCAGCCCGTGACCAGGGCGGCGAGGACCGCGTCGAGGCGTTCGGCCGCGGCGGCGTTGCCCTGCCGCTCCGCCCGGGCGAGCTCCCAGGGGCGGGTGGCGTCGATGCAGCGGTTGGCCTCCTCCACGATGTTCCAGGCGGCCTGCACGGCCCGGCGGAAGTCGTGGTCCGCCAGTGCGGCGTCGATCCCGCCGGGCGCCGCCGCGCACGCTCGCAGCAGCGCGGCCACGGCGAACCGGTCACCGCCCAGGGCGGGCACCACGCCGCCGCGATACCGGTGGACCATGGTCACGACGCGGTGGACCAGGTTGCCCAGGCCGCCGGCGAAGTCGGCGTCGGCGCGTGCGGCGAGCCGGTCACGGGTGAAGTCGGCGTCCCCGACACGGGGGACCTCGCGCAGCAGCCACCAGCGCACCGCGTCCGTGCCGAAGGCGTCGACCAGGGCCACCGGATCGACGTCGGCACCGCCCGACTTGCTGATCTTGCGGCCGTCCACGGTGAGGTAGTCGTGGACGAGGACGTCGGTGGGCAGCGGTAGCCCCGCAGACAGCAGCACGGCCGGCCAGTACACCGCGTGGAAGCGAACAACGCCCTTGCCCACCAGATGTGTTCGGCGTTCGCCGGTCACCCATTACTGCTCGTACGCGGGGTCGTCGGTGCCGTAGCCGAGGCTGGTGACGTAGTTGCCCAGGGCGTCCCACCACACGTAGACGACCTGGCTCGGATCGTCGGGCACGGGGATGCCCCAGCCGCGGGCGCGTGTGTGGGAGCGGGAGACGGAGAAGTCGCGCAGGCCACCCGCGAGGAACGCGAGGACCTCGTTGCGGCGGGCGGCGGGCTCCACCCGCAGGGCGCCCCCGGAGATCAGCTCCTGGAGCCGGCCGGCATAGCGGGACAGCCGGAAGAACCAGTTCTCCTCCGCCACGCGTTGCGGTGCCGTGCCGTGCTCGGCACACCGCCCGTCGACCAGCTCGTCCTCGGTGAAGAACTGCTCGCAGCCCACGCAGTACAGACCCGAGTACTCCTTGCGGTACAGGTCGCCCGCCGCGGCGCACCGCCGCCACAGGCGCTCCACGCCGACCCGGTGGCGCGGGTCGCTGCTGGTGCGGATGAAGTCGTCGGTCGACAGTGCCAGCGGGGTCCGCAGCGCGGCGAACGCGTCGGCGTTGCAGTCGACCAGCGTCCGGACGTCCACGCCTTCCGCCTCGGCGGCCAGGACATTCTTCAGGGAGTTGTCGTCGGTGCCGGTCAGCAGCCGCACCCGGTCACCCCTCAGGCGCCGGTGGCGGGCCAGCGTGTCCGCCTGCACCAGCTCCAGGGCGAAGCCCAGATGCGGGCGTGCGTTGACGTACGGAATGGTCGTGGTGATGTAGTGCCGTCGGGTGCTCATGTGCCCTCCCACCGGGTGGCGGGGCCGGGTGCGCACAACACGTCGAGGCCCCGTCCCGGGGCCTCGGATTCGGTACGCGTACGCGCTCAGCAGCCCCGTGAGCGGGGCATCATCCGGCGCTGAGGCGAAAGCGTGATCATGGCGTCGAGGGTAGCGGCGGCGCCTCGCGGAGGGCACGCGAATTTCTCGACGTCGGGGGCGACGCCGGCGCGGGCTTCCTGATGAGTTCCCGCGGCTCCGGGGTGGGCCGGGAGTCGCACCGGTCCCACCCGGGAGCCCGCGCCGGCGTGCGGGGATCAGGCCGTGTGCAACGTCAGCCCGTACCGGTTGAGGATCTCGTTGACGGGCTGGTACCAGGTCTCTCCGCCGGAGCTGCAGTTGCCCCAGCCGCCGGAGGTGACGCCCTGTGCCTGGTCACCGCTGATGAAGGAGCCGCCGGAGTCGCCCGGCTCGGCGCACACGCTCGTCTTCGTCATCTGGTAGACGGCGCCCTGGCTGTAGTTGACCGTCTCGTTCTTGGCCAGGACGGTGCCGCAGTGCCAGTGGCTGGTGGAGCCGGAGCGGCAGATCGAGGCGCCGACCGGGGCCTCGGCCGAGCCGCGGACGAGCTGGTCGGAGACGGTGCCCCAGCCGAGCACGACCGGGACGGTCCACCAGCCGCTGCCGACGTTCACCCAGGCGTAGTCGTTGTCCGGGAACGAGGAGCCCTGGAAGTTGCCTATGTAGGAGTGGTCCCAGCCGTACACCGCGCCGGTGTGCTGGTCGCAGTGCCCGGCGGTGATGAAGCCGCCGTACACCGAGAAGCCGATGGAGCAGCGGACGTTGCCCGTGTAGTAGGGGTCGCCGCCCACGGTCCCGGCGGCGAAGGTGCGCGGCGCCCCGCCGGACTCCTCGACGCTGACGGGCCCGGCCTGGCGGGCACGGGCCAGGAACGCTCGGACATCGTTGTCATCACGGTGTGCGGCGGCGACGTCCACGACGACCTTGTTGGCCTTCGGATCGACGTGCCAGCTGCCGACCCCGGCGGGCGCGGACAGGGCGTCGATGCGCGCCTTCGCCGCGTCGAGCCGTCGCGCGCTGTGCCGCACGAGCTTCACGGTCGCCCCGGTCGCGCGGACGGCCTCGGTGTTCGCGCCGCGGGTGACGGCGACGGTGAGCCTGCCGGTGGCCGGGTCGAACCAGGAGCCGCCGTAGGAGGCCCCCGCGGCCCGCTTGGCCTTGCGTTCCACGGCCGTGGCGGTCTTCTCGGCGGCCAGCCGGCTCCTGGCCTGCGCGTCGGTGAGGCCGAGGTCGTGCCGCATCGCGGTCAGGAGGGAGGCGGAGGCGGGTGCCTCGGAGGAGGAGTGCGCGGGGGAGTCCGCGGCGGAGGCGGGCAGGCTGCTCGCGGTGGCCCAGGTGCCGAGCAGGAGGAGCGCGGACAGGCCGGTGCGCAGGGATGTGATGCGTCTCAAGGGGGTGCCCCTTCGTTGTTCCAGCAGGGTGGGGGTGGAACAGCAGAACGGTGAGAGCGCTCTCAGGGGGTGCGCGGCAGATCCTAGTCGGTGATCATGGTCAGGTCTATGCCAATCGGCAAGGGAATTGGGGGAATTGGCGGCCCGTCACTCGTCGTCGAGCACCCGGTCGTCCAGATGGGCGCCGTAGAACGCGCTCTGACGGGTCATGATGTCGCGCATCGACGTCCCTCGGGGCACCCCGTACACCGTCCCCGGGAAGTCCAACTCGCGCTGCACCTCCCACAGTTCCTCGTGCTGGTGCGGAGCGAAGAGCCGTGCCGGGTCGCCCGCGGCGATCCAGCCGATGGGGACGACGGTGCCGGGCGCGAGCCGGGAGCCCACGTGCAGCACGCTGTTGATGCGCAGTTCGGCTCCCGCGCCCGCCACCGAGCCCGGGAACAGCGAGGCGCCCGTGGCGACGAAGACCTCGTCCTCGACGACCGCGCCGTTGACATGGGTGTGCGGGCCGATCAGCACGGCGTCCCCGACGACGGCCGGATGCCGGGCGCGTCCGCGCACGAGGGCGTGTTCCATCACCACCGTGTGCGCGCCGACGCGGACCTCGCCGTCCTCGGCCGTCAGCACGGCGCCGTGCAGCACCCGGGCGCCCTCACCCAGGACGACCGCCCCGCAGAGGGTCGCGCCGGGCGCCACGTACGCGGAGTCGGGCACGAGCGGCCGCCGGCCGCGGTGTTCGATCAGCATGGGCGGTGAGCCCCCTTCCGCGCCGTCAGTGATCCGATGCGCGCAGACTAACGCGGGCCGCCGACAGCGGCTCGGCAGCCTGGGGAAAACCCCCGGGCCGGACGGGGGACGGCCGTGTTCCGCCGGAGCGCCTACGCCCGTAGCGTCGCGTCCGTGACCACGATCGGCTGGAAGCGTCCGCCCGGCGTCGGCGGGTCGGCGGCGGGGCCGGATGCGTAGCCGCCCGATGCCCGGCCCCGGCTCAGGGCACCCCGCATCACGGACGGGGCCCGCCCTGCGGAACGTCCTCGGCGCTCCCCTCACCGCCCGCGCCGGGGCCGAACTCGCCTACTGCCTGGTCGGCTTTCCCCTCGCCCTGGCCGGCTTCCTCCCGGTGGCCGTGTTCCTGGCCCTCGGCGCCGGCCTCACCGTCTCCCTCCTCGGTGCCGTCCTCGGCCTGCTGCTGATCGTCACGGCGATCGGCCTCGCGCGCGCCCTCTCCGAGGTCCACCGCCGGCTCGCCGCAGGGCTGCTGGGGGAGCGTGTGCCGGCGCCGGCCGGGACCCGGCCGACGGGAGGGGCGGTCGCACGGCTGGACGCCCGGCTGCGGGACGCGGTGGGCTGGCGGTCGGTGGCGTACGTCCTGGTGAAGCTGCCCGTCGCCACCTTCGGCATGTACGCGGCCGGCTGGTGGCTCACCGGTCTGATCGACCTCTCCGCGCCCCTGCGCTTCGGCCAACGGGACATGCCGACGATCGCCCCGCTCCCGGTGGGTGGGGGAGCACCGTACAGCACCTCTCTCGCCGGCACCTTCGTCGCGGCGGCCGTCGGCGCGGTCACCCTGCTGACGGCGCCCTGGGTCACGCGGGGCGTGGTCGCCGTCGACCGGTGGCTGGTGCGGGCCCTGCTCGGACCCGGCGAACTGGCCGAGCGGGTACGCGACCTGGAGGAGACCCGTGCCCTCGCCGTCGACGACTCGGCCGCCCTGCTGCGCCGCCTGGAACGCGACCTGCACGACGGGGCGCAGGTGAGGCTCGTCGCGCTGGCCCTGAGCCTGGACATGGCCAGGGAACGCCTGGGCGCCGACGGCGATCCGGTGGCCGACCCCGGCCGGGTGCGGCAGCTGGTGGACCTGGCGCACCGCAACGCCACCGAGGCCCTGACCGAGCTGCGCGACCTGGCCCGCGGCCTCCATCCGCCCGCCCTCGACGACGGTCTGCCCGACGCCCTCGCCACGCTCGCGGCGCGCAGCGCCCTCCCCGTCGAGCTGGCCGTCGACGTGCCCGAACGGCCCACCCCCGCCATCGAGACGATCGCCTACTTCTGCGCCGCCGAACTGCTCACCAACGTCATCCGGCACAGCGGCGCCCGCCGCGCCGCGCTGAGAGTCACCGGGCAGCACGGCGCCCTGCGGCTGGGCGTCAGTGACGACGGGCGCGGCGGAGCACGGGAGGGGACCGGCAGCGGTCTGACGGGGCTGGCGCAACGCGTCCGCACGGTCGACGGCACGCTGGAGATCAGCAGTCCGGTGGGCGGGCCCACGACGGTGACGGTGGTGCTGCCGCTGCGTGCGTGAGTAGCCTGCGTGACCATGACGCGCGTTTGGTTGCCGCCCCTGCTGATCCTGCTGTGCGGTGCGGCCCTGGCGGCGGAGCTCGCCCTCGACGGCAGCCCCGTCCAGGCCGCGGTGGTCCTGCTGGTGTTCCTGGTGCTCGCGGCCGTCAACTCCCCCTTGATCTTCCCCAAGTCGGTCGACGCGCAGGAGGCGCAGCGCCGCAGCACCGCCGACGGCCGGCCCGTCGTCTACTGGCGGCCGGGCTGTACGTACTGTGTGCGCCTGCGGCTCCGGCTGGGCCGTCGGGCGAGGCGGCTGCACTGGGTCGACATCCGGCGCGACCCCGCCGGAGCGGCGGTGGTGCGGGCCGCCAACGGCGGCGACGAGACCGTGCCGACCGTCGTCGTCGGGGGCCGGGCGCACACCAACCCCGATCCGGAATGGGTGCGCCGACAGCTCTCCAGCGCCCCGTGACCGGACTCGCCGCACGACTGCGGCACGTCTACTGGATCGGCGGCGGGAGCGGGGCGGGCAAGTCGACGGTCGCCCGCCGGCTCGCCGACCGTCATGGCTGGCGGCTGTACGCGACCGACGACGTGATGCCGGACCACGCCGCCCGGACCACACCCGACGAAGCCCCCTTCCTGCACGCCTTCCTGGCGATGGACATGGACGAGCGATGGGTGAACCGGCCTCCGCAGGTCATGCTGGAGACCTTCCACTGGTTCCGCGGCGAGGGCTTCGGGCTGATCGTCGAGGACCTGCTGCGGCTGCCGCCGCAACCCTGCGTCGTCGTCGAGGGCTTTCGGCTGCTGCCGCACCTCGTGCGGCCGCTCCTGGCCGCTCCCGAGCACGCGGTCTGGCTCCTGCCGACCCGCGAATTCCGCCGGGCTGCCTTCCGGAGCCGCTCGGCTCCCGGCGAAGGGTTCCTGTGGCGGACCAGCGATCCGGAGCGGGCCGGCCGCAACCTCGCCGAACGCGACGGCCTGTTCACCGAACACCTGCGGGCGGAGACCGAGCGCCTGGGACTGCGCGCCGTCCCGGTCGACACCGCCATGACGGAGGACGCCCTCACCCAGGAGGTGACCAGGGCGTTCCGGCTGTGACCGCGGCTCAGAACCAGTGCAGGCAGTGCGGGGTGCGCTCGGCCGCGAAGAACGCGTCGGCGAGGGCGGCCGCACTGCGGTGGTGGGCCCGGACGTGTCCGGCCCGCACGAGTGTGCTCGGTGCGGTGCCGCCGAGGTAGACCGAGCCCAGGTCGCCGATGTCCAGGGACAGGTCGGGCGCCCGGCCCGTCGGGACGCAGTCGGCCTTGCCGTCCCGGACGGACAGCAGGTAGCGGTGCCGCTCGCCGAGGAAGGGGTCGTCGACCTCGAGGACGAGCTCGCCGTCCGTGAACCACCCGCGCGCGGTGAGCGCCCGCGGGACGTCGAGCAGCCGTACCCAGAGCCAGTCGGTGTGGTCGCTCTCCTGGCCGGCCCGGAAGTCCGTGAGCTGCCAGCGCAACGGGTGCCCGGGCGGCACATGTTTGAAGACGACCTGAGTGACCAGGTCATGTCCGAGGACGAACCGGGCCAGGGCCGTGAAGACGGCGTCGTCGGCGGTGATGGTCTCGTCGACCGTCAGGGTGCCGGAGTCGACCGAGTAGCTGGCGTAGCCGTCCGGGACGCCGTCGGAGTCCCGGTGGACGGCGATGTAGCGCGGCTTGGGCGCGATCGGGGGCTGTCCCGCGCGCAGGGCCCACCAGCGGTGCGGCCGGGACAGCGCGCCGGGCTGCGCGCGGCGGTAACGGTCGTAGACCTGCTCCAGGATCTCGCCGCACTCGGCACGCCGCAGCACCTCGACCGAGCCGGTCGCCGGGGCGCCGGCCGCTCCGCCCGCCCGGGGGTGGGCGAGGGCCGCCCGGTGGCGCGGCACCGTCAGCCGCTGCGTGTAGGTCGCCGGTCCGTAGCCGAACCTGCGGTAGATCAGGGCCTCGGAGGCCAGCAGCACCGAGAGGAAGTCGCCGCGGGCCCGCAGGTCGGTGAGCTGGTGCCGCATCATCGCGCTGAGCACGCCCTGGCGCCGGTGCGAGGGAAGGACGCCGACGGCGGTCACGCCGGGGGCCGGGACGAGGTTCTGGCCGGGCAGGGTGAGTTCGAAGGAGTAGGACGCGGCGGTGCCCATGGCCTTGCCGTCCGCCGTGCGGGCGAGCAGGCCGCGGTCCATCTCCAGTGCCGACCACCAGACCCCGCCGCCCCCTTCGGCCGGGGTCTCGGGGAACAGCCCGAACGCGGCGTGGAGCGTGTCGACGAAGACGTCGAGGTCCTCGTCGGTGGTGGGACGGATCTCCATCGCTGCCGCTGCCTCCTCGGACGGACCGGCACCACGACGCGTAGTGTCCCGCCACCATGCGGTGTCACCCCGTGGCGGGGTCAAGCGAATTACGGGATCATGCCGGGCATGCGCGTCGTGATCGCGGAGGACGCAGCCGTGCTGCGGGAACTGCTGGCCCTGATGCTCACCGAACGCGGCCACGAGGTGTGTGCGGCCGTCGGCGACGCCGACGCGCTGCGGACGGCCGTGGACCGACACCGGCCCGATGTCAGCGTGGTGGACATCAGGATGCCGCCGACCCACACCGACGAGGGCCTGCGGGCCGCGATCGACATGCGCCAACGGCGGCCCGGGACCGCGGTGTTGCTGTTCTCGCAGTACATCGAGACCAAGTACGCCACCCGGTTGCTCGCGGCCGGTTCCGCGGGCGTCGGCTATCTGCTCAAGGACCGGGTGGCCCATGTGGCGGAGTTCACCGACGCGTTGGGCCGGGTCGCGGCCGGCGGGACCGCCCTCGATCCCGAGGTGGTCACCCAACTCGCCGGCGCGGCACGGCGCGTCGACGGCCTCGGGGCGCTCACGGCACGCGAACGCGAGGTGCTGGAACTGATGGCGCAGGGCCGCTCGAACGCAGCGATCGGCCGGCGCCTGGAGGTGTCGGCGGGCACGGTGGAGAAACATGTCGCCGCGATCTTCGGCAAGTTGGGGCTGCCGGTGTCGGAAGACGCCAACCGGCGGGTGCTGGCGGTGCTGCGGTACCTGGGCGTGTGAGCGGCGGGGCCGTGCCGGTTCCACGGTCCCGCGCGCTCGCTCTGCTACGCCTCCTCGTCTCCCGTGCCTCCCGCACCCGGCAGCCGGTCGCGGATCTCGTCCATGACCGTCGAGTCGGTCAACGTGGTCACGTCACCGAGCCGCCGGTTCTCGGCGACGTCCCGCAGCAGCCGCCGCATGATCTTCCCGGAGCGGGTCTTGGGCAGCTCGGCGACGACCAGGATCTGCCGCGGCCGGGCGATCGGCCCGATCTCCTTGGCGACGTGGGCACGCAACTCGGTGGACACGTCCTCCGCCTGGGGCGTACCGGCGTCGCCGCGCAGGATGACGAAGGCGACCACGCCCTGCCCGGTCGTCGGGTCGGTGGCGCCCACCACGGCCGCCTCGGCGACCATCGGATGCGAGACCAGGGCCGATTCGACCTCCGTGGTGGAGATGCGGTGGCCGGAGACGTTCATGACGTCGTCGACCCGCCCCAGCAGCCAGATGTCGCCGTCCTCGTCCTTCTTCGCGCCGTCCCCGGCGAAGTACATGCCGGGGAAACGGGACCAGTACGTGTCCCGGTAGCGCTGCTCGTCGCCCCAGATGGTGCGCAGCATCGCCGGCCACGGCTCGGTCAGCACCAGATAGCCGCCGGAGCCGTCGGGCACCGGCTTGCCGGTGTCGTCGACGACGTCGGCCCGGACGCCCGGCAGCGCACGCAGCGCCGAGCCGGGCTTGCAGGTGCTCACCCCGGGCAGCGGGCTGATCATCTGGGCCCCGGTCTCGGTCTGCCACCAGGTGTCCACCACGGGGCACCGGTCCGAGCCGATGTGGTGCCGGTACCAGATCCACGCCTCCGGGTTGATGGGCTCGCCGACGGAGCCCAGCAGCCGCAGCGAGGACAGGTCGAAGCGCTCGGGGTGTTCCCCGCCCCATTTCATGAAGGTGCGGATCGCGGTCGGCGCGCAGTACAGGATCGACACCCGGTACTTCTCGACGATCTCCCACCAGCGCCCCTTGTGCGGGGTGTCGGGCGTCCCCTCGTACATCACGGAGGTGACACCGTTGGCGAGCGGCCCGTAGACGATGTACGAGTGGCCGGTGACCCAGCCGATGTCCGCGGCCGTCCAGAAGACGTCCCGCTCCGGCTTGACGTCGAACACCGCCCAGTGCGACCACGCCACCTGCGTCAGATAGCCGCCGGTGGTGTGCAGGATGCCCTTGGGGCGGGCCGTCGTACCGGAGGTGTACATGATGTACAGCGGGTGTTCGCTGTCGAACGCCTCGGCCTCGTGCTCGGCCGGCTGCCCTGCCACCAGGTCGTGCCACCACACGTCCCGGCCGTCGGTCCAGTCGACCTCCTGCCCGGTGCGCCGCACCACCAGCACGCTGCGCACGTCCGGGCACTCGCGCAGCGCCTCGTCGACGGCCGGTTTCAGCGCCGAGGGGCTGCCCCGGCGGTAGCCGCCGTCCGCGGTGATCACCACATGGGCGTCGCAGTCCAGGATCCGGCCGCGCAGCGCCTCGGCCGAGAAGCCGCCGAAGACCACGGTGTGCGGGGCGCCGATGCGGGCGCACGCCAGCATCGCCACCACCGTCTCCGGGATCATCGGCATGTAGATGGCCACCCGGTCGCCGGTGTGGACGCCGAGTGACACCAGGGCGTTGGCCGCCCGGCAGACCTCGTCCTTCAGATCGGCGTAGGTGAGGGTGCGGGTGTCTCCCGGCTCGCCCTCCCAGTGGAAGGCGACCCGGTCGCCGTTGCCCGCGGCCACGTGCCGGTCCAGGCAGTTGTGGGCCGCGTTCAGGCGCCCGCCGGTGAACCAGCGGGCGAAGGGTGCTCGGCTCCAGTCGAGCACCTGGTCCCAGGGCCGTGCCCAGTCCAGCCGAGCCGCCTGGGCGGCCCAGAAGGACTGGCTGTCGGCGTCGGCCCGCTCGTAGTCCGCCGCGGTGGCGTTCGCCGTGGCGGCCAGCTCCGGTGGCGGCGGGAACCGCCGCTCCTCCCGCAGCAGGTTCGAGAGTGTTTCGCCGCCGGTCTCGGTCATGCCCGCGCCCCGGCCACCGGTCCGCCCCGGTGCAGGTGCAGGCGCGTGGCGACGTTCGGGAAGACCGGTACGACCGGGCGTTCCGAGGTGGAGTTGGTGACACCGGCGAAGGACGCGTACCAGGCGCACACGGCCGTCACCAGACCGAGCCAGCCGCCCGCCTTGACCGTGGTCTCCGACTGGGCGAAGTCGGCGACGCACAGCACGATGAAGGTCGCCGACAGGGTCACGAAGACCGCCAGGATCGCTCCGGTCGTACGGAGCGCGGCGACCGTCATGTACACCGTGAAGATCGACCACACCAGCAGGAACAGGCCGCTCGCCTGATGCGCGGTGGCGGCGGGCAGCCCCGGGGCCACGAACTTGGCGAAGGCGGCGTACGACAGCCAGAAGGCACCGTACGAGCAGAACGCGGTCGCGCCGAAGGTGTTGCCCTTGCGGAACTCCCACATGCCGGCCAGGAGTTGGGCCAGTCCTCCGTAGAAGAGAGCGAGGGGGAGCACGACGGCGACGAGCTTCTTGTCGGTGATCAGATTGGCGTTGAAGGTGCTCAGGACGAAGGTCGTGGCCGCGAAGGCGGCGAGTCCGAGCGGACCGGGGTCGGCGATGTTGCCGGCCGGAGTGGATGTTGGCGTGCTCATGAGTGGCAGCCTCCTGTCTCCGAGGGCACAAAGGTGCAAATGGACCCTAGGCGCCCCAAGTACCCGAACGAAGCCATGCCAGTCCAGGCGTCGGCGAACGGTCGCGACGGTGCGCCGAGCGGCCGTCCCGGCACGACGAACGGCGGCCTCTCCGGTGCGCCGAGCGGCGGTGTCTCCGGCCTGTCGAGCGGCGGTCTTCCAGTGCGCCGAGCGGCGGTGTCTCCGGCCCGTCGGGTGGCGGTGTCTCCGGCCCGTCGGGCGGCGCCGGTCGGCGCGTCGGGGGGTGCCTGTCCGGCCTGTCGGGTGGCGGTGTCTCGGCTGGATCGGCGAGAGCGTCATCGAGGAGGCGCAGCGGGCGGTGGAGGAGCAGGAGCGGGCGGGCGAGTGGGGGCCGATGCGGCGCCGGGCCCGGTGAGCCGCCCCCGGGCGCCGCGCTCCGGTGCTGAGCCGCACCGGCCGGTCCCGGGTCGGTAGCGGCGCCGATCCGGGGTACCCGGCACACCGTTCACGAGCGGACGACCACCAGCGTCGAGGAAAGGGAGGCACTGTCATGGGCAAGGTCAAGGAAGCGGTCGAGGTCGCCGTCCCGGTCCACACCGCGTACAACCAGTGGACCCAGTTCCAGGAGTTCCCGAAGTTCATGGAGGGCGTCGAGGAGGTCACGCAGCTCGACGACACCCACAACCACTGGACCACCAAGATCGGTGGCGTGCGCCGGGAGTTCGACACCGAGATCGTGGATCAGCTGCCCGACGAGAGGATCGCCTGGCGCACCGTCGGCGGCGACACCAAGCAGATGGGCATGGTGCACTTCCAGAGCCTCGACGACATGCACACGCGCGTGGAGATCGTCATGGAGGTCGACGCGAGCGGGGCCGCCGAGAAGGCCGCCGACGCGCTGGGCATGGTGGACCGGCGGGTCAAGGGCGACATGAAGCGGTTCAAGGAGTACATCGAGGAGCGCGGCGGCGAGACCGGGTCCTGGCGCGGCCGGGTCACCCCGGGATGAGAGCGGCACGCGACACGGAGCCCGTCGGCCGGGGCCGGGACCCCGCCGACGGGCTCCGTGCCGTCACCGGCCGTCGGGTCACGACGGTCAGCGACGCATCTTCACCTTGTGGACCGCGGCCACGCCGAGACCGGCGAGGGCGATCTGGATGAGCCATTCGATCCAGTCGACACCCTTGGTGTCGGCGACGCCGAGGCCGGCGGCGATGCCGGTCCCGATGAACGCCGCGACGATGCCGACGAGGATCGTCCACAGCATGCCGATCCGCTGGCGGCCGGGCACGACCAGGTGGCCCAGGACGCCGAGCACGATGCCGATGACGATCGCGCTGATCACACCTGAGATTTCCATGAGCGGTCCGTCACCCCTCACTAGTAGATGACGTTCGCTTGCCCGTTCGAACCGTGGTCACTCCGCGGCCGGGCCTCCGTCCGTTTCGACGGCCGCGCCCGGGTACCCGGCAGGCGTGGACGACCCCAGGCTCTCGCTGCGCGAACGATTCATCCTCAAGGAGATCGAACGCAGGCTGCGACGCGACCCGCGACTGAGGCTCCGTATGCGGGCCGGGCGCCCGATCCGCCCGTTCTGGCTGCCGCTGGCGGTGACCCTGCTCGGCGCCGCCTCCCTCTTCCTCCTGGTCGTCGGCATCCGCACCTCGGCTCCCGGGGTCATCTGGGCCTTCGCCGCACTGTGGCCGCTGACCCTGCTCCAGGGCTTCCGGCTGCTGTGCCGCTGGACGGAGCCCGAACCGACGCCGCCGCTGCCGCTGGGCTGAGACGCGGAGCGTGGGCCGGCGCTTCGGCGGGCCCGCCCGGGGAACCCGGCGGTCATGAACACGGACGCAGCCGAGCAGCGGTCGTACTGGATCGACACGGAGCCCCCGCGCGACCCCCACCCTCCTCTGGACCGGGACACCACCGTCGACGTCGCCGTGATCGGCGCGGGCATCGCGGGCCTCAGCACGGCCTGGGAACTGGCCCGCAGCGGCCGCAGCGTGGCGCTCCTGGAGGCCGACCGGATCGCCTCCGGAGTCACCGGCCACACCACCGCCAAAGTGAGCGTGCTGCACACCCTCGTCTACGAGCGGCTGCGCCGCACCCGGGGCGAGGAGGCGGCGAAGCTGTACGCGCAGTCCCAGACCGAGGCCGTCCGCCACGCCGCCGACACGGCCCGCGAACTCGGCATCGACTGCGACTGGGAGGACACGGCGGCCTACACCTATACCGAGGACCGGTCGCGCGTCGGCGAGCTGAAGGCCGAGGCGGAGGCCGCCCGGGCGGCGGGGCTGCCCGCCGACTTCGTCACCGAGACGGATCTGCCGTTCCCGGTCGCGGGCGCGGTCCGGGTGACCGGCCAGGCCCAGTTCCACCCCCGCAAGTACCTCCTCGGCCTTGCCGACGACCTGCGGCGGCAGGGCGTGTCGATCTACGAGGGGACCCGTGTCGTCGGTCTCAAGGAGGGCGAGCCCTGCCGTGTGACCACCGAGGGCCGGCGTCACCCTGAGCGCCGACGACGTCGTGGTCGCCACGCACTACCCGATCTTCGATCGGGCCATGCTCTTCACCCGGCTCTCCCCGCGCCGCGAACTGGTCTGGGCCGCCCCCGTCCCGGCCGACCTGGACCCGCACGGCATGTTCATCACCCCGGAGCAGGGCACCCGCTCGGTGCGCACCGCCCCGTACGCCGACGGACAGCGGCTGCTGATCGTCACCGGTGAGCACTTCGCCCCCGGCACCGCCGACGTCGAGGAGCGCTTCGGCCGGCTCGCCGGCTGGGCCGTGGAACGCTTCGGGCCACTCGACTTCACCCACCGCTGGGCCACGCAGGACAACGACTCCACCGACTCCGTGCCCCTCGTCGGACCGCTGCCCACGGGGGGCCGCCACACCTACGTGGCCACCGGCTTCGGCGGCTGGGGCATGAGCGGCGGCATCATGGCCGGCCGGCTGCTCAACGACCTGATCACGGGCCGGAGTTCACCGTGGAGCGGGCTCTACGACCCCCGCCGGCTGGGCACCGTCGTCCGTGAGGCGCCCGCCTTCCTCCGCCACCAGGCGAATGTGGCCCGGCACTTCGTCGGCGACCGGCTGCCCTCGCTGTCGGGCAGCGGCTCGGTGGACGACATCGCGCCCGGGGACGGCGCGGTCGTCCTGGCCGGCGGACACCACTGCGCGGTCCACCGCGACGAGTCCGGCGAGCTGCACGCCGTCGCCGCCCGCTGTACGCACCTGGGCTGCCTGGTCGCCTTCAACCGTGCCGAACGGGCCTGGGAGTGCCCCTGCCACGGCTCCCGCTTCGACACCGACGGCAACGTCGTCCAAGGGCCGGCGACGAGGCCGCTGGAGCGGCGGGAGGTCTGACGCCGGCAGACACCGGCCCGGGGGCGCCTGCCGCAGGCGACCCCGGGCCGGTGTCACACGTGCCGGTGGTCGATGCCGAGCAGGCTCGCCGCCGCCCGGAAGTCGGCGGCGCGGCGGCCGACCGCCAACGACCAGTGGTGGCCGACCCCCGTGGCACTCCACGCGTCCACCCACTCGCCGGGGTCGCGCCCGAAGTCGACGCGGCTGGAGGTGTTGCCGATCTCCAGGAGGGGACCGGGGACGACCGTGCCCTCGGAGGTGACGAACGACAGGCTCCCGTCGGCGTCCTGGCCGAGGCCGAGCAGGGTCACCGGGCCGTGCCGGACGTCGAACTCCACGCTGACGCCCCAGCCCCGCTTGCCGTGATAGACGCCGAGCCCGCGCAGCAGCGGATCGCGGGCGCTCACGGCGAGGTGGGCAGGCCCGTCGTGCCCCATCTCCACCACGCCGTCCTCGAAGTTCAGCGCCTGGATCTCGGTGAAGGACCCGCCCGCGCCCACGCTCTGCGAGGCCAACTGCGCGACGCTGGTGCGCAGTTCGTACTCGCCCGCCGTCGGCACGCCCCGGGCGGTGAGCAGAGAGGCACCCAGGATCATGCCGGCGCCGAGCCGCTCGTGCAGTTCGCCGTCCAGGCCCCGGTGGTAGTAGGCGAGGGAGTCCAGGCCGAAGTCCGCGACCAGCCGGTCCAGCGCCACGGACACGGTCGCGCCCCACGCGAAGTCCTCGTCCACCACGCTGTCGTCGAGTGTGAAGATGCGGCGGGCCAGCTCCATGCGCTCCCGGGTCTCCGCCTCGCTCACCCGCTCCACCCGGTGACGCAGGTCGTCGAACTCCAGCACCTCCACGTGCGAGCCGAACGTCGCGGGCAGCAGCGTCAGATCGGTCGACACGTCCAGCATGCCGGGATACAGGTGCCCCATCAGACCGTGCCGGGCGTGCCGCAGCGCGGCGCGGACGTGCGCGGCCCTGATCCACCGCTCGATGCGCCGCCAGGCGGACTCCTGCCGCAGCCAGCCCGACACCGACCGGAACGGGATGCGGGCCCGGCGGAAGACGTTGCCGACCTCGGGCACCGAGCACTGGGCGCAGTAGGCCAGCCAGGCACCCGTGTCGAAGCGGGGGTGGTCCATCCGCTCGGTCGGCTGCAGGTCGATCACCAGGACGGGCGTGTGCGAGCGGCGGGCGATCGGCAGCACCATCGACGACGTCAGATACGTCGTCAGGAACAGCACGATCAGATCGCAGTCCGTGCGCCGCAGCCGCTCGGCCGCGGTGGCACCCTCCTCGGCGTCGGAGACGAAGCCGGCGTCGATCACCTCCGCGTCCATCCCCCGCAGCCGCTCGGCGACGTAGCGGGCCGACTCCCGCAACTGCGGCAGCAGATCGGGGAACTGCGGCCAGTAGGTGCCGAGTCCGCCCGCCACCAGGCCGATGCGCGGCCGTCGGCGGGTCACCGGGGGGAGCAGATCGCGCAAGTCGGCGGCGCGGTCCTCGCTCGCGGTCGGGGTGTCGGTCGTTGCCATGGTCGGTGCTCCTTGTGAGTCCGCGCTCCGGGTGGGGTCGGCTGCGGTGTTCAGGCCCCGGCCACGCCCAGATCCGCTCGTGCGGGCACCGCCTTCGGGGTGCGGCGGACGAGGACCCGGACGATGTACACGCCCGCGACCGCCGACGCCGCCATGCACAGGGTGATCGACCAGAGCAGAAGGGAGGCGCTGTACTCCATGAGGGCCGGCGTGACGAACGCGACGCCCGCGAAGACACCCCGCGACAGCGCGTAGGTCAGGCCTTGGGTGGTGCCCCTGGTGTCCGGGGGGAGGGTCAGCTGCGACCACACCTTGTAACTCGCCTCGCCCGCGAAGGGGTTGGAGATCTGGTAGAGCACGAAGAAGACGAGCATGCCGGCCAGGGCGCCGGCCGTCAGCGAGGCGACGCAGAAGGCGAGGATCTGCGCGAGCGTGAACACGTAGAACAGCCGGTCGCGCCACGGGGTGTCGGCGAGGCGCACGAACACGAAGGTCAGCACCAGCGCGATCGGCAGGAAGGCCAGGTTGATCCCGGTGGCCAGGCTCTGCGAGGCGCCGCTCACCGTGACCAGCAGATAGGTGCCGAACTGGCCGAAGGTGTTGGCGCCGATGCCCCAGGTGACGTAGTAGGCGAAGGTGGCGGCCATCGGCAGCAGGGCGGCACGGTTCCACACGTTCTTCAGCGCGGTGCCCCGTGGCGCCTCCAACACGGCCGCCTCCTGCGCGACTTCGGCGTCGGAGGGCTCGTCGGCCAGCTCCAGCCGGGAGCGCAACTGCCAGGTGACCAGCGCCGCGACGGCCAGATGGCCGGTGATGCAGCGCGCCCCGGTCATGCCGGTGTCCGACAGCAGATAGCCGAGGAAGATGACGACGACGATGCCGGCCACCCACATGACCTGCGTGAAGGACACCAGGCGGGCCCGGCCGTCGGCGGGTGCGGCGTCCGAGACGACGGCCAGCGAGGTCGGCAGATCCGCGCCGGCCGCCAGACCCGCCACGAGCACGCCGACGAAGAGCACGACGTCGTTGGGAGCGAGAGTGATGACGACCGCGCCCAGCGCGAAGCAGAAGATGTCCCAGTTGTAGACGCGGCGGCGGCCGAACATGTCGGCGAGTCGGCCGCCGACGAGGGAACCGACCGCGATGCAGCCGGTGACGATGGCGCTGATCGCGCCCGCCATCCACACGCCCATGTGGTAACTGTCGCGGTAGATGGCCAGATTGACGGCGATGCTGACGATCAGCGCGGCATCGAGGTAGGAGGCCATGCCCGACAGGGCGGCGACCTTCCACAGGTGCCTGGGGAGGGGCGGTTGTCCGGCGTGCGCGGGGGAGTTCGTGGCTGAGGCCATGATGCGACTCCGTCGTCTGGGGAATGGCCGAGCGGAGGGGAACGTCGCGACTCCGCGGCCGGGTGGGCCGGGAGGCCGAGTCACAGTGACTGTAGGATCCGAAAAACGTTCCAACAAGACGTGGCGCACGTAATAGCTGCGAAAGAGGGAACCGAGGGCCCCTGAGGTCGCCACGCTGGTGGGTTCCCTGCCGGTGTTCTACCGTGAATCGCGTATAAAACGTTTTTGATCCGTGAGAGCGTCCGAGCCGCCGCCGGAAGGACCGCATCCGTGATCTCGCCCGCCCTGCAGCACCTGTTCGACGTCCCGCCCCGCGACTTCGGCCCGACACCGCTGTGGTGGTGGTCGGGCGCGAAGGTCACACGGGAACGCCTCGCCTGGCAGATGCGCCGGTTCGCCGAGGGCGGCGTCCACAACCTCGTGGTCATCAACCTGGCCCCCGCCGGGCCCGGTTTCGGCGCCCCGGCCGACGATCCGCCGTGGTTCGGCGACGAGTGGTGGGCCCGCTTCACCGATGCCTGCGCCCTCGCCCGGCAGTCCGGCATGCGCCTGTGGTTCTACGACCAGATCGGGTTCTCCGGCGCCAACGTCCAGGGCGGAGTGACCCGTCTGCACCCTGAGGCGGCCGGCCTGGCGCTGCGCCGTCGGTGGACGACCGTCTCCAACGGCACGGTGGCGTTGGGCGCTTCGGAGATCCTGGTGGGCGCCTACGCCACCGACGGCCGGCGCCTGACCGGCAACGGCTCCGGCACCGGCACCGGGCGGATCGCGGCCCCCGACGGCAGCCCGGTCGACGTCGTCACCGCCGTCCCCACGGCCTTCGACTACCTCGACCCTGACACCGTGGGCCTGCTCATGGACGCCGTCCACCACGCGTTCGACCGCCGCGTCCCTGAGTACCTGGGCAATGTCGTCGCGGGCAGCTTCCAGGACGAACTGCCCGCCACCAACTCCTGGAGCACCCGCTTTCCCAAGGAGTTCCTCGCCCGCCGCGGCTACGACCTCCTCGACCACCTGCCCGCCCTCTTCGGCGCCCCCGCGCCCGGCGACCCGCGGTCCGCGAAGATCCGCGCCGACTACTACGCCGTCCGTGCCGAACTCGCCGAGGAGGCGCTGTTCAAGCCGCTCGCCGCCTGGCACGAGGAACGCGGCATGCTCCTGGGCTGCGACCAGAGCCACCCCGCCCGCTCCGGCTACCCGGCCCAGTCCACCCAGATCTACACCGACTACTTCCGCACCCACCGCTGGTGCAGCGCCGCCGGCAGCGACCACCACGGCGACTCCAAGGTGCACTCCTCCATGGCCCACCTGTACGGCCACGAACGGGTGTGGATCGAGGCGTTCCACTCCTCCGGCTGGGGCGGCACCCTGGAGGACACCTACGACTGGCTGCTGCCGTTCCTGCGCAGCGGCGCCAACCTGTACAACCCGCACGCCAGTTACTTCGGCACCGCGGGCGGCTGGTTCGAGTGGGCGCCGCCCTCCACCGACTGGCGCCAGCCGTACTGGCGGCAGTACCCGGCCTTCTCCCGCGCCGTCGCCCGGATCTGCTCGATCATGTCCTGGGGCGCCTACAGCGCCGACGTCGCCGTCCTGCACCCCACCGCCACCATGCAGGCCCTCATCCCCCTGGACGCACCCGTCCGCCACTTCGGCGACGGCCGCCTCGGCGACGGCCACGCCGACGTCGACGAGACCCAGCGGCACTACCTGGAGCTGTGCGGCACGAACAACTGGCTGCGCCCCCGCATCGGTTCCCTCGACCGCCACGGCATCTCCTTCGACGTCATCGACGACGCCTCGGTCCAGCGCGGCACGGCTGCCGAAGGTGCCTTGCGTGTCGGGGAGTCGGCCTACAGCGCGGTGCTGCTGCCGTCGGCGACGGTCCTGGAGGAGGGCACGGCACGCCGGCTGACCGAACTGCTCGACGCGGGCGGCCGGGTGGTCGCCGTGGGCCGCCTCCCCGAGGCCGCCGCCGGACTCGCCGGCGACGACTCGGCCGTAGCGGCCCTGAGCGCGCATCCGGGGCTGCTGCGGGTGCCGGACGCCGAGGCGGGCGCGGTGGCCGTGGCGGACGCCGCCGGCCACGCGACGGCCGACGTGCCCCTGCTCGTCCGGCGGCAGGGCGCGCAGGCGGTCGCCCTGGTGACGGCGGCCTTCCCCGACGCCCGGGCCCACCCGCCCAAGGGCGACCACACCATCGACCCGGCGCGTTACGCCCCCACCAGGACCGTCACCGTCCGCGCACCGGTCGCCGAGGCCGAGATCTGGAACCCCGCGACCGGCATCCGGCAGCCCGCCCACGTCACCGTCTCCCCGGACGCGTCGGCCATCGAGGTACCGCTGGACGGCGCCCCTGCCGCCCTCGTCGTGTGGCGCGAGGGCGACCCCGACCCGGTGGCCGGCGGTGCGGCACGCGGGCGCGAGCCGGCCCGGACGGTCGACCTCTCGACCGGTTGGCAGGGGAGCCTGGTCCCCACCCTGGACAACACCTGGGGCGACCTCGCGCTCCCGGCCGGCTCAGCCGTCGACGAGCCGCAGATCTGGACCATGGACTGGACGGAGGACGACACCGGCTGGGGCCGGACGCGGGCGACCTACGGCAACCGGGTCCGCCATCTGCCCCCGGTACCCGCCGACCGGGCCCCCGAGCCGCTGGACCGCGCCTCCGTCATCCGCGTCCTGACGGGCGAACTGCCGCTCGTGGCGCCCGCGGAGAGGTGGGCGGTGTCACTGTTCTCGTCGAGCCGCGGCATCCCCGACCCGGACGGTCTGCTCGGCAACAAGGGCCTTGTGCCGGAGGAGTTCGTACGGGTTCCCGTGCCCGGCGCCGGAACCGTCGCCCGCGTCAGGACCATCGTCGAGACCGACCACCGCGGGCCCGCCGACCTCGGCGTCGGCGCGGCGGCGGCCAAACGCGTGTGGTGGAACGGCGAACCGCTGGAAACCGGGGACGGCTATCTGGCCTCCGCCCGCGTGGACGTGGACCGGCGATGCAACGTCCTGGAGTACGAACTGTCCGACGCCGAGGACCGCCCCGCCCAGATCTCCGCCAAGGCCCATGCCCCGCTGGGCAGTTACTTCTGCCTCTCCCACCCGGAAACCTTCGGGCCGCGCCCGCAGTTCATGTGCCTGCCCGACGGCGTGCGGCCGGACGGCGGCGTGACCTACCGGGGGCGGCTGTCCGTCGACGGCGGCGGGACGCGGGCGGTGCTGGTGGTGGGGGCCGCGGCGGGTGTCACCGTGCTGCTCGACGGGGTCGTTGTGGCCCGGCAGGAGAAGGTGGAGTACTACGAGTCCGACTGGGGCGCGGTGCCGATGTTCTTCCGGCACGAACTGACCCCGGCGGTGGGTGACCACGTCCTGGACGTCGTGGTGGACGGTGCCCGAGCGCGGGACGCGGTGTTCGTCGACCTGGTGGCCGGCACGGCCTCGCTGGTCAGCGGCGCCGGGTGGGAGGCCCGGACGGGGGCGTGGAGCGGGCGTACCGTGGAACACATGGGTCGGTGGGGGGAGTTGCGGCACTGTCGTGCCGCGGTACGGCCGCATCCGCTGCCCGACGCCGACTGGCTCGACGGAACCCCCGTTCTCGGGACGGCCGTACTGCCCCTGCGCTGCACCGACGACCTTCGCGAGACGGCACAGCGTTTCCGCTTCACCGTGCCGCCGGGCACCGTCACGCTGGACCTGCCGCTGGCCCTGTCCGCCCGGGTGAGGGTCGGCGGAGGTCCCGAACAGGTTTTCACCGGACCGGAGTTGACGCTGGACCGGCCCTTGGCCGAGGCCGCCGACGTCGAGGTGGTCACCGCACCCACGGCCGTGCTGCGCGGCGGCGGCGCATGGCGCGGGCCGGTACGGGTGCGCACCGTGCCCGCACCGCTCCCCCTGGGGGACTGGCGGTCGCTGGGCCTCGGCGGGTGGAGCGGCGGCGTGACCTACGCCCGCGAACTGGAGGTACCCGCCGGGGCGGACCCGGTACTGGATCTGGGGCGGGTGCGCGGCAGCGTCGAGGTGGCGGTCGACGGCGAACCCGTCGGGGAGGCGTTCTGCCCGCCGTACCGCTTCGAGCTGCGCGGCGCCGCCGGCCGCACGATCAGGATCGAGGTGACCGTGCGCAACACCCTCGCCCCGTATCTCGCCGAAGCCACCCCGACCGCCTGGGCGTTCCCCTCCCAGCTGGCGTCGGGACTCCTGGGGCCGGTGACGCTGACGATTCCCGGCTCAGCTGGCGGAGGCTGACAGGGTGGAGTCCCGCAGGACCAGCCCCGGCGCGAACACCCGTGCCTCGTGGGCGTGTTCGGTCCCCGCCTCCACCTCGTCGAGCAGCATCTCCACGGCCGCCCTGCCCAACTCCTCGACCGGCTGGCGCACCGTCGTCAGGGTCGTCCCCACGAAACTCGCGATGTCGAGGTCGCCGTACCCGACCACCTGCACGTCCTCGGGAACCTTCACCCCCCGCTCGGCCAGCCCGCGGCACAGCCCGGCGGCGAGGAAGTCGTTGGTGCAGAACACCGCGTCGGGCAGCTCGTCGAGGCCGCGGGCGATCTCCAGGCCGTATCCGACGGTCATCTCCTCGGCCACCACCTGACCCAGCCGTGCCCCGCGCCGGCTGCGCACGGCCTGCCGGGCACCCTGGAAGCGGTCGGCGCACTGCCGTATCGACCGCTCGCCGTTGACGACGAGGAGGTCACGCGCCCCGCACTCCAGCAGATGCCGGACGGCGATACGGCCGCCGGCGATGTCGTCGACGGAGACGGAACAGCCGTCCTGGGCGGGCATCGCCCGGTCCGCCAGCACCAGCGGGATGCCCCGCTCGCGCAACCGGGTCAGCCGGGTGGGATCGGCGCTCAGCGGCACCACCACGACACCGACGGCCCGCTGCTCGGCGAGCATGGTGAAGTAGCCCTGCTCCCGTTCCGGCGCGTCCCCGCTGTGGCACAGCACGAGGGAATAGCCGTGGTCGTAGGCGGCGTCGGCGGCGCCTCTGGCGATGCGAGCGTAGAAGGAGTTGGTGACGTCCGGCAGGACCAGGCCGATCGAGGACGAGTGGCCCGTGCGCAGGCCGGCCGCGCCGGGGTGGGGAACGTAGTCGAGTGCCGCGACGGCGTCGCGCACCCGCTCCGCGGTGCGGGCGTTGACGCGCTCGGGGCGGTTGAGGACGTTCGACACCGTCGACACCGAGACCCCGGCGGCGGCCGCGACGTCCTGGATTCGGGCGGGGCTAACCGGAATGGCGTCCACCCCCTCGCTGTGACAGCCGTGCGACCAGGCACGACGTGCTCCATGTAGGCGACGCAAGTCTACCCCGGACGGGGTTGCAACGTTTTGAGCGAAGCCGGGGGAGCTAGGGCCTGTCGTTTGGATCAGCTCGGCGTCGCGGGGTCTGGCACGCACATCTGCGGCGTTGTCGTCACTCGCCGATGCTCCGCATCGACCCCCTACTCCGCCTTGCAGCTGCACGCACCAGACCCCGCTCGGGTCGGCCATGACGCACCGTCCCCCGCAGCCGAGCTGATCCAAACGGCAGGCCCTAGCCGGCCGTGGCGGCCCGCTCCAGCCGTACGATCACGCTCTTCGACGTCGGGGTGTTGCTGATGTCGGCGACGCTGTCGAGCGGCACCAGGACGTTGGTCTCCGGGTAGTAGGCGGCGGCCGACCCCGGGGGAGTGGGGTAGGCGACGACGCGGAAGGCGTCGGCACGGCGCTGGGTGCCGTCGGTCCAGACGCCGACCAGGTCGACCAGGTCGCCGTCCGCCAGGCCGAGACCGGCGAGGTCGGCGGCGTTGACGAGGACGACGCGCCGTCCGCCCTTGATGCCGCGGTAGCGGTCGTCCAGGGTGTAGGGGACGGTGTTCCACTGGTCGTGCGCGCGCAGGGTCTGCAGGACCAGATGGCCCTCGGGGGCCCGGAGCACGGTGAAGTCGTTGACGGTGAGGACGGCCCTGCCGCTGGGCGTGCGGAAGACACGGGAGTTGACGGGGTTGGGCAGGCGGAAGCCGCCGGGGCGCCGCACGCGCTCGTTGAAGTTCTCGAAGCCGTCGACGACGCGCGCGATGCGGTCGCGGACGAGGTCGTAGTCGGCCTCGAACTCCTCCCAGGGGATGGCCGGTTCGGCGCCGAGGACCTTGCGGGCGAGGCGGGTGATGAGGGAGACCTCGCTGAGCAGGTGCGGGGAGGCGGGGGCGAGGCGGCCGCGGGTGGCGTGGACCTCGCTCATGGAGTCCTCGACGGTCATGAACTGCTCCCCGCCCGCCTGCACGTCGCGGTCGCTGCGGCCGAGCGTCGGCAGGATCAGCGCGGTGCGCCCGCACACCGTGTGGGAGCGGTTGAGCTTGGTCGAGATGTGCGCCGTCAGGCGGCAGGTGCGCAGGGCGCGCTCGGTGACGTCGCTGTCGGGCGTGGCCCGCACGAAGTTGCCCGCGACCCCGACGAAGACCTTGGCGCATCCGTCGCGCATGGCCCGGATGGAGTCGACGGAGTCCAGGCCGTGCGCGCTCGGCGGCGTGAACGCGAACTCCCGTCCCAGCCGGTCCAGGAACGGCTGCGGCATCCGCTCCCAGATGCCCATCGTGCGGTCGCCCTGTACGTTGCTGTGCCCGCGCACCGGGCACACGCCCGCACCCGGGCGGCCGATGTTGCCGCGCAGCAGAAGGAAGTTGACGATCTCCCGGATGGTGGGCACGCCGTGCTTGTGCTGGGTCAGGCCCATCGCCCAGCAGACGACGACACCGCGGCTGGCCAGCACGCGTTCGTGGACCTCCTCGATCTCGTCGCGGGTGAGCCCGGTGGCGTCGAGGACCGCGTCCCAGGACGTCTGCCGGATGTGCTCGGCGAAGGCGTCGTAGCCCGTGGTGTGTGTCTCGATGAACTCGCGGTCCAGGACGGTGCCGGGTTCTTTGTCCTCCGCCTCCAGCAGCAGCAGGTTCAGCGCCTGGAACAGGGCGAGGTCTCCGCCGGGCCTGATCTGCAGGAACTGGTCGGCGATCGTCGTGCCGCGGCCGAGCACGCCGCGCGCCTTCTGCGGGTGCTTGAAGCGCAGCAGCCCCGCCTCGGGCAGCGGGTTGACGGCCACGACCCGGCCGCCGCGGCGCTTGGTCTCCTCCAGCGCGGAGAGCATCCGGGGATGGTTGGTGCCGGGGTTCTGGCCGACGACGAACACGAGGTCGGCGTCGTAGAGGTCGTCGAGGCTCACGCTGCCCTTGCCGATGCCCAGCGTCTCGCCGAGGGCCGAGCCGCTGGACTCGTGGCACAGGTTGGAGCAGTCCGGCAGGTTGTTGGTGCCGAAGGCGCGCGCGAACAGCTGGAGCAGGAAGGCGGGTTCGTTGGCCAGCCGCCCGGAGGTGTAGAACAGCGCCTCGTCGGGGTGGTCCAGGGCCCGCAGTTCACCGGCGAGGAGGTCCAACGCCTCGTCCCAGTCGATGGGTTCGTAGTGGGTGGCGCCCTCGCGCAGCACCATCGGCTCGGTCAGCCGGCCCTGCTGGTTGAGCCAGTGGTCGGACCTGCGGCTCAGCTCGTCGACCGAGTGCTCGCGGAAGAAGTCCGCGGTCACCCGTCGCGTGGTGGCCTCGTCGCTGATGTGCTTGGCGCCGTTCTCGCAGTACTCGTTGCGGTGCCGCCGGCCCGGGGCGGGCTCGGGCCAGGCGCAGCCCGGGCAGTCGAAGCCCTTCGCCTGGTTGATGTTGAGCAGCGTCAGGGCGGTGCGGGCGGGGGAGGTCTGGCCCAGGGCGTACTTCAGGGCGTGGGCGACCGCGGGCGCGCCGGTGGCCCAGGTCTTGGGAGCCGTGACGGACAGGTCGTCCGCGTCCGGTTCGTCGAAGTCCCGCATCGGGCCGCACGCCCCTTTCCGTCGATGTGCCTCCCCACTGTTCGGGCGTGCGTCGGGCCGGGTCAAAGCGGAAGTTCCGATCGTCTGACAGGCCGCGCCGATCACGGCTGCGTGTGCGGCCCACCGGTGCCGGTGGCCCGGATGCGGGGGATCATGGGAGGGTGCTGCTGCGCCAACTCGAGTACCTGGTCGCCCTCGCCCGTGCCCGCCACTTCGCGAAGGCGGCGCAGGCCTGCTTCGTCTCCCAGCCGACCCTGTCCGAGGGCATCCGGAAGCTGGAGGACGAGCTCAACATCCCTCTGGTCCGGCGGGGGCGCCGGTTCGACGGCTTCACGCCGGAGGGCGAGCGGGTCGTGGTGTGGGCGCGGCGCATCCTCGCCGACCGGGACGCGATGCAGGACGAGATCCAGGCGCTGCGGGCCGGTCTGACCGGGCGGCTGCGCATCGGGACCGTTCCGACGGCGGCCACGGCGGTCGCGCTGCTGACCCAGCCGTTCTGCGCGGCCAATCCGCTGGCCACCGTGCAGGTCTTCGCCGACCTGCAGTCCGTGGACATCGTCAGCAGGCTGGGCACGTACGAGCTCGACGCCGCCGTCACGTACCACAGCACCGTCGTCGAGCACGGCTTCAGGTTCGTCCCGCTGTACCGGGAGCGCTACGTCCTGCTCATCCGGCGCTCCGCCCCCGACACGGGCCCGGCGGAGATCTCCTGGCAGGACGCGGCCCAGTACCCGCTGTGTCTGCTGCACCCCGGAATGCAGGGACGCCAAGTGCTGGAGGCGGCGTTCGAGGCGGCCGGCGTCTCCGTGACGCCACGCGTGGAGACCGACTCGATCGCCTCCCTCTTCGCCCAGGTCAGAGCGGGTCAGTGGGCGAGCATCGTGCCGCATGCCTGGCTGCACGTCTTCGGCGTGCCCGCGGGCATGGACGCCGTACCCCTGGTCCGCCCGGTCCGCACGGAACGCATCGGCCTGGTCCTGCCGGCCCGCGAACCGGTCTCCGTGATGGGCCAGGCCCTGATCGACGTCGCGGAGCGAGCGGGCATCGCCACCGTGCTGGAAGAACTCCCCGGCTGAGCCCGCGGCGGGAGGAGCCCCCGGCACGACCGATGAGTCGGGTCCCACCGCGCCGTCTGCACTTCGACGGCGTTCCGCCTCCGCGTCCGCGGAAGCGACGGGACGGTTCGGCGGGAGGACGAGGAGCATGGGGACCATGGCCGAGGAAAGCGTGAGCGCGACCCTGACGTTCGACGCGTCCGCCGCGAAGGTGTTCGCGGTGCTGGCGGACCCGACGACGCATGCCGCGATCGACGGCACCGGCTGGGTCCAGGAGGCCGCGGACCGGGCGCGGCTGGCCGAGGTGGGGCAGATCTTCCGGATGGAGATGTACCACGCCGACCATCCGGACGGTGACTACCGGGTGGTCAACAGGGTCGAGGTGTTCGACCCGCCGCGCGCCATCGGCTGGGTGACCGGTCAGGAGAAGGACGACGGCCAGCTGGAGTTCGGCGGCTGGCTCTGGCGTTACGACCTCGCGCCGCTTACACCGTCCGCGACCCGGGTGACGCTCACCTACGACTGGTCGAAGGTGCCTCGGTACATCCGCGACCGAGGCATCCGGTTTCCGCCGTTCGGCCCGGAGCACCTGCCCGACTCCCTGCGCCACCTGGCCGGCCTCGTCGGCGCCGGGTGAGGCCGGTGTCGGCGACGGGTGCCGGCGCCCGACCGGTGGTCCGGCGCCGGCATTCGCTCGGTCAGGCCGGAACGGCGGTCACGGTTCGGCCCAGGTGGCGGGCGAAGAACCGGACCGCGCTGTCGGCCTCGAACCGGGGCAGCTCCTTGTGTCGGCCCGCGTTGACGTGCAGCGACTTCTCCTTGGAGGCGAAGGCGTCGAACAGGGCGAGAGCGGCCTCCCGGGGGATGTGCTCGTCGTCCCACTGCATGTCGAACTCGACCGGGATCGTGATGCGCCGCGCCGCCTCGGCCAGCGCGTCGGGCCAGTGCAGGCCGAAGACGGCGGCGGTGATCCTCGGCTCGGCCGCCGTCAGCGGTACCCCGATCGCGGTGGCCATGTTCAGGCCGTAGTAGCCCACGGGCCCTTCGGACCCGATCTCGGGGAGTTCCTGGAGGGCGTCGAGGGTCGCCCGCCACTCCGGTACGGCGCGCTCGGCGAGGTGGGCGTTGTAGCGGACGACGATCGGGCCGACGGGCCGGCCCGTCGCCATCGCCTCCTGCATGACGGCGATCTCCCGCTCGTCGTGCGCCGTACGCGGCCGGTCGCCGTGACCGGGCGCGTCGATGCAGGCGACGTGGAAACCGGCGCCGGCCACGAGCCGGTGCGCCCGGCCCGTCATGGCGGGCCACCTCTTGTGCGTGCCGCCGCCGTGGCCCATCAGAACGAGGGGCGCGCTGTCGGCGCCGGACGCGGGCGACCAGAGGACACCGGGGACGTCGCCCACGGTGAAGTCGCGTTCGAGGACGCCCTCGGACGTCTTCTCTGCGGTGAAGAAGGAAGAGTTCATGGCGTGTGCCTTTCGGGAGTGCCTGATGATCGCGGCGCTCCCGGCGACGGCTACGTCAGTCGCCCGACCGTGACGGGAGGGGGAGCACCCACACGAATACAGCGTTCACGGGTCTCACCTCCTCGCTCGGTCTCACGGCTGTCGCACGCTACCAAGCGCACGCCGTCGCCCCAACTCCTTTTCCGGTGGGCCTCATCGGAAGGCCGCCGCGTTGCGGGCGACCCATGCGGCGAAGGGCCTCGCGGGGCGGTGCAGCACATGCTGCACGTCGGTGCTGACCGTCTGCTCGGCGGGCAGCGGCCGGCCGAGGATGTCCAGGGTGCCGTCGACGACCTCCTCGGGCATGAACTGGGCCAGGTGAGCGCGCGCCTGTTCGCGGGACAGTTCCACGAAGGCGACGTCCTCGCCCAGTTCCTCGGCGATCACCTCGGCCTGCCGGCGCGGACCGATCGCCTCCGGACCGGTCAGTTCGTACGTCCGTCCCGCGTGCCCGTCCTCCCGCAGCGCTGCCGCCGCGACGTCCGCGATGTCGGCCGGGTCGACGACGGGCAGAGCCACCTCGCCGAACGGCGCGAGCACCGTGCGCCGGGCCCTCACCGACTCGGCCCAGGCGAAGGCGTTGGAGGCGAAGCCGGCCGGGCGCAGGACGGTGAAGTCCACTCCCGAGGCGCGTACGGCCTCCTCGAACTCGCGCAGACGCGCGTGCGAAGGCGCCTGCGGGCGGGTGGAGTTGATCTGCGAGGACAGCAGGACGACCCGTTTGACACCTGCGGCCGTGACCTCGTCCAGCAGGGCCCGCGGGCTCTGTCCGCGGCTGTTGAGCTCGCTGCCCAGTACCACGAAGAGGGCGTCGGCGCCGTCGAGCGCCGGCCGCAGGCTCGCGGCGTCCGCCAGGTCGGCCCGGGCGTGCCGCGCGCCGGCCGGGAGGTCCTCCAGGTGGGCCCGCCGCGAGACGGCCACCACTTCCTCGCCCGCCGAGGCCAGCAACGGCACCAGCGTCCGCCCCACATTGCCGGTCGCACCCGTCACCACGATCATCGTCTTCCCCTACATGAGTTAGTTAGTTGACTGACTGAGAACGACCCTAGCAGCAGAATGCGGCGGCTGCCTATAGTTGGTTGGGTGACTGACTCACTTGCGCCCCGGGTGGCGCGCGCGGCCGACAAGAGGCGTCGCCTGAAGGCGGCGGCGGCGCAGGTGCTGCACGAGCGGGGCGTCGAGCGGACCACGCTGGCCGACATCGCGCGCGAGGCGGACGTGCCGGTGGGAAACGTGTACTACTACTTCAAGACCAAGGACGAGCTGGTCCAGGCCGCGCTGTCCGAGCACAGCTCCCGGCTGGACGAACTCACCGCGGCCCTGGAGCAGTCGGCCGACCCGCTCGACCGCCTCAAGGGGCTGATCGCGGCCTGGATCGACGGGCGTGACACCGCCGCCCGCCGCGGGTGCCCCACCGGAACGCTGGCCGTCGAGCTCGACAAGCGCGAGGAGGGCACCCTCGACGCCGAGGCGGCCGCGGTCGTACGGCAGCTGCTCGACTGGGCCTCGCAGCAGTTCCGCGCCGCCGGGGTTCCCGACCCGGACGGCCACGCCCTCACCCTTGTCTCCGCCTACCAGGGGATGTCGCTGCTGGCCAACGCCCTGCGCGACCCCGAGGTCATGACACGGGAGGGCGCCCGCCTCCTCGGCTGGATCGACTCTCTGAAGGCCGACAGGCCGACTCCTTGACCCCCGCGCACCACTGCGGTGATGCTGTGTTGCGACACGTGAGATGCGTGCCGTAATGAGCAACATCGGGACCAGGTCTCGTACCAGCCGAGGAGTGGCCATGACTCATCAGGTCCGTGCTGTCGTCGCGCGCGCGAAGGGCGCCCCCGTCAGCCTGGAGACGATCCTCGTGCCCGATCCCGGTCCCGGTGAGGCGCTGGTCAAGATCGAGGCCTGCGGGGTGTGCCACACCGACCTCCACTACCGCGAGGGCGGGATCAACGACGACTTCCCGTTCCTGCTCGGGCACGAGGCGGCGGGCATCGTGGAGTCGGTGGGGGAGGGCGTCTCCGACGTGGCGCCCGGTGACTTCGTGATCCTCAACTGGCGTGCGGTGTGCGGGCAGTGCCGGGCGTGTCTGAGGGGCCGTCCCTGGTACTGCTTCAACACTCACAACGCGAAGCAGAAGATGACGCTGACCGACGGCACCGAGTTGTCCCCGGCGCTCGGCATCGGCGCGTTCGCGGAGAAGACCCTGGTCGCGGCCGGGCAGTGCACCAAGGTCGACCCGGCGGCGTCGGCGGCGGCCGCGGGCCTGCTGGGTTGTGGCGTGATGGCGGGCATCGGCGCGGCGATCAACACCGGCAACGTGGGCCGCGGTGACACCGTCGCCGTCATCGGCTGCGGCGGGGTCGGGGACGCGGCGGTCGTCGGTTCCCGGCTGGCCGGCGCGGCGAAGATCATCGCGGTGGACATCGACGACCGGAAGCTGGAGACCGCGAAGAGGCTGGGCGCCACTCATACGGTGAACTCCAAGGAGAACGACGCCGTCGAGGCGATCCGCGAGCTGACCGGCGGCTTCGGCGCGGACGTGGTGATCGAGGCGGTCGGCCGCCCGGAGACGTACAAGCAGGCCTTCTACGCCCGTGACCTGGCCGGCACGGTCGTGCTGGTCGGCGTGCCCACCCCGGAGATGAAGCTGGAGCTGCCGCTGCTGGACGTCTTCGGCCGGGGCGGGTCGCTGAAATCGTCCTGGTACGGCGACTGCCTGCCCTCCCGCGACTTCCCCATGCTCATCGACCTCTACCAGCAGGGGCGGCTCGACCTGGACGCCTTCGTCACCGAGACGATCGCCCTGGACGAGGTGGAGAAGGCGTTCGAGCGGATGCACGGCGGTGACGTGCTGCGCTCGGTGGTGGTGCTGTGATGGCCGCCCGCATCGAACACCTCGTCACCTCGGGCACGTTCTCCCTGGACGGCGGCACCTGGGACGTCGACAACAACGTGTGGATCGTGGGCGACGACCATGAGGTCGTCGTCATCGACGCCGCGCACGACGCCGACGCCATCGCCGCGGCGGTCGGCGAACGCCGGGTGCGCGCGATCGTGTGCACGCACGCCCACAACGACCACATCGACGCCGCGCCGGAACTCGCCGCCCGCACCGGCGCACCCGTCCTCCTCCACCCGGACGACCTGCCCCTGTGGAAGCAGACCCACCCCGACCGCTCGCCCGACGCCGAACTGGCCGACGGGCAGGTGCTCGCGGTCGCGGGCGTCGAGCTGACCGTGCTGCACACCCCCGGCCACGCCCCCGGTGCGGTCTGTCTCCATGTACCGGCCCTGGCGGCGCTCTTCAGCGGCGACACCCTCTTCGCCGGCGGCCCCGGCGCCACGGGGCGGTCGTACTCCCATTTCCCGACCATCGTGGAGTCCATCCGGGACCGGCTGCTGACGCTGCCCGGCGACACGGTCGTCCACACCGGACACGGGGAGACGACCACCGTCGGCGCCGAGGCGCCCCACCTTCAGGAGTGGATCGACCGCGGCTTCTGACCGCCGTCCCCTCCGCCTCGCCCACGCCCGCCGTCCCGTCCGGCCCTCCGCCGGACGGGACGGCGGGCTGCCGCTTTTTATGTCTCGTATCGCGCAAAGTGTTGCAGATGAAGCAACCCAGCGTTACGGGTCGTCGCGGCGTCGGAACTCCTTGACAAGCATTCTGGGCGACCTCAGACTGATGTTGCGCTTACCGCAATCCGTTTCGCTATACGCACCGAGGTGTCATGATGATTCCCGCGTGCCGTCTCGCGGATCTCCCGCGAGGCGAGGCCTTCCGGCTCGACATCGACCCGCCCGTCTCGGTGTTCCACACCGACGACGGCGAGGTCTTCGCCATCGACGACACCTGCACCCACCAGGACGCCTCGCTCGCCGACGGCTGGCTGGAGGGCTGCGAGGTCGAATGCCCGCTGCACGCCTCGAAGTTCGACCTGCGCACCGGTGCCGTCGACGCGCCCCCGGCCAAGTTGCCGGTCCGCACGCACGAGGTCGTCGTCGAGGGCGGCATGATCTATGTGCGGGTGTCGACCGACGCCCCCAACCTTCCGCCGTGCATCGCCTCCCGGCTCGCCGGAGGTCCCGCGTGAGGACCGTCGCCGTGGTGGGCGCGTCGCTGGCGGGTCTGTCGGCGGCGCGCTCACTGCGCCGGCAGGGCTACGACGGACGGCTCGTCGTCATCGGCGACGAGACCCACCGCCCGTACGACAGGCCGCCGCTGTCCAAGGAGTTCCTGGCCGGCACCCTCGGCGAGGCGGACCTGGGGCTGGAGGCCGAGGGTGAGGACCTGGGCGCCGAGTGGCTGCTCGGCACCCGCGCCACCGCGCTCGACCGCGCGTCCCAGGCCCTGCGGCTGGCCGACGGGCGGGAGGTGCGCGCCGACGGCGTCGTCATCGCCACCGGCGCCACCGCCCGCACCCTGCCGGGCTCCGCGGGCCTGGCCGGCGTGCACACCCTGCGTACCCTCGACGACGCCCGCGCCCTGCGGGCCGAACTGGCCCGCGGCGGACGCCTGGTGGTGATCGGCGGCGGGTTCGTCGGCGCCGAGGTGGCCTCCACCGCGTACACCCTCGGCTTGGACGTCACGGTCGTCGAGGCGGCCCCGACCCCCCTCGCCGGGCCTCTCGGCGAGGCCATGGGCGCCGTCGTCTCGGGCCTCCACGCCGACCACGGCGTACGGCTGCTGTGCGGCGTGGGCGTCAAGGGCCTGAGCGGTGAAAAGCGCGTCGACGCCGTGCTGTTGGAGGACGGCCGCAGCGTGCCGGCCGACATCGTCGTCGTCGGCGTGGGCGCCCGCCCGTGCGTCGAGTGGCTGGAAGGCTCGGGCGTCGCGCTCGACAACGGCGTGAAGTGCGGCGCCGACGGGCGTACCAGCCTCGCCGGCGTGGTGGCGGTCGGCGACTGCGCCAACTGGTACGACCCGCGCGCGGGCGCCCACCGCCGCGTCGAGCACTGGACCGGCGCGCGAGAACGCCCCGACGCCGCCGTGACCGCGCTGCTGGCGGGCGGCGCCGTGGAACCGGGCGTGCCCAGGCCGCCGTACTTCTGGTCCGACCAGTACGGCGTGAAGATCCAGTTCGCCGGTCACGCGGCCGGCGCCGACAGTGTGACCGTCGAGGCGGGCGCCGTGGACGACCGCGACGTCCTCGCCGTGTACCGGCGCGCCGGAGAACCGGTCGCCGTGCTCGGGATGAACCAGCCCCGGCTGTTCATGCGGTGGCGCAAGCAGCTCGCCGCCACATCTTGACACCGTCGCCGCGGCATCACATGCTGCGGTCCCAACGGTTGCGTACAGCACGCGCAGTTGCGTAATGGACAACAGAAGCGCGTACCGCCCCAACGCCGTCCGGAGTCGCTCTTCCCGGCGCGTGAATGACCCCTCCACGACGTTCCCCGAGGAGTGCACCGTGACCTCGACCAGCCTGCCGGACAGCCTGATCGCCACCCTGCCCGGCTCCTCCTACACGGACCCGGCGGTCTTCGCCCAGGAGCAGGAGCGCATATTCGAGACGATGTGGTTCTGCGTGGCGCGCGCCTCGGAACTGGCCGCGCCCGGCGCCTTCCGCACCGTCGACGTGGGCCGCGAGTCCATCCTTCTCACCCGTGCCCGCGACCGCTCGATCCGCGCCTACTTCAACGTCTGCCGGCACCGCGGCGCGAAGCTGTGCACCGAGGAGTCCGGCGAGGTCAAGCGCGCCTTCCAATGCCCCTACCACGCCTGGACCTACGGCCTGGACGGCAAGCTCGTCGCCGCCCCCAACCTCACCAAGATGCCCGACGTCGGCCGGACCGAGTACGGCCTCGCGAGCGTCGCCGTGCGCGAATGGCTCGGCTATGTCTGGGTCTGCCTCGCGGAGAACCCGCCGTCCTTCGAGGAGGACGTCATCGGGGCGGTCGTCGAGCGGCTGGGCGACGTCGAGTCGATCGAGCACTACGACATCGACAACCTCTCCGTCGGCAGGCGCATCACCTACGACGTGAAGGCCAACTGGAAGCTCATCATCGAGAACTTCATGGAGTGCTACCACTGCGCCACCATCCACCCCGAACTCACCGAGGTGCTACCGGAGTTCGCGGACGGCTACGCAGCGCAGTACTACGTCGGCCACGGCGCCGAGTTCGGCGAGGAGGTCCGGGGCTTCACCGTCGACGGCGGCGAGGGCCTCGACCGCATCCCGGGCGTCGGCGACGAGCAGGACCGCCGCTACTACGCGATCACCGTCAAGCCGCAGGTGTTCATCAACCTCGTCCCCGACCACGTGATCTTCCACCGCATGTACCCGGTGTCGGTCGACCGCACGATCGTCGAGTGCGACTGGCTCTATCTCCCGCACGTCGTCGACAGCGGCAAGGACGTCACCAGGTCCGTGGAGCTCTTCCACCGCGTCAACCAGCAGGACTTCGACGCGTGCGAGCGCACGCAGCCCGGAATGAGCTCACGGATGTACGCCAAGGGCGGCGTGCTGGTGCCCAGCGAGCACCACATCGGCGCCTTCCACGACTGGGTGAACGAGCGGCTCAGTGGAGGGCTTCCTCAGCCCAGGTAGCCCATGCGGTGGCTGATCTCCTCCGCGCCCTTGATCAGCACCGGGGCCAGCTCGCGCATGCGCTCCTCGGTGAAGCGGTACGAGGGCCCGGAGGCGGTGACCGCCGCGATGACCTCGCCGTCCCGGTCGAGGACCGGGGCGGCCATCGCGTGCAGGCCGATCTCCAACTCCTCCATGGTCCAGGCGTATCCGGCCTCCCGCGCCTCGGCGAGGTGCTTCTCCAGCTTCGCCTTGGAGGTGATGGTGTGCGGGGTGACCTTCTTCAGGCCCGCCTCCGCCAGCAGCGCGGCGCGCTCCTTGGCGGGCAGGTACGCCAGCAGGACCTTGCCGCTCGACGTGGCGTGCAACGGGGTGAGCTGGCCGACCCAGTTGTGCGCGGTGACCGCCCCCGGACCGCGCACCTGGTACAGGTTGATGGCGTAATGCTCCTGCAGCACCGCGATGTTGACGGTCTCACCGATCTCCTCGGCGAGACGCTCGCACACCGGGCGGCCCTGCTGGGTGATGTCGATGCGCCCGGTGACCGCGCCGGCCAGCCGCACGATGCCGAAGCCGAGCCGGTACTTCCCCCGCTCACCCGCCTGCTCCACCAGACCGCGCGCCTCCAGGGCGCCGAGCAGGCGGAACGCGGTCGACTTGTGAACATCGATCTCGGCGGCCACTTCACTGACGCCGGCCTCGCCGCGTTGGGCCAGTATCTCCAGGACGCTGATGGCACGGTCGACCGACTGCACTCCGCCGGCCTGCGAATTTGACGTTTCGGTGTCTGTGCTGTGGTTGCTCACAGCGAAACTATACGCGTAGTACGGCACAAAGAGTTACCTGTCGGTACCTTCGGCGCCGACGCGTTCGCTTGTCCGGTGAGGGGCGCGTCCTCAGTCCCGGACGCGCAGCAGCAGCTTGCCCGTGGAGGTGCGCCCGCCCATCAGCCGGTGCGCCTCGGCCGCCTCCGTCAGCGGGAACTCCGCGGTGACCGGGAGGGTGACCGTGCCGTCGGTCGCCGTGCGGAAGGCGCGCTCGGCGAGGGAGCGCAGCGCCTCGGGGGCGGACTGCGTCAGCCCCAGGATGGAGAAGCCGGCCACGGAACGGCCGTAGGGGTACAGCTCGGGCTGTCCGACCTGCCACGGCTCGGCCCCGCTCGCGTTGCCGAAGGACACCAGGCGTCCGAAGACGGCGAGCGCGTCCAGTCCCCGGCGCAGGGTGTCGCCGCCCACCGGGTCGAGCAGCAGGTCGACCCCCCGGCCCCCGGTGGCGCGGCGGACGTCCTCGGCGAAGGTGTCGGCGAGGAACACCTCGTCGTAGCCGTGCTCGAGGGCGTGGCCGGCCTTGTCCGCCGAGGAGACGACGCCGTAGACGGTGCCGGCGCCGGCCGCCCGCGCGAGCTGTCCGACCGCCGTGCCCACGCCACCGGCCGCGCCGTGCGCCAGCACGCTCTCCCCGGCGCGCAGCCGCCCCACCTCGTGGAGCAGGGCGTGCGCCGTGGGCAGGACGGTGGGCAGTGTCGCCGCGGTGCGAAGGTCCAGGTCCTCGGGGAGCGGGAAGACGGTGGCGGCCTCGGCGAGCACGACCTCCGCGTACGCGCCGCTGTCGACGAGGGCGACGACCTCCTGACCGGCACGCAGTCCCTCGACGTCCGCGCCCACGGCCCGGACCCGTCCGGAGACCTCCAGGCCCGGGCGGAAGGGCAGCGACCGCACGCGGTAACCCTCCGTGCGGGCCTTGAGGTCCGCGAAGTTCACGCCGACGTACGCGGCGTCGATGGTCACCTGCCCGGCCCGCGGCTCGGGGACGTCTGCCTCGACGACCCTCAGTACCTCGGGGCCGCCGTACTCCTGGAACTCCACCGCGCGCATGGGCCGTACCGCCTCTCGGGAAAGTGTTCAAAGTGTTCAATGGAAAGCGAACACTGGGACTGTAAGATACGGATCGAACACTCGGCAAGCGGCGGCGCGCGCCTCGGGGCGAACCCGCACGGCGCGCAGGACAGGGCAGAGGGGCATGGCGAAGCAGGCGGTCGGCGGCGGTCATCGGGCGGCACCGGTGCACACGGATCCCGCGGACGTGTCCGTGCTGACCGCGCTGTCCGCGCTCGCCGACCCCGTGCGGCTGCAGCTCGTCCGCGAGCTCGCGGGCTCCGCGGAGTGGACGCGGAGCTGCGGCGGCTTCGATGTACCCGTGGGCAAGGCGGCACTCAGCCACCACTTCTCCGTCCTGCGCGGCGCCGGCCTGGTCGAACAGCGCGACGAAGGGCCGCGGCGGGTCAACCGGCTGCGCCGCGCGGAGTTCGACGCGCGCTTCCCCGGACTGCTCGACCTCGTGCTGCGCGCCGACACGGACTGATCCGCCCCCCGCCCCGGCTCCGCGTAGTACCCGGGTACCACGCCACGACCGCAGATCGACCCCCGGTACCACCGAAACGGACCGATCACTTCCTAGCGTGGGTGGTGCGGCGTCCGACGGCGCCGCGGACCGAGGGAGAGGCGCGGATGATCGAGGCACAGCAACTCACCAAACGGTACGGGGAGAAGACGGCCGTCGACGGGCTGGACTTCGTCGTGAAACCGGGCACCGTGACCGGCTTCCTGGGGCCCAACGGCGCCGGCAAGTCCACCACCATGCGCATGATCGTCGGGCTGGACGCCCCGACCGCCGGGTCCGTGACGGTCAACGGCCGCCCCTATGCCCGGCACCGGGCACCCCTGCAGGAGGTGGGGGCGCTGCTGGAGGCCAAGTCGATCCACCCGGGGCGCTCGGCCCACAACCACCTCAGGTCGCTGGCGCTGACCCACGGCATTCCCCGCCGCCGCGTCGACGAGGTCATCGACCTCGCCGGTCTGGGCAGCGTGGCGCGCAAGCGGGCCGGTGCCTTCTCCCTCGGTATGGGACAGCGGCTCGGCATCGCGGCCGCGCTGCTCGGCGACCCGCAGACGGTGATGCTGGACGAACCGGTCAACGGGCTCGACCCCGAAGGCGTGCTGTGGATCCGCAACCTGCTGACCACCCTCGCCGAGGAGGGCCGCACGGTCTTCGTCTCCTCGCACCTGATGAGCGAGATGGCACTCGTCGCCGACCACCTGATCATCGTCGGCCGGGGGCGGCTGCTGGCCGACACCACCGTGCGGGACCTGGTCCGCGAGGCGGGCGGCGACACCGTGACGGTCAAGACCCAGGACCCGGCGCGGCTGCGCGAGGCACTGGCCGGACCCGGCGTCGACATCACCGGACACGTCGGCTCCGAAGAGCTCCAGGTCACCGGGGTCACCGCCCGCGAGATCGGTCTGAAAGCGGCCGAGCACGGCATCGCCCTGTTCGAACTCAGCCCCCGCACGGTGTCGCTGGAACAGGCCTTCATGGACCTGACCAGGGACGCGGTGGAGTACCACGGCACCACGGCCACCGCAGAGACCTCTGGGAGGGCGGCATGAGCACGGTCACCGCGACCACGGACACCACCGGAACACCGCCCGCCACCACCTCGCGGCCCGCCTACCGGGTCACCACCGGGGGAGTGCTGCGCTCGGAGTGGGCCAAGCTGTGGTCCCTGCGCTCGACCTGGATCACGCTCGCGCTCGGCCTGCTCTTCCTGGTCGCGTTCGGGCTCATCGCGGCCACCCGCTACAAGTCGGGCTACGCCTCCGGCACCCTGAACAGGGACTTCGCCAGCTCCACCGGCCTGGAAGTGTCCCTGTTCGGCACGAACTTCGCCCAGCTGGCCCTGGGCGTCCTCGGTGTCCTGATCACCGCGGGCGAGTACTCCACCGGCATGATCCGTTCGACCCTGGCCGCCGTGCCACGCCGCCTGCCCGTGCTGTGGTCCAAGGCGGCCCTGTACGGCGTGGTCGTGCTCGTCGTCGGCACCGCCGGCGCGTTCGTCGCCTTCCAGATCGGCAGCGGCATCCTCTCCGGCACACCGGCCGCCATGAGCCTGTCGCACACCGGAGTCGTCCGCAGCCTGTTCGGCGCCGGGCTCTACCTCGGCCTGGTCGGAGTGATCGGCGCGGCCCTCGGCATGCTGCTGCGCTCGGTCGCCGGCGGGATCTCCGTACTGGTCGCCAGCCTGATGCTGATCCCCGGCCTGGTGACGCTGCTGCCCAGCTCCTGGCAGGACGACATCAGCCCCTACCTGCCCGGCAACGCGGGCCAGGCGATGTACGCCCTCAGCCACGACGCCACCACCCTCTCGCCCGGCGCCGGACTGGGCGTCTTCCTCGGCTGGACGGCCCTCGCCCTGGCCGGCGCGGCGTACCGGCTGGTGCGCACCGACGTCTGACCCCCTGCACCATGGACGGGTGACATCCGTGACCTTCGACGACGCCGGCGGACTGGGGCCGCTGGTCGCCCGCCTCGCACGGGCCGGCCAGCGGCTGCGGCAGGCCGACCGTGCCCGCCCCTGGGCGCTGGACACCGCGGTAGTGGTCCTGGTCTTCGCGCTGTTCTGCGTGCCGGACCTGCTGCGCGCCTCGGGCGCGGTCACCGGCGGCGACGGACCGCACCGGCTGCGCCTCGCCCTCACCGACCTGCCGTGGCCGGCCGTGCTGGCGCTGCAGGCCGGGCTGGTCCTGCCCCTGCTGTGGCGGCGGCGACGGCCGCTGGCGACGTTCGGTGTCATCACGGCCGTCTTCCTGCTCCAGTGGTCCCTGGACGCCGGGCTGCGCGCGGACATAGCCCTGTTCATCGCCCTGTACAGCCTGGCGCTGCACGGACGGCTGCGGCAGCTGCCGTGGGCGTGCGCAGTGGTCGCGGCCGCCATGACCGTGGTCGCGCTGCGCGTGGCCCACACGGTGTCCGTCTGGGACGCCCTGTTCTTCCTGCTGAGCACGGCGACCGCGGCGCTCGCGCTCGGCCTGACCGTGCGCATCCGCCGGGCCCAGCTCGCCGGTCTGCGCGAGCGCGCCGCCCGGCTGGAGATCGAGCGCGACCAGCGCGGCAGACTCGCGGTCGCCACCGAGCGGGCCCGCGTGGCCCGCGAGATGCACGACATCGTCGGCCACAACCTGTCCGTCATCATCACCCTCGCCGACGCCGGCCGATACGCCACCGACCTCGCCCCCGAACGCGGCGAGGAGGCCCTGCGGCTCATCGGCGACACCGGCCGGCAGGCGCTGGGCGAACTACGGCGCGTCCTCGGCGTGCTCCGCGAGAGCGCGGACGCGTCCCCCGCCGCGCCCGCGCTCAGCCCGCAACCCGGCCTTGCGGACATCGACGCCCTGTGCGCCGGCGTGCGCGCCGCGGGCCTGGAGGTCGTCTACCGGACCGCCGGAGACGTCGAAGCGCTGGACAGCGGCGTGCAGTTGACGGTGTACCGGATCGTGCAGGAAGCCCTCACCAACACCCTCAAGCACGCCGGTCCCGACACCCGGGTGCACTTGGCCGTCCTCGTGGAGGACACCTCCTTGACCATCCGGGTCCGCGACAGCGGCCCCGCCCTGCTGCCCGGACCGCCGGGCGAGGAAGGACACGGGCTGGTGGGCCTGCGCGAACGAGCGGCACTCTACGGCGGAACCGTCAGCGCCGGCCCGATGCCCGGCGGTGGCTGGAGCGTGCAGGCCACGCTCGACCTCACCCCCCAAGGGGGCGCCCGGTGACCACCGTGCTCATCGTCGACGACCAGCATTTGCAACGCTACGGCTTCCGCATCCTGCTGGAATCGGTTCCGGAGACCGAAGTGGTCGGGGAGGCCGCGCACGGCGCCGAGGCCGTCCGCAAGGCCGCCGAACTGCGCCCCGACGTGGTGCTGATGGACGTACGGATGCCCGGCATGGACGGCATCGAGGCCACCCGCCGCATCGTCGCCTCCGGCGACCGCTCCCGCATTCTGGTCCTGACCACGTTCGACCTCGACGAGTACGTCCACGCCGCCCTGCGCGCCGGAGCCAGCGGCTTCCTCCTGAAGGACGCCCGCCCCGAGGAGCTCCTCGCCGGCATCCGCGCCGTGGCCGCGGGCGACGCCGTCATCGCCCCCGCCCTGACCCGGCGCATCCTCGACGAGTACGCCCGGTACCGGCCCGTCCGCCCGGGCGACCCCGCCGAGGACCCGCGCCTGGGCACGCTGACCGAACGGGAACGCGAGATCCTCGAAGCCGTCGGCAGGGGCTGGACCAACGGCGAGATCGCCGCGCACTTCGTGCTGTCGGAGTCCACCGTCAAGACGCACGTCGGCCGCGTCCTGGCGAAGATCGGCGCCCGCGACCGCGTCCAGGCCGTGATCTTCGCCTACGACATCGGGCTCGCCCGGCCCAGCGAGGGATGAGCGCGCAGCGTTCAGCGGCTCAGACCGCCACCACCGGCCGGTACGCCGGCTCCCCCATCGCCCGGCGGACCCGGTCCTCGACGGTGTCGCCCACCGGCTCGCGGGCGACGCCGTCCCCGGCCGCCGCCCGTGCCACGGCGACCGCCACCGTCCGGCGACCGCGCGGGCCGCGGCGGACGGCATCGATTCGGTGCCCCGCACGGCGCGGGCGACCACGGCGCCGAGACCGAGGCCGGGGAAGACCAGCGCGTTGTTGGCACGGGCCGCCGCGCAGGCCGGGTGCGAGCGTCGTACACGTGTAGACGATCGGTGGGTACCCGCGCGTGCATGGGATCTCTAGGCTCGCCGGTTCTGCTGTTGTTGTTCGTCGTGAGCGCGGCCGTCATCTGGTACGCGGGCATCAAACTGTCCGACACCACCGACGTCCTCGCCCAGCGTCTCCACCTGGGCAGCGCACTGGGCGGGCTGATCCTTCTCGCCGTGGCGACCAACCTGCCCGAGCTCGCCATCACCGTCTCCGCGGCCCTGGCGGGACAGCTGGACGTCGCCGTCGGCAACATCCTCGGCGGCATCGCCATCCAGACCATCGTCCTGGCCGTGCTCGACGCCGCGGGCGTCCGTCCGCGCGCCCCGCTGACCCGTGTCGCCGCCAGCCTCCAACTGGTGCTGGAGGGCGCCCTCGTCGTGGTGGTCCTGGCCGTGGTGGTCATGGGCACCCAGCTCTCCCCGGGGCTGCACGCCGCCCGGCTGGCTCCGGCCTCCGTGGCCATCGCCGTTCTGTGGGTGGTCGGCCTGGTGCTGCTGAACCGGGCCGGCCGCGGGCTGCCGTGGCGGGAGGGCGGCGACGCCCCGGACAGCCAGCCCGAACCGCGCGGCCACTCCCGGGGGAAGAAGGAGAAGGCCGCCACCGACCAGGGCGTGCGTTCCGGTCGCGCCGGGCTGATCTTCGGCACGGCGGCCCTCGCGACGCTCGTCGCCGGTGTGGTCATCGAACGCAGCGGCGAGGAGTTCTTCGCCCGCCAGGGGCTGAGCGGTGTGCTGTTCGGCGCGACCGTCCTGGCCGCCGCCACCTCCCTGCCCGAGGTCAGCACCGGCCTGACCTCCACCAAGCTCGGCGATCACCAACTCGCCGTCAGCGACATCTTCGGCGGCAACGCCTTCCTCCCCGTGCTGTTCCTGCCGGCCGCGATCATCTCCGGCAAGCCCGTCCTCCCCGCCGCGCACGACACGGACATCTACCTCACCGCCCTCGGCATCATCCTCACCATCACCTACATGGCGGGACTCGTCTTCCGCCCGCGCCGGCAGTACGCCCGGATGGGCATCGACAGCGTCACGGCCGTCGTCGTCTACGTCGTGGGCATCGCCGGCCTGGCCACCATCGCCACCTGAACAGGGCCGGCGCGCGGGAAGCTAAACCTGACAACGGACCTCCTCCCGGACGTCCTTGACGAACACGACGCCCGCCGCGTCCCGCAGGTGAGCCGGGTCGAGCGGTGCGTAGCCGAACCAGGGGGACTCGCGGGGCGCGGGGGGCGTGGCGCCGAGAACCGTGGCGAGCCGCCCGGCGTCGACGACACAGCGGTCCTCCGGAAGCGCGTACAGCAGGCCCTCGACGGTGTCCGGCGCGGGCGTGTCCACTCCCCGGTGACGGATCGTGCCCAGGGCCATGGCCAGGAAGGCGTACCGCGCGCCGAGCCGGACGCCCGCCAGGGCACCGGCGCTCCACCACTCCACCGGCCCCTCCCACATCCGCATCGAGCTCTTCGCCCGCTGCAGATGGGAGTTGTGGGCGTGCACCAGCACCGGGCCGCGTTCGGCGAGGGCCAGCAGGTTGCGGGCCATCATCAGATCGCGCAGCGCGCACAGCCGTGTCATGCGGGCCGGTGAGGGGTCGGCCATCGCGTGGTGATAGCGCAGCAGCCCGACGGCGGTACGGCCGTACAGGCGCGCCCGCTCCCAGTCCTCCCGCGAGTCCGCCCCGCTCGGGTCGGGCGGTTGTGTGCCGAGCAGGGCCACGAGGTCGTCGGCGAGCAACCGGAGCCGGCCCGCCTCGGCCGTGCGGCCCACGGACCGGGTCGGGTCGGTCATCGCGGCGGCGTCGGTCCACCGTTCGTCGGGCCCAAGCAGACGGTCGAGCGTCTCCGCGGCGCAGGGCAGCAGGTTCGCGTCGACCCGGTCCGCGAGGTGGGCGTGCAGCGCGGTGAGGGACTGCCGGGGACTCGTGGCCTCGGTGATCTCCAGGGGACCGTCGAAACCGGCGAAGCGCACCCACTCGGACGCGGGCCGTCGCTCGTTGTGGGCGCGCATCCAGCGCACCAGCTCGCGGTTGCCGGCCAGGGCGCCCCAGCCGTGGCTGAACCCGCGCTCCATGACGTCGTCGAGGGTGCCGGTGCCCGAGGTGACGTACTCGTCCACGACCAGGCCCCGCACGCAGTCGCTCTCGATCGCGACGGTCCCGTAGCCCTCCTGTTCGACGAGTTGCCGGAAGAGGTCGTTGCGCAGGTCGAGCAGGGCGCCCTCACCGTGGGTGGGCTCGCCCAGCCCCAGCAGTCGGGGCCGGTCAGGAAGCAGCCTCATGACGGAGGCGGCGTCGACGGTCGCGGTGATGTCTTCGATGTGAGCGGCCATTCCTTCAACGGTATCGTTGAACCTTCCGTGGAAACTTTTGAACGATATGGGCAGCAGCATGGCGCGAAACCCTCAAAACGCAGGACGGCTCAGGCCCGTCGACCTGGCCCGCGCCCACGGTCTGTCCACCCAGGCGGTCAGGAACTACGAGGAGGCCGGCATCCTCCCCCCGGCCGACCGCACCGCTCACGGCTACCGCACCTACACCCCGCTGCACGCGGCGGCTCTTCGGGCGTTTCTCGCGCTGCTGCCCGGGCACGGCCACCCGACGGCGGCGTCGATCATGCGGGCGGTGAACCGGGGCGCGACCGACGAAGCGCTCCGCCACATCGACGAGAGCCATGTACAGCTCCTCGACGACCGGCGGACGTTGCATGCCGTGGAAGAGGCCCTGCGCGACCTGGAACCCGCCCCGGCGTCCGAGCCCGGCGGCATCTTCGTCGGGCCGCTCGCGGACCGGCTCGGCATCCGGCCGGCGACCCTGCGCAAGTGGGAGCGCGCCGGGCTGGTGCGCCCGCACCGCCACCCGCGCACCGGTTACCGCGTCTACGACGACGCCGCAGTACGGGACGCCCGGCTGGTCCACCAGCTCAGGCGCGGGGGCCACCTGCTCCAGCAGATCGTCCCGCTCATCACCCAGGTGCGCGCGGCAGGCGGACTCGAACCCCTGGAGGACGCACTGGCCGACTGGCGCCGTCGGCTGTCCGGCCGGGCACGGGCGATGCTGAACGGGGCGGCCGAGCTGGAGGCGTACCTCCGCCTGACGCCGGCGGCCGACGCCGACACCGACGGCGCCCCGGCGCCCGGTTTCGCCGGGTGAGGGCGACCCCGGCCGGCCGGCAGTCTCTCGACCGCTGTCACGAGGCGGGACGCCACCCTCCTGCTTGCAGCGCCACCGCCTCGCGCAGGGCGCTGCGGCATGCCTGAACGGCGGGGTGCAGGCCGCCGCCGCGGCGTACCACGGTGACGACGCGGCGCGTGCTCCGGGCGCGGGGGAGCCGCCGCAGGGCGACGGTCGGGGGCTGCCCGCTCCACACCAGGTCGGGGAGGAACGCCGCGGCGAGCCGCCGCTCGACGAGGCGCCGGTGGAGCAGGAGGTCGGTGGTCTCGAACCGTACGTCCGGTTCGAAACCGGCGTCCCGGCACAACGACATGGCCCAGTGCCGGGCGGCCGTTCCCTCGGGTTCCATCACCCAGGGGTGACCGGCGAGGGCGCGCAGCGCGGCCTTGGGGCGGCTTCCCTCCTGGGTGCCGGCCGACTCCGGCACGGCGAGGCGCAGGGGGTCGACGAGCAGCGACTCCTGTTCGAGTTCCGCGGGCCGCGGGTGGGGGTCGCCCGGGTACTCCTCGGCGAGGACGAGGTCGAAGTCGCGGGCCTGCAGGGCCATCAGGGCCCTTTCCGGCTCCCGTTGCGTGACGTGGACGCGCAGCCGCGGATGCCGGTCCCGCAGCAGACAGAGCGCGGCCGGAACCAGGGCCAGGGCGGCCGTCTGGAACGAGGCGACGCGCAGCGTGCCGGTCAGGTCGGTCAGGGACGCGGCGATGTCCGCCTCCGCGCGCTCCAGCCGTTCGAGAACCGCTTCGGTGTGGGCGACCAGGATCTCGGCCTGCGCTGTCAGCCGCACCCGCCGTCCCACCGGTTCGAGCAGGGGGACCCCGACCTCGGCCTCCAGCTGCGAGAGCTGCTGGGAGACGGAGGACGGGGCGTAGGAGAGGGCGGCGGCGACGGCCGCCAGGGTGCCCCGGTGCTTGAGTTCGCGCAGCAGCCGCAGCCGGTGCAGATCGAACATGGGCCGCCCGTCCTTCCCGCCCTCGCGGACCTATGACTGATCGTTCGGGTCTTCCGACGTGTAGAGGTCGGAAACATTCGCTGGACCGATCGTACGGGCGCATTGGACCCTGGGCGGGTGGCCGACAACTCTCTCCCTTTCCACGCGCCCTCCTGGTGCGCGCGACCCGACGCCCGCGCCTGGCGGTGCGAACCCGCACCCGCCGACGTGCGGGCCTTCCACCGCTCGCTGCCCGACCACGCGCCCACGCCGCTGACCGAACTCCCCTCACTGACGGTGGAGTTCGGGGTCGGCCGGGTCTTCGTCAAGGACGAGTCGTGCCGGCTGGGGCTGCCCGCGTTCAAGGCCCTGGGCGCGTCCTGGGCGGTCCACCGGGCCCTCGCCGAGCGGGCCGCGCAGGGTGCGGAACCCGGACCGGTCACCCTGGTGGCGGCCACCGACGGCAATCACGGCCGCGCCGTGGCCCGCATGGCACACCGCCACGGCCACGCCGCCCACGTCTTCGTCCCCCAGGGCGTGCACCCGCGGGCTGTCGCGGCCATCGCCGCCGAAGGGGCACGGGTCACCGAGGTCGAAGGCCCATACGACGAGGCCGTGCGCCTGGCGGCGGAGGCGGCCACCGCCCCGGGCACCCTGCTGATCCAGGACACCGGACTGCCGGGCTACGAGCGGATCCCGCGCTGGATCGTCGAGGGCTACTCCACCCTATGCGCCGAGATCGACGAGCAACTGGCCGCCGCGGGGGTCACCGAAGGCCCCGACCTCGTCGCGGTACCCGTGGGTGTGGGCTCCCTGGCCCAGGCCGTGGTCACCCACTACCGCAGCAGCCCCCGCGGACATGCCCCGGCGCTGCTGTCGGTGGAGCCGGAGGCCGCGCCGTGCGTCCTGCGCAGCCTCACTCTGGGCAGGCTCGTCAGTGTGACCACGGGCGAGACCGTCATGGCCGGCCTGAACTGCGGCACCCCGTCCGGCCTCGCCTGGCCGCACCTGCTCGCCGGGCTGGACGCGGCGATCGCCGTCTCGGACGACGACTGTGCCCGGGCCGGCGCCGACCTCGCGGCCTCGGGTGTCTCCTCGGGCCCCTGCGGTGCCGCGGCCCTGGCCGGTCTGCGCGCGGCGGTCACCGGCACGGATGCCGTGGACCGCCGCACGGCCCTGGGGCTCGGGCCGGACTCGGTCGTCGTCCTGCTCAGCACCGAGGGCACGGCCGCCAATCCGGGCAGGCCGGCGGCGTGCTGACCCATCTCATGGCCGCGGCCGGCGTCCTCGGGCTGCTGACCGTCGTGCCCGGCCCGGACATGGCGGTGGTGACCCGGCGTGCGCTCGCGGCCGGTCCCGCCGACGGGCTGCGCACCGTCGGCGGGATCGCCACCGGGCTGCTGCTCTGGGGCGCACTGGCCGCGGCCGGCCACACGGCCGTGCTGGCCGCCTCGCCCGCGCTGTACCGGACCGTCGGGCTCCTCGGCGCCGGCTGCCTGGTGTTCCTGGGGGGTCAGGCGCTGGGGCAGCACCGCGCCACAGCGCCCGCCGTCCCCACGACACCCCACGCGCCGGCAACCCCTGGCGGACGGGCCTGGTCAGCAACATCCTCAACCCGAAGATCGCCGTGTGCTACACCGGCCTGCTGCCCTCACTCGCCCCACCGGGCCTGCCCACCGCCTGGGGCATGACCCTCCTGGTCGTCCTCCACACCGCCCTCACCCTCGTCTGGCTCGGCGGCTGTGTGCTCCTGCTGGCGAAGGCGGGCCCGGTCCTCGACGGACCGCGGGCCGGCCGTGCGCTCGGCCGCGTCACGGGCGTCGTGCTGATCGGCCTGGGCCTGCTGGTCTCCTCGCACGCGGAGAGCGGGTCAGCCGACCTCGGCCCGTGAGGCGGCGCCGGGGCGGTCGGCAGGGAGGTCCAGGCCGCGGGCGGTGACGGGACGGGCGCTGCCGTCGGCCAGCCGGTAGGTCAGGCCCACCACGGCGGTGCGGCCGCGCGTGACCTGGTCGGCCAGTTCCCGCGAGCGGTCCAGGACGAAGTCGACGGTGTGCCGCACGTGCGTGGCGATGAACTCCTCGTCCTCGCTCGCACCGTCGGCGTGAGCGGCCAGCACACTGGGCGTCACCCGCTCTATCACGTCGCGCAGGTACCCGGGCGCCGCCCTGCCGTCCGTCACGGCGGCCCGGGTCGCGGCGACCGCTCCGCAGGCGTCGTGGCCGAGGACCACGACCAGCGGGCAGTCCAGCACGCTCACCCCGTACTCGATGCTGCCGAGCACCTCGGGACCCGCGGCGTGTCCGGCGGTGCGGACGACGAACAGGTCGCCCAGGCCCTGGTCGAAGATGATCTCGGCGGCCAGCCGGGAGTCGGAGCAGCCGAGGAGTACCGCGAACGGGCGCTGGACGGAAGTCAGGTCGGCGCGGCGGGCGGCGTCCTGGTTGGGGTGCAGGGGCGTGCCGGCGGCGAAGCGGTGGTTGCCTGCCAGGAGCAGGTCGTACGCCTCACGCGGGCCGGAAGGAAAGGCATCGCTCATGGTGTCGCAGGTTACGGCGGAACCGGGTCCGGCGTCGCGCCGGGGTCGGCCAGATGCCGCACAGCGAGCCCGGCCGGCCGTCAGCTGTCCGCCGGGAGGAGCAGCGCGTAGTGGCGGACGGCCGTGAACACCGTCGGCTCGGGCAGGCCCAGTTCCGCCATGGCGGCCGAGGCGGGTTCGTGCCGCTCCCCGTTGACGCGGATCTCGGCGTGCATCGCGCCGGGCCGGCCCCCGTAGAAGACCTTGACCCCGTCGAAGAACGGCGACTGCAGGTCCTGGACGAAGGCGTGGGCGACGCGGTGCAGCACGTTCGCGTCGAGCAGGGCGGTCTGCAGGCGCCGGCTCTCCGCGGGGTCGACGCCGAGCCCGACCACGCCGGAGGCGATCATGTGCCGGCCGGGCACGCCGCGCTCGTCATCGGGGTCCGTGTGGTCGGCGAAGCGCCCGCGCGGGTCGAGGAGTTCGAGCATGCAGGCACCTGCGGTCCGCACCCACGTGTCGGCCGCGCGGCGCGGATCGCCGGACATCGCCACGACGCAGTCGGCGAAGCAGGGGACGTCCGGCTGGATGCTCACGTCCGGCAGTGCGACGAGGTCGTAGTGGTGCCCGCCGCCGTGATCCGGCGGTGCCACGCCCACCGCCCATCCCCGCGGACTGCTCAGCGAGTTGCCCTTGAGCGTGGAGCCCTGGGTCGCACCGGGCGCGTACTCCTCGAGACTCGCCTGCACGAGGGCGAGGAACTCCAGGTCGGGCAGGCGATCCTCGGCAGGCCGCGCGCCGCGCGCACGCCGTCGTATCCAGGGCATGCGGTGGATCTTACGGGAGCCGACCGGACCCGTTGCCGGCCTCGGCGGGCTTGACGGCACGGATCAGGGCGGAGTGCATGCCGTCGGCGACCGGATGGGTCGGGGTGATCTCTATGCCGGTGAAACCCGCGGCTTCGAGGCCCGCGCGGTATTCGGCGAAGGACAGGGCGCCGGCGATGCAGCCGACGTAGTCGCCGCGCTCGGCACGCTGCTCGACGGTGAGCGTGTCGTCCGAGACGATGTCGGACACGCCGATCCGGCCGCCGGGCCGCAGCACGCGGAAGGTCTCGGCGAACACGGCCGCCTTGTCCGTGGACAGGTTGATCACGCAGTTGGAGATCACCACGTCGACGGTGTTCGCGGGCAGCGGGATCGCCTCGATGGTGCCCTTGAGGAACTCCACGTTCCGCGCGCCGGCCTTCGCCGCGTTGGCCACGGCCAGTTCGAGCATCTCGTCGGTCATGTCCAGCCCGTACGCCGTGCCGGTCGGCCCGACGCGACGGGCGGACAGCAGGACGTCGATGCCGCCGCCGGAGCCGAGATCCAGGACGCGCTCGCCGGCGCGCAGCTCCGCCACGGCGGTCGGGTTGCCGCAGCCGAGGGAGGCGGCGACGGCCTCCACGGGCAGGGCGTCGCGCTCGTCCGCGGCGTACAGCGAGGAGCCGAAGTCGGCGTCGACCTCGACCGGCTCGGGCCCGCAGCAGGCGGCCGCACCCTCGGTGACCTGGACGGCCGCCGCCGCGTACCGGCGACGGACCGCTTCGCGCAGATCGGTGGACTGCTCGTTCATGACGCACCCCCAGGGTTCCTTGACGCAAGCCTGCGCCTTGGATCGACGGACGTCAACATAGAAGTCCGTCGAAGCAGGCAGGGAGGGGGCCGGGGGTGCCTCAGTACGCGTGGTGGACCTGCCAGAACGCCCAGGCGTCGCAGGGGCTGCCGTAGGCGGCGTTCATGTAGTTGAGCCCCCACTTGATCTGGGTCGCGGGGTTCGTCTGCCAGTCGGCGCCGACCGTGGCGTACTTGGACGCGGGCAGGGCCTGCACGAGGCCGTAGGCGCCGGACGAGGCGTTCATGGCGTGCATGTTCCAGCTGGACTCGCGCTCCACGATGTTGCTGAAGCACTGGTACTGCCCGCTGGGCACGATCTGCCGGGCCAGCGCCTGAAGCTCGGCGACGGAGTACGTCCGCTGCAGGGAGACAGCGGTGCCGCGGCTGGCGGCGCTCTTGGTCTCGGCGCGCTTCGCGGCTTCCTTCTTCGCCGTGGCCGTCCTGGCGGCGGCCTTGCGGGCGGCCTCCTCGGCCTCTTTCCTGGCACCGGCGTCCGCCTGCACGGCCTGCGCGTCGGCCTGCATCGCCAGGGACTCGGTCTGCACCTGGGCCTGCCGGCCCGCCGGAATGTCCGCGAGCAGCGTCGCGTCGGCCGCGCCGGCCTCGGCGCCGCCCGGCTGCGCGGCGCTGCCCGAGGCGACGCCTACAACGCTTCCGACGGCGGTGACCGCGGAGGCCGAGGCCACCGCGAATCCGCGGACCGAGATCGGGCTCACTGGTCTTCCTTCCGGGTGGTCCGTGGCGCCTTGCCCTGGAGGCGCGGGCAACTCGCCTCACGCATCCCGCAGTTGGAACACTCTGCCGCGCCGTGGCAGGGCGCGCAATGGTGAAGGAGGTGTGGATGCTCACATCTGAGGCGACACCCGCGAGCCCCCTTCGCCGGAACGGGGAGCCGCGGGCCGGTGTCACCCGGTGGGCGCCGCCCCCGGGTCCGCACGCCGGCCGGCGCGCACCAGACCGGTCTCGTAGGCGATGACGACGAGCTGGGCGCGGTCGCGGGCGCCCAGTTTCGTCATGGCCCGGTTGGCGTGGGTCTTTGCGGTGACCGGGGTGACGAAGAGGCGTTCGGCGATCTCGTCGTTGGACAGGCCCTGGCCCACCAGCGTCAGCACCTCGCGCTCCCGGGGAGTGAGCGCGGCCAGCCGGTCGGGGTCGACGAGGTCGCCCGCCGAGGGCTGGTCGAGGACGCGCGCGATGAGCCCCTTGGTGGCCGCCGGCGACAGCAGTGCCTCTCCGGCGGTGACCAGGCGGACGGCGTCGAGGAGCTGGGCGGGCTCGACGCCCTTGCCGAGGAACCCGCTCGCGCCCGCCCGCAGGGCCTCGATGACGAACTCGTCCTCCTCGAAGGTGGTCAGGACGAGGACCTTGACGCCGGTCAGGTCCTCGTCCCGGCCGATCAGGCGGGTCGCCTCGATACCGTCGACCCCGGGCATCCGGATGTCCATCACCACGATGTCGGCCCGCTCGGAACGCGCCAGCCGCACCGCCTCCGCGCCGTCGGCGGCCTCCGCGACGACCTCCATGTCCGGCTGGGCGTCGATGAGCAGCCGGAAGGTGCCGCGCAGCAGGGCCTGGTCGTCGGCGAGCAGGACGCGAATCGTCATCGGCGGTGCTTCCTCGGGGGGTCTCAGAGCGGGGCGGGGGCGAGGGACAGCGGCAGTTCGGCGACGACCCGGAAGCCGCCTTCGGGGCGTGGGCCCGCGGTGACGCTGCCGCCGATCGCGGTGGCCCGCTCCCGCATGCCGACCAGACCGTGACCGCCGCCCGTGCCCTTGGGCGGACCGGGGCGTCCGTCGTCGGTCACGGTGATCCGCAGCGCGAGCGGGCCGTAGTCCAGGATGACCTCGGCCCGGGTCGCGGACGCGTGCTTGTGGGCGTTGGTCAAAGACTCCTGGACGATGCGGTAGGCCGTCAGCTCGGTGGCGGGCGCCAGCGGGCAGGCGCTGCCGGTCCGGGTCACCGACACCGGCAGCCCGCCGGCCCGGATCCCGGCGACCAGCGGGTCGAGGTCGGCCAGGCGGGGGATCGGCGCGCGGGAGCCCGGTGCGTCGTCCGGCTGCCGCAACAGGCCGACGGTGGCACGCAGTTCGTCCAGCGCGGCGCGGCTGTTGTCCGTGATGTGGGCCAGGGCCTCGTACGCCCGGTCGGGGTCGGTGCGCATCAGATGGTGGGCCACCCCTGCCTGGGCGTTGACGAGGGTGATGTGGTGCGCGACCACGTCGTGCAGATCGCGCGCGATGCGCACACGCTCCTCGGTGACCCGGCGCCGGGCCTCCTCCTCACGCGTGCGCTCGGCGCGCTCCGCCCGCGCCCTCGCCTCCGTCAGATGCTCGCGGCGGCCGCGCACGGCACGGCCCAGGGCGGTGGCCGCGATCACGAAGTCGAACCGCAGCAGACCGCTCGCCCCCAGCAGGGACTCCGCGTGGGTGGCGGCGAAGACACCGGTGACCGCCACGGCGGCGGCGACGCCGACGATCCACGCCGTGCGCCTGCTGCCCCGGTCGGCGAGCGTGTACAGGGCGACCAGGCTCGCCGCCGGAGTGGCCGCCGTGTGCGGGGAGAAGGCCATCAGCGTGAGATCGACGGCCAGGGTGAGAAGGGCGACGCCCAGCGGCCGGCGGCTGCGGACGACCAGCGGCAGACAGGACAGCGCCGTCCACGCCACCTCCGCCCAGCGCGGCTCCCGCCAGCCCGAGGGGCCCACGGCCGTCGCGGCCGCGGCGATCAGGACCACCGGGACCGCGGGCAGCGCGTCCCTGATCCGTTCATGTCCGGCCGACCACCGCCGCCACACCGTTCCCACGTCCATTCCCTCACTGTAAGGAGCGCGGACCAGCCGGAAGCCGGCCCGCCCCGCCGGGCGCCGGGTGCCCTAGTCGGCCAGTCCGGCGGGCTGCGGCCTTCGATCCAGGTGGTGCGCCGGGGCCGGCTCGTCGTCCGCGGGGCCTTCCACGGACACCCGCGGCAGGGCCGCGTCCAGCCGGCGGGGCAGCCACCAGTTCGCCCGTCCGCACAGGTGCATGAGCGCCGGGACGACCACCATCCGGATCAGCAGCGCGTCGAGGGCGACGGCCACGGCGAGACTGACGCCGAACTCCGAGATCACCCGCATGCCGCCGAAGACGAAGGAGCCGAAGACGCAGAACATGATGGTGGCGGCGACGGCGATCACCCGGCCGGTCTCGGCCTGCCCGACCCGCACCGCCCGATGGCTGTCACCGGTGCGGGCCCACTCCTCACGCATCCGGCTGACCAGGAAGACCTGGTAGTCCATGGACAGCCCGAACATGATGCCGACGACCAGGATCGGCACGAACGACTCGATCGGCCCGGCGGCGCCCAGCCCGAGAAGCGAGGACCCGAAACCGTACTGGAAGACGACGACGATCGCGCCGAACGCCACCCCGATGCTCAGCACGTTCAGTACGGCGCCCACGGCCGGGACCAGCAGGCTGCGGAAGGCGACGGTCAGCAGCAGGAACCCGAGCGCGGCGATCACCAGCACGAACACCGGGAGCTTGGCCATCAGCACCGAGGCGAAGTCGTCGTTGCTCGCGGTGGTGCCGCCGACGTACACCTTCAGGGACGTGCCCCGCTCCACCGGCGGGATCACGTCCTTGCGCAGGCGGTCGATCAGATCGGAGGTGGCCGCCGACTGCGGGGAGGTCGTCGGCACCACGGAGATCACGCCGACCGTCCGCCCCTCGGCCATGGGGGGCGCGCCGACATCGGCGACCCCGTCGACCTGCCGCAGGTCGGTGATGAGCCGCGCCTCGGCGGCCTTGGCGGCGGCGGTGGGCGCCTGCACGGCGAGGACGAGCGGGCCGTTGAAGCCGGGTCCGAACCCGTCCGCGATCATGTCGTACGCCTGCCGGTTCGTGGACGTCGTGGGCAGGTTGCCGTCGTCGGAGGCACCGAGCCGCAGCGACAGCGTGGGAAACGCGAGCGCCGCCAGCACGGCCAGGGCGACCAGGCCGAGAGCCCTGGGCCGGGCCTGGACCCGCGCGGCCCACCGCCCCCACAGTCCGGCTCCGTCAGCGGGCGCGACCGCGCCGGCGGCCACAGCCCGGCGCTCGGCGCGCCCGAGGACCCGCAGGCCGATCATGGCGAGCAGCGCCGGCAGCAGGGTGATGGCGGCCAGCACCGTCAGGACGACGGTGACGGCCGCGCCGACGGCCATGCCGTTGATGATGCCGACGTTCAGGGTGAGCATCCCGAGCAGCGCGACCACGACGGTCAGCCCGGCGAACACCACCGCCCGCCCCGACGTGTTCAGCGACTTGGCGATCGACTCGGCCACTCCCATACCCGCCTTCAGGTGGGCGCGGTGCCGGTTGACGACGAACAGGGCGTAGTCGATCCCCACGCCCAGGCCGATCAGGGAACCGAGGGTCAGCGTCGTGTCGGACAGCGTGATGACGTGGCTGAGCAGGATCACCGCGACCGCGGAGGTGCCGACGCCGACGACGGCCGTCACGATCGGCAGCACCGCGACCCACACCGCGCGGAAGACGCACAGCAGCACCACGAAGGCCAGTGCGATGCCCATGGCGTCGGCGACCGGATTCGGCGCGGGGGCGACGGTGAACGCCTGCCCGTTCAGCGCGATGCGCAGGTTCCCCGACTCCGGGGCGGTCGCCAGATCCTCGACGTGGGCGATCTGCCCGTCGGCCGCCTCGCGGTCGAACGCGACGGTGGCGTAGGCGGTGCGGCCGTCCCCGCTGACCTGCGCCCGGCCCGCGGCCGTGAAGGGGCTGGTGACGGAGGCGACGCCCGGCGCGTCGGCGATACGGCCCAGCGCGCCCGCCATGGCCTTCTCGGCCGTCGGATCGGTGACCCTGCCGTCGTCGACCTGCCAGACGACCCGGCCGCTCTTGCCCGCCGCGCTGTCGGAGGCTCGCTGCAGCAGGGCCGTCGCCTTGGCCGAGTCGGTGTTCTGGGAGGTCGGGCTGTTGCCGAAGGCACTGCCGGCCGCACCGGCCCCGGCCCCGAGGGCGAGCAGCAGGCCCACCCAGACCAGGACGACGGCGAGCCGGTGCCGGTGGCACCAGCGGGCGAGAGGGGACATCGACGAGCCTTTCGGGGGATACGCCACGATCGGGCCGCCGATCACGGCCCGTCCTCACGCTCGCAGCCCCACGTCCTGTCGTCGTCGGCCGTCCGCAGACACTTGCGCCTGCTGCGATCGCAGTACCCCGGCGACCAAGAGCCGAAGGGCGTAGGCCTCGACGACCTGGTAGTCCTCCCCGAGCACCTCCCCGTTCCTGACGGCGGCATGACGCGGCCGCCCCGCCGGCGAGGACGGGACGGCCGCATTGCGAAGGTCACCCGGATCGTGTCACCCGGTGGCCGAGAACACGAAGGAGAACTCGGCCGGCTCGGCCCGCAGCCAGTACGGGGGCAGCACGCCGGGCCCGCAGGACCCGGTGCCGATGCCGTGCAGGCCGTGGTCGAGATTGACCCACACCGTCTCGCCGGGCGTCAGGTCGGTGAGGTGGGTGGCCGCGTCCAGCTGCTCGGTCGTCCAGCGCCGGGCGGTGAGGAAGAACTCCGGGTCGCCCTCCACGCGCAGCCCGCCGATCTCCGCCCAGCGCACGTCGGCACGCGCCCCGTTCTCCTGCGGACGCAGGTACGGCGTCTGCATGCCGTCCACGGTCGACTCCCAACGCGCCACCCGCGAGGCCGACTTGGTGTCGGGGTAGCCCTCGCCGGGGCCGCCGCCGTACCACGTCACCGCGTCGGCCCCCTGAAGTCCGAACCGGACACCCAGCCGGGGCAGCGGCACCGGCCACTCGCCCTCCGGGCCCACGGACACCGTCAGCTTCAGACGGTCGCCGTCCGAGGTCCACCGGTACACGGTGGCGAGGCCGAACTCCCAGGCGGCGGGCGCCACCCGGGTACGCACGGTCAGCGCGTCACCGTCGAGCTCGACGGAGTCCAGCCGGTGCCGCATACGGTGCAGGCCGAACTTGCGCCACAGCTGCGCGTACCGGGTGTCGGACTGCCACTCCGCGCCCTCGTCGTTGTCGGTCGTCGCCCGCCACACGTCCAGCCGCAGGCCGCTGACCGCGACACCGCCGATGGACCTCAGCGCCCCGCTGCGGGCGTCGAACGCGGCCGGGCCGAGCGTGATCACACCGCCGTCGGCCACCGGTGCCGCGCTCGCGGACACCACCGGCAACGGCCGCGCTGCCACGGTCACCTGGCCCCAGGCCACCTCGTGACCCTTCGGCGCCCAGGAGGCATCGGCCGCCAGCGACGCCCGCACCGTCCACAGGGTCTCGGCGCCCGTGTGCCCGTGCGGCGGTTCGGGCAGCTTGACCTCCGCCGACTCGCCCGGGCCGAGCGCGGGCACGGCCAGGGCGCCCGATCCGGCGGTCTCGCCGTCCACTTGGTACGACCACTCGAAGGCGAAGGCCGAAAGGTCGGCGAAGTCCTGCTTGTTCGTCACCCGCACGGTGCCGTCGGACGGCTCGAGGGAGACGGGCTCGATGACCTTCTTGAACTCCAGCAGGCCGGGGGAGGGGCGCCGGTCCGGGAAGATCAGGCCGTCGCACACGAAGTTGCCGTCGTGCAGCTCCTCGCCGAAGTCGCCGCCGTAGGCGTAGCCCAGCTCGGCGTGCTTGACGCCGTGGTCGATCCACTCCCAGATGAAGCCGCCCTGGAGGCGGTCGTAGGAGTCGAACAGCCGCTGGTAGTCGGCGATGCCGCCGGGGCCGTTGCCCATGGCGTGCCCGTACTCGCAGAGAATGAAGGGCAGTTCGCGACGCTTGTGCGTGCCGCCGTCCAGGTCCTTGCCGATGGCCTCGACCTCGGCGTGCGAGGCGTACATCCGCGAATAGACGTCCGTGTCACGGCAGTTCCAGTCGCCCTCGTAGTGCACGAGGCGGGAGGAGTCCCGGCCGTGGATCCACTCGGCCATCGCGGTCAGGCCACGCCCGGTGCCGGCCTCGTTGCCCAGCGACCAGATGACCACCGACGGATGGTTCTTGTCCCGCTCCACCATGCGCTCGGCGCGGTCGAGGAGGGCCGGGGTCCAGCGGTCGTCGTCGACGGGGTTGTCCCGCCAGGGCCTGCTCGGTGAAGCCGTGGGTCTCCAGGTCGCACTCGTCGATGACCCACAGGCCCAACTCGTCGCACAGGTCGAGGAAGGCGGGGTGCGGCGGGTAGTGGGAGGTGCGCACGGCGTTGAGGTTGTGCCGCTTCATCAGCAGCACGTCCTCGCGCATCGTCTCCAGGTCCAGGGCGCGGCCCTGCTCCGGGTGCCACTCGTGGCGGTTGACGCCCTTGAAGAGCACCGGCCGGCCGTTGACCTTGATCAGGCCGTCGGCCAGCTCCACGGTACGGAATCCGATGCGCAGCGGGACCCGTTCGCCCTCGGTGACCAGCTCGCCGTCGTACAGCTTCGGCACCTCGGCCGACCACGGCTGGACCGGGACCGTGACCGTCGTGCCCGTCTCGACATCGATGTCCAGGGCGGGCACGAGCACCCGCCCGTCGACGTCGGAGTCGACGCGCAGGGTGCCCTCGCCCATGGCGTGGTCGTAGGAGGCGTGCACGAAGAAGTCGAGCGCGCTGCCCACCGGGCGGTGCAGCAGCGTTACGTCACGGAAGATGCCGGGCAGCCACCACTGGTCCTGGTCCTCCAGGTAGGAGCCGGCCGACCACTGGTGGACGCGGACGGCGAGCACGTTGCCGCTCGGCTTGAGCAGGTGCCCGACGGCGAACTCGTGCGGCAGCCGGGAGCCCTTGAACTCGCCGATGTCCGTGCCGTTCAGCCAGACACGGGCGCAGGACTCCACGCCGTCGAAGCGGAGCACCGCCCCGCCCTCGGCCGGCCAGTCGGCGGGCAGGTCGAAGACGCGCAGGTGGTCGCCGGTCGGGTTCTCCGTCGGGACGCGCGGCGGGTCGACCGGGAAGGGGTAGAGGTGGTTGGTGTAGATCGGCAGACCGAAGGCGCCGTCGCCCTGGAGCACCCAGTGACCCGGGACCGTGACCTCGCCCCAGTCCCCGGCGTCGAAGCCGGGCTCGGCGAACGAGTCGTCCTCGGCGTCGGCGGTCGGCGACACACGCAGCCGCCAGCTGCCGTTGAGCGAGAGTGACGTCGCGTCGGAGGACGCGTACCAGGCACGGGGCGGAAGGGCCCCGCTGCCGGGCGAGACGTCCTCGACGTAGTCGAAGCATGGGGGTCCCCCCGCTCGAGCGGAGCCGAGAGTGGGGGAGGTGGTACGGAAAGACATCGGTCTCCAGGTCGTGAGTGGAGGGCGTCAGCCCTTGATACCGGTCTGCGCGATCCCCTGCACCAGCCAGCGCTGGAGGAAGAGGAACACGAAGATCAGGGGCAGGATGGAGATGGCGGTGGCCATGAAGATCAGGTGGAAGTTGACCGTCTGGTTCGTCATGAAGGAGGACAGGGCGATCTGGACGGTCCAGGAACTCGGGTCCTGTCCGATGACCAGGGGCCACAGGAAGGAGTTCCAGGCGCTGATGAAGGTGATCGTGGCGATCGCCGCGAAGAAGTTCAGCGAGTTGGGTACGACGATCCGCCAGTACGCACCCCAGTAACCGAGCCCGTCCACGCGTGCCGCCTCCTCCAGCTCCTTGGGGAATCCCAGGAAGTACTGCCGGAAAAGGAAGCACGTGAAACCACTGAACAGCCCCGGGATGATCAGGCCGCGGTAGGTGTCCACCCAGCCGAGGGACGAGACCAGCACGAAGCTGGGCACGAAGGTGACGGCCGTGGGGACCATGAGGGTCGCGAGGACCGCGTAGAAGACCTTGTTGGCGTGCTTGTAGGGGATGCGGGCCAGGCCGTAGCCGGCCAGGGAGCAGACCAGAAGGGTGCCGAGGGTGGTCAGGACGGCGACGATGAGGGAGTTCACCATAGAGCGGCCGAACTCGACCGTGGGATCGTCGAACAGCTCGGAGACGTTGGCCCACTGGAACGACGGCAGCAGCTTCCAGTTCTCGCCCGTGATCTCCGGGTCTGTGGAGAGGGCGTTGCGGAAGATCAGGTAGAACGGGACCAGGAACAGCAGGGCCGCGACGCCGACGGAGAAGTACAGTCCCGTGTTGCCGAGGATCCCCCGGGCCTTCTTGTGCTGCTTGCCGACCTGATGAGGTGCGGTGGTGGTCACTTGGACTCATCCCCCCTTCCGAAGCCCATGAACTTGCCCTGGACCAGGGTGACGAGGCAGATGAGCAGGGACAGGATGACCGCGCCGGCGCTGCCGGCGCCGTAGTCCTGGTTGGTCCCGAGTGCTGCCTTGTAGAGCTCCATGAGCGGTGTCTGGGCCCAGGTCGCCTTGGTGCCGATGATGTTGAAGAACTCGTCGAACGCCTGGTAGGCGGCGATCAGCAGCAGCAGGATCACCGCGGTCGAGGTGGCCCGCAGCTGCGGCAGCGTGATGTACCGGAAGGTCTGCCAGCCCTTCTTGGCGCCGTCGATGGCGGCGGCCTCGTACAGCTCGGCCGGGATGTTCTGCAACGCCGCCAGGAAGAGGATCATGTAGAACCCGGACTGGATCCACAGGCGCAGGGTCACGATGACCAGCCAGTACCAGGGCGGGGTCGGGTCCGCCAGGTAGGCGATGTTGTCGACGCCGAACCAGCCGAGGACGGTGTTCATCAGACCGAAGCGGACGCCGCTGAAGATGGACATCTTCCAGATCAGCGCGGCGGCGACGTAGGACACGGCGGTCGGCAGGAAGAACACCGAGCGGAAGAAGGCCCGCATGAAACGCAGCTGGTTCACCAGCAGTGCCAGCCCCAGCGACAGGGCCCAGGTCGTCGGCACGATGAAGGCGGCGAACACGCTGAACGTCAGCAACGAGTCGGGGAAGTTGCTGTTGGTCAGGATCTGCTTGTAGTTGTCGAGGCCGATGAAGTTGCTCGGCGTGACCGTGTACCGGGCGTCGAAGAAGCTGAGCCAGATGCTCCAGACGATCGGCACGAAGACGAAGATCACCAGGCCGATGAGGAAGGGGCCGGTGAAGAGCCAGAAGTTGAGCGTCGGGTTGCCCCGCAGGCCCCGCCGCGGCCGGGCCTGGGAGGCCTTGGCCGGGGCGGGCTGGGCGACCCCGCGTGTGGTGGTGGTCGACATGTCGTGGTCCGCCCGGCGGCCTATCCGAACAGCTTCTTGAGTTCGACGTTGACCTTCTTGTCGCAGGCGTCGAGCGCCGCCTCCGGGTTGCCGTTCTTGCGCACGGAGGATGCGATCACGTCGTTGAACGCGGTGATCATCACCTGGTCGAAGCCGATGTTGTCGAAGTGGCCGTAGTCGGTGAAGAGCTTGACCGCCTCGGCGGGCAGACCCGACTTGAGCTTGGTGGCCGAGTTGGCTATCGAGGTGCGCGGCGGGATGTGGAAGCCGTAGGACAGCGCCCAGTCCTCCTGGTACTTCTTCTGGTCGATCCACAGCCACTTGACGTATTCCTTGGCGGCGTCGACGTTCTTGCTCTTGGCGTTGACGAAGATCGACCAGCCGCCGTTGTAGACCGACAGCTTGCCTGCGCTGCCGATCTTCGGGAACGGGAAGATACCCAGGTCGTCGCCGAGGGCCTTCTGCATGGCCGGCATCGACCACATGCCGCCCCACTGGATCGCGCACAGACCCTGGTTGAGGGCCGAGGGGTCCCAGAAGTCGGTGGGGGCGTCCAGCAGCACGTGGCCGCTGGTGAACAGCGTGCGCAGCTTCTTCAGGCCCTCGACGACGCCGTCCGTGTGGTACCCGATCTTGTTGCTCGCGTCGAGGGTCTCCGCGCCGGCCGAGAAGATCAGGTTGTTCTGGATCGCCGTGAAGTCGTTGCCGAGGAAGACGCCCTTGACCTTGTCGGTGGTGAGCTTGGCCGCCGCGTCCAGCAGCTCGTCGAGCGTGGTCGGGACGTCGACCTTGGCCTTCTCCAGCATCGACTTGCGGTAGTAGAAGAACTGCGGGTCGTCGATCATCCGGATGCCGTAGATCTTGCCGTCGACCGTGTGCGACTTGATGTCGTTCGGGTTGAAGTCGTCCTTCACCGGGTCGATGAGGTCGCTGAGGTCGGCGACCTGGCCGCTCTTGACCATCTGCAGCTGCGGGTGGAACTCGAAGACGTCCGGGGGCCTGCTTGGTGAGCAGCGCGGAGAAGAGCTTCGCCTCGAAGTTGTTGCCCGTGATCCAGTTGGTGCTGACGCCGGCCTTCTTGTACGCCGCCGCGTACCGCTTGATGGCCTGCTCGGTGCCCGCCTCGCCGTAGGCGTGGAAGTACTGCACGAGCTGGGTGCCGGACCCACCGCTCCCGCCCCGCCCGTTGTTGCTGCCGCACGCGGCGAGGGTGCCGGCGGCGGCCATGCCCGCGGCGGCCCGGAAGAGGGACCGGCGGGAGAAGTTGTCGTTGCTCAATGCCGACATGCTGACGTCCTTGTCTCGAGTGCGGCTGCGGCTCTGCGGCTCAGCGCCCGGTGGCTCGAATCTGATTGCAGGGCCGGACGCTAAGCTTTCGATCAGGGCTTAGGCAAGGGGTTGGACGAAGTCTGCGCGAAATGTTGTCTGCCGTTCGGCATGCCGAACGCAAGCACTTTCCATGGGAGTTGAGATAAGTGAGGGCCGCCGGCCAGGGGTGGCCGGCGGCCCTCGAAACGGCGAGTGCTACGAGGTCACTGCCGGGACCACGCCTCGTTGCCGCCGCCGTTGCAGCTGTAGAGGATCACTCCACTGCCGTCGGCGGTCGCCTGTCCGCTGACGTCCAGGCACTTGCCGGACGCCTCGCTGAGGATCTGGCCGTTGGCGTTGAGCAGCCAGCGCTGGGACGCGTCCCCGGTGAAGTCGGGGGTCGTCGTCAGCCCCGAACTCCCGGCCGTCAGATAGCCGTTCACACTCTTCAGGGCGCCCTTTCCGTCGTACGACCACAACTGTTCCGCCCCGCCCGTGCAGGTGCTGATGGCGGCTCCCGAGGCGTCCGCGGTCAGGCACTTGCCGGACTGCGTGCCCGCCAGGGCGCCCGTGACCGCCGTACTGCCCCGGCCCTTCTGGTCGAAGACGTACGTCGTGACGGAACGCGCGGCGAGGGTGGCCGAGACCGTGCCGCCGCTCACCGACGGCTTGCCCACCTTGGCCCAGTCCTCGGTCGCCGAGGTCCGCACGGCCTGGGTGGCCCGTGCCGGATTCCTGCTGTTGAAGTGCAGACTCAGCGGTGTGTCGGTGGTGTTGTGGTTGTTGACCACGACCACCCACTTGCCGCCGGAGTCGTAGGAGGAGACCTCGACCCCGTCCGGCGCCCCGGTCACGTTGTGCGCGACCGAGCCCGGCCGGACGAACTTGCTGTACTGGCCGAGCGCGTAGTACCGCTTGGTGAAGTACAGGTTCTGGTTGCCGTTCGTCGCGTAGTCGGGGTCGTAGTAGACCAGTCCGTCGTTCCAGCCGGCTTCGTTCTTCTCGGTGGGGGAGGTGCCGTAGCCGCTGGCCAGCGCCACCCACCACTGGAAGGCCGAGTCGTGGGCGCTCGCGAAGTCCTTGTAGATGATCCGCGACATCAGCAGGGCGTTGTCGATGGTGGGGTCGTACTCCTGGTTCCAGCCCGTCGAGCCCTTGCCGAAGCAGCAGATCTCGGTGGCCCAGGACTTCTGGCCGACGGCCCTCGACGTCTCGTAGACGTTGGCGAGCTGTCCGTCGTTCGGATTGTTGTACGTGTGGTGGGCGAGCGCCGACACGTACTGCCGCGTCCCCGGCTGTGAGATCCACTGGGGCAGCTCGGAGACGAACTGGGTGGTCTGGCTGGACTCGTCGGCGATGATCGACGTCTTCTGCTTGCGGGCCCGCTGCTCGGCGCCCAACGTCCGGACGATGTCGTCGCGTTGGTCGACCGTGACCTTCATGCCCTCCTGGCCGCACGAACCGAAGTCGTTGTCGGGCTCGTTGAAGGGGCTGATGTAGTCCAGCTTGACGCCCTGGCGGGCGAAGTGGTCGGTGACGTCGGCGACGTACTTGGCGTAGTCGCCCTCGTTCTCGGCCTTCAACTGCCCGCCGCAGCTCTGCCCGTTGGTGGTCCATGCGGCCGGTGCGCTGTTGACGAACCCGATCAGGTCCTTGACGCCGTACTTCGCGGCGTACTTGAGGAAGGTCCGGCCGCCCTTGTCCCTGCTCCAGTCGTAGGAGCCGTCGGCGTTCAGGAAGTCCTCGGCGGCGCGGGCCGGGGTGGTGACCGCGACTCCGCCGCCGCCGATGTTGTAGCGGTAGGAGGACAGGGCGAGGCCCTGCCTGGAGAACAGCAGCTTCGCCACCCGGGCCTGCACGTCGGGCGCGAAGTGCTGCAGGTCGTTGACCCACCAGGCGCCCGAGGCGCCGATGTCGTCGATTCTCTGGGCGGCGTGGGGGGAGACCTCGGCCGCCGTGGGGGTGGCGGCCGAGGCGGTCGGGGCGGATATCAGGGGGCCGGTGACGGCGAGCGCGGCCGCGGCCGTCAGCAGGAGCGGTCTCCTGCGGTGGGGGTGAGTCACGTGCATCCCTTCCGTCGTCATGAAGGTGGTGCGGTACGGCTCCTTGCGGGGGTGGTGCGTCTGCCCGTCCTCTGGCTCACCGACTGCAGGGCCCCTTCGAGCGCGAACGTGGCCGCGCCCAGGCACACCGGGTCGGTGGGGATGGGGGAGAGGACGATCTCGGTGGCGGCCATCGGCCGCTTCAGCGCGTGCCGCCCGACGGCGGCGCGCACCTCGTCCAGCAGCGGCTCGGCCAGTTTTTTGGCGACCCAGCTGCTCAGGACGACCACTTCGGGGTTGAACAGGTTGACCAGGTCGGCGATGCCCGCGCCGAGGTAACGGGCCGTGTCCCGGACGACCTTGACGGCCTCCGGGTCGTGCGCGGCGACCGCCGCGGCGAGCGCGTCGATGGTGGCCGTCTGGTCCTCGGGGTGCAACAGCGTACTGCGCGGGCTGAGTTCGCGCAGGTTCAGCATGATCCCGGGGGCCCCGACATACGTCTCCACGCAGCCGTGGTTGCCGCAGTGGCACAGCCGGCCGTCCAGGACGATCGTGTTGTGTCCCCACTCGCCGGCGCTGTTGCTCACGCCCCGGTGCAGCGCGCCGTCCAGGATCAGGCCGGCACCCACGCCGGTGCCGAGGTTGACCACCACGGCGTCGCGGCGCCCGCGCGCGGCCCCGAACCACAGCTCGGCCACCGCGCAGGCGCGCAACGGGTTGTCCAGGTGGAGGGGGTAGGCGATGACCTCGGAGAGCAGGTCGAGCAGTGGCACATCGTGCCAGTCCCAGTTGGGCGCGTACTCGGAGATGCCCGTGGCGCGGTCCACCTGCCCGGGCACGCTCACTCCGACGCCCAGCACCCGGGCGCCCTCCACGCCGGCCTGGGTGACGACGGCGCCGACGGCCGCGGCGACATGGCCGACGACCTGCTCGGGCCGGTTCTCGCCGGGCCGCATCTCCTCCATGGCGCGGGCCAGGACGTTCAGCCCGAGGTCGAAGAGCTCGACGCGGACGTACGTCTCCGCGATGTCGACGCCGATCAGGGCGCCGCCCGAGGTGTTGACGGCCACCAGGCCCCGGGGGCGGCCGCCCGCCGAGTCCTCAAAGCCGACCTCGGTGATCATGCGCAGGTCGAGGAGTTCGCCGACGAGTGTGGCGACGGTGGCCAGGCTCAGGCCCGTGGCGGCCGCCAGCTCCTGGCGGGAGGTGGGAGACTCGGCGATGATCTGGCGCAGCACCTCGTAGCGGTTCGCGGTTCGGATGTCACGCGATGTGCGCTTCACTGGAGTCTTCACTGACGTTCGTCCCCATCCCTTCCCAGGCCGGTACCGGCCGGGTCGGCAGTGAACACCAGCACCGGCGCGGCGCAAGGTTATGGCCTGCGGGGGACTTTCGACAAGGGATTGGGAAAGGGTTGAAAAACCCGGACCTGCCGTCTTGGCTGCCGTGGCCGTAAGCATAAGCCCCCGAGGGGGCGGTGCCGGCGCGGATCGGCATGCCGACTCCGGAGTCCGCCAAGTTGCGCGCCTCGCAACCTAGTGCGTATAGCGATACCGGTACTAGCATGCCTCGCGTATCTACGGCGCGAGCGAGACGAGGCACCATGGCTCCCTTGCAGTACGACTTCGTCATCGTCGGCGGCGGTTCGGCCGGCAGTGCACTGGCGAACCGGCTCTCCGCGGACCCGGCGAACAAGGTGCTGGTCCTGGAAGCGGGCCGGTCCGACTACCCGTGGGACGTCTTCATCCACATGCCCGCGGCCCTGACGTATCCCATCGGCAGCCGCTTCTACGACTGGAAGTACGAGTCGGAGCCCGAGCCCCACATGGGCGGCCGGCGCATCTACCACGCCCGCGGCAAGGTGCTCGGCGGTTCCAGCAGCATCAACGGCATGATCTTCCAGCGCGGCAACCCCATGGACTACGAGCGCTGGGCCGCCGATCCGGGGATGGAGGCGTGGGACTACGCCCACTGCCTGCCCTACTTCCGGCGCATGGAGAACTGTCTGGCCGCCGACCCGGACGACGAGTTCCGCGGCCACGACGGCCCCCTCGTCCTGGAGCGCGGCCCCGCCACGAACCCGCTGTTCACCGCCTTCCAGAAGGCCACCGAGGAAGCCGGCTACGCGCCCACGGACGACGTCAACGGCTACCGGCAGGAGGGCTTCGCCAAGTTCGACCGCAACGTCCACCGCGGCCGCCGCCTCTCGGCCTCCAAGGCCTACCTCAAGCCCGTCATGAAGCGGCCCAACCTCACCGTCACCACCCGCGCCCTGGTCACCCGCGTCCTGTTCGAGGGCAAGCGGGCCGTCGGTGTCGAGTACCGGCGCGGCAAGGGCGCCCCCCAGCAGGTCCGCGCCAAGGAGGTCATCCTCTGCGGCGGCGCCATCAACTCCCCGCAGCTCCTGCAGCTCTCCGGCGTCGGCAACGCGCGGGAGCTGAGCGCGCTCGGCATCGACGTCGTCCACGACCTGCCGGGCGTCGGTGAGAACATGCAAGACCACTTGGAGGTGTACGTCCAGTACGCCTGCAAGCAGCCGGTCTCCATGCAGCCGTACATGGCGAAGTGGCGCGCGCCCTTCATCGGCCTGCAATGGCTGTTCCGCACGGGTCCCGCCGCCACCAACCACTTCGAGGCCGGCGGTTTCGCCCGCAGCAACGACGACGTCGACTACCCCAACCTGATGTTCCACTTCCTGCCCGTAGCCGTCCGCTACGACGGCTCCTCGCCCTCCGGCGGCCACGGCTACCAGGTGCACGTGGGCCCCATGTACTCCGACGCGATCGGCTCGGTGAAGATCAAGAGCCGGGACCCGCGCGAGCACCCGGCGCTGCGCTTCAACTACCTGTCCACCGAGCAGGACCGCCGCGAGTGGGTCGAGGCGATCCGGGTCGCCCGCAGGATCCTCAACCAGCCCGCCATGGCCCCCTACAACGGCGGGGAGCTCTCGCCGGGGCCGAAGGTGGAGACCGAGGAGGAGATCCTCGCCTGGGTCGCCGAGGAGGGCGAGACCGCCCTCCACCCGTCCTGCACGTGCAAGATGGGCACGGACGAGATGGCCGTGGTCGACCCGGCCAGTATGCGGGTGCACGGCGTCGAGGGACTGCGCGTCGTCGACGCCTCCGTCATGCCGTACGTCACCAACGGCAACATCTACGCGCCCGTGATGATGGTCGCCGAGAAGGCCGCCGACCTGATCCTCGGCAACGAGCCCCTCGCCCCGTCCAAGGCCGCCTACTACCGCCACCGCGGCGCCCAGAAGCAGGCCGGGTAGACCTTGGCCGGCCAAGCACTGCGCGCGCTGCTGGAGCACGTCCGCTACGAGGTGCTGCCCGCGGCGGCGACGGAGGAGAAGGTGCTCGCGCACGTCCCGCGCGACGTCGTGGTCACGGTCACGGCGTCGCCGGTCAAGGGACTGGAGCCGACCCTGGAACTGACCGGGCGGCTCGCCGCGCACGGCTACCGCGTCGTCCCGCACGTGCCCGCGCGACTGCTGCGGGACGACGTCCACCTCAAGGAGGTCGTCGCCCGGCTGCGCGAGGCGGGCGTGGACGACGTCTTCGTACCGGCGGGTGACGCCGACCCGCCGGCGGGGCCCTACGACGGCGCCCTGCCGGTGCTGGTGAGGCTCGGCGAGCTGGGCGCGCCCTTCGCCCGGGTCGGCATCACGGGCTACCCCGAGAGCCATCCCCGCATCCACGACGACCTGACCGTCCAGGCGATGTGGGACAAGCGTGCGCACGCCACGTACATCGTCAGCAACCTGTGCTTCGACGCGCGGGTGCTGGGGGAGTGGATCGCGCGCGTGAGGCGCCGGGGAGTGACGCTGCCGCTGTACGTGGGCGTCGCCGGCCCCGTGCAGCGGGCCAAGCTGCTGGCCGTCGCGACGAAGATCGGCGTAGGGGAGTCGACGCGGTTCCTGAGCAGGCACCCGTCGTGGTTCCTGCGGTTCGCCGCTCCCGGGGGCCATGCGCCGGAGCGGCTGCTGGAGCGCGGTGAGGCGGCACTGACCGCACCGGCGTCCGGTGTGGCGGGCCTGCACCTGTTCACCTTCAACCAGATCGCCGAGACCGAACGCTGGCGCCGCACCTTTCTGGAGCGGCTGGGCGGCTGACACGACGGCGGGGCCGGGCGGGGCGGATCGATGTCCGTCCCGCCCGGCCCCGCCACTGTGCGCGCCCCCGAGCCGTGCGGTCCCCCTGCACGGCTGTGTGGTCGCCGTATACAGCTGTGTGGTCGCCGTATACAGAGGACGGCCCGCAAGGCTCAGCGGAAGACGACCGTGCGGTTGCCGTCCACCATCACGCGGCTCTCGCTGTGCCACTTCACCGCGTGCGCCAGCACCTGCGCCTCCACGTCCCGGCCGACCGTCACCAGTTCGCCGGGGTCGAGGGAGTGGTCGACGCGGACCACGTCCTGCTCGATGATCTGGCCCTCGTCCAGGTCCGGCGTGACGTAGTGCGCCGTCGCGCCGACCAGCTTCACACCGCGGGCGTACGCCTGCTCGTAGGGGCGCGCCCCCTTGAAGCTCGGGAGGAAGGAGTGGTGGATGTTGATGGCGCGGCCCTCGAGCTGCTTGCACAGGTCGTCGGAGAGGATCTGCATGTAGCGGGCCAGCACGACCAGGTCGACGTCCAGCTCGCGCACCAGCTCCAGCAGTCGGGCCTCGGCCTCGGGCTTGGTGTCCTTGGTGACGGGGACGTGGTGGAAGGGGATGCCGTAGGTCTCGGCCAGCCCCTCGAAGTCCCGGTGGTTGGAGACGATCGCCGGGATCTCGATGTTCAGGGACCCGGTGCGCCGGCGGAAGAGCAGGTCGTTCAGGCAGTGGCCGAACTTGGACACCATGATCAGCGTCCGGGTCGGGGTCGCGGCGTCCCGCATGGTCCAGGAGATGCGGTGGGCCTCCGCGACCGGGCCGAACCGGTAACGCAGGGTTTCCAGGTCCGCGATCGGATCGGAAACGTCGAAGTGGACCCTCATGAAGAAGCGGCCCTTGAGCCGGTCGTCGAACTGCTGGCTCTCCAGGATGTTGCCGGAGTTCCTGACCAGGAAGCCGCTCACGGCATGGACCAGTCCCGCGCTGTCGGGACAGGAGAGGGTGAGGACGTACTCGCGGCCTGACTGCGGACGAGGGAACTTAGGGGACACGGCGGCCTCCGTCGGTGCGCATTGCACAACTCAGTGAGCGATACGCAACATAGTCCGGGCTTGCGGGACTCTCGGTCAAGAGAGAAGGGGCCTTTGGACCCTTGCCGAATCGTCATCGGCGGACCCCTTGACGTATGTCCTCACATTCGCCAGGGTGTTCCACCACAAGCAATACGGTGCACGATGCGCAACGCATTTCGGTTGAAGGGCTGGGCGCGTGGCAGACCTGTATGTGGACGGTGAATGGCGGGAGTCGGTGGCCGGTGGCCGCCGCGAGATCCGCTGTCCCGCTGACGGCACGCTCGCCGCGACCGTCTCCGAGGCGACGCGCCCCGACACCGAGGCGGCGATCGCCGCGGCCCGCCGCGCCTTCGACGAGGGCCCCTGGCCGCGCACCCCCGAGCGCGAGCGCGGCGCCCTCCTGCTGCGCACCGCCGACATCCTGGAGCGGGACGCCAAGGACATCGCCCGCGCCGAGTCGCTGGACACCGGCAAGCGGCTGGTGGAGAGCGAGTACGACATCGCCGACGTCGTCTCCTGCTTCCGCCACTACGGCGGGCTCGCCGGCACCGACGCCGGACGCGTCATCGACACCGGACGCGACGACGCCGTCAGCCGGGTCGAGTACGAGCCGGTCGGGGTGTGCGGACTGATCACACCGTGGAACTACCCTCTGCTGCAGGCGAGTTGGAAGGTCGCCCCGGCCCTCGTGGCCGGCAACACCTTCGTCCTCAAGCCCAGCGAGCTCACCCCCTCCACCTCCATCCTGCTGATGCGGGCCCTTCAGGAAGCGGGACTGCCCGCGGGCGCCGGCAACCTCGTCCTGGGCGCCGGACCCGAGGCGGGCGCCCCGCTCTCCGAACACCCCGCGGTCGACATGGTCTCCTTCACCGGAGGACTGGAGACCGGCAAGCGGATCATGGCCACCGCCGCCGCGACCGTGAAGAAGGTCGCCCTCGAACTCGGCGGCAAGAACCCGAACGTCGTCTTCGCGGACGCCGACTTCGACGCGGCCGTCGACTTCGCCCTGACCGCCGTCTTCCTGCACTCCGGGCAGGTCTGCTCGGCCGGCGCCCGCCTGATCGTCGAGGACGTGCTGCACGACCGGTTCGTCGACGAGGTCGTCCGCCGCGCCCGGAACATCCGGCTCGGCGGCCCCTTCGACCCCGACGCCGAGACAGGCGCGCTGATCTCCGCCCAGCACCTGGCGAAGGTCGAGGCGTACGTCGCCGCCGGGCTCGCCGAGGGCGCCGTACTGCGCTGCGGCGGCGCACGACCCGACGACCCCGCCCTCGCGGGCGGCTTCTACTATCCGCCGACCGTCCTCGACGAGTGCCGGCAGGACATGCGGGTCGTGCACGAGGAGTCCTTCGGACCCGTGCTGACCGTCGAGCGCTTCACCGGCGAGGACGACGCGGTCCGCATCGCCAACGACACCGAGTACGGGCTCGCCGGAGCCGTCTGGACGCAGGACGCGGGCCGCGCCCAGCGGGTCGCCCGGCGGCTGCGCCACGGCACGGTGTGGATCAACGACTACCACCCCTATGTGCCGCAGGCGGAATGGGGTGGCTTCGGGCACTCGGGCACGGGCCGGGAGCTGGGACCGACCGGCCTCAACGAATACCGCGAGCCCAAACACATCTGGCAGAACATCCAACCTCGGCCGCAGCACTGGTTCCGCGGCTGAACGCCGAAATGAGGTCGAACGTGACCACCACACAGACCGAGGTGCCGCAGCGGCGCGGCGGGCCCCAGGACTCGGCCGGCACGCCGGTGATCTCCGTGCGCAGGCTGTGGAAGGTGTTCGGGCCGAAGGCCGAGAAGGTGCCGGAGTCCGAGGAGCTGTGCGGACTCAGCCGCCGCGAGCTCATGGACCGTACCGGCTGCACGGCTGCCGTCCGGGACGTCGGCTTCGACGTCGCCCCCGGCGAGGTCTTCGTCGTCATGGGTCTTTCCGGCTCCGGCAAGTCCACGCTCGTGCGCTGTCTGACCCGGCTGATCGAACCCACCTCCGGCGAGGTCGTCTTCGAGGGCGAGGACATCCGGGGCGCCGACGCGGCCCGGCTGCGCGAGCTGCGCCGCCGCAAGTTCTCCATGGTCTTCCAGCACTTCGGGCTGCTGCCGCACCGCCGGGTCGTCGACAACGTGGCCTTCGGCCTGGAGATCCGCGGCATGAGCAGGGCCGAACGCACCAAGCGGGCCCTGGAGGTCGTGGACCTGGTCGGCCTCTCCGGCTACGAGAACTCCTACCCCGACCAGCTCTCCGGCGGCATGCAGCAACGCGTCGGCCTGGCACGGGCGTTGGCCGGTGAACCGGACGTCCTCTTCTTCGACGAGCCGTTCTCCGCGCTGGACCCGCTGATCCGCCGCGACATGCAGAACGAGGTCATCCGGCTGCACCACGAGGTCGGCAAGACCATGGTGTTCATCACCCACGATCTCTCCGAGGCGCTCAAGCTGGGCGACCGCATCCTGATCATGCGCGACGGCAGGACGGTCCAGTGCGGCACCGGCGACGAACTCGTCGGCGCCCCGGCCGACGACTACGTCCGCGAGTTCGTCAAGGACGTGCCGCGCGGCGAGGTCCTCACCCTGCGCTGGATCATGCGCCCGCCGGCCGACGGCGACGAACTGGACGGCCCCGAACTCGGCCCGGACGTCGTCGTACGGGAGGCCACCCGCACGGTGCTGGCCGCCCACAAGCCGGTCAAGGTCGTCGAGAACGGCAAGCTGCTCGGCATCGTCGGCGACGAGGAGATCCTCTCCGTGGTCGCCGGGCAGGAAGGCGGCGCATGATGGCCGTCACCATCGAGAAACCCGACGAGAAACCGGGCACGGCGGAGAAGACGCTCCCCGCCGCTCCCGTGGAGAAGACCCGCAGGATCAGCCGGGCCATGGTGGTCGGCGCCGTCCTGGTCGTCTGGCTGGTGCTGTTCGCCGTGCTGCGCGGCCGGCAGACCCTGTCCCTGGCCGCGGCCGACCTCACCGGTCTGCACAAGTGGCTGAACGACCTGAACGACTCCATCGGCGCCAACCGCAACTCCAACCCGCTGTTCCTGTACTTCTTCAACGAGATCCGGCTGGTCATCGACAACCTGGTGACCTTCATCCAGCACCTGATCTCCCAGCCGTCGGGCGCCCGTCCGGTCCCGCAGATCGGCTGGCTCGGCGTGGTCGGCCTGGCGGGCTATGTCTCCTGGGCCGTCGGCAACTGGCGGGTGGCGCTGCTGGCGGTGGCGGGCTTCACCTTCTTCGGGCTGCAGGGCCTGTGGCAGGAGAGCATGGACACCCTCGCGCTCACCGTCTCCGCGGTGTTCGTGGCGCTGCTCTTCGCGATCCCGCTCGGGGTGTGGGCCGGTCTGTCGGACCGCTTCAACCGGGTCGTCACGCCGTTCCTCGACTTCATGCAGACGATGCCCACCTTCGTCTACCTCGCCCCGCTGACCCTGATCTTCCTGATCGGCGGTGCCTCGGCCACCATCGCCACCGTCATCTACGCGGCCCCGCCGACGATCCGCATCACCGCGCACGCCATCCGCAACGTGTCGAAGACGACCGTCGAGGCGGCCGACTCGCTGGGCGCCACCCGCCGGCAGTCGCTGCTGAAGGTCCTGCTGCCGATGTCCAAGCGGACCGTGGTGATGGGTGTCAACCAGACCATCATGGCCGCCCTGGCCATGGTGACCATCGCGGCGCTGATCAACGCTCCCGGACTCGGCGCGAACGTCATCCAGGCCCTGCAGTCGCTCGACGTGGGCACGGCCTTCAACGCGGGCCTCGCCATCGTCGTCATGGCGATCGTGCTGGACCGGGTCACCACCGCGGCCAGCGCCCGCGAGGAGACCTCGCGCAACGCCAAGGACCGCTTCGCCAGGTGGCGCCGGCCGCTGCTGGGCGCCGGCGCGGTCCTCACACTGGTCCTGATCTACCTGTCGCACACCTACCTGTGGGCGGCCGACTTCCCCGGCGACGGCACCGTGGGCACCCACATCGCCAGTGCCGCCGACACCGCGACCAACTGGGCGCAGGACCACCTGTCGGGCCTGACCAACGCCATCCGCGACGCCCTCACCAACGGCCTGCTCAACCCGTTCCAGACCCTCCTCACCGACTCCCCGTGGTGGCTGGTGGGTGCGGTGCTGGTCGTGCTGGGCGTGGTGCTCGGCGGCTGGAAGGCAGGCGTCACGGCGGCCGTGTGCGTGGGTCTGCTGGTCGGCACCGGTCTGTGGTCGGACGCCATGACCACGCTGGCCTCGACGCTGGTGGCGACCGTGCTGGTGATGGTCCTCGGCATCGTCTTCGGCGTGTGGATGGGCCGCAGCGCGCTCGTGGACCGCATCATCCGGCCCAGCCTCGACGCGGCCCAGGTCATGCCGCCGTTCGTCTATCTCGTGCCGTTCCTCGCGCTGTTCGGCGCCACCCGCTTCACGGCGATCGTCGCCGCCGTCGTCTACGGCGCGCCCGTCGCCATGAAGATCATCGCCGACGGGATCCGGGCCGTGCCGGAGACCACCGTGGAGGCGGCCACCTCCGCCGGGTGCAACACCTGGCAGATCATCACCAAGGTTCAACTGCCGATGTCACGCAGTGCCCTGACGCTCGCGACCAACCAGGGCCTGATCTACGTGCTGTCGATGGTTGTGGTGGGCGGCCTGGTAGGAGCGGGCGCCCTCGGCTACGACGTCGTGGCCGGATTCTCGCAGGGTGAGCTGTACGGCAAGGGGCTGGCGGCGGGACTCGCCATCGTACTGCTCGGAGTCATGTTCGACCGGATCACTCAGGCAGCGGCGCGACGCGCGAGCGCTTAAAGGAGCAGGACACCATGGCAAGACACTGGCGTGCCGGCGCGGCCGGCCTGGCCGTCCTCGGCCTCACCCTCACCGCCTGCGGCGGCGCGAAGGTCGGCGACACCTCCTCGGGTTCCAACAGCGCGGGCGGCTCCGGCAAGTGCGGCAACTTCAACCTCGCGGTCAACCCGTGGGTGGGCTACGAGGCCGACGCGGCGGTCGTCGCCTACGTCGCCCAGCACAAGCTCGGCTGCACCGTGAACAAGAAGAACCTGAAAGAGGAGATCGCCTGGCAGGGCTTCGGCACCGGCGAGGTCGACACCGTCCTGGAGAACTGGGGCCACGACGACCTGAAGAAGAAGTACATCACCGGCCAGAAGACCGCCCAGGAGGCCGGGCAGACCGGCAACAAGGGCATCATCGGCTGGTACGTGCCGCCGTGGCTGGCCAAGGCGCACCCCGACATCCTCGACTGGAAGAACCTCAACAAGTACGCCGCGAACTTCAAGACCTCCGAGTCCGGCGGCAAGGGCCAGCTCCTGGACGGCGACCCGTCCTACGTCACCAACGACGCGGCCCTGGTGAAGAACCTCAAGCTCAACTTCAAGGTGGTGTACGCGGGCAGCGAGACCGCGCTCATCCAGTCCTTCCGGGACGCCGAGAAGAACAAGAAGTGGGTCATCGGCTACTTCTACGAGCCGCAGTGGTTCCTGTCCGAGGTCCCGCTGAAGAAGGTGGCGCTGCCGAAGTACACCGCCGGCTGTGACGCGGTGGCGGAGAAGATCGCCTGCGACTACCCGATCTACAACCTGGACAAGATCGTCAGTACGAAGTTCGCCAAGTCCGGCAGCCCCGCCTACAAGCTGGTGAAGAACTTCAACTGGACGAACGACGACCAGAACACCGTCGCCAAGTACATCGCGCAGGACAAGATGACCGACGACGCGGCCGCGAAGAAGTGGGTCGACGCCAACAAGGACAAGGTGGACGCCTGGCTCAAGTAGGCCCGGCCCGGGGCCGGTCGAACACGCCCGGCGGGCGGTGCGCACCCTCGCGTACCGCCCGCCGGGCATTGCCGTGTTCAGGCCGTGTTTCGGGCCGTTTTCCGACGTCACGGACCCCTTGACACCCCCCTTCACGAAAGGCACGCTGAGTTGCGCAACCTGAATCACGTTGCGCAGAAAGCAACTGAACGGTTCTTGATTCCGGAGGTGCGGCGATGGCGGGACCCCGAGTGGTGATCATCGGAGCGGGCGTCGTGGGAGCGGCCCTCGCGGACGAGATCTCCGCGCGAGGCTGGACCGAAGTGACCGTGGTCGACCAGGGCCCCCTCCCCGCCACCGGGGGATCCTCGTCGCACGCCCCCGGGCTGGTCTTCCAGACGAACTCGTCCAAGACCATGACCGAACTGGCCCGCTACACCGTCGAGAAGTTCTGCTCCCTCGACGTCGACGGCAAGCCCTGCTTCCTTCAGGTCGGCGGCCTGGAGGTGGCCACCACCCCCGAGCGGCTGACGGAACTGCGCCGCCGTCACGGCTGGATCACCGCCTGGGGCATCGAGTCCCGGCTGCTGACCCCCGACGAGTGCGTCGAGCGCCACCCGCTCGTCGACCGCGACAAGGTCCTCGGCGGCCTCCTCGTCCCCACCGACGGCCTCGCCAAGGCCGTCCTCGCCGTCGAGGCCCAGATCCGCCGCGCCACCGAGCGCGGCGTCACCTTCCTCGCCCGCCACGAGGTCCTGGACATCCTCCGGGCCGACGGCGAGGTCACCGGCGTCCGCACCGACCAGGGAGACCTGGCGGCCGACATCGTCGTGTGCTGCGCCGGCATCTGGGGCCCGAAGATCGCCCGCATGGCCGGGATGAACCTCCCGCTCACCCCGCTCGCCCACCAGCTCGCCTGGACCGGCCCGATCCCCGCCCTCGTCGGCCAGACCGAGGAGGCCGTCCGCCCGATCCTGCGCCACCAGGACGCCGACCTGTACTACCGCGACCGGTTCGACGGCATCGGCATCGGCTACTACGGCCACCGCCCCATGCCCATCACTGCCGACGAGATCCTCTCCGTCGACGAGGCCGACCAGATGCCCTCGGTCCTGAAGTTCACCGAGGAGGACTTCGCGCCCGCCTGGAGCGAGACGCAGAACCTGCTCCCCGCGACCCGGGACGCCAAGGTCGAGGAGGGCATCAACGGCCTGTTCTCCTTCACCACGGACAACTTCCCGCTCCTCGGCGAGTCCCCGGACCTCAAGGGCTTCTGGGTCGCCGAGGCCGTCTGGGTCACCCACTCCGCGGGCGTCGGCCGGGCCATGGCCGAATGGCTGGTGGACGGCCACTGCTCGTCCTTCGACCTGCACGAGTGCGACGTCAACCGCTTCGAGCCGCACCAGCTGACCCCCGAGTACGTCCTGGCCCGCGACTGCCAGAACTTCGTCGAGGTCTACGACATCCTCCACCCCCTGCAGCCGTCCGGTGAGCCGCGCCCGATCCGCAAGAGCCCCTTCTTCGCCCGCCAGCAGGAGCACGGAGCGTTCTTCCTGGAGGCCAACGGCTGGGAACGCCCGCAGTGGTACGAGGCCAACGCGCACCTCGTGGAGGGCCGTTCCATCCCCACGCCCAACGACTGGGCCGCGCGGTACTGGTCGCCGATCGTCGGCGCCGAGGCCCAGGTCACCCGCGAGACGGTCGCCCTGTACGACATGACCGCCCTCAAGCGCCTGGAGGTCAGCGGCCCCGGCGCCGCCGACTTCCTGGAGCGCCTGGTCACCGGCAAGGTCGCCAAGTCCGTCGGCTCGGTGACGTACACGCTGCTCCTGGACCACGACGGCGGCATCCGCAGCGACATCACCGTGGCGCGGCTCGCCCGCGACCTCTTCCAGGTCGGCGCCAACGGCAACCTCGACCTCGACTGGTTCACCCGCCACCTGCCCGCCGACGGCACCGTCCAGGTCCGCGACATCACGCCCGGCACCTGCTGCATCGGCCTGTGGGGGCCCCTGGCCCGCAAGGTCCTGCAGCCGCTGACCGACGAGGACTTCTCGAACGACGGCCTGAAGTACTTCCGCGCCAAGCGCGCCCACATCGGCAGCGTCCCGGTCACCGCGATGCGGCTGTCGTACGTCGGCGAACTCGGCTGGGAGCTGTACACCACCGCCGACCTCGGCGAGAAGCTCTGGGACACCCTGTGGGAGGCCGCCGAACCCCTCGGCGGCATCATCGCCGGCCGCGGCGCCTTCAACAGCCTGCGCCTGGAGAAGGGTTACCGCTCCTTCGGCACCGACATGACCTACGAGCACGACCCCTACGAGGCCGGCGTCGGCTTCGCGGTCAAGCCCGACAAGGAGGACTTCGTCGGCAAGGCGGCGCTGTCGCTCCGCAAGGAGAACGTGGGGCGCAGGCTGACCTGCCTCACCATCGACGACCCGCGGTCCGTCGTGCTGGGCAAGGAGCCCGTGTACGACGGGGAGCGGGCCGTCGGGTACGTCACCAGCGCGGCGTACGGCTACACGATCGGCAAGGGGATCGCGTACGCGTGGCTGCCGGTGGAGGTGGCCGCGCCGGGGGCGGTGCTGCACATCGGGTACTTCGATCAGCTGATAGAGGCGGTCGTCGCCGAGGAGCCGCTGTTCGATCCGACGATGTCCCGTCTCCGTGGGTGAGCTCGGAGGGTCGTTTCTCGGCCGCGGGTTCGTTGTGGCTGATCGCGCCCCGCGGCGGAGCCGCTGATCGACACAGCCCCGTGCCCCTTCACAGCATCCAGTCCTCGTCAGGAAAGGAGCACCGTCGGTGACAGCACAGGTACTCGACGGCAAGGCCACCGCCGACCGCATCCGGCGTGAACTCGCCGACCGTGTGGCCAAGTTGACGGCCGCCGGAGGGCCTGCGCCCGGTCTCGGGACCGTTCTCGTCGGGGACGATCCCGGCAGTCGGGCCTACGTCGCCGGGAAGCACCGGGACTGTGCGCAGGTCGGTATCGCCTCCCTCCGGCGGGAGTTGCCCGCCGACGCGACCCAGCGACAGGTCGAGGACGTCGTCGACGAGCTCAACGCCGACCCCGCCTGCACCGGATACATCGTCCAACTCCCGCTCCCCGCACACCTGGACGCGAACGCGGTACTGGCCCGCATGGACCCGGCCAAGGACGCCGACGGGCTGCACCCCGTGAACCTCGGCCGGCTCGTCCTGGGCAGCGAGGCGCCGCTGCCCTGCACCCCACGCGGCATCGTCGAGCTGCTCCGCCGCCACGAGGTGCCCCTCGCCGGGGCGCGGGTCTGCGTGATCGGGCGCGGCATCACCGTCGGGCGCCCCATCGGCCTGCTGCTGACCCGCCGCTCCGAGAACGCCACCGTCACCCTCTGCCACACCGGCACCAAGGGCCTGGCCTGGCACGTCCGCGAGGCCGACATCGTCGTCGCGGCCGCCGGGTCGCCCGGACTGATCACCAAGGACATGCTGCGCCCGGGCGCGGCCGTCCTGGACGTCGGTATCACCCGCACCGCACACGGGCTGGTCGGCGACGTGCACCCGGAGGCCGCCACGGTCGCCGGATGGGTCGCGCCGATGCCCGGAGGCGTGGGCCCCATGACCCGCGCGATGTTGCTCGCCAACGTCGTCGAGGCCGCCGAGAGGAACGCGAACGCCGTATGAACGCGCTCAACACCCCGCTGTCGGAGATGGACCCCGAGGTCCACGCGGCGCTCGCCGCCGAACTGCACCGCCAGCAGTCCACACTGGAGATGATCGCCTCCGAGAACTTCGCCCCGGTCGCCGTGATGGAGGCCCAGGGCTCGGTCGCCACCAACAAGTACGCCGAGGGCTACCCGGGCCGCCGCTACTACGGCGGCTGCGAACACGTCGACGTCACCGAGCGGTTGGCGATCGAGCGGGTCAAGTCCCTCTTCGGCGCCGGCTTCGCCAACGTGCAGCCGCACTCCGGCGCCCAGGCCAACACGGCCGTCTTCTTCGCCCTGTTGCAGCCCGGCGACACGATCCTCGGTCTCGACCTCGCGCACGGCGGCCACCTCACCCACGGCATGCGCATCAACTACAGCGGCAAGATGCTGAACGTCGTGCCCTACCACGTCTCCGAGGCCGACAACCTGGTCGACCTGGACGAGGTCGAGCGCCTCGCCAAGGAACACCGCCCCAAAATGATCATCGCCGGCTGGTCGGCGTATCCCAGGCAACTCGACTTCGCGGCCTTCCGCCGGATCGCCGACGAGGTGGGCGCGCTGCTGATGGTCGACATGGCGCACTTCGCGGGCCTGGTCGCGGCCGGACTGCACCCCAACCCGGTCCCGCACGCCCACGTCACCACCACGACCACCCACAAGACCCTCGGCGGCCCGCGCGGCGGCGTCATCCTCACCAACGAGGCCGACCTCGCCAAGAAGATCAACTCGGCGGTGTTCCCCGGCATGCAGGGCGGCCCGCTGGAACACGTCATCGCCGCGAAGGCGGTCTCCTTCAAGGTCGCCTCCTCACCGGAGTTCGCCGAACGCCAGGCCCGTACGCTGGCCGGCGCCCGCATCCTCGCCGAGCGCCTCACCCGGCCGGACGCGGCGGCCGCCGGGGTGAGGGTCCTGACCGGCGGCACGGACGTCCACCTGGTCCTCGTCGACCTCAGGGAGTCCCCGCTCGACGGCCGCCAGGCGGAGGACCTCCTCCACGACATCGGCATCACCGTCAACCGGAACGCGGTCCCCTTCGACCCCCGCCCGCCCATGGTCACCTCCGGTCTGCGCATCGGCACCCCGGCCCTGGCCACCCGCGGCTTCACCGAGGACGACTTCGCCGAGGTCGCCGACGTCATCGCCCTCGCCCTCCAGCCGGAGCCGGACACCGCCGCCCTGCGCGTCCGCACGGCCGCGCTGGCCGCCCGGCACCCGCTCTACCCGCACCTTTCCGGACCCGCAGGAGACGCCCGATGAGCCCCACCACCCCCGGCGCCGACCTCCCCGACCACCCGGACTTCCTCTGGCGCACGCCCGAGCCGAAACGGTCGTACGACGTCGTCGTCGTGGGCGGCGGCGGACACGGCCTCGCGACCGCCCACTACCTGGCGAAGAACCACGGCATCACCAACGTCGCCGTGCTGGAGAAGGGCTGGCTGGCCGGCGGCAACATGGCCCGCAACACCACGATCATCCGCTCCAACTACCTGTGGGACGAGAGCGCGGGCATCTACGAACACGCGCTGAAACTGTGGGAGGGCCTGGAGGAGGAGCTGGACTACCCGATCCTCTTCTCCCAGCGCGGCGTGCTGAACCTCGCCCACAGCCTCCAGGACGTCCGCGACAGCGTCCGCCGCGTCGAGGCGAACCGCCTCAACGGCGTCGACGCCGAATGGCTGGACGCCGAGCAGGTCCAGGAAGTCTGCCCGATCGTCAACATCTCGCCCGACGTGCGCTACCCGGTCCTCGGCGGCACCTACCAGCCCCGCGCCGGCATCGCCAAACACGACTACGTCGCCTGGGGCTTCGCCCGCTCCGCCGACGCCGCCGGCATCGACATCATCCAGAACTGCGAGGTCACCGGCCTGGACGTGGTCGACGGCCGGGTGGTGGGCGTCCGCACCAGCCTGGGGCCGATCGCCGCGGGCAAGGTCGCCCTCTGCTCCGCCGGGCACACCTCGGTCCTCGCCGCCATGGCCGGCGTCGAACTCCCGCTGCAGAGCCACCCGTTGCAGGCCCTGGTGTCGGAACTGCTGGAGCCGGTGCACCCGACGGTGGTCATGTCGAACGCCGTCCACGTCTACGTCAGCCAGGCGCACAAGGGCGAGCTGGTGATGGGCGCGGGCATCGACGCCTACAACTCCTACACCCAGCGCGGCGCGTTCCACATCATCGAGGACCAGATGTCCGCCGCCCTGGAACTCTTCCCCGTCTTCGCCCGCGCCCACGTCCTGCGCACCTGGGGCGGCATCGTCGACGTCAGCCCCGACGCCTCCCCGATCGTCGGCCTCAGTCCCGTCGACAACCTCTACGTCAACTGCGGCTGGGGCACCGGCGGTTTCAAGGCCACACCGGGCGTCGGCTGGGTCTACGCCCACACCATCGCCCACGACACCCCGCACCCCCTCAACGCCCCCTTCTCGCTCGACCGTTTCACCACCGGCGCGCTCGTCGACGAGCACGGCGCGGCCGCGGTCGCCCACTAGGACCCCTGGGAGCCGACCCCATGCTGCTCATTTCCTGCCCCTGGTGCGGGCCCCGCGACGAGTCCGAGTTCCACTACGGCGGCCAGGCCCACGTCCCCTACCCCCAGGACCCCTCGGCCCTGACCGACGAGGAGTGGGCCCGCTACCTGTTCTTCCGCGCCAACCCCAAGGGCCCCTTCGCCGAACGCTGGAGCCACGCGACGGGCTGCCGCCGCTGGTTCAACGCGGTACGCGACACCGCCACGAACGAGATCCTCGCGGTGTACCGGACGGGGGAGTCACGCCCCGAGTCCGTGCACTCAAGAGGGGCCGAGTCTGTGAACTCGAGCGCGTCCCACTCTCCGTCGGCCACTTCCCAGCCCGGTCCGCCACAACCAGCCCGTCCGGCGTTTGAGGACAAGGCCCCTTCAGGGCCGATAGGGGGTCTGGGGGCACAGCCCCCAGCACACCGCCGCACCCGACAGCGCACCCTCACCTTTACTTTCGACGGCACCGAATACCAGGGCGTACAAGGGGACACCCTCGCCTCCGCCCTCCTCGCCAACGGCATCATCGCGGCGGCGACCAGCATCAAACGAGGCCGCCCCCGAGGCATCTTCTCCGCCGGCGTGGAAGAACCCAACGCCGTCGTCCAGATCGAGGAACCCTTCCCCGAGCCGATGCTCCCCGCCACCACCGTCGAGCTCTACGACGGCCTGGTCGCGAGCAGCCTCTCCGGCCAGGGCCGCCTCGCCACCACCCCCGACCCGGCCCGCTACGACGCCGTGCACGACCACTGCGACCTGCTGATCGTCGGCGCAGGCCCGGCCGGCCTCGCGGCGGCGGCCGCCGCGGCCCGCAGCGGCGCCCGCGTCATCCTCGCCGACGACCGCCCGGAACCCGGCGGCAGCCTCCTCGGCACCGGCGAACTCCTCGACTGGGTCACCCAGACCACCGCCCTCCTCGACGCCGCCCCCGAGGTCAGGGTCCTGCGCCGCACCACGGTCTTCGGCTACTACGACGACAACCACCTCCTGGCCGTCGAGCGCCGCACCCACCACCTCGGCGCCGCCGCCCCGCCGGACGTCGCCCGCGAACGCGTCCACCGCATCCGCGCCCGCCGCGTCGTCCTCGCCACCGGCGCCCACGAGCGCTCGCTCGCCTTCGCGGACAACGACCGCCCCGGCGTGATGCTGGCCGCCTCGGCCCGCACCTACGTCAACCGGCACGGCGTCCTGCCCGGCCGTCACGCGGTCGTGTTCACCACCAACGACAGCGCGTACGCGGCGGCGCTGGACCTGCACGCGGCCGGCGTCGGGATCGCCGCGATCGTCGACACCCGCACCGACCCGGGCGAGTGGGCGGAGCGCGCCCGGGCGGCCGGGATCGAGGTGCTGCCGGGGCACGCCGTCGTCGGCACGGACGGCGCGGCGCGGCTGACCGCGGTGACCGTCGCCCCGTACGGACAGACCGTGGGGGAGCGGGAGTTCGCCGCCGACCTGCTGCTGGTCTCCGGCGGCTGGAACCCGGTGGCCCATCTGTTCAGCCAGGCGGGCGGCCGACTCCGCTTCGACGACGAGCTCGGCAGCTTCGTCCCCGACACCTGCCGGCAGGCCGTCGAGGTCGCGGGCAGCGCGAGCGGTGTCCTCGACCTGGCCGGGGTCCTCGCGCAGGGCGCGGCGGCCGGGGCCCGGGCACTCGAGGCCGAGGGCTACACCCCCGAGCCCCCTAGCGTCCCCCGGCCGCCCGCCCAGCCGCGGCCGACACCCCCCATGCGGGTCTTCACGGTCCCCGGCCGCGAGGGCGCGCCCCGTTTCGTCGACCTTCAGCGCGACGTCACCGTCGAGGACCTGTCGCGCGCCACCGGCGCCGGGCTGCGCTCGGTGGAGCACACCAAGCGCTACACCACGGCCGGCACCGCCAACGACCAGGGCAAGACCTCCGGCGTCCTGGCTAGCGGAGTCGTAGCCGAACTGCTCGGCGTGGACGTCTCCGAGCTCGGCACGACCACGTTCCGCCCGCCCTACACTCCGGTCTCCTTCGCCGCCCTCGCCGGCCGCGACCGCGGCGCGCTGAGCGACCCGGTGCGCACCACCGCCCTGCACGAGTGGCACGTCGGACACGGTGCCCTGTTCGAGAACGTCGGCCAGTGGAAGCGCCCCTGGTACTACCCGCGGGACGGCGAGGACATGGAGAGCGCGGTGCTGCGCGAGTGCGCCGCCGCCCGGGAGGGCGTCGCCTTCATGGACGCCTCCACCCTCGGCAAGATCGACGTCCAGGGCCCGGACGCCGGCGTCCTCCTGGACCGGCTCTACACCAACATGATGAGCACCCTGAAGGTCGGCATGATCCGCTACGGCGTGATGTGCCGCCCGGACGGCATGATCTTCGACGACGGCACCGTCATCCGCCTCGCCCCCGACCACTTCCTGGTCACCACGACCACCGGCAACGCGGCGGCCGTACTGGACTGGATGGAGGAGTGGCTGCAGACGGAGTGGCCGGAACTGCGCGTGCACTGCACGTCCGTGACCGAGCAGTGGGCCACCGTCGCCCTCGTCGGCCCCAAGTCCCGCGCGGTCCTCGGCTCGCTGGCGCCTCGACTGGCCGTCGCCAACGACGACTTCCCGTTCATGGCCTGGCGGGAGACGACCGTCGCCGGCATCGAGGCACGTGTGTGCCGCATCAGCTTCTCCGGTGAACTCGCCTACGAGATCAACGTCTCGCCCTGGCAGGCCCTCGCCCTGTGGGAGGCGCTGTACGAGGCCGGCGCCCCGTACGGCATCACCCCGTACGGCACCGAGACCATGCACGTCCTGCGCGCCGAGAAGGGCTACCCGATCGTCGGCCAGGACACCGACGGCACGGTCACCCCGCAGGACCTCGGCATGAGCTGGGTGGTGTCGAAGAAGAAGCCGGACTTCATCGGCAAGCGCTCCTACGCCCGCGCCGACACCGTCCGCCCCGACCGCAAGCACCTGGTCGGCCTGCTCCCCGAGGACCCGGCCACCTTCCTGCCCGAGGGCACGCACCTGGTGGCCGACAGCGTGCTGCCCGCCCCGCCGGTGCCGATGCTCGGCCACGTCACCTCCAGCTACCGCAGCGCCGCCCTGGGACGGACCTTCGCCCTGGCCCTGGTCAAGGGCGGCCGGGACCGCATCGGCGAGCGGCTGTACGCGCCCGTCGGCGACCGGCTGGTCCCGGTGACCGTCGCAAGCCCCGTCCTCTACGACCCCGAGGGAGCCCGCCGCGATGGCTGACACCGTGCTCACCGCCCCGCCCCGCAGCCCCCTGGCACGCGCCTCTGGCCGCCTGGCGGCCGCGACACGCGCCTCCGGCGGCGCCGTCCGGCTGGCCGAACTGCCTTTCCTGACCCAGGTGAACGTGCGCCTCGACGCCAAGGGACCGGCGGCGGACGCCGTGGCGCTCGCCCTGGGCCTGCAACTGCCGCTGGAACCCGACACCGTCGTGCGTGCCGGAGAGTTGAGGGCGCTGTGGCTCGGCCCGGACGAATGGCTGCTGGTCGGCCCGCCGGGCACCCGGCACGAGCTGGAGGGCCGGGTCCGGGAGGCGGCCGGCGAGGAACCGGTGTCCGTCACCGACGTCTCCGCCCAGCGCACCACCCTCCTCGTCGCCGGCCCCCGCGCCCGCGACCTGCTGGCCCACGGCTGCGCCCTCGACCTGCACCCGCGAGTCTTCGGCCCCGGCCGCTGCGCTCAGACCGCCCTGGGCCGCACCCAGGTCGTCCTGGTCTCGCGTGACGAGGCCCGGGCGGGTTTCTGGGTGCTGGTCCGCTCGTCCTTCGCCGGCTATCTCACCGACTGGCTGCTGGACGCGGCGACGGAGTACGTGTAGCCCCCGGTATCTAGGAGGCGTGGGCGTCGACCAGCCAGGCGCCCGCCGTGAAGCGGACGTCCGGGCCGTGCACGAACGGCTCGAAGGCGGCACGGACGGTCTCGGTCACCTTCGTCCGGGTCGCCTCGTCCACCTCCCGCAGGGCCTGCCCGACCGTCCCCATCTTCGTGAAGTAGCCGATCAACTGCCGCTCGGGGAAGGCGCATTCGGCGTCGAACGGCCGGACGTCGATACCGGTCCAGCCGCTCTCCGCCAGGATGCTCCGGACCCGGTCGCGGTCGGCGAAGGCGAACTGGCCCGGCTCGTCGGGGCGGCGGGCGGGGAGGCCGGGCAGGTACGGCGCCGCGGCACGCTCGGCCGTCGTCATGAACGGATTGTCCGCCGGGCCGCGCCAGGCGATGAACCGCAGCCCGGCCCCCTCGCGCGCCGCCCGGCGGAGATTGGCGAAGGCCCGGACGGGGTCGGCGAAGAACATCACGCCGAACCGGGAGAAGACGGCGTCGAAGCTGCCCGGCTCGAAGGCGTGCTCGGCCGCGTCGGCGCGGACGAAGGACGCGGCGGTGCCTTCACGCTCGGCGCGCTCCCGGGCGGCGGCGATCATCGCCTCGGAGATGTCGACGCCCACGCAGCGGGCCGCGGGCCCGAGCCGCCGCGCGGCCGCCAGCGTCGTGCCGCCGGTCCCGCAGCCCACGTCCAGTACCCGGCCCGCCGGCCCTGCCGATGCCTCCACCGCGTCGAGGAGGGGTGCCTCGAAGGGCCTGAGCAGCCCGTCCAGCACCGCCTGGGCCTCCACCCAGGCGTGTCCCGCGGCGCCGTTCCAACGGGCCGCCTGTTCGTCACCGGTGCTGCGCTCCACGTCCATGACCGTCTCCTGTGCTTGCCGTCATCGGGCCAGGATGACACCGTGCTACTTCAAGCCGACTTGAGGTCAAGAGGATGACAGAGCTGGACATCGCCGAGGTGGTCCGGCGCGCCGGGGTGCCCGCCTCCACGCTGCGCTACTACGAGGAGAAGGGCCTGATCACACCGGTCGGCCGACGGGGCCTGCGCCGCCAGTACGACCCGTCCGTGCTGGAGCGTCTCGCGCTGATCGCGCTGGCGCGCACCGCCGGGTTCCCGCTCGACGAGATCGCCCGGGTCTTCGCACCGGACGGGGCGATCCACATCGACCGGGAGGCCCTGCTGGACAAGGCCGGGGAACTGGACCGGCGGATCGGCGAACTGGCCGTCCTGCGCGACTCCCTGCGGCACGTCGCCGCCTGCCCGGCGCCCAGCCACATGGAGTGCCCCACGTTCCGGCAGATCCTCGCGGCCACCGCGGCCGCGGACGTTCCGGGCCGCCGGAAGCGGGCACCCGGAACACCGTGGAACGCCTCGATCCCGGGAAGCGCCGACGAGCACGCTCCGTGACCAAGGAGTCGCCGTACCGCCCGTACGTCCGGCTCCGGCTGTCCGCGAGCCGCCCGAGGTGCGACGCTGGGACGACAGGCATCCGCCGAGGGGACGCGGGAGGGCCCGATGGGACGTGACGTGCCGGCCCTGGTGTTCACGCGGGAGGACCGCCGTCGGTACCGGGACAAGATGCACACCTGCCTCGACGTGCTCGCCCAGATGCTGCGCGAGTCCGGTTTCGAGGCCGAGCGCCCCCGGGTCGGACTGGAGATCGAGCTCAACCTCGTCGACGACGACGGCCGGCCGGCGATGCGCAACACGGAGGTGCTGCACGCCATCGCCGACCCCGCCTGGTCCAGCGAGCTGGGCCGCTTCAACCTGGAGATCAACATCCCGCCGCGGGAGCTGACGACCGGCGGGCCGGGCGCCTGGGAGGAGGAGATCCGCCAGGCCCTCAACCACGCCGACGAACGCGCGCGTGCCGTGGGCGCCCACCTGATCATGGTCGGTATCCTGCCGACCCTGCGGGAGTCGGACGTGGGGGAGGCGGCCCTGTCCGGCGATCCGCGCTACAAGCTCCTCAACGAGCAGATCTTCGCGGCGCGGGGCGAGGACCTGCGCATCAGGGTGGACGGCGTGGAGCGCCTGTCGATGTACGCCGACGCCATCACGCCCGAGGCCGCCTGCACCAGCACCCAGTTCCATCTGCAGGTCGATCCCAGGGAGTTCGCGGACTACTGGAACGCGGCGCAGGCGATCGCGGGTGTGCAGATCGCCCTGGCGGCCAACTCGCCGTTCCTCTTCGGCAAGGAGCTGTGGCGCGAGACCCGCGTACCGTTGTTCGAGCAGGCCACCGACACCCGCCCGCAGGAGATCAAGGCTCAGGGTGTGCGCCCCCGGGTGTGGTTCGGGGAGCGCTGGATCACCAGCGTCTTCGACCTGTTCGAGGAGAACGTGCGCTACTTCCCGGCGCTCCTGCCGATCTGCGACGAGGAGAACCCGCAGGAGGCGCTCGACGCAGGCGGCATCCCGGAGCTGGGCGAGCTGACCCTGCACAACGGCACCATCTACCGGTGGAACCGCCCCGTCTACGCCGTCACCGACAGCGGCCCGCACCTGCGCATCGAGAACCGGGTCCTGCCCGCCGGCCCCACGGTCGCCGACGTCATCGCCAACGGCGCCTTCTACTACGGCCTCACGCGCGCCCTCGTCGACGAGGACCGGCCGGTGTGGACAAGGATGTCGTTCGCGGTCGCCGAGGAGAACCTGCACGCCGCGGCCCGCGACGGCATCGACGCCCGCCTGTACTGGCCCGGCGTCGGTGAAGTCCCGGTCACGGAACTGGTGTTGCGCCGCCTGCTGCCACTGGCCCACCGGGGCCTGGAACTGGCCGGCCTGGACGCCGCCTGGCGCGAACCCCTGCTGGGCATCATCGAACAGCGCTGCGTCACCGCCCGCAACGGTGCCCTGTGGCAGGCGGAGACGGTCCACCACCTGCAGAAGGCGGGCGTCCCCGACCGCGAGGAGGCCCTGCGCCGCATGACGACGACCTACATGGACTACATGCACCTCAACGCCCCCGCCCACACCTGGCCGGTGGACTGACGCCACCTGGAGTTCGGGTTCAGGCGCGGTAGCCGCGCAGCTTGCGGTACAGGGTGGCGCGGCCGATGCCCAGGGCCGCCGCCGCCCGGGCCTTGTTGCCGCCGTGGAGGCGCAGGGCGTCGAGGATGGCGGCGCGCTCGGCGTGCTCCATCGGACTGAGCGGGCGCGGTGCGGGGCCCTCGCGCACGGGGTCCGGCAGTTCGGCCCGCCGGACGGGCCCGGTCGAGCGGCGATGCTCGGCCAACGCGCGGACCATATGGGCGAGTTCGGTGACATTGCCGGGCCAGGGGTCCTGCTCCAGCGCGCGCAACGCGTCCAGCGTCCAGGTCAGCGGAGGATGTCCAGGGGCCGGGCGCGGAGTCAGGGCCGTCAGCAACTCCCTCACATCCTCGGGTCGTTCGCGCAGCGCGGGCAACGTCACCGAACGAGCCGCCAGGGTGTCCAGAAGCCGCTGCAGACACGGACCCGGCGAGGCCCCGGGGGTGTGGGTGACCAGCAGGGGCACGCCCGGACGCGAGGCGAGCAGCGTGTTGAGCGCCGCGGTGTCGGACGCCGCGAGGCGCTCGGCATGCCGGACGAGCACAGGCCGCCCGTCCAGCAACTTCTCCAGGCGGTCGCCTGTTTCCCGCCGCTCGGTGTCGCTCGACACCACCTACCTGGGCATGGTCAACGGCGGCTACGGCGAGGAACTGCGCTGCGCCGCGCTGGCCAAGACCGAACTGCACCGCGAGGACTACACCCTCAACTGGCGGTCCATGCTGGCGCGTGGCATCGCCGTCGTCGGCCCGACGGTCCAACTGGAGCTGGACGTCCAGGCGATGTACCGCACCCACGACACCCCGACCCCGCCGGAGTAGCCGCCCACGCGCCGTCGGGACGGCCGTGGTCCGCGCGGCGCGGAGCCTGGCCGCCGGACCGGCCGTCCGGCGGCCCGCGTGCCGTGTCAGGATGCGGGTGATCGACCGTCCTCCCGAAAGCTGCCCGACGTGAGCGAAACCCATCCGACCACCGCGCCGCGCCCCCTGCTGCTGGCCGACGGCCGGCCCGCCGCCGAGGCGTGGTCGCTGGACCCCGCCCTCCGGCACCTCAACCACGGTTCCTTCGGCGCCGTCCCGCTGGCGGCGCAGGAGCGGCAGCAGGAACTGCGCGCCGAGATGGAACGCGCGCCGGTGGTGTGGTTCCCGACGCTGCCCCCGCGTCTGGCCGCCGCCCGCCGGGAACTCGCCGCGTTCCTGCGGGTGGACGCCGGCGGCCTCGCCCTGGTGCCGAACGCCAGCGCCGGCGCGAGCGTCGTCTACGCCGCCCTCGCCCCGCGCCCCGGCGGCGAGATCGTCGTCACCGACCACGGCTACGGCGCCGTGACCATGGGCGCCGAGCGGCTGGCCCGCCGCTGGGGCGGCCGGGTGCGCACCGCCCGGGTGCCGCTGGACGCCGACGCCGAGCAGGCGTACGAGGCCGTGGTGGCCGAACTCGGCGAGGCCACCGGCCTGATCGTCGTCGACCAGATCACCTCGGCGACCGCGCGCAGGCTGCCGGTGGAGGCGATCGGGGCGGAGGCCCGGCGACGCGGCATCCCGATGCTCGTCGACGGCGCGCACGCCCCCGGGCTGCTGCCGGCACCGCTCGCCGACGCCCCGTACGACTTCTGGACCGGCAACCTGCACAAGTGGGGCTGCGCCCCGCGCGGCACCGCGGCGCTCGTCGCGCGCGGCCCTCAGCGCGAGCGGCTGTACCCGCTGATCGACTCGTGGGGCGCCCACGACCCCTATCCCGACCGCTTCGACCAGCAGGGCACGATCGACGCCACCTCCTACCTGGCCGCGCCGGCCGCCCTGGCCTTCATCGACCAGACCTGGGGCTGGGACGCCGCCCGCCGCTACATGGACGACCTGGCCGACCACGGCGCCCAGGTCGTCGGCGCCGCCTTCGCGGAGCTCACCGGCGAGGACAGCCGGGTCGACGTCGGCATGCCCGTGCCCGGCATGCGCCTGGTCCGCCTCCCCGACGGCCTGGGCCGCACCCGCGTCGAGGCCGACGCCCTGCGCGACCGCGTCGCCCGCGAACTCGACGTGGAGGCCGCCTTCACCAGCTTCGCCGGTATCGGCTACTGGCGGCTGTCCGCGCACGTGTACAACACGCCTGCTGACTACGAGTACTTCGCGGAGAAGTGCGTACCCGTGCTCGGCGAATGGACTCGATTCGCGAACTGACCCCCTCCCGGCGCGCTCAAGGGCCGCCGAACGTCCCCGGCGTCATCAGGTCAGGCGTCCCGGACCCTTGACTCGGCGGGCCGTCACCCCGATCCTCGTCCCAGATATTGCGCTGGTCATGACAACCTCATGGTTCCCCCAACGCCATGGGACCGGCCGCGCCATCGCGCCGACGGAGGGACGTGGGCAGTGACGCCGAACCGACGCTCGAACCGCAGACGCAGGAACGTCACCCTGATGTCGCTGCTCCTCCTGGTGCTCGCCGTGGTCCTCGGCCCCACGCCGAGTTCCGCGGCGGGCGGCGACTGGTGGATCCCGACCGCGGCGCCCACCCCGGACGTGCAGATCAACGTCACCGGCGAGCCGTTCAAGGGCACCGACTCGGCCGGAAACGTGCGCGGGTTCGTCGACGCCCACAACCACCTCTTCGGCAACGAGGCTTTTGGCGGACGGCTGATCTGCGGCAAGGTGTTCTCCCTGAACGGTGTCGCCGACGCGCTCAAGGACTGCCCCGAGCACTACCCCGACGGCACCCTCGCGGTCTTCGACTACATCACCCACGGCGGCGACGGCAGGCACGACCCGGTCGGCTGGCCCACCTTCAAGGACTGGCCGGCCTACGACTCGATGACCCACCAGGCCGACTACTACGCCTGGGTGGAACGGGCCTGGCGCGGCGGGCAGCGCGTGCTGGTCAACGACCTCGTCACCAACGGCATGATCTGCTCCATCTACCCGTTCAAGGACCGCAGTTGCGACGAGATGACGTCGATCAGACTGCAGGCGAGGATGACGTACCAGCTCCAGGACTACGTCGACGCCATGTACGGCGGCCCCGGCAAGGGCTGGTTCCGGATCGTCACCGACAGCGCGCAGGCCCGCCAGGTCATCGAACAGGGCAAGCTGGCCGTCATCCTGGGCGTCGAGACCTCCGAACCCTTCGGCTGCAAGCAGGTCCTGGACATCCCGCAGTGCAGCAAGGCCGACATCGACAAGGGCCTGGACGAGCTGTACGGCCTCGGCGTGCGCTCGATGTTCCTGTGCCACAAGTTCGACAACGCCCTGTGCGGCGTCCGCTTCGACTCCGGTGGCCTCGGAACGGCCATCAACGTCGGCCAGTTCCTGTCCACCGGCACCTTCTGGCAGACCGAGAAGTGCACCGGTCCGCAGCACGACAACCCCATCGGCAACGCCTCCTCGGCGGCCGAGTCCGACCTGCCGTCGGGCGTCACGGTGCCGTCGTACGACTCCGACGCCCAGTGCAACAAACGCGGGCTCACCGACCTCGGCGAGTACGCCGTACGCGGGATGATGAAGCGCAAGATGATGCTGGAGATCGACCACATGAGCGTCAAGGCGGTCGGCCAGGCCCTCGACATCCTGGAGTCGGCCTCCTACCCCGGCGTGATCTCCTCGCACAGCTGGATGGACCTGAACTGGACCGAACGGGTCTACTCCCTCGGCGGTTTCGTCGCCCAGTACATGCACGGCTCCGAGGGCTTCGTCGCCGAGGCGGCCCGCACCAAGGCACTGCGCGACAAGTACGGCGTCGGCTACGGCTACGGCACCGACTTCAACGGCGTCGGCGACCACCCCGCCCCGCGCGGCGCGAACACCTCGAACCCGGTGACGTACCCCTTCAAGAGCGTCGACGGCGGCTCGGTCATCGACCGACAGACCTCCGGTGAGCGCACGTTCGACATCAACACCGACGGCGCCGCGCACGTCGGGATGATCCCGGACTGGATCGAGGACATCAGGAAGGTCGGCGGACAGACCGTGGTCGACGACCTGTTCCGGGGCGCGCAGTCCTACCTCGACACCTGGGGTGCCACCGAGCGGCACCAGGCGTCGGTCGACCTCGCCAAGGGGCAGCCGGCGACGGCCAGTTCGTCCGAGTGGAACCCGTTCACCAGCTATCAGCCGGGGCGTGCGGTCGACGGGGACGGCGGCACACGCTGGGCCAGTGACTGGAGCGACGACCAGTGGTGGCAGGTCGACCTCGGCTCCACCCACCTGGTCTCCCGGGTCACCCTCGACTGGGAGCGGGCGTACGGCAAGTCGTACCGGATCGAGCTGTCCACCGACGGCACCACCTGGCAGACCGCCTGGTCCACCACCTCCGGCGACGGCGGGCTGGACACGGCCAGGTTCACCGGCACCCCGGCCCGCTACGTCCGGGTCCACGGCCTCGCCCGCGGCACCTCCTGGGGATACTCGCTCTACGACGTCGGCGTCCACAGCGCCTGACACCCCCGCACGACACCCGAGGACACGCATGGCACGCAGACCGTCGGCCGAACGACGTACCCAGCTGACGGAAGCGGCGATCCGGGCGATGGCCCGGGACGGCGTCCCCAGGACGACGACCCGGTCCATCGCCGCCGAGGCCGGCGTGTCCCTGAGCGTCTTCCACTACTGCTTCGACTCCAAGCAGGCCCTGATCGAATCGGTCATCACCACCCTCACCGACCACTCCGTGATCGTGGTGAAGGAGGCGCTGCGCCCGAAGGCGACGCTGGAGGAGACCGTCCGGGCGGGTTTCCGGGCGTACTGGGACCATGTGCGCGCCCATCCCGATGAGCACATGCTCACCTACGAACTGACGCAGTACGCGCTGCGCGAGCCGGGATTCGAGCATCTGGCCCGGCGCCAGCACGAGCTGTACGCCAGCGCCTTCGCGGAACTCATCGAGCGGCTGCGGCTGGAACGGGATCTCGAACTGAGGGTGCCGGTACCGGTGTTGGCCCGTTACCTGGCCGCCGTCACCGACGGGCTGACCCTCAACTTCCTGGTCCTGGGGGACGAGTCGGCCTGGTCGGAGATCTGCGACACGGTCGTCGCGCACATCGCGGGGCTCGTGGTCTGAGCGGCGCGGGAGGACGGGGCCACGTCCCACTCCTTGACGTGTACTGGGCGATGTGGATTCATGGGAGCGCTCCCATGAATCTGCTCGTGCCATGTCCACGCCTGGATCTCCCGGCGCTCACCCCCATGGAGCCGCAGTGAGAAGAACAAGCAGCACGACACGACAGCACCCCTCGACGGGCCTGAAGGCCCTGCTGGCGAGCCTCGTCGGACTCGTCCTCGTCGGCGCGCTCTTCCCCGCCGCCGCGCACGCCCAGTCGCCCGGCGTCCAGGCCACCGGCCTGCACATCAGCAACGGCCGGTTGGTCGAGGGCAACGGCAACGACTTCGTCATGCGCGGCGTCAACGCCGCCCACACCTGGTATCCGGGGAAGACCAAGCAGTCGCTGGCCGACATCAAGGCCCTCGGCGCCAACTCCGTCCGGGTCGTCCTGGCCGACGGCCACCGCTGGGCCGCCAACAGCGCTTCGGACGTCGCCGACGTGATCGCCCAGTGCAAGGCCAACCGGCTCATCTGCGTCCTGGAGGTGCACGACACCACCGGCTACGGCGAGGACAGCGCGGCCGGCACGCTCGACCAGGCCGCCGACTACTGGATCGGCCTCAAGGACGTCCTGGCCGGCCAGGAGAACTACATCGTCATCGACATCGGCAACGAGCCCTGGGGCAACACGAATCCGGACGGCTGGACCGCCCCCACCATTGCCGCCGTCAAGAAGCTGCGCGCCGCCGGAATCCAGCACACGATCATGGTCGACGCGCCCAACTGGGGCCAGGACTGGCAGGGCGTGATGCGCGCCAACGCCAAGTCGGTCTACGACGCCGACAGCACCGGCAACCTCATCTTCTCGATCCACATGTACAGCGTGTACGACACCGCACAGGAGATCACCGACTACCTCCACGCCTACGTTAACGCCGAACTGCCCATCGTGATCGGTGAGTTCGGCGGTCCCGCCGACCAGTACGGAGACCCCGACGAGGACACCATGATGGCCACCGCCCAGCAGCTGAAACTGGGCTACCTGGCCTGGTCGTGGAGTGGCAACACCGACCCGATCCTGGACCTGGCGGTCAACTTCGACCCCAAGCAGCTCAGTTCCTGGGGACAGCGCGTCTTCAACGGCGCCAACGGCATCGCCCAGACCGCCAAGGAGGCCACGGTCTTCGGGGGCGGTTCCGGCGACACCCAGGCGCCGACGGCCCCGGGCACGCCCGCCGCCTCGGCCGTCACGGCCACGTCCGTCACCCTCACCTGGCCCGCCGCCACCGACGACGTCGGCGTCACCGGCTACGACGTCGTCCGCGTCGCCGGCGGCGACGAGACCCGGGTCGCCACCTCCACCACCAACACCGCCACCGTCTCCGGGCTGAGCGCCGCGACGGCGTACACCTTCGCCGTCTACGCCCATGACGCGGCAGGCAACCGCTCGGCCCGCTCGGCCGGCGTGAACGTCACCACCGACAAGGCCCCCACCACCGCCTGCTCGGTCGGGTACCGCGTCGTGGGGGAGTGGTCGGGAGGCTTCCAGGGCGAGATCAAGATCGGTAATCCGGGCACCGCCGCCGTCAACGGCTGGAAGCTCGGCTTCGCCTTCGCCGACGGCCAGACCGTCTCCAACATGTGGGGCGGTACGGCCGCGCAGTCCGGCGGCGCGGTGACCGTCACCCCGGCCTCCTACACCACCACCATCCCCGCCGGCGGCTCCGTCACCGTCGGCTTCATCGCGAGCAAGGGCACCACCAACACCGCCCCGACCGGGTTCACCCTGAACGGCAGCACCTGCACGACCGGTTGACCCGCGGATCGGCGGGGGCGCCCGCCCCCGCCGATCACCTCCGGGCCCCTGTGCAGCCCATACACAGGCTATGTAGAGTACGAGTATGGGTACGCTCCGTATGACCCTGCAGACCCAACTGGTGCTGCGGGCTTTGCTGGAGGCCCCCGCCAAGGAGCGCTACGGCCTGGAGCTGTGCGAACTGGCGGGACTGCCGTCGGGCACGATCTATCCGATCCTCGCCCGTCTGGAACAGGTCGGCTGGCTGGAGAGCAGCTGGGAGGACCCGGCCGTCCACGAGGAGGCAGGCCGCCCGCGCCGCCGTTTCTACCGCATCACCGAAGACGGCGCCGAACAGGCCCGCCTGGCCCTGGCCCGCACCTACCGCGCCCGCAAACAGCCCCTGCCGGGCTGGGCGGCGAACCGTCCGGTCGGTGAGGGGTAAAAACGCCGTGGGAACCCGGGACCCTGACAACGCGGCACGCGGGCGGACGTGACGGCGCGGCCGCGTTCTCGGCCCAGGTCCTGACCACCGTGCGGCCGCACCACCCCGGTGCCGCCGTTTCCCTCGCCCAGGCCGCCCACTGGCAGGCAGGGCAGATCGGCTGCTGCATAGCTGATCCGGGTCCGGCGGCACCCAGCCGCGCCGGACCGGGGCGCGAGGTAGCGCGGTTCCACTGGACGGGAGCCGGGTTGCGTCACCCTGGTGGCGCCGCCGTGCTCCCCCTCACCACCAGCGATGTCGGCACCAGATCCGTGCCCGCGGGCACCCCGCCGGCTCCGCGGATCTGCTGCAGGGCCTTCTCCACGCACCGTCGGCCCACCTCCGCGAAGTCCTGGTGGACCGTGGTCAGCGGTGGCACGAAGTACGCGGCGTCGGGGATGTCGTCGAAGCCGACCACGCTGATGTCCTCCGGGACGGCGACCCCTCGTTCGTGGAAGGCGCGCAGGACGCCCAGCGCCATCTGGTCGTTGGCCGTGAACACCGCGGTGCAGTCGGGGCGGCCGGCGAGGGTGAGGCCGGCCGCGTAGCCGGACTCGGCCGACCAGTCGCCGTGCAGCAAAGGCGGTACGGGACGGCCGGCCTCCTGAAGTTCCGTACGCCAGGCCTGAGTTCGGCGCTGTCCGGCGTAGGAGCTCTCGGGCCCGGTGACGTGCCACACCGTCTCGTGGCCCAGGTCGAGGAGGTGCCGTACGGCCTTGCGGGCGCCGTCGGCCTGGTCGGTGTCGACGACGCAGTAGCGGTCACCGGCGTCCGAGTCGACGACCACCACGTGGACGCCCGGCGGCAGTTGGACCGTTCCGGTGTCCAGGAGGTGCACCTCCATGATGACGACGACCGCGTCGACGGCCAGCTCGCCCATGCGGGTGAAGGCACCCAGGACGTTGTCCTGGGTCGGCACGTCGATCGGGATCAGGGTGATCGCGTAGCCCTCGGCCGCCGCGTGCGTGGCGATGGCCTCGACCGTGCGGCTGTTGCCGGTCGAGGACAGGCTGAACAGGATGACGCCGATGGTGTTGAACTGCCCGTAACGCAGGGCGCGCGCCGCGCTGTTGGGCCGATAGCCCAGCTCCCGCATCGCCGCCAGCACCTGCTCCCGGGTGGAGGCGATCACCCCGGGATGGCCGTTGGAGACCCGCGAGACCGTCTGTGAGGAGACGCCCGCGAGCTTGGCGACGTCGGCCATCGACACCCGCTGCTTGCGGCGCCCACCGGGCACGCCGGAACCACCCCGCTCCACCACTGGAGCCTCCTTCGACCCGGCCCCGCACCCGTTGCGGAGCCCACCGGATGTTACGCGTGCGACACCTTGACTGCCGCCGGGGCGGATGCCACGATTCCGGCGCCGCCGAGTTTACGTAAACATCCCCCACGACGGCAGTTCATGTTTACGTAAACATCGCGCGGAGCGCCGAGCCGCCACCTCCTGAAAGGGCACGTCGATGCGCAAGACCCCCGCCAAGAACCGCCTCAGCTCCCGGTTGCGCGCCACCTGTGTGGCGGTGGCCATCGCCGCGGTGAGCGGCGCGACACTGGCCGGCAGCCCCGCCTCCGCCTCCACCGCCGCGCCGACCGGCACGAGCCAGTTCCGGGGCGTCAACTGGGCCGACCCGCGTGACAACTTCGCCGACGACTACCTCCAGCTCTCGGGTCTGTCGACCTCCGACACCTACGCGCAGACGTACGCGAAGGCGAGCCGGATCATCACCGCGTTCCGCGCGAACCTGGGCGCCAACACCGTCAGGCTGCCCATCAACCCCTATACGGTCAACGGCGCGTACTGGAAGTCCTACCGCGCGGTCATCGACGCGGCCTCGGCCCATGGCTTCAAGGTCATCGTGTCCTACTGGGAGGGCACCGGCGACAAGCGCGACGGCTACATCGACGACGAAGCCACTTTCTGGCCCATGTGGGACACCGTCGTCAAGACGTACCGGCACGACCCGCGCGTCTACTTCGAGCCGATGAACGAACCGCACGGCTACACCGACGCCCAGTGGGCCGACATCGCCGCCAAGTGGCTCGCGACCTACCCGTCCGTCCCGCGTAATCGCGTCTTCGTCAGCGGTGCCGGCTACAACGACCACGTCACCTCGGTCTGCGCCGACCCGCGCCTGAAGGGCACCTACCTGTCGCTGCACCACTACGGCTTCTGGAAGTCGTACGCCACCTACGACCAGTGGGTGTCCGACCTCAAGGAGCGCATCGGCGACTGCGCGAACCGCACGGTCATCGACGAGTTCGGCGCCCCGATGACGACGGGCCTCGACTACGACAAGCCCGCGCCCGACGACAACTACGTCAACTTCATCCAGGCCGAGACCGACACCGCCCGCGAACTCGGCATGGGTTCCGTGTACTGGCCCGGCCTGCGCACCGACGACATCTACTCGATGCAGAAGCTGGTCGGCGATCCGTCCCGCCCGTGGCTGGCCACCACCAACCAGTCCGGTGCCGACCGGCTGGCGTGGGCCTGGGGCCGCGGCCGGCCCGTCCAGGGCTGACGGACTCCTCGCCGCAACGGCCGTACTGCGCCCGGCCGTTGCGGCGAGGTCTTTCGAGCGATGGGCCGCACCGGTGTGATCAGGCGGCGGCCGGGCGCACCAGCCCCGTCTCGTAGGCGAAGATCACGGCCTGCACCCGGGCCCGCGCGCCGATCTTCGCGAGGATGTGGCTGACGTGGGACTTGACGGTCGTGGGCGCGATGGACAGCCGCTCGCCGATCTCGGCGTTCGACCAGCCGGAGGCCACGGCGGTCAGGATGTCGCGTTCGCGTTCGGTGAGCGTGGCCAGCCCGGACCGCCGTGCGGTGCGGGGGGCCGGCTGCTCCTGGCGGACGGTCTCGATCAGCGCGCGGGTGAGGGCTGGGGTGATGACGGCGTCCCCGGCCGCCACGACGCGGACCGCCGCGGTCAGCTCCTGCGGGGTGGCGTGCTGGGCGAGGAAACCGCCTGCCCCGGCGCGCAGCGCGGCGGAGGCGTAAGCCTCGCTGCTGGTCGGCGTCAGCACCAGGACGCGCGGGCGGCGCTCGCCCGGCATGGCGGGGCGGGTGATGCGGCGGATGGCCGGGACACCGTCCGCGTCGCACGCTCCGCTGCCCAGGACGACCACGTCGGGACGGAGTTCCTCGCACCGGTCGGCGGCATCGAGGGCGTTCGCCGCGTCGCCGATGACGGTCAGGTCGGGTTCGGCCGCGAGGAGCATACGGAGGCCGAGGCGCTGTAGGGACTGGTCATGGACGACGAGTACGGAGGTCATGGCGAGCTTCTCCCCTGAACGAAACCGTTTCGTTCACGTGGAAGCCCAGCGTAGTCCCGCCGCTATCGAAACGGCACCGTGTCGATTGTGGTGTCGATCACGCGCTCAGTCGGTTTCGCGCAGCGCGGTCCAGGTGTCGTGGCTCACGACGCCGTCGGCGTCGAGCCCCTTGTCGTTCTGGAAGCTCTCCACGGCGGCCGTCGTGCCGGGGCCGAACTCGCCGTCGACGCCCGAACCGCCCACGCTGTAGCCGCGCTTGGTCAGCATGCACTGCACCTGCAGGACCCGTTTGCCGCTGTCGCCCTCACGGGTGCGGCCGCTGCCGGCGTAGTAGGTGCAGTCGGAGATCCAGGGCGGGGTCGCGGGGGCCCCGGGCGTGGCGGTCGTCGGCGCCGCCCCGGTCGGTTCGTCGCTCGCGCTCGGCCCCGGCGCCGCCGGGGCGGTGGAGGTGCCGTGGCGCCCGGGCCGGGCCGAGCCGGTGGTGGTGGACGCCGAGGGGGAGCCGGCGGTCCGCGCCCCTCCGTCGACGTTCTTGCCGGAGGCGGACGTGTACGCCGAGGAACCCGATGCCGTCGGCCGGGCGCCGTCGGACACGGAGCCGCCGCCGGCCGCGCGGGAGCCGGGGGAGGCGTGGGAAGCGGGCGGGAGGGGGTTGTCGAGGGCGAGGATGCCCGCGGCCGTCGCGCAGAGCACGACGCCGGCGGCGACGACCAGCAGCGGCTTCCTGCGGCCGGCGGTGCGGGGCTCGTCGGCGGGTAAGCGCTCGGGCGGGTCCGCCGGCGTCATGCCCGCTTCGGCCTCGCCGCCGGCGGGCCACGCCGCAGGCCCGGCGGCGGCGGGAGCCATGGCCCCCGGCTCCTCTGGGGAGCGCAGGCGGGTGGTCCCCTCGCCGGGCAGTCCGTCGAGGACCTCGTACGCCCGCTGCCGGGCCAGCACCCGGCCGGCCAGCGGCTCGGGCCAGTCGGCCGCCTCGGCGTGGCCCGAAGCGGTGTCGACCAGGTCTCGCGGGGTGGGCCGGCCCTCCGGCTCCTTGGCCAGGCAGGCGGACAGCAGGGCCGCGAGGTCCGCGTCCGCCTCCGCGACCTGGCCCAGCAGCTTCCCGTTGGGCTCCTCGAAGGCCACCCGGTGCATCACGTCGACGCCCGTGCCGTCGCCGAACGGCGCATGCCCGGTCGCCGCGTAGACCAGCGTGGCGCCCAGCGAGAACACGTCCGAGGGCGGTTCGCAGGTGCCCGTGCGCAGGTGCTCCGGCGACATGTACGCAGGCGTCCCCACCCGGTTGCCCGTGCCGGTCAGGGCGCTCGCGTCGACGGCCTTCGACAGGCCGAAGTCGATGACGTGCGCGCCGCGCACCGTCAGCAGCACGTTCGACGGTTTCAGGTCCCGGTGCACGATCCCGGCGGCGGCCAGGTCGGCGAGCGCCCGCCCCAGCTCGGCCACCAGCCGCCACACCGCGACGGTCGCCAGGGCGCCGTCCTCGCGCACGGCGTCCGCCAGATCCAGGCCCGGCAGGTACTCGGTGGCCATCCACAGCAGCCGGTCCTCGAAGCCCGTGCCGCACAGCCGGGGCGTACGGGCGGTGGGGACCAGGTCGTGCACCGACGCCTCGCGCTCGAACCGGCGCCGGAAACCGGCGTCCTCCGCGTACTCGGGCCTGATCACCTTCGCCGCGACCAGGCCCGGCCCGCCGCCCGCGGGACGGGCGAGGTACACCCGCCCCATGCCGCCGCTGCCGAGCAGCGCCAGCGGCACGTAGGGGCCGATGCGCCGCGGATCGCCCGAATGCAGAGGCGCGGCGCCGGTCTGCCGCAGTGCCGCGGCCTCGTCCGGTGCCGAGCCCGACGGCACCGACCGCTGTTCTGACACGGGTCCCCCGAAGTGATGTTCGTCGTATGCCAGTTCGCCCAAGAGGGGAACACGAGGCTAACGCAGCAGCGACGCGCGGACAGCGGTTTCGATCAGTATGAGGTCCTGCCCGGGCGCCGGTTCACCGGCGGTGCATGGTCTCCAGCGCGGCGGCCAGCACCTGCGGGTCGTGGTGGCCCTTGTAGACCGCGGGCGGCTGCCGGTCCAGGTGCAGCAGCCGGGACACGGCCGTCCAGGCGGTGCGCACCGAGTACTCCACGGTGAAGACGACGTCGTCCGGCACTTCGGCGAACTGCCCGATGAAGGCGAGGTTCACCGACCCCTCCGGCACCACGTGCGGCCGGTCCTCGCGACGCCGGACCAGGAACTGGCTGGTGATGTACGGCATCACGCACGGCACGACCGTGGAGGTGGCCAGCACACGCTCCGCGACCTCCCCGTCGATGCGCAGGTGGTGCAGGACCTCCTCCAGGATCTCCCGGCCGGAGCACATCGTCATCGGCTTGGGCGTGTAGTTGCCCCCGCGGCCCGGGAAGAGACCGTAGCCCCACCACACCGAGACGCCCTCGGGCTGGTCGCGGTAGACCGGCTGGCGGTTGGCGACGATGGTCAGCAGCCAGTTGGAGTCGGTGAAGGTCATCAGGCCGCCCCGGCCGGTCTCGCGCCCGTTCAACTCGGCGAGCGCGTCCAGGAAGGCGGGGTCCTTGGCGGTGACCGTGAACGACTCCCAGCGCGACTCCTTGACGTGCTTGTCGAAGGCCGCCGGGTTGCCGAACTCCTCGCGCCCCCGGGCCAGTCGGTGCCACAGCAGCCAGGAGCCGGAACGGCCCGGCGCCGGGGGCGGGGCCGAGGTGTGGGTGCCGAGGGAGGAGGCGTCGGTCATGGAGCCGTTCGTGACGAACACGAGGTCCTCGGGCGCCACGGCGATCTTCTCCTCGAGGCCGCCCCGGTGGAGGTGGAGCGTCTCGACCGTGCCGCTGTGCCGCCCCGCGGTGAACCCCAGATCGGTGACCCGGGCGCCGGAGTGCACCACGACACCGCGCTCGCGCAGCCAGGCCGTCAGGGGCAGCACGATCGAGTCGTACTGGTTGTAACGGGTGCGGTGGATCCCCGACATGGACGAGAACTCGGGGAAGAGGTGGATGAAGCGGCGCAGATAGCGGCGGAACTCGATGGCGCTGTGCCAGGGCTGGAAGGCGAACGTGGTGCACCACATGAACCAGAAGTTGGTGGTGAAGAAGTGCTCGCCGAAGCAGTCCGTGATCCGCTTGCCGTCCAGACGGCTCTCGGGGGTCGCCACACAGCGCACGAGCTCCAGCCGGTCGCGCTCGGAGAAGCCCATCGTGGACGTGTCGACGATCCGTCCCTCGCCGTCGACCAGCCGCGCGGCGTCGTCCCAGCCGAACTCCTCGTGCCCGGCCAGGATCTCCTCGGTCACCGACACCGAGGGGTCGTCGAGGGTGGGGATGCCGGACAGCAGATCGTAGGTGCAGCGGAACTCCGCCTCGAACATCCGCCCGCCGCGCATGCTGTAGCCGGCGTCCGGCGAGCCACCGGCGTCCAGGCTGCCGCCCAACTGCCGCTGTTCCTCGAAGAGATGGATGTCCGCCCCCTCGAACCCGCCGTCCCGGATCAGGAACGCGGCCGCCGAGAGCGCCGCGATCCCACCGCCCACCAGGTATGCCTTCGCCATCGCCCGACTCCTCGTCTCCCAACGGTCGCTCCGCGACCGCGCACCTCACTCTTCCCTGGCGGACCAGGGCCGTCTGTGGGCCGTCCGGCACCCTGGGGGACCGGACGGCCCGTGCGGGTGCGGCCCGTTCAGTCGGACTCGCCGGGCAGCCACAGGTCGGGGCCGAAGACCTCGTAGCGGATGTGGCGGGCCGGGATGCCCGCGCCCAGCAGCTGGGTGCGCACGGCGCGCATGAAGGGCAGCGGGCCGCACAGGAACACCGTTGCGTCGGTGGGCAGTTCGATGCCGGTGAGGTCCATCAGGCCGGTGCGGGCGGCGGGTTCCTCCCTGCCGGGCTGCTCGTACCAGAACTCCGCGCGGGCGCCAGGCAGTCGGCCGGCCAGCTCGCGCGTCTCGGCGCGCAGTGCGTGCTCGGCGGGGGAGCGGTCGGCGTGCAGGACGGTGACCGGGCGGGTGGAGCCGATGGCCGCGAGGTGGGCGAGGATGCCCGTCATGGGGGTGCCGCCGATGCCCGCCGAGACCAGCACCACGGGGGTGGTGGCGTCGGCCGGGTCGTCGAGGAACACATCGCCGAAGGGCGCCGACAGCGTCAGTTCGTCGCCCTCGCGCACCTCGGCGTGCAGCAGGTTGGAGACCTCGCCGTCCGGTGCGCCGCCCTCGCCCTCGACCCGCCGGACGGTGATACGCCGCAGGTCCGTGCCGGGAGCCGAGGACAGGCTGTACTGGCGCAGCTGGTGCACCCCGTCGGGCATGCGCACGCGCACGCTGACGTACTGGCCCGCGCGCGCCCGCGGCGCCGCCTCGCCGTCGGCGGGACGCAGCAGGAAGGACACCGCGTCCGGGGTCTCGGTACGGCGTTCGACGACCGTCCACTGCCGCCAGATCCGGCCCGGCTGGACGCCCGCCTCCTGGTACAGCCGCGCCTCCTGGCCGATCAGCGCGCCGGCCATCAGCCAGTACACCTCGTCCCAGGCGGCCGCGACCTCGGGGGTGACCGCGTCGCCGAGCACCTCGGCTATCGCGCCGAAGAGGTACTTGTGCACGATCGTGTACTGGTCGTCGGTGACCCCGACCGCCGCGTGCTTGTGGGCGATGCGGTCCAGCAGGGTGTCGGGCCGGACGTCGGGGTGGTCGAGGAGCATGGTGGCGAACCCGGCGATCGAGCCGGCCAGCGCCCGCCGCTGGGCACCGCTGGCCTGGTTGCCGCGGTTGAACATCCCGTCGAGCAGTTCCGGGCGGTCGTGGAACATCGCGCCGTAGAAGCGCGTCGTGATCTCGTCGAGTGCTCCCGCGACGGCGGGCAGCGTGGCACGGACCACGGCGGCGGACTCTGCGGACAGCATGGGACCTCCCGGAAGGGAACGGTGTGGCAGGAAGAGCGCCGCCCCGTCAGCGGGCGGCGGCCCCAGGTCTAGCAGGCCCCCACCGGACTTTCCGGGCCGTTTTGGGGCGGGGAGGCCAAGAGGGGCCGGTCGGCCCCGGGACCGGGGACCACCGGCCCACAGGGGCCTCCCGGTTCCGGAGCCGACCGGCCCCGCCACGCTCTCCCGTGCGGCCCTACGGCTTGATCCCCACCGCCGTCCACAGGCTGACCTCGGCGTCCGTCGCGTCGGCCTCGCCGTCGGGGCGCCAGCGGTGCCCCACACTGACGCCGGGCTCCAGCAGCTCGAACCCCTCGAAGAAACGGGCGAACTCGTCCTTGGACCGCACCTGCACCTCGGTCCCGGAACTGATGTAGATGTCCACGAGCTTCCGCCAGGTCTCCGGGTCGAAGTCCGGCGTGCAGTGGCTGATGGCCAGCGCGCTGCCCGACGGGAGGGCGTCCATGAGCCGGGCGACGATGTCGTACGGGCCCCAGGCGTCCGGGATGAAGTGCAGCAGCGCGTTGAGGGACAGCGCCACCGGCTGCGTCAGGTCCAGCGCCTCGCCCAGCTCCGGCGCGTTGAGGATGGTGTCGGGCTCGGTGAAGTCGGCGTGGATGTAGGTGGTGCGGCCCTCGCTCGTGCTGCGCATGAGGCGTTCGGCGTACTTGAGCACCAGCGGGTCGTTGTCGGCGTACACCACCCGGGCGTCGGGGACCACGGACTGGGCGACCTGGTGCAGGTTCGGCTCGGTGGGGATGCCGGTGCCGATGTCGAGCCACTGCCGGATGCCGTGCTCCCGGGCCAGCACCCTGGTGGCGCGGTGCATGAACGCCCGGTTCTCGCGGGCGCACGTGTAGATCGCCGGGAAGACGCCGGCGACCTGTTCACCGGCCCGCTCGTCGATGTCGAAGTGGTCCTTGCCGCCCAGGTAGTAGTCGTACATGCGGGCGGAGTGGGGCCGGCTGGTGTCGATGTCCCGCGCGGCGTGGGAGTTGCTCATCCTGTCCCTTTCGGTGGTGATCGTGGGGGTGTCGGGCAGGTCGCGGCCAGGGCCGGCACGGGTCCTTCCCGCTGGGGTTCTCGGTCAGCCGGTGGCCAGATGGTCGGCCAGGCCCCGCTTGACGCCGGCGACGAACGCGGCGATCTCCTCCGGGGTGTAGATGAGGGCGGGCCCGGCCGGGTCGGTCGACTGGCGCAGGGCCACGCGCCCGTCGGCCAGCTGCTTCGTCTGCACGCACTGCCCCCCGTTGGGCCCGCTCCACGGCGACTCCCAGCCCTGTTCGCCGAGGTCCGACGCGGGCATGCCGTTGTACACGTGACAGTCGATGAAGCTCATGAGTACTCCTTGCGCATGCGGTTCAGGAGTGCCCTGCTGTCCGCGTCCGAGGTCAGCAGGGACATGCGGTTGTGCGCCTCGAGATGCGCCACGACGTCGGAGCGCTGGTCCAGGTACATCGCGCCCGAGAGGATCTCGGTGTAGACGATGTCGGGCAGCTCCGGGGCCTCGAAGCGGAAGTAGGTGAACGGCGCGCAGGCCCCGACGTGGGCGCCCGCGGTGAACGGCACGACGTCGACGCTGACGTGCGCCAGCTCCGAGACCTCGAGCAGCCGCTCGATCTGCTCCCGCATCACCTCGGGGCCGCCCACCACCCGGTGCAGCACGGCCTCCTCCATCACCACCCACAGCGTGGGCGCGTCGGGTCTCTCCAGCAGGCTCTGCCGGCGCAGCCGCAGGTCCACCCGGCGGTCGAGGTCCTCGTCGTTGTCGTTCGGGAAGCCGCCGCCGAGCACTCCGCGCGCGTACGTGGGTGTCTGCAGCAGTCCGGTGACGTAGTGCGGCTCGTAGGTGCGCAGCGTCCTGGCTCCGGTCTCCAGGCTCACATAGGCGCTGAACCAGCCGGGCAGCACATCGCGGTAGGTGTGCCACCAGCCGGGCTCGTTGGCCCGCTCGGCGAGGGCGACGAACTCGTCGATCTCCTGCCGGTCGGCCCCGTACGTCTGCAGCAGCAGCTCCACGTACAGGGGGCGCAGCCCCACCTCCGCCTTCTCCAGCCGGCGGATGGTGAGGGGCGTGACGCGCAGCGCCTTGGCGGCCGCCTCCAGCGAGACGCCCGCACCCTGCCGGCGCTCCTGCAGCCGGCGGCCGAGGATCATGCGCAGCACGGTGGGGGCACTGTTGCCACCCGTGCCCTGACGGCCTTCGCTCACGCCCTTACCTCCTGAGGGACTGTCACCTGCCAGAGTCTGACAGCGACTTGATGACCTCACCAGACCGATACCGGCTCGCTGAAATTATCAGCAGGTCTGTTGCAGGCTGAACCTGGGTGCGATCATAGTTACGGGTGTGAACCGTGCCGCCGAACGCGCGCGCGGTCCGTCAACCGCGCCCACCCCAAGCCGAGTTGGCGTGCTCCGACGTTCGAGGCGTTCCCCGCGCCTGGCTGCCGCCCGCCCCACGGAAGGCCAACACCGTGCCCCCCCATTTGACTTCGTCACCACAGCTGTTAGACGTGGCGAACCCCGACCGCACGCACTGGCTCGAGCTGCCCGCCCACCGCTCCAGCGTGAGAGTGGCCCGCCGGTCCATAGGCGCCCGGCTCACCGCCTGGCGGCTGCCGACCGCGCTGTGCGAGGACGCGGTGCTGCTGCTGTCCGAGCTCGCCACCAACGCCGTGCGCCACACGCTCAGCGCACGGATCCTGTGCGGCATCGGCTTCGTCAGCGACGTGTGCCTGCGCCTGGAGGTGCACGACCACGACTACTCGGGCAGCGAACTGCCCCGCCGCGAGGCGGGCCCCGAGGACGAGGGCGGACGCGGGCTGCTCCTGGTGGAACAGCTCGCCGACGCCTGGGGGGTGGACCGGTCCAGACTCACCGGCGGCAACGCCGTGTGGGCGAACCTGACGGCCTGAGGGCGCGCGGCGGTGTCAGTCCTTCGCGGGCGTCAACTCGGCGAGCAGCAGGGTGCGGTCGTCCCCGCCACCCGGTCCGGCCGGCGCGTGCAGCAGCTTGCGGCACACGGCGGACAGCGTGTCGTCGACGGCGCCCGGCGGGGCGAGCGCGGCCTCGTCCACGGCGCCGGCCAGCCGCGCGATCCCGTGGTCGATGTCGTCGTCGCGGGACTCCACCAGGCCGTCGCTGTAGAGCACCAGCACGCTGGGCTCCGCCAGTTCCAGCACGGTCGGCTCGTAGCTGCCCGCGCCCAGCCCGAGGGGCAGGCCCGCGCCGACGAGCGGCACCGGCGCCGTCCGGCCGTCCGCGCCGCGCAGCAGCGGGGGAGGGTGCCCGGCGCCCACCAGGGTGCAGGTGCGCAGCCGCGCGTCCCACTCGGCGTAGATGCAGGTCGCGAAGGACGCGCCCGGGGTCTCGCTGGCGAGGTCGTCCAGCCGCCGTATGAGCTCCGCGGCGGGGATGTCCAGGCCGGCCAGGGTGCGTACCGCGGTGCGCAGCTGGATCATCGCGACCGCGGACTCCGGGCCGTGCCCCATGGCGTCCCCGACGATCAGGCTGACCCGCTCGCCCGGCCGCCGCAGCACGTCGGACCAGTCGCCGCCGATGACCGTGCCCTGCCCGGCCGGCAGCGAGCCGTGCGCGATACGGCAGCCCTCGACCTCCTGGACCGCGCCGGGCAGCAGACTGTTGCGGATGGCCAGGGCGGTGCGGCGCTCGCGCTCGTAGCGGCGCGCGTTGTCCAGCGCGACGGCGGCGCGCGCGGCCAGCGACTCCACGGCGGCGACGTCCGCGGTGGTGAACCGCCCCCGGTCCGGTCCGCGCGTGCAGGCCACGAACCCGATCGCGTCGTTGCGCAACCGCAGCGGCACCACCAGGAAGGACCCCACCTGCAGCAGCCGGTCGATGCGTTCGTCGCCGTCCGCCGAGGCCTTCAGCCGCTCGGTGGTGTGCGCGTCGACGGTGTCCAGCAGCTGCGCATGGCCGTCGGTCAGGGCGCGCGCGTACGGCGTCCCGCGCGGGAAGACGATCACCTCGCCGACCGGCAGGACACCCTCCCAGGTCTCCGGCGCGTCCGCGCCCACGCGGACCGCCAGCCGGCGCGCCTCCCGCTGAGGCGGATCGGCGACGGCGTACGCGCTCTCCTCGCGCCGCCAGCGCTCCAGCAGGTACACGGACGCGGCGTCGCAGAACCCGGGCGTCAGGGCGTGCACGACATGGCTGCCCGTCAACCGCAGATCGAGTTCGGAGCCGATGACGTCGGCCGCAGGGGAGAAGGCCGACCGGCGGGGCGACGGCAGGACGGCGGGGGTGTCGTCGGCGGAGCTGCGCGGTTCGTTCCGCAGGGTCGTGCCTTTCCGGGTGGGGGCCGGCCGCGCGGCTGTGACAACGGATCACCGCGCGTCGACAGCAACTATATGATGAGGCGTCAAGAGCCCTTGTCCGAGAGGATGTTGTGGTGTCCGACAGTGCAGGAACACCGGTGACCGATCCCGACAGGGCCAGTGTCGCCCGTATGTACGACGCGATGCTGGGTGGACAGCACAATTTCGCCATCGACCGGGAGGCGGTGGCGGCCGTCACGGCCATCGATCCCCAGGTGCGCATGCTGGCCCGCGCCAACCGCGCCTTCCTCGGCCGGGCCGTGCGTCACCTCGTCGGAGAGGGGGTGCGGCAGTTCATCGACCTCGGCTCGGGCATCCCGACCCAGGGCAACGTGCACGAGGTGGCGCAGGCGGCCAGTCCCGGGGCCCGCGTGGTCTACGTCGACAAGGACCCGGTGGCCGTCGCCCACAGCACGTCGCTGCTGGCGGACAATCCGGACGCCGACATCGTCGACGCCGACATACGGCGCCCCGCCGACGTCCTGTCCGCGCCCCAGCTGCGCAAGCTGATCGACTTCGACCAGCCGGTCGCCCTGCTGATGGTCGCGATCCTGCACTTCGTCACACCCGAGGAGGACCCGGCCGGCATCGTCGCCGCCTACCGGGACGCTCTGCCCGAGGGCGGCTGGCTGGCCCTGTCCCACGCCACGAACGAGGACCGCCCGCGCACGGCCGCCGCGGTGACGCAGCTGTACAACTCCAAGGCCACCTCGCAGGTCGCGACGCGCTCCCAGGACGAGATCCTCGGCTTCTTCGACGGCTTCGAACTGACCGAACCGGGCCTGGTCCACGTCCCGTTGTGGCGGCCGGACCCGCAGGACGCCGTCCCGGACAACCCTTCGGAGTACTGGGTGTACGCGGGAGTCGGCCGCAAGAACGGATGACGGGGCGCGCCCGGGGGAGACGCACGGTCCCCGCGCACAGGCGAACCCCGGCGGGGAACGGACCGCCCGGCCAGGGACCCGGTGGACGACCCACTCGCGACCGAGGCCCCACGAGCGGCCGTCCCCCTGGCACGGACGCCGTCCCCGAGGGGACGGGGGAGCCCCTTGCAGTGCCGGGTCCGGCGTCCGCGCCTAACTCAATGATCATCGCTGCGACCGCGGATGCAGGAGGGGCGAGCGGCCCGGAGCAGGGGCCGGTCGGTCCCTTGACGCCCACGCCACCGCGCCGGGAGGCCGCGTCACGGGCAGGGTGAGGTGCCGAGGGTGGGGGCCGGCGGCCGGGTGTCGTGCCGCTCCACAGCGTGACGCCGGGTATCGCATCAGCGCCGGCCGCGGTGTCGCGACGGTTGAGGTGCCGGGTGTCGTGCCGCTGCCCGGCGCGGCGCCGCGTATCGCATCAGCGGCGGCCGCGGTGTCGCGACGTGTGCCGCGACAGGGTGTGCGTGGCGCCGCGGCCTGTGCCGACTGCCGACCGATCCGATCGCAGGCCCTCCGCCGTCAGCCGCGTCCCCGCCGGCCCTCCGCGAGCCGGTGGCTTCGGATCAGGGCCCGCCTGCCCTCCGTGAGCGGATGCCACCACACCGCCACCCGTCGCCCCTCCGCGAGCGCGTGCATCGCCTGCCGGTAGGCGACCGCGTCGATCCGGCCGTGCAGCCGTCGCTCCACCAGGCGTCGCTCGGCGGTCTCCAGCGCCGTGCGGCGGCGCCTGGCGCGTGCCACGTGGTGCGGGCCCGTGTCCGGTCCCAGCAGGCGGGCCGTGTCGTACAACGCCCCGGCGAGGATGAGGAGTTGGAGCACTACGGCGACGACGATCATGTCGGTGGCCCCGATCCCTCGCCCAGTACGGGCAGCTCCACGCACTCCTTCGTCCGCACCACGTACCGCAGCGCGGCACCGAACAGCCACGGCATGCCCCGTACCCCCTCCGCGACGGGCACGATCCGCGGGGCGCCGAGCCGCAGCCACTGCCCGCCCAGCCGCATCCGGCCACCGCCGGCGGCCCGGATGTTGCGCAACCAGTCCGATTCTCGACCGAAGTTGATGCCGACGACGACCGTGTCCCCGGTGCGGAAGGCGCGCAGCGGTGTGTGGCGCACGGTGCCGGTGCGGCGGCCGACGTGTTCGAGGTCGGCGAAGGCGAGATGCCCGGCGAGGTGCAGGGTGGCCCGGTTGACGCCGCCGCGCAGCCGGCGGCTCAGGAGCCGGGGAAAGGGCACGGCGGGTTCACCTCCCCGGTACGCGGGGCCCGGCGCGACCGGACGGTACTCGGCGGGCGCGCTCACGGCACCACCTTGATGGCGATCTCGGGCGGCTGCCGCAAGGTGTTGTGGACGGTGCAGTGCGAGACGACGGCCGCCAGGGCGGGCAGCCGCTCCGGGGGCAGCCCGGGCGGCGGCGACACGACGATGCGTACGGCGTCGACCCGGGCCGGCCGGTCGGGCGCCATCGTGAACTCGGCCCGTACACGCAGACCCGTCTGCGCCAGCCCGTGCCGGTGCAGGAAGCGGCCCGCGTAGAAGGCGACGCAGGTGGCCAGCGATGCGGCGAACAGTTCGGTCGGGGTCGGCGCGATGTCGGTCCCGCCCGCGTCCAGGGGCTGGTCGACCAGCAGGCGGTGGTCGCGGACGTCGACGGCGTAGGCGTCTCCGTCGACGTGGGTGACGTCGATGACGTGTGCGTAGTCCCGCACGGGCACTGACGTGGCCGTCTCCGGCGCGGTTCCTGCCATGACCTGCCTCCTGGGTGCCGTACCCGCTGTCCTCTTCAGTGCAGCGCCTGGGCGCCGGGCGGTCAGCGGGCCACCCGGGTGCGCAGGGGGCCGTTCGGCCCTGGCGGGGCGGCCGAGGTGCGGTCACACGTCCCGGCCGTCGCTCCGCGGCCCGGACGAGGGGGCCCCACGGATACCCCGGTGGGTACCCGCCGAGGGGACCATCGGCCCCTGCCCCGGACTGATCTCCGGCCCGACCGTGGAGGCATGGGCAAACACATCGTGATTCTCGGAAGCGGCACCGCCGGCACCATGACGGCCAACCGGCTGCGCCGCGCGTACGACGAGAGTGAGCTGCGGATCACGGTCGTCGATCAGGACGACAGCCACGTCTACCAGCCGGGACTGCTGTTCGTGCCGTTCGGCCTCGCCCAGCAGCACGCCCTGGTCCGCTCCCGGCCGCACCAGCTGCACGACGGCATCGACTACCGGCGGGCCCGGATCGACCGGGTCGACCTCGACGCGCGGACCGTGTACTTCGCGGTCGGCGGCTGGGTCGCCTACGACGTCCTGGTGGTCGCCACCGGTGCCCGGCTGCTCCCGGAGGAGACCGAGGGGCTGACGGGTCCGGGGTGGGGCGAGAACGTCTTCACCTTCTACGACCTGCCCGGGGCGGTGGGCCTGCACGAAGCGCTGGAGCGTTTCGAGGGGGGCCGTGTCGTCGTCGACGTGGCGGACATGCCGGTCAAGTGCCCGGTCGCGCCGCTGGAGTTCGCCTTCCTGGCCGACTGGTACTTCCAGCGCCGGGGCATCAGGGACCGGGTCGAGCTGACGTATGCCACCCCGCTGGACGGGGCGTTCACCAAGCCGGTCGCGGCCCGGACGCTCGGCGGACTGCTCAAGCGCAAGGGCGTGGAGCTGGTCACCGAGTTCACGCTCGGCGAGGTCGACGGCAAGGGCGGCCGGCTGGTGTCGTACGACGAGCGGGAGGTCGGCTTCGATCTCGCCGTCGTCGTGCCGCTGCACGGCGGCGCCGAGTACGTGGAGCGCTCGCCCGGTCTGGGCGACGAGCTGGGGTTCGTGCCGGTCGATGCGCACACCCTGCAACTCCCCGACCGTCCCGAGGTGTTCGCGATCGGTGACGCGGCGGGGCTGTCGGCCTCCAAGGCCGGTTCGGTGGCCCACTTCGAGGGCGAGGTGCTGGTACGCAACATCGGCCGCTTCCTCGCGGGAGAGCCGCTGGACGGCTCCTTCGACGGGCACGCCAACTGCTTCGTCGAGACCGGCTTCCACAAGGCCCTGCTGATCGACTTCAACTACGACACCGAGCCGCTGCCCGGGCACTTCCCGGGCCCGGTGGGTCTGCCGCTGATGAAGGAGTCGCACGCCGCGCACCTCGGCAAGCTCGCCTTCGAGTGGCTGTACTGGCACAGCCTGCTGCCCGGCCGGGAGATGCCCGGCATCGGCTCGGCGATGCCCGAGCGCGGCAAGATCCACTTTCCCGCCTGAACGAGAAGGAGACAGTCATGCCCACCGCCACCTATGACGGACTGGCCGTCCCGGTCGACGACGAGGGCTTCTTCACCGAGCCCGAGCGGTGGACCGAGGCCATGGGCGAGCAGATCGCCAAGGAACTCGGCATCGACACCCTGACCGAGCGGCACTGGACGGTCATCCGCTTCATGCGCGAGCAGTACGCCGCCAAGGGCACCGGACCCACCGTGCGGGTGCTGGGCAAGACCTCCGGCGTGAGCGTCAAGGAGCTCTACCAGCTCTTCCCCAAGGGACCGGCGAAGACGGCCGCGAAGATCGCCGGTATCCCCAAGCCCCGCGGCTGCATCTGAGGAGGACGCCGGTCATGGCCGACACCGCCACGATCCAGAAGGTCTCGATCATCGTCTCCAAGGGGTCCCTGGAGGGGATCTACCCGGCTCTGATCATGGCCAACGGCGCCCGCGCCGAGGGCATCGAGGCCGATCTGTTCTTCACCTTCTTCGGCCTGGACGCCATCACGAAGAAGCACTGGGAGCACATCAAGCTGGCCACCGTCGGCAACCCGGGCCTGCACCTGCCGACCCTGCTCGGCGGCATGCCGGGCGTGCCCGACCTGGTCACCCACTACATGGAACGCAAGATGGACAAGCTCGACATCCCGCCGATCCCCGAGTTCATCGAGATGATCGCCGACACCGGCGCGGGCATCTACGCCTGCAAGGCCTCCGTCGACCTCTTCGAACTCGACAAGGACGACCTCGTCGAGCAGGTCCAGGACATCATCACCGTCGGCGAGTTCTACGAACACGCCGCCGGCGGCCAGATCATCTTCACCTGAGTGTTCCGCGCGGCCCGTCGGTGCCGCGCTCCGCCACGGCGGCCTGGGCCAGCAGCAGTTGGGCCAGGCCGCGGGCCTCGTCCGCGGTCAGCGCGGCCCACGCGCCCGGCACGCCGCCCCCGTCGCGGCCCACGTCCAGTGCGATCCGGGTGATCGGCCGCTCCTGCTTCGTCAAACGCAGGCACTTCACCGCGATACGCCGGCCGCAACCGGTGACCAGATCAGAGTCGGCGATCTCGTGGAACCGCTCTCCTCCCGTGCCCGTCATCGGACTCACGCCCTTCCTTCTCGCTCGCATTCGTACCGGCGGTGGTATTTGAGTGAGCGCCCCCGGAGAGCGAATTGTTCCCGGACACCGCCCCTGAACAGCCGCCGCCGCTGATCCGTACCGCCTGCTGCGCCGTGCGGGTCTGGCCGGCACCCTCGCCCTGCTGCCGGCGGTCGCGGCCTGCACGGCGGGGGAGGACGACGCCGCCGAGAAGCGCGGGACGAGCCGGACAGCGGTCGCGGCCGCACCCGAGGCCGGTGTCGCGGTCGTGGCGCCCGCGAAGGTCGAGGTGATCGCCGGGCTGATCGGCTGCCGCGCCAGGATCCGCGTCGAGGCGGAGGAACTGCGGCAAGGGGTGTGCCACACGAAGCTCCTGCTCGGCGCGCAGCGCGTGCTCGCGGACGAAGGGGGGCGAGGTCCCGCGGGCGTGCCACGAGGCCGGTGTCGGCCGAGGGCGCCGGCGGCGGAGCCATGGCGGACCTCAGGGCGGGCCGACGGGGCCATCACCGTTTCGCGGATCGTCCCGAGTGTCAACGCCGCCTGAGTGAAGGAGAGTTGAGTCGACAGGAGGTTGTCTCAGAACAGCGGGGGGACGTCCGCCTGGATGAGGTGCGGACCGGGTTCGGCGAGCGCCGAGCGCAGTTGGGCGGTGAAGTCCTCGGCGGTCGTCGCCCGGGTGGCGGGCACGCCCATGCCCCGGGCCAGCGCGACGAAGTCGAGGCGGGGACGGGACAGGTCGAGCAGATCGCGGCGGGCCGGCCCGTCCGCGCTCATGCCGAGCCGCTGGGACTCCATGCCGAGGATCGCGTACGCGTTGTTGGCGAAGACGACCGTCGTGATGTCCAGGTGCTCGCGGGCGTGGGTCCACAGCGCGGAGACCGTGTACATCGCGCTGCCATCGGCCTCCAGGCACAGCACCGGCCGGTCCGGGCAGGCGAGCGCGGCGCCCGCGGCGAGCGGCAGGCCCTGGCCGATGGCGCCGCCGGTGAGGGTCAGCCAGTCGTGCCGGGGTGCGCCCGCGGTGGCGCCGGGCAGCCAGAGACCCGAGGTGTTCGCCTCGTCGACCACGATCGCGCCCTCCGGCAGCAGGGCGCCGACGGCCGCCGCCGCGCTCTCGGCGGTCAGCGCGCCGGAGGGCGCCTCGGGCCGCTCCGCGGCCTGCACCACCGGCACGACTCCCGCCGCCACGGTGTCGGCCAGCCGGCCCAGTGCCCCGGCCGCGTCGTCGGCGGCCGTCGCCAGCGTGTGGATCCGGCAGTCGTCGGGCGCGAGCGCACCCGGCAGGCCGGGATGGGCGAAGAACGACACCGGCGCACGGGCGCCGGCCAGCACCAGGTGCCGCACGTCGCGCAGCTGCGCCATCGCCCCCTCGGCGAGATAGCCCAGCCGCTCCACGGACGGCAGACCCGCACCGCGCTCCAGGCGGGCCGGGAACGTCTCGCACAGCAGCCGGGCGCCGGTGGCGGCGGCAATCCGGGCGGCCGCCCGCAACGCCGGTTCGCGGGTGGCCGGTCCGCCCAGCAGGATCGCGGCCGGCTCGCCGCCGCGCAGGGCTTCCGCCACCTCTACGACGGTCTGCTCGGGCACGGCGGCGGGTGGCCGGACGGCCCCGCGCGGTGCGGGCCGGGCACCGTCCGACCAGGACACGTCGGCGGGCAGGATCACCGTGGCCACCTGCCCGGGGGCGCCGGTGGCGGCGGCCACCGCCTCGGCCACATCGCTGCCGGCCGTCGCCGGGTCCTCGCAGCGGCGCACCCAGCCGGACACGGTCCCGGCCAGGGCGTCGACGTCCGACTCCAGCGGGGCGTCGTACTTCTTGTGGAACAGGGCGTGGTCGCCGATCAGGTTGACCAGCGGGGTGTGCGCGCGGCGGGCGTTGTGCAGGTTGGCCAGGCCGTTGCCCAGCCCGGGCCCCAGGTGCAGCAGGGTGGCCGCCGGCCGGCCCGTCATCCGGCCCCAGCCGTCGGCCGCGCCGGTGGCCACCCCCTCGAACAGGCACGGCACGGCCCGCAGGGCGGGTTCGTCGTCCAGGGCGGCCACGAAGTGCAGTTCGGAGGTGCCGGGGTTGGCGAAGCAGATCTCGACACCGCACTCCAGCAGAGTGCGGGCCACGGCATGGGCACCGTTCACGGTGATTCGGCCTTTCACGCGGTCAGTCGAAGAGGATCCCCGGGTTGAGGATCCCGTCGGGGTCGAAGGCGTGCTTGATGCGGCGCATCAGCTCCACCTTGGCCGGGTCCTCCAGTTCGAGGAAGTACCTCTTCTTCGTCGTCCCGATGCCGTGCTCGCCGGAGATCGCGCCACCCAGGTCCGCACCGGCCCGGAACAGCCCGCGCAGCACCCCCTCGCGCCGTACGGGGTCCGGCTGGAAGACGGCCAGGTGCACATTGCCGTCACCGGCGTGCCCGCAGCCGGTGATGATCGAGGCGCTGTCCCGGGCGAGGGCGTCCGCCGCGGCGAACAGCCGCGGCAGCGCGGCCCGGGGGACGACGATGTCCACGACCTCGTCCGCGCCGGCCGCCTTCGACGCCCAGAACGCCCGCTCGCGGGCCTCCATCAGATCCCGTGCGGCGGCCGCGGGCAGCACATAGACGTCGGCCGCGCCCAGGCCGAGCAACTGCTCGCCCAGCCGCTCCACATCCGCCTCCAGCCGCTCGGCGAAGCGCTCTTCCAGAACCACGACGAGATACCCCAGGGCGGTGCGGCGGACCTGCTCGGGAATGCCGAGGGCCAGCTCCTGCCGCTGCGTCATGGCCGCCATCGTGAGCATGTCGACGTACTCCAGAGCCAGCGGATCCACGCCCCCGGCCAGCAGCCGCGGCACCGCGCGCGAGACCTCCTCGGCCGAGCCGAACGGCGCCAGCACCGTCGCGCGGTGCTCGGCCCGGGGACGCAGCCGCAGGACCGCCTCGGTCACCAGGGCGAGCGTGCCCTCCGAACCCACGAGCAGCTGCGTCAGGTCGTAGCCGGTACTGGTCTTCACGTACCGGCCGCCGCTGCGCACGACCTCACCTGAGGCGAGGACGGCCTCGACGCCGAGGACATGGTGCCGGGTCACACCGTGCCGGACGGCGTGCATGCCGCCGGCGTTGGTGTTGACGGTCCCCCCGACCGAGGCGCCCCGCTCACCGGGGCGCACGGGATAGCACAGCCCGGCCGCGGCGGTCCGCTCGTCGAGGTCGGCCAGGGTCACACCGGCCTGGGCGACCGCGACGTGGTTGTCGGTGTCGATCTCGACGATCCGGTTCATCCGCTCGAAGGAGACGACGATCCCGTCGGCGCGCGGCACGCACGCCCCGCACAGCCCGGTCCCCGAACCGCGGGCGGTCACCGCGATCCGCCGCGCCGCGGCCAGCGACACCACCTCCGACACCTCGTCCACCGTGGCGGGACGCACCAGGTACGCGGGCGTCCGGGCCACGGCGGTCAGCGACTCGTCGTGACCGTACTCCGCCGGCACACCCTCCCCGCTCAGCACGTGCTCCGCGCCCACCACCTTGGCCAGCAGCGCTCCGGTGTCGGTCATGATCCGGTCCCTCCTCGGTGACGCGCCACGGGCAGCGCCCGAGGCCGTGCTCGCCATCATGGGACCGGGTCCGCCGCTCGGATGCCGGTCCAACAGGCCTCACCCGGCGGCCGGTTGGCCCTGCCGTCGCCCTCCTCGGCCCTCTCGATGACAGATGCCGAATTGCAAAGTTTCGCAATTCGTTAGATGCTGTCATTGCTGTGAACGCAAGTAATGCCAGGGAAGTCGAGGGCGCCACCCGATGACCACCACGATCCGCCGGGCGGCCACCCGCCTCCTGTCCTTGCTGCCCTCCCGCACCGATCTCGCGCAGGTACGACGGGATCCGCGCCGGGACCTGCTCGCCGGTCTGACCGTGGCCATCGTCGCCCTGCCGCTCGCGCTGGGCTTCGGCGTCTCCTCCGGACTCGGCGCCGCGGCGGGACTGGCGACCGCCGTGGTCGCGGGCGCCGTCGCCGCGGTGTTCGGCGGGTCCAATCTGCAGGTGTCCGGCCCGACCGGCGCCATGACGGTGGTCCTGGTGCCGATCGTGGGCCGGTACGGCCCGGGGGGCGTGCTCACCGTCGGCCTCATGGCGGGCGTCCTGCTGGTCGGTCTGGCGGTGCTGCGCGCCGGCCGCTACATGCAGTACGTGCCCGCCCCGGTCGTCGAGGGCTTCACCCTCGGCATCGCCTGCGTGATCGGCCTGCAGCAGCTCCCGAACGCGCTCGGCGTGCCCAAGCCGGAGGGCGACCGGGTACTGGTGGTGGCCTGGCGGGCCGCCGAGGAGTTCGTCCGGTCCCCGAACTGGACGGCGGCCGGCCTCGCGGTCGGCGTGGCCGCGGTGATGCTGCTGGGGGCGCGGTGGCGGCCGGCCGTGCCGTTCTCGATCGTCGCCGTGATCGCCGCCACGGCCGTGGCCCAGCTGGCGCACCTGGACGCGGCGAAGCCGATCGGCGACCTGCCGTCCGGACTGCCGATGCCGTCCCTGTCCTTCCTGGACCTCGGCTCGCTCGGCACGCTGTTCGCCCCCGCGGTGGCCGTCGCCGCCCTGGCAGCCCTGGAGTCACTGCTGTCGGCCTCGGTCGCCGACGCCATGACGGTGGGCCAGCGGCACGACCCGGACCGGGAGCTGTTCGGGCAGGGGCTGGCGAACATCGCGGCGCCCCTGTTCGGCGGAGTCCCGGCGACCGGCGCCATCGCCCGTACCGCGGTCAACGTCCGCACGGGCGCGAGTTCCCGCCTCGCCTCCCTCGTGCACGCCGCCGTCCTCGCCCTGATCGTCGTCGCGGCCGCGCCCCTGGTGTCGAGGATCCCGCTGGCCGCGCTCGCCGGCGTCCTGCTGGCCACCGCGATCCACATGGTCGAGGTCGGCTCGCTGCGGGCCATGGCGAGGGCGACGCGCTCCGACGCATTGATCCTCGTCCTGACCGCCGTCGCGACCCTGGCGCTCGACCTCGTCTACGCCGTGATCATCGGCCTCGCCGTCGCGGGCGTCCTCGCCCTGCGCGCCGTCGCCCGGCAGGCCCGGGTCGAACAGGTGCCGCTGGACCGCGGCGACCACAGCGACGAGGAGCACGCGCTGCTCGCCGAGCACATCGTGGCGTACCGCATAGACGGTCCGCTGTTCTTCGCCGCCGCCCACCGCTTCCTGCTGGAGCTGACCGAGGTCGCGGACGTCCGCGTCGTCATCCTCCGTATGTCCCGGGTGTCGACGATGGACGCGACCGGCGCCCTGGTGCTGAAGGACGCGGTGGAGAAGCTGCGGCGCCGGGGCATCATGGTGCTCGCCTCCGGCATACGCGCCGGCCAGCTGCAGGTCCTCGAGTCCGTCGGCGCCCTCGACCTGCTGCGGCGCGACGGCCACGAGTTCACCACCACGCCCGAGGCGATCCGTGCGGCGCGCGACCACCTGGAGGCCGCGGGAGTCCTGCCCCCGCCCCGGCCCTCGGGCACCGCCACGGAGGAGGCCCTGCGATGAGCGTCGCCCCCGCCACGCTCCGGACGGTCGAGGTTTCCGGCGCGGAGGCCCTCTGTCTCCTGCGGCGCAGCAGGCTGGGCCGGCTCGTGTACACGCAGCGGGACCTGACCGTGCTGCGGCCCGCCGCCCACGTGTGGGTGGACGGCCGCCTGCTCGTGCGCACGTCGGGCCCGGCCGCCGAAGGGCCCGCGACGGCCACGTACGAGGTGGAGGAGAGCCGCGCCGTGCCCGGCACCGGCTGGACGGTGACCGTCTCCGGTCCTGCCGAAGTCGTCACCGCCACAGACGCCGACGACGCCCTCACCGACGGCACCCGGCAGCCTGCCCCCGGCGGCTGGGCGCCCGGCCCGCAGGACACGATCCTGCGCATCCGCCCCCGGACCGTCACCGGGTTCCGTGTCGCGCGCGGGGAGGTGTGAGGGATGCCCACACGACCGCAGTCCCTTCCTCACCGGCACGTGCTCACACTGCCCACCGCGCCCTCGGCCGTGCGGGCGGCTCGTGAGACCGCCGAGCAGGCCCTGGTCGAGTGGGGGATCGGACTACGGCACCGCGCCGTGGACCCGGCCCTGCTGATCCTGAGCGAGCTGGTCACCAACAGTGTCCGGCACGCCGCCGTGCTCTCCCCGACGGTGACCGTGACGTACGCGGCGGGCGCGGACTGCCTGGCCTTCGCCGTCCACGACCGTCACCCCTACCAGCCGCCGCTGTACGCGGGGCTCACCGGGACCGGCGCGGGAGGGCTCGGTACCGTCATGGAACTCCTGCTCGCCCTGCACGGCACCGCGGTCGTCCGGCCCGACGCCGACGGCGGCGGCAAGAGCATCTGGATCACCCTGCCGCTCTGAGCGGAGCGGACGGGCATGATCCTCACATGACAAACCGTAATTGCTAAAGTCGATAATTGATGATGTCGTTCCGCCCGCCGCGGCGGTTCGGCCTGGTGTGTGGGTGGAGGAGACGGCACGGTGAGTACGCCGCTGTACCAGCTGAAGGCCGAGTTCTTCAAAACCCTCGGTCACCCGGCGCGCATCCGCGTCCTGGAGCTGCTGAGCGAACGCGAGCACGCGGTCGCGGAGATGCTGCCGGAGGTGGGCATCGAACCCGCGCACCTGTCCCAGCAGCTCGCCGTGCTGCGGCGGGCGAACCTGGTCGTGACCCGTAAGGAGGGCTCGACCGTCTACTACTCCCTGACCAGTCCTGAGGTGGCCGAGCTGCTGCGGGTGGCGCGGACGATCCTCTCGGGAGTCCTGGCCGGGCAGGCCGAGCTCCTCGCGGACCTGCGGGCCACGCCGGGGGCGGCGAAGCCGCAGGCGTGACGTCCGCCGCCCGCTTCCCCGACGCACCCCGGTCCACTGACACCCGCGCCCGCCGTCGTGTCGCGTAAGCGTCCTGGTCGGGACCTCGAACGCGCAGGCGGGGATGTGATCCCGCACACGGGCGGGCTCAGGAACGGTTGCTATATTGCGCAATCATCCAACCCGTGGGGTGCGCCCTGACGTGCGGGGCGGTCGCCCACCGCCCGGTCGTTCGCGCCGGGACGGTTGGCGTCGGCCACAGCGTAGGGAGTGGGACTTGAGCGACCCCTGGGGCGAAACCCGCGGCCGCGCGGGCACACGCAGCCGCACGGCCGGTGTCCCCCGGCAGCGGGAGACGAGCGATGAGGCGTTCGACCCCGGCCCCGGCTCAGGCCCCGGCGGCCGGGCGGCCGCCCGGCGGGCAGCCCAGGCGCACGGGCGCCGCGCGGGGCGCCGGGCCAAACCGGTGGCGCGCCGCAGGCGGGTGGCGCGCATAGCCCTGTTCACCGTCTCGGGCCTGGTCCTGGTGACGGCGGGCGCGGGCGCCTGGCTGTACGAGCACCTCAACGGCAACATCAACAGCGTCGCCCTCGACGACGGTGCCGGCGGCCAGGAGAAGGCGGACGCCTTCGGGCGGACCCCGATCAACGTCCTGGTGATCGGCTCGGACGGCCGGAACAACGCCGCCGACTGCAAACTGGGCGGCGGCTGCGGCTCGGCGAAGTCGACCGTCGGGCACAACGCGGACGTGGAGATGCTGGTGCACGTGTCCGCCGACCGCTCCAACGCCACGGTCATGAGCATCCCCCGCGACACCATGACCCACGTCCCCGCCTGCAAGGACCCCGACAGCAGCCAGTCCACGGCCGGCTACTACGGGCAGATCAACAGCGCCCTGCAGTACGGCCCGGCCTGCCAGGTCAAGACCGTCCACGACCTCACCGGCATCCCCGTCGACCACTTCGTGATGCTGGACTTCTCGGGCGTCGTGAAGATGTCCGACGCGGTGGGCGGTGTGTCGGTGTGCGTCAGCGACAACGTCTACGACACCTACTCGCACCTCAAGCTCGCCAAGGGCACCCACACCCTCAAGGGCGACGCGGCACTGGAGTTCGTCCGGTCCCGGCACGGCTTCGGCGACGGCAGCGACCTGGGCCGCACCGTCTCCCAGCACCTCTTCCTCAGCGCCATGATCCGCAAGTTCAAGAGCGCGGGCACTCTGGAGAACCCGGGCAAGGTGTACTCCCTCGCCGACGCGGCCACCAAGGCGCTGACCGTGGACACCGGTCTGGGCAGCGTCTCCAAACTGGTCGACCTCGCGACCGACCTGAACAAGGTCCCCTCCAAGCGGATGACGTTCACCACCATGCAGACGGGGGCCGACCCCTCCGACGCCAACCGTGTCGTGCCCGCAGCCGCCGCGAAGGCCCTGTTCGCCGCCATCGTCAACGACCAGTCGCTGAGCGGCGGCAAGAAGAAGTCGTCCTCCGCGCCGTCCGCGTCCGCGGCGGCCACGGTGCCGGCCTCCGAGGTCGCCGTCGAGGTCGAGAACGGCACTACCACCGGCGGACGCGCCTCGGTCGTCGCCGACGCGCTCCTCGCCAAGGGCTTCGGCTCCGGCACCACCTCGGGCAACGCCCCCGCCCAGTCGTCGAGGACGACGATCACCTACGGTCCCGGGCAGAAGGCCCAGGCCCAGACCGTCGCCTCCGCGCTGGGGCTGCCGGCCTCGCACCTGACCGAGGGCAGCGCGGCCGGCGTGGTCCTGGTCATCGGCAGCGACTGGCCCACCGGCACGGCGTACGCCTCCTCGGGCGGCTCGTCGGCGGCCCCCGCCGACACGCACGCGGCCGTCTCCGACGCCCACGCCCAGACCGCCGACAAGGCCAAGACCTGCGCGAAGGTCAGCCCGTACAAGACCGTCGAGATCAACGGCGTGGCCATGACCCCGGCCCAGGCCTACGCGGCGGCGAGCGACAAGAAGGACTCCGCGCCCTGATCCCGGGACCGCACCCTGATCCCGGAACCGCACCCTGATCCCGGAACCTCGCCCTGATCCCGGGACCTCGCCCTGATCCCGGAACCGCGCGCTGAGTTCGGGGTCTCGCGCTGAGCCCGGGAGCGCTGAGTTCGTGGCCTTGTGCAGAGCCCGGGGTCTTGCGCTGGGTCCGGGGTCTTGTGCTGAGCCCGGGGTCTTGTGCTGAGCCCGGGGTCTTGTGCTGAGCCCGGGGTCTTGTGCTGAGCCCGGGGTCTTGCGCTGAGCCCGGGGTCTCGCGCTGAGCTCGGGGTCTTGCGCTGGGCCCGGCACCTTGCACCGAGTTCGTGGCCTCGCGCTGGGCCCGGCACCTTGCGCTGAGCCCGGGACTTCGCCATGAGCCCGGGGCCTCTCAGCGGTCGTGGGCCAGCCCAGGTGCCGTGGTGAGCGGGCGGGGCGGCACGGCGGGGGCGGCTGCCCCGGCGGCCGGTCGCGGCGACGGCCACAGTCGCGCCGCCCCGGCGGACGCGGCCAGCGCGATCGCGCCCAGGGTGACGACGGCCGCCGTCAGACCGGCCTCCGCGCCGAGCCACCCCGCCAGGGGATAGGTGAGCAGCCAGCAGCCGTGCGAGAGCGAGAACTGGGCCGCGAAGGCCGCTGTCCGCTCCTCGGCCGGCGCGGCGCGGCGCACGAGCCGTCCGGCGGGCGTGAGCACCATCGAACAGGCGGCGCCGAAGGCCGCCCAGACCACCAGCAGGCCGGGCCAGCGCCAACTCCCGCCCCGCGCCGCCGTGATGGCGCCGAGCCCCGCGAAGACGACGCCGAGCAGCAGCGCCCCGCGCAGCATCACGGCACGCTCGGACACCTTCTCCAGCACGCGGGGCAGCACGAGCGCGACGGCCATCGACCCCGCGCCGTACGCGCCCAGCGCGAGAGGCACGGCGCCCGCCGGCCGGGCCAGCACGTCACGCACGTAGACGACGGAATTGACGGTCACCATCGCGCTCGCGGCGGCGACCGCGAGGTTCAGCGCGAGCAGCGCGCGCAGCTGCGGGACGGCGAGGAAGAGCCGGGTGCCCGCGGTGGCCCTGGCGCGGACCCGACCGGATCGCGCGGGGCCCGGTGCCGCCGCTTTCGGCAGCAGTACGGAGACCACGAGCACGGCCGACGAGAGGAAGCCCAGCACGGTACCGGTGAACAGCCAGTTGTAGGTGACCACGGTCAGCAGGGCGGCGGCGAGCGCGGGGGAGAACAGGCTCTCCAGGTCGTAGGCGAGCCGGGACAGCGACAGGGCCTGGGTGTAGTCGCGCTCCTCGGGCAGCACATCCGGGATGACGGCCTGGAAGGCCGGCGTGAACGCGGCCGAGGCCGACTGGAGCAGGAAGACGAGGACGTACACCTGCCACACCTGGTCCACGAACGGCAGCAGCAGCGCCACCCCCGCCCGGGTCAGATCGGCGGTGACCATCAGGGCCCGGCGGGGCAGCCGGTCCGCGACCGCGCCGATCGCCGGGGCGATCAGGACGTAGGCCGCCATCTTGATCGCGAGCGCCGTGCCGAGCACCGAACCGGCGTCACCGCCCGCGATGTCGTACGCGAGCAGCCCGAGGGCCACCGTCGCCAGCCCGGTGCCCACCAGGGCGATGACCTGGGCGGCGAAGAGGTGGCGGTAGGTGCGGTTGCGCAGGACGGCGAGCATGCGGCGGCTCCTGGGCGCGACGGTGTGCGGCGGCTCGGTCCGGCCAGTGTAGCCATCATGTGCGCATCTGCGCACATGATGGCCGGAGGTGGGAGCACGACGGCCCCGACGCTCCTCACCGCGCCGGGCCGCACTGCCTCTACGCTGTTCCCATGTCCGTACGCGACCCCCTGTCAACTGCATCTGGTGCGCATCTGCGGGCCCCGGACAGCGCACGGCTGGCCGAGGCGACCGGGGTCTTCGCGATGCTCTCGGACGCCACCCGGCTGCATCTGCTCTGGCTGCTGGCGCAGGGCGAGTCGGACGTCGGGACGCTCACCGAGCGCACCGACGCCTCACGCACGGCGGTCAGCCAGCACCTGGCGAAGCTGCGCCTGGCCGGGCTCGTCGACACGCGCCGGGAGGGCCGGCACATCCACTACCGCCTCAGCGACGGGCATCTGCGCCGCCTCGTCCTGGAGGCGCTCAGCCACGCCGACCACCGGGTCAGCGGCCAGGCGCCGCACGACTGAGACGGCGCGCGGCGCTCACGTCCCGCCGTGTGTACGTCCGTAGGGCCTCGGCAGGCGCATGCCCCGGTCGGCCATGATCTGCCGGACGTGATTCGGGTAGTTCGTGATGACGCCGTCCACCCCCATGTCCATCAGCGCCTCGACGGTGGCCGGGTCGTCGCAGGTCCACGGAACGACCTTCAGTCCGCGCGCGTGCGCCTCGCGGACCATGGCCCGGTCCGAGTAGAAACGGAAGCCGGGGTCGCCGACCTTGCCGGTCTGCGGGAAGCCGTAGTTGGGGGACAGGGCCCGGACGCCGGGGACCGTGGCGGCGGCCCGGACGAAGTCGCCGCCGTAGTCGTCGGCGTCGATGCCGCCGAGCTACGGCGAGGCGCCGGGCCGGCCGACCTGGAGGAAGTCGTAGTTGGTCAGGGCGACCAGCGGCCACCTGGGGGCCAGCTCGTGCATCGCCTTCAACGCGCCCCAGTCGAAGGACTCGATGGTGACCTGCCGTTCGATGCCCGAGCGGTGGATCTCCTCGTACACCCGGCGCACGAACAGCTCGCGCGGAGCCGTCTCGTCGGGTGCGCCCGCCTCCACCTTGGTCTCGATGTTCAGCTTCAGGCCCCAGGCGTGGTAGCTCTTGACCAGGTTCAGGACGTCCTTCAGCTCGGCCATGCGGTTGCCCTCGACGACCTCCTGCTCAGGGAAGCCGGGCAGTTGCTGATAACCGCAGTCCATGGTCTTGATCTGGGCCAGCGTCAGGTCCTTGACGTATGTGCCGACGTACGGATACACCGGGTCGCCCGGGGTGGCCGGTGCCGTGTCACGGCACTTGACGGAGCTGACCTGCCGGTCGTGGGTGACGACGACCTTCTCGTCCTTGGTGATCTGCGTGTCCAGCTCCAGGGTGGACACGCCGAGCCGCATCGCCTTCGCGAACCCCGCGAGGGACTCCTCCGTCGTCATGCCGATTCCGCCGCGGTGGGCCTGCAGATCGAACCGGATCTTGGGGTGCGGTACGGGAGAGCGGTCGGAGGGCGTGGCGTGAGCGGCCACCGGGAGGGCGAACAGCGCAGCCAGCGCCAGGCCGGCGAGGACGCGTCGTGCGGACATCACTACCTCACTCGTGTCGGGTCGGGCCGTCCGCCGACGCTAGTGCGGTCGGCGGCGACCTCAACGGCCCCGACATGACGGGTCCATGAATGTCCGAAAACGCTTCCAGGACGGGACACCGGGGGACGGGACCGGGTGCCATCACGCCGGGCGGAGGCCGGCCCGCGGCGTGAGCCCTCACGCCCGGGGGCGCTTGCGCGCGGCCGCCTCCACCAAGTGCAGGATGTCCTCCAGGTCGGCCTCGAACTCGGCGCCCAGGTCCAGCGGCAGGTCCAGCCAGGGCGCGAGCCTGCTGTGGCCGGGAAGCGCGCTCTTCGGCAACTGCCCGCGGCGGCCACGCGGGTCGAGCGGGCCGGGCGCGAAACGGCCCGCGGCCTCCGAGGCGGCAAAACCGATCACGAAGGTGCTGACCAGGCGTTCCAGCCGGGGCACTTCGGGTTCGGGCACCCCCGCTTCGAGGAGCGCGGTGTAGATGATGTCCACCGCGCGCACCGCGTCCGGTGTCACGGCCGGCCGGGAGAAGAGCAGCTGCGCCGCCCACGGGTGACGCTGCGTCACCTGGCGGCAGGCCCGCGCCAGGGCGCGCAGCCGCTCGGCCCACGGCTCGTCCCGCTGCGGACCGGACGGCAGCAGCGCGGCCAGCAACCGCCCCACCAGGGCGTCCAGCAGCGCCGACTTGTCCTTCACATGCCGGTACAGCGCCATCGGCGTCACACCGACGCGCTCCGCCAGTGCGCGCATCGACACCGCGTCGAGGCCGCGTTCGTCGGCGATCGCCAGCGCCGCGTCCAGGATCTCTTCCCGTCTCCGGCTCATGGGTCTACAGTGTATACGTGTACGGCGTATACATGAAGTGGGGGAGGACATGCTCGTCGCGGAAGGACTGGTGAAGCGCTACGGCGCCGACCGGGCGCTCGACGGCTTCGACCTGACCGTGGCGGCCGGCGAGATCGTCGGCCTGATCGGTCACAACGGCGCCGGCAAGACCACGTTCGTCGAGGTCGTCACGGGCCTGGTGCGCCCGCACGAGGGCCGCGTCCGCATCGGCGCGTACGACGCGCTGCGAGCCGGCCGCACGGCCCGCCGGCTCCTGGGCGCGGCTCCGCAGGAACTGGCCCTGTACGGCGGCGCGACCGTGCGCGAGAACCTGCGGCTGTTCGCCGGACTGGCCGGCCTGCGCGGGCGGCGCCGGGACACCGAGATCGCCCGCGTGCTGGACGAACTGCGGCTGTCGCCCGTCGCGGACCGGCGGGCCGGCGTCCTGTCCGGAGGGCAGCGCCGCCGGGTGCAGGCGGCCACCGCCCTGGTCGGCTCGCCGCCGCTGCTGTTGCTGGACGAACCGACCGCAGGCGCCGACCCCGAGACCCGCGAGGCCCTGCTGGCCACCGTCAGAGCCCGCGCGGCAGCCGGCGCCGCGGTCGTCTACACCACCCACTACCTGCCGGAACTCGTCGACCTCGACGCCACGTTGGCGATCGCCCGGGCGGGACGCGTCATCGCCCGCGGCACCCAGCAGGAGCTCACCCGCCATCTGCCGGGCGAACTCCGCGTCACCTTCGCCGACCCGGCCGAGCCCGACCTGCGCATGCCGACCACGGACCCCGGACCGACCTGGCGACGCTGCTCGCCTCCGGCCGCACCCCCACTTCCGTGGACATCCACCGCCCGGCCCTGGACGACCTCTACCGCGCCCTGGAATCCGCCGCACCGCAGAAGGAGGCGAGCGATGCGTAGCCCCGACCCCACCGCCGAGGCGGCCTTCCCCCGCGACGTCAGGCACGGCGTCCGCGAACCCGCCGACCCATCCGGCCCGCGGCGCCTCCCGTCCGGGGAGAGGCGAGCCACGGCGGCCCGTGCGTCCGCCGCGCGCCTGACCGTCCTGGTGCGGCACAACGCCCTGCTGATGCTGCGTGAACCGGGACCGCTGCTGAGCCGGATGATCCTGCCGCTGGTCTTCATCACCCTGCTGCGCCCCCTCTACCTCGCCGCCCAGTGGCAGGAGGCCGGGACCGAACAGGCCGTCGTCGGCACACTGGTCACCTTCTCGCTGCTCGCCCTCAGCATCTCCGGCGGCGCCATCCTCACCGAGCGGCTCGGCCGCACCTGGGACCGGCTGCGCGCCACACCCCTGCGCCCCGCCGAACTGCTCCTGGGCAAGGCGATCCCCGTTTTCGCGGCCCTGCTCGCCCAGCAACTGCTGATCGTCGGCTTCGGCACGGCCGTCTGCGGTCTGCGCGTGCCGCACCCCCTCCTGCTGCTGGGCGTCCTGCTGAGCTGGAGCTGCACCCTGCTCGGCCTCGGCGCGCTGATCGGGGTGCTGGTGCGCAGCACCGGCGAGCTGTCGGCCTCCTTCGACATCGGCGGCATGCTGCTCAGCAGCGTCGGCGGCGCGCTCGTCCCGCTCGACGTCCTGCCCGCCTGGGTCTCGCGCCTGGCCCCCGCCTCGCCCGGCTACTGGGCCGTGCGGGGCCTTCACGCGGCCCTGGACGGCGACGCGCGCACCGCCGCGACCGCCGGAGCGCTCCTCCTCGCCGCCGCCCTGATGTGCGGCACGCTGGCCTCGCTCCGCCTGCGCGGGCGCGGCGGACGGCCGGTGGCCCTGTGAACATCGGCGACGCCGGCGGCCGGCCGGTTGGCGCATCACCGACTTCCGCTGCGGCAGGCGCTCTTGACAACATGCGTACTGTTTCGCGAGGTTTGATCCACGTCGGACAGTTCGGCACCGGAAGGGTCAATCGCGAAACGAGCGTGTACACAGCGCGGAATCGGCTGATACTGAATTGAGCGGTAGGACGCGGACAGCGCGTCATGGGGGGACGTCACGGGGGAGCGATCGCCTATGCGATCCAAGAACAGAAGGTCACCCGCCCTTCCGGCCTGCGCCACCGCCGGCGCGTTCCTCGCGGAGCCTGTGGAAGGACGGTTGATCTGAAGTGGACGTCACGATCCACAGAGCCGACGAGCTGAACGCCTCACTGCGCGACGCCTGGCACCGTGCCATGGACGAGTCGCCGGAATACTCCAACCCCTTCCTGGCGCCCGAGTTCGCCCTCGGCGTCGGACACCACCGAGCCGGTACACGCGTCGCCGTCCTGCGCGAGGGCGGGGCGCCGGCCGGGTTCTTCCCGTACGAGCGCAACGCCTTCGGCGTCGGGCGGGCCGTCGGTCTCGGCCTGTCCGACTGCCAGGCCCTCGTGCACCGCCCGGGATTCACCTGGGACGCCCAGGACCTGCTGAAGGCCTGCGGGCTGTCCATCTTCGAGTTCGACCACCTCGTCGCGGAACAGAAACCGTTCGGCAGACATGTCACCGGGACCTTCGCCTCCCCGGTGGTCGACCTCAAGCCCGACCCCAGCGGCTACGCGCAGTGGCTGCGCGGCGCCTACCCGGGGCTCGCCAAGACGACGCTGAAGAAGGAACGCCGCCTCGGCCGCGACGTCGGCGAGGTGCGCTTCGAGTTCGACGAGCGCGACCCGCGGATGCTGCGCCGGCTCATGCAGTGGAAGTCCGCCCAGTACCGCAGGACGGGCCGGATGGACCGCTTCTCCAAGCCGTGGATCGTCGACCTGGTGGACCACCTCTTCCAGGTCCGCGAGCCCCACTTCACCGGGGTGCTCTCCGTCCTCTACGCCGGGGACCGCCCGGTGGCCGCCCACTTCGGGCCGAGATCGCGCACCGTGCTCGCGGCCTGGTTCACCGCCTACGACCCCGAGCTGCACTACTACTCGCCCGGACTGATGATGCATCTGCGCACCGCCGAGGCGGCCGCCCGCAACGGGGTGACGCTCATGGACCTCGGCCGTGGCGACAAGGAGTACAAGGACTGGCTCAAGACCCGCGAACTGCGCGTGTCGGAAGGCTTCGCCAGCCGCCCCCACCCGGTGGCGACGGCCCACCGGCTGTGGCGCAGGCCGGTGCGCGGCCTGCGCAACACCGTCAACGCCCACCCCGAGCTGCGCGCCCCCGCCGACCGTCTGCTGAGGACGATCGGCACGCTGCGCACCTCGCGGGGCTCGGGCACCGGCACCCGCTGACCGTGCGGGGCGGCGGGCAGGCGTCAGCCCGCAGCGAAGTCCGGTCCGCCGGCCGAGACGGGGGTGTAAGCATGTAATCCCAGCCTCTCGGGTGGAGGATCCAGCCTCTCGGGTGGGGGATCAGCCTCCTGGGCAAGCGGAAAGGCCGACTCGTGGCCGAGACACTTTCCGGGCCCGACCGCTCCGGCGAGGAGCAGGCCGCGCTCGACTCCTACTCCCGGACCGTCACCTCCGTCGCCACCGAACTCACCCCGAAGGTGGCGGCCCTGAACGTCGCGCACCGCCGCGCCGGAGGACGCTTCGTCGTCGGCACCGGCTCCGCCGTCGTCTTCACCGACGACGGGTTCCTGCTGACCAACGCCCACGTCGTCGGCCACGCCGACGCCGGTACGGCCTCCTTCGCGGACGGCACCACCACCCCCTTCCACGTCATCGGCGCCGACCCGCTGTCCGACCTCGCCGTGGTCCGCGCCGACGGCCCGACCCCGCCGCCGGCCCGCCTCGGGGAGGCCGACGCCCTCCGGGTCGGCCAGCTGGTGGTCGCCGTCGGCAACCCGCTGGGCCTGACCGGCAGCGTCACCGCGGGCGTGGTCAGCGCGCTGGGCCGGTCCCTGCCGGCCGGCACGGGCCGGGCGACCCGGGTCATCGACGACGTCGTCCAGACCGACGCCACCCTGCACCCCGGCAGCTCGGGCGGCGCCCTCGCCACCGCCGACGGCCGGGTCGTCGGCATCAACACCGCCATCGCCGACATCGGCCTGGGCCTGGCGATCCCCGTGAACGGCACCAGCCGGAAGATCATCGCGGCGCTGCTCGCCACGGGCCGGGTCCGCCGCGCCTACCTCGGCATCGCCGGCACCCCGAGCCCCCTGCCCCCACCGGTGCGCGCCCGCACCGGCCGGCGCACCGGCCTGCGGATCGCCGAGGTCGTCGCCGCCTCCCCGGCAGCCCGGGCCGGCCTGCGCGCCGGCGACCTGCTGCTCACCGCGGGCGACGCGCCCGTCACCAGCGCCCAGGCGCTGCAGCGCCTGATGCTGGAGGACGCCATCGGGCGCCCCCTGGCCCTGACCGCCCTGCGCGGCGACGCCCTGGTGGACGTCGTCGCCGTACCGGCGGAGCTGGTCACCGACGACTGAGCGCGCCCGCCCCCGGCGTCAGGGTGTTCCGTTCCAGCTGTGTGCCACGTCCACGATCAGGTGGCCGTCGGTGCGCAGCACACGGAACGGCAGCCGGGTCCGCACGCCGAGCCCGAGCTGCGTGTCGCCCTCGAAGCTCGCGGCGAAGCGGGTGTCGCGGAAGGCGCGGTAGCCGGTGAGGTCGACGCCCGGCAGCGGGCGGCCGGCCTCGGCCGGATACGTCGCCTTGCCCGTCCCGGGGTCGTAGGCGGGGGCGCTGATCCGTACTTCGAGGATCGCCCCGCCGCCGACGTGGATCAGGCGCCCTGAGCCGTCCTGATGGAGTCGGGCGACGTACCCGACGGAGTAGCCGAGCGCGCTCCGGCGCGCGCCGGGGACGTCGATGACCATCCGGTCGTAGCACGTGTGGCGGCCGGTCCTGACGTTCCGCACCGGTGTCGAGGTGCCGGCCTCGAGGGTCTTGGGAAGGCTGCCCCAGCCCGTGGGGCAGACGGTCGTCGGGGTGGTGGCGGCCGTGGCCGCCTCGGCCGGAAGCGCGCTCGCGCCCAGCGCGGTGAGAAGGAGTGCGACTGCCGTCCAGACTGTTCTGCTTTGTTTCATCTCGTCCCCCGAAGCGTGGTGGGTGCTGATACGGCGGAAGACATTCAGGATGGCCGAAAGGTTGCGCTCTCGCCGGGTCGGGTCAGCCGGGGCCGTGGGTCCAGTGGCCGCCCAGCAGCGTGCCGTGCACCGGCATCTCCCGCAGTGTGCGGGCGTCGGCCGTCGCCGGGTCCGCGTCGACGATCACCAGGTCGGCGGTGTCCCCGGCCCGGATCGCCGTGCGGCCCCGGGCCGACGCGGCCAGCGCCGCCCGTACGGGCACACGCTGCTCGGGATGCCAGGCCGGCCGTCCGTCTCCGGTGCGGTGGACGGCGGCGGCGATGCCGGACCAGGGGTCGAGCGGAGCGACGGGGGCGTCGGAGCCGAACTCCAGCCGGGCGCCGGCCGCCAGCAGATCGGCGTAGGCGAAGGCGCGTCCGGTGCGTCCGGCCCAGTGCCGGTCCGCCACGTCCCGGTCGTCGACGGCGTGCGCCGGCTGCACGCTCGCGGTCACGCCCAGCCGCGCGAACCGGGGCACGTCGGCCGGTCTCAGCAGCTGGGCGTGCTCGATCCGGCCCCGGCAGCCGACGGCCGCGAACGCGTCCAGGGCCAGCGCGTTGGCCCGGTCGCCGATCGCGTGGACGGCGGGCTCGATGCCGTGCGCGGCGGCCCGCCGCATCAGCCGGACCAGTTCGGAGTGGGGCATCTCCTCGATGCCGTGGGCCTCCGGCGTGCCCTCCAGACCCGGATACGGTTCGCAGCACAGGGCGGTGCGGGTGTTGAGGGAACCGTCCGTGAACAGCTTCAGCGGCCCGACCCGGACCAGGCCGCCCGTCCCGGGCAGCACGTCACCGGTGCGCCACCCGCGCTCGATCACCGCGTACAGGTGCCCGGGATACACGGCGGCGCGCACTCGCGTCCCGAGCCGTTCCCGCGCCGCGCGGCGCGCCCAGTCGGCGATGTTGTCGGAGAAGTGGAAGTCGACGATCCCCGTCACACCCCGCCCGGCGGCCTCCCGGCAGGCCTCGGCCACCCACCGGTCCAGGACCTCGACGGGCACCTCGGGCAGCGCCCGCAGCACCTCGAAGCAGTCGTGCTCCCGCAGCAGTCCCGTCGCGTGACCGGGCCGCCCCACCAGGGCCAGGCATGCGGAGTTCAGCCATGCCGCGTGCAGATCGGCGCCGATCAGCGCGACGGGCCGGTCCGGGCACACCGAGTCCAGCAGCGCCTTGTCGGGCGCGTCCGGCCACAGCCCGTCCCGGAAGCCCTGCCCGACGAGCACCTCGCCGTCCGGCAGACCACGCGCGTACGACCGTACGGCTTCGGCCACCGCGTGCGCGGACCCTAGCCCGGCGAGGTCGACCCGCTGCCGGTTGCCGGCCCACTGGGCCATGTGCACATGGCAGTCCCACAGCCCGGGCAGCACCGTACGCCCGTCCATGTCGAGGGCCGTGCCGCCGATTTCGTCCGTCTCCGTGACGGCGACGATCCTGCCGCCGTCGATCCGCACACGGCTCAGCGGCCCGCCCGGTCCCAGCCGCACCCGGCCCAGGGTCAGCGCGGGCGGTTGGGCACCGGCGTCGGCGACGGGGGGAGCGGGTGTGCCGTCGACGGTCGTCATGCGGGCTCCCTGCGTCGAGGACAGGTGCGGCGGGGGCCGGCCGTGGCCCCCGCCGCCTGGTGATCTGACCCGAGGTTACGCGGCCACCGCCGATCGGGTACCGGCCGCGCTGCGGTAGACGGAGATGCCCACGGCCAGCAGCCACCAGCTGAGGAGTGCGCCCATCAGGGCGGTGGTGCCCCAGCCGTTCGCCGCGTAGAAGTGCGCGGGTGTGTTGCCGAAGAACAGCGACGGCACGAACGCCAGGTTGATCACCGCGAGGGCGTAGGCCGACCTGCCGACCCAGCGCGGCAGCAGCCCGGTGCGCGTGACCACGTGGCCCAGCGTGCCGAGGAAGAGTCCCAGCAGCAGCCGGGAGATCGAACCGTAGAGGATGTACGTGCCGCTGACCGTGATCGTCGGATCGATCGGGCGGTCGGCGGCGATGACCGCGCCCGCCTCCAGCCCCGAGGAGACCAGGACGATCGTCGCGTAGACGAGCCCGGTGGTGAAGGCGAGCGCGGCCGCCCACTCGTAGTCGGGGTGGATGCGCCTGACCAGCTCGCGGAAGGCGGTCACGAACAGCACCAGCGAGGTGAGCCCGACGATGCCGAGCAGCAGCCGGGACAGCACGTTCGCGTCCGGCGGTGGCCCCGAGTAGACGAAGTACAGGGGTACTTCGACGATGAACGCGACGGCGGCGACGATGCCCGCGGTGCCGGTCAGGCGCCTGGCGAAGACTTCGTTCATGGCTGTTCCCCCGAGCCGGGACGACGGATGAGGAGTCGGCCGTTGTGCCGACTCATGCATCCTGTCGCTCGCCCGGCGCGCCGTCCCTGGCTCTGGACACCGGATACGGGGTGGTGCCACCGCCACCCGCGTCAGCCCAGCGCCTTGTCCAGGTTGAAGGCCGCGCTGATCAGCGCGAGATGCGTGAACGCCTGCGGGAAGTTGCCCTGTTGCTCCCCGGTGTGGCTGATCTCCTCGGCGTACAGGCCGAGATGGTTGGCGTACGTCAGCATCTTCTCGAACGCCAGGCGGGCCTCGTCGACCCGTCCGGCGTGCACCATCGCCTCGACGTACCAGAACGAGCAGATGGAGAAGGTGCCTTCGTCGCCGCGCAGGCCGTCGGGGCTCGCCAACGGGTCGTAGCGGTAGACGAGCGAGTCGGAGACCAGCTCGTGGGTGAGGGCGTCGAGCGTGGACAGCCACTTGGGGTCGGTCGGCGCGATGAACTTCGTCAGCGGCATCATGAGCACCGCCGCGTCCAGCACATCGCCGCCCTCGTGCTGCACGAAGGCCTGCCGCCGGTCCGACCAGCCTTCTTTCATGATCCGCCGGTAGATCGTGTCACGGCTGTGGCGCCAGCGCGGCAGGTCGGCCGGCAGGCCCCGGCGGTGCGCCATGCGGATGGCCCGCTCGATCGCCACCCAGCACATCAGGCGCGAGTACAGGAAGTTCTTGCGCCCGCCGCGGGTCTCCCAGATCCCCTCGTCCGGCTGGTCCCAGTGCTCGCACACCCAGTCCACCAGGGCGCACACGTCGTCCCACTGGCCGCTGGAGATGGGCTTGGCCCACTTGTCGTAGAGGTAGATCGAGTCGATGAGCGCGCCGTAGATGTCGAGCTGGAGCTGCTCGGCGGCGGCGTTGCCGATCCGGACCGGCGCCGAGCCCTGATGGCCCTCCAGGTGGCCGAGTTCGGCCTCGGTGAGATCGGTGCGGCCGTCGATGCCGTACATGATCTGCAGCGGGCCGGAGGGCCTGCCGTCGCCCGGGCTGATGTGCCGGGTCACGAACGTCATGAACGCCTCGGCCTCGTCGGTGAAGCCGAGCCGCAGCAGCGCGTACACGCAGAACGCCGCGTCGCGCACCCACACGTACCGGTAGTCCCAGTTGCGCTCGCCGCCCAGCTGCTCGGGCAGGCTCGTCGTCGGCGCGGCCACGATGGCGCCGGTGGGCGCGTAGGTGAGGAGCTTGAGGGTGAGTGCCGAACGGTGCACCATCTCCCGCCAGCGGCCCCGGTACTTGGAGGCCGACAGCCAGCGCCGCCAGTACGCCACCGTCGTGTTGAACTGCTCCTCGGCCTCGACCTTCGCGCAGCGCCGCGGCTGTACGTCGCCGCCGACCTGGTCCAGCGCGAACACGGCCGTCTCGCCCTCGGACAGCTTGAAGTCGGCCCGCGCGTCCGGGCCTTCGGCCTCCAGCGGCACGGTCGACGTCAGGGCGAGGGAGAGCCCGTCGGACTCGAAGACCGCGACTTCGCCCGCCATGCGGACGGTGTGCGGCCGGGTGCCGTAGTCGAAGCGCGGCGCGACCCGGGTTCGGAAGGGGACGGAGCCGCGCACGCACACCACGCGCCGGATCAGCCGGTGCCGCTCGGGCTCTCCGAAACCGTCGTCGACCGGCATGAAGTCCTGCACCTCGCCGACACCGTCCTCGGTGAAGAAGCGGGTGATCAGGACGTTGGTGTCGGGGAAGTAGAACTGCTTGGTCTTCGTCGGCACGGACGCGGCCAGCTCGAAGGAGCCGCCCCGCTCGGCGTCCAGGATCGCCGCGAAGACGCTCGGCGCGTCGAAGGCCGAGCAGCAGTACCAGTCGATGGTCCCGTCCGTGCCCACCAGGGCCACGCTGCGCAGATCGCCGATCAGCCCGTGCTCGGCGATCGGCAGGTACCGGGCGGCGGCCGTCGGGGCGTCGTCGTCGCTCGCTCGTGCGCCCATCGCTGCCTCCCGCACCCGGCACGCATCCCGACACGCGTCCGACGCGCATCCCGGCACTCAGCCTAGGCCCTGTCGTCACCTTCCCGCCTGCCCTGCGGGCGGACGACGGGAAGGTGACGACAGGGCCTGGGCGGAAACGGGAGCGGCGGCGCGGGGATCGTCGGCGCCCGGACACGCCGGCTCAGACCGCGACGACCTCGACGCCCGCCTCCTCGAACCGGCGGACCTCCTCCGGGTCCGCCGCCGTGTCCGTCACCAGCGTGTCCACCGCCCCGGCGGCGCAGATCCGCGCGAACGCCCGCCGGCCCAGCTTGCTGGAGTCGGCGGCGACGACGACCCGCTCCGCGCGCTCGCACAGCAGCCGGTTGATCGCGGCCTCCGCCTCGTCGTGGGCCGCGGCCCCGTGCGCGACGTCGAAGGAGACGACGCCGAGCACCGCCACGTCGACGGTGATCTGCCCGAGCACGCCGTCCGCGAGCGGTCCGATCAGCTCGTACGACTGCGGGCGCGCGACTCCGCCGGTCACCACGATCTTGAACTGGGGGCGTACGGCGAGTTCGTTGGCGATGTTGAGCGCGTTAGTGACGACCGTGAGCGCGGGGGAGCCGGAGGCCAGGTCACCGCGCACGGCGAGGGCGCGCGCCACCTCGGTCGTCGTGGTGCCGCCGGTCAGTCCCACCGCCTCGCCGGGCGAGATCAGCTCCGCCACCGCCTTCGCGATCCGCTGCTTCTCGGAGGCGTGCCGGGCGGTCTTGTAGCGCAGCGGCAACTCGTACGACACCCCGTGCACGACCGCGCCGCCGCGGGTGCGCACCAGCATCTGCTGTTCGGCGAGCTGGTCGAAGTCGCGCCGGATCGTCGCCGCGGAGACCTCCAACTCGGCGGCCGCCTGCTCGACGTCCAGCCGCCCCCGCTCGACGAGCAGCTCCAGCAGCGCCTTCCAGCGGGCGTCGCGCGACATCCGGCCTCCCTTCCTCGCCCTCCCGGCGACCCTAGCGCACCCTGAAGACGCCTGAATGCTTGATTATGCTCGAAAGCTCGCTATATCTTGCAAGAACAAGCAAACAGAGGGAGGGTGCGGCATGACGCACGTCGAAGAGGAGCTGACCAGCCAGCCCGAGTGCTGGACACGGGCCGCGGCCGAGGCGCCGCGGCACGCCGAGGCGCTCCCGGTGCCGGGGGAGCGGGTCGCGATCGTCGGATGCGGCACCTCGTACTTCATGGCGCAGGCCGCCGCCGTCCTGCGCGAGTCGGCGGGGCAGGGCGAGACGGACGCCTTCGCCGCCTCCGAGTTCCCCCGCGGCCGCTCCTACGACCGCGTCCTGGCCCTGACCCGCTCGGGCACCACCACCGAAGTCCTCCAGCTCCTCGGCGACCTGAGGGGAAGCACCCGCACGACCGCGCTCACCGCCGACCCGCACACCCCCGTCATGCGGGCGGCCGACGACGTCGTCGTCCTCGACTTCGCCGACGAACGATCCGTCGTCCAGACCCGGTTCGCCACCACCGCGCTCACCCTGCTGCGCGCCCACCTCGGCCTGCACACCGACGCCGCCGTCGCCGACGCCCGCACCGCGCTCGCCCGCCCGCTGCCCGAAGGCCTCGTCGGCTGCACGCAGTTCACCTTCCTGGGCCGCGGCTGGACGGTGGGCCTGGCCAACGAGGCCGGACTGAAGATGCGCGAGGCCGCGCTCGCCTGGACCGAGTCCTACCCGGCGATGGAGTACCGGCACGGCCCCATCAGCGTCACCACCCGCGGCACGGCCACCTGGATGCTCGGCGACGCACCCGAGGGCCTGGCCGAACAGGTCCGCGCCACCGGCGGGCTGTGGATCCCGGGCGACCTGGACCCGCTCGCCGAACTGGTCGGCGCCCAGCGCCTGGCCGTCGCCGTCGCCGCGGCCCGCGGCCTCGACCCGGACCGGCCCCGCCACCTCACCCGCTCGGTGATCCTCGCCCCCTGACGCACCTCTTCGAACGGGAGAAACCGTGCCCCTCGTCACCACCGGCGAACTCGTCACCCGGGCCGCCGCCGCGCACTCCGCCGTCCCGTCCTTCAACATCATCACGCTGGAGCACGTCGAGGCCGTCGTCGCCGGCGCCGAGGCCGCACAGGCCCCCGTGGTGCTCCAAGTCAGCGAGAACGCCGTCAAGTTCCGCTACGGACGGCTGCTCCCGCTGGCCCGCGCCGCCGTCGCCGTCGCCGAACGCGCCGCCGTCGAGGTGGCGTTGCACCTCGACCACGTCCAGAGCGACGACCTGCTGCGCCAGGCGGCGGACGCCGGGTTCAGCTCCGTCATGTACGACGCGGCCCGCCTGCCCTACGAGCGCAACCTCGCCGCGACCCGGGCGGCGGCCGACTGGGCGCACGCCCAAGGGCTGTGGATCGAGGCCGAGTTGGGCCAGGTCGGCGGCAAGGCCGGGCAGCCCGCCCTGGACGCCCATGCCCCCGGCGCCCGCACCGACCCCGACCAGGCCCGCGCCTTCGTCGCCGACTCCGGCGTGGACGCCCTCGCCGTCGCCGTCGGCAGCACGCACGCCATGACGACCCGTACCGCCACCCTCGACCACACCCTCCTCAAGCGCCTCTCGGCCGCCCTGGACGTGCCCCTCGTGCTGCACGGCTCCTCAGGGGTACCGGACGACGAGCTCGTCGCGGCCGTCGCGGGCGGCATCTCCAAGGTGAACGTCGGCACCGCCCTCAACATCGCCATGACCGGCGCGATCCGAGACTTCCTCGCCGCCCACCCCGAGGCGGTCGACTCGCGCAAGTATCTCGGGGTCGGCCGGGAGGCGATGGTGCGGACCGTGACCGGCATCATCCGGACGCTGAGCTGATCACCGCTTGACGGCCTTGAGCACCACGAACTTGGGGTCGCTCGCGATCAGGCGGCTGTTGCCGAACAGCCGCTTGAGCTTGACGTGGTAGCCCAGGTGCCGGTTGCCGACCACCCACAGCTCGCCGCCGGGCCGCAGCACCCGCTTCGCCCCGGTGAACATCCGCCACGCCGTCGCGTCCGTCGTCGCCTGGTGGGAGTGGAACGGCGGATTGTTGAGCACCAGGTCGACACTCCCGGCCGGGACCCCCGCCAGCCCGTCCCCGACCCGGAACTCGGCGTGCCCGGGCACCCCGTTCGCCCGGTACGTCGCCTCGGCGGAGGCCACGGCCTGGAACGACTCGTCCACGAACAGCACCTCGGCGGCCGGGTCGGCGACCGCCACGGCCGTCCCCACGACCCCGTTGCCGCAGCCGAGGTCCACGACCCGGCGGGCGCCCGGGGCGGGCAGGTGCCGCAGGAGGAACCGGGTGCCGATGTCCAGCCGGTCGGCGCAGAACACGCCCGCGTGGTTGACGACCGTACGGCCCGAGACCGCACCGATGTCCTCGGGCAGCGTGTAGGTGTACGGCCACGGGTCGGCGGGCCGTTCCAGCGACGGATCGGGCGCGCAGAAGATCAGCCGGGCCTTCTTCACCGCGAGGGAGGTGCGCGTCGGACCGAGGATCCGCTCGAACAGCTCCAGCGTCGAGGTGTGGATCTCCTTCACCATGCCCGTGCCGACGACGACCGTGCCCTCGTGCACGGCGGGCGCCAGCCGCAGCAACTGGTCCTCCAGCAGCGCGAGGCTCTTCGGCACCCGCACCAGCAGGACGTCGACCCGCTCCGGCGGAGCGTCCTGGGTGGTCAGCAGGCGCACCGCGCCGGTCTCGGCGCCGTTGCGCGCGAGGTTGAGCCGGGTGGCCTCCTGGGCGAGGAAGGAGTCGGTGATCTGCGTGGGCCCGTGCTCGGCCAGCGCCGTGACCAGGGCGCCCCAGCGGTCACCGAGGACCACGACCGTGCCGGACAGCGGGACCTTCTCCTCGGCGAGATGGCCGAGCAGATACTCGTCGGAGGCGTCCCACGCGCGCAGCCTCTCGCGCGGGTCCTCCGGGAAACGGGTCAGCGCGAACTCGCCCCAGGGCGTCGTCATACGGTCGTTCATCGTGCGACCAGGCTAGCGGAGCCGCAGGTCATCCCCGGTCGGGCGGCCCCGTACCGCCCGACCGCCGACGCCACCGCCCCGCCGGGACCGAGGTGGCCCTTGTCAGGGGTCCGGCGACCGGATCAGGATGGCATGACCGAGTCAACGCGGGGGGTGTCCGCTCCGGTGACTGAACCGGCCATGCGTCCGCACAGCACGACTAAGGACGCCGACGGAACGACGATCACGGTGGGGCCGGAGTCCCACGTCCGGCTGCACGCCCTGACCCGGCGACCGGACGGCGCCGAATGGATCGTGGGGCGCCGCGAGACGCGGACGTTCGTCGCCCTCCCCGAAGCCGGCATCAGGGTCGTCCGCCTGCTGGAGCGCGGACTGAGCATCGGCCAGGCCCAGGAGCAGGCGCTCGCCGAGACCGGCGAAGAACTCGACGTGGCCGAATTCGTGCGCGACCTCATCGCCCTGGGCTTCGTGGCCGAGGCCGCGGGCCGCCCGGTGGCGACGGAGCCGGTGCGCCCGCCGACCTTGCCCCGCCTGCGTCCCGAGCACGTGCGCTTCCTGCTCAGCCCCCTGCTGCCGCTGCTGCCCGCCGTCCTCGTCGCCGCCGCCCTGGCCGCCCTCGTCCGGCACCCCGAACTCGCCCCCACCTACCGCGACCTGCTGTGGAGCGACCGGGGCAGCGTGGTGATCCTCTCCGGCGCCGTCGTGGGCTGGTCCATCCTGCTGCTGCACGAACTGGCCCACCTCGCCGTGGCCAGGGCCGCCGGCGTCCCGGGCCGGATCGGCTTCGGCACCCGGCTGCAGTTCCTCGTCGCCCAGACGGACATCAGCGGCATCGAACTCGCCCCGCGCCGCCACCGGTTGACCGCCTACCTGGCCGGCATCGCCGTCAATCTCGCCGTCGCCGCCTCCGCGTTCCTGCTTCTGCTCGTGACGGCCCCCGGGTCCGCCCCGCACCGGCTGCTCGCCGCGACCGTGCTGTGGGCGCTGCTGCCCCTCACCTTCCAGCTCATGGTCTTCATGCGGACGGACGTGTACTTCGTCCTGCAGGATTTGACGGGCTGCCGCGACCTGTACGGGGACGGCCGCGCCCACGCCCGTCACCTGGCCGGCCGCCTGCTGCGCAGGCGTACCCCGGACGCAGACCCCACCAGGGCGCTGCCCCCGGCGGAACGGCGCGCGGTGCGCGTCTACAGCGTCGTCCAGGTCGCCGGAACCACCCTCTGCCTGGCCGGACTCGCCCTCTACACCCTCCCGGCGGACCTCCGGCTCATCCTCACCGCGGTCACCGGTCTGCGCACGGCGCACACCGGCCTCGACCTCGCCGACGCCCTCCTGACCCTGGGATCACTGCTCACGTTCCACGTCCTGTGGTTCACCACCCGCATGCGCGACCGCCGCCGCCGTCGCCGGAGCTGACCGGGTGGAGCAGGATGGCCGGTATGGAAGCCGAGCTGTTCCCCCGACCCCGGACCGAGGTCTCCCCGGGGGCCGTGCACCTGCCGGACTGGCTCGACGACGGCCACCAGCGCGAACTGCTGGACGCCTGCCGGGAGTGGGCGCGCCCGCCGGCCGGACTGCGGACGGTACGCGTACCCGGCGGGGGCACCATGTCCGCCCGCCAGGTCTGCCTCGGCCACCACTGGTACCCGTACGGCTACGCGCCCACGGTCGTCGACGGCGACGGCGCGCCCGTGAAGCCTTTCCCCGCATGGCTCGGCGAGCTGGGGCGGCGGGCCGTCGCCGACGCGCTGGGCGCCCCGGCACCGCCGTACGACATCGCACTGGTCAACTTCTACGACGGCGACGCCCGGATGGGTATGCACCGGGACAGCGACTAAAGCTCGGACGCGCCGGTGGTGTCCCTGAGCCTCGGCGACACGTGCGTCTTCCGCTTCGGCAACACCGAGGACCGCACCAAGCCCTACACGGACGTGGAGCTGCGCAGCGGTGACCTGTTCGTGTTCGGCGGCCCCTCCCGGCTCGCCTACCACGGGGTGCCGCGGGTGCACGCGGGCACCGCGCCGCCCTGGTTGGGGCTGTCCGGACGTCTGAACATCACGCTCCGGGTCAGCGGCCTGTAGCCGGAGACGGCTGCGGATCATGGGAGACTCGCCCTCATGAGCGGCAAGGCTGACCCCCGGCCGGCGGGGGAAGGAACCACCTCGAGGACGCGGCTGGACCGGGGGCGCGGTGCGCTCGGGCCCGCGTTGGAGCTCGTGCACACCGGCCGTGCGCCCACCCGCGCCGTGCTCACCGCCGAACTCGGGGTCACCCGGGCGACGGCGGGCGCGGTCGCCGCCGAACTGGAGGCACTGGGGCTCATCCGGGTCGACGCCCGGCCCGGCGCGGCCGCCGGCTCGCAGGGCCGGCCCTCGCACCGGCTCGCGGTCGCCGACGACGGACCGGTCGTGCTCGCCGCGCAGGTCCACGCCGACGGCTTCCGAGCCGCGCTGGTCGGTCTGGGCGGCCGGATCGTGGCCACCGCGCCCGGCTGCGAGACAGTCGACGCCGACCCGGCGAAGGTCCTCGGCTCGGTCGTGGAAGCGGGCACGGACCTGCTGCGCTCCACCGGACGGCGCTGCGTGGGCGCCGGACTCGCCGTGCCCTCCGCGGTCGCCGAACCCGACGGTCTGGCCCTGAACCCCCTGCACCTGGCCTGGCCCGTCGGCGCGCCGGTCCGGCGGATCTTCGCCGAGCGCGTGCGGGAGGCCGGCATCACCGGGCCGGCCTTCGCGGGCAACGACGTCAACCTCGCCGCCCTCGCCGAGCACCGGCACGGCGCCGGCCGCGGAGCCCGGGACCTGCTGTGCGTGGCCACCGGACACCGGGGCGTGGGCGGCGCCCTGGTCCTCGACGGCCGCCTGCACACCGGCAGTTCGGGCCTGGCCCTGGAGGTCGGCCACCTCACCGTCAACCCCGAGGGCCGCCCCTGCCACTGCGGCAGCCGCGGCTGCCTCGACGTCGAGGCCGATCCGCTCGCCCTCCTCACCGCGGCCGGCCGCGACCCGGGCCCCGAGGTGTCCCTGCTCAGGCAGGCCGACGACCTCGTGCGCGAGCACTACGACGACCCGGCCGTCCGCACGGCCGCCGAGATCCTCATCGACCGCCTCGGCCTCGGCCTCGCGGGCCTGGTCAACATCCTCAACCCGGACCGCATCATCCTCGGCGGCCTGCACCGCACCCTCCTGGACGCCGACCCCGACCGGTTGCGCGCCGTCGTCGCCGACCGCAGCCTGTGGGGCCAGAGCGGGGGAGTGCCCATCCTCGCCTGCACCCTCGACCACAACAGCCTGGTCGGAGCGGCGGAGCTGGCGTGGCAGCCGGTCCTCGACGACCCGCTGGGAGCACTCGCCTAGGTCGGCCTGGGCGGGGCGGGGAGGCTTCTGGGCGGGCCGGTGCGGGAAGGTCCGGGCGGCAGACGCCGCCGGTCCGGGGAGTCCGGGCGGCAGACGCCGCCGATCAGCGGCGGCACGGCGAGTTACGCTCGTCGGCATGCGGATCTCCGTCTCCTCCGACATGGACGAACCCGTCGCCCGCGCTCTCGTCGCAGAGTTGAGCCGGCGCGGCCACGAGGTCCTGGCCCACGGCGCGCTCAGCCCCGGCGACGACCCGCAGTGGGCCGCCTGCTCGGAGGCGGCGGCCCGGGAGGTCGCCGCCGGCCGGGCGGACCAGGCGGTCGTCTGTTGCTGGACCGGCACCGGCGCGTCCATCGCCGCGAACAAGGTGCCCGGCGTACGGGCCGCGCTGTGCACGGACGCCTACAGCGCGGACGGCGCCCGCCGCTGGAACGACGCCAACGTCCTCGCGCTCAGCCTGCGACTGACCTCCGAGCCGCTGCTGAAGGAGATCCTCGACGCCTGGTTCGCCGCCACGGCCAGCGAGGACGCCGAGGACCGGGAGAACGTGGCCCGCGTCGAGCGGCTCGATCTGGGCCGGACCACGCCCTGACTCAGCGGGCGCTCCCCGAGTCACCGGCAAGGCTCCACAGGGCCGCCACCAGGGGCCTTCGCAGATCGGTCCGGCGCACGCACAGCCCGATCGGGAACGGCTCCGGCGCGGGATCGGCGGCCACCACCGCCAACCGGTCCCGCACCGCGCTGTGCTCCAGCACGAGGCGGGGGACCACGCCCGTGCCGCACCCCAGGGCGACCAGGGTCAACAGCGCTTCGTGACCGTCCGGTGCGCACGCCACGTCGGGTGCCGTACCCCGCGCGCGGAACCAGCGGTCGGCGGCCTCACGGACCAGACCCCGCTGCGGCAGGACGAACGGTCCCCGCAGTCCGGGGTCCGGGCGGTCCCGCGCCGTGACCGGCACCAGCTCCGTGACCGCCAGCGTCCGCCCGACCAGCGGCTCCGGCAGCCGCGCCGGGAGGCCTGCCACGGCCGCGTCGACCTCGCCCTCGTCGAGCCGGGCCAGCGCCGCCGCCGCGTCCCCGGTGCGCAGGTCGAGCCGGACCTGCGGATGCGCGGCCCTGAAGGGGGCCAACAGGTCGGGCAGCAGGGCCTGGCAGGCCGTCACCGTCGCGAAGAGAGCCAGACGACCGGTGAGTTGAGCCGGGTCGGGATGTTCTTCACGGTAGGAACGCCACAACTCCAGCGCCTGGACGGCGTATGCGCGGAACCTGTGCCCCTCGGCCGTCAGCCATACTCCGCGGGGCCCCCGCTCGAGGAGCCGGTGCCCGAGATCGGCCTCGAGGCGCTGCACCGTGCGCGTCAGCGTCGCCGGACTGACATGGCAGTCGAGACTCGTCCGTCCGAAGTTCAGCGTCTGCGCCAGATGGAGGAAGAGCCGCAGCTCTTGATGATCGTCCCGAACCTCGCACCTGCATCTTTCAATTCTCGCAACACAGCGCTGCGGAAGTTGCGCTTGCTGCAACGTTCGTGCGGAGCCTACAACTCGACCATGACCTCCACCACGTACTCCTCCCGTGTGTTCCCTCTAGAGACGATGGACGTGCCCGGTGGCACGGAGACCATCCTGCGCGGCGGCCGGCACCTCTTCCCGCTGCTGCCCCAGGCCTTCGCGGGAGTGCGCCGCATCGGCGTGCTCGGCTGGGGCCCGCAGGGCCGCGCCCAGGCCCTGAACCTGCGCGACTCGCTGGCCGGTACGGACATCACGGTGGCGGTCGGACTCCGGCCCGGTTCCGCGTCGGCCGCCGACGCCCGCGCCCAGGGCTTCACCGAGGAGGACGGCACGCTCGGCGACTGGCTCGAAGTCGCCGCGGACAGCGATCTGGTGATCCTCCTCATCGCCGACGCCGCGCTCGCCGCCCACCATCGGGAGATCTTCGCCGCGCTGCAGCCCGGTGCCGCCATCGGCCTCTCGCACGGCTTCCTGCTCGGCCATCTCCGCGAGACCGGCGGGGAGTTCCCGGCCGGTCACCCGGTGATCGCCGTGTGCCCCAAGGGCATGGGCGACTCGGTGCGCCGCCTGTACCGGCAGGGCGAGGAGATCAACGGCGCCGGCATCAACAGCAGTCACGCCGTCCACGTCGATCCCGGCGGCTGCGCCACCGACCTCGCGCTCGGCTGGTCGGTGGCGCTGGGAGCGCCGTACACCTTCCGCACCACCCTCGAGAGCGAGTACCTCTCCGACATCGTCGGCGAACGCGCCATCCTGCTCGGTGCGGTCCATGGCATCGTCGAGAGCCTCTTCTCCCGCTACCGCATCGCGGGTGACGACGAGGTCACCGCCTACGAGCGATCCTGCGAGAGCATCACCGGCCCGATCGCCCGTACCATCTCCCGCTCGGGCCTGCGTGCCGTGCGCGAGCAGCTCGATCCGGCCGCCCGCGACGTCTTCGACCGCGCCTGCACGGCCACCTACACACCCGCCCGCGACCTCGTCGCCGAGATCTACGACGAGGTCGCCGACGGCACCGAGCTGCGCAGCGTCATCCTCGCCGAACGACGCCTGGGCGCACGCCCCATGAGCGAGATCGGCGGCTCGCCGATGTGGGCGGTCAGCGACCGGGCGCACGCCCGCCGCCGTGAACACGACGTGCCCGTGGACCCGTTCACCGCCGGTGTCTTCATGGCCACGATGACCGCGCAGATCGACGAGTTCGCCGAGCGCGGCCACCCCTGGTCGGAGATCGTCAACGAGTCCGTCATCGAGGCCGTCGACTCCCTGCTGCCCTACATGCACGCCCGCGGCATCGCCCACATGGTCGACAACTGCTCCCGCACGGCCCGCCTCGGCGCCCGTCGCTGGGGACCCCGTTTTCAGGCCGCCTACGAGCAGATCGCCTATCCCGCCGCCGAACACCCGGCAGACAAGGCCCTGCTGGCATCCTTCGACACCCACCCGGTGCACGAGGCCCTGTCCGCGGCCGCGAAACTGCGCCCCTCCGTGGACATCTCCGTCGCATAGCGGGCCCAGGGGCGTTGTCAGTGCCCGTCGCTAGCCTGCGGGCATGATCGAGACAACGGACGACTCCCGCCGCTTCCCGCCGGCGCTGGCCGACGTGGCCCAGGTGGAGTTCGACTACGACGACGGCGAGGGCGTCGACTTCGAGCCGTACGGCGCCTTCGACTCCGCCGAGGAGACCACCGACTGGCTGCGCCACTGGACCGGCAACCACGGACTCGACGGCGACGCCTACCGGGTCTTCGGTCAGGACGGCACCGGCGGTCTCGCCGCTCTGTGGTGCGTACGACCCGGTCGGCCGCTCGCCGAGCAGCCCGTGGTGTTGTTCGGTTCCGAGGGGGAGCGGGGTGTCGTCGCGGCGAACCTCTCCGACTTCCTGTGGGTCCTGGCCGACGGCCTCGGGCCCCTGGAGGTCGTGGAGTTCGGACAGCGAGAGGGCCGGCCGAACCCGGCCCTGACCGCGCTCGCCGAGCGCCACGCCACCACGCCCCGCCGCCCCGCCCGGGAGATCGTCGACGAGGCCCGGACCGAGTTCCCGTCCTTCTCCGACGACATCGACGCCCTCTGCCGCTGAACTGCCGTCGGCGCGCGCCCCTCCGACCCGCCTCGGCTCCAAGGCCCAGGCCGCAGACTTCTGTCCGCCGCCTCACCGCCACCGCGCGGCGAACGCCCGGCCGGGGTTCTGCGTCAGCACGTGATCCGTCAGCTCCTCGCCCAGCTCCAGCGCCAGTCGGGGTCGGACACGGCGCAGGAGATACGGCATTCCGGGGCCGCCGTCGACCGACCGGGCTCCGGCGACCACGGTGTCCCCGCCGAGCAGCAGCCGTTGCCCGAAACCGGCCTCGGCCAGGGCCCGCACGGCGTCCGGCATCCGCCAGTCGGTCGAGTGGTGCGCCCGCGACGGGCCGTCGAAGGCGAGATAGGCGCCGGCCTCGGCGGCCTGCCGGTGCACGACCGGGTCGGGGGAGCGGTTGAGGTGCCCGAGGATCACCCGGTGCGGCTCCACGCCGAGGCTGCCGCACAGCAGGTCGAGGACGTCCAGCGCTCCGGTCCCCATCTCCAGGTGCACGGCGATCGGCGCCCCGGTCGCGTGATGGGCCTCGGCGGCCGCGGTCATCGTCCAGCGCGTGTGCGCGTCCAGCGCGTGGAAGCCGCCCGCGACCTTGATCAGCCCGGCCCGCACCCCCGAGGTGCCGATGCCTTGCGTGAGCTCCGCGACGAACACCTCGGCGAGCCGGCCGCGCAGCTCCTCCAGCAACTGCGCGCTGTAGTGCGCCGCTTGGTGCAGACCGGTCGCGCACACCACATGCACTCCCGAGGACCGGGACAGCTCGGGCAGATCGGCGGCCCGCCGCCCCATGCCGTACGGCGTCCACTGCACCACGCTCCCGCCGCCCACCGCCCGGAACGCGGCCAGCTCGGCCCGCGCGGCGGCGCCGTCATTGAGTTCCTGGCCGGGCAACCGGGGACTGCGCAGGAACAGATGGTCGTGTGCGTCGCACGCGCCCAGCTCCTCGGGACGCACGTCCCCCAGCACCGTACGGATCGAAGTCACCACTGCCGGCCCTCCGGCAGGGCATCCCGCCCCGGCGCGGACAGGTGCAGCACCTGGAAGACGTCCCCTTGTGCCTTGGGCGCCGGGTGCTCCCAGAGCGAGATGTGCAGCAGTTCCCAGCGGCTGGTGTCCACGGCGGCCGCCGCGAGCACGGCCCCGTCCTCGGCCGCCAGCCGCGCGACCTCGTCCACCGCCTCCGCCATGACGTCGGACAGTACGACGCCGTCCGGCACGCGCCGCCGCCGGCGTACCGCCCTGCGCGCCGCACCCGAACCGGCCGTGCCTTCCGCGTACGCGAGCCCCGACCACTGCCGCACCGACGGCCGCCCGAAGTCTTCGCTCAGCCCCTGGAAGGCCCCTCCCCAGAGGAAGGAGTTCATGCCCTCCATGGTGTTCCACAGGTAGAACGGCGCGTACTGGTTGACCGGCGAGCCGTCCACCCCGCGCTCGCGCAGCAGGTAGGCCTTGTACCCGAGCCCTTCCCAGTCGTCCAGCAGGTGTCCCTTGCGGTCGACGCGGTCGCGCACGATGTCGGTGTCGTAGTCGGCGGGGAGGGTCAGCTCGTACTGCATGGCGTGCATCGGATGCCTCCTCAGGCGGGTCGCGGGGCGAGCAGGGAGAGCAGCCCCCGGACGCCGGCGTCGAAGTCGGCCGGGGATCCGGAGGCACGGGCGAGCACGTAGCCGCCCTGGACGGTCGCGAGGACGGCCGCGGCGATCTGCTCGCCGTCCAACGAGGGCGCGAACTGGCCGAGTTCCTTGCCCTCCTCCACGATCCCCGCGATCAACTCGCGGATCGCGTCCAGCGTCTCGTCGACCGGAGCGCGCAGTGCGGCACTGGCGACGACGTCCGGGTCCATCGTCAGCCGCCCCACCGGGCAGCCCCGCAACACGTCGCGCTCGCGCAGCAGATACGCCTCGATGCGCTCGTACGGTGTCCCCGGCCCACCCAGCAGCGCCTCGGCGGTGGCCCGCAGCTCCGCGGCCGTCCGCCGGATCGCCGCCAGCGCGAGGTCGGGTTTCCCCTTGAAGTGGTGGTACATGCTGCCCTGTCCGGCGCCCGCCCGCTCCAGGATCGCCTTGGGGCTCGTCCCCACGTACCCGCGCTCCCACAGCAGCTCACGCGTGGCGTCGACGAGTCGGTCCGCGGTGCTCTCCGAAGTGCTCACCCACGCACTGTACATACTAGTAGTTACAGAAATCCAGAGGTTAAGGGAGCAGCCCAGACGTTCGCCGGTACTCCCCGGGAGGTATTCGCACTGCCGCTGGCCGTACGACGACCCGGACCCCCTCCCGGCGCGAATCTCGAGACATCACCACCGACGACCCCTCAGGAGATGACCCGAGATGCAGACCCTCGCAGACTGGCACGGCGGCCCCGGCCCCTGGATCCTGTTCTTCCCGCTGATCTGGGCGGCCGTCGTGATCGGCGTCGCCACCTTCCTGCGCCGCACCGTATGGCGCGGCCGCCGCGGGCCCTGGCGCCCCATGGACGACCCGCGGCCCTCCGGCGACTCACCCCTCGCGGTGCTCGGCCGCCGCTTCGCCTCCGGCGAGATCGACGAGGACGAGTACTGGCGCCGGCTGTCCGTCCTGGACGAGCAGTTCGGGCGCACCAAGGGCGGTGCGGCATGACGACCGCGACCACCGTGCGCGCGGCCGCCCGGGTCGTCGACGCCGTGAAGGTGTACGGCCGCGGCGACACCGAGGTCAGGGCCCTGGACGGGGTGAGCGTCGACTTCCCGGCCGGCCGGTTCACCGCGATCATGGGGCCCTCGGGCTCCGGCAAGTCCACCCTGATGCACTGCGCCGCCGGCCTGGACACCCTCACCTCCGGCACCGCCCACATCGGCGGCACCGACCTCGGCGCGCTGGACGACCGCCGCCTCACCCTGCTGCGCCGCGACCGCGTCGGCTTCGTCTTCCAGGGCTTCAACCTGGTCCCGACGCTCACCGTGGCCGAGAACATCACGCTGCCCCTCGACCTCGCGGGCGGCGGACGCGACCAGGAGTGGCTCGATGCCCTGATCGACGTCGTCGGCCTGCGCGACCGCCTCCACCACCGCCCTTCCGAACTCTCCGGCGGCCAGCAGCAACGCGTCGCCGTGGCACGGGCGTTCGCCGGACGGCCGGACGTCGTCTTCGCCGACGAACCCACCGGCAACCTCGACTCGCGCGCCGGCGGGGAGGTCCTGGGCCTGCTGGGCCGGGCCGTGCGCCAGACCTCCCGCACGGTCGTCATGGTCACGCACGACCCCGTGGCCGCGGCCCACGCCGACGAGGTCGTCTTCCTCGCCGACGGCCGTCTCGTCGACCGCATGGAAGCCCCCACCGCCGACCGGGTCCTGGACCGCATGAAAGCGTTCGAGGTGCCCGTATGAACGCCGCCGTACGCCTGAGCGCGTCCTCCCTGCGCGCCCACAAACGCCGCTTCGCCGGCACCTTCCTGGCCGTCTTCCTCGGCGTCGCGTTCCTGGCCGGCACCCTCGTCATGGGGGACACGCTGCGCGCCGGCTTCGACACCATGTTCGGACGCGCGGCCGCCGGCACGGACGCCGTCGTCCGCAGCGCCGACGCCATCACCACCCCCGGTGAGAGCCAGGGCACCCGTCAACCGGTTCCCGCGACGCTCGCGGACACGATCGAGAAGGTGCCGGGCGTCGCGGCCGCCGAACCCGACATCGAGGGCGCCGGCCAACTCGTCGGCAAGAACGGCAAAGCGATCGGCGGGAAAGGACCGCCCACCCTCGCCGGCAACTGGATCGCCGATCCCGAACTCAACCCCTACCGCCTCGTCGAGGGTCGCGCACCGCGGAGCTCCGGTGAAGTGGTGATCAACCGAGGCACCGCCGACAAGGGCGACCTGAGGATCGGCGACACGACCACCCTGCGCACCCCCGACCCGGTCCGGGTGACCGTCGTGGGTCTCGCGACCTTCGCGGGCGAGGACGGCATGGCCCAGGTGACCTTCACCGGCATGACCCGCGCGGACGCCGAGAAGTACCTCACCGCCCGCCCCGGCGAGGCGGCGAGCATCAAGGTCCGGGCGGCCCCGGGCACCGGTCAGCGCGACCTGGTCGCCCGCCTGACGCCCGTACTCCCCAAGGGAGTCGAGGCGATCACCGGCCAGGAGTCGGCCCAGGAGAACACGGACATGGTCTCCAGCCAGTTCCTGACCCTCTTCACCACCTTCCTCCTGGTCTTCTCCGGCATCGCCCTCCTCGTGGCGACCTTCTCCATCCACAACACCTTCGCGACCGTCGTGGCCCAACGCACCCGCGAGAACGCCCTGTTGCGGGCCCTGGGCGCCTCCCGCCGCCAGATCACCGCCACTACCCTCATCGAGGCCACGGCGGTCGCCCTGACCGCGTCCGCCGCCGGCCTCGCGGGCGGCATCGGCATGGCGGCCGGCCTGCAGGCCCTCTTCCCCGTGATCGGATTCCCCTTCCCCGACGGCGACTTGGTCGTCAAGCCCCTGTCCCTGACGATCCCGCTCGCCGTCGGCATCACCGTCTGTCTGGCCTCCGCCCTCCTGCCGGCTCTCCGGGCGGGCCGCATCGCCCCGTTGGCGGCCCTGCGCGAGACGGCCGTCGACGCCTCCGCCGCCTCCCGTACCCGAGCCATCGCAGGCACCGCCATGGCGGCCCTCGCCACCGCCGCGACCCTCTACGGCGTCCTGGCCTCGCCCTCCCTGCCGCTGGCGGGACTCGGCGCAGTCCTCGCCCTGGCCGCCTTCATCGTCCTGGGCCCGGTCGCCGCCACGAAGGTCGTACGGCTCCTCGGCGCCCCCGTGGACAGGCTGCGCGGCGTCACCGGCTCCCTCGCCCGCCGCAACGCCCTGCGCAGTCCCAAGCGAACGGCCGCCACCGCGGGCGCTCTGATGATCGGCGTGGCGGTCGTCTCCCTGTTCACGGTCTTCGCCGCTTCCCTCAAGGCGACCATGGACCAGACCGTCTCCCGCTCCTTCGCGGGCGACGTGGCGGTCAGCACCCCGTCCTTCGGCGCGGGCGGCAGCGGTCTGAGCCCTCGCCTGGCCGGGGCGATCCGGCAACTGCCCCAGGTCGACACGGCGGTGGGTCTCGGCCGCGGAGTCGCGAAGGTCGACGGCGAGGGACGCGCCCTGACCGTCACTGACCCCGTCGCCCTGGAACGCACCTTCGACCTCGGCCGGATCGACGGTTCCCTCTCCGGCCTGGGCACCGACGGCATCGCGATCACCCGCACCGAGGCCACCCGACGGCACCTCATCCCCGGGGACACCACCCGGCTCACCTTCACCGACGGCCGGCGTCAGGCCTTCACGGTCCGCGCGGTCTACGGCCGCTCCGAACTCGCCGGGGACTACGTCATCACCCGCGCCGCCTGGGCCCCGCACCGCACCCAGGACTCCGACACACTCGTCGCCGTCACCTTCGGTCCGGGCGTGAGCACGAAGGCGGGCAAGGCCGCGGTCGAAAAGGTCGCCGCCCGCTACGGCGACCCCGCCGTCCAGACGCGCGAGGAGTACGCGCAGTCCTCGGCCGGAGGCATCGACATGATGCTCACCCTGGTGTACGCGCTCCTGGCCCTCGCGGTGCTCATCGCGCTGCTGGGCATCGCCAACACCCTCACCCTGGCGATCCACGAACGCACCCGCGAACTGGGCCTGCTGCGCGCCGTGGGCCAGACCCGCTCACAGCTGCGGGCCATGGTCCGCTGGGAGTCGGTCCTCGTGGCGGCCTTCGGTACGGCGGGCGGCCTGGGCCTGGGCGCCTTCCTGGGCTGGGTCCTGGTCAAGGCCTCGGACGGGGCGAGTGACAGCAGCTTCGCCTTCGCCCTCCCCCCGACCCGCCTGCTGGTCGTGGCCCTGGTGGGCCTGACGGCCGGCGCCCTGGCGGGCCTGCGCCCCGCCCGCAGAGCGGCCCGCCTGGACGTACTGCGCGCGACAGCGACGGAGTAGCCGCCCCCGTCACCGCCCGGTCAACCGACAACGGCCGACCGGGCGGGAGCGTGCCCGGCCCTGTGCCCGTCCACCGCGTGCTCGGCCTCGACGAAGCGCCGTACGGGGTTCTCGGCCGTTCGCCGTGGGCGGCGGCTCGGCGCCGTGACCGTCACGGCGGAGGCGGGCAGCGTGAACCAGACGACCTTGCCCGACTCGCCCTCGGGTCGTGCCCCCCAGCTCTCGCTCACGGCGGCCACCATGGCGAGCCCGCGCCCGCTGGTGGCGGAGGGTTCCACGTCCTGCACTTCGGGCAGGCGCGGGTCGTGGTCGCGCACCGAGACCGTGAGCCGGTCCAGCAGAAGCTCTATCTTGACGGTGCACTGCTTGTCCGGCTGGGCGTGCCGGTGGACGTTGGTCAGCAGTTCGGTCACGGCGAGCGCGGCCCGGTCTATGAGGGGATCGAGATGCCAGTAGCGCAACTGCGCTGAAAGGATTCTGCGGACCTGGCCGATCCGCGACGGCAGGGCTTGGAGCTCCACCGTGCAGTGCCTGCTTGGGTGACTGATCACGGCTGCGACTCCCCGACGTGAGGTCCGGAAGAACACGGAGTTCGGATGCAGCAGCGGCCCGGACGGAGATGGTCGGCTGCTGTCGTGCCCGGCGGGCTGGTTCGCAGCGTTATCGCCGGTAAACCCAGAGTGACGTGAGATCAGCGTGACGCAAGGGGCGCGGGAGTGCAACTCGCGGTCACCCCGCACGGGCTCTGCGTCATCGGACCGGGCCGGTCAGCTCCCGCGGCTCGCGGCCCTCCGTACGGCTTCGATGAACCGCCGTGCCGCCGGCGGCCCCCCTTCGCCCGGCGCGGGGTCGTGGTCGCCGAGCGTGAGCGTGTAGCGCTTGCCGTTGAGGTCGGCGAGCGCCCGGTCGTCGGCCGCGAACCACGGCTTGGAGGCGCGCACCGCCTGGACCGGTGCGCTGTCGATCTCGCTGCCGTAGCTGGTCAGCAACTGCACTCTGCCGTCCCTGATCCGGACCTGCCCGGCCCGGGTGAGCGAACGCAGCCGCTTCTCGATCCGCACGCCCGTAGCCGTGAACTCCGGCTCCGCCATGCCGTATGCCCCCTCGTACGCGTGGGTGCGCCGGTCCGTGGCTCCTGTGCGGGCCCTGGTCCAGCGCCTTTCGTGATCCAGTGTGCCGCCCCGTTCGGTGCAGTCTGCCCGCACCCGACGTCGAGCACCAGTGCGCATGGCGCGCTCGCGCAAGGCACTCGGAGCACTCGCGCGAATGCGCCCCCACCCCTGCCCCCCGCGCGCCCCCAGGTTGTCCTTTGGGCTGCTCAAAGTGGTGTTTATGCAGGTGAGACGGGTGCGGAAGGTGTCTATGATCGGTGTGTCGGCAGAGCGACACGCCGTCGGCGCGAAGTGTTAAGGAGCCCCGTGGTGAGCACCACTCAGCAAGCCCCGACCGGCGAGACCCTCGACGTCGACCACAGCGACGCCGCCTACCGCGACTGGCTGAAAGAAGCCGTGCGCAAGGTCCAGGCCGACGCCAACCGTTCGGCCGACACCCACCTTCTGCGCTTCCCGCTGCCCGAGAAGTGGGGCATCGACCTGTACCTGAAGGACGAGTCGACCCACCCGACCGGCAGCCTCAAACACCGGCTCGCCCGCTCGCTCTTCCTCTACGGCCTGTGCAACGGCTGGATCCGGCCGGGCCGCCCGGTGATCGAGGCGTCCAGCGGGTCGACGGCCGTCTCGGAGGCGTACTTCGCGAAGCTGATCGGCGTGCCCTTCATCGCCGTCATGCCGCGCACGACGAGCGCCGAGAAGTGCCGACTGATCGAGTTCCACGGCGGGCAGTGCCACTTCGTGGACGACTCGCGGAAGATGTACGAGGAGTCGGCCCGTCTGGCTGCCGAGACGGGCGGCCACTACATGGACCAGTTCACCTACGCCGAGCGGGCCACCGACTGGCGCGGCAACAACAACATCGCCGAATCCATCTTCCGTCAGCTGGAGTTGGAGCGGTTCCCGGAGCCCGCGTGGATCGTCGCGACGGCCGGCACCGGCGGCACCTCGGCGACCCTCGCCCGCTACGTCCACTACATGCAGTACGACACCCGCATCTGTGTCGCCGACCCGGAGAACTCCTGCTTCTTCGACGGCTGGACGACCGGCGACCCGGACGTCACCTGTGACTGCGGCTCCCGGATCGAGGGCATCGGCCGGCCCCGGATGGAACCGAGCTTCGTCCCCGGCGCGATCGACCGGATGATGAAGGTCCCGGACGCCGCGAGCGTGGCCGCGGTGCGGGCCCTGGAGCGGGCCATCGGTCGCAAGGCGGGCGGTTCGACGGGCACCGGGCTGTGGAGCGCGCTGAAGATCGTCGCGGAGATGGTGGCCGCGGGACGGCGGGGGAGCGTGGTGACCCTGCTGTGCGACCCGGGCGACCGCTACCTCGACAAGTACTACTCGGACGCGTGGCTCGCCGAGCAGGGCCTGGACATCGCCCCGTACACGGCGGCGATCGATTCCCTGCTGGCGACGGGCGTCTGGCGCTGACGCCTGTCGTCGGCGAAGAGCGGAGACCGTGCCGACGCCGGGCGTCGGTGACCGGCGCACCGCAGAAGCGGGGCACCCGGCGCCGACGGCTGGCGTCGCCGTAGAACGGACGCCGCACCGCGGTCCCGGGAACCCGCCGCCGGGCGGCTAGCGCCCTTCCGTCAGGCGTCGGTCCAGGGAGGTCACCGCGTCCCGGAAGGCCCGGCCGAGTCCGGGGCGGGCCGCCTTGAGCACCCACCGGAACGGCGCCGTGCCGTCCGCGCCGAAGGTCCACCGCACGTGGGTGCCGGTCCCGGCCGGGGTCAGCCGCCACTCCTCGGCGAGGGCGCGGGCTCCCGGCGCGTTGGTCACGTCGACCCGGTAGGCGTACAGCTCCGCCTCCTTGGCCGCGATGACCGTCTCCCGGAAGCGTCCGCCGCCCTTGAGCCGGATGTCGCGCCCGGCGCCGTCGTCGATCGAGTGGGCGTGCGTCACGGCCGCGAACCATTCCGCCCAGCCCGGCACGTCGTCGTTGAGGGCGCGGAAGACCGGCTCGGGCGCCGCGGAGATCTCCTGTGCGAAGACCAGCCGCACCGGGGCGGTCGCGATGAAGTCGAGCCCGACAGGGCGCAGACGGTTGGCCATGGACGCGAACCCCCGTGACGGTTAAGGGTGGTTGACCGGGGCGAGCGACGTCACGATAACTGGCGCCCCGTCAGATGTCAGTACCACCTCACCGCCGTCAGTCCTCCGGCTCGCCCGCCACCACCAGCCGCCGCAGATGATCGGCGATCTCCTCGCGGGCCTCGCCCGCCAGCCCCGCATCGGTCACCAGCGTGTCGACCTGCTCCAGCGCCGCGAACGAACTCAGGCCCACCACACCCCACTTGGTGTGGTCGGCGACCACCACGACGCGCCGTGCGGACTGCACCAGACGGCGGTTGGTCTCGGCCTCCGCGAGGTTCGGCGTCGACAGGCCGGCCTCGACCGATATGCCGTGGACGCCGAGGAAGAGCACGTCGAAGTGGAGCGCCGCGATCGCCTGGTCGGCGACCGGCCCCACCAGTGAGTCGGAGGGGGTGCGCACCCCGCCGGTCAGGACCACCGTGGCCGCGCCCTGCCGGGGGCCGGAGCTGCGCTGCGCGGCGTGGAAGACGTCGGCGACGCGCACCGAGTTGGTCACCACGGTCAGATCGGGCACGTCGACCAGCTGGTGGGCCAGCGCGAACGTCGTCGTACCGCCCGACAGCGCGATCGCGCTGCCCGGGGCGACCAGCTCGGCCGCCGAGCGCGCGATGTCCTCCTTGGCCGTCAGCTCCAGACCCGACTTGGCCTCGAAACCCGGCTCGTGCGTGCTCGCCTCGACCACCGGCACCGCGCCGCCGTGCACCTTCTCCAGCACGCCCTGCCGGGCCAGCGCGTCCAGATCACGGCGCACGGTCATGTCCGACACGCCGAGCTTGCGCGTCAGCTCGTTCACGCGGACCCCGCCCCGGCGCCGCACCTCGTCCAGGATCAGGGCGCGCCGCTGCTCCGCGAGGAGGTTCTGATTCTCACTCACGTACGCTCCGGTCCTTTCGCCACATGCAGTCCGACACGCCCGGCACCCTCTCCGACAAGGACATTCTTCCCGGCCCCGGTGCGCGGACGTCCCATCCTCGCACGCCTCGGTCCCGGCGGCGCCACCGACTGTCACGACGCGTGCATGCCGGCCAGGCATCATCCTCCCGCCGCTTGTCACACGTACAGGGGAGATTCGGTGAGAAGAGGTGTAGGGCGCCGTGGCACCGGAGAACCTTCAGGCCGCACGGGCACAAGCCGACGGCTCGTCACGGGGGAAGTGCGAACAGTGGAACGCGCGCAGGAGACCGCCTCGACGGAAGGCGCCGGCCCCGCGGCCGGGAAATCCGGAATCGCCCTGGAACTGCTGGTCCACGGGGTGGGAGGCACCACTCCGCAGGACATGCTCGGTGATCCGCGCACGGTGCGGGTCACCGGCGACGACACGGCCGCCGTCTTCCGCCGCGTCGAGGACGCCGACGCCGAGAGCCGCCCCGAGGACTACCGCGGCCGCCCGGTCCCGGAGGCCTACGTCTGGTGCAACCTCACCTCCGGCAACAGCGCCCGGGCCCTGTGGCTCCTGCTGCTGCCGTTCATGGTCGTCAACCTCGCCCACTGGATGCGCCCCACCGCCCGCGGACGCGCCCGCACGGTCCGCTTCTACGGGCTGCTCGTGCGCCTCGCCGGCCTGACCCTGACCGTGCTGCTGGTCGCCGCCGCCTGCGAGGTCGCCCTGGACCTCGCGGCCTGGCAGTGCGCGGGCACCCGCGCGTGCGCAGGGCGCCACTCCTGGCTGGGCTTCCTGTCGCCGGAGGTCTCCCACGACGGCTGGTGGAGCCGCCCGGGCCGCCGTCTCGCCCTCGCCGCCGTGGTCCCCGCGGCGCTCACCGGCCTGCTGTGGTTTCTCTCGCGCCGCACCTGGAGCGCGTACGAATCGGTGCAGCCGGTCTCCCACCACGACGCGTCCGAGGAGGACAGCACCCGCACCTCCCTGGGCCGCCCCGGCTTCTGGTACGGCCGCCGCCTCGTCGCCCGGCTGCGCGCCGCCCACACCGCGGCCGGCCTGCTGACGGTCGCCGCGGCGCTGGCCTCCTCGGCGGCCCGCTTCGACCGCGAACCGGGCGGCCCGGCCCTCCTCGACCTGCTGGGACGGCTGCTGTACGCCGGGCTCGCCGCCACCGCCGTTGTGACCCTGTGGGTGGTCTGCCGCCGCGGCCGTACCGAGAACCGCCTGGACCGGCGACTCGACCGGCATCTCGTACGACGCCTGCCACTGGCCGCGCTGGGCCTGCTGCTGCTCGCCGCCGTGTACGCCGGCTGGGAGCGCCCGGGCTGGGTTTCCGCGGGCCGGCTGCCGGGCGGCGGCACCGCCTTCGGGTCCATCGCGCTCGCCCAGGGCGGCCTGGTCGTCGCCCTCGCCGTCGTCGCCCGTGTGCTGCACCGCACCCACCCCGATCCGCGGGCGGCGATGCGGGGCCTGGCCGGACCGGCCGTCGCGATGCTGGCCTGCGCCCTGGGAGGGGTGATGTCGGGCGGCGTCTCCCAGCGCGTCTCGGACTGGCTGGACGGCACCAGGGCCTCCCTGCCCGGACCGCCCGTCCTGCTGACCTGGCAGTCCTCCGTCATCCCCGTCCTCCTCCTCGTCCTGCTGGCGCTGTGCGCCTGGCTGGGACGCGGCACCTGGCGGCTGCGCCGCGGCGAGCTGGCCGAGGTGGAGGCGGACTACCCGGGCGAGCGCCGGGACGCCGCGCGTACCCGGGCCGTCGCCACCACGCGCGCGATGGCCACCCTGACCGACCGGGGCCCCCTGATCGCGGCCGTGACCGCCGCCACCACCCTGGCACTGGGCGCCGCCGCGTTAGTGGGCGCCGCCTTCACCGACGAGGCGCCCGGCCCCGCCGCCCGTGACGGTCAGGCCTTCGTGCACGGCACCGCGCAGACCGCCCAGGCGCTGGGCTCCTGGCTGATCGGCGTCGGCTTCGTCCTCTTCGTCACCTGGGGGCGGCGCGCCTACAAGGACGCCTCCGCCCGGCGCACCATCGGCATCCTGTGGGACGTCGGCACGTTCTGGCCGCGGGCCGCCCACCCCTTCGCCCCGCCCTGTTACGCCGAGCGGGCGGTCCCCGACCTCACCTGGCGCATGGCCACCTGGACCCGCTCCACCGGCGGCCGGCTGGTCATCTCCGGCCACTCCCAGGGCAGCGTCCTCGCCGCGGCGGCCGCCTGGCAGCTGAACCCGTCCGACCGCAAGCGGGTCGCCCTGCTGACCTACGGCTCACCCCTGGAGCGCCTCTACGGCCGCTGGTTCCCCGCCCACTTCGGCCCGGCCGCACTCAGCTCCCTGCACCACGAGGTCGACTGCTGGCGCAACCTCTACCGGCTGACCGACCCGATCGGCGGCCCCGTCCGGCTGCCCGGCGACTGCGGCCCCGAGGTCGACCACCCCCCGCTGAAGGACCCCCTCGCCTACGGCCGCACCGCCCGCCACCCGCTGCCCGCGCCGATCCTCGGGCACAGCGACTACCAGGCCGACCCCGTCTTCGCCGAGGAGCGGGAACGGCTGCTGGCCCGGCTGCGCCCGGAGGTGCCGGCCCCGCGTCCTCAGGGGGAGTCGGGCAGGTCCTCGGCGTAGAGGAGCGTCAGGTCGTCCGTGCTGGGCTCGTCGACCTGGGCGACCCGGCTCGCGTGCCGCTCGACCATCGCCTCGAAGGTCTGCCGCGCGGTGCGGCCGTTGCCGAACGCCGGGCCCTTCGGGATCGCCGTGAAGTACTTCAGCAGCGCTTCCCCCGTGCCCTCCGCCAGCCGGTACTCGTGCTCGTCGGCCTGCTGCCCGACGATCCGCAACAGCTCCTCGGGGGTGTAGTCGCTGAAGGTGATGGTCCGTGAGAAACGGGACGCCACACCGGGGTTGACCGAAAGGAACCGTTCCATCTCGGCGGTGTAGCCCGCCACGATGACGACGACCGCGTCCCGGTGGTCCTCCATCAGCTTCACCAGGGTGTCGATGGCCTCCTTGCCGAAGTCCCGCCCCGAGTCCTCCGGCGACAGGGCGTAGGCCTCGTCGATGAACAGCACCCCGCCGCGCGCCCGGTCGAACGCCTCCTGGGTGCGGATCGCCGTTGACCCGATGTGCTCGCCGACCAGGTCGACACGGGAGACCTCGACGAGGTGGCCCTTCTCCAGCACCCCGAGGGAGGCGAGGATCTCGCCGTACAGGCGGGCCACGGTGGTCTTGCCGGTACCGGGGGAGCCGGTGAAGACGAGGTGCCGCTTGACCGAGGCGGCCTTCAGGCCCGCCTGCTGCCGGCGCCGGCCCACCTCGATCATGTCGGTCAGCGCGCGCACCTCCCGCTTGACGCTGTCCAGGCCGACCAGCGCGTCGAGTTCACCGAGCACGGCCTTCGAGGCCCGCACCGGCTGCTGCGGTTCCGCGGGGGCGGCCGGGGCTCCCTGCTCGGTGAGGCGCTGCCCGGGGATGGCGCCCAGCAGCCCGGAGGACTGATGCGCCGTCTGCACCGCCGTCTCCGGCGCGGCCGGCGGGCGGACGCCGGTCTCGTCGCTGGTGCAGTCCTCGACGTCGGGGCCCGCGCCGGCTGCCGCGTCCGGGCCGCCGTCGGCGAACTCGTAACCGCCGCGCGCGCACCGCTCGGTACGGCACTTGCGCAGCGTCGTACGGCAGCCGTCGATGACGTGGAAGCCGTAGCCGCCGCTGCCGGTCACCCGGCAGTTCAGGAAGCTGCCCCGGCCGCCCGCCGACACGTAGAAGCCGGCCTCGGCGGGGGAGTCGACCGTGCACCGCTCGATGGTGGGATCGGCGCCTTTGGTTACGATCACGCCGGTCTGGGTGCCGTCCACCGTGCAGTTGCTGAGGGTGCCGCCGCTGCCGTGGTCGCGGAACCAGGCGCCCGTCGCCGCGTCCCGGATCCGGCAGTCGTCGAGCTGGGCCGTGGCCCCGTCGCTCACCGAGACGGCCGTGTTGCGCACCTGCGACAGGTCGCTGTCGACGACGTCCGCGCGCGAACCGCGGTCCAGGACGAACAGGGCGTCCGGCACGTCGTGCACCCGGCAGGACTCCAGCACCGCCGTGGCGCCGTCGCTGACCCACACCGCCGGGTAGTCGCCGGTGCTGTCGAAGATCTCGCACTGGTTGGCGTCCACCCGGGTGCCCGGGTCCCACACCGACAGGCCGTTGCGCCCGAACTGACGCACCGTCGTGCGCGTCAGCGTCAGCACCGAGCGCGACCGCAGGTCGACCGCGTTCTCCGGGATGTCGTGGATACGGCAGTCCGCGAGCGTGAGCACCGCGTCCGTGTCGAGGGTGACCCCGTCGGCCGTGGTGCGGTGGACGTCGCAGTCCGTGAGGTGGGCGGTGGCCCGGCCGGTGATCTGCACCCCGCTGCCGCGGACCTCGTACACCTCGCAACCGACCGCCTCCAGGGCGGAGTTCTCGCCCGTCGCGGTCAGTCCCGAGCCCGAGGCGTGGTGGATGCGGCAGCGCTCCAGACGCGGGTGCGCGCCGCCGCGGACCGCGACGCCCGCCTGCCCGGCCGCGACCACCTCGCACTCCTCGAACACCCCGCTGCCGCCGTCGAGCACGGCGATGCCGACGCCCGCCGGATTGTCGACGGTGCACCGCCGCACGGTGGGCCGCGCGCCGCCGCGCACCTCGATCCCGGCCGCGGAGCGGGTCACGATCCGTACGTCCAGCAGTTCCGGGGTGCCCTCCTCGACCAGCAGCGCGGGCGCGGCCGCGTCCTGGCCCTCCACGTGCAGGTCCTGGACCACGGCGGAGGCCCGGACGGTCAGCGGCACGCCGTCCAGGGGGGCGATCCGCACCGAGCCGGGGGAGCCCTCGGGGCCGCGCAGGGTCACCACCCGCTCCACGACGAGGTTCTCCCGGTAGGTGCCGGGTGCGACGGTGAGGACGTCTCCCTCGGCCGCGGCCTCCAGGGCGGCGGCGAGCGACGCGTACTCACCCGTGCGGCGCCGCCACCGCGATGTTCCGGTGTGCGTCACCTGGACCGTGCCCTGTGCCATGGCGTTGCTGTGCCCCCACCTCGTCGTACGCGGGTTCGTGCTGCCGAATGAGCTCGGCCGGTCCACCGTAGCGTGCGCGCGGGGGGTGGGTTGACCAGAGCCGGAAGGCCGTCAGCTGCCGGTGCCGGTCCTGCCCCAGTCCGGGCCCGCCCGGTCCCATGCCTGGTCCCAACGGGCGTAGCGGCGAAGGACCATGCGCCACAGGATCAGTCGCCGGGTGCCCTCGACGGCGCCCGCGGTCAGCAGGGCGGCGCCGAATCCGGCGAGCACCGCGTGGGTCGTCGCCGTCGCCGGGTCGAGTGGACGGGCCACCGGGCGGCCGTGGGTGTCCGTCCATATCGTGAAGTGGTCGCCGCGGTGCGGGGACTTGAGGGCGGCGAGGGTCACGGCGTGGTGCGCGGTGCCGTCGGGGGCCGTCCAGTCCGCGAGGACGCGGCTGCGCAGGTCCCGTGCCGAGGACGTCTCGGGGTCGGTGTCCAGCGGGGACCGGTCCAGCTTGCGCACGACCGTGGCCGTGACCGCGTGGCGCGCGGCCCGTTGTTCGCGGACGGACTGCTGCAGGGAGTTCTGGGCGACCCGGCCGACGAGGGAGCCGACGACGGGCGCGGCGGCCAGGATCAGCAGCAGGGCGGCCAGCGCCACCCACGCCTCGACCAGATCGCTCGTGCGGCGCAGCGGATTGTGCCGCCAGCGCCAGAGTCCGCCGATCGCCCGCATCGCCCCCGCACCCCCCTTCCCGCTCCGTGACAGCCCCTGGCGGACTCCTCCACGGCCGGGCCCGGTCGGAGAGAGTGCGAAGTCACCTCCGAGCGGGGCCTGGCATGGAGTTCTCACCGACCGTGCAACGTCCGGCGCCCCGGCGTCGGTTCCCGCCCCACGGGTGTTGGCCGGATCTTTCCCCGTGACCGCTCGGCCGGGCCTACTCGAGGACCGTGACAGGGTCCCCGATCCGGATCGTGCCGCGGTCGAGGGGGACCAGATTCTGGCCGAACGCCAGCTTGTTGCCGATCTTGCGGTGCCGGCCGAGCGTGCGCAGGGGTTCTCGGCCCACCGCGGCCGTGGACTGGTCGGTCGTCGTGACCGCGCAGCGCCCGCACACCTTGGCGACACGGAAGGCGACCTCGCCGATCGCGATGCGGGTCCAGTGGTCCTCGGCCCAGGCATCGGTGCCGGACACGACGACGTTGGGCCGGAACCGGTTCATCGGCAGCGGGCCCTCGTCCGCGTGCGCGCCTTGCGCGATCAGGGAGTTGAGGGCGTCGAGGGAGGCGTCGGTGGTGAGCAGCAGGGGGTAGCCGTCCGCGAAGGTCACCGTCTCGCCCGGAAGGGCGAACTCGGGCTCGACGGGGCGGCACACGGCCGGATCGTCCATGTGCACGAGGCGGGTTCCGGCGCCCAGGTAGGCGCTGCACCAGGCGTGTGCGTCCGGCTGCTCCGCGAGGACGCCCTCCACCTTCTCGCCGAAGATCTCCACCGGCACCGTGCCCTGCGGCCGCGGCACCGGAACCGCCAGCGGGTCCATGCCCGGGGCGGACAGCCGTACGCCGCCGCCGGGCAGGAGCTCGGCGGCGGCCAGTGCGAGGCGTGGCTGCTGACGTTGTGTGACGACCTTTCCCCCGTCGTCGATCAGCGCCCAGCGCCGGTCTCCGGCCAGCCCCCAGGGCTCCACGACGGCCTCCTGGGGCGCGAGACCCCGGAACGCCTTGACCGGATGAACGTGAATCGACCGCAGCCGTGCATTCCCCATGGAGCCATCGTGCCAGGTGGCGGTGACAGCGGGGAGAGCGGCTCAGTAGCCGCCGCGGTACGGCTGCTGGTTCTGGTACGGATCCTGGTAGGGAGCCGCGGTGGGCCGGGGAGCCGCGGGACGCATGGCCTCGTAGCCCGTGCCTGCCGCCATGGGGCGCTGCGGCTGCTGCTGTGGGCCGGGATAGCCGCGCGGCGCGGTGGCCTGCTGCGGGATGTAGGCGGCGGGCGCCTGCTGCAGCGGTGAGGGCTGCTGCGCCTGCGGGTAGCCGTAGGAGGGCTGGGAGGGGCCCGCCGGGAGGGCGGGCAGGGCCGACGGCAGCGCGGGCAGGTTGCTGCCCGGCATGTCGTAGGCGGCGGGGACCCTGATCGGAGCGATCTGCGGGGTGCCCCGCTCGGCGACGAGCCTGTCGTAGATCGGGGTGTCCGGGAAGGCGGAGTAGTAACCGCCGCCATAAGTGGAGCGGGGGGAGGTCATGGCACATAAGTTAAGCCCACGATGTGCTGGTTGGGGAGACCGATAAGAAGGTTGTTTTCCGTGGCTGCAGTGGCCCGGGATGCCCAATGCGAGCGAACAGGCCAAAAAGGGGCGCCCCAGGAGGGCGTGATCCGATAAATGCCGAGTTCCGGACGGGTTACCGGCGGGTCACTCGACGGTCCGGTCGCGCCTCGCATGGGAGTCCGGCGCACTGAGGAATAGGTTGTGCTCAGGAGAACCCGCAGGCGGCTTCCGGGCGCGGAGCGGCGCTGAGACACGCGAGGGGGACGGACATGTCAATGCCCAAGGGATCGAACACTCCGGTGCCGACGGCGGCGCTGCGGGTGGAACTGGGCTGGCGCTCCGGCCCCGGGGTCCCCGACGCGGACGCCTCGGCGCTGCTGCTCGTGGGCCGCAAGGTCCGCTCGGACAGCGACTTCGTCTTCTACAACCAGCCGGCGCACGCCTCCGGCGCGGTCCGGCACGAGGGCAAGAGGGACGGCGGCGGCAGGGTCACCGACACCCTCCTCGTCGATCTCGCGCGCGTGGAGCCGGCGATCGAGACGGTCGTCCTCGCCGCGTCCGCAGACGGCGGTACGTTCGGACAGGTGCCTGATCTCTATATCGAAGTGCGCGATGCCGGCTCCCAAGCGGTGGTCGCGCGATTCGACAGCACGGGCGCGAGTGTAGAAACCGCTTTCGTATTGGGTGAGTTCTATCGTCGGCAGGGCGCGTGGAAATTCCGTGCGGTCGGCCAGGGATACAGCACCGGACTCGAGGGCCTCGCCACCGACTTCGGCATCACCGTGGACGAACCCCAGCAGGCCTCGTCCGCCGCCGCTCCCGTGGTGCCCCCGGTCGCCCCACCGGTGACGGCTCCGCGGCCCGTCGCGCCGCCCGTGACGATGCCGCCGCCGGCCGGGCCCCCGGCCCCCGTCCAGCCCCCGGCGCCGCCCAGCGCGCCGGTCCGGCTGAGCAAGGTCACGCTGACCAAGGCGGCCCCGGCGGTCTCCCTCGCCAAACAGGGCGGCACCTCCGGCGCCCTGCGCGTGAACCTCAACTGGGAGGTGCGCAAGCAGTTCTCGGGCTGGGGCAGCAAGCGCGGCCGCGCGGTCGCCCTGCACGCCGACCTCGACCTCGATCTGTGCGCCCTGTACGAACTCACCGACGGCAGCAAGGGAGTCGTCCAGGCCCTCGGCAACGCTTTCGGCTCCCTGAACCGCCCGCCGTACATCCACCTCGACGGCGACGACCGCACCGGTGCCGTGGCGAGCGGCGAGAACCTCACCGTCAACCTCGACCACAAGGCGAGCTTCCGGCGGATCCTCGTCTTCGTCACCATCTACGAGGGCGCGCGTTCCTTCGCCGACCTGCACGCCACGGTCACCCTCCAGCCGCAGTACGGCGCGCCGATCGACTTCTCGCTCGACGAGTGCACGGTCCCCTCGACCGTGTGCGCGCTCGCCCTGATCACCAACACCGGCGGCGATCTGATCGTCCAGCGCGAGGCCCGCTACCTGGTGCCCGAGCGCGGGGTGAGCCCCCAGCGCACCGTCGACCACACCTACGGCTGGGGCATGAACTGGACCCCCGGCCGGAAGTGACCGCCCCCGGAGCCGTCAGAGGGGCCGCTCGTCCGCAACGGTGTCGGGGCGTGCGTAGGTGCGCCCCTTCCAGGCCGCGCCCCGCCCCCGGTAGTGCTGGACCGCGCTGTCCACGGTCATCAGGAGGTACAGGCACGCGGTGAACGGCAGTAGCGGGGCGAGCCACAGCGGCTGGCGGTAGTAGCGGAGCATGGGCACGTACGTGCCCGTCATCACCAGCCAGGCGAGGCCGCCGAGGACGGCCGCGGGCCAGGCGCCTGCCGCCGCACCCACGAGCAGCGCCAGCGGAGGCGCCAGGTAGACCAGCAGCAGCCCGGCGACCGTCCCGAGCAGCAGCAGGGGGTTGTGCCGCAGCTGGGCGTACGCGCTGCGCGACACCATCCGCCACAGGTCCTGCAGGCGCGGATAGGGCCGGACGCTGTCCACCTTCTCCGCCAGCCCCAGCCAGATGTGCCCACCCGTGCCCTTCACGGTCCGCGCCAGCGCCACGTCGTCGATCACGGCGTGCCGGATGGCGTCCGGGATCCGCGCCCGCTCGGCGGTGTCGGCACGCAGCAGGACGCAGCCGCCCGCCGCGGCCGCCGTCCGTGCCCGCCGCCTGCCGATCCGGCGGAACGGATACAACTGCGCGAAGAAGTAGACGAACGCGGGGACCACCAGGCGCTCCCACGCGCTCTCCACCCGCAGCCGGGCCATCTGCGAGACCATGTCGAAGCCGCCGGCGCGCGCCGCCGCGACCAGTTCCCGCAGGCTGTCCGGCTCGTGCGCGATGTCGGCGTCCGTCAGCAGGAGGTACTGCGGTCCACGCGCGCGTGCCAGGCCGATGCCGTGCCGCACGGCCCACAGCTTGCCCGTCCAGCCGGGCGGCGGCTCGCCGGGGGAGCCGACGGTCAGGGGCAGACCGCCGTGGGAGGCGGCCAGTTCGCGGGCGAGGTCGCCGGTGCCGTCCGAACTGCCGTCGTCGATCAGGAAGATCTCGGCACGCCCCGGATAGTCCTGGGCGAGCAGAGAGGGCAGGGCGGCGGGCAGCACGGCGGCCTCGTCGCGGGCCGGGACGACCACGCAGACAGGGGGCCAGTCGCCGGGATCCGCGCGGCGCGGCAGCCTGACGTCCGTGCGCCAGAAGAAGCCCTGACACAGCAGCAGCCACAGCCAGGCGGCGAGGGACACGGCGGCAATCCACACGAGGGCGCTCACCCGCGCAGTCTGCCCCACCCGACCGGCCCTGAACGGCTCATCGTCTATCGTGGCCGCGTGAAGATCGCGCTCATGGACTCCGGAATCGGTCTGCTTCCCGCCGCCGCCGTGGCGCGCCGTCTGCGGCCCGACGCCGACCTCGTCCTGTCCTGGGACCCCGACGGGATGCCCTGGGGGCCGCGCACACCGGAGGACATCACCGAGCGGGCCCTGGCCGTCGCCGGAGCGGCCGCGGAGCACGACCCGGACGTGCTGATCGTCGCCTGCAACACGGCCTCCGTGCACTCGCTGCCCGCGCTGCGCGCCCGTTTCGAGCCGAAGCTGCCGATCATCGGCACCGTGCCCGCGATCAAGCCCGCCGCCGCCGGCGGCGGCCCCGTCGCGATCTGGGCGACGCCCGCCACCACCGGCAGCCCCTACCAGCGCGGCCTCATCCAGGAGTTCGCGGCGGGCGTCGACGTCGCCGAGGTGCCCTGCCCGGGGCTCGCGGACGCCGTGCACCACGCCGACGACGCGGCGGTCGAGGCCGCCGTCGCCGCGGCCGCCGCGCGCACCCCGGACGACGTCACCACCCTCGTCCTGGGCTGCACCAACTACGAACTGGTCGCCGAGCGCATCCGCGCCGCCGTGCAGCGGCCGGACGGACCGCCGCTCATCCTGCACGGCACCGCCGGCGCGGTTGTCGCCCAGGCGCTGCGCCGGATCGGCGCTCAGCCCGTCCCCGAGGCCGACGCCGAAGGCACCCTCACGGTGCTGCTCAGCGGCCGCCCGGCCGAGCTGCCCGCGACGGCGCTGACGTATGAGGAGGGACGTTTCCTCCAGGCGGTCAGCCCCGCCCGGTGACCGGCGGGTGCCCGGTCGGCGCAGTCACTGTCCGCGACCCGGTACCACCGCTGCGAAACCTAGGTAACCTCATCGGTATGAGGGACCACCCCCAGGACGAGAGCTCCCGGCACCCCGACATCTGGACGGGCCGGGCCACCAACCGTGCCCAGTGGCTGCTGGCGCTCGGCGGCGCGGCCTTCATGGCGCTCGGCGTCGAGCTGGCCGTCGACTCCACCTGGACCTCCGGCATCGCCCCGCTGGTCATGTCCGTCGTCGGCTGCATCGCCGCCGGACTGCTGGTGCTGTTCGGCACGCTCGCCTTCGTGCACGTGGACCTGAAGCTCGACAAGGAGTCCCTCGAGGTGCGCTGCGGCCACATCGGCGTGCCGCGCCGGCGCATCCCCCTCGACCACGTGGCGGGCGCCGAGTTCGCCCCGCACGTCACCCCGCGCCAATGGGGCGGCTGGGGCTACCGCTGGCGGCCCGAGAAGGGCACCGCGGTCGTCGTGCGCCGGGGCGAGGGCGTCGTGCTGCGGTTGTGGGACGGCCACACGTTCACGATCACCGTGGACAACGCCGAGGCCGCCGTGCGGGTCATCAGGGACCGGCTGCGGTCGGGCACCCCCGGCACGGCGCACTGAACGGCGTCACCAGCCGCTCGTCGTGTCCGCACCGCCTCCGTCTCACGGCGTGAGGCGGTCGCCCTGTGGTCGTACCCGTGGCGCCTCCTGCTCGGGCGAGCCGTCGGCGAGCGGCCGCGCAGTGGCCAGGCCCGCCAGGAGCCCCGCTCCCACCGACACGGCGGTGAAGCTCAGCGCGTTGCCGACCGAGGCGATCGCCGCGAGCAGGCTCAGCGTCGCGCCCGCCGTGAGCACGACCGAGGTGGGGCGCGTTGAGCGCCACAGCGTGTACAGCAGCCACCCGAACACCGCCCCCAGCAGCAGCACGCCGACGACCCCCTGCTCCGCCGCCTGCTGCAACAGCGCCGAGTGCGGCTTGCCGTCGGAGGACAGGGTGCGGGTCGCCGTGGTGCTCACCTCGCCGAAGCGCCCCGGCCCGACACCGAGAGCCGCGTTGTCGTGCGACAGGCGCAGGGCGTCGTGCCACAGCCGCAGCCGGTACGGCGTCAGTTCTCCCTGCAGCGACGCGGTCAGCCCGCCGGGCACCGCGCCGGCGGCGATGGTCCAGGTGAGCAGGGCCGCCGCCGCGGCACCGAGCGCCAGACCGGCCATCCCCAGGGCGCGCCGGCGCATCCGGCCGGCGGCGAGCGAGCACAGCAGTACGGCCGTACAGCCGATGAATCCGCTGATCGATCCGAGCAGCGGCGCGGCCACCGTGATCCCGGCCGCCAGCGCGCCCAGGGCGAACCGCAGGGCCGGTGACTCGGCCTCCCACGCGGCGCAGCACGCGGCACCCGTGCAGAGGGTGAGCAGGGCGGCGGTACCCCCGGCGTGACCGAGCGGCGCGTCGATCTGCGGGCCGGCCGCGAGGCGTGGCACGGCCAGCATCACGACGAGCCCGGCCAGCGAGCCCGCGCACAGCGCCGCGACCGGCAGCAACGCACCGCAGATCCGTCCCGCGGCATAGCCGGCCGCAACGGCCAGCACCGCCAGCAGCACGCCCTCCGGGCGGCCGTCGTGCGCGGTCGCCGTGATCAGCGACCAGGTGGCGCAACCACCCAGCGCGATCACGCCCGCCGCGTCCGAAACGTTTCGTCTGTCGCCGTCCTCCATAGGACCGGCGACGGACCTCGTCCCCGTGGAACCCACCCCGCCCCCCACACCCGACCGAAGCCCCCCGACCTCGCACGACCCGCCCGTCGAGGCCGTGACCGGCCGGGCGACTGTGGCTGGGCACACCGTAACCGCTGATGGGCGTTTTGTGGATGAGTTGGACCGAGATGCGCAGGAACGGTGGGGCGGCCGGTTCCCGCGGGCCCACGTGCTGCCATGTGGACCGCGCTGTCCCGGCCAAGGTCACCCGCCGTACACTCCCCGAGTGACCGTCACCGCAACCTCCGTGGACGAGTCGGACCAGTTGCAGCCGCAGACCGCGCCCTCCTCGCGCGCGGCGCGCCTCGTACGCCTCGTTCCGGCCCTCGCCGCCGCACTCTGCGGAGTGCTGCTCTACGTCAGTTTCCCGCCGCGCCCCCTGTGGTGGCTGGCGCTGCCGGCCTTCGCCGGGTTCGGCTGGGTGCTGCGCGGCCGCGGCTGGAAGGCGGGTCTGGGCCTCGGCTATCTGTTCGGCCTCGGCTTCCTGCTGCCGCTGCTGGTGTGGACGGGCGTGGAGGTCGGTCCCGTGCCGTGGATCGCGCTGGCCGCGATCGAGGCGATGTTCATCGCGCTGGTCGGCGCGGGCGTCGCCGCGGTGTCGAGACTGCCCGCCTGGCCGCTGTGGGCGGCGGCGGTGTGGATCGCGGGCGAGGCGGCACGCGCGCGCGTGCCCTTCCACGGCTTCCCCTGGGGCAAGGTCGCCTTCGGCCAGGCGGACGGTGTGTTCCTGCCGCTGGCCGCGGTGGGCGGCACCCCGGTGCTGGGCTTCGCGGTCGTCCTGTGCGGCTTCGGTCTGTGCGAGGCCGTACGCCTGGGCCTTGACGCGCGGCGCACCCGGGAGATCCGGCGGTCGGCCGCGGCGGTGGCCCTGCTCAGCGTGGCCGTACCGGTGGCGGGCGCGGTGGCCGCCCGTGCGCTGGTCAGCGACAAGGCGCAGGACGGCTACACGACCATCGCGCTCATCCAGGGCAACGTGCCCCGCTCCGGGCTGGAGTTCAACGCCCAGCGCAGGGCCGTCCTCGACTACCACGCGCGCGAGACCGAGCGCCTGGCCGCCGAGGTCAAGGCCGGCAAGATCGCCAGGCCCGACCTCGTGCTGTGGCCGGAGAACTCCTCCGACGTCGATCCCTTCGCCAACGCCGACGCGTATGCCGTCATCGACCACGCGGCCAAGGCGATCGGCGCGCCGATCTCGGTCGGCGGCGTCGTCGCCCGCGACGGCAAGCTGTGGAACGAGCAGATCCTCTGGGACCCGAAGAAGGGCCCGACCGACACCTACGACAAGCGGCAGATCCAGCCCTTCGGCGAGTACCTGCCGCTGCGCGGCCTGATCGGCGCGATCAACGGCAACTGGACCTCGATGGTCCGCCAGGACTTCAGCCGGGGCACCAAGCCGGGCGTGTTCACCATGGACCGCGCCAAGGTCGGCCTGGTCACCTGCTACGAGGCCGCCTTCGACTGGGCCGTGCGCTCCGAGGTCACCGACGGCGCCCAGCTGATCTCCGTGCCCAGCAACAACGCGACCTTCGACCGCAGCGAGATGACCTACCAGCAGCTCGCCATGTCCCGGGTCCGCGCCGTCGAGCACAGCCGCACCGTGACCGTGCCCGTCACCAGCGGCGTCAGCGCGATCATCATGCCGGACGGGAGGATCACCCAGAAGACCGGCATGTTCGTCCACGCACACCTGGTGCAGAAGGTGCCGCTGCGCTCCTCCGAGACCCCCGCCACCCGGCTGGGCGTCCTTCCGGAGATCGCCCTGGTACTGGTCGCCGCCGGTGGTCTCGGCTGGGCGATCGGCGCGGGGGTGCGCGGGCGGCGGACGAGGGACGCGTAGCGGTCCCGCGGCCCGCTCGCCGGGGCCGTGCGGTGGGACGCCGGGCGCATGCCCGGGGAGCGCGCCGGGGTGTGGGCGTCGGCATCGTAGGGTCGGTGCCATGCCGACTCCTGACTTCATCCGCGAGATCCGGGCCACCGCGGGCCACCAGCTGCTCTGGCTTCCCGGCGTCAGCGCCGTCGTCTTCGACGACGAGGGCAGAGTGCTGCTCGGACAACGTGCCGACAACCTCAGGTGGGCGCTGATCTCCGGCATCCCGGACCCCGGCGAGCAGCCCGCCGCCGCCGTCGTGCGGGAGGTGGAGGAGGAGACCGGCGTCCGCGTCGCCGTCGAGCGGCTGGTCTCGGTGCGCTCCAGCCGGCAGGTCGCCTACCCGAACGGCGACGTCTGCCAGTTCATGGACCTCTGCTTCCGCTGCCGCGTCCTGGGCGGCGAGGCGCGGGTGAACGACGACGAGTCGCTGGCCGTCGGCTGGTTCTCGCTCGACGAGCTGCCCGAGATGACCGAGTTCCACCACTTCCGCATCAAGCAGGCCCTGTCCGACGAACCCACATGGTTCGACCCCACCGCACCGCAGTGAAGTATGTGCTTTGACCACATGTGGCGAGGGCATAGGGCTGCCTAGGGTCGTTCCATGACCCCGACCGGTGCCCTTCCGCCCTCCCACGCCCTCGCCCTCGACCTCGGTGGCCGCACCGCCCTCGTCACCGGCGCCGCCAGTGGTATCGGCCGCGCCTGTGCGCTGCGGCTCGCGGCCGCCGGGGCCAAGGTCAGAGCCGTCGACCGGGACGCCGAAGGACTCGAGTCCCTGGCCGAGGAGGCCGCCGGTCTCACGGGCGCCATCGAAGCGCACGTCCTGGACCTCACCGACCTCGACGCCGCCGAGCACGCGGCCGCCGGAACCGACGTCCTCGTCAACAACGCGGGCCTGCAACTGGTCCGCCCCATCGAGGAGTTCCCGCCCGACGTCTTCCACACCGTGCTCACGGTCATGCTGGAGGCGCCCTTCCGGCTGATCCGCGGCGCCCTGCCGCACATGTACGGGCAGGGCTGGGGCCGCATCGTCAACGTCTCCTCCGTCCACGGGCTGCGCGCCTCGCCGTACAAATCCGCCTACGTGGCCGCCAAGCACGGACTGGAGGGCCTGTCCAAGACCGCCGCCCTGGAAGGCGCCTCCCATGGAGTGACCTCGAACTGCGTCAACCCCGGCTATGTGCGCACCCCCCTGGTCGAGCGGCAGCTGGCCGACCAGGCCGAGGCGCACGGCATCCCCGTGGAACGCGTCCTGACCGAGGTGCTGCTGCAGGACAGTGCACTCAAGCGCCTCGTCGAACCGGCGGAGGTCGCCGAGGCCGTGGCGTATCTGTGCGGCCCGCAGGCGTCCTTCGTCACGGGCACCTCGCTCGTCCTCGACGGCGGCTGGACCGCCCACTGACCAGGCGTACACCTGTGCGAGGAGGAGTTGTCCACAGGGCTGACGGGGCGGCCGTGCGATGGGTGATGCTGTGAGCATGTCCCGCGATCACGTGCAGTCCGCCGAGCGCTCCGCCGCCGAAGCGCCGCCCGCCGCGCCCACCGGCGTCGAGACGCCGTTCCTGGAGCTGCTGGCCAGGGGAGCGTCGGCCGACGCCTATGAGCAGCCGGTGCTGCTGGCCCGCGCCGAGGGACGGCCCGCCGAGACGATCGGCGGGCTGGAGCGGGCCAAGGTGCTCGCCCTGCGGGTGCGCTCGGAGCTGGAGGGCCGGCGCCGTCGCGAGGCCGAGCTGTCGGCGCTCTTCGAGACCGCCCACGACCTCGCGGGACTGCGCGACCTGGACGCGGTCCTCAAGGCGATCGTGCAGCGCGCCCGCTCGCTGCTGGGCACGGACGTCGCCTACCTCAGCCTGAACGACCCCGAGCGCGGCGACACCTACATGCGGGTGACCGAGGGCTCGGTCGCCGCCCGCTTCCAGCAGCTGCGGCTCGGCATGGGGGAGGGCCTCGGCGGGCTGGTCGCCCAGACGGCCCGCCCCTACGTCACCGACGACTACTTCAAGGACGCCCGCTTCCAGCACACCCGCACGATCGACGCCGGTGTCCGCGACGAGGGCCTGGTCGCCATCCTCGGCGTGCCCCTGACGCTGGGCCATCACGTGATCGGCGTGCTCTTCGCCGCAGACCGGCGCGCCCGGGTCTTCGAACGCGAGCAGATCGCCCTGCTGGGCTCCTTCGCCGCACTGGCCGCGGCCGCCATCGACACCGCCAACCTGCTCACCGAGACCCGCTCGGCCCTCGCCGGCCTTGAGCGGGCCAACGAGATCATCCGGGACCGCAGCGCGGTCATCGAGCGCGCCTCCGACGTCCACGACCGGCTCGCCGAGCTCGTGCTGCGCGGCGGCGGGGTGCACGACGTGGCCGCGGCCGTCGCCCAGGTCCTCGACGGCACGGTCGAGTTCACCGAGGCCGCCGACACCGCCGCGGCGCCCCTGGAGGCCTCCCGGGCGGAGGGCCACGCCGTACGGCACGCGGACGACTGGATCGCCGCCGTCACCGCCGGCGGCGAACTGCTCGGCGCTCTCGTGCTGCGCGGCCACCCCGGCCTCGACCCCGTCGACCAGCTCACCCTGGAGCGGGCCGCGATGGTCACCTCGCTGCTGCTGCTGGCCAGGCGCTCGGCCGCCGACGCCGAGCAGCGCGTCCGCGGCGAGCTCCTGGACGACCTGCTCGACGCCCGCGACCGCGACCCGCGACTGCTGCGGGAGCGCGCCTGCCGGCTGCACGCCGACCTCGACTCCACCCATGTCGTCCTCGCCGCCCGCCTCGACGGCCCCGCCGCCGACGCCGAGCAGGAGGCGGCCGCCCGCAGACGGCTGGGAGCCGCCGCCTCCCACCTCGCGGCGACCCGGCACGGCCTGGCCGCCGCCCGCGACGGCGGCACCGTCCTGCTGCTGCCCCTCACCGCCGGGGAGACCGCGACCGGCCTGGCCCGCCGCACCGCCCGCCAGCTGGGCACCGCAGTCCACGAACCGGTCACCGTCGGCGCCTCCGCTCCCGTCCGGGACCTCGCCGCCCACCCCGACCACGTGGCCGCCGGCTACGCCGAGGGCCGCCGCTGCCTGGAGGCCCTGCGCCCGCTGGGCCGCGCCGGCGACGGCGCCGCCGCCGAGGACTTCGGCTTCCTGGGCCTGCTGCTCGCGGGCGACCGGGACATCGCCGGTTTCGTCGACCGCACCATCGGCCAGGTCGTCGCCTACGACGAACGCCGCGGCACCGACCTGGTGCGCACCCTGGACGCCTACTTCACCTGCGGCATGAGCCCGGCCCGCACCAAGGACGCCCTGCACGTCCACGTCAACACCGTCGCCCAGCGGCTGGAGCGCGTCGGCCGGCTCCTCGGCGAGGACTGGCAGGACCCCGCCCGCGCCCTGGAGATCCAACTCGCTCTGCGGCTGCACCGGTTGTCCGCACCGGCACAGCACTGACCCCCGTACGCGCGGGCGTACGGGGGCCGGTGCCGTCCGCTCAGACGGTGCGCGCGTCCGCCGCCGGAACCGCCGCGGTCTCCGCGCCCACGGACGGCTCGACGTCGGCCAGGTCCCGGTGGCGGGTCTCCTTGGCCGCGAGCACGGCGATCACCGTCAGGGCGGCCGCGGCGACGACGTACAGCGCGATCGGGGTGGAGCTGTCGTAGTCGGCCAGCAGCGCGGTGGCGATCAGCGGGGCCGGCGCGCCCGCGGCGACGGAGGCGAACTGGGCGCCGATGGAGGCACCGGAGTAGCGCATCCGGGTCGCGAACATCTCGGAGAAGAAGGCCGCCTGGGGCGCGTACATGGCACCGTGCAGGATCAGGCCCACGGTGACGGCGAGGAGCAGGGCGCCGAAACCGCCGGTGTCGACGAGGGAGAAGAAGGGGAACATCCACAGCCCGACGCCCACCGCGCCCAGCAGGTACACGGGCCGCCGTCCGACGCGGTCCGACAGGGCGCCCCACGCCGGGATGACCGCGAAGTGCACGGCCGAGGCGATGAGCACCGCGTTCAGCGCGGTCTGCTTGGAGACGCCGGCCGAGGTGGTGGCGTAGACGAGGATGAACGCGGTGATGACGTAGTAGCTGATGTTCTCGGCCATGCGGGCGCCCATCGCGATCAGCACGTCCCGCCAGTGGTGGCGCAGCACCGACACCAGCGGCAGCTTCTCCGCCTCGCCGTTCCGGGCCGCCTTGCGGGCCTCGGCCTGCGCCAGCGCCTCCTTGAACACGGGCGACTCGTCGACGGACAGCCGGATCCACAGACCGACGACCACCAGGACGCCGGAGAGCAGGAACGGAATCCGCCAGCCCCACGATCCGAAGGCGGCGTCCGACAGCAGGGCCGTCAGCAGGGACAGCACACCGGTGGCCAGCAACTGCCCGGCGGGCGCGCCGGTCTGCGGCCACGAGGCCCAGAAGCCGCGCCGCCGCGCGTCGCCGTGCTCGGACACCAGCAGCACCGCGCCGCCCCACTCGCCGCCGAGCGCGAAGCCCTGGACCAGCCGCAGCGTGGTCAGCAGCACCGGAGCGGCGCTGCCGACGGTCGCGTGCGTGGGCAGCAGACCGATCGCGAAGGTCGCCCCGCCCATCATCAGCAGACTCAGCACCAGCAGCTTTTTGCGCCCGATCCGGTCCCCGTAGTGCCCGAAGACCAGGGCGCCCAGCGGCCGGGCCGCGAAACCGACGGCGTACGTCAAAAACGACAGCAGCGTGCCGACCAGCGGGTCGGAGTCCGGGAAGAACAGCTTGTTGAAGACGAGCGCGGCGGCGGAACCGTAGAGGAAGAAGTCGTACCACTCGATCGTGGTGCCGATCAGACTGGCGGCGACGATGCGCTTGAGGTTGGCGGGGGTCGGTGGAGCGGATGCTGCTGCGGAGGCCATGTGCGCCACTTCCTCGTGTGCGATGGGGACGGGTACGTGTCGGCACACCGTAGGAACACGCACGTCGGGCGCACATGTGGTGGGGCTACATAGTTCGGTGGCGAGGTATCCGCGCAACCTCCATGAAGGCCATCCCGGCCGCGCCCCACGGCCCGCTCTGCACATGGCGTGAAGACGACCGTGTCGGCGCACCCGGACGACCCCGGACGCAGGAGACGGGGCCCGGGAGGAGAGCGCCTCCCGGGCCCCCGGCTCGCCCTGCGCCGGCCGTCAGACCTTGGTCGCCGCGAAGTCGGCCGCCGCGCCCGCATCGGCGGTGTAACCGAGGTGGGCCAGGACGTCGCCGCCGCCGTTCTCGCAGATCGGGTCGCCCTTGGCGCAGAAGTCGAGGGTGCGGCTCTGGTAGGGGCCGGTGACGCTCTTGCCCAGGGCCCGGATCGGATTGCCGAACAGCAGTACCGCCGCCACTCTCGGTGCCACGGAGGCCGGAAGCGTGGCCACGATGGGGCTGCCCACGACCGCGCCGTCGCTGCTGATGCCGATGGAATTGTCGACCACGTTCGCGCCCTGCGAATAGCCGACGAGGATGAAACGCTGGTTCGGGCAGGCCGCGGCCTGATCGCTGACGTGATGCACGAGGTCCGCGTTTCCCTGCGCGGCCGACGTCGGAGAAAGGTCGGCCGGGTAGTTCACCTTGTAGCCGGAGAGATTCCGGCCGGTCAGTTTCCGCTGCAGCGCGGAATACACGGGGTCGCCGACGATCGCGCCCAGGGAGCCCGGTTCGAACGTGCCGCGGGCCGCGACGACGTCGATGTCCGAGCAGGTGGCGGCCGATGCGGCGGGCGCCGAGAGCGTGGTGAGTCCGGCGCCGCCGACGAGGGAGAGCGCGGCGAGGCACAAGCGGATACGCATGGGGATCCTTTGCGGGTCGGGCGCGTTTGCGCGCCTGGGGAAAAGGACCCCCCGAACGTATTCGCGTTCGGTGATGGGGTGTTATTGCCGGGAATTCAGAAATTCCCCTGCTTTTGTTGCGTGCGGACGGGGTCCGCGGAACGCAGCGCGAGAATCATCTCCAGCCGGGTGTCCGGATCGTGCAGAGCGTCGCCGAAGACCTTCTCCAGTTGCCGCATCCGGTAGCGGACCGTCTGCGGGTGGACGTGCAGCCGGGTGGCGACGTCGGGGACGTTGCTGCCGCTGAGCAGCCAGGCCAGCAGGGTCTCGGCGAGCCGGGCGCGCTGGCCCTCGGAGACCCGCTCCAGCGGTGCCAGGGCGCGCGCCCGGAGCTGGACGAGCAGCGGCTCGTCGCTGTGCAGCAGCAGGGTCGACAGGTGCTCGTCGCACCGCACCACCCCCTGCCGGGGCAGGATGCCCCGCCCCATCAGCCCCAGAGCCAGCGACGCCCAGCGCAGCGACCGCGCGGCCTCGGCGAGCGGCACCGTCGGCCCGATCGCCGCGGGCCGGCCGCGCAGGGCGAGCGCGAAGGCGCGCCCGGCGAAGCGGCCCGAGCCGTCCGGATCGGGCACCAGCATCCGCGGCGGCCGCGCCCCCATGTCCACCAGCGCCCCGGCGGCCGCGAGCGGCCGGTCGTCCGCGCTCCGTTCGCCGGCGGCGGCGAGCGCGACGACGGCCACGTACCGGGGCACCGTCCATCGGGCCCCGTGCGCCAGTTCGTGCACGGCCTCCACCGGCACCGGCCCCTCGCCCAGCAGGAGGTCCAGCAGACGGCGGCGCCGGCGCTCCAGTTCGTCGGTGCTGCGCAGCCGGGCGTCCGCGTAGCCCTCGGCGGCCGCCTCGGCGACCTCGTGCACGGTCCGGAAGGCGAGTTCGCCCAGCGTGGCCACCACCTGGGAGTCCAGACCGAGTTCCTCCACGGTGCGGCCCATCAGCCGCCAGGCGTGCAGCCCACCGATCCGCAGCGCGGACTGCAGCGCGTCCAGACCGCGGCCCACCAGGGCCTCGCCGCGCCCGAGTTCGTAGTACGTCGCCGCGATCGCGTCGCCCGGACCGCGCGGGTCGGCGATGTGGTCGACGAACAAGGTCAGGGCTTGCACCACGCCGGCCCGCAGATTCCTGGTGTACGCGCCGTCCGCCGGGCCCGCGTACTCGGGGACCTGTCTGCGGACCTCCTCCTCCACCTCGTCGGCGACCGCTTCGAGTCGGGAGCGCAGCACGTCGGCCAGATCGGGCGGAAGCAGGGGCGCCGCCCGCCCGGCCGGCCCGTCGTGGGGGGTGGGGACGGCCATCGAGGTCACTCCTTTCACCCGGATCCGGCTCACCCGCGGGCTGTTGCCCGTGGGACGCGGGGTGTGTCCGGTGTTGGACGGACGTCCCCTGCGCTCCGTTCCGTGCCCCGACGGCACCGACATCACTCCGGCACCCCGAGCGCACGGGCGAGCATCGGCCACGACGCGGTGAACTCCTGCTTCCAGTACGGCCAGCTGTGTCCGCCGCCCGAGTAGAAGTGTTTCGTCACGGCGATGCCGAGCCGGTCGAGGGTGTCGGTGAAGCTGTGGGCCGACGGCCACAGTGTGCTCTCCAGTGCCTCGGGCAGCCAGTCGCCGATGCCGCCCAGCACGCCGCTGCCGCTGGAGACGTACAGGGGCGTGCCGCGCAGTCCCTGCGCGCGGGCCCGGGGGTTGAAGTTCTGCCAGGTGAGCAGGTCCAGGATCGGGTTGCCCCACAGGGACAGGGGAGCGAGGTTCTCGCGGGCCACGATCGCGTCGACGAGCGTGGGCACGCCGGGGAAGGTGGTGTCGAGGATGCCGCTGTAGGAGGCCGCGGCCGTGAACATTCCCGGATGGCGGGCCGCGTGGGCCATGGCACCGTAGCCGCCGGTGGAGACGCCGGCGACGGCCCGCACCGCGGAGGCCCGGTAGTCGCGGGCGAGCAGCGCCGGCACCTCCGAGAGTTGGAAGGTCTCGTAGTCCGGGCCGCCTCGCCAGGCCGTGGGAATGCCCGTGGGCCCCGCGTCCGGCATCGCCACGATCAGGTTCCGGCCCTCGGTGAAGGCCTCGATGTCCGTCTCCCTCGTCCAGGACGTGTAGTCGTCGTGGGCGCCGTGCAGCAGATACAGCACCGGGTAGGTCCGTCCGGGCTGGGTGTCGAAGCCCGACGGCAGGATCAGCCGCACGGGCGCGCCGCGTCCCAGCGCGGCGGACGGGACCGACACGTCGAGGGTGCGGGCCGTCAGCCGGGTGGCGGCCCGCGCGGTGCCGGTCGCGGCGCCGAAGAGCGCGGCCAGTCCGGTGACCGCGGCGGCCTTGGCGACGGTGCGTCGGGACACTGCGGCGGGGCGGTGCGGGTGGGACATGGCGGCTCCTCGGGTCTCGGGTTCAGCGGACCTGCTCGGCGAACTCCCGCCGCAGCCGTGCGGCGAGCTCGTCGACGTGGGGCGGGTCGAGGAGCGACAGATGGTGCCCCGCGACCGGTACGACGGTCAGTCGGGGACACACCTCGTCCCAGCCGAGCGCCGCGTCGTCGCGTTCGTAGGCCAGGTCGCGCACGGTGTGCGGCGCCCGCTCGGTCGCCCGGTACAGCACCACGCGGCCGTCGTAGTGCCGCGGCCGGTGCGCCTCGCCGATCCTCAGGTCCAGGTAGGAGGCGCGCTGATGCTCCAGCGCGGCGGCCGGCACCTCGGCGGCCTCGCGCAGCGCCCGCAGCACGGTGTCGATGCGCTCGCCGTCGTCCTCTAGGGCGACGAGTTCGTCGTACGGCAACTCCAGCCGCACTCCGTAGACGTCGGCGACGTGGGCCGCGAAGCCCGTCAGGTGGGCGCGGAGCCGGTCGGGCCGGGGGAGGGGCCGTACGGAGTCGACGAGCACCACCAGCTCCACCTCGCGTCCGGAGGCCGTCAGCTGCCGTGCCGTCTCCTGCGCGACGAACCCGCCGAAGGACCAACCGCCCAGCAGCAGCGGCCCGTTAGGGCGAGCGGCGGTGATGACCCGGGCGTAGCGGCGGGCCTTCTCGGTGACCGTACGGGCTTCTTCGATCCGGTCGAGGCCGTACACCGGCCGGTCGTCGCCGAGGCGTTCGGCGAGCGTCCGGTAGACGTCGCTCGTCCCGCCGGCGGCGTGGACCAGGAAGAGCGGGGTCCCGGAGCCGGTGGTTTTCAGGGGTCGCAGAGGTGCGAACTCCCCGTCGGGGACGGCTTGTCGGAGGAGGTCGGCGAGGTCGCCGAGGCGGGCGGCGCCCATGAGGTCGCGCAGCGGCAGTTCGGTCCCGAACTCGCGCTCCAGCGCGGTGCGGACGCGGACGGCCATCAGCGAGTCCAGTCCCAGGTCGGCCAGCGGGGTGGCGGCGGTGAGGCGGTCCGGCGAATGGCCGGTGACGGCCGCGACGTGGTGGCGCAGGCGGGCGGTGACGGAGTCGTCGTCCTGGGCGGGCTCCCGCTTCGGCGCCGCGGGGGCCGCCGTCCGCCCGTCCGTCCACCAGTGCCGCACATGCCGCCAGCGGGGCGCGGGCAGGTCGATGACGCGCCCGGGCGGCAGCGGCAGCCGCAGGCCCGCCGTGTACAGGGCGCCCAGCCGGCCGAGGAAGGCTGCCGAGTCGTCGGCGTCACGGTGGAGCGTGCCCAGGGCCAGCGCACCGGGCGCGGACCCGGTGAGGGCTCGAAGCAGCACCGGGTGGGGTGAGATCTCCACGAAGACGGAGTGACCGTCGGCCGCGGCGGCCGCGACGGCCCGGTCCAGACGGACCGGCCGCCGCAGGTTCGCCACCCAGTGGGCGGCGTCGAAGACGCTCTCTCCGCGTGGGTCGTCGAGAACGGTGGAGTAGACGGGAACGCGCGATCGCCTGCCCCGGACATCGGCGAGCGACTCCGCCAGCTCGGTCAGCAGAGGGTCGACCTGTGGGGAGTGGCCGGCGCCGACGACCTTCATCGACCTGGCCGCCCGGCCTTCGTCCCGCAGCCGTCGCACGAGCCGGGCCACCGCCTCCTCCTCACCGGTGACGACCTGCTGTCCGGGTGAGGAGTGCACGGCGACATGGACACCGGGGAACTCCCGTGGCAGCGCGTCGACTTCGGTCTCGTCGAGGTCGACCACGGCCATCGCGCCACCCCGCAGCCGACTGAGCAGCCGCGCCCGTACGGCGACGACCCGTGCCCCGTCCGACAGGTCCAGGGCCCCCGAGCACACCGCCGCCGCGACCTCGCCCATGGAATGGCCGATGACCGCGGCGGGTTCGACGCCGTGGGCACGCCACAACTCCGCCAGGGCCACCTGGACCCCGAACAGCACGGGCTGGGCGACCTCCAGGCGCTCCAGTTCACCGCCGGAGGCGAGGTGGTCGTAAAGGGAGAACCCGCACTCGGCGGCGAGTTGGGCATCCGTCTTCTCCACGGCCGCGGCGAAGGCGGGCTCCTCGGCGAGCAGCCGGCGCCCCATGCCGGCCCACTGACTGCCGTACCCGGAGAAGACCCACACCGGCCCGCGCCCGACACGGTCTCGGTCCTCGGTCACCACCCCTTGATGTGGCCGCCCCGCACCCAACGCGCGCATCGCATCAGCGAGTTCGGTTCGGTGGCGGGCGACGATGGCGGTCCGCACAGGCCCCCGGCCGGTGCGCCCCGCGAGCGTGCGCGCGACGTCGGCCGGGTGCGCGCCCGCGCCCGCGGGGCCGCGCAGCCAGTCGGCGAGCCGGGACGCGGTGTCCCGGAGCCGTTCACCGTCGAGGTCGGACAGCACATGCAGCCGGGCCGCCCGGTTCTCGGCGGCCGGAGTGGGGGCAGGACGCCATTCCTCCAGCACCGCATGGGCGTTGGTGCCGCCGAATCCGAACCCCGAGACGCCCGCCACGGCCGTGCCGCCGTAGCGCGGCCAGGGTTCCGGCTCGGTCACCACCCGCAGTGGTACGCCGCCCAGGGCGCTGCCGTTCGCGCAGTGCAGGGACGGCGGGACGAGGTCGTGGTGCAGGGCGAGGACCGTCTTGATCAGCCCTGCGATGCCCGCCGCCGACTCCAGATGACCGAGGTTGCCCTTGACCGAGCCCAGCAGCAGGGGCTGGTCGGGGTCGCGGTCCGCGCCGAGGACCGCCGCCAGTGCGCCCGCCTCGATCGGGTCGCCGAGCGGGGTGCCGGTGCCGTGCGCCTCGACGTGGTCGACGTGCGCCGGCAGGACACCGGCACGCGCGTACGCGGTGGTCAACAGGGCCTGCTGTGCGGCCGGGTTGGGGGCCAGCAGGCCGTTGGAGCGGCCGTCGGAGTTGACAGCCGTCGCCCTGATGACAGCGAGCACGCGGTCACCGTCCCGTTCGGCGTCCGACAGCCGTTTCAGCAGCACGGCGGCGCAGCCCTCGCCGCGCCCGATGCCGTCCGCCGCCGCGGAGAACGGCTTGCACCGCCCGTCCGGGGCCAGGGCGCCCGCCCGCCGGAACGCGACGGTGACGGTGGGGGAGAGCAGCAGGTTGACTCCGGCGGCGATCGCCGTGTCGCTCTCGCCCGTCCGCAGGCTCACACACGCGTGGTGCACGGCGACCAGCGACGACGAGCAGGCGGTGTCGACGGCCATGCTGGGTCCCCGGGTGTCCAGCACGTACGCCAGCCGCCCCGCGGTCACGCTGAGCGCGGCGCCCGCCGGGGCCCACGGGTCGACCGCCTCCGGGTCGGCGCCGGTGAGCCCGCCGTACTCGGGTGCCGAAACCCCCACGAAAACACCGGTGTTCGTGCCGGCCAAGGAAGCGGTCGGGACGGCAGCGTGGTCGAGCGTCTCCTGGACGATCTCCAGCAGGATCCGCTGCTGCGGGTCCATCACGGCGGCCTCGCGCGGGGTGACGCGGAAGAACTCCGCGTCGAACCCGGCGATGTCGTCCAGGTAGCCGCCGTAGGGGAGTGCGTCGGCGGGCGGGAAGGCGGTGAAGTCACGCCAGCGGTCCTCGGGCACCCGGCGGATCGCGTCGGCGCCCTCGCACAGCAGCCGCCAGTAGTCGTCGGGGCCGTGCACCCCGCCGGGCAGCCGGCAGCCGACGCCGACGACCGCCACGGGCTCCCCGGAGATCGACGGCAGCGAGGCCGGGGCGGCGGCCGTCTCCCGCGGGACCGGCGCGGCGACCGCTGCCCGGGGGCCGCACAGCCGCGCAACGAGCGCCTCCCCGGTGGGCGCCTCCCACACCAGCGTGGCCGGCAGCTCGCGCCCGGCCAGGACCGACAGCTCCCCGGCCAGCGTCACCGCGTCCCGCGAGGACATGCCGAGATCCGCCAACGGGCGGTCCATCGGGGCGTGTTCGGCCTCCGTGCCGCCCCACTCGGCCACTCGCCGGGCGATCAGCCGGCGCACCGCCCGTTCGTCGACGGCGCTCACCGCACCCCCTCGGCCTGGTACGCGCCCGCCAGATAGCGCTCACGGGTCAGCGCCCGCGACACCTTGCCGCTGGAGGTCCGCGGCACGGTGCCCGGCGGCACGAGGACGACGTCGGCCAGCCGCAGCCCGTGCCGGGCCGACACGGCCGCGCGCACGGCCGCCACCAGGGCCGGTACGTCGATCGCGGCCAGTGACGTGCCGCGCACGTGCTCGGCGACGACGACCACCCGCTCGCCCGGGTCCCCGGGTGTGCCGAAGGCGGCGAGCCGGTCGGGCCGCAGCGCCGGGTGGGCGTCCTGGGCGGTGGCCTCCACGTCCTGCGGGTAGTGGTTGCGGCCGTCGACCACGATGAGGTCCTTCAGCCGGCCCGTGACGATCAACTGCCCGTCCAGCAGGGTCCCGAGGTCTCCGGTGCGCAGCCAGCCGCCGGGGCCGAAGACGCGCCGGCCGTGCTCCTCCTGGTTCCAGTAGCCGCGCCCGACGTTCGGCCCCTGGACGCGGATCTCGCCGACCTCGCCCTCGGACAGGACGGCGTCCGTCACCGGATCGGTGATGCGCACCCGCTGGCCCGCCGGAGTGCCGCAGCCCGCGAGCAGCACGGCCCTGGGGTCGTCGGGCCGCGCGGGCAGCGCCTTGCCGGCCGCCAGGGCGTCCCGGTCGAGGGCGAAACGCCGCGGCGGCCGGCCGGGCCGGGCGGCGCTGACGAAGACGGTGGCCTCGGCCAGCCCGTACGACGGGCAGTGCGTCGCCGGATCGAGCCCCTGGGCGGCGAAAGCGGCGTGGAAGCGGTCCGCGGTGCTCGGGCGGACCGGCTCGCTGCCGTTGATCAGCGCGGCGATGCCGGCCAGCCGCAGATCCGCCTTCTGCGCCTCGGTGACGGCGGCGGCGCAGTAGTCGTAGGCGAAGTTGGGTGCCGCGCTGACCACGCGCGGGTGTGCGCCGAGCAGCCGGAGCCAGCGCACCGGCTCGTGCAGGAACGCCGTCGGGTCCATCAGTACCGACAGCAGCCCGCGCGCCACCGGAGCGGCCACGCTCAGCACCAGCCCCATGTCGTGGTAGAGCGGCAGCCAGCCCACGCAGGTCACCGGTCCGGTGTCGGCGCCGTAGGCGGTCAGCGCCTGGTGGGCGTTGGCGACGACGTTGGCGTGGGTGATCTCCACGCCCGCCGGGGTGCGGGTGGAGCCGGAGGTGTACTGCAGGTACGCGACCGCCGACTCCGGCGTCGTCACCGGCTGCCATCCCTCCGCGGCCGCGTCGGGCACCTGGTCCGCGACGACGACCCGGGCCGCGGTGTCCGCGCAGAAGTCCCGCACCATGCCGGCGGCCGGGCTCGTGGTCACCACGACCGCCGGCCGCGCGTCGGCGAGCACGGCCGCGAGCCGGCCGCCGTGCCCGGGCAGGTCCGGCGGATACAGCGGTACGGCGACCAGGCCGGCCGTGAGCGCGGCGAGGAAGGCGGTGACGTACTCCGTGCCCTGCGGACACAGCAGTGCCACCCGGTCTCCCGGTCGGGTGTCCTCGGCGAGCCGGGCGGCCAGGGCGCGCACCCGCAGGTCCAGGCGCCGCCAGGTCAGCGTGCGGTGGACGCCGCGGGAGCCGGGTGCGGGATGGTCGACGTAGGTGAACGCCCGGCGGTCCGGGATCGTCTCGGCCCAGTGCCGCACGCATGCGGGCAGACTGCGGTGGGCGGGCGCGTGCGGGGGACGGCGGCTGTCCATCGGGCATGGCTCCTGTCGTGGTCGGCGTGTGGGGCGCGGCGGTGGGAGCGGTGCGCGGGGTCAGGGAGGGCAGGGGGCCCAAAGCCTTTGCGAGTTCAGCGAGTTCAGCGAGTTCAGAGGCTCCAGCCGCTTCAGAGGGGGATGTTGCCGTGCCGGCGCTCCGGCATCGCGGCACGCTTGCCGCGCAGGGTCCTCAGAGCGCGGCAGACCTGCTCGCGGGTCTCGCGCGGGGCGATGACCGCGTCGATGTAGCCGCGCTCGGCGGCGAGATACGGCGTGCCGTGGGTGCTCTCGTACGCCGCGACGAGCCGGGCGCGCAGTGCCTCGGGGTCGGCCGCGGCGGCGAGTTCGCGCCGGTGCAGGATGCCGACGGCGCCCTCGGCGCCCATCACGGCGATGCGGGCCGTGGGCCAGGCGAGGTTGACGTCCGCGCCCAGGTGCTTGGAGCCCATCACCGCGTAGCCGCCGCCGTAGGCCTTGCGGACCACGACGGTGACCTTGGGGACGGTCGCCTCGGCGTACGCGTACAGCAGTTTGGCGCCCCGGCGGATGATCCCCGCCTGCTCCTGGCGGACGCCGGAGAGGTAGCCCGGCACGTCGGCGAAGGTCAGCAGCGGGATGCCGAACGCGTCGCAGAACCGCACGAAGCGGGCGGCCTTCTCCGAGGCGTCGATGTCCAGCACACCGGCCGCGTGCAGGGGCTGGTTGGCGACGAGGCCGACGGAGCAGCCCTCGACCCGAGCCAGCGCGCAGATGATGTTGGGCGCGAACAGCGCCTGGACCTCCAGGAGTTCGCCGTCGTCCACGACCGCGTGCAGGACGTCCCGCATGTCGTAGGCCTGGCCCAGCCGGTCGGGCACGACCTCGTCCAGCCAGGCGCCGTCGCGCGCGCAGCCCGGGGCGTACTCCGGGGGCCGTTCGAGGTTGTTGGCGGGCAGGTACGACAGCAGGTCACGCACGGTGTCCAGGGCGTCCTCCTCGTCGGCGGCGAGGAAGTGCGCGTTGCCGTTGACGGTGTTGCTGGTGCGGGCGCCGCCCAGCTCCTCGGCACTGGTGCGCTCGCCGGTGACGGCCTCGATGACGTCGGGGCCGGTGACGAACATGTGGGAGGCGCCGTCCACCATCACCGTGAGGTCGGTGATCGCAGGGGAGTAGGCGGCGCCTCCCGCGCAGGGGCCGAGGACGACGGAGATCTGCGGGACGACCCCGGAGGCCCTGACGTTGCGGCGCACGAGTTCGGCGTACAGGGCCAGGGAGGTGACGCCCTCCTGGATGCGGGCCCCGCCGCCGTCGTTGAGCCCGACGACCGGGCAGCCGATCTTCAGGGCGAGGTCCATCAGGGCCACCGCCTTCTCGCCGAAGGACTCGCCCATGCTGCCGCCGAAGACCGTGGAGTCCTGGGCGAACACGCAGACGGGACGGCCGTCGACCGTGCCGTGCCCGGTGACCACCCCGTCCCCGTACGGGCGCCGGGCGTCGTCCCCGGCCCCGCGGGCCCGCACGAACAGACCGGTCTCGGTGAAGGAGCCCGCGTCCAGCAGCCGTTCGATCCGCTCCCGCGCACCGAGCAGCCCCCGGCGTCTCGCGCCGCCCGGGGCCATCGCCCGTATCCGGCGGCTCTCCAGCTCGGCGAGCCGCGCGGCGGTGCGGTCGGGGGCGTGCACCGCCGTGTCCTCGGCCCGGGATGTCGTCGCCTCTCGCGTCACAGCCACCTCCGAAGTGGCTTTCGAATATGGCAGTGACGCCCGTGCGAAGGGGATGGCCGAGGGGTGTGTTGTGCGGGAGTTGAGTGCCCGGGCAGCGCCGTTAGTGCGGCGGTGACAAGGCGGGCGTCTCAGGGTTCACGATGCTCGTGCGCCGCGAGCTCCAGTGCCTCCGCCTCAGCCTCGGCCACCCGCTGCTCGGCCGCCACGTCGATCGAGCGGGTCAGCCACCAGTACAGCAGCGCGGAGACCGGCAGCCCGATGAACAGCGAGATGTCGGCGCCGCCGAGGGCGTCGGCGACCGGGCCGGTGTAGAGGGTGCCGACCGAGAAGAACGGGATCATGACGGCGAAGCCGACCAGGTAGGCGATGATGCCGTGCCAGCCCCAACGGCCGTACATGCCCCGCGGGTTGAAGATCTCGGCGATGGCGTAGTGGCCACGGCGCACCACGTAGTAGTCCATCAGGTTCACCGCGGTCCACGGGATGAAGAGATAGAGGACCAGCAGCAGGAAGTTGTTGAAGTTCTCCAGGAAGTGGGAGGTGGCGGCCAGCGCGCCGACCAGGGAGAGCGCCGCGGTGAGGCCGATGGTGACCAGACGGACGGCGAGGGTGGGCCGCACCCGCTTGAAGGAGTCGATGGCGCTGATGAGGGTGAGCGAGCCGCCGTACATGTTCAGCGCGGTGACGGAGACCAGGCCCAGCGCGGCGAACAGCAGCACGATCGCGCCGAAGCCGCTGAACACCTTGTCGCCCGCCGCGTTGATCGACCTGACCGTGTCGAAGTCCTTGCCCGCCCAGGCGGCGAGCAGGGCGCCGAGGACCATCAGCCAGATGCCGCCGAGGGCGGAGCCGAAGTAGGTCCAGTAGAAGGTCTTGCGGACGGTGACGTTCGGCGGCAGATAGCGGGAGTAGTCGGAGACGTAGATCGCCCAGCTGATCTGGTAGCCGGCGACCACGCCGAACTGGGCCAGGAACGGCGTCCACTTGAAGGCGCCGAGGTCGAAGGAGCCGGCCGGGTAGTGGAGGGTGAGCAGGACCCCGACGGTGAAGATCCCGAAGACGACCAGGAAGGTGTACGTCAGGAACCGTTCGGCCTTGTGGATGATGTCGTAGCCCACCAGCGCGATCACCAGGGCGAGCGCGGTTACCACGACCACCCACAGCTTCACGCCGCCGTGCACGGTGGTGTGCATGGCCTCGCCCGCGAGGATCGTGTTGAAGACGTTGAAGCCCGCGTACTGGACGTACGCGAACAGCCACACGAGCAGGGCGCCGACGTAGCCGAACTGGGGCCGCGACTGGATCATCTGCGGCAGGCCCAGCTGGGGGCCCTGGGCCGAGTGGAAGGCCATGAAGAAGGTGCCGAGGACGGTGCCCGCCACGATCGCGATCAGCGACCAGATGAGGTTGCCGCCCTCGGTGATGCTGATGAGGCCCACGGCCAATGTGGCGATCTGGGCGTTCGACATGAACCACAGCGGGCCGAGGTGCCACAGCTTGCCGTGGCGCTCGTCCAGCGGGACGTAGTCGATCGACCGTATCTCCAGGCCCTGCACCCGCGGTTCCGATGATGTGGTCACGGCGACTCCAGAGAACAGATCCACCCACCCTGTGGCCGGATTCATTCCCTGGAACAGTCTGGCCAAAGGTGGCATTGCCGACCCTTGACCAGACGGGTTCCCAGGTCAGGCCGCCGGACTCGGAAACGTCGGGTACTCGACGCCGGAGACGTGCTGGACGACCCGGATCACCTGGCAGGAGTAGCCGAACTCGTTGTCGTACCAGAGGTAGAGGATCGCGTTGTCGCCCTCCACCTTGGTCGCGCCGGCGTCCACGATCGAGGCGTGCCGCGAGCCGATGAAGTCGCTGGAGACCGCGTCGGGGGCGGTGGTGAAGTCGATCTGGCGCTTGAGCGGCGAGGTCAGCGACACGTCACGCAGGTACTCCAGCACCTCCTCGCGGTCCGTCTCCCGGGCGAGCTGCAGGTTGAGGATCGCGATCGAGACATCCGGGACCGGCACGCGGATCGAACTGCCGGTGATGCGCGCCTTGAGGTCGGGCAGCGCCTTGGCCACGGCGGAGGCGGCACCGGTCTCGGTGATGACCATGTTCAGCGGCGCCGAGCGGCCGCGGCGGTCGGCCTTGTGGTAATTGTCCAGCAGGTTCTGGTCGTTGGTGAACGAGTGGACCGTCTCCACGTGGCCGCGCAGCACGCCGTACTCGTCGTCCATGGCCTTCAGTGGCGGCACGATCGCGTTGGTGGTGCAGGACGCGCAGGACAGGATCTGCTCGTCCGGCTTGATCGTGTCGTGGTTGACGCCGTGCACGATGTTGGGGACGTCCCCCTTGCCCGGCGCGGTCAGCACGACCTTGTCGATGCCGGGACGCAGGTGCTGGGACAGGCCCTCGCGGTCGCGCCACTTGCCGGTGTTGTCGACGAGGATCGCGTTGCGGATGCCGTACGCGGTGTAGTCGACCTCGGAGGGGTCGTTCGCGTAGATCACCTTGATCGCGTTGCCGTTGGCGAAGATCGTGCTGGACGCCTCGTCCACCGTGATGGTGCCCTGGAACTGGCCGTGGATGGAGTCCCGGCGCAGCAGCGAGGCCCGCTTGACGATGTCCTGCTCGCCGCCGCCGCGCACCACGATCGCGCGCAGCCGCAGGCCGTTGCCCGATCCCGACTTCTCGATGAGCAGCCGGGCCACGAGCCGGCCGATGCGGCCGAAGCCGTACAGGACGACGTCCCGGCCCTCGCCCCGCCGGATCTTGTTGGCGCCCGTGGCACCCGCGACGGCCCTCGGCGGTGAACGCCTCCACCGTCAGACCGCGGTCGTCGCTCCGGTAGGTCGCGGCGAGCATGCCCAGGTCGATCTGGGAGGGGCCGAGGTCGAGCTCGGTCAGCGCCTGCAGGAACGGCATGGTCTCGGTGACCGACAGCTCCTCGCCGGCGATCTGCCGGGCGAAGCGGTGGGTCTTGAGGATGCTCACCACCGACTTGTTCACCAGGGAGCGGCTGTGCAGCAGGACGGTGACGTCCCGCTCGCGGTGCAGCTTCCCGATGAGGGGGATCATCGACTCCGCGATCTCCTCGCGGGTCTTCCAGTTGGTGAACGAGTCGTCGTTGACAGCAGTCACGGATCCATCTTTCGAGCTAGGCAGCGCTCATATGTTAAACCCTGGTTGATCGATCGTTTGAGCGGGGTTCGTCACATCCGCTTCCCTCGGACATCGAGACGATCCGGCCGCCCGTCCGTACCTGACGGGCATGGGGCACGCCCGCCCCGCCACCGCTCCGATCGAGGGACGAACTCCATGAACGCAACCGCAGCCATCGGCGTGACCGGCCTGGGCGTGATGGGCCGCAACCTGGCGCGCAACTTCGCCCGCAACGGCTACACCGTCGCCGTCCACAACCGCTCCGCCGGTCGCACGCGCGCGCTGATCGAGGTCTACGGCGACGAGGGCGCGTTCGTGCCCGCCGAGACGGCCGAGGAGTTCGTCGCCGCCCTCGAACGCCCCCGCCGCCTCATGATCATGGTGCAGGCGGGAGCGGCCACCGACGCCGTCATCGACGAGTTCGCCCCGCTCCTGGAGCCCGGCGACATGATCATCGACGGCGGCAACGCGCACTACGCCGACACCCGCCGCCGCGAGGCGGCCCTGCGAGAGCGCGGCATCCACTTCGTCGGCACCGGCGTCTCCGGCGGCGAGGAGGGCGCGCTGGAGGGGCCGTCGATCATGGTCGGCGGCTCGGCGGAGGCGTACGACGTGCTCGGGCCGATGTTCGAGCGGATCAGCGCGAAGGTCGACGGCGAGCCCTGCGCCGCCCACATCGGCAGCGACGGCGCCGGGCACTTCGTCAAGATGGTCCACAACGGCATCGAGTACGCCGACATGCAGCTCATCGCCGAGGCGTACGATCTGCTCCGGCAGGTGGCCGGATACACCCCCGCCGAGATCGCGGACGTCTTCCGCCACTGGAACCGCGGCCGGCTCGGCTCCTACCTGGTGGAGATCACCGCCGACGTCCTCGCCCACACCGACGCCGAGACCGGCCTCCCCTTCGTCGACGTCGTCGCCGACGCCGCCGGCCAGAAGGGCACCGGCCGCTGGACCGTGCAGACCGCGCTCGACCTCGCCTCACCGGTCACCGCGATCGCCCAGGCCACCTTCGCCCGCGCCGCCTCCGGCCAGAGCGAACTGCGCGCCGCCTACGCCGGGCTGCCCGGCGGCACCCGCCCCCAGCTCACCCGCACCGAGGCCGAACGCTTCGCCTCCCAGGTCGAACACGCCCTGTACGCCTCCAAGGTCATCGCCTACGACCAGGGGCTGAAGATGATCCAGGACGCGGCCGCCGAGTACGGCTGGAAGATCGACCTCGGCACGGTCGCGAAGATCTGGCGCGGCGGCTGCATCATCCGCGCCTCCTTCCTCGACCGCATCCGCGCCGCCTACGCCGCCGACCGCGAACTGGTCAGCCTCCTCGGCGAGATGGAGTTCGCCATGGAGATCACCGACGCGCAGGTGCCCTGGCGGGAGACCGTCGCCTCCGCCGCCCGCCGCGGCATCCCCGTCCCCGCCTTCTCCGCCGCGCTCGCCCACTACGACACCCTGCGCGCCGGCCGCCTGCCCGCCGCCCTTCTGCAGGGCCAGCGCGACTACTTCGGCGCCCACACCTATCTGCGCACCGACCGCCCCGGCGCCTTCCACACCCACTGGGCCGCGCCCGACCGTCCCGAGACCCCCGCCTGACCCACACCGCCGTGACCCCCGGGCAGAACGGGTCGTACCGTTCTGCATGATCCACATCAAGCGCGGACTCCTCACGGCCGCCGCGGCGCTCGCCGCCCTGGCGGCCCTGACCGCACCCGCCGCCCACGCCACCGACGACGTCCCCTGCCCCACAGCCCCGTCAAGCGGGACCTCACCGACCCGCTCTCCGGCCGGGGTCCGGCCGGGCACCACCGTCCCGCACTGCAACCTCACCCGCGGCCACGTCCCGGTGTTCGCCTCCCGCTCACCGGGCGCCCCGGTCGTCGGCCATCTCGAACGGGGCGGCGCGGCCAACTGGTTCGTCACCGAGATGAAGGGCCAGACCTTCCGGGACGGCACCGCCGAGAACTACCGGTGGGGCAGCACCATGGCTGACAACGGCCGCTGGGGCTGGGTCCCCGAGGTGTACTTCGCGGGCGGCGACAACAACGAGGACGACGCGGGCCTGCTCATGCCCGGCGGCCACACCTGCGCGAACACCTGCGCCCCCCTGCCGTTCTGGGCCCGCTGAACCGCCTGCTGCCGCCGTCGGACCGGGGCCCCCACCCGGTCCACGGCGAGCCCGGCCGTGGTCCGGACCATTGATCATTGACCGGCCGACCGGACCCCACTTAGCCTCCAGCCATCACGTGCGAACACGGGAGGTCGTCGATGGCAGGGTCCGCGGACAACCCCGAGGGCAGAGCGCCGGCCCGGCAGCTCCAGGTGGAGACCCACGGGCTCGACGTCATCGGCGACACCGAGCGCAAAGGCACCCCGCGCACCCTGTTCTGGCCCTGGTTCGGCGCCAACGTCTCCATCCTCGGACTGAGCTACGGCGCCTTCGCCCTCGGCTTCGGGATCTCCTTCTGGCAGGCGCTGATCGCCGGAGTCGTCGGCATCGTCTTCTCGTTCCTGCTGTGCGGCTTCATCGCCGTCGCCGGCAAGCGCGGCTCGGCGCCGACGATGGTGCTCGGCCGGGCCGCCTACGGCGTACGCGGCAACCGCCTGCCCTCGGTGATCTCCTGGGTGCTCACCGTCGGCTGGGAGACCGTGCTGTGCGCGCTCGCCACCATGGCCACCGCCACCGTCTTCTCCCGCCTCGGCTGGGGCGGCGGCACCGAGACGAAGGTGGTCGCCCTGATCCTGGTCGGCGCGCTCACGGTCGCCGGCGGCGTCATGGGCTTCGACCTGATCATGCGGCTGCAGACGGTGATCACCGTGGTCACGGGCGTCCTCACCGTCGTCTACGTCGTCCTCGTCGCCGATCACATCCACTGGAGCACCGTCAGCGCGATCCCGCCGGGCTCCACCCAGGAGTTCATCGGCGCGCTCGTGTTCATGATGACCGGCTTCGGCCTCGGCTGGGTCAACGCCGCCGCCGACTACTCCCGCTATCTGCCGCGCGGCTCCTCCAGCCGCGGCGTGATCGGCTGGACCACCTTCGGCGCCTCGGTGGCCCCGCTGCTCCTGCTCGTCTTCGGCCTGCTGCTCGCGGGCTCCTCCGACAAGCTCGGCGCCGCGGTCGCCGCCGACCCCATCGGCGCGCTCACGACCCTGCTGCCCACGTGGTTCCTGGTGCCGTTCGCCGTCGTCGCCGTCCTCGGCCTGGTCGGCGGCGCCGTACTCGACATCTACTCCTCCGGACTGGCCCTGCTCTCCGCGGGCCTGCGGATCCCGCGCTACCTGGCCGCCCTCGTCGACGGCGTCCTCATGATCGCGGGCTCGGTCTACATCGTGTTCGTCGCCGACGACTTCCTCGGCCAGTTCATGGGCTTCCTCACCACCCTGGGCGTCCCCATCGCCGCCTGGTGCGGCATCATGCTCGCCGACGTCGCCCTGCGCCGCCGCGACTACGACGAGACCGACCTCTACCGCCCCTCCGGCCGCTACGGCGACGTACCCCCCACCCCGCTCCTGCTCACCGTCGCCGCCACCGCCCTCGGCTGGGGTCTGGTCACCAACTCGGCCGCCCACTGGCTCACCTGGCAGGGCTACCTGCTCCGGCCCCTCGGCCTCGGCGGCAAGACCGGCGCCTGGGCCTACGCCAACCTCGGCGTCCTCGCCGCCCTGGCACTCGGCTTCCTCGGCACCCTCGCCCTGGGCCGCGCCCGGGTGCGCGGCCAGGAAGCGCAGGTCCCCAGCCCGACGGACGCGGGAGCGGTCGTATGACCCGCGGCCTGCTCGCCGTCATCGACATGCAACGCGTCTTCGCCGAACCCGGCAGCCCCTGGGCGGCCCCGCGCTACGCCGAGGCCGCGGCGGGAGTACGACGCCTGCTGCCGGCCCACCGCGGCCGCACCGTCTTCACCCGCTTCGTCGCCCCCGCGCGACCCGAGGGCGCCTGGCGTGCCTACTACGACCGCTGGCCCTTCGCCCTCCAGCCGCCGGACGCCCCGCTGTGGGAGCTGACCGAGGAGTTCGGCGGCCTGGCCCCGCGCGTCCTGGACGCCCCGACCTTCGGCAAGTGGAACCCGTCCCTCGCCGCTCTCGCGGAGCCGGAGGGCCGCCTGGTCCTGGCCGGCGTCAGCACCGACTGCTGCGTGCTGTCCACCGCGCTCGCCGCCGCCGACGCCGGCATCGACGTACTGGTCGCGGCGGACGCCTGCGCGGGCGCCGACGACGACTCGCACGCCAGGGCGCTGCACATCATGGACCTCTACCGGCCGCTGGTGAGAGTCACCACGGTCGACGAACTGCTCGCGGAGGCGCAGTGAGACCCGGAACGAACCCCATCCCGCCCCCGCGGCGGCGCGTGGCCCTCCTCGGCGGAGGCTTCGGCACCGACGACGACGGCCTCCTGGACGACTGGATGCTGAGCCATGTGCGCACCGACTGGCCGCGCATCTGCTTCCTGCCGACCGCCAGCGGCGACGAGCCCGCGTACATCGAGCGGTTCCTCGACGCCTTCCGGCCCCGCCGGCACTGCATGCCCTCCGTAGTGCCCCTGTTCCGAAGGGAGTTGGACGACGAGGCGCTGCGCGCCCACCTGCTCGCCCAGGACGTCGTGTACGTCGGCGGCGGCAACACCGCGAACATGCTCGCGGTGTGGCGCGTGCACGGCGTGGACCGGCTGCTGCGCGAGGCCTACGACCGCGGCACCCTGCTGTGCGGCATCAGCGCCGGCGCCAACTGCTGGGCTGAAGGCTCGCACACCGACTCCTTCGGTCCGCTGACCTTCCTGAAGGACGGACTCGGACTGCTCCCCGGCTCCGTCTGCCCCCACTACGACAGCGAACCGGGCCGGCGCCCCTCCTACCGGTCCGCCGTCGCCGCCGGGTCGCTGCCGGCCGGATGGGCGCTGGACGACGGAACCGGCGCCCTGTTCACGGACGGGCGGCTGACCGAGACGGTGACCCGCCTGCCGCACGCCCGTGTGCACCGCGTGGAACCGGACGGGCGCGGCGGCGCCGACGAGCAGGCACTGGAGTGCCGCCCGCTCCCCTGAACCGCCGGGTCGACGCGGATCGCCCCGACGCCGGGCGGACCACCCGGACCGGGGCGGGCGGGGGCATCCCGTAATTCCCCCGGGTCACAGGAATGCCCTGCCGGGGGCCGGGTACGCGAGCAGAACCCGCCCTGGGGCGATCTTGCCCCGGGGAGACCGTACGACCGCCGCTACCTGGGGATCTTCCATGGACACACCTGCCAACGACCACACCGCCACACCGGCCCGGCAGGCGCTGGACGCGCTGGCCGTGAACACCGACGACACCGCGGCACTGGACACGCTCGCCGGCAGCGAGGTGCTCGTGCCCGTACCCGACGACGCGAACCAGGAGGACGCCGCCGACCCGTCGGCCGTCGCGCTGCCCGTACTGGAGCAGCCGGGCGGCGACCCGGTGGTGCCCGTCTTCACGTCGGAGGGGGAGCTGGCCGACCTGCTGCCCTTCGTCTCGCGCTACCGCCTGGTGCCGCTGGGCGCGCTCGCCTCGCAGTGGCCCGCCGACGATCTGTCGCTGACCATCGACGCGGGTTCCGAGCACCCGCTGACGCTCACCTCGGAGGGCGTGCGCACGCTGCTGGCCCGGCCGTAGCGCGTGCCGGGTGGGCCCGGCCACCGATCACGGAGGGGGAGCAGCCGGGCCCGGACAGGCGCGGATCTCTCCCGCCCCCGCACCCGGGGCGCGCGCGGCCCGAAGGACGAACGGCGCCGACCCCGTCCCTTCCGCGGTGCCACGCCGGCCCCGCGTGACGATACGGCCGGGTGGGCGACCCGTCACTCCGCGTTGCGCGGCGGCTGTCCACCGAACGCGGCCGATCGCAGCGGTCAGGCGGTGCGCAGCGTCTGCGAAGGGGATTCCCCGAAGCGCTCGCGGTAGCGCCGCGCGAACCGGCCGAGATGGGCGAAGCCCCACTGGTGGGCGACGTCCGCGACGGTCGTCGTCCCCGGCACCGAGGCGCGCAACTGCCCGCGCACGCGCTGCAGCCGCACCTCGGTGACGTACGCCATCGGCGGCATCCCGACATGCTTGCGGAACGCCTCCTGCAGGGTGCGCACACTGACCCGGGCGATCTCCGCGAGCCGGGCCGCGTCGTACGGTTCGGCCGGCATCTCCTGGACGGCGTCCATGACCCGCTTCACCGCGGCGGGCCGCATCGGGGGCGGCGGGGCGTCGAGTTCGCCGCGATAGGAGTGCTCGGCGGCCAGTAACACGCCCTCCAGCAAGGCCTGTTCGAGCCGTCCCCGGATGAGGGGCCGACGCAGCAGCCCGTGCGAGACGTCGCGTTCCAGCAGGCTCCACAACGCCAGCCGCGCCCAACTGCGGCCCGGCCCGCCGGAGACGTCGAAGCTCGGCTCGAACGTGGGCGGCCGGCGCAGCGGCCTGCCCAGCTGCACCTCCAGTTCGCGGTGCAGGGCACTCTTGTCGATCTTCACGGTGATGCTGTGGCAGTCGCCCGACCACGCGTCGATCCGGATGCCGTGCCCGGGGTCGAAGAACAGCGCGTGCCGCGAGGTGCCGGACACGGTCCGGCCGAGCCCCTGCCGCACGCTGAAGCCGCCCGCCAGGGGGACGGCCACGTGGTAGACGCCCGGTTCGCCGAAGCTCATCCGCATCTCGGTGCCGAAGCGGATCTCGCCGACGGTCAGGGCACCGAGGTCCAGCACGCTCAGCCGCGTCGAGAACTCCGCCTCGGAGCCGGTCACTTCGAGACACAGGTCGTAGTAGTGGGCCGCGACCGCCGCGTGGGTCTCCTCCACGGAGCGCGTCAGATAGGTGCTGAAAAGGGTGTCGCCGTCCTCGTCCACGCCCAAGGCGCTGTCTCCCCCGTCTCCCGCTCGGCTTCCTCGCTCAGCATGGCACCGTCCGGCCCCCGAATGGAGGCAGACGTTCCGCGCGGTCCCCGCCTCGCTGCCGCGACGCTGATCGCCGGACGCCGACCGGGGCCACAATGACCGCATGACATGGATCTCCGGCGTGGCCGGCGGGCTGCTGCTGGCGGCCATGGCCTTCAGCGTGCTGCGCACCCTGGTGGTTCCCCGCGGCCTGTACTCCACGCTGGTGTACCGGCTGTGGTGGACGCTGCGCCGGCTGCTTCGGCTCGCGGCCCCGCGCGGCGACTACGGCGCCATCGACCGCGCGCAGACCTGGCTCGCCCCGCTGATCCTGATCGGCATGCTCGCCACCTGGCTGGGCGGGGCGCTGGCCGGCTTCGGACTGATGCTGCACGCCCTGTCCGGGCTGTCCTGGGGCAGCTCCTTCCGGGAGGCGGGCTCCAGTCTGCTCACCCTCGGCTTCGCCAGCGGCGCCCGGCTGCGGCTGTCCGCGCTGGACTTCGTGGCGGCGGCCACCGGCCCCGTCCTCATCGCCCTGCAGATCGCCTACCTGCCCACGCTGTACGCCGCCTACAACCGCCGTGAACTGGAGGTGACCCTCCTGCAGTCACGGGCCGGCGAACCGGCCTGGGGGCCGGAGATCCTGGCCCGGCAGTACCTCGTCGACACGGAGACCGCGCTGCCCGAGCTGTACCGGGCCTGGGAGCGGCTGGCCTCCGACATCGGCGAGAGCCACTCCACCTATCCCGTCCTGCTGGCGTTCCGTTCGCCCCGGCCCTACCGGCACTGGCTGGTCGGCCTCGTGGCCGTGATGGACGCGGCGGCCATGCAACTGGCGCTGACCCCGCGCAGCGCTCCGCCCGAGGCGCGCCTCGTGCTGCGGGCGGGGTTCACCGCCCTGCGCGACGTCGCCCGTGCCCTGCGCATCCCCTTCGACCCCGATCCCGACCCCGGCGCCCCGATCCAGCTCGACCCCGTCGAGTTCGAGGCCGCGGTCGCCATGCTGGAGGCGGCGGGCTTCCGCGTCGAACGCGCCACGGAGGAGGCCTGGCCGCACTTCCACGGCTGGCGGGTCAACTACGAGGCGATCGCCTACCGGCTGTGCCGCCGCTGCGATGCCGTCCCGGCCCTGTGGACCGGCCCGCGCGACTTCACCTCGACGCCCATCCCCCCGCGCAGACCGGCCGACCGCAGACCGGGCGAGGGCCCCTCGGACCGGCCACCGGCGGCGGGGCCCACAGCCTGAGGCCGACCGCCTTCGTCAGAAACCGGGACACGGCAGGGTGGCCCGGAGGGCGCGGGTCGCCTCCGACTCCGCCGGGGGTCCGCGGGCACAGGGCGACACGTGTGCCGGGCCGCCGGCGCCCGGAGCGTGCCCGGTCGGGCGGGGCGGAGGGTGACCGCGACAGCCGGGAGGGCGACGTCGCCACCGTTCGCGCCGGCGGGGTCGCCGCCCATTCCGTGCGGTGCCTGCCGGCGCAGGGGCCGTAGGCATGCCGGGCCGCGGCGGGTCACTGGGCGACCGCGGTCACCAGGCAGGCGATGCCGAGCAGGAGGACGGACACGAGGAGCAGAGCCGTCACCGCTCACACCCGTGCGACGGCCGCGGACAACGGGAAGGCGACGCCCGTCAGTTCCTCTGAGACGTCCCACAGGCGGCGGGCGGTGACCGGGTCGCTGGCCGCCGCGGAACGGCCGACCAGGGCCGGGGCGCCGCGCATCTCGCCGAGGCCGTCCGGCCCGACGTAGCTCGCGCCGGGCAGGTCCTGGACGGCGGCGTACAGGGTGGGCAGGGCGCCCGCCCTGTTGTCCTGGGCGACGAAGCGGTTGCCGACCCGCATCACGACGCGGCGCAGCACGCTGCCGTCATGGCTCTGCAGGTTGGTCGCGGCCCATCCCGGGTGCGCGGCGAGCGCCCGCACGGGCGAGCCCGCCGCCTCGAGCCGGCGCTGCAGCTCCAGGGTGAACAGCAGGTTGGCCAGCTTGGACTGGCTGTAGGCCTTGATCGGGGCGTACTCACCGGTGAGGTTCAGGTTGTCGAAGTGGATGCGCGGGCTGCCCGGCATCCGGTGTGCGCCGGACGACACGGTCACCACCCGGTCGGTGAGGTGCGGCAGCAGCAGGTTGGTCAGGGCGAAGTGGCCCAGGTGATTGGTGCCGAACTGCGTCTCGAAGCCGTCCTTCGTGGCCGACTCCGGGATGTTCATGACCCCGGCGTTGTTGACGAGCAGGTCCAGGTCGCCCTGCCACCGCGCCGCGAACTCCCGCACGGAGGCGAGGTCGGCGAGGTCGAGGCGGCGTACCTCCACGCTGCCGTTCACCCGTGCCGCGGCGGCGGTGCCCCGTGCGGGGTCCCGCACGGCGAGCACCACATGCGCGCCCGCGCCGGCCAGCGCCTCCACGGTGGCGATGCCCAGCCCGCTGTTGGCGCCGGTGACGACGGCGGTACGGCCCGTCTGGTCGGGGATGTCGTTGACGTTCCACTTGCTGGATCGAGTAGCCATGGGCGCAAATGTAGGCGCCGCCAACAATGCTGTCAATGACAACAATGGTGACGGCGACAACAATGTAGGCGCCACAAACATGACCGTTACACTGAGGCCCATGCACTCCCGGACTCGCCGCTACCACCACGGAGACCTGCGCGCCGCCCTGCTGGCGCGAGCCGAGCAGACCCTCCGCGAGAGGGGGCCGGCCGACCTGTCCCTGCGCGAACTCGCCCGCGATCTCGGCGTCAGCCACGCCGCGCCGAGCCGCCACTTCAAGGACAAGCAGACGCTGCTGGACGCGCTGGCGCAGACCGGCTTCGAGCGGCTGCGGGACGTCCTGGAGGCGTCACAGGAAGGGCTCGGCGCATCCTTCGCCGAACGCTTCGACGCGATGGTCCGCGCCTACGTCGGGTTCGCCCTGGAGAACGCCGCGCTGCTGGAGCTGATGTACTCGCTCAAGCACGCCCCGGAGGCGTCGGAGGGCCTGTTGGTGGCCACGCAGCGCTGGTCGGAGCTGCTGGAGCGGCTGATCGAGGAGGGGCAGCGCAGCGGAGAGGTGCGCAAGGGGTCGCTGGAGCGGGTCGGAGGGCCCGTCTTCGCGGTGCTGCACGGTTACGCCGACCTCGCGGCGACCGGGCACCTGCCCCCGGAGATGGCCGAGACGGGACTCGACGACGTCATCGCCTTCGTGCTGCGGGGCTGCGCGCCGGACTGATCAGCCCAGCGTGCGTCCCAGGGCGGCGCGCTGCAGCGGGAGCACCTCGGCGTGCAGGTCGCGGCCCTTGCGGGTCAGGGCGACATACACGCCCCGCCGGTCCTCGGCGCAGACGGAACGCTCGACCAGGCCGTCCTTCTCCAGCCGGCCGATGAGCCGGGACAGCGCGCTCTGGCTGAGATGGACCCGTCCCACCAGGTTCTGCACCCGGCACTGGGTGCCCTCCTCGGGCGCCTCGGACGCGAGGATGTCGAGGACCTCGAAATCGCTCGCGCCCAGGCCGTGCGGGTGCAGCGCCCGGTCGATCTCGCACATCGTGCGCGCGTGCGCGGACAGGATGTCCCGCCACTTCGCCTCGAGCCGGGTGTCTGCCGTCTTCACCGCCATACCCGCACGGTAACACCGAATCGGCCAATTGTTGAGTGTGCAACTAGTGCGGGCGCATGCGCTTCGGGGCCGTCAGGCGGCCGGGTCCTGGAGCAGGCCGATCAGGTTGCCGTCCGCGTCCTTGAGGGAGGCGATCAGCCTGCCGTTGCCGACGTCGCGCACGTCCTCCAGCACCTCGGCACCCGCCTCCACCAGCGCGGCGAGCCGTTCCCGGATGTCGGAGACGTGCCAGTACGGCACCGGCCCCGTCCAGCCCTGCGCGTGGCCGTTGGGGTTGAGGCCGACGTCCTGCCCGCCGTCCTTGAAGCCGACGTAGTACGGCTCGTCCGCGTAGGGCTCCGTCTGCAGCAGGGCGCCGAACACCGCCTTCGCCCTGGCGAGGTCCTTGACGGGGTAGATGATCGTGTTGAGGCCGGCGGTCATGGGATGCTCCTCGGCTCGGTGGTGGAACCGACGGTTTTCGTCGGTGATGTCACGCTAGAGCGGGGGAGCGGGGCATGGCTTCTCCGATCCTGACCGGCTGCGATTCGGCCATCCGCCACCGGGAGGTCTCCTGGATGGCCGCGCGGGCCGACATGCCGGGCGCACCGGCGGCAGGGGTGCGAGAGCCTTCTCGCCGGTCCGGGCGGCGAAGGCGGCCGCCGCGGACAGGCACGCCCGCACCAACCGGAACCGCCGGCGTCGGCGGCGCCGTTTCGCAGCGGCGGACGCCCGGTCCCGACGCTACGTCGAGTCCCGCTTGACCAGCTCCGTCGGGAGGATCACCGCCGCCGCGTCCTCGCCGCCGATCTGCGCGAGCAGCACCCGCACCATCTCGGCGCTGATGCGGTCGTAGGGCTGCCGGACGGTGGTGAGGGCGGGGGTGGCCTCCACCGCCGCGACGGAGTCGTCGAAGCCGCCCACGGCCACGTCCTCGGGGACCCGGCGCCCCGCGCGGGCCAGCGCGGTCAGCGCGCCCTGCGCCATCAGGTCGGAGGCGACGAACACCGCGTCCATGTCGGGGGCCTGCGCCAGCAGCCGTTCGGCGCCCGCCTCACCGCTGGCCCGGCTGTAGTCGCCGGAGACGATGAGCCGGTCGTCGATGTCGATGCCCGCCTCCCCGAGCACCTCCTTGTAGCCGGCGAGGCGGTCGACACCGCCCGGCAGGTCCAGCGGGCCGGTCACCATGCCGATGCGGCGACGGCCCAGGGACAGCAGATGGCGCACCATGTCCCGGGCGCCGTCCCGGTCGTCGGCCGCGACGTAACTGACTTTGGAGCCGGGCCCCATGGGCTTGCCGCACTGCACGAGGGGCACCCCCGCCTTGCGCAGCTCCTCCGCGACCGGGTCGCCGGAGTGGCTGGAGACCAGCAGCACCCCGTCGACATGGCCTGCGGTGATGTAGCGCGTGATGCGCCGCCGTTCGTCCTTGGTGCCCGCCAGCATCAGCAGCAGCGGCATGTCGTGCGCCGCCAGCGCCTGCGTGCAGCCGCTGAGCAGGACGTTGAAGTTCGGGTCCTCGAAGAACCGCTCCTGAGGCTCCGTCAGCAGGAAGCCGACGGAGTCGGAACGGCCGGTGATCAGTGAGCGGGCGTGCCGGTTGACGACGTAGCCCGTCTTGCGGATCGCCGCGTTGACCGCCTCCGCCGCGGCCGGGCTGACGTAGTGCCCGCCGTTGAGCACCCGCGAGACGGTGCCCCGTGAGACACCGGCCTCGCGCGCCACGTCGTGGATCGTCGGCGGTCTGCGTCGGCCCCCCGTGTTGCTCATGGTCATGACTTTACGGCCCCGGAGAGCAGATCGAGGCTCCAGAAGCGCTGGATGACCAGGAAGAGCGCGATGAGCGGGAGTACCGCGAGGAACGCGCCCGTGATCACCAGCGTGTAGAGCGCGGGCTGGTTGGAGCCCTGCTCCAGCAGTGTGTACAGACCCAGTGTGATCGGGAACTTCTCGTCGTCGCTGAGCATGATGTACGGCAGCAGGAAGTTGTTCCACACGGCCACGAACTGGAACAGGAACACCGTCACCAGGCCCGGCACCATCATCGGCAGCGCGACCCGGGTGAAGATCCGCCACTCGCCGGCGCCGTCCATCCGTCCGGCCTCCACCACGTCCGTGGGGACGGCGGCGGAGGCGTAGATCCGCGCGAGGTAGACGCCGTAGGGGGAGAGGATCTGCGGCAGCAGCACCGACAGGTAGGAGTCGGTGAGGTCCGCCTTGGCCAGCAGCAGGTACTGCGGGACCGCGAGGATGATCGGCGGCATGAGGACGCCCGCGAGCAGGATGTTGAAGAGCGCCTCGCGGCCGCGGAAGCGGTAGATCGCCAGCGCGTAGCCGCTGAGCGCCGACACGCACGTCGACAGCAGGGCGCCCAGCCCGGCGTACAGGGCGGAGTTGCCCATCCACGTCCAGTACACGCCGTCGCGGTAGGCGTCGAGCTGCCGGATGTTGTCGGCGAAGCCGGTGCCGGGCAGGAAGGTGAAGGTGGAGAACAGCTCGCTGCCCGACTTCGTGGACGCGATGATCACCCACGCCACCGGCAGCAGCGTGTAGACCGCGCCCAGCACCAGGGTGAGCGTGGGGACCAGGGCGATACGGCGGCGCAGGGGCGGCCGGCTCCGGGTGGCGCCGGTCGTGCCCGCGGCCGGCGGGGCCTCCCGGACGGCGAGGGAAGTCATCGCGTGGCCTCCTGCTTCTGGCGGCGGTTCGCGGCCCGCAGGAAGCCGAAGGACATCACCAGCGTCACGACGGCGATGATCACGGCCTCGGCGGCGGCCTGGTAGATGTCGCCCTTGCGGAACGCGTCCTGGTAGACGGTCATCAGCGGACTCCAGGTCAGGGGCAGGGAGTTGGTGAGCGGCTTGAGGGTCGTCGGCTCGTTGAACACCTGGAGCGTGGCGATGATCGAGAAGAAGAAGGTCAGCACCAGCGACGGCGCCACCATCGGGATCTTGATCCGCAGCGCGGTCTGCAGCGGGGTGGCCCCGTCCAGCCGCGCCGCCTCGTACACCTCGGCCGGGATCGAGCGCAGCGAGGTGTAGATGACGATCATGTTGAAGCCGGTGCCGCCCCACACCGCGATGTTCGACATGGCGAGGTAGAGCGGACCGCCGTCGAGGAGGTCCGGCTGCGGCAGGTGGAGCTTTTCGAGCACGTAGTAGAAGGGGCTGACGTCCGGCAGGTACAGGAAGCCCCACATCAGGGCCGCGACGACACCGGGGACGGCGTACGGCAGGAAGATCGCGAGCCGGGTGAAGGGCGCGAGGCGCACCCTCTCGGAGTCGAGCATCAGCGCGAAGAGCAGCGCGAGGCCCAGCATCACCGGGACGACGATGCAGCCGTAGCCCAGCACGCGCAGTGCCCCGTGTGTCAGCTCGCTGTCGGTCAGGGCGTCGGTGTAGTTCTCCAGCCCCGCCCAGACCTCTTTACGGGCCCCCGACCCCAGGCCCAGCCCGGAGACGTGCACCTTGCGGAAGCTGAGATAGACGGCATAGCCGATGGGCAGCGCGAAGAACAGGGCGAAGAGGATCGTCGCCGGAACGAGGAAGAAGTAGGGGGCGCTCCGCGCTCGTTGGAGGGTGGTGGCTGGAGACGGGTGGGCGTACGGGGCCCCCTTGCCCCCGTACGGCCTCCGGCGGGCGGCGCTGGTCACTGAGAGACCCCGAAGCCCTGCTTCTTCAGGTCGGCGACCGTGGCGTCCTGCATCGTGGCCAGGGCGGCGACGAAGTCCGACTTGTTCTTGGCGGCGGCGCCGAAGGCGTCGTTGAAGGTGGTGTAGGCGACGTTCACGTTCGGACCCCAGGCCGAGGGCGCGGTGGTCTTCGCGATCTCGGCGGCCTTGGTGTAGAAGTCCGGCTGGTTGGCGAAGTACGCCGGGGGAGTGGCGAAGGCGCCGCTGGTCTGGGCGTTGGTGGCGGCCGGGTAGATGCCGCTCTCCTTGGCCAGCGCCTGCAGCGCGGAGCCGTCGGTGTTCAGCCAGGCGGCGAACTCGGCGGCGGCCTCCTTGTGGGCGGAGTCCGTGGTGACGGCCGTGGAGGAGCCGCCCCAGCTGCCGGTGACGTCCTGGCCGGTGGACCACTGGGGGAGTGGGGCCATGGCCCACTTGCCCTTGGTGTCGGGCGCGGCCGTGGTCAGTGTGCCGGGCGCCCAGACGGCGGAGACCCAGGCGAGCTGCTTGCCGGTGTTGAGCGCCTTGTTCCAGGCCGGGGTGTACATCGGCTGGTTGTCGACGGCGCCCTCCTTGACCAGATCGCCCCAGAACTTCGCGACCTTCTGCGTCGCCGCGTCGTCGATGGCGACCTTCCACTTGTCGCCGGAGGTCGTCCACCACTTGGCGCCGGCCTGCTGGGCGAGGCCCGCGAACAGCCCCGAGTCGTTGGCGGAGAAGGTCGTCAGGTCCCTGTCCGGGGCCTTCTTCTTCAGCTGCCGGGCGACCTGCGCGAACTCGTCCCAGGTCGTCGGCACCTTCAGGCCGTACTTCTTGAACAGGTCGGCGCGGTAGTAGAACATCATCGGCCCGATGTCCTGCGGGATCGCGTACACCGCGTCCGTGCCCAGCGTGGTCTGCTGCCAGACGCCGGCGGCGAACCTGCCCTTGGCGTCGCCGACCTCCTTCGCTATGTCGGCCAGCGCGTCATTGCTGACCAGCGTCGGAAGCGCCTGGTACTCGGCCTGCACCAGGTCGGGCGCCTTCTTCGCCTTGTGGGCGGTGAGGATCTTGGTGACCAGCGAGTCGCCGGACGCCTGCTTCTTCACGGTGACCGTGATCTTGTCCTTCTTGCCGGGGCCCTTGTTCCACAGGTCCACGACCTTGTCCATGCCGGGCGTCCAGGTCCAGTACGTCAGCGACACCGGACCGGACTCGGCCTTGCTGTCGCCGTCGGACGAACCGCAGGCGGCGAGTGCGGAGGCGCCGAGGGCGACGGCGAGGGCGGACGCTGCACTTCTGACGACGAGACGGCGGCGCTGCGCGTTGGGCATGGATCTCTCCCCTGACCTGGGTCCCCGCCTGCTGCGGGAACGTGCCATGCGAATGACATGAGCGGGGCCCCCGCCCAGCGCGAGGACCTGTGATGCTGCTCTGTGAGCGTTCACAGTAGAGAAACATCCCGGACACTTGTCAATGGTTGTTGCTGTGCGGTTATGTTGGGCTCGCACCGCCAAAGATGTGTGTGCACGTTCCCAAATGATCGACCAATTCGGGAGAGATCCATGCCGGAGAACAGCCCCAGCGGCCTCACCAGGCTCGCCTTCGGTGGGGACTACAACCCCGAGCAGTGGCCGGAGAGCGTGTGGCAGGAGGACGTCGGGCTGATGCGTGAGGCCGGCGTCAGCATGGTGAGCGTCGGGATCTTCTCCTGGGCACTGCTGGAACCCTCACCCGGCGAATACGACTTCGGCTGGCTGGACCGGGTCCTGGACCTGCTGCACGCGGGCGGCATCCGCGTCGACCTGGGCACCCCCACCGTCTGCCCGCCCGCGTGGTTCTACCGGGCCCATCCCGAGGCGCTGCCGGTCAGCCGCGAGGGCGTGCGCTTCGCGTTCGGCTCCCGCGCCGCCATCTGCCACAGCAACACCGACTACCGAGCGGCCGCCGCCGCCATCACCACCCGGCTCGCCGAGCGCTACGGCGACCACCTGGCCGTGGCGATGTGGCACGTGCACAACGAGTACGGCGTCCCGGTCTCGGCCTGCTACTGCGACTCCTGCGCCGCCCACTTCCGGCGCTGGCTCCAGGCCGCGTACGGCAGCGTCGAAGCCGTCAACGAGGCGTGGGGCACGGCCTTCTGGGGCCAGCGCTACTCCGGGTTCGAGGAGATCGGACCGCCGAGTGCCACGCCGACGGCCGTCAACCCGGCCCAGGCGCTGGACTACAAGCGCTTCGCCGACGCCACCATGCGCGAGAACTTCGTGATGGAGCGGGACATCCTGCACCGCCTCTCGCCGGGCGTGCCGGTCACCACGAACTTCATGACCGCCCTCAGCCAGTGCGACTCCGTCGACTACTGGGCCTGGGGCCGCGAGGTCGACATCGTCACCAACGACCACTACCTGATCACCGACGGCCGGCGCACCCACGTCAACCTCGCCATGGCCGCCGACCTCACCCGCTCCGTGGCCGGCGGCGCCCCCTGGCTGCTGCTCGAACACTCCACCTCGGGCGTCAACTGGCAGCCCCGCAACCCCGCCAAGGCGCCGGGCCAGATGGCCCGCAACTCGCTGGCGCACGTGGCACGCGGCTCCGACGGCGCGATGTTCTTCCAGTGGCGCCAGTCCCGGCGCGGCGCCGAGAAGTTCCACTCGGCGATGGTCCCGCACGGCGGCACCGACACGCGCGTGTGGCGCGAGGTCGTCGAACTCGGCGCGGCCCTCGACTCGCTGGGCACGGTCCGCGGCACCCGCACCGAGGCCGACGTGGCCGTCCTGTGGGACTGGCACTCCTGGTGGGCGCAGACCCTCGAATGGCGCCCCACCGAGGACCACGACGCGCGCGAACGTGCCGACGCCTTCTACGAGGCCCTCTACGACCGCCACCTCACCGTCGACTTCGCCCACCCGGAAGCCGACTTGTCGAGATATCCCCTTGTCGTCGTGCCCGCCCTGTACCTGATGACGGAGGCGGCCGGGAACAACCTGCGGGAGTACGTCGAGAACGGCGGCACCGTCGTGGTGTCGTACTTCTCCGGCATCGTCGACGAGCACGACGGGGTCCACGAGGGCGCCTGCCCCGGCGCGCTCCGGGACGTGCTCGGTCTGACCGTCGAGGAGTTCTCGCCGCTGCTGCCCGGGCAGTCGGTGCGCGTGACGGGTCCGGACGGCTCCGAACTCGCCGGGGACGTCTGGACGGAGTTCGTCGTGCCGCACGGCGCGGAGACCGTGTGGACGTACGCCGACGGCCTGACCGCGGGCCACCCGGCCGTCACCCGCCACCGCCTCGGCACGGGCACGGCCTGGTACGTCTCCACCCGCCTCACCCCCGAGGGGCTGGACGCCCTGCTCGGCTGGGCCGTCGAGGACGCCGGTGTCGCGGCGCGGGCCGACCTGCCCCGCGACGTCGAGGTGGTACGCCGCACCGGCGACTCGGGCAGCTACCTCTTCTCGATCAACCACACCGCCACGGACGCCAAGGTGCCGCTGGAGGCGCACGGCACCGAGCTGCTCACCGGCGAACGCGCCGCGGGCCGTCTGGAAGTGCCCGCGGGAGCCGTGCGGGTCGTACGACTCGACGGCTGAGCCGACTCCCTCCGCCCGTGTGTGCCACGAGAGCCGCGGGCGGAGGGGATCCCCATCCCCATTCGTCGAAGGGACGACGGACGACGATGTTCCATCCCAGACGCACCCTCAGGGCCCTGCTGCTGCCGCTCGTGGCCGGGCTCGCCCTCATCGCCCTGCCCGCCACCGCGGCGCATGCGGCGAGCACACTCGCCAACGGCGGCTTCGAGACCGACGGCGCGGGCGTGGCCACCCCCGCGGGCTGGTCCGAGTACGGCGACACCGGCGCCTCGTACACCGAGTCCGGTGGCCACAGCGGCGGCTACCGGCTGTCCCACTACTCTGCGTCCGCCTACAAGGTGGAGACGTACCAGTACCTGTCGGGCCTGACCAACGGCAGCTACACGCTCACCGCCTGGGTGCGTTCCAGCGGCGGGCAGAACGCCGCGTACCTGGCCCTGAAGAACTGCGGCGGTCCCGCACAGCGCACCGAACTGCCGGTGTCCACCAGCGGCTGGGTCCGCGTCGTCGCGTCGGTCAAGGTGACCGACAACCAGTGCACCATCAGCGTCAACAGTGACGCGAACGCCGGTAACTGGATCAACATTGACGACCTGACCTTCGCATCCGGATCGACCGGACTGTCGATCAAGGGCGCCGACATATCCTCCCTCGCCAAGAGCGAGGCCCTCGGCGGCGTCTACCGGACGAGCTCCGGCACCACCGGGGACGCGGTCACCCTCCTCAGGAACGCCGGCATGAACTACGCCCGCCTGAAGGTCTGGGTCGACCCGGCCGACGGCTACAACGACAAGGCCCGCGTGCTGGCCATGGCCAAGCGCGTCAAGGCGGCCGGCATGAAGCTTCTGGTCGACTTCCACTACTCGGACACCTGGGCCGACCCGGGCAAGCAGACCAAGCCGGCCGCCTGGTCCGGTCACACCTACGGTCAGCTCAAGACGGACGTGTACCACCACACGTACGACGTGCTGAACGCGCTGAAGGCGCAGGGCACCACCGCCGACATGGTGCAGGTCGGCAACGAGATCAACGGCGGCATGCTGTGGAGCGAGGGCTCCACCGACAACTGGTCGCAGCTCGCCGGCCTGCTCAACTCCGGCTACAGCGCCGTCAAGGCGGTCTCCTCCGCCACCAAGGTCGCGCTGCACCTGGCGAACGCCGGCGACGACTCCACCGTGCGCTGGTGGTTCGACAACGCCAGGACGTACGGCGTGAACTACGACGTGATCGGCCTGTCCTACTACGGGTACTGGCACGGCTCGCTCGCCGCCGCCCAGACCACCCTGGACGACGTCGTCTCCCGCTACGGCAAGCCGGTGTACGTCGCCGAGACGGCCTACCCGTTCACCCTCGCCCAGGACGACTCGCTGGAGAACCAGATCGACACCACCGGTGAGCTGGTCACCGGCTACCCGGCCACCCAGGCGGGCCAGCTGGCGTGGATGAACGCCGTCGCGAACATCGTGGAGGCCGTCCCCGGCAACAAGGGTCTCGGCCTCTTCTACTGGGAGGCCACCTGGACCGCGGTCACCGGCAACGGCTGGGACCCGGCCGACCCCGCCTCCGGCAACGGCTGGGAGAACCAGGCCCTGTTCGACTACAACGACAGGGCCACCTCGGCCATGAGCTGGTTCAGCCACCGCTGAACCTGGTGGAGGGGGCCCGGTCGCAGGGGAGCGGCCGGGCCCTCGCCCGCATTGCCGGGGCCGGGGCCAACGGCCCACTCCGCACGGGGCCGTTCGGTCCCGGACAAAGGCCACGGAGTCCCGGACACGGCGGCGCACGCTGCGGGACAGTGGGAGGACGCGGTACGCGGTGGCCCGCCAGGTGAGGGGGACGAGATGCTGAGGACTCCCGGCGGCACGCTGCGTCAGGACATCCTGGAGTGGCTCAAGGACCCTGCGGCGCACTTCCCCCCGCAGCCGCACGGCGACCCGGCCGAGAACGGTGTCACCGCGGACGCCGTCGCGGCGAAACTGGGTGTGCCCGTCGCCGTCGCCCTGACCCACCTCGACCTGCTCGCGGACCTGGGCCTGCTGCGCACCCACGGCAGCCGGCAGCACACCCGCTACCGGCGCGACGAGATACGCATCGCCGAGGTGGCCCGCATGTTCGAGAAGGGCTGGTAGACGCGGAGGGAGAGTGGAAGCCGGACAGGTCCGCCTAGATTGTGCCCCGCGACGACGGCACCGTCGACGGCCCCTGGTCCGTGCCGCTCTCGTCCTCGGGCGGCTCCTCCGTGTACCCGAACCGCTCGCACAGCAGCCGCCCGACCAGCGCGCCGCCGAACACCACGAACCCCACGCCGACCAGCCAGGACTCCACCACCACGATGGTGCCCATGGGCCCGTAGCTGACCGCGTTGGTGATCAGCAGCGGCGTGAACACCAGATACGAGAACCAGCGCAGGCCCACCAGACCGGCCATCGTGGCGACGGCCCCCGGCAGCAGATGGCGCCAGCGCACCTCACCGGCGAGCAGGAAATGGGCGCTCCACCAGAAGAACAGAAGCCCGACCACCAGGCTGAGCGGAATGCGGGGCGTCCCGGCCAGCACATTGCGGGTCTGCACCTGCGTGTACACGTACATCATCAGCACCACCAGCCACACCAGTTGGCGGTACAGCCGGTGCCAGGGGCCGGCCGACGGCTTCCAGATCCGCGCGTAGCCGTTCTGCACACTGGACGCGAAGGACAGACCGAACAGCGCGAGCAGCGCCACGCTCCACGCACTGGTGGTGCTGATGACCTTGCGCGGCGGAGTGAAGACGTGCGACAGCGCCTGGGCGGACCGGCCCGACAGGTCCATGCCGTCCACCAGCCACAGCGCGAACCCGCCGTGCCCGAGCGGATCCGCCGCCGCGACGACGATCAGCAGCGGCGCCAGCGTCACCAGGGCGAGCGTGGCGAAGCCCATGGCCCGGTGCAGCAACTCCAGTTCCGCGCCGCGCCGATGGAGTTCGGAGAACCCGAACCGGTGCCACCACGCGGAGGACCGTGACATGGAACCACCCCTTCTTGGTTACCGGGACACCGCTGTGCGCATGGTCCGGTGAAGACACTGGTGGCGATGGACTGAGTGGGCAGAAAAGCCACGAGGTAAACCTGATCGAGTGACGCGGTACCCGTCGGACGCCCGTACGCATGCCAGCATGAACCGTCCCGACCTCGACGAAGGGGTTCTCATGGACCGTCCCGCCGCACTTGTCCCGCTGAAGTACGTCGCCATCGGCGGCCGCGGCCCCGAGGACGTCGTGGCCGACGCCCACGGCCGTGTGCTGACCGGCGTGGAGGACGGCCGCATCCTGCGCGTCGACGGCCTCACCGGCGAGGCACCCATACGCGTCGAGGTGCTCGCCGAGACCGGCGGCCGGCCCCTCGGCCTCGAACTGCTGCCGGACGACGCCCTGCTGGTGTGCGACGCCGAACTCGGCCTGCTCCGCGTCGACCTGCGCGAGGGCATCGTCCGCATCCTCGCCGACTCGGTGGCGGGGGAGCGGCTGCGGTTCTGCAGCAACGTCGTGTCGCTGTCCGACGGCAGCGTCTGCTTCACCGTCTCCAGCCGCCGGTACCCACTCGACGAGTGGATCGGCGACATCGTCGAACACACCGGCACCGGCCGGCTGCTGCGCCTGGCCCCCGGCAGCGAGCATCCCGAAGTGCTGCTGGACGGCCTGCAGTTCGCCAACGGACTGGCGCTGAGCTCCGACGAATCGTTCCTGGTCGTCGCCGAGACCGGCGCCCGCCGGCTCACCCGCTACTGGCTGAGCGGACCGAAGGCCGGGCAGGACGAGCCCTTCGTCGAGAACCTCCCCGGCATGCCCGACAACATCTGGCGCGGCACACCCGACGGACCGGTCTGGCTCTCCCTGGCCGGCCCCCGCATCCCGCCGCTGGACCTGCTGCACCGCGCCGCCCCCGCCGTCCGCGCCGCGGCCGCCCGCGTCGCGGTCCGCGCCCCCTACCGCCCCACGGGCACCGTCGGTGTCCTCGCGGTCGACGACCGGGGCACGATCGTCCACCACCTCACCCACCACCGCTCCGGCTTCCGCTTCGCCACCAGCGTCTGCGAGGCCGGCGGCCGCCTCGTCCTGGGCAGCCTGTGGGAGCGCGGCATCGCGGTGTGCGAGCGACCGGACCCGAAATGACCTCCGCGCGGCCCGGACGCTACGCTGTAGCCCGGCCGCGACCTCCTTCGCGGCGCGGCGGTGGGGCCCGCCGTACCCGAACCGCGGCACCGGTGCCGCCAACGGTCCCTACTTGCGAAGGAGCGGCGCCCGCGCACCCGGGCCCCGGCGAGTAGGAGACGTACGACCATGACCGCACCGGAAGCCGAGAGCCTGCGCGCCCCGGCCCGCACCCGGCGAGCACCGGCCTGGCGCACCCAGGCACCGGTCCTCGCGGTGGTCGCGCTGGGCGGCGCCCTCGGCGCGAGCGCCCGCTACGGGCTCGCCCTGGCGTGGCCCACCCCACCGGGTCACTTCCCGTGGGCGACCTTCTGGACCAACGTCATCGGCTGCGCCGTGATCGGCGTGTTCATGGTCGTCATCACCGACGTCTGGGCCGCCCACCGGCTCGTGCGTCCCTTCTTCGGCACCGGCGTCCTGGGCGGCTTCACGACCTTCTCCACCTACGCCGTCGACATCCAGCGGCTCGTCGACGCTGGCCACCCGGCCCCCGGGCTGGCCTATCTCGCCGCGACCCTGATCGCGGCCCTCACCGCGGTGTGGCTCGCGGTCACCGCCGCCCGCCGCGTCCTGAAGTGGAGGCAGCCATGACGAGACTGACCGGCAGCGCCCTGCGCGTGACCGTCTTCATCGGCGAGAACGACACCTGGCACCACAAACCGCTGTACTCCGAGATCGTCCACCGCGCGCACGCGGCCGGCCTCGCCGGGGCCAGCGTCTTCCGCGGCATCGAGGGTTTCGGGGCCTCCTCGCTGATCCACACCTCGCGGCTGCTGTCGCTGAGCGAGGACCTGCCGGTGGCGATCGTCGTCGTCGACACCGAGGAGCGCGTCCGCGCCTTCCTTCCGCAGCTCGACGAGCTCGTCGAGGAAGGGCTCGTGATCCTCGACGACTGCGAGGTCATCCGGTACGTCGGCCGCGAGAGGGCCGCCGGTGCGTCGGGCAGGAAGGGTAAGAAGTCGTCGTGAACTGGCTGTTGGTCGTCGCGGGCGCCATGGTCGGCGCACCGCTGCGCTACCTCACCGACCGTGCGGTGCAGTCCCGCCACGACTCGGTCTTCCCCTGGGGCACCTTCGCCGTCAACGTCGCCGGCTGCCTGGTCCTTGGACTGCTGACCGGGGCCGTGGCCGAGGGCGCCGCCGGATCCCAGGCCCAGCTGCTCCTCGGGACCGGCCTGTGCGGAGCGCTGACGACTTACTCCACCTTCTCCTACGAGACCCTGCGGCTGACCGAGACCGGGGCGGGGCTCTACGCTGCCGCCAACGTCGTCGGAAGCGTGACGGCGGGCCTCGGCGCCGCCTTCGCCGGGGTGTGGCTCGCCCAGGCGCTGTGGGGGTAGGCGCAAGGCCCCCGCTCGCCCGTAGTAAGACTGTCTACAGCACTGTCGACCAACTCCTCCAGAACTGGATCCCATGAGCGTCATCAACGTCGGTCAAGCCGCCGTCCTCGGAGTCGTGGAAGGACTGACCGAGTTCCTCCCCGTCTCCTCCACCGGGCATCTGAAGATCACCGAGGGGCTCATGGGAATCCCCGTCGACAACGACGCGGTGGTCGGTTTCTCGGCCGTCATCCAGGTCGGCGCGATCGCCGCGGTCTTCCTGTACTTCTTCAAGGACATCGTGCGGATCTGCACCGCCTGGGGCAGGGGACTGGCGAACAAGGAGGAGCGCTACCACCACGACTACAAGTTCGCCTGGTGGGTGATCTACGCCACGATCCCGATCGTCGTCGTGGGCCTTGCCGCCAAGCCGCTCATCGAGGGTCCGCTGGCGTCCCTGTGGGTGGTGGCCGCCTCGCTGATCGTCGGCAGCGGTGTGATGTGGGCCGCGGACCAGATGGGCCGGCACAAGCGCGGTGAGGACGACACCACGTTCAAGGACGCGATGCTGGTCGGCAGCTCGCAGATCCTCGCCCTGCTCTTCCCCGGTTTCTCCCGCTCCGGCGCCACCATGTCCACGGCGCTGGTCCTCGACCTCGACCGGGTCGCGGCGACCCGGCTGTCCTTCTTCCTCGGCCTGCCGGCCCTGACCGGCGCCGGTATCTACGAGCTCAAGGACGCGCTGGGCGCGGGCGTGGGTGCCGCCCCGCTCCTGGTCGGCACGGCCATCTCGTTCGTCGTCGCCTACGGCTCGATCGCCTGGCTGCTGAAGTACGTCGCCAAGCACTCCTTCAACGCCTTCGTGGTCTACCGGATCATCATTGGCGTGCTGTTGCTGGGCCTGCTCGGCACGGGCGCGATCAGCAGCTGACCCGTCCGGTCACCGACGCGGGGTGTGCGATCCGTTTTCAGGTCGCGCGCCCCGCGAATCTTTTCATTCAGCTCCCTTGACAGTCCCCGTACGTCACCCGCAGGATCACTCCCGTGAACCTGTCAGACAGTAAGACAGCCAGTCAGGGTCCGCGGCGCATCAGCGCCATGGAAGCGGTCCTGGCCCATCTGCGCGCCGCCATCGAGAACGGCGAGTACGCGGTGGGGGACAAGCTCCCCTCCGAGGCCGAGCTGTGCCGCACCCTCGAGGTCAGCCGGCCCGTCCTGCGCGAGGCCCTCAGGGCCCTGCAGACCATGGGCCTGACCGTCTCCAAGACGGGCAAGGGCACCTTCGTCGTCGCCAGCGCCGTGGAGGACCCCACCTTCGGCGACTACGCGGCCAGCGACCTGCTGGAAGTGCGCCGCCACGTGGAGATCCCGGTGGCGGGCTACGCGGCCCGGCGCCGCACCCCCGAGGACCTCGACCACCTCACGCACCTGCTGGAGCGCATGGAGCGGGAGACCGACACCACCTCCTGGGTCGCCCTCGACACGCTGTTCCACCTCGCCGTCGCCCAGGCCGCCCAGAATCCGGTCTTCCGCCGGGTCATCGAGGAGATCCGCGACGCACTGGCGCGTCAGTCGGCCTTCCTCAACGAACTGGGCGGACGCCGCGAGCAGTCCAACCGCGAGCACCGGGCGATCGTCGAGGCGCTGATGGACGGTTCCGAACTCGACGCGACGGACGCCATGGCGCACCACCTCGACCGCGTCGAGACCACCCTCACCGACATCGTGCGCCCCTCGCGCGCGCAAACCCCCACGGAAGGCGGACCCGAGGCGTGAGCGAGCACCTCAAAGAAGAGACGCGCACACCGGCCGCACATGTCGACGCCGGCGACGCGGGCTACAGCAAGTCCCTGAAGTCCCGGCACGTCAACATGATCGCCATCGGCGGCGCCATCGGCACCGGTCTCTTCCTCGGCGCGGGCGGCCGTCTCGCCGACGCCGGACCCTCCCTGTTCATCGCGTACGCGGTCTGCGGCGTCTTCGCCTTCCTGGTCGTGCGCGCCCTCGGCGAACTCGTCCTGTACCGCCCCTCCTCCGGCGCCTTCGTGTCGTACGCCCGCGAGTTCCTGGGCGAGAAGGGCGCGTACACCGCAGGCTGGATGTACTTCCTGAACTGGGCGACCACCGGCATCGCCGACATCACCGCCGTGGCCACCTACACGCACTACTGGGGCATGTTCTCCGACGTCCCCCAATGGCTGATCGCCTTGATCGCCCTCGCCGTCGTCCTGACCGTCAACCTGATCTCGGTCAAGATCTTCGGTGAGCTCGAGTTCTGGTTTGCGATCGTCAAGGTCAGCGCGCTGGTGGTCTTCATGTGCATCGGCATCTTCCTTCTGGTCACCCAGCACCCCGTCGACGGTGCGCACCCCGGACCGTCCCTGATCACCGACAACGGCGGCGTCTTCCCCAACGGAATGCTGCCCATGCTGCTGATCATCCAGGGCGTCGTCTTCGCCTACGCCTCCGTCGAACTGGTCGGCGTCGCCGCCGGCGAGACCGAGAACCCCGAGAAGATCATGCCGAAGGCGATCAACTCGATCATGTGGCGCGTCGGCCTGTTCTACGTCGGCTCGGTGCTCCTGCTGTCGATGCTGCTGCCCTGGAACAAGTACACGGCCGGCGAGAGCCCCTTCGTCACCGTGCTGTCCAACATCGGCATCCCGGCGGCCGGCGGCGTGATGAACCTCGTCGTCCTCACCGCGGCGATGTCCTCGCTCAACTCCGGCCTGTACTCCACCGGCCGCATCCTGCGCTCCATGGCGATGTCCGGCTCCGCGCCGAAGTTCACCCGCGTGATGAGCCGCAGCCAGGTCCCGTACGGCGGCATCCTGCTCACCAGCGGTATCTGTGTCCTGGGCGTCGGACTGAACTTCGTGGTCCCGGCGGACGCCTTCGAGATCGTCCTGAACTTCGCGGCGCTCGGCATCCTCTCCACCTGGGGCATGATCATGCTCTGTCACCTCCTCTTCTGGCAGAAGACCCAGAGGGGCGAGCTGACCCGCCCCGGCTACCGGCTGCCGGGCTCCCCCTGGACCGAGATCGTGACGCTGGCCTTCCTCGCCTCCGTCCTGGTCCTCATGTACGCCGACGGAGGCGCCGGCCGCACCACCGTGCTCTGCCTGCCCCTGATCGTCGGTGCCCTGGTCGGCGGGTGGTTCGCCATCCGCGGCCGTGTCGGACGCACCTCCACCGAGAACGCATCTACCGGAGCCGACGCGTGACCCACGCGCCGCTCCCTGACAAGAGGCAGTGATGTTCAGCAGTTCCGTCGCGGACGCACCCCTGATCCGCGAGCCCCTCCACGCCCCCGTCGCCCACCTGATACGCGGCGGGGTCGTGGAGGGCATCCACTACGGTTCCGTCGTCGTCCTCGGCACCGAAGGGAAGGTCGACTTCCAGCTCGGTGACATCGAGGCCGCCTTCTACCCCCGCTCGGCCCTCAAGCCCGTCCAGGCCGTCGCCATGGTCCGGGCGGGCCTGCCGCTCGACGGTGAGCTGCTGTCGCTCACCGCCGCCAGCCATTCCGGCGAGGAGCGGCACCTCGCCGGGACCCGGCGCATCCTCGAACTCGCCGGTCTGACCGAGGACCACCTGCGCAACGTCCCGGACCTGCCCTTCGACCCCGTCGTCCGGGACACCTGGGTGCGAGAGGGCCGGCCGCCGTCCCGGCTCGCCCAGAACTGCTCGGGCAAGCACGCGGCGATGCTGTACACGTGCGTGCTCAACGACTGGCCCCTGGAGGGGTATCTCGACCCCGCGCACCCGCTGCAGCAGGCGATCGCCGAGATCGTCGAGGACCTCACCGGGCAGCGGATCGCGCGGGTCACGGTCGACGGGTGCGGGGCGCCGCTGTTCTCGGTGTCCCTGCACGGGCTCGCCCGGGCCGCCGCGCGCGTCACCACGGCGGCTCCCGGCACGCCGGAGGCGCGCGTCGCCGACGCGATGCGCGCGCACGCCGAGATGGCCTCCGGCTCGGGGCGGGACGTCGCCGCGCTGATGCGAGCCGTGCCGGGGCTGCTCGCCAAGGACGGTTTCGAGGGCGTGCAGGTCGCCGCGCTGCCGGACGGGCGGGCCGTGGCCGTGAAGATCGCCGACGGGGCGAACCGGGCGCGGATTCCCGTGGCCGCGGCCGCGCTGGCGCGGGCCGGCGTCGACCCGGCGTCGCTCGCCGAGTTCCGCGGCGAGACGCTTCTCGGTGGCGGGCAGCCGGTCGGGTGTGTGCGGCCCGCTCGGTCGCTGGACCCCGTTGTCGTTCAAGCGTGCGCCTAGCGGGGCGGAGCCTGTTCGTCCATGGGCGGCTGCGGGCCGGGTGTGGCCGGCCGCGCAGTTCCCCGCGCCCCTTTCGGGGCGCTCCACTTCCCGTACCTCAGAAAGAGGACCTTCTCCCTCATGACCAGCGTCGTCACCCGTAGCGAGCATGATCTGCTCGGCGACCGTGATGTTCCCGCCGATGCCTACTGGGGGGTGCACACCCTCCGGGCCACCGAGAACTTTCCGATCACCGGCACGCCCATCTCCTCCTATCCGCACCTGATCGACGCCCTCGCCGCGGTCAAGGAGGCGGCCGCCCTCGCCAACGAGGAGCTCGGGCTGCTGGCGCCGGAGAAGGCCGCGGCGATCGTCGAGGCATGCCGGGAGATCCGGGACGGCAAGCTGCACGACCAGTTCGTCGTCGACGTCATCCAGGGCGGTGCCGGGACCTCGACCAACATGAACGCCAACGAGGTCGTCGCCAACCGGGCGCTGGAGCTGCTCGGGCACGAGAAGGGGCAGTACGGATTCCTGCACCCCAACGAGGACGTCAACCTCGGCCAGTCCACCAATGACGTCTACCCGACCGCCGTCAAGATCGCGACGGTCTTCGCGGTACGTGGACTGCTCAAGGCGATGTCCGTACTGCAGGACTCCTTCGCCCGCAAGGCCGTCGAGTTCCGTGACGTGCTCAAGATGGGCCGTACACAGTTGCAGGACGCGGTGCCGATGACGCTCGGTCAAGAGTTCTCGGCGTATGCCGTCATGATTGACGAGGACCGCAACCGTCTTGACGAGGCCGTCCAGTTGATCCATGAGATCAACCTGGGGGCCACGGCCATCGGCACCGGACTCAACGCTCCGGCCGGATACGCGGAGGCGGCCCGCCGTCACCTCGCCGCCCTCACCGGGCTGCCCCTGGTCACGGCCGCCAACCTGGTCGAGGCCACCCAGGACTGCGGGGCGTTCGTCCAGATGTCCGGGGTGCTCAAGCGGATCGCCGTCAAGCTGTCCAAGAGCTGCAACGACCTGCGGCTGCTGTCCTCCGGGCCGCGTGCGGGCCTGGGCGAGATCAACCTGCCGCCGGTGCAGGCCGGTTCGAGCATCATGCCCGGCAAGGTCAACCCGGTGATCCCCGAGGTCGTCAACCAGGTCGCCTTCGAGGTGATCGGCAACGACGTCGCCATCACCATGGCCGCCGAGGCCGGGCAGTTGCAGCTGAACGCCTTCGAGCCGATCATCCTGCACTCCCTCTCGGAGAGCATCACCCATTTGGAGCGCGCCTGCCTCACGCTGGCCGCGCGGTGCGTGGACGGCATCACCGCCAACACCGAAGCGCTGCGTGCGAGCGTCGAGAACTCCATCGGCCTGGTGACCGCCCTCAACCCGCACATCGGCTACACGGCCGCCACCGATATCGCCAAGGAGGCTCTCGTCACCGGCCGCGGTGTGGCCGAACTCGTCCTGGAGAAGGGCCTGCTGCCCGCCGAGACGCTCGCCGGCCTGCTGCGGCCCGAGGTCCTCGCGGGCAACGGCGCACGGTTGGTCTGAGCCGCGACGAGGCGTGACGAGGCACCGGGACCGGCACGGAGGCACAATGGTGATCATGAACGCGACGTCGTCCCACTCCTTCCAGCCGGTCCTGGAGCGCATCGCCGAGGAGATGGAGCGCACCCCCGGCCGCGGGCGGCCCGCCGACTACATCCCGGCGCTCGCCGCCCGCGACCCGCGCAGCTTCGGCATGGCCGTGGCGGAGTTGGACGGCACGGTGTACGGCGTGGGGGACTGGCGGGAGCCGTTCTCCACGCAGTCCATCACCAAGGTCTTCACCCTCGCCCTCGACCTGGCCCGCGAGGGCGACGAACTGTGGGAGCACGTGGGCCGCGAACCCTCCGGCAACCCCTTCAACTCCCTGGTCCAGCTGGAGTACGAGAACGGCATCCCGCGGAATCCCTTCATCAACGCCGGCGCGCTGGTCGTCACCGACCGTCTGCACACCCGTACCGGCGACGCGGCGGGCGAGCTGCTGGCGTTCCTGCGCGCCGAGAGCGGCGACACGACGCTCGACTTCGACAAGGACGTCGCCGCCTCCGAGGCCGGGCACGGCGACCGGAACGCGGCCCTGGCCCACTTCATGGCGTCCTACCGCAACATCGACAACGCCGTTCCGGTCCTGCTCGACCAGTACTTCCGCCAGTGCTCCGTCACGGCCTCCTGCGCCGACCTCGCCCTGGCCACCGGCTTCCTGGCCCGGCACGGCATCCGCGCCGACGGCACCCGGCTGCTCACCCGCAGCCAGGCCAAGCAGGTCAACGCGGTGATGCTGACCTGCGGGACGTACGACGCGGCCGGCGAGTTCGCCTACCGGGTCGGGCTGCCCGGCAAGAGCGGGGTGGGCGGCGGCATCATCGCGGTCGTGCCGGGGCGCTGCACGTTGTGCGTGTGGAGCCCCGGGCTCGACGAGCGCGGCAACTCGGTGGCAGGAGTGGCGGCCCTGGACCGCTTCACCACTCTGACGGGCCTGTCGGTGTTCTGAGCCGGAGCCGCGCTCAGTCCAGGAACTCCGTCAGCAGCGGTGCCAGCAGCGAGGTCCGTCGCATCAGGGTCACATGCGTGGTGGCGGGCAGGACGGCGAGCTGCGCCGCCGGGATCAGCGCCTGCATCTGCGCCGCGTGCTCCAGCCGTACGAAGTCGTTGTCGCCGATGATCAGCAGGGTGGGTGCGCTCAGCGCGCGCAGGTCGTCGGCGGTCCAGGGCAGCGGGGCGTGGGCCGCGGCCGTGACCTTGGCGAGGAAGTCCTGGAAGTGCTCGGGGTGCGGGGCGACGGCGGCGTACGCCTCGGCCATCTCCTGGAAGTCGGCCCGGGTCGGCAGGCGCGGAGAGCCGAAGTCCGGTGTGCGGACGTCGTCGTGGTAGCCGTCCTGGTGGTAGTGGGTGGCGGCGAGCACCAGGCGCCCGACGCGTTCGGGGTGCCGTACCGCGATCTCCAGAGCGGTCAGTCCGCCGAGGCTGAAGCCGAGGAAGTCGGCCTGCCCGATGCCGAGTCCGTCGAGCAGCGCCAGGACGTCCGAGGCGAGGTTCGCCACCGTCATCTCGCGCGGGGTGTCGGCCGTGCGGCCGTGTCCCTGCAGTTCGGGCGCGACGATCAGCCGGCCGTCGGCCAGCGCGGGCAGCACGGCCGCGAAGGACAGCTGCACGGTGTGGACCCCGCCGTGCAGCAGCACCAGCGGGCGCCTGGCCCCGTCGTCCGAGCCGTGCAGCTCGTAGTACATCCGAAGACCGTCGACCTCTGCGTGGGCGGAGCTGTCCGGCATGGTCATCACGTCCGTTCGATGGTGGGTCGTATGCCGTGCAGACATCGCGGGCCGGTGGAAGTCATCGCCGCCGCCACGAGATCACACGCCGGTCACATCCAGGTCCCCGACGCGAGGGCGGCGCGTCAATCTCCCGCCATCCGGTCTTGACACGCTTCCCGAGTGTTGGCCTTGGCTTTTCCCGTCGATCTCCGCCGCTGCCAGGTGCTGGGGCTGGCCGGTACCGCCTTCCTCGCGCTGGGAGGTGAGACGGCCGGCGCCCTGCCCGTGGAGGAGCTGCCGGCCCCCGCCGACGTGCGTGTGGCACTGGGGCTGGTCTGCGTGTACTGCGGCGTCGTCCTGCTGATCGCCGCCTGGCTGCTGCTGGGACGCCTCGTGCGGGGCGCCGAACCGCCCACGACGCGGGCCCTGCTGCTGGTCCTCGCCGTCTGGGCGGCACCCCTGCTGCTCGCCCCGCCGCTGTTCAGCCGGGACGTCTACAGCTACCTCGCCCAGGGCGCCATGGTCGACGCCCACCTGGACGTGTACGCGTACGGCCCGGCCCACCTCGGCGGGCCGCTCGCCGGCGAGGTCCCCGCGCTGTGGCGGCACACCGCGACCCCGTACGGCCCGGTGTTCCTCGGCGTCGCCTCGGCCCTGACCGGCCTGACCCGCGGCGAACTCCCGGCCGGGCTGCTCGGGATGCGTCTGGTGGCGCTGCTCGGCGTGGCGCTGATGACGGCGGCGCTGCCCCGCCTCGCCCGCCACTGCGGCGCCGACCCCGCCCAGGCGCTGTGGCTCGGCGTTCTCAACCCTTTGGTGCTGCTGCACCTGGTCGCGGGCGCCCACAACGACGCGATCATGCTCGGGCTGCTCGGCATGGGACTGGTGGCCGCGCTCGGCCGACGGCCGCTGGTGGCGGCCGTGCTCGTCACCCTGGCCGCCCTGGTCAAGGCACCCGCGGTGCTCGGCCTCGCGGCGGTCGTCGCGCTCGCGATCCGCGCGGGCCGTCGACCGGCGCGCGCGGTGGTCACGACCGCCGCGGCCGCCGTCGCCACGACCGCCGCCACCACCGCCCTGACCGGCACCGGCTACGGCTGGCTAGCGGCGCTGAAGACGCCCGTCTCCCCACAGAACTGGGCGCTGACCAGCCTGCTCGGCCGCGCCACCGCCGCACTGCTCACGCGGGCCGGCAGCGGTCTGGCCCCGCTCGCCGTCCCCGCCTGGCAGGCCGCCGGCCTCGCCGCCACCGGCGTCGCGATCCTCGTCATATGGAAGCGGCGAGGGCGCCCGACCCCCGTCTACGCGCTCGGCCTCAGCCTGGCCGCGGTCGTCGTCTTCGGCCCTGCGATCCGCCCGTGGTACGCCCTGTGGGCGCTGTTCCTCATCGCCGCGGCGGCGCCCGGCCCGTCGGTACGGCGCCGCCTGGCGCCGGTCACGGGAGCGGTGGCGTTCCTCGCCCTGCCCAGTGGGGCTCCGGCGGGCGCCGACGAACTGGTGCTGGCCGTCTCCGGCGGTCTGCTGGCCGTGGTCGTGCTGTGGCAGGTGCACCTCGCGGCGCAGGTCCCGGCCCTGGGACGTACCGCGTGAGGCCCCCCGCCACCGACCGCGGCCGCATCCTGCTGGTGGCGGCCGCCACCGTCGCCGTCACGGCCTTCACCGCGACCGTACCGCTGCTGCGGGACTGGTTCGACCTGCGCGTCTACCACGGCGCCGTCACCACCTGGGTCCACCACGCCGGAGGGCTCTACGACTACCGGGTGCCGGGCACGGCGTACGGCTTCACCTACCCGCCGTTCGCCGCGGTCGCCATGCTGCCCATGGCCCTCGTCGGGCTGCGCACCGCGATCGTCCTCGCCCTGCTGCTGAACCTCGCGGCCCTCGCACTGATCGTGCACCTGCTGACGGAAGGAGCGTGGCGGCGCCTGGGCTGGTTCGGCTGCGCTCTGGGGGCCTGTCTGCTCGCCCTGTTCGAGCCCCTGCGCGACACCTTCAGCTTCGGGCAGGTCAACCTCCTGCTGCTGGCCCTGGTGCTCGTCGACGCCCGGCTGCTGCGCACCGGACACGACCGCTGGGCCGGCGTCGGCATCGGCCTCGCGGCGGCGGTCAAACTCACCCCCGCCGTCTTCATCGGCCTGCTGCTGCTCGCCGGCCGCCGACGCGCGGCCGCGACGGCCGCGGCCGTCGCGTGCGCGGCGACCGCACTCGCCGCCTGGGTGGCCCCCGGCGCCTCCCGCTTCTACTGGACACAGGCCCTGTGGGACACCGGCCGGGTGGGCCGCCTTGACTACGTCTCCAACCAGTCGCTGCAGGGCGTCCTGGCCCGGCTCGGCGTGACGGGCCACGCCGTCTGGGCGTGCGCCGTCCTCGTGGGCCTCGCCGTCTGGGCCCGGCGCACCCGGCGCGCCCTCGCGGCGGGCGACTGGCCGGCCGCCTTCGCCCTCACCGGCCTGACCGCGTGCCTGGTCAGCCCGATCACCTGGGTGCACCACCTGGTGTGGGTACTGCCGGCCCTCGCGGTGCTGGTCCGCGCCGGGCACCCGCGGATCGCCGGTGCCGTGTACGCGGTGATGTGCACCAGCGTGGTGTGGCTGTGGTTCGACGACGCCTCCGGCGTCGACGGCTTCCTGGGCGGCAACACCTACGCGTGGATCACCCTCGGTCTTCTGCTGCGGCTGCCGGTCGGTCACCCCTCCGACGAGCGCGCGACCCTGCCCCGCAGCGCGAGTGCCACGGCACCGGCGCCCAGTGCGGCGGCCCCCGAGATGACACCGGTCTCCGGCCATCCGGGCCCGTCCTCCGGCACGACGACCGCGGCCACGGGCGCCGCCGCGTGGGGGCCCGGCCGGGGCCGTACCCGCAGCCCGTCCAGCGACCCCACCGGCGCCACCCGACCGGCCGCCGCGAACCCCCAGTCGAGCAGCTCGCGAGCCTCCTCGTAGACGGTGAACCCGCCCCCGGCCTGCGGGTTCATCACGGTGACGACGAGGGTCCGCCCACCCCGGCGGGCGGCGGCGACGAGGGTGTTGCCCGCGTTGGTGGTGTAGCCGTTCTTGACACCGATCAGCCCGCGGTAGGGCGCCACGCCGTCCGCACCGGTCAGCAGCCGGTTGGTGTTGCGGATGCCGTACGACCCGCCGGCGCCGTCCGGGAACATCGCCTCGGCGGTGCCGCAGTAGCGGGCGAAGTCCGCGTTGCTTAGCCCGGAACGGCCGAAAACCGCGAGGTCGTAGGCCGACGACACCTGCCCCGGCGTGTCGTAGCCGTCGGGCGAGCGCACGTGCGTGTCCAGAGCGCCTAGGGCCCGCGCCTCGGCCTGCATCCGGGCGGTCGTCGTGGCCCAGCCGCCGTTGAGGGAGGCGAGGACGTGCACCGCGTCGTTGCCGGAGTTCAGGAACACCCCCCGCCACAGGTCGGCGACGGTGTAGGTGCGGCCCTCGGCGACCCCGACCATGCTGCTGCCCGGCCCGATGCCCGCCAGTTCCTCCTCCCGCACCTGGTGCCGGATGCCCCCCGGCAGGGTCGGCAGCACGGTGAGCGCGAACAGGGTCTTCAGGGTGCTGGCGGGCGGCAGTCTGCGGTGCGCGTCGTGCGCGGCGAGCACGTCGCCGCTGCGGGTGTCGGCCACCAGCCACGACAGGGCGGAGACGTCGGGAAGCGCGGGAGCGCCGGGCCGGGGGCGCACGAGCGTGCCGTGCCCGTACAGCAGCGACGGGCGCGGCATCACCGCCGTCGGCCCGCCGGCCGGTCCCGGCTTCGGTGCGGCGGCCGCCGCGACGGGCGCGAACGCCAGGACGCCCGCCACACAGACCGCGCAGGTGGCGGCCGCGGCCCGGGGCATACGCAACGCGGCCGCGGTGCGAGGCATACGGAAGGAAAATCCGATGGTCATATTGTCAACGTAGGAATCGGTCCGGCGCTCGGGCCGATGGCCGGGCCGGGCCGCGGGCGGGAGCACCCGGATGCCGCAGTCACCCCACGGCGTCGGCGGTTTCCCGGCGCCCGGCCAGCCGCAGCGTCACGACGGCCGCGATCCCCGCGACGCCGCCGAAGACGAGGGCGGCCGGGACGCCGCCGCCGAGCCCGGCGACCAAGGAAACCGGTCCCCGCACGGTGGTGGTGTCATCCGTCGCCCAGTGCAGGAACTGGCTCGCCAGCAGGCCCAGCACGGTCGCGCAGACCGCGCCCGCCGCCATCGCCGGTGCCGTGGCCTCGGTGAGAAGCCCCGGCAGCAGCCGCAGCGCCCACCACACCACGACCAGCACGACGACGTCGGCGGCCCGGTACAGCAGCCAGTCGCCCAGGGGCGTGGTCGACGGGCCGCTCCAGGCGCCCAGCAGCAGCCACTCGCGCAGCAGGTCGCCGGGCTCGGACAACAGCCCCTCGTCGGGGAAGGACGTCTGGATCCAGGCCGCCACCGACTGGTAGGAGAGGACCACCAGCGACAGCGCCACCACCGCGGTCCCGGCGCTCGCCGCCAGACGGGCCGCGAGCGGCGGCACGTCGCGCCGGGGCAGCGGTTCCGGGTCGCCGTTCATGACACGCGCCAGAACCACCATGACCGGGGCGGTCAGCAGCCCCGCGACCACCGCGGCCGGACCGCCGGAGGCGATGACGCTCGCCACCTGCGGCAGCACCCGGAAACTGCCGTGGCCCCGCGAGGCGATCAGCCACGGCGCGGAGACGGTCACGGCCAGGGTCGCCGCCACCGGAGCCCAGGCCCACAGTGCGAGCAGCGTGGCCGGCGTGCGGCCCTGCACCGGGGGCAGCCGGCGCAGCAGAAGCAGCGCACCGGCCACGAAGAACAGGAAGAGGGTCACGAACCTGATCTGCATCGCGGTGCGGTAGAGGTCGGCGTAGAGGGCGCCACCGGAGACGCCCGAGTACGACCAGGGAGAGAGCAGGGTCCTGAGCGCGGTCGCGGACTCGATGTCGAAGACGTTGCCCGAGCCCTGGAGTTGGAGTGCCGAGGCGCTCGCCCCCGCCCACAGCATCAGCAGGGTGAGCAGGGCGCCTCCGACCGCCGCCGGTATGAGCGCGCGCCGATATGTCATGTGTCGTACCCCCGTGTCGCACCTGTGGTCTGCATGTGCAGGTCAGCCCGAAGGATAAGGGGCGATGATCAGGTGGTGTGCGGCCCCCCGCTGCGCGCATCCTGTGCCGGAGGAGGATTCCGTGGTGACCAGCGCTGACGACACCACCCGCCGGGCGCTCGCCCGTCGGGGCATGACCCTCGAACGCCTCACGCTCGGCTGGAACGTGATCGGCATCGTGGTGCTCGCCGTCGCCGCGGTCTCGGCGCGATCCGTCGCGCTGGCCGGCTTCGGTCTGGACTCCCTCATCGAGATCGGCGCCTCGGCCGTGGTGATCTGGGAGTTGTCCGGTACGGGCGAGGAACGGCGGCGCAGGGCACTGCGGTTGATCGGGGTCGGTTTCGCACTGCTGGCGATGTACCTGCTGGCGCAGTCCACCTGGGTGCTGGCGACCGGCTTCCGGCCACGCCACTCGGCGCTGGGCATCGGCTGGACGGCGGTGACGGCCGTCGTGATGTTCGCCCTCGCCGCGGGCAAGGCGCGCACCGGCGAGGCGCTGGACAATCCGGTGCTCAGGACCGAGGGCCGGGTCACGCTGATCGACGGGCTCCTGGCCGCCGCCGTACTCCTCGGCCTCCTGCTCAACTCCCTGGCCGGCCTGTGGTGGGCCGACCCGGCAGCCGGATACGTTCTGGTCTACTACGCACTGCGCGAGGTGCGGGACATCTTCACCGGCGAGCACGGAATCTGACGATGCGTCAGCCCGTCGGCAGCGTGGGCTGGATGCGCCGCAGGAAGGTCGCGTTGTCCGGGGTGTCGCGCATGCGCTCCAGCAGGGTCTCCAGGTTCGCCTGCCCGTCCCGTGTCTGCAGGGCGCGCCGCAGGCCGCGTACGGTGGTCAACTCGGCGGGGGAGAGGAGGAGTTCCTCGCGGCGGGTGCCGGAGGGGTTGACGTCGACGGCCGGGAAGACGCGGCGCGAGGCGAGTTCGCGGCTCAGGCGCAGCTCCATGTTGCCGGTGCTCTTCAGCTCCTCGAAGAAGTAGTCGTCGGCGCGCGAGCCGGTCTCCACCAGGGCGGTGGCGAGGATCGTCAGCGAACCGCCCTCCTCGGCGAGCCGGGCGGCGCCGAAGAACCGCTTCGGGCCGAGCAGCGCGGAGGCGTCCACGCCGCCGCTGAGGGTACGGCCGCTCGACGCGGCCGCGTTGTTGTGCGCCCGGCACAGCCGGGTCAGGGAGTCGAGCAGGATCACGACGTCCTCGCCGGCCTCGACGAGCCGCTTCGCCCGCTCGATGACGAGGTCGGCGAGCGCGATGTGCTGCTTGGGGCTCCGGTCGAAGGTGGAGGCGTACACCTCGCCGCGCACCGAGCGCCGCATCTCGGTGACCTCCTCGGGCCGTTCGTCCAGCAGCACCACCATCAGGCGGCACTCGGGGTGGTTGCCGGCGACGGCGGCCGCGATCTGCTGCAGCAGTACGGTCTTGCCGGTTTTGGGCGGGGCCACGATCAGGCCGCGCTGGCCCTTTCCGACGGGGGCGAGCAGGTCGGTGACGCGTCCCGCTGGTCCGGCAGCGGGGTGCTCCAGGCGGATGCGCTGCCGTGGATGCAGCGGGGTGAGGTCGCGGAAGTGCGGACGGCCGCGGAGTTCGTCGGGCGTGCGCCCGTTGACCCGTACGACCTCGGTGAGTGCGCGCCGGCCGTCGCGGACGCCGTCGACCAGGTCGCCCTTGCGCAGGCCGTGACGGCGGATCAGCGCGGGCGGAACCGGCAGGTCGGACGGCGTGGCGTGCAGGCCGGGGGCGCGCAGATGACCCTTTCCGCCCGCGTCGATGTCGAGGACACCGGCGGCGACCTGGGCCTGGGGTTCTTGCCGGACAGGGGGGTGTTCGAGAGTGGTGGTCATGTCGGTCGGTCCTTTCGAGGACGAATACAGGGGGACATGCGGGAGGGAGGGGGAGGCCGCGAGAGGAAGGCGGACATGCGCCTTGGGCGGCGGGAACGGCACCTCGGTGCGGGGCGGTGAACGCGCCGGTCACGGGGTGGTGGTGGAAAGCCGGTGCGCCGGCCGGAGGACGGCGGGCGGTCGGCCGACTGAGGTGAAACGGCACCGGCGCCCTCAACGGGGCGTACACAAGTGCTAGCAGGACGGTACCACAGGGGCCGCGGACCCAAACCGCTCTACTGCTCACCGGCGTCAACAAGACGGTGTCCCGGCCTATTCCGCACAGCCGGGTGTCGATTGCGGCCGGTCCCGTTCGTCGGTGGGGTGTAGGAAGCTGATGACGACCGGGAGGACCCCATGAAGTACATGCTGCTCGTCTGCGGCGACGACACCGCCGACGCCTCCGGCATGGCACCCGTCGAACCCTGGGTGGAGGAACTCGGGGAGCGCGGCGCACGCCTGCACGGCCACCGACTGGCCCTGCCCGCCGAGGCGGTCACCGTACGGGTGCGCGGAGGCGAGGTCCTGCGCACCGACGGTCCCTTCGCCGAGACCAAGGAGTACGTCGCCGGATTCGACGTCCTGGAGTGCGACAGTCTGGAGGAGGCGGTCGAGGCGGCCGCCGCGCACCCCGTGGCCGCCATCGGCGCCATGGAGGTACGGCCGTTCTGGCCGATGGTCGGCGAGGACGACGCCGAGAGCGCGATCCGCGCCCTCGACACGGAACTCACCGCCGCCTTCCACGCCCGCGACCTGGACCGCGCGCTCGCCTGCTACACACCGGACGCGGCCGTCTTCCACCTCGCCGACGGCGAGGAACGCCAGGGCCTGGGCGCCCACCGGGAGGCGCTGCGGGAGCTGTTCGCGTCCGTCACCGGTCCGGTGACGCGCGAGGTGCTGGACCTGCGCGTCCAGGTCGACGAGAGCGTCGGCTTCACCCACGCCCTGGTGCGGCTGACGGCGGCCCGCGCCGACGGCACGGCGCTCGACGAGACGCTGCGGGTGACCGCCGGCTACCGCGACACCGGGCTGCGCCGGCTGATCACCCACGAGCACGCCGTGTCCCTGAAGGGGGCGTGATGCGCTACGCCCTGCTGGCCCGCCTCCCGGAAGGGGGCGAGGAACCCCCGCCCGGAGGCATGGACCGCCCGGAGGTCACCGGCGGGGTGCGGCTGCGACCGGCCGTGGACGCCACCACCGTCCGCGTCCGGGACGGTGAAGTCCTGCTCGGCGACGGACCGTTCGCGCCGTCGGAAGAGGACCTCGCGGCGATCGCCCTCGTCGACGCCGAGGACCTCGACGAGGCGATCGCCCTGGCCGCCGGGCACCCCTACGCGTACGGCGGTTCGGTCGAGGTACGGCCGGTCTGGGAGTGAGTGCCACGGACGACGTCGAGGCGGCCGTCGCCGCCGCCTTCCGCGAGGAATGGGGCCAGGTCGTGGCCACCCTCATCCGGGTGACCGGCGACTGGGACCTGGCCGAGGAGTGCGCGCAGGACGCCTTCACCCAGGCCCTCGACCGGTGGCGGCGCGACGGCGTCCCGCGCCGCCCCGGCGCCTGGCTGACCACCACCGCCCGCAACCGCGCCCTCGACGTCCTGCGCCGCAGGGCGGTCGGGGCGGCCAGACTCCGGGAGGCCGCCGTGCCGGCCCGTGACGAGCAGCCGTACGACCCCGAGTACGACCGCGACGACAGCGGCGTGCAGGACGACCGGCTGCGCCTGATCTTCACCTGCTGCCACCCCGCCCTGCCCGTCGAGGCCCGGGTCGCCCTGACCCTGCGCACCCTCGCGGGCCTGACCACGCCGGAGATCGCCCGCGCCTTCCTGGTCCCCGAGGCGACCATGGCCCAGCGCCTGGTGCGGGCCAAGCGGAAGATCCGCAACGCCGGCATCCCCTACCGGGTGCCGCCCGCCCACCTCCTGCCCGAACGCACCACCGGCGTCCTCGGCGTGGTCTACCTCCTGTTCAACGAGGGCTACGCCGCCACCTCCGGAGCCGAACTCGTGCGCACCGGCCTGTGCGCGGAGGCCGTCCGCCTCGCCCGGCTGCTTGCCCGCCTGATGTCCGACGAACCGGAGACGCTCGGCCTGCTCGCCCTCCTGCTGCTGCACGACGCGCGCCGGCACACGCGCGTGGACGCCGCCGGCGACCTGGTGACCCTGGAGGACCAGGACCGCAGCGCCTGGGACCGTGCCGAGATCGACGAGGGCACCGCGCTGGTGGAGACGGTCCTGCGCCGCGGCCGGCCCGGGCCCTACCAGATCCAGGCGGCCATCGCGGCCTGCCACGCGAACGCCGCCACGGCCGACGACACGGACTGGGCCGACATCGCCGCCTTGTACGGCGCCCTGCTCCGCTTCGTGCCCTCCGCCGTCGTACGCCTCAACCGCGCGGTCGCCGTCGGCATGTCCGAGGGCCCGGACGCCGGACTCGCCCTGGTCGCCGAAGTGGAACGCGACGGCGACCTCGCCGACTACCACCTGCTTCCCGCCACCCGGGCCGACCTGCTGCGCCGCGACGGACGGACGGCCGAGGCGGCCGCGGCATACGAGCGGGCCCTGCAACTGGTGCGGAACGACGCCGAACGGAGGTTCCTGCGGAAGCGGCTCGCGCAGTGCCGGCCGGGGTGAGGGCGGGCACCCGGTCCGGGGTCAGGAAGTGGAGGTCGACCGTGCCTCCGCCTCCTTGGCGATCTCCTCGAAGCGGGCGCCCATGGCCGCCGCCAGCGCCTGCGCACCCGACAACGGCCGCACCATGACGGTGAATTCGTCGATCAGGCCGTTCTCGTCCAGGTGGAGGAAGTCGCAGCCCGTCAGCTCGCGGTCGCCCACCCGGGCCGCGAACACCAGGGCGTGGTCGCGGCCGTCGGGCCCGGCGAGCTCGCGCTCGTAGCGGAAGTCCTCGAAGACCTGCGCCACCGCCCGCAGGATCGCCGCGGTGATCGCCTTGCCCGGGTACGGCTTGAACACCACCGGGCTGGAGAACACGACGTCCTCCGCCAGCAGTGCCTCGACCGCGTCGAGATCACCCGCCTCGACCGCTTCGCGGAACGCGCGCATCGCTCACTCCATAGTGAACTAGTGGAATAGGTGCCGATGAGACTAGCCAGGAGGTGTGCCCCTGTCCACGACCGGTTCCCCTAAGCTGACCGAGATGTTCAGCCCCGAAGGTCCCAGCCTGCGTGAACTCGCCGTCCAGGCGCTCTCGTCCGTCGAGCGCGGATACGACCTGCTCGCCCCGAAGTTCGACCACACGCCCTTCCGGACGCCCGAGTCGGTGCTGGAGGCCGTCGCGGCGGCCCTCGCCCGGACCGGGCCCTACGCGGCGGGGCTCGACCTGTGCTGCGGCACCGGCGCGGGGGTCGAGGTGCTCGGCCGGGTCTGCCGGGAGAGCGTGACGGGCGTCGACTTCAGTGCCGGGATGCTCGCCGTGGCCCGGCAGAACGTCCGGCCGGCGGGGCCGGAGGTCTCCTGGGTGCGGGCGGACGTCCGGGCGCTGCCGTTCGGACCGGCCTTCGATCTGGTGGTCAGCTTCGGGGCGTTCGGCCACTTCCTGCCCGGCGAACTACCCGGCCTGTTCCGGCAGGTGCACTCCGTGCTCCGGCCGGGCGGCTGCTTCGCCTTTCCCGTGCTCGCGCCGCCCCGGCCCTCGTCGCCCGCCTTCTGGATGCTGCTCGGCTTCGACGCCGTCATGCGGGTGCGCAACGCCGTGTGGCGCCCGCCCTTCGTCATGTACTACCGGGACTTCCGGCTCGGGGACGTCCGGCGGGAGCTGGAGGGCGCCGGATTCCGCGTCGGCCTGGAGGCCCTGCCGGAGTTCGGGCGGCGAAGCGACGGCAGCCCGCGGGTGCGCCTCGTGCGGGCCGTCAGGTCCTGAGGGCGCAGGGCGGTCACGGCGCCCGGGGCTGGGCCGTCGGTCCCGGGAAAGGCCCGACCGGCCCGGCGCCGGACACCGCGTCGGGCGGGACGATGAGAGTGCGGAACGCGGGTCAGGGAGGTGCGTCGTGAACTGCTACGACTGCGCGCTCAAGGACACGACGGCCCCGGCGGTCGCGGTGTGCGACCGCTGCGGCTGCGGAGTGTGCCTGCGGCACGCCCACGTCGTCGGACGGCTGACGGAGCGCGCCCCCGGCTCGGGGCCGGGCGTCGGCCGCCGGCTCGCGCGGCGCGTGACATGTCCCTCGTGCTATGAGGCCGAGGCGTTCGACCATGTGCGGTGCGCCGGCTGAACGGTCCTGCCCCGGCACGCGGGCCCGCCGGCCGGGTCAGTCGTGCGGGACGACTGCGACCGGACACGGCATGTGGTGCAGGGCCGCGTGGGCCACCGGCCCGAGCCTCCAGGTCAGGTGCGAGGGGTTGCGCCGGCGCCCCAGCACGGTGAGTTCGCTGTGCTCCGCCGCGTACAACAGCACCGCGGCGGCCGGTCCTGCCGCAACCTGCTCCACCACCCGGACGTGGGGGAACTTCTCCCGCCAAGGGGCCAGTGCGGCCGCGAGACGTGCGTGCTCCTCCGCCTCGTGGCGGCTGTCGGCGTGACCGGCGGCCATCGCGTGCACCGGGGCGACCGTGCCGAACGACTGCAGCGCCCGCACCGCGCGCACCCGGGCCCGGCGCCGGTCGGCCGCCGTGAACGCGAACTCGAGCAGCGGGTCGGCGGCCCGGCCCGTCTCCTTGACACCGACCACGACCTCGCCGCGGTCGGCCGCCAGTGGACGGCCCGAACCGTCCTCGACCGCCGGATCGCCGGCCCGGACCACGACGGCCGGACACCGGGCGCGGCCCAGGACGTACAGGCTGGTGGAACCCAGCAGGAAGCTCGCCGTGGAGCCGTGTCCGCGGCTGCCGAGCACCAGCAGCTCCGCGAGCCCGCCGAGGTCCAGCAGCGCCTCCGTGGCGGGCGTCGACGTCAGTTCCGTGGTCAGCGTCAGACCGGGGTAGTGGTGCAGCAGTTCGGTCTCGGTCCGCTGCAGGAGCCGCCCGCCGTTCTGCTGCTTGCCGAGCGCCTCATGGGCGAGGGGCACGTCGAGCGGCTGCGTGGACCAGGAGTGGAGCAGCAGCAGCGGCCGTCCCCTGGTCGCGGCCTCGCGGGCGGCCCACCATGCGGCCGTCGTCCCGGCCGGGGAGCCGTCGATTCCGACGACGACAGGTCCGGTCATGGCCCACCTCCGGTCCCGGCGCGGCGGCCCCGGGCGCGCCGCGCCGCACGCAGTCCCCTCTTTCAGGATCGCCGTCGTATGGCCGCCCGAGCAGGGCCGGAAGGTGCGACGCGGGGGCCGTTCGGCCCGCCCCGGCGGTCCGCCACGAGCGTGGCCCCGACCGCTCAGCCCGCCGACGGCAGCGTGAACTCGTACACCAGGGCCTCCTGTTGGGCGTCGACCAGTAGGTCGGTGATCTCCAGCGGTCGCGCGTACTGGTCGTGCACGCGCCGTCTCACCCGCACCGAGGGGGCGTCGGCGAGCGGGGTGATGGAGTCGCGGTGGTGCAGGGTCAGGCCCGCCTTGCGCATCCAGTCGTAGGCCCGGCGCAGCTGGGCCGTGGCGGCGCCGTCGGCGCGGTCGCGGTAGCGGGCCAGTTCCTCCACCTCCGACAGGGCGACGGCGGAGAAGGAGGTCACGGCGGTACGGCGGCCCCGGCCGTCGGCGCCCGTCGACTCGTAGCGGTGCACCAGCGTCGGCCGGTGCGCGGCGAGACCGAGGGCCTCGGCGTGCTCGGGCGGGGGAGGCTCCCAGGTGACCGTGGCCCGGTCGACCGCGCCGCCGGGGTCGGTGTGCCGGGCGCCCACCGGGAACGTCAGCGAGGACGGGCTGCGGACCGCCGCGCCGGGCAGCGTGGCGTGGCTGCCGCGCCGGTCGGTGGCGACCAGGCCGTCCCGGCGCAGCACCTCCAGCGCCTGCCGTACGGTCTCCCGGCTGACCCCCAGATGCTCGGCCAGCTTCCTTTCGCTCGGCAGGCGTTCGCCCGGCGGGATGCGGCCGTCGCGCAGGTCGTCGAACAGACGCGTGGCGACGCGCCAGTACAGCGGCGGGCCGGTGACGGGGGAGTGGGCGTGCGGAGTGGTGCGGGCCATGCCGCGCCTCCTGTTGGTGACGTGCGGTAGCCGTGCGGGCTCGGTGCGCCACCAGATCTAGCATTGGTCTAAACCACCAGGGAAGGGCAGGCGGGCGGTTCGGCCGAAACCGGCCCGCCGCGCGCCCCCGCTCACAAGGCGCTGTAGAGGGCCTCGATCAGTGCCGTCTTCCGTGGGTCGTCGGCGATATGAGGCCCCATCCGGTTCATGACGTACCCCAGTGACACCCCCGCCTCGGGGTCGGCGAGCCCGCAGGAGCCGCCGAAGCCGTCGTGTCCGAAAGCCCTCGGGTTGGGCCCGTAGGAGCCGTTCGGCCCGCTCAGCCACAGGCCCAGCCCGATCTCCGTCTCGCCGTCGAGTCCGGCGCCGAGCACCAGGTCCCGGCACCTGCCCTGCCCCTCGCGCACCCGCTCCGCCGCCTCGGGCGACAGCACGCGCCGCCCGCCGTACGACCCGCGTCCCGCGAAGATCCCGTACAGGGCGGCGACCGCCCGCGCGGTGCCGTGCCCGTTCGCGGCCGGGATCTCCGCGGCCCGCCACTGCGGCGTGTTCGCCTCGGCCGCGCCCACCAGGGGGTTGGCCAGTGCGGCGAGCACCGCGGGCGTCAACCGGCCGAAGGCGGCGCCCTGTTCGCTGTCGGAGGCGGCCGGGGGATGCACCAGCTCGGCGGCCCGCCCCGCCTCCTTCTCCGGCAGGCCGATGGTGAAGTCGATCCCCAGCGGTCCGGTCACCTCCCGCTCCAGGAACGCCGCGGGCGACCACCCCGAGATCCGCCGTACGACCTCCCCGACCAGGTGGCCGAAGGTGAGTGCGTGATAGCCGGAGACCGTTCCCGGCTCCCACCACGGCTCCGTGGCCGCCAGCCGCCGCGTCGTCAGCTCCCAGTCGTAGAGCTGCTCGACCGAGAGCGGCTCGCGCAGGCCCGCCAGACCGGAGCGGTGCGACAGCAGATGCCGTACGAGGACCTTCTCCTTGCCGGCCGCGGCGAACTCGGGCCAGTAGTCGGCCACCGGCGCGTCGAAGTCGAGCAGGCCCCGGTCCGCCAGGACGTGCGCGCACAGGGCGGTCGGCCCCTTCGACGTCGACCACACGTTGACCAGGGTGTCCCGCTCCCAGGGGCGCGTGCGGTCGGCGTCGGCCCAGCCGCCCCACAGATCCACCACGACGTCGCCGCCGACGATCACGGTGACGGCGGCGCCCAGCTCCGCGCGTTCGCGGAAGTTCTCCTCGAACGCCGTCCGCACCGCTTCGAACCGCGCGTCGCAGTGTCCCTGCGCGACTGGCTCGCGTTCCGTCATGGGCCCCTCCGTCGTCCGCCGGAAGCCCGGGCCGCACGGCCGCGATCCGGGCCCCCTGAACGTACCGACTGGTCGGACTGGAGGGAAGGTCGAGAGGAGGAACAGGTCGCCGACAGGAGGGAAGGCCGAGAGAAGGAACAGGTCTCCGGACGGCAGGCAGGGTCAAAGGAAGAACAGGTCGCCGGCCGGCTCCCCGTGACCGTCCGCCGTGTGCCAGTAGTCCCGTGTCGCGACCGCCAGCCCCTCCTCGTCGAACCGCACGAACACGCAGCCCGCCAGGGTGGACGGCACTCCCTCCTCCTCGGCGAGCACCCGGAACTCGGCCACCGCCACCCCGTCCGGGCCGACGACCGGCGCCGAGAAGCGCACGTCCGTCACCCGCTCCCGCCCGAAGGACCAGCGCAGGTAGTCGGCCAGTTCGGCCCGGCCCCGGTGCGGCTCGCGGAACGGCATGGACCGGTGGACGCACTCCTCGGCATACAGCCGCAGCAGTGCGTCCACGTCGTGCGCGGCCCAGGCCCGCTCCCAGACCCTGACGAAGCGTTCCGCGGCCTCACGTGTCCCCATGCTTGGCCTCTCAGGCGTACGCCCGCAGCCACTTCAGCTTGGCCGCCTGCTGGTAAGGCCCCCCGCCCTCATGGTCGTTGAACTCGTACACCTCGATCCGCTTGTCGTCGTGCGCCCAGTCGTTGAACGCCGCGTAGACCGTCGAGGGCGGGCACGTCTGGTCCTCCAGGGCCGCCGAGAAGAGGGCGGGCGCGCGGCCGCGGGAGGCGAAGTGGACGCCGTCGAAGTAGGACAGGGTGCGCAGGGCGTCCTCGGCACGGCCGCGGTGGGTCTTGAGGAACAGGCCGATCTCCCGGTAGGGGTGACGGTCCGTCAGAGTGGTGGCCCGCGGGAAGTCGCACAGGAACGGCACGTCCGGGGCGATCGCGACCAGATCCGGGACCAGGCCGCCCACGGCGATGGTGATGCCGCCGCCCTGGCTGCCGCCGGTGGCCACCGTGCGCGAGGCGTCGGTCAGCGGATGCGAACGCGCCGCCTCGACGGCGCGCACCGCGTCGGTGAACACACGGCGGTAGTAGTAGTTCTCGGGCGCGTCGATGCCCCGGGTCATGAAGCCCGGGTAGGCGGGGGCGCCGCCCATCGGGTCCGCGGTGCCGCCACCGCCGCCCCAGGCGCTGCCCTGGCCGCGCGTGTCCATCACGAAGTGCGCGCGGGCCGTGGACGCCCACAGCAGATGCTCGTGCGGGAGCCCGCGTCCGCCGCCGTACCCGATGAACTCCACGACCAGCGGGACCGGTTCGTCCGTGCCGGCGGGAAGCGTCAGCCAGCCCTTCACCGGGTGCCCGCCGAACCCGGCGAACGTCACGTCGTACACCTGGACCGTCGTCAGCCCCGTGTCGACCGGCTCGAAGCGGGCGTCCAGGTCGTGCTCGCGGGCCTCCTGGAGGGTCTTGGACCAGAACGCGTCGAAATCCGTGGGCTCGGCGGACGCGCTGCGGTACTCGCGGAGTTCGTCGAGGGGGAGGTCGAACAGGGCCATGCAGGACCGCCTTAAAGTCGGGACCGAACGGGTGATCACACCGTACGTGGGTGGTCGGACGACTCGCCAGACCTGTGCCGCCCGGCCGCTCGCCGGCGGGAATCCGCCACTGGTGAGGAACCCGCTGGTCATCGGGGCAGGGAGTGTCGTTGTCCGACGGATCGGACGAACCCCGTCGGCCGGGCGGGCCTGCTCAGAGGTAGGGCCTCACCGGGTTACGGCCCTCCGGCCTGCCGGCGCGTCCAATGCGGCTCGGTGCGCGCCCACTCCCGTTCCCACTCGCCCAGCCGGTGGCCGGTGGCCACGCGGCGTGCGACGACGTTGGCCAGGAGCACCAGGGCGGCCGCGCCGCCCGCGGCGCATGTGCCGATGGTGACCGTGTGCTGCCAGATCTGGCTCTCTCCCGGTGGCGGGGGGACGCTGCGGTCGCGGGAGTCGAACCACACGTCGACGGTGTCGCCGCGCCGGGTGCCCGCCGGGACGCGCGCCTGCGCGGTGTGCGTCCTGGCCGCGCCGTCCGCCCAGCGCACTCGCACGGGGTAGGCGTGGTCACGGCCGCCCGGTGTGGTGGTGGGCCTGTCGGGCGGGGTGCCGACGACCTCGGCCCGCACCTGGTGGCGTGCGGCCCGGTCCGCGGCCGCGACGGCCCGCGCGTGGTCGTGCGCCCACCAGCCGGCGATCGCCCCCGCCAGCGGGGCGCCCACGAGCAGCAGCACGGCGACGGCCAGCACCGTCCACGCCTCGACGACGTCCGACCGGCGCCGCAGCGGATTGCGCCGCCAGCGCCAGCCGCGCACCCGGGTTCGCATCTCGACCTCCCCGCCGTGACCGGAGCCGGAGGGACTGATGGGGTCCGGTCCGTATTGTCCCTCCGCGCCGCGTGCGCGCGCGAGTTCCCGGGGAAGCGGGTACCCGGCGACGGCAAGATCGCTCACCGTGGAACGCGGAGGCACGGCGTCAGCCGAAGCGCTCGATCCGGATGCGGTCGACGGGCTGGCCGGCCGCGACGAGCAGCCGGGAGGCGTGCTCGGCGAAGGCGTTCGAGCCGCACACATAGGCCTCCCAGCCACCGGGAGGACCGTCGGCCAGGAGCGGCGCCACATGGGAGGCGGCCAGACGCCCCACCGGCACGCCCTCGGGAGCGCTCCGGGTGAAGACGGGTGTCGTCTCCGCGCCGAACTCCCGCGCGTAGATCAGCTCCCGCGGACCGCGCGCGGACACCAGCAGCCGCAGCGGCACGTCCAGGCCGCGCGCCCGGTGGTGGCGCACCATCGACATCAGCGGTACGACACCGGAGCCGGCGCCGATCAGCAGCGCCGGCCGGTTGCCGGGCCAGGCGAAGAAGCCGCTCACCGGGCCGCGCACCTCCACCCGGTCACCGGGCCGCGCCGCCGAGTGGAACCAGCCCGAGACCTCGCCGCCGTCGACGTGGTCGAGGGTCAGCTCGATGTGCCCGCGGTCGTCCGGCGCGGAGGCGATCGAGTAGTGGCGCTGGGCCACGTAGCCGTCCTCGGCGGTGAGCCGGAGCATCAGATGCTGGCCGGGCAGATGCCCCGTCCAGGCCGGCACCGCGAACCGGAACGTCGAGGCGCGCGGCGTCTCGCGCCGGATCTCGGTCAGCGTCGCGGTCTGCCACCGCGCTGCGCCCCCGTCGCTCACCTCGATGCGGCCGGGCACGGCGAAGCGCGTCGGGGGAACGAACACAGGGCGGGTCTGGGTCGGTCGCTCAGTCACCGGAGTACCGCTGCTCCTCCCACGGGTTGCCGCGTTCGTGGTAGCCGTTCTGCTCCCAGAAACCGGGCTCGTCGTGGTCCAGGAGCCGGATGCCCGCGATCCACTTGGCGCTCTTCCAGAAGTACAGATGCGGCACCAGCAGCCGTGCGGGACCGCCGTGTTCGGCGGGCAGCGGCTTGCCGTCGTACTCCCAGGCGATCCACGCCTTCCCGCCGGTCAGGTCCGCCAGGGGGAGACCGGCGGTGTACCCGGTGTGCGCGTAGGCGACGGCGTGCGTGGCGGACGCCAGGGGCCGCGCCGCGTCGAGGAACGCGTCCAGGGACACGCCCGCGAACCGCACGCCGAACTTGGACCAGCCCGTCACGCAGTGGATGTCGCCGTCGTACGCCGAGCCGGGCAGCGCGTGCGCCTGCTCCCAGTCCCAGGTCCGGGGCCGCTCCACCAGCCCGTCGACACGGAAGGTCCACTCGGCCGCCGCCAGCTCGGGCGTGACCTCGGCGGACAGCACGGGCCAGTCGTCGCCCGCGTCGTACTGGCCGGGCGGCAGGCCCGGATCGGCGACGCGGGGACGGCCGGTGAAGCCTCGGGTGACGTTCATACGGATCCAGCGGGAGGGAGGTCGGTTCTCACGCATTCAACCGTACGTGCACGTCAGGTATGCCCCGGGGCCGGGCACCCCGCGATCGTCAACGGCGTGTGACGTCTTCCGGGCCCCGGGAACAACCGCCCCCCGATCTTGCTTGCCGCCTGTGGCAGGGGTGAGCGCGAGGGAGAGGGAGAGCACATGCCGAAGACGTACGGCGGCACGCGGAACGGCGGTACGGAGGCCGCGGGTGCCGGAGTCCGGGACGAGATCGTCGTCGAGGCCGCCGGATGAGCCACGTCCTCGACAATCCTGCCCTCGCCTCCCTGACCGGCCCGCACGCCCGGTTCGCCGAGCGGCGCGGACGGGTGCTGCGCTATCCGGTGGACGTCTCGCCGTGGCTCGCGCTGCCCGACGAACCCGACGCCGGCGACTGGGCCGACCTGGCCGCGCTCGCGGGCCCCGGAGCGGAGGTGCCGCTGAACGGCTACTGCCCCGAGGTGCCCGCCGGCTGGGAAGTCGTCTTCCGTGTCGAGGGCGTGCAGCTCGTCGACGACGGCCTGGCCGCCGCGCCGGACGCGGAGGCCGTCCGGCTCGGCCCCGCCGACGTGCCCGACATGCTCGACCTGGTCGCGCGCACCCGGCCCGGTCCCTTCCTGCCGCGCACCGTCGAGCTCGGCACCTACCTCGGCATCCGCCGCGACGGCGTTCTGGTGGCGATGGCGGGGGAGCGGCTGCGTCCCCCGGGCTGGACCGAGATCAGCGCCGTCTGCACCGACCCCGCCGTCCGCGGCGAGGGACTGGCGACCCGCCTGATCCTCGCCGTAGCCCACGGCATCCGTGAGCGCGGCGAGACCCCGTTCCTGCACACCTCCGCCCGCAACACCGGCGCCATCCGCCTGTACGAGGCCCTCGGTTTCCGGCTCCGCCGCACGACCGCCTTCCTGGCGGCCCGTGCCCCCGAACACCTCGCACGGGCGAGGGAACCGGCAGCGCCTCAGCCCTCCTCGCCGGGCGTGGCCCACGCGTTGTAGCGCGCCAGATAGCCGGCGAACCGCCGCAGATCCTCCTCCGGCCAGTCCGCCAGCCGCTCCCGGAACGCGGCCCGGCGGCTGTCCGTCACCTGGGCGAGGATCCGGCGGCCCGCCTCGGTCAGGTGCAGGACCTGCACCCGGTGGTCGTCCGGATCCAGGCGCCGCTCGACCAGCCGGGCCCGCTCCAGCGCCGCCACCTGACGGCTCACCGTGGACTTGTCCAGGGCGTAGTGGGCCGCCAGATCGGTGGCCCGGCAGCCGTCGCACTCCTCCAGGTGCCCGAGCAGTGTGTACGACACGAGCGACAGCTCGGGATGCATGCGCCCCGCCGAGGCCCGGGCCCGCCGGGCGAAAGCCGTCATCTCGCGCTGGATCGTCTCCACCGCCTCGTCCGCGTCCACCGGAACCTCCCTCACGCCACTGGTTGTATAGTACAACTTGAAACGAGAGTTGTATAAGCCAACTATTTGGAGGCGGTGAGCGATGAGGACCCCGGCACTGCGCCACGTGCTCACGCATCTGATCACCCCGCTGCTGATGTGCATCGGCATGGGACTCGCGTACATGGGGGCGTTCGTGACCCCGCAGCCCCATCACCTGCCCGTCGCCGTCATCGGCTCCGGCCCCGGGACGAAGGTGTTCGCCCAGACCCTCAAGGACGAGGCGGGGGACCGGCTCGACGTCCGCACGGTCGGCACCCGGGCCGAGGCCGTCGGCCTGCTGAGGTCCCGGGACATCACGGGCGCCTACGTGCCCGGCGAGAAGGCGCCGGAGCTCGTCGTCGCCACCGCCGCCTCCGACATGGACGCCACGGCGGCGGAGAAGGTCTTCGCCCCCGTCGCCGCCGAGCGGGGTGCCGCCCTGAAGGTCACGGACATCGCCGCCCCGGCCGACGACGACCCCACCGGACAGGGCCTGTTCTTCCTGCTGATCGCCCTGAGCATCGGCTCCTACGCCTCCGTCGCGGCCCTCGGCGCCGCCGGCGGCGCCCTGTCCATGCGGATTCGCGCCCTGCTGGCCCTCGGCGTCTCCGTCGTCGTCAGCGGCATCGGCGCGCTGCTTGCGGGACCCGTCTTCCACCTCGCCCACCACGACCTCGCCGGGGTGTGGGGCATGGCCTGGCTGTACTCGGCCGGCATCCTCTTCGTCGGCGTGGGCCTGCACACCTTCCTCAGGCGCTGGACCACCCTCGCCATGATGGTGCTGTTCGTGATGCTCAACTTCACCAGTTCCGGCGGGTTGTTCCGGCCCGACCTGCAGAACGCCTTCTTCGGCACCCTGCACGCCTTCTGGAACGGCGCGGGCTTCGTCGAAGGCGTGCGCAGCCTGCTCTACTTCGGCCGTGACGGCCTGTCGAAGAACCTCTGGACGCTGACGGTCTGGTTGCTGCTCGGCCTCGCCGTCACGGCGGTCGCTGCGGCCCACGAGCGGGCGAAGGCGCCCGCGGTCGCGGACCCTTCGGCGGTGTGCGAGGACGTGGCGGCGCAGGAGGCGGAAGAGGCCGAAGAGGAGGAGGCCGAGGAGGCCGTCGGTGTCTGAGCGTTGGGGTAATGTTGCCGTCCGGCCGCGGATCGCCCCGGCCGCCGGTGACCGAGGAGGCGAGACCCATTACCGCTGTGTCAGCTCGGGTGCTCGCTCCTCACGTCGACGCGGATCACCGCCGCTAGGCGACCGCGAGAGCGCCCTTCGCTCCATCGAAAGGCTCTCGGCTCCATGCCACCCTTCCCCCTGACCGTCCGTGACTCGGTCGTGACCGCGCTGCGTGCCGCGGGCTGCGTCTTCGCCGAGGACGAGGCCCGGCTGCTCCTCGCCGCCGCCCGCACACCGGACGAGCTGGCCGCGCTCGTCGAGCGCCGGGCCGCCGGACTTCCCCTCGAACTCGTCCTGGGCTGGGCCGAGTTCCGCGGCCTGCGGATCGCCGTCGAACCCGGCGTCTTCGTGCCCCGCCGCCGTACCGAGTTCCTCGTCGAACAGGCCCTCGCCCACGCCCCCGAGGCGACGGTCGTGGTGGACCTGTGTTGCGGTTCGGGCGCAGTCGGCACGGCCCTGGCCGCCGCCCTCGGCGCCGTGGAACTGCACGCCGCCGACATCGACCCGGCCGCCGTGCGCTGCGCCCGCCGCAACATCGCCGGCGCCGGCGGGCAGGTCCACGAGGGAGACCTGTTCGAGGCGCTCCCCGACGACCTGCGCGGCCGGATCGACATCCTGGCGGCCAACGTGCCCTACGTCCCCACTGGCGACGTCGGCCTGCTCCCCGCGGAGGCCCGCGACCATGAACCGCTCGTCGCCCTCGACGGCGGCACGGACGGCCTGGACGTCCTGCGCCGCGTCGCCGATCAGGCGCCGGACTGGCTCGCACCGGGGGGATGTGTGCTGGTGGAGACCAGCGAACGCCAGGCGGAGACGGCCGTCGACGCGTTCTCCGGCGCCGGACTCAGGACCACGACCGCGGTCTCCGACGAGCTGTACGCGCAGGTGGTGATCGGCGTCAGGCCGTAGCGCGGTCGGGCCGGTGCGAGGGCCGTTCAAGGGCGGGCCGGGCACCCTGACGTGGTGGCGTCCCGCGGCGTCCGTTCACGCACAAGCCGTGGGAATGCGTCGGCGGGGCGGGCAGCGGCCGGGGGAGCCGCCGCGTCAGGCCCGGCCCCGCCCCGTCACGTCGTAGCCCCGTTGCCCGAGGGGCTCACCGAGGGGTCGGGCATGCCCCAGCCGTGCCGGCCGTGGCCCGGGAAGCCACCGCGCCAGTGCGGGTCGGAGCGGTTGCCGCCCGGCCCCTTGCCGTCGAAGCTGCCGGACAGCACCCGCAGTGCCGTCCTGGTTCCGCCGTCCGAGCGGGTGCCCACCAGAAAGACCGTGTCGCCCTTCTTCAGGGCGCCGGCTCCGCTGCCCCTGGTGCCGTCGTGCAGGACGGTGGTGCCCGAGTCGACGGTCCACGTCCACACGGCGCCGTCCTCGCTCTTGACGGTGACCTGATCCCCGCCGGTCTTTTCGACGGTCCCGCGCTGCCAGACCCGTACCACCCACTTGCCGGTGTCCTGGTCCTTCACCGTCGACTCGCCGTGCACGCCCATGCCGCCGAAGTCGAACCAGTGACCGCCGTGCCCGCCCCGGGGCCCGTCCGGGGACGGGGAGGCCGACCCCGACACGGACGGCGTGGCGCCCGAGGCCGGACCGCCCGCGGTGGCGGCGTAGGCGACGGTGCCGCCGAGGGCCAGCACCGCGACGGTCGTGGCCGCGATCACCGCCCGGGCGCGGCCGGAGCGCCGCCGCCACACCCGGTCCCAGGCCGGTTCCGAAGCGGCTTGCGCGCCACCCGGACCCGTCATCACCTCCCACTGCGGTGCCGTCTCGCCGTAGTGCTCGGACGGCCCGCCACCGGCGGCGGATTCCTTGTGCGGATCGTGTGTCACGGCGCGCTCCCATCGGTCACGGCACCCGGCATTCCCATGCCATGCCTAGCTGTGATTGTGCGAGGAGCGCGATAAGGACCGGATAATCAGTAGCTGTGAGAACCGGGTGCGCCCCCTCTGGCGGGCCCCGGGCCGTCGCTACGGCCGCTGCACCCGCGCGATGAGCAGGGCCACGTCGTCGGAGTTGTCCGGCTGGTGCAGCGTGCGCAGCAACAGGTCGCAGACCTCCTCCAGAGGGCGGTCTGGCCCGTCGAGCAGCGACAGCAGCGCGTCCAGGCGCTCGTCGAGGGGATGCTGACGGGTCTCGACGAGACCGTCGGTGTAGAAGACCAGCCGGTCGCCCGGGTCCAGGTCGACCGTGGTGGTGGAGAAGGCGACGCCGCCCACGCCCAGCGGCACGCCGGTGGGCAGTTCGAGCAGTTCCGGCGGATGGCCTTCGCGCAGCCGGACGGGTGGCAGGTGCCCGGCGTTGGCGATCCGGCACTGCCGCAGCGCGGGGTCGTGGATGGCGTAGACGCAGGTGGCGATGGAGTGGTCCAGGCCCTGGGTGATGCGGTCCAGGTGCTCCAGGAGCCGGGCGGGGTCGAGGTCCAGCGAGGCGAGCGTGTTCGTGGCCGTGCGCAGCCGGCCCATGGTGGCGGCGGCCGTGATGCCGCTGCCCATCACATCGCCCACCACCAGCGCGGTCTTGCCGCCGTCCAGCGGGATCACGTCGAACCAGTCGCCGCCGACCTCGCTGGTGGCGCCCGCCGGCTGGTAGCGGGAGGCGACCTCCAGGCCGCCGGTGACCGGCGGATGGCTGGGCAGCAGGCTGCGCTGCAGGGTGAGGGCGGTGTCGCGGGCGTTCTGGTACCAGCGGGCGTTGTCGATCTGCACGGCCGCACGGGACGCCAGCTCCCGGGCGAGCAGCAGGTCGTCCTCGGTGAACGGCAGCGCGTTGCGGGTGCGCTTGAGGTCGAGGGCGCCCAGCACCTCGCCGCGGGCGATCAACGGCACGGCCAGATAGGAGTGGACGCCCGCCCGGGCCAGCCGCTCGGCCGCTTCGGCGGAGCGGGCGATGCGCGGCAGGTCGGCCTCCTCGACCCGGGCCAGCATGACCGGCCGGCCCGTGCGCACGCACTCGGTGACCAGGCGGTCGGGGCCGTAGCGGGCCACCTGCCCCGGCGGGTCGGCCGCCCGCAGCGCCTCCGGGGCGTCGTCCGCGCGCACCGCCAGAGCGCGCATCACCGCCGGCTCCGCCGGCCCGAGAATGCTGCGTCTGCCCGCGACCACCGCGTCCAGCAGGTCCACGGCCGCCACGTCGGCGAGCTCCGGCACGGCCACCTCGGCCAGCTCGCGCGCCGTGCGCTCCAGTTCCAGGGTGGTGCCGATACGGGTCGTGGCGTCCGCGATGACGGCCAGCCGCCGCCGCGCGGCCTCCGCCTCGACGCCCGCCCGGTGCTGCTCGGTGACGTCCACGACCATGGCGGCCACGCCCAGCACGGTGCCGACCGCGTCCTCCAGGCGGTAGAGGGAGACCGTCCAGGCGTGCTCCCGCACCGGATCCGCCGGGGTCCGGCCGACGGTCAGCTGGTCGACGAGGGGGCGACCGGTGCGCAGCACGTCGAGCGCGGCCGACTCGATGGCGTCGACGTCCAGGTGCGGCAGCACCTCGCGCGTCGACCTGCCGATGAGCTTGTCGGCCGGAACGCCGTTGAGCCGCTCGAGTGCCGGGTTGACCGAGACGTAGCGCAGGTCGAGGTCCAGGACGGCCAGCCCGATCGGTGACTGGGCGATCATGCGCGTGGACAGTGCCACGTCCCGCTCCAGCCGCCGTACCGTCGAGCGGTCGGCGCACAGCCCCAGCGCGTAGACGTCACCTCGGTCGTCCAGCAGTCGCATGTTGCGGAACTCCACCAGCCGGGTGGTGCCGTCCTTGCGGCGGATGGGAAAGGCGCCGGCCCAGCTCTGGCCGGTGACCATGACGTCGGCGAAGAGCTTGACCACCAGGTCGAGGTGCTGCTCGTGCACCATGATGCGGGCCGCGTACTGCCCGAGCGCCTCACGCGCCGGGTAGCCGAACAGCTCCTCGGCCTGCGGGCTCCACAGCACGATGCGGCCCTCTGCGTCCAGCACCACCGACGCCATGCCGAGCACGTCGAGCAGGCCGCTCGGCCGCACCGGCTCGTGGCCGTCGGCCACCGGAAACCCGGGTGGACCCATGGCAGGCACCGCCTTCGCCGTTCGCGCGGCACGCCGTCCCCCGTGCCGACTCCCCATCTTCCACCGCGCCCAACCGTCTTGGTGAGGTCTCCGTCGACACCTGCACCATCCCTCGACAGGACCGGGCCGTCGCCGTAGCGGTGACGACACTACCGGGTACGCGGTGTCACCGAACCGGCAGCCTCCGAGACCCACTTGGTCTGTACATGACTCTCCGGTCCGGACAGACTGGCCGCCGAGGAACACCCCGCCCCCCATCGAGGAGCCCTCGCATGCCCCTGCGTGCCCGGCAACGTCGTCACTGCGTCCTGACCGCCGCCCTCGCCCTCGCCGCCGCCGCCGTCCTGTCGGCCGCGCCGCACGCGTCGGCCGCCGACACCTGGACCGAGGTGGGCTCCGACCGTGCCGACCCGCTGACCGAGAGCCAGGGGCTGGCCTCGGTGGAGGTCCCGGCCGGCAGCCCCAACCGCTACACCGGCATCGGCACCATCCCCCTCTCCGTCTCCAGTCGCGGCTGGAACCACGTCGGCGACCCCGACGTCTCCGCCACCGGCTACTACGTCGAGCCGTACCAGGCCGACTCGGGCACCGCGAAGATGTTCCGGGTGCAGGCGCCCGGCGGCGCCTGGTCCGAGTACACGCACACGCTGAGCGCCGGCGAGGCGCTGAACAACTCGTGGGTGGCGATCTCGCCCGACGGACAGTGGATGCTGTCCGGGGAGTACGGCACCATGAGCCGCTTCCTCGTCTTCCCGACGCCCGGCGTCGATGCGGCCACGTCGCCCTCGGCGAACCTCCCGCAGGTCTCCACCGTCGTCCTCGACCACGCCGTCCGCGACGTGCAGGGCTGCGACTTCGTCACCGCCACGCGGCTGCTGTGCTCCTCGGACGACCCCGCGGGCACGTTGTTCGGGGTCACCAAGCCCCTGCTGCAGATCGACCTGTCCGCTCCGGCGAACGGCACGTCCGACGTCACCGGACATGTCACGGCGCTGCGGCAGCTGCCGCTCAGGAGCTCCTGCTCGGGCACGTTCGAGGCGGAGGGCATCGACTACGACCGCCGGGACGGCACCCTGCGCGTCATCGTCGTCTCGCCGGGCTTCTGCGTGCTGACGGACAGCAAGACCTACCGGTTCACCAAGAGCTGAGCCCTCGCTGGTCCGCTGACCGCAGTGGTGCTTTTCTGGGGATGTGACGCGGTTCGCGGGGAACCCGCCCTGCCGCGTCACCTCCACGAGAGGAGCGATCAGGACATGGACCGCGAACGATCGCACGAGGAGCCCGTCTCCCTCGAGATCAGTGGCTGCAGCAAGGAGGACGCCCGGATCGTGTTCGACGCGCTGTGCGCGTGCTTCGAGTCCGACCGCGGCGCCGACGAGGTGCCCCAGCAGCTGCACGAGACCCGGCCGATGGTGTGGCTCGGCACCTTCGAGGTCACCGACGCCCACTCCTGTCCGCCACCCGCCCGTCTGACGTCCTCGGTCTCGGTCGACGCCCAGGGGGGCTACTGGGCGATCGAGCGGCTGCGCAGCACGCTGGATCCGCTGTTCTCCGTGCGCGACCTCTCCTTCGCCTCGGGCGACCAGGAGAGGGAGCTGCATGTGGTTCTGGAGAGCCGCTGAGACGTACGGGGCCGGGTGCGGTGGGTGGCGGGCCGCGGCTTCGTCGTGGCCGGTCGCGCAGTTCCCCGCGCCCCTTCGGGCGCGCTTCAGGACAGCAGGGTGAGGACCGTGCGGCGGTACACGGCGTGGACCTTGGGCAGGTCCGCCAGACGGGCCCGTTCGTCCACGCCGTGCAGTCCCTCGTGGTGGACGCCGAAGCCGGCGGTGGCCGGGATGCCCTCGGCCGCCAGCAGATTGCCGATGTTCGACGGCCCCGCGGTCTTCGCCCGCACGGCGAGCCCCTCACGGGCGGCGGCCTCCAGCAGCGCCGCAGCCGGCTGCCGGTCCTGCTCCAGGCGGTACGGCGGCCAGGACGCCACCGGCGTGATTCCGGTCGGCCGGGGGCCGGGCAGCCGCGCGTCCAGCTCGGTGGCCGCGGCGCGGACGACGGCCTCCGCGTCCTCGGCGCCGAAGCCCGGTGTGGTGCGGATGTCGACGCCCACCTCGCACCGCCCGGGGACCACCGAGTACCCCTCCCCGCCGTGGCAGAAGGTCACCGTCAGCCGGGGTGGCAACGGGAACTCCCCTTCCGCGTCCGGTAGTTCGGCCTCCTCCAGCAGCCGCACCAGCCGGGCGGCGCGGGAGACGGCCCCCGGCGCCGGACGCCTCGATCCCGAGTGGCCGGTCTCGGCGTGCACCGTGAGCGTGGCCCGCCACAGCCCCCGCCCGCCGACCACGACCTCGTCCGGCCCCGGATAGCCGATCATCACCCCGGCCGGGCGCACCGCCGCCGAGTCCGCGAGATACGCGCGGGCGCCCCCGAAGCGGCCGGTGTGCTCGTCGGCGTCCAGCAGCACGGCGAGCCCCCCGCGCAGCTCACCGGCCCGCTCGCGCACCTCGGCGGCGATCCGGCAGAACAGGGCCGCCGCCAGCTTGGAGTCGGCCGCGCCCCGCCCCCGCAGCCACCCGTCCACCACGTCCCCCGCGGTCGGCGGGAACGACCAGGCGCCCTCGTCGCCGTAGGGAGCGGTGTCGACGCAGGCGTCCAGCGTCCACCAGGGCCCGGGGCGGCCGCCGGCGATCTCCACGAGCAGGGCGACCGTCCGGCCGGAGTCGTCCCGCAGCCGCCGTCGCGGCAGGTCGTGCGCGCCCAGCCAGTCGTCGAGGGCGGCGAGGACGGGCCCGTGGTCGTCGATCCCGCCCCGGCTCGGGCGGCGGATCAGTTCCCGGGCCAGCTCGACGGTCTCCGCGGTCATGCGGTGACTGTGCCCGACGGTGGCCGGAGTCACGCCCCCATGGTTGTGCAACTAGTTGCACAAAACCTCGCCCGTCCTCTAGAACTACAGACACGACACCGCGCACGGAGGGGCCCGATGAGCCGTTACCCGCACCTGCTGAACCCGCTCGACCTGGGCTTCACCACCCTGCCCAACCGCGTCCTCATGGGCTCCATGCACGTCGGCCTGGAGGAGGCCGAGCGCGGCTTCGAGCGCATGGCGGAGTTCTACGCCGCCCGGGCCCGCGGGGGAGTGGGCCTCATCGTCACCGGCGGCATCGCGCCCAACGACGCCGGGCGCCCCTACGAGGGCGGCGCGAAGCTCACCACCGACGCCGAGGCCCAGCAGCACACGGTGATCACCGAGGCCGTCCACCGGGCCGGCGGCCGCATCGCGATGCAGATCCTGCACTTCGGCCGGTACGCCTACCACCAGGACCTGGTCGCCCCGAGCCCCCTCCAGGCACCGATCAGCCCCTTCCCGCCCCGCGAGCTCACCGACGCCGAGGTCGAGCAGACCATCGACGACTACGCCCGCGCGGCCCGCCTCGCGAGGCAGGCCGGCTACGACGGCGTCGAGATCATGGGCTCCGAGGGCTACCTCATCAACGAGTTCATCGCCGCGCAGACCAACCACCGCACCGACCGCTGGGGCGGCTCGTACGACAACCGCATGCGCTTCCCGGTCGAGATCGTGCGCCGGGTGCGCGAGGCCGTCGGCGAGGACTTCATCATCGTCTACCGGCTGTCCATGCTGGACCTGGTCCCCGGCGGCTCCACCCTCGACGAGGTCGTCACCCTCGCCAAGGCCGTCGAGGCGGCCGGTGCGACGATCATCAACACCGGCATCGGCTGGCACGAGGCCCGCATCCCCACCATCGCCACCTCCGTGCCCCGTGGCGCCTACACCTGGGTCACCAAGCGCCTGATGGGTGAGGTGTCGATCCCGCTCGTCACCACCAACCGCATCAACACCCCCGAACTGGCCGAGGAGTTGCTCGCCGAAGGGTACGCGGACATGGTGTCGATGGCCCGGCCGATGCTCGCCGACCCCGACTTCGTCGCCAAGGCCGCCGCCGGAACACCGGAGGCCATCAACACCTGCATCGGCTGCAACCAGGCCTGCCTCGACCACACCTTCAGCGGGAAGATCACCTCCTGCCTGGTCAACCCGCGCGCCTGCCACGAGACCGAACTCGTGCTGTCGCCCACCCGGTTGCGCAAGCGCGTCGCCGTCGTCGGCGCCGGCCCGGCCGGACTCGCCTGCGCCGTGACCGCCGCCGAACGCGGCCACGACGTCGTGCTGTTCGACGCCGCGAGCGAGGTCGGCGGCCAGCTGAACGTCGCCCGCAAGGTCCCCGGCAAGCAGGAGTTCGACGAGACCCTGCGCTACTTCCGCCACCAGCTCGACGCGCACGGCGTGGACGTACGCCTCAACACCCCCGTGACCGCCGACGACTTGGCCGACTTCGACGAGGTCGTCGTGGCCACCGGTGTCACCCCGCGCACCCCCGACATCCCGGGAATCGACCACCCGAGCGTCGTGGGCTACCTCGACGTCCTGCGCGAGGGCGTGCCCGTCGGCGACCGTGTCGCCGTCCTGGGCGCGGGCGGCATCGGCTTCGACGTCGCCGAGTTCCTCACCGACGGCGGCGACAAGGCGAGCGAGGACCCGGCGACGTACTTCCGTCAGTGGGGTGTCGACATGGACTACCGGGGCCCCGGCGGACTCGCCGCCCCCGAGCGCCCCGCCCCGCCGCGCACCGTGCACCTGCTGCAGCGCAAGACGTCGAAGGTCGGCGCCGGCCTCGGCAAGACCACCGGCTGGATTCACCGCACCGAGCTCAAGCACCGGGGCGTCACCATGGTGCCCGGCGTGCGCTACGACCGCATCGACGACGCCGGTCTCCACATCACCGTCGGTGAGGAGTCGACCGTGCTGCCCGTCGACACGATCGTGCTGTGCACCGGCCAGGAGCCGCGCCGCGACCTGTACGAGGAGCTGGTCGCCGCCGGCCGCAGCACGCACCTGATCGGCGGGGCGGACGTGGCCGCGGAACTGGACGCCAAGCGCGCCGTCAAGCAGGGCACCGAGGTCGCGGCCGCCCTGTAGCGGCCGTCCCTAGGATGACTCCATGTCCCTCCCGCACGCGATCCTCACCGCCCTGCTCGAGAAGCCGTCCTCGGGGCTGGAGCTGACCCGCCGGTTCGACCGGTCGATCGGCTACTTCTGGTCGGCGACGCACCAGCAGATCTACCGCGAGCTGGGACGTCTTGAGGCCGAGGGACACATCCGAGCGCTGCCCACCGAGCAGCCGGCCCGCGGGCAGAAGAAGAGCTACGAGGTCCTGCCCGCGGGCCGAGCCGAACTCCAGCGGTGGACCGCAGCCGCCCAGGACCCGAGGCCGCACCGCGACACGCTGCTGCTGCGGATGCGCGCGGCGGCCGTCGTGGGCACCGAGGGCATCGAATCTGATCTGCGCCGCCATCTCGCCCTGCACCAGCGGCAGTTGGCGGAGTACGAGGAGATCGAGAAGCGTGACTTCCCGCCCGGCAGGGACAGCGCCCAGGACCGGCTGCGGCATCTCGTGCTGCGGGCGGGCATCGACCTGGAGACCTTCTGGACGCAGTGGCTCGCCCACGCGCTTCAGGAGTGCGCCGAACTGCCCGGCGCGGAGGACGCGTGAAGCTCAGAGCCGGTGGGGCTTGGTGCGGCGGCGCAGGTACCAGGCCGTCGCGATGACACCCGTCCCCACCAGGGCGCTGCCCACGCCGAGTGTCACCGGGCCGTAGTCGCGCACCGCGCCGCCGAAACCGCCCATCACGCCCAGCGACGGCGACGGCGAGGAGGTGGCCGAGATGGTGGGGGACGCGGAGGCCGCCGAGACGATGACGGACTGCGTGCCCGCGGTGCTGTTGTTGAAGGCGCAGATCACGATCACCGTGTAGGTGCCGGGGCTGACGCCCTGCCAGGCGGCCGTCTGGATGCTGGTCGTCCCCGACAGGGCCACCTGGCGGCCCTGGGAGAAGTTCGCCTGGCTGCTGTTGAGCAGTGAGGCGGTGCCCCACATGCCGTTGCTCGCGGTCTGGTTGCACACCGTGGTCGTCACCGACACGGTGGACCCGCTGGTACTCACCGAGATGCCCGAGCCCAGCGCGGCGGCGGGCGTGGCGGCGGCCAGGGCGACGGGCAGCGCGGCGGCGGCTGCCACGGCCAGGCCGGTCCGGATCAGAGGCTGAGAGTTGCGCATGTCGACTGCCCTCCGGCGGCACGGTCGGCGGAACATCCCTTGTGCCGCCGGAGGTCGGGAAACGCCCGTGCTGCCTCGGGGTCAGCCAACGCGGCGCCGTCCCCTCATGCATGCGGAGCGCCGCCGGGCAGGTGACGGACTGCTCCGTCCGGTGCCGGCCGCCGGCTAGCGCGTCGTCACCGATCGCTCCGCCGAGAAGCCGCCCCAGGTGCCGTCGGGCAGCCTGGCGCGGACCCGTACGCGATGCGTGACGCCCGCCTCCCGGCCGACGTAGAAGCTGTAGCGCGCCCGGTCGCGCGGGGCGTCGCCCCCGTACACCAGGGAGGTGGCGGGCTGTCCGTCCAGGTGGATCTGGTACTCCGTGACCACGCCGTCCGTGCGTGGCACGGTCCAGGAGAGGTCGAGGTAGTACGCGCCGCCGTCGCGGTGGCAGCCGGCGCGGAAGGCGGTGGGCGCGGTGCCGCGGCCGTCGTCGGAGCCCGGGGTGGCCAGGTGGACGGTGCCGCCGGGCGGGGAGACGTTGTCGGCGGCGTCGCGGGCGCGGACGGAGAAGGCGTAGCGGGTACCCGGCCGCAGGCCCGTGAGCACGGTCGCCGTCTGGTTCCCGCCCACGCTGTGGATCTTCGAGCCGCCCTGGTAGATGTCGTACGACAGCACGGCCGTGTCGTCCCGGGACGCCGACCAGGACAGCTGGACCTCACGGCTGCCGATCACCCGGCCGCGGGCCGGACCCGGGCGGGTGGGTGCCGTGTCGTCGGCGGCCACCGCCGCCGGGGTCGTCGCGCGCACCGGGCGGCTGGGCGGTCCGAGCCGGCCCTCGCTGTCGCGGGCCCGCACGGTGAAGACGTAGGCGGTGGCGGGGCGGAGGCGGGGGACGTCCACCATGTGCTCGGAGGCCGGCACCTCGGCCGCCTTGGTGGCGCCGCGGTACACCTCGTAGAGCCGGACGCGGGGAGTCGAGGACACCGCGTCCCACATCACGTGCACGCTGGCGGCGCTGCCCGCCGCCGCGGTGACGCCCGTGGGCGCCCCCGGCAGCCGACCGTCGCCGGCGCTCGGGCCTGGCGCCCCGCACGCTGCCGCCCAGACGACAGCGCCGCACAGGGCGAGGAGGCGGCGGGGCTGAACGGCGGTGAGACGCACGGCACGGCCCTCCGAGCGGATGCGGCGGCAATGGTACGGACCAATATGGAGCCCGGCGGCCGACTCGACAAGAGGGCGTTACGGCGCCGTGGCGCCGTACACCCGCTCGCGCGGTGACACTCCTCCCGGCGCAGTCCGCCCTCGCCGCGCTCGGGGGTCGTACGACCCGGTGCGTTGGCGACCGCCCGCGGAGGTTCCGTATGCTGAAGCTCCGTACGGCCGAACTCTCTTCGAGGGCTCGGGAGTTCACGCCGTGGCGCGGGCCGCTGTCGTCGCTGATCCCGCGCCGGGGAACGGGCGGCCGGGGGACCTGGGCCGACGCCGGATCAGGTCCCCGGCCCCTGCCCCCCGTTCGGGTCGTGCACCGTCCGGCCCCCTTGTGGTGGCCGTGCGGGCGCACCGGGGTCAGATTGACTGAGTGTTCGTCAGTGTCCCCCAGGAGAGGCTCCCCCCATCGTGCGTGTCCAGTCGCTGACGCTGGCCGCGGCCTGCGCCGCCCTGCTCGCCCCCACGACGTCGCCCGCAGCCCACGCCCGCTTCGCGGCGCAGCCGGTGGCCTGGCGGGAGGGCGACGTCAGCGCCGCCGACCTGCTCGCCAAGGTGCGCGGCTGCACCCAGGTCTCCCGCGGCCGCTACCGCAGCGACGAGGGGGGACGGGCGACCATCCCCGTCTGCGGCACCCGGGACGCCGTCTTCTGGAAGGCCGACCTGGACGTCGACTGCGACGGCCGGGCCGGTCCGCGCTGCAACCGCCGCACCGACCCGCAGTTCTCCTCCCTGACCGCCTACCAGCAGTCCGACGGCCGCCATCTGAGCGCCGAACGCCTGCCGTACATCGTCGTGCCCGCCGACAGCCGCATCTGGAACCACCGCGACCACGGGGTGCGCGGCGGCTCGGTCGCGGCGGTCGTCTACCGGGACCGGGTGCAGTACGCGGTGGTCGGCGACGTCGGCCCGCGCGACATCATCGGCGAGGCCTCCTACGCCACCGCGCGGGGCCTCGGCATCACCCCCGACCCCCGGCACGGCGGCACGCCCTCCGGGGTCACCTACATCGTCTTCAAGGACTCGCAGGTCAAGCCCATCGAGGACCACGCCGCCGCCGTCGCCACGGGCCGGCGCCTGGCGCGACTGTTCGTGCGGGGCGGATGAGGCACCGAGAGCACGTCGGACGGCGCGCCGCCGGGGCGGGCCCATGGGGGTGGTGTCGAGGGCGTGCGGGCCTGGCGGGACTCGCGGACGGGGCGTCCCTGGGCCGGCGCGCCCGGCGCGCCCGGCGCGTCCGCGTGTGAGGCGTCGCAGGCGCGGCGGGCGGAGTCGGGTTCGACGTGCCGCCGGACCGACGGGTCCGGAGGGGCCGGGCGCCTCGGGCGGCGGGTCCGCGCACGAGGTCGCGGGTGCGCGCCGGGCCGCGGGTCCGCGGATGACGTCCAGGGTGCGCGTCAGACGGCGGACCAGCCGTCGTCGACCGGCAGGACCACGCCGTTGATGTCGCTCGCCGCGTCCGAGGCGAGGAACAGGATGGCGGCCGCCTGCTCCTCGGGCTGGGCGACGCGTCCGAGGTTGACGAAGTGCGGGCCGAGCGCGGCCGGTCCGTGGGCGGCCTGGTCGGCGTCCACGACGATGCCGGTGGCCGTGCCGCCCGGGGCGATGGCGTTCGCCCGGATGCCCTGCCGGCGGTACATCACCGCCAGGGACTTCGTCAGGCCCACCAGGCCGTGCTTGGAGGCCGTGTAGGCGGCGCCCGCCGCGCTGCCGCGCAGGCCGGCCTCGGAGGCGGTGTTCACGATCGCGCCGCGGCCCGCCGCCAGCATGTGCGGCAGCACCGCCCGGGTGAGCAGGAACGGAGCGGTGAGGTTGACCCGCAGGACCCGCTCCCACTCGGCGTCGGTCACGTCCGCCGGCGCCGACATGCTGTCCATGATCCCGGCGTTGTTCACCAGGACGTCCACCCCGCCGAAGCGCTCCACGGCGGTCCGCACCACCTCGTCGACCACACTCTGCTCGCCGAGGTCGCCCACGACCGCGACCGCGACGCCGCCCGCGCCCTCGATGTCCCGGACGACGCCGTCCGCGCCCTTCGCGTCGAGGTCCGCGGCGAGGACCCGGGCGCCCTGGGAGGCGAAGGCCAGCGCGGCGGCGCGCCCGATGCCCGAGCCCGCTCCGGTGACGATCACGCCGCGTCCGTCGAACTGGCCGGCCATGGGGTGCTCCTGTTCCTGGGACAGACCTGGGTGGGGGCCACCCTACGACTTAATGTCTCTGAGCGACATAAAGTCGTGGTGGACAATTCCGGAGGAGTGATCGCCCCCGACCCGGAGGACCGGATGACCGCCGCCCGCGGACGTGCTGGACGACCGCCGCTGACCGACGAGCGCAAGGCCGAGATCCGGCTGCGGATCGCCCGGGCGGCCGTCGAGCTGTTCGTCGCCCAGGGCGTCGCGGCGACCACCGGCGAACAGATCGGCCAGGCGGTCGGGGTCTCCGCGCGCACGGTCTGGCGCTACTTCCCGAGCAAGGAGGCCTGCGTACGGCCGCTGTTCACCGCGGGGATCGAGAGGGTCGCCGACCGGCTGCGGAGCTGGGCGCCGGGCCGGCCGCTCGAGGACGTCCTCGCGCCGGAGGCCACCGCGGAGCTCGGTGAACTCGTCGGCCCCGACCACGAGACCGTGGGCGCTCTGGTACGGCTGACCCGCACGGAGACCGGCCTGCGCGCCGTCTGGCTGCAGACCTACGACGAGGCGGAACCGGCGTTCGCCCGCGCCCTCGCGGAGGGCGCCGGGCTGCCGCCGGACGACCTGCGGCCCGTCGTCCGGGCGGCGATGGTCAACGCCGCCCTGCGCGCCGCGGTCGAGCACTACGCCCTCCACACCGCCGACGCGGGGCCCGGCCGCGCGACGCCGCAGGACGAGTTGACGCGGATCGTCCGCTCGGCCCTGGCCGTCGTCGCGGAGGGGTTCGGATAGGCGCGTTCCCGGCCCGGACCGTCAGACCTTCCGGTAGGTGTACGCATCCGCGGCCGCCGCCTCCACCGCCGCGAGGTCCGCGCCGGTGGCCGCCGTGACCACCGCGGCCACCGCCCCCTCCACGAAGGGGGCGTCCACCAGGCGCGTGTTGCCGGGGAGTTCGTCGCCCTCGGCGAGCAGCGCCTTCACGGTCAGCACCGCGCTGCCGAGGTCGGTGAGGACGGCGACCCCCGCGCCCCGGTCCACGGAGGCGGCCGCCGCGGCGATCAGCTCCGCGCTGGTGCCGAGCCCCCCGCCCTCCGTGCCGCCCGCCGGAGCGACGTGCACCGAAGTGCCCCCGCCCGCCAGGCCCTTGGCCAACTCGGCCACCGACGCGGCCACTTCGGCGCTGTGCGAGACCAGGACGATCCCGACGGTCTTGTCGTCACTCACCGTTGGCCTCCGCGAGTCCCGCGATCAGCAGCGCCGAGGAGGTCGCCCCCGGGTCCTGGTGGCCGATGCTGCGCTCGCCCAGGTAGCTGGCCCGGCCCTTGCGCGCCTGCATGGGTGTCGTGGCCAGCGCGCCCTGCTCGGCGGCGGCCCGAGCGGCGGTGAAACCGTCGCCGAGCGCGTCCACCGCCGGCACGAGCGCGTCGATCATGGTCTTGTCGCCCGGCGCGGCGCCGCCCAGCGTCATGACCGCGTCCACTCCGGCCCGCAGCGCCTCGGCCAGCTCCTCCTCAGTGACCTCGGCGGCGTCCCCGAGGGCCTTGCCGGTACGGCGCAGCAGTGTGCCGTACAGGGGGCCCGACGCGCCGCCGACGGTCGAGATCAACTGGCGTCCGGTGAGCGTGAGGACCGCGCCGGGCGTGACCGGCGCCTCCTTCTCCAGGGTGGCGGTCACCGCCCGGAACCCGCGCTGCAGATTGCTGCCGTGGTCGGCGTCCCCGATGGGGGAGTCGAGGGCGGTGAGCCGTTCCGCCTCGCGCTCCACGGACGCGGCGGTGGCCGTCATCCAACGGCGGAAGAAATCGGCGTCGAGCACTGGATCTCCTTGCGTGGTAGGTACGGCCCGAATGTCCGGTGTCTCACATGCCCCAGCGCAGCCCCGGCGTGTTCACCGGCGCGTCCCACAGCCGCAGCAGCTCCTCGTCGACCTGGCAGATGGAGACCGAGGCCCCGGCCATGTCCAGCGAGGTGACGTAGTTGCCGACCAGCGTGCGGGCGACGGCGACTCCGCGTTCGGTGAGGACGCGCTGCACCTCGGCGTTGAAGCCGTACAGCTCCAACAGCGGTGTCGCGCCCATGCCGTTGACGAGCACGAGCACCGGGTTGCGCGGCGGCATGTCCTCCAGGACGGCGTTCACCGCGAAGTCCGCGATCTCGCCGGAGGTCATCATCGGCCGCCGCTCCCGGCCGGGCTCGCCGTGGATGCCGATGCCCAACTCCAGCTCACCGGCGGGCAGATCGAAGGTGGGGCTGCCCTTGGCCGGCGTGGTGCACGCGCTCAGGGCGACGCCGAAACTGCGCGCGTTCTCGTTGACCTGACGGGCGATCGCCTCCACCCGCTCCAGCGGCTGCCCCTCGTCCGCGGCGGCGCCCGCGATCTTCTCCACGAACAGCGTGCCGCCGACGCCGCGCCGTCCGGCCGTGTAGAGGCTGTCGGTGACCGCTACGTCGTCGTTGACCAGTACCTTGGCGACCTGGACGCCCTCGTCCTCGGCGAGTTCGGCGGCCATGTCGAAGTTGAGCACGTCGCCGGTGTAGTTCTTCACGACGAACAGCACGCCGGCCCCGCTGTCCACGGCCGCTGCGGCGCGCACCATCTGGTCGGGCACCGGGGAGGTGAAGACCTCGCCCGGGCAGGCGGCCGAGAGCATCCCGGGGCCCACGAATCCGCCGTGCAGCGGCTCGTGCCCGGAGCCCCCGCCGGAGATCAGCGCGACCTTCCCGGCGACGGGGGCGTCCCGCCGGACGATCACCCGGTTCTCGACGTCGATCGCCAGTTCGGGGTGGGCGGCCGCCATGCCCCGCAGGGCGTCAGCCACCACGGTCTCAGCGACATTGATGAGCATCTTCATGACTACCTCCGGGAAACGTGTCCGCTGAGCCGCAGTCCCGGCAGCTCACATGGGAAAAGTATCGGCGTTGTCGCGGCGATGGTCACGTGCGCGGTGTTTTCGCCGCCCGGATGTTCTGTCGTCAACTTCCGCACGCAACAGTAACCATGTCCCGGGGAAATAGAACAAGTAAGCGATGAAATTTGCTGATTTCGCGCATTGACCAGGGGCATTCGGACACTGGGTGAAGGGTCAACACCAAGGCCCGAACTCAGGGAGACGGTGCTGAGGCTTCCGCAGACAAGATCCTCGACGAGGTCCGCGACTGTGGCTGGGCGCCGCCCCGGACGACGGGGACGACGCGACGGTGCGGCCCGCCACGAGAGCGGACGGCGCCGAGTTCGCGGCGCGGCCGGCGGTCGCCGTCGACGCCCCCGACGTCGTCTTCGCGCTGTCCCTCGGGGGACGGCGCCTGGTCCGCAGCGGCGGAACCGCGCCGCCCCCGGCCGTCCCCCGCGAGGAACTGCGCTACGAGATCGGGGAGGCCACCAAGGCGTTCACCGCGGCCCTGCTGACCGAACTGATCGGGCACGGTGCCGTGAGCGGGACCGAAACCGCGGCGAGCCTCCTTGCTCCGGGGCGCCACGAGCCCACCTCACCCGCCACCCTCGCGCACCTCATCACCCGCACCGCCGGGCTCCCGGCGCTGCCGGCGGGCTTCCGCCTGCGCGCCCTGCCCGCCCGGCGCACCAACCCCTACGGCCGCTACCCCGCCGAGCGCGTCGTCGACGCGTTCCTGCGGCACCGCACCCGCCGCCGGCACGAGACCGATGGCACTGCTCCAACTCCGGGGTCGCCGTCCTCGGCCACGCGCTCGCCGCGGCCACGCACACCCCCTGGGAGGACCTCGTCCCCGCCCGCCTGCTGCGCCCCCTCGGGCTCGGCGACACGGCCCTGGCGCCGACGAGCGACGGCCGCGACGCCGTGGGCCACGGCAAGGACGGCCGTACCCCCGTCCCGGGCTTCGACGCCGGCGGCGTCCAGGCGGCCGGTGCCCTGCGCTCCACCCCGCACGACCTGCTCACCTTCCTCGAAGCGCACCTCCGGCCCGGCGAGTCGCCCCTGGCGGACGCGTTCAGGGCGACCCGCCGTCCCGTCCTGCGACGAGGCCCGGGGACCGGCACGTGCACACGGTGGCCTGGTTCCGGCACCCGGTCGACGGCGCGGGCATGTACTTCCACGGCGGCGCCACCCTGGGCCGGCAGGCGCCTTCCTCGGATACCGGCCGGACACCGAGACGGCCCTGGTGGCCGTGTGCACCCGGCGGTTCCGGGCGAAGGACCCGTTCGTGGCCACGGCGTAGGGGCTGCTGGCGGAGCTGTAGCGGCGGACAGGCCCGGCGCGCGTGCGCGCTCCCGGGCCCGTCCGGCCTCACCGTCGCCGGCGGCGTCTCACAGACGCTGCCACAGGGTGGGCGTGACGTCCGGCGCCCATGAGCTCTGCGCCTGATGGGACTGCAGACACCGGTAGGTGACCGTCCCGACCGTCACCTCCGCCCCCGCCTCGTACACCCGCCCCGCACGCCAGGCGCGCGCGTCGGACGGCTCGGGCGCCGCGGAGGTCTGCCCCGTGGTCTTCAGCGTGAGACCGAAGTCGGCCAGGATCGGGTTGACCGGCTGGAAGAACGTGGTGCCGCCGCTCGTGCAGTCGCCGGAACCGCCCGACGTGACGCCCTGCGCCTGCGCGCCGGAGATGTACGGGCCGCCCGAGTCCCCGGGCTCCGCGCACACGTCGGTCTGCGTCAGCCCGTCGACCGTGCCCTCGGAGTAACTGACGCTCGTGTCCTGCTCCTTGACGGTGCCGCAGTGCCAGCCGGTGGTCGAGCCCGACCGGCACACCGACGCGCCCACCAGGGCCTGCACCGAACCGGCCACCTCGACCTTCTGGCCGCTCTCCCCCTTGACGTAGGGGGTGGCCGTCCAGCCGGAGACCGTGGCCACCCAGGACATGTCCTTGCCGGGGAACGTGGAGGCCCGGAAGGTTCCCTGGGCGGTGGTCCGGTCGGCCCCGGTGGTCTTGGACCCCGGCTTGCCGCAGTGGCCGGCCGACGCGAAGCCCTGCTGGTCGCCCTTGGTGACGGAGAAGCCGACGGAGCACCGAGCCATGGCGTCGATGTAGTAGGCGTCACCGCCGACGATGTCCGCCATGAGCCGCGGCCGCTCCGCCGACAGGCGCACGGCCGTGCGGCCCGCCGCGGCGCCGGCCGCCTTGACGAACGCGGTCGCCGCCTTGCGGCTCCTGGCCTGCACCACCACCCGGTTCGTCCGCACGTCGACGTACCACACCGGGGTGTCGGCGGTCTTGACGCCGGCCGCCGCCCGGTCCAGCTTCTGCTTCACCGACCGCAGGTCGGCCAGCCCCCACCGGACGGCCACCGGGGTGGCGCCCTGCGCCCGGATCGCGGCGAAGTCGGCGCGGTCCGTGGTCGCGACGGTCAGCTCGGCCGCCGTCGCGCCCTTCACCCAGGCGCCGGCGAAGCGCGTGCCGAGGGTGTTGCGCAGGACGCCCGCCCGGGTGCCGGCCTCTGCCTCGTTGACCAGGCGCGTGGCCGCCTGGTCGGGCGTCAGCCGCAGGTCGCGCTCCAGGGCGTGCAGGACCTTGGGCGACGGCTTGTCGGCGCCGAGCGTCTGGGCGGCGGTGGGAGCCGGGCCGCGGCCCGGTCCGGCCGACGCCGCCGGGTGGATCGCGGTCAGCGCGAGCGTGCCGAGCGCGACCACGGCGGCGCCGCGTACGGTCGCGCGGTGTCCGTCTGCCATTCGGCGTACCTCCTGAAGGGTGCGGTGGTGCGGGTCGTGAGACCACACCCCTAGCCCCCGGTGCGGCGCCGATGCCGCGTGCCGCGGGCTTTTGCGTACTACGGGGGACACCGGCAGCGGCATGTGCAGTAGCGGCCCGCCGGACCCGTTCCCACCCGCCGGACCGGGCCGGTTCACCCGCACCGGTGACCGGCCGCGCGACCGGCGGCCGTCGGCCCAGGGACCAATGGGCACGTCCGGGGACCTGCGGCCGCTCACCATGCCGGGCGCGGCGCACCAGGATCGGTTCCGGGAACCGCCCCACCCGCAGCGACCGGCGCGAGGAGCACTGCCATGTCCGCCACACCCACAGGACGCGAGGCACCGGACCGGGGTCCACGCAAGGCGCTCGGCCTGCCCGCCGCCTCCGCGCTCGTGATCGGCAGCATCATCGGCACGGGCGTCTTCGCCCTCCCGTCGGCCCTGGCGCCGTACGGGCCGATCTCCCTCGTCGCGTTCGCCGTCGTGACCCTCGGCGCCCTCGCCCTGGCGATGACCTTCGGCTCGCTCGCCGGGCGCGTCCCGGCCAGCGGCGGGCCCTACGTCTACGCCCGCGAGGCCTTCGGGGAGTTCACCGGTTTCCTCAACGCCTGGTCGTACTGGATCACCGCGTGGGCGGGGAACGCCGCGATCGTCGTCGCCTGGGTCGGCTACGTCGAAGTGTTCGTCAACACCGGACACCGCACCGGCGTCTCCGTCCTGATCGCACTGGTCGGGCTGTGGATCCCGGCCGCCGTGAACCTCACGGGCGCCCGGAACACGGGCGCCTTCCAGGTGATCACCACCGTGCTGAAGTTCGTCCCGCTGGTCTTCATGGCCACCGTCGGCCTGCTGTTCGTCGAGTCCGCCGACTTCGGCCCCTTCAACGCCTCCGGCCGGTCCGCGGTCGGCGCGATCTCCGCGGCCGGCGCCATCGCCCTGTTCAGCTACCTCGGCCTGGAGGCCGCCTCCGTCGTCGCCGGACGCGTGCGCGAACCCCGGCGCAACGTGCCGCGCGCCACCGTCTACGGCACCCTCGTCTGCGCCGTCATCTACATCCTCGGCACCCTCGCCGTCTTCGGCACCGTCCCGCACGGCAAGCTCGGCGACTCCACCGCACCCTTCACGGACGCCGCGAACAACATCTTCGGCGGCACCTGGGCCGGTGACGTCGTCGCCGCGGCCGCGATCGTCTCCGGCATCGGCGCCCTCAACGGCTGGACCATGCTGTGCGCCGAGATGCCGTACGCCGCGGCCCGCGACGGGCTCTTCCCCGCCGCGTTCGCCCGGCTGCGCGGCGCCGACGGCGTCCCGGTCTTCGGCATCGTCGCCTCCACCGTGCTCGCCTCACTGATCACCGTCTTCAGCTACACCCGCTTCGAGGACGTCTTCACCAAGATCGTCCTGCTGAGCGTGCTGACCGCCGTCATCCCCTACCTGTTCTCCGCGGCCGCCCAGCTGTACTGGCTGCTCGTGCGCGGCCGCGAGGGACTGGGCCGCGGGCGGCTGATCCGGGACGCCACCGTCGCCGCGCTCGCCATGGCCTTCTCGTACTGGTCGATCCAGGGCAGCGGCTACCAGACCGTCTACTACGGCCTGTTCGTGCTGCTCCTCGGACTGCCGGTGTACCTCTGGCTCAAGCGCGACCGCGGCGAGTACGGCGAGAACCCGACCCGGCCCGCCACCGAGACCCACGCGCCGCAGACCCAGCCGCCGACGCCGGCCCCGCGCATCCCGCGGCAGCGCGGACGGCTCGGGAACGCCCTGCGCCACCACGACTGAGACCCGGGAGATGCGCCATGACCACGTTCCACGTCGACTCCGAGGTCGGCCGGCTGCGCCAGGTGATCCTGCACCGCCCCGGACTCGAACTCTCCCGGCTCACCCCCCGCAACGTCGACGCCCTGCTCTTCGACGACATCCTGTGGGCCGAACGGGCCCGCGAGGAGCACGACGCCTTCGCGCAGGTGCTGCGCGACCACGGCGCCCGCGTCCACTACTTCTCCGACCTGCTGGCCCAGACCCTCGACGTGCCCGAGGCCCGCGACTGGCTGCTGGACAGGGTCGTCACCCGCGCCGCCGTGGGACCGGCCCTCCTCGAGCCCGTACGCGGCTTCCTCGCCGTTCTCGACGGCGAGACCCTCGCCGGGCACCTGATCGGCGGGCTGCTGCGCGCCGACCTGCCGTTGGCCGCACCGCACAGCCTGGCCTGGGACGCCCTGGACATCGAGGACTTCGTCCTCGCCCCGCTGCCCAACCACCTCTTCCCGCGCGACAACTCCTGCTGGATCTACGACCGTCTGTCGGTCAACCCGATGGCCAAGCCCGCCCGCAGGCGCGAGACCCTGCACGCCGAGGCCGTCTACCGCTTCCACCCCATGTTCCGTGGCACCGCGCCCGAACCGATCCTCGACGGCGACGTCGGCACCCTCGAGGGCGGCGACGTGCACGTCCTCGGCAACGGCGCCGTGATGGTCGGCATGGGGGAGCGGACCACCGCGCAGGCCGTGGAGAACCTGGCCGCCCGGCTGTTCACCGCCCACGCCGCCGACCGCGTCCTCGCCGTCCAACTCCCCTCCACCCGCGCCTACATGCACCTCGACACCGTGCTCACGATGGTCGACCGCGACGCCTTCACCATCTACCCGGGACTCGCCGACTCGCTGCGTTCCTGGACCCTGCGCCCCGAGCCCGCCCGCGAGATCGGCTTCGACGTCGCGCCCGACTCCGACCTCGCCACCGCCCTCGCCGAGGCGCTCGACCTGGACAAGGTGCGGATGCTGTCCGCGCCGCAGGACATCCGCGGCGCCGAGCGCGAGCAGTGGGACGACGGCAGCAACTTCCTCGCCCTCGCCCCCGGCGTCGTCGTCGGTTACGAGCGCAACGTCACCACCAACACCTACCTGCGCCGACAGGGCATCGAGATCGTCACCGTCGCCGGTGCCGAACTCGGACGCGGCCGCGGCGGACCGCGCTGCATGAGCTGTCCCGTCGAACGCGACGCGGTCCTCTGACCGGCAAGGAGACCTCCATGAACATCGACCTGCGAGGCCGCTCCTACCTGAGCGAACTCGACTTCACCACGGCCGAGGTGCACCATCTGCTCGACCTCGCCGCCGAGTTGAAGAAGGACCGGCGCGCCGGCACCGAGCGGCCCCGGCTCACCGGCCGTCACCTCGCCCTGATCTTCGAGAAGACCTCCACCCGCACCCGCTGCGCCTTCGAGGTGGCCGCCGCCGACCAGGGCGCCGCCACCACCTGCCTCGGCCCCGGCGACACCCACCTCGGCGGCAAGGAGTCCGTCGCCGACACCGCCCGCGTGCTGGGCCGGATGTTCGACGGCATCGAGTACCGCGGCTCCGCCCAGTCGACCGTCACCGAACTCGCCGCCCACTCCGGCGTCCCCGTCTACAACGGGCTGACCGACACCGCGCACCCCACCCAGAGCCTGTGCGACATGCTCACCATGCGCGAGCACAGCCGGAAGCCGCTCACCGACATCAGCTACTGCTACCTCGGCGACGGCCGCAACAACATGGCCAACTCCCTGCTGTCGATGGGCTCCCTGCTCGGCATGGACGTGCGGATCGCCGCCCCCGCCGCGCTGTGGCCCGACCGCGGGCTGGCCGCCGACTGCCGCTGGTTCGGCGAGCGCACCGGTGCGCGGATCACGGTCACCGAGGACGTCGAGACCGCCGTGCGCGGGGCGGACTTCCTGCACACCGACGTCTGGGTCTCCATGGGCGAACCCGCCGAGACCTGGCGCGAGCGCATCGACCTGCTGCTGCCCTACCAGGTCACCGCCAAGACGCTCGCGGCCACCGGCAACCCGGACGTGCGGTTCATGCACTGCCTGCCCGCCCTGCACGACCACCGCACCCGCCTGGGCCGCCAACTCCTGGACACCTACGGCCTCGACGGCCTCGAGGTCACCGACGAGGTCTTCTCCTCGCCCGCCTCGATCGTCTTCGACCAGGCCGAGAACCGGCTCCACACCATCAAGGCCGTGCTCGTCGCCACCCTGGAGGACTGAACCATGCGTATCGTCGTCGCCCTCGGCGGGAACGCCCTGCTGCACCGGGGCGAGCGCCCCGACGCGCAGGTGCAGACCGAGAACATCGTCCGGGTGGCCACCGCCCTGGCCGCGCTCGCCCAGGAGAACGAGCTGGTCATCACCCACGGCAACGGCCCGCAGATCGGGCTGCTGGCGCTGGAGAGCGCCACGGACCCCGCGCTGACCGCCCCCTACCCGCTCGACGTGCTGGGCGCCCAGACCCAGGGCATGATCGGGTCCCTGCTGGTGCGGTCCCTGCACGACGCACTGCCCGGCCGCAAGATCGCCGCACTGGTCACCCACACCCTCGTACGCACCGACGACCCGGCCTTCGACCGGCCGACCAAGTTCGTCGGCCAGGTGTACTCGCGTTCGCGGGCCCAGGCGCTGGCCCGCGAACGCGGCTGGAACGTGGCCCGCGACACCAGGGGCTGGCGCCGGGTCGTGCCCTCGCCGTCGCCCGTGTCCTTCGTGGAGACCGAGACGATCCACGACCTGCTCGCCGCCGACACCCTCGTCGTCTGCGCCGGCGGCGGGGGCGTCCCCGTCGTCGCCGACCCGGACTGCGGCGGGCTCACCGGGGTGGAGGCCGTCGTCGACAAGGACCTCGCCGCCGCCCTGCTCGCCCAGGACCTCAAGGCGGACTTCCTGCTGATCCTCACCGACGTCCCGTGCGTGTACGCCGGCTTCGGCACCGCGGACCAGCGGCCCGTGCTCGACGCCACCCCCATCGAGCTCCGCCGCGGCGGCTTCCCCGCCGGGTCCATGGGCCCCAAGGCCGAGGCAGCCGCCCGCTTCGTCTCCCGCACCGGCGCCCTGGCCGCCATCGGCGCCCTGGACGCGGCGTACGAGATCGTCCACGGCCGCTCCGGCACCCTGGTCCGCCCAGACCTCACGGTCGGTTGACCGATGCGCCGGGGGCGGCATGGGCGGGTCGGCCGTATGCCGGGGCCCGCGCGTGGAAGGGCCGGGGCGGTGGGTCGCCAGTCGGTTCGCCCCGTACCGCCGGCGGGCACGCCGTGCGCACGGGCACGGGCCTGCCGACAGCCGTGCGGGCCGGAGGGCTCGCGGCGCGAGGATGGCGGGGATGGCGGGGATGGCGGGTCGACGGTCGCTTCGGGCTGTGCCTGCTGCGGGCTACGCGTGCGTGCCGGAGTGCCGGAGTGCTGGCGTGGATGAGCCCCTGCGGTGGGCCGGCGGTCGGTTCGGCCCCTGCCGTCGGCGGGCACACGCGTGCGTGCGCCGGTATTGGGGGTGCGGGTGCGGGCGGCAGAACCCGCGGCGCGCGAACAGGGCGGGGCCGGTAGGCGACCGGTGGACTCGGGCGGTGCCGGTGTGCCGGTGTCGGTGGCGGGCAGGGGCGGGCCGGTGCGCCATCTGGGCCGGAGAGCCGGCAGCGTGGGAAGAGGGCGGGTCACGCGTGTGGGGCGGAGGGGCGGCCTGTGGAAGGCCGGGGGTTTCGGCGGCGGCGGGCGGCCGGGGCGTGAGGAAGCCCGTGCACCGGTGGGGTGCACGGGCTCCGCGGCCGCCGACCGAGTCCCGCCCTGTCGAGCTCGGCGGTGCCGCGCGGAAATGGTCCTCGGATGGAGCGTCAACCGGTCTTGTGCCCCCAGCGTGGTCCGACCATGGCCCATTCGGTGTCCCACCCGTTCAGGCGACGCCGGTCCAGGCGCCAGCGCACCACGGCCCCGGCGGCGAACACGACGCCGGCGGTCGCCAGCGAGGCCGCCGTGCCCAGCAGGCCGGCCTCGAATCCCGCCTCCACGCGACCGGGCGGCTGGGAGGTGATCCGGCCCTCGCCGTCCAGCCAGACCTGGACCCGGGCACCGGCCTTCTGCCCGGCGCTCACCAGGGCCCGGCCGGTGTGGGCCGTGCCGTCGGCGGTGGTCCAGCGGACGTCCGCCGATATCCGTTCCGCCGTGTCCCCGCTGGACGAGGCGCTGGGCAGATCGGTGAGGAGCACGGCCCGGACCGGGTGCCGTTCGGCGCGCTGCCGGGCGAGGACGTCGTCGGCCGCGTGGGCGGTGACCAGTCCGGCGATCGCGCCGCCGATGGCGATGGCCAGCCACATCGCCAGGACGACCCAGGCCTCGACGATGTCGTCGTGCCGGCGCAGTGGGTTGTTCCGCCACCGCCACAGCCGCTTCTTCACGGGCTTGCCGCTCATCGGTCCGCACCTCCTCCTCGTGGTCACGGACAAGACGGTGACACCGGCAGGGGCGCGCCGGGATGGGCCGACCAGGCGCTTTCGGGGGACCATCCGGGACCTGCCGCCCGACGCCCTTGGGCCGTTCAGCCCTGCCGAGGCCGCATCGCGCACCACCCGTTGGCCCGCGATCAGCCCGCCGCGCCGGCCAGGTCCCCGACGTCCACCCCGGACGCGAGGGCCTCGCAGAGCCGGCTGTCGAGTGCGAAGACGCCCGCCAGGCCCGCCGCGGCCAGCAGCCGCCGGAAGCCGGGGCTGTCGGTCACCAGCCGCAGCCGGCCCTCGCGCGCCAGGACGCGGTTGCGTACCCGGCACAGCATCCCCAGCCCGGAGCAGTCGATGAAGGTCACATCGCGCAGGTCCAGGACCACGTCGGGACACGGAACCGCGGTCAGCTCGTCGAGCCGGGCCGAGAGCGACGGCACCACGAACAGGTCGATCTCCCCCCGCAGCACCACGACGGTCCGGCCGGCGACGACACGAACCGTCGGCGGTGGGGGATTGGAGTGCATTTCGGCCATGGGCCAAGGCAATCGGGCACAGCCGGGCGGCGGGTAGGGCCGTTCGGTCCACGGGGTGCCTGACGGGGTGGGCCGTCCGGGCATGGGCGGGGCGAGGGACCCGTCCGGCGCGGGCCTGGGGGCCGACCGGCCCAAGCGTCCGCCCGCGGCGTCCGGACAAGCTGGACCTGCGGGGCAATACCGGCGCCGCACCGGCTCGCGGCCCTCCCGGACCACGGGAGCGACAGGCCGAGGAGGGAAGGAACGCCATGAAGGGCTTCGTCTACCACGGACCCGGCAAGTCCTCCTGGCAGGACGTCCCGGATCCGGGTCTCCAGGAACCCACCGACGCCGTCGTGCGCGTCGACGCCGTCACCATCTGCGGCACCGACCTGCACATCCTCAAGGGCGACGTGCCCGAGGTCCCTCCCGGCACCGTTCTGGGCCACGAGGCGGTCGGCGAGATCGTGGAGACCGGCACCGACGTGCGCACCGTGCGCCCCGGCGACCGGGTACTGGTGTCCTGCATCACCGCCTGCGGCCGCTGCTCCTACTGCCGGCACGGCATGTACGGCCAGTGCCGGGGCGGCGGAGGCTGGGCCCTCGGCCACCTCATCGACGGCACCCAGGCCGAGTACGTCCGCGTGCCGCACGCCGACCTGTCCGTGCACGCCCTGCCCAGCACCCTGAGCGCCAAGGAGGCCGTCCTCCTCGCGGACATCTTCCCGACCGCCTACGAGGTGGGCGTCCTCAACGGTCGTATCCGGCCCGGTGACACCGTCGCCGTCGTCGGCGCCGGACCCGTCGGGCTGGCCGCGATCGCCACCGCCCGGCTCTTCAGCCCCGAACGCATCGTCGCGGTCGACCTGGCCGCCGCCCGCCTGGAAGCCGCCAAGCGGCTGGGCGCCGACGCCGTGGCCGACGCGAGCGAGGACCCCGAGCAGCTCGTCGCCGATCTCACCGACGGACTCGGCGCCGACGTCGTCATCGAGGCGGTCGGCATCCCCGCGACGTTCGAGATGTGCACCCGCATGGTGCGCCCCGGCGGGCACGTCGCCAACGTCGGCGTGCACGGTGCCCCGGCGACCCTGCACCTCGAGGACCTGTGGATCAAGAACGTGACCATCACCACCGGCCTGGTCGACACCAGCTCCACGCCGACCCTGCTGCGCATGGCGGCCGCCGGCCGGCTGCCCGCGGGGGCCCTGGTCACGCACACGTTCCCGCTGAACGCCATGGAGGAGGCGTACGACGTCTTCGCCCGCGCCGCCGACACCGGCGCCCTGAAGGTGGTGCTCGGCGAGGACCAGCACGAGGCCGTAGCCGTCCGCACGACGTGACGGACCCGGACCGGAGGGAGTGAGGGGCCATGACCGTACCGACACCGTCGCACCCGCACGAGACCGCCGCGCCGGGCGATCTCGGACGCCGACTCGCCCGGCGACGCGAGGACCTCGGCCTCACCCGTGAGGAGACGGCCGCCCGCGCGGGCATGGCCCTCGGCTACCTGCAGTACCTGGAGGAGCAGCCGACCGCCGCTCCCGGCACCAGCACGCTGCTCAGGCTCGCCGGGGCGCTGCGCACCACCCTGACCGAACTGACCGGCGGAGAGGTGGAGGTGCCGCCCGGTCCCGGGCGGTCGGCCCGCCACGCCGAGCTGATCGAACTCACCCCGCAGCAGTGCCGCGCCCTGCTGGCGACCCACGGCGTCGGACGCATCGCGGTGCCCACCGCCGAAGGCCCTCTCGTCGTCCCCGTCAACTACAGCGTGGTCGACGGCGCGATCGTCTTCCGCACGGCCCCCGGCACCCTGCCGGCCCAGGCCGCGGGCTGCCGGGTGGCGTTCGAGGTTGACCGCATCGACGACGTGTTCAGCCAGGGCTGGAGCGTGCTGGTGCGCGGCCTGGCGCGGACCGTGACCGACCCCGAGGCCGTACGCCGGCTGACCGAACAGGCGCGCGGCGAACCCTGGGCCGGCGGACGGCGCGACACCTGGGTGCGCATCGAACCGCTCGCTCTCAGCGGACGCCGTATCACCGCCTGAGAGGTCCCTTGGCCGACCTGTTCGGGACCGATGGCCCTTAGCCCGCGGTCCCGTCGCGCCAACCATGGAGAGACACATTCCGACCGCCCTGTCCGGGCGGCGGACCACGGGCCGAAAGCGACGGGCTGATGTATCCCAACGACGGATTCCGCGAACTCGAACGGCAGGAGTGCCTGCGTCTGCTGGCGAAGGCGCCCGTCGGCCGTATCGTGCACACACGTCAGGCCCTGCCCGCGGTGCTCCCGGTCAACTTCGCCCTGGACACCGACGGCGCGGTGCTGCTGCGTACCTCGGCCACCTCCGAACTCGTCCGCGCGATCGACGGCGCGGTGGTGGCGTTCGAGGCCGACGAGGTCGACGCCGACGCGCACGCCGGCTGGAGCGTGGTGGTCACCGGCCACGCCGCGATGGTGACCGATCCCGCCGAGCAGGAGCGCCTGCTGCGCACCGGACCCCGTTCCTGGGCGCCCTCCCCGAGGGAGGTCTTCGTGCGCATCGAGCCCGAGCTGGTGACCGGACGCGAACTGATCGCCGGGCGCAGCCTGTACGGACTCGATCTGCAGGCGCCCCGCTGAGCGAACGGACGGCCCCTTGCCGCAGGACCGCACGGCCCTACGGCAAGGGGCCGTCCGGCATCCCCGCCGGGTTCGCGCGGTCCCTGCCGCCGGCGCCCGCACGGCACGACGATCGAGTCGGTGACCGCAGCGGGATCCCGCGAGCCGCACGGCGGCGCGGGCGCCCCGGTCCCGGCGGCTCCTTCCCGCCGCACGGGAAGAGCACGGCACAGAAGGGAAACGGGACATGACTCACCAGCACGTCGTCGTCGGAGTCGACGGCACACTGGTCGCCGTACGCGCCCTGGACCGGGCCGCGGACGAGGCCGCACGGCGCGACGCCGAACTGCGCGTCGTCTACGCCGTGCCCGACCGGGACGAGGCCGCGCCGATCCTGGCGTCCGCCGTGGCCCGCGTCCACACGCGGCGCCCCGCCCTGCGGGTGGTGACGGAGGACGTCCAGGGCAACGCCGTGCGGGCACTGACCGACGCGAGCGAGGGCGCCGCCCTCACCGTCGTCGGCACCCGCGGGTTCGGCGGGGTCACCGGCACCCTGTTCGGCTCGGTGAGCCTGCGGCTGGCCGCGCAGGTGCACGGCCCGCTGATGGTGGTCCGCGGGGACCATCCCGTCGACCACGCCGCCGACCCGCTCGATGCGGGCCGGTACGTCCTGCTCGGCCTGCAGGACGACGGCGACGCGGACGTGGCCGCCTACGCCTTCGAGGAGGCCGAGCGGCGCGGTGTGTGGCTGCACGTGCTGCACTCCTGGAGCCACCGGCACGTCGCCCCCGAGCTGCCTTCGCTGATCCCCGCGACCAGCCCCGGCCAGCAGCGCCTGGCGCAGCACGACCGGGCGGAGGAGGCCGTGCCCCGCTTCAGCCTCGCCCGGCTGCAGGAACGGCACCCCAGGGTCGGCGTCGAGGCCCGCACGGTGCGCGGTGGGCCGGCCCACGCGCTGCTGGACGCCACCGCGGAGGCGTCCGTCGTGGTGATCGGCGCGCACCGCCGCACGGGCCGTGTCGGTCCGCACCTGGGCACCGTCGCGCACACGCTGCTGCACCACGCCCACTGCCCCGTCGTGCTGGTGCCGGCGCAGGAGTGACGCGCCCGCCGCCGGGATCCAAGTGGTCCCGGCGGCGGGGACGTTCGGACCGGCGGCCGGGCCCTGCAGCCCATGCGACGACCGTCGCGAGAGCGGGATATTTGAAAACGTGACGAGGGCTTGGAAAGCCCTCGTGAGACTCCTTCGAGGGGATGAAGATCATGGCAGTGCACGATCACCCGCAGCGTCACCAGGGATTCCACTTCCCGTCTCTGCGCCGGACCGGAACGGCCCCCCGCACCACGGACACCACGGCGACGGCGGCCGTGACCGGCGCGCACGTCCTCGCCGGGCTGCGCCTGCTGACCGGGTTCGTCTTCCTGTGGGCCTTCCTGGACAAGACGTTCGGCTTCGGCTACGCGACCCCGTCCGGCAAGGGCTGGATCGACGGCGGCTCGCCCACCAAGGGCTTCCTGAGCTCGGTGGCGGCCGGACCGATGGAGTCGACGTTCCACGACTGGGCCGGCGCCGGCTGGGCCGACTGGCTGTTCATGCTCGGCCTGCTGGGCATCGGCCTCGCGCTGATGTCGGGCGTGGCTCTGCGTCTCGCGGCCGTCGCGGGCACGCTGATGATGGCTCTGATGTGGATGGCCGAATGGCCGCCGGCCAAGCACCTCTCTGACGGGGCGCCGAGCATGTCGACCAACCCGTTCGTCGACTACCACGTCATCTACGCCGTCGTGATGATCGCCCTCGCGGTCGTCGGCGCCGGCGCCACCTGGGGGCTGGGCAGGCTCTGGGCGCGGCTGCCCTTCGTCAGCCGTAACCGCTGGCTGCTCTGACCGCTCGGTGCACACCGGGCCAGGGGCGCCGCCGCTGAGGGGATCCGATTCCCGCAGCGGCGGCGCCCCTTCGGCGTTCGGCGGGCGGGACCGATCGGTACCGGACAGGGACTTGTGGACCTTCCCGTCACGGGCCGCCGCCGACGAGAGTGGTCCTGACACGAAGGAGGCCGCACACCATGTCCCGAACCCTCACCGTCGGCCTGGACGGCTCGCCCGAAAGCCTCGCGGCCGCCGAATGGGCCGCCCGGGAAGCCCTGTTGTGGTCCGCCGCGCTGCGCACCGTGTACGCCGGGGACCAACAGCCCTCCGCCTACCGGCCGTTCGCGGGTGAGACCGTGCCGGCGCCCGGCGAGGACCGGGCCGAGCGCATGCTGCGGGAGGTCCGCGCCACGCTGACGCACCGTCACCCGGGCCTGGACGTCACCACGGACCGCCTCGAAGGGCGCCCCGCGGCGGCCCTGCTGGAAGCGGCCGGCGAGGCCGAGCTGCTCGTGCTCGGCTCCCGCGGACTGGGCCGGGCCGCCGGTCATCTGCTCGGCTCCGTCGCCTCGGCCGTACTGGCCCGGGCGGAACGGCCCGTCGTGCTCGTACGCGCCGACGACGGTGCGGGGGAGCCGCAGCCGGCGCCGGACCGCGCGGGCGCCGTGGACGGGGATGTGGTGCTCGGCCTGGAACTGCACGACCAGGCCGACGACGCCCTCCTCGCCTTCGCCTTCGAGGCCGCCTCCCGCCGCGGGGCCGCGCTGCGGATCGTCCACGGCTGGCGGCTCCCGGCCTACCCCGACGTGCTGTCCGCCGGCACGGACGAACGAGAGGTCCTGGACGCCCTGCTGCGGCCGTGGCGGGAGAAGTACCCCACGGTCGAGGTGACCGGCGAGGCGGTCGTCGGAGGGGCGGGGCCGCATCTGGTGGACGCCTCGCAGAACGCGGCCCTGGTCGTCGTCGGCCACCGCGGCGGCCACGCCTCGACGGTCGGCTCCGTGGGGCCCGTGACGCAGGAGGTGGTCCGCCACGCGGTCGCCCCGGTCGCCGTCGTACCGCACGGCTGACCGCGGGCAGCACCCCCGCCGCGCCGGCTCAGGCGTCGGCGGGGGCCAGCCGGATCCCCGTCACCAGATCGGGGCGGATGCGCACCGCGTAGTCCATCGCCCGGCCGACCCAGGGACGCAGCAGCTCCTGGTAGCGGGCCAGCTGCTGCGGGTCGGTGACCAGATGGGCGTAGCCCGTCACCACCACGCTCCAGCCCAGGTGGGTTTCCGGGTCGATGACGTCGGCCTCGTAGGCGACCACCACGCCCTGCCCGTCGGCCTGCCGGGTACGGGAGGTCAGGGCCGCGCGCTCGTGCGTGCGGATGACGATGTCGCCGTCGTCGAGGACGTGGTTGACGGGGCGGACCGTCGGCAGCGCGTGCTGCGTGAAGACGATCCGGCCGTACGAGACACTGCCCAGCAGCCGCAGTGCCTCCGCGCTGTCGAGCGCGATGCTCTGGCGGGGTTCCGTGGGAACCGGCTGGGCTTGGTCCAGGGCCATGGGCGGTTTCCGTAGGTTCTCGTGGTTCGCTCGGAGAGTCGGCCCCAGCCGCGTGACGCGGCGGTGTCCGATCGCGCCATGGAAACCGGTCCGGGTCACCGGTCGCTAGGGCCGTTCGGGCCCTGTCCCGGCCCCGGTGGACCCTTCACACCGGTGCGGGGCGCCCGCCCTGGTCAGCCCGTACGCGTCTCCGCGTCCTCGTCCCCGTAGGTGAGGCCGTTGACGACGCCGACGACGCCCTCGATCTTCCACGCCGAGCGGACGGCCGACGCCAGGTCGCTGCTCCGGGGCACCCGGCCGGTCAACGTGACCATGCCGTCCCCGACGGTGACGCCGACGGCCTCAGGCGGCAGGCCCAGCACGCCGACCACGATCCCGTCGACGACCTCGCGGCGGATCGCCGCGTCGGTGCGCGCGAAGACCCGCAGCAGATCGCGCCGGGTGGCGATGCCGATCAGCCGGTCCTCCTCGTCGACCACGGGCAGCCGCTCGATACCGTGCCGCTCCATCACCCGCGCGGCGTCCGAGACGGCCTGTTCCGGGTGGACGGTGACCGCGGGAGTGGACATCAGGTCCCCGGCGGTCAGGGTGCCGGTCCCCGCGCGCGTCAGATCGGTGCCCGACACCACGCCGAGGACCTTGTCGTCGTGGTCGACGACCGGCAGCCCGCTGATGCGGTGCCGGTCCAGCAGCCCGACCAGCTCCTGGAAGGGCGTCGTGCGGTGGGCGAGCACGACCTCACTGGTCATCACCTCGCCGATGATGTGCTGTTCCACAGCGCCTTCTCCCCGGTTCGGACGGGTGGCGGGCAGGGGGCCCTGCCCGCCATGGACGTTCTAGCCTTCTCGCTCCTGGCCCGGGCCGCCCCGCCACGGCGGCGGGGTGGCCGTGCGCCGGGTGCTGTCCCAGCGGTCGGCGAGCCGGTCCAGCCGGGTGCGCAGGCGGGCCTGCAGCCGGTCGGCGAGCTCATGGGCGCTCGCCTCGCTGGCGTGGACGACGAGCAGCTCGCCGCCCACACGGATCTCCGCGCCCGCGGACCAGGGCTGTTCGACATGGTGGGCGGCCGCCTTGGCGACCCGCACCTCTCCGTCGACTGCGGGCAGGCCCGGCCGGTCCAGCGCCGCGGCCACCTTGGACCGGACGTAGGCCACGGCCGCCTCGTCCACATCGCCCTCGGCCCGTACGCGTACGGCGAAGGCAGTGGCGGCCTCGGTGCCGATGTCCCTGGGAGTCATGTGCTCCACCCCTTTGATCGTCTGTGAGCAGTTCCAGACTCCCTCCGGGGTCCGCCGCGCCCCAGGGGCCGCCCGGCCCACGAACGGGGCCGTGGGTCCTCGACGCGGCCCAGGTGCACGCGGGGTGTCCGCGGGTACCCGAGCGGCACGCGGAAGGGGCGGGAATCAGGGCCGACCGGCCCTGGCCACCGGACTCTTGAGCGAGAAGGATCTAGTGATGGAACCGCTTTCGCCCACGCGCGGAACGCGGTACGGCGGAACACGACAGACACGGCGAGGAGCATCTGATGGCGGACAGCCGGCGGCCAGGACCCGACGAACCGATCCGGGTCTTCCTGCTGGACGACCACGAGGTGGTACGACGCGGGGTGCACGACCTGCTCAACGACGAGCCGGACATCTCCGTGGTCGGCGAGGCGGCCACCGCCGAGCAGGCCCTGGTCCGCGTCCCCGCGCTCCGTCCCCACGTGGCGGTCCTCGACGTGCGCCTGCCCGACGGCGACGGCGTCAGCGTCTGCCGCGAACTGCGTTCGCGCATGCCCGAGTTGAGCTGCCTGATGCTGACCTCGTTCGACGACGAGGAGGCCCTCCTGGACTCCATCATGGCGGGCGCCTCCGGATACGTGCTCAAGCAGATCCAGGGCTCCGACCTGGTGTCGGCCGTGCGCACCGTCGCCTCGGGGCAGTCCCTGCTCGACCCCAGCGCCACCACCCGGCTGATGGCGCGGCTGCGCCACGACCAGCGCCAGGAGGAGGAACCGGACGCGCTGCCCGGGCTGACCGACCGCGAGCGGGAGATCCTCGCGCTGATCGGGGAGGGACTGACCAACCGGCAGATCGGCCAGCGGCTCTTCCTGGCCGAGAAGACGGTGAAGAACCACATCTCCCGCCTGCTGGCCAAGCTGGGCGTGGAGCGGCGCATCCAGGCGGCCGTCATCGCCACCCAGGCCCAGGACCGGCTGCGGCAGCAGGGCCACTGACCCGGCCGAGCGGGGTCCGATCGGCCCCAGGGCGCCCCCGGACGGCCCATGCCGGACCAGGGCCGCCTCCCGCAGGCTGGCAGTGCAGCCCGGACACCACCGGGCACCCGAGGAGGGACGGACATGAACGTGCGTGTGGGCATCAACGGCTTCGGCCGCATCGGCCGCAACTACCTGCGCTGCGTGCTGGAGCGCGCGGCGGCCGGCAGCGGCACGGGGATCGAGGTCGTCGGGATCAACGACATCACCTCGCCGGCCACGCTGGCCCACCTGCTGGCCTTCGACTCGACGTACGGCCGGATCGGCCGCACCGTCGAGCACGACGACACCTCGATCACGGTCGACGGGCACCGCATCGCTGTCACCGCCGAGCGCGACCCGGCGGCGCTGGCCTGGGGAGAGATGGGCGTGGACGTCGTCATCGAGTCCACCGGCCGCTTCCGCACCCGCGAGACGGCCGGGGCGCACCTGACGGCCGGAGCGCGCAAGGTGCTGCTGTCGGTACCGGGCAAGGACGTCGACGCCACGCTGGTGATGGGCGTCAACGAGGGGACGTACGACCCCGAGAACCACCACGTGATCTCGAACGCCTCCTGCACCACCAACTGCGTGGCCCCCATGGTCAAGGTCCTCGACGAGCACTTCGGCGTCGTCAAGGGCCTGATGACGACCATCCACGGCTACACCAACGACCAGGTCGTCCTGGACGGCCCGCACAAGGACCTGCGCCGCGGCCGCAGCGCCGCCGTCAACATCATCCCGACCTCGACCGGCGCCGCCCGCGCCGTCGGCCTGGTCCTGCCGGAGCTGGCCGGCACCCTGGACGGCATCGCCGTCCGCGTGCCCGTCGAGGACGGCTCGCTGACCGACCTGAGCATCGTCCTGGAGCGGGCGGTGAGCGCGGAGGAGATCAACGCCGCCTACCGCGAGGCCGCCGACGGACCGCTGAAGGGCGTCCTCCGGGTCTCCGACGCACCGATCGTCTCCCGCGACATCGTGGGCGACCCGGCCTCCTGCGTCCTGGACGCCCCGCTCACCCAGGCGCACGGCGAACTCGTCAAGGTCTTCGGCTGGTACGACAACGAATGGGGCTACACCAACCGGCTGCTGGACCTCACCGAGCACGTGATCGCCAGGCTGCCGCGGAGCTGACCGGCCCGAAGCGTTCCCTCCCACCCGAGATCCCGTATCGTCCCCTCGTCAAGACCGTTACGGTGGCACCTGAGGCCGAGGCCGGTCGGCGACGGCAAGGGGATGTGGAGGATCACGGGTGGGACGCTCCGAAGAGCCCGCGGAGGCTCGCGTGCGGCTGCCCCAGCTCAGGCTCGACGAGCTGCTGGAGGAGCTGCAGGCGCGGCTGGACGCGGCTCGCGGTACTCGCGACCGGGTGCACAGCCTGCTGGAGGCGGTGCTCTCGGTCGGCCGGGAGCTGGAGCTGGAGCAGGTGCTGCGCAGCATCGTGGAGGCCGCGGCGGTGCTGGTCGACGCCGAGTACGCCGCACTGGGCGTCATCGGCCCGGACGGCAAGCGGCTGTCGGCCTTCCACACCGTCGGCGTCGGCCCGGAGGAGATCGCGAGAATCGGTCCCTACCCCGAGGGCCACGGCATCCTCGGGGAGCTCATCCGGCACCCCGAGCCGCTGCGGCTGGCGAAGCTCTCCGAGCACCCCGCCTCGTACGGCTTCCCCGCCCACCATCCGCCGATGAACTCCTTCCTGGGTGTGCCCATCCGGGTGCGCGACCAGGTCTTCGGCAACCTGTACCTGACGGAGAAGCGCGGCGGGGCGCAGTTCGACGAGGAGGACGAGTCGGTCCTGTCGACGCTGGCCGTGGCGGCCGGCGTGGCCATCGACAACGCCCGTCTGTACGAGGAGTCCCGGCTGCGCGAGCGGTGGCTACAGGCCAACGCCGAGATCACGCACAGCCTGATGTCGGGTGGTCCGAGCAGCGAGGTCCTCGGCCTGATCGCCGAGAGGGCCGGCGAGATCACCGACTCCGCCCTGGCGGCGGTCGCGCTGCCCATGGAGGACACCGACTCCCTGGCCGTGGAGTACGCCTTCGGCCTGGACGCCGACGCCCACCGCGGGCTCGTGCTGCCCATGGACCGCAGCCTGATGGGGCTGGCCTTCTCCGGCGCCGCCCCCGTCACCAGCTCCGCCGCCGCGCGCGACCAGCGGATCTCCCTGGAGCCGCCGCGCTTCGAAGGACTCGGCCCCGCCGTGGCCGTCCCCATCGGTGCCGGCGAGGAGGGACCGCGCGGCGTCGTCCTGCTGGCCCGCAAGGAGGGGCGGCCGGTGTACTCGGCCACGGAGATCGAGCCCCTGCAGTCCTTCGCCGCGCAGGCCGCCATCGCGATGGAGCTCGCCGAACGCCGCCGCGACGCGGAGGAGATCGCGGTGCTCAAGGACCGCGACCGGATCGCCCGCGACCTGCACGACCTGGCCATCCAGCGGCTGTTCGCCACCGGTATGACGCTGCAGAGCGCCGGCCGCTTCATCGAGCACGAGGAGGCCGCCGAGCGCGTGGTCCGCGCGGTCGACGACCTGGACGAGACCATCAAGATCATCAGGTCGACGATCTTCGGTCTGCGGGCCCGCGACGGCGGGGCGGGGACTGGACTGCGCGCCCGCGTCGTCCGGTCGGTGGGCGAGGCCACCCCCGTCCTCGGCTTCGCGCCCAGCGTGCGGATGGAGGGCCTGGTCGACACCGACGTACCGCAGGAGACCGCCGACCATGTGATCGCCGTGCTCTCCGAGGCACTGACCAACATCGCCCGGCACTCCGGCGCCCAGCGCGCGGACGTGGCCCTGGAGACCGACGGCCGCGAGGTACGGCTGACCGTGGCCGACAACGGCCGGGGCATCCCCGAAGGCGGCCGTCGCAGCGGGCTGCGCAACATGGCCGAGCGGGCCGAACAGCTCGGCGGCTCCCTGCGGGTGGACTGCCCCGAGGGCGGCGGTACGACGCTGGTGTGGCTGGTGCCGGTGGGGGAGCGCTGACCCGGGCCTGAGGCCGATTACGGGCTCAGCAGGGCACGTCGAGGCCGGCCGCGCCCCCGCGGCCGGTGTTCTCGGCGTACGCGCTGCCGCCGTGGGCGTCGGCCACTCCCCGCACGAAGGCCAGCCCCAGTCCCGACCCCTCGCCGGTGCGGCTGGCCTCGGCCCGGGTGAAGCGGTCGAACGCCCGGGGCAGGAACTCCGGCGCGAACCCCTCTCCCTCGTCCGTGACGCACAGCCGCAGCCTGCGCCGGCGGACCGCGGCCGTGACGCTGACCGTCCCGCGGCCGTGGCGCAGGGCGTTGTCGACCAGGTTGCCGATGGCCGGGCGCAGCCAGCGGGTGTCCACCTCGACGTCCGCGTCGGCGACCTCGACGGCGAGGCGGCGCGCGGACCGCTCCGCGGTGCGCCGGTGCGGGGCCACCGCACTGTCGACGAGGTCGGCCAGCCGGACGCGGGTGCGGGTGACGTGCGCGGTGCCGCCGAGTTCCTCCAGGTCGAGGAGTGCGTTGGAGAGGTCGATCAGGCGCTGCACCTCGGTGTCCACCGAGCGCAGGGTGTCCGTGAGTTCCGCGGCCGAGCGGGGGCGGTGCAGGGCCACGTCGAGTTCGGCCCGCAGCAGGGACAGCGGAGTGCGCAGTTCGTGGCTGGCGTCCGCGACGAACCGGCGCTCGCGTTCCGCGGACGCCTGGAGCCGGTCGAGCATGTGGTTGAGGGTGTGGCCGAGCCGGGTGATCTCGTCGTCGCGGTCGGCCGGCACGTCCAGGCGCAGGTTCTGGGCGCCCTCGGCGAGGGTGGCGGCTCCGCCGCGGTAGCGCTCCACCGGGCGCAGGGCGGCCCGAGCGGTGCGGTAGCCGACGTAGGAGGCGGCGATCAGGGTCAGGGCGGAGGCGAGGGCGAGCTGGGCGAGGAGTTCGCGCAGCGCCTCGTCACGGTGGCCGCGCCGTACGGCGGCGACCACGATCCGGGGCCGTCCGCCCGCGGTCACCCGCCGGGCCTGCAGACGCAACGTGCCGGAGGTGATGGGCAGCAGCGAGCCGACGTCGCGCCGCACCGTGGCACCCCGCGTGACGGCGCGGAGTTCGGCCGGGGTGAGCAGGGTCCGGCGGGGCAGGGCGTCGCTGGAGCGCAGGACGCGGCCCTGCGCGTCGAGGATCTGCCGCAGGCTGCCGCTGGGGCCCGGCGGCAGCTCCTGCCCGGCGCGCACCGCCTGGTCGAGGCTGTGCCGGTACGTCGTCAGGTCGTCGTTGAGCTGCTGATCCAGGGCGGTCCTGACCCGCCAGTAGACCAGGCCGGCGGCCCCGGTCAGGACCAGGGACATGGTGACGGCGACGGCCAGCACCAGCCGGGCCACGACGGGCAGCCGGCGCAGCCGGGCGCGCAGCCCGCCCGGCAGGCTCACGGCGCGGTCTCCAGGCGGTAGCCGCGCCCGCGCAGCGTCGTGATCGTCATACGGCCGAAGGCCCGGTCGACCTTGGCGCGCACCTTGGAGACGTGCACGTCGATGGCGTTGCTGCGCAGGTCGGTCTCGCCGTCCCACACCTCCTCGAGCAGCCGCAGCCGGGTCACCACCCGGCCGGCGTTCTCCATCAGCACTCTCAGGACGTCGAACTCCCTGCGGGACAGATCGAGTTCGCTGTCCGCACGCCAGGCGCGCTGCTGCTCGGTGTCGAGGACGAGGTCACCGACGCGCAGGCGGCCGGAACAGTCGGGACGGCGCCGGGAGACGGCCCGCAGCCGGGCCAGCAGTTCCTCCATGGCGAACGGTTTGACCAGGTAGTCGTCCGCGCCCGCGTCCAGTCCGGCCACCCGTTCGTCGATCGCGCCGCGCGCGGTCAGCAGGATCACCGGCACCTCGACGCCCTCCTCGCGCAGGCTCCGGCACACCTGAACCCCGTCCGTGCCCGGGAGCATCACGTCGAGCACCACGGCGTCCACCCGCGGGTCGCGGGCGGCGGCCAGCCCGGACGGGCCGTCGTAGCGGCCCTCGGCGGTGTGACCGGACTCGGTGAGGTAGCGGACGACCAGGTCCGTGAGGCGGCGCTCGTCGTCGACGACCAGGCAGTGCATGACGGTCAGGCTAATCGGCCCCGTCCCCGGTCAGACACGTCGGGGAGCCTTCATGGTCTGTTCATGTGACATCCCTACCTTCCTTCACGTCGCGGTGCCCCGCGGGCCGCGACCGGTCCGCCGTCCGACGTGCCGCGACGGAAGGGACAGTCATGCACACAGCGGTCACGGTGCTCTCCGCCAAGGGCATCACCGACCACCTCGCCCCCGCGGACCTGCTGGCCCGCGGCGGTCTCGACGTCGTCGCCCTGCTCGTCCTGGTCGGCCTGCTGCACCGCCGCCGCCCCAGCGCACCGGCCATGCCGCTGGTCCTGGCCGCGCTGAACGTCGGCCTGTTCGCCGCGATGAGCACCATCAGCGCCGGGAAGTTCCCGGCCGGAGTCGGCTTCGGGCTGTTCGGCATCCTCTCCCTGGTGCGGCTGCGCAGCGCGGCGTTCACCCTGCGCGACGTCGCCTACACCTTCGTCAGCCTGGTCGTCGCCCTGTGCGCGGGGCTGCCGCAGCGGCAGCCCTGGCTCGTCGTCGCCCTGGTCGCCGCGCTGCTGGTCGCCGTCCTGGTGGTCGACGACCCCAGGAGGTACGAGCCGCCGACGACGCAGGTCAGGATCACCCTGGACCGGATCCACCCCGAGCCGGCCCTCGTCGCCCAGGACGTGGCGCTGCGCCTCGGACAGGCCCCGCTGTCCGTCCTCGTCGAGGAGGTCGACTGCGTACGCGAGACGACCCGGGTCCTGGCCCACTTCCCCGCCGGGCCGCACGAACTCCCGGCCGCCGCGGACGCCGGACCGCGCGAGCAGGTGACGGCGTCATGACCTCCGCGTCTTCCCTCGCGGCCGGGCTGGGGCTGTCCGCCCTGCGCGGCGCGACCCTCGCCGAGGTCGACGCGGCGGCGGCCCTGCAGCACCGCACCGACCGCAAGTACCTCGTTCCGGTCGACCTGGCTCAGACCTTCGTCCGCCTGCTCGCCGACAGCCATCACGTCCTCGACCTGGCGGGGCGCCGCAAGACGAGCTACGTCAGCGTCTACTTCGACACCCCCCGGCTGGCCGCCTGGCATGCCCACGTCCAGGGGCGGCGCCGGCGCTGGAAGGTCCGCACCCGCCTGTACGCGGAGGACGGACTGTGCCGGGTGGAGGTCAAGACCAAGGACGGCCGCGGTGCCACGGTCAAGCACGCCCAGCGCATCCCGGCCGGTGAGCACGGTGAACTTCGCGCCCGCGCCGCCGAGTTCGTCGACGAGACCCTGAGCGGCGCCGAAATCCCCGTCGGCGCCGAACAGTTGGCCCCGGCCGCGGAGGTCCGCTACGTCCGCGCCGCCCTCGCCGACCTCGCCCACGGCACCCGCGTCACCCTCGACGGCGCGCTCACCTTCCGGCACGGCGACCGCACCGCCGCCCTCGACCCCGGCCGCGTGCTCGTCGAGACCAAGGGAGGCACCCGGCCCGCCCCGGCCGACCGGCTGCTGCTGCGCCTGGGCGGCCGCCCCGTCTCCCTGAGCAAGTACGTCGTCGGCCGCTCCCTGCTCACCCCCGGCCTGCCCGACAACGACGTACGCCGTCTCGCCCGCGCCCACTTCACGGCGGGGACGAGCACCGCACCGCTCCTCGAAAGGACCCCCGCCGCATGAACACCCCGCGCCGCCTCACGTGGCCGTACGCCGTGATCGCGCTGCTCGCCGTCGCCGCGGCCGCCTTCGGCCTGCTGCACCCGGCCGCCGCCTCCGCACCCGCGAAGAAGAAGCCCGGAGCGACGGCACTGATCAAGCAGAACCCGCCGCCCACCCTCTTCCCCGACGTCCGGATCGCCACGATCGGCAAGCAGGCGGGGGAGGAGCGCAAGAAAGCCGACGCCCTCTTCGCGCGGTGGAAGGCCGCGCACGGCGGCGCCCGCGACGACGCGGCGTTCGCCGCCTGGGCGGCCCGCCAGGTCCCGGCACCCCCGTCGGCCGAGCGGCGCACCGCCGAACTCCACCAGGTGCAGGCGCTCGCCAGGACCCGCACCGCGGCCGGTGAGAAGGCGGCGTCCTGGCTGGAGCTCTACGGCAAGAAGGACATCTGGAAGCTGTACCTGCACGACCAGCGCGAGCTGATCCCCGCCCGGCAGGGCGCGGCCGAGAAGGCCGAACTCAAGTCCGCGCTGAAGCTGGCCAAGACGATCAGCGACCGGATGGCGGCCCAGGACGCACAGCCGGCCCCCTTCGTCCTGGACCCGACCCTGCGCCCGGACAAGCACATCAAGCCCGGCGCCAAGGGCCCCTACTCCTACCCCTCCCGCCACGCCGCCCGTTCCGCCGCCGCCGTCACCCTCCTCAGCGCGCTCTGTCCGCACCGCGCCGCCGACTACGAGTGGATGCGGGCCGAGGTCCTCTACTCCCGCCTCTACATGGCCGGCCATGTCACCGCCGACCTCCTCGCGGGCACCCTGCTGGGCGACCTGATCGGCGACTACGAACTCGCCGTCGGCGGCCACTGACCCGCTCGCGGCGCTACCGTTCGTGCGCGTGCGGGACGGTGATCACCGGGCAGCGCGCATGATGCAGCACGCCCTGGCTCACGGAGCCCAGCAGCATGCCGGTGAAGCCACCGTGTCCGCGGGTGCCCACGACCAGGCCGAGGGCGTGTTCCGACGCCTTGGTGAGGGCTTCCACCGGGTGGCCGCGCACGACCTCGTGGTGCAGTTCCACCTCCGGATGGGCGGCGGACGGTCCGGCCACCGTCTCCGACAGGGACCGGCGGCACTCCTGGACGGCCGCGTTCTCGTCCAGGACGCCGAGGACCGGCGTGTGCCACACGTACAGGGCCCGCAGGGCCGCGCCGCGCAGCGCGGCCTCCTCGAAGGCGAAGGCGACGGCGGCAGCGGAGTGCGGGCCGGCGTCCACCCCGACCACGAAGTACGGCGGCTGCCGGGTGATGTGCTCCGGTTCGGGGACGACCACCACGGGGCAGGGGGCGTGGGCCACCACCGGCAGGGCGACGGCGGCCGAGGTGAACAGCTCCCGCACGGCGCTCAGGTGCCAGGAACCCAGCACCACCGCCGTGGCGTTCCGCGCCTGCTCCCGCAGCACCCAGGCCGGGTGTCCCTCCGCCAGCAGCCCCGACACCCGGACCCGCGGGGACCGGGACTCGACGAAGGCAACCGCCTCGCCGAGCGCGCGCTCCCCCGACGCGTGCAGCGCCGCGCTCCACTCCTCCCAGGACGGCCGCCCGCCCGTCGGCCGGTACCCGGGGGTCGCCACCCCCTGGGCCAGGACCAGCAACAGCGGCAGGTCCCGACGGTCCGCCTCGTCGGCGGCCCAGGCCAGCGCCGTACGTTTGCCTTGATCCGGGTCCACGCCGACCACGATCGGCTTTCGTTCCTCAAGCTGCGTCATGGTCACCGCCACATGTACGAGGAGGCCGAGGGCCACGGGCAACCGCCATCGTCGGACCGGCCCGGCAGCAGGCGCCGCGCCGGTCACCGCTCCTAGCCAGTAAACAACGGCCGGGCCGGACCCCGCAGCGGGCAGCACCGGTCGTTGTCCGGCCGCACGGAGGGGTCGGCGGAGGTCGCGTGGACGGCGCAACTCGGCGGCACACGGCGTGAATGGGGTCCAGCGGCCGCCCCGCATGACCGGGTGGCCCTGCCCGTGGACCCGGCGCCGGGCCAGGCTGAGAGGCGGAACGCGAAGGGACAGCCCCGTCGCGGCACCCTGCGCCCGGACGGGGTCCGAGCGGCCCTGTCCCGGGGCCCTTCGGCCTCTGCAGGCCGCGCGGCGCGAGCCGGAGGCTGGGGTGACCCGACCGGGAGGAAGCCATGCGGGAGGTGCCATGGACGCTTCCACCGCCGCCTCGCTCTCCGCGTCGCGCACCGCGCACGAGCGGTTCGTCACCTCCCCCGGCACGGCACCGGAAACCCGCCGCCTGGTGGCCGAATCCTGGCGGCGCTGCGCGCGGAGCGCGGTGCGGCCCGACGGCAGCCGGCTGCCGCCGCTGCTGAGGACCGCGGAGAAACTGCTCGCCTACCGCACCGCCCACCCGCTCGCCGCCGCGCTGCCCATGCTCCGCGAGGTGCTGGGCACCGGGGCCGCCGACGACGGGCACGTGTTCGCCGTCGGCGACGCCGACGGAACCCTGCTGTGGGTCGAGGGGGACACCAAGGCCGTCGGACGCGCCGAACGCATGCACTTCGCCGAGGGAGCCGGCTGGTCCGAACGGCAGGCCGGCACCAACGCACCGGGGACGGCACTGCAGTTGGGGTGCGCCGTGCAGATCGTGACGGGGGAGCACTACAGCGCCGCCGTGCACGGCTGGTCCTGCGCCGCCGCGCCCGTCCGCGACCCGCGCACCGGACGCGTCGTGGGTGTCGTCGACCTGTCCGGCGGGCCGACCATCGCCACCCCGCCGGCCCTCGCGGCGGTGCGGGCCGCCGCGCTGGCCGCCGAGGCCGAACTCGCCTGCGTACGAACGCCCCACGGGGACGCGCTGGCACTGTACGCGCTGGGCCGGGACAGTGTCCTGCTGGAGGACGCCGGACGGAGATGCCGGCTCAGCCCCCGGCACAGCGAGATCGTCCTCGCGCTCGCCCTCGCCGGCCACGGCGTGACCGGAGAACGGCTCGCGGTGGACCTGTCCGACCGGGAGGTTCCCGCCTCCACCCTGCGGGCCGAACTGACGCGGCTGCGTGCCGTGCTGGGACCCGAACTGCTCGGCTCACGGCCCTACGCCCTGCTGCGGCCCGTGCGCACCGACTTCGGCGACGTGGCGGAACTCCTCGCCGAGGGAAGGGTGGACGACGCTCTCGCCCGCTATCCCGGCCCGCTGCTGCCCCGCTCCGACGCCCCGGTGATCGTGGAGCAACGCCGTTGCCTGGAGCAGCAGTTGCGCGGCGCCGTCCTGGTCAGCGGGGACCCCGGACTGCTGCGCCGCTGGGTCGACGCCGGCTGGGGCGGCGACGACGCACCCGCCTGGTCGGCGCTCGCCCACACCCTGCCGGGCGGCTCCCCGCAGCGTGCGGCGGCGGCCGCCAGGGCCCGCGCCCTCGGCCTGGAGAGCGGGGTGGTCCCGCAGGTCAGGCGGCATGCAGCGGTATTGCAGCGTCCCCGTTCCTAGCGTGTGGAGCATCAGCGGATCGTCGTCATCGAAAGGGGACGGTCATGAAGTACGAGTCTCCGGGCAGGCCCGGCAGTCCGGTCGACGTGGCGCCACGCTACGAGAACTTCATCGGAGGCAAGTGGCAGGCGCCGACCACGGACCAGTACGCGGTCGACCTGTGCCCGGCCACCGCCAAGCCCATCTGTGAGATTCCGCGTTCGGGGGCCGCCGACATCGAACTCGCCCTCGACGCCGCCCACGCCGCCAAGGACAAGTGGGGCGAGGCCTCCACCGCCGAACGCGCCGCGGTACTGAACAAGGTCGCCGACGCCATCGACGCCCACCGCGAGGAACTCGCGATCGCCGAGAGCTGGGACAACGGCAAGCCGGTCCGCGAGACGCTGGCCGCCGACATCCCCCTCGCCGCCGACCACTTCCGCTACTTCGCGGCCGCGATCCGCGCCGAGGAGAGCGAGATCACCGAGATCGACAAGAACCTGATCGCCTACCACTTCCACGAGCCGCTGGGTGTGGTCGGCCAGATCATCCCGTTCAACTTCCCGCTGCTGATGGCCGCGTGGAAGCTCGCCCCGGCGCTCGCCGCCGGCAACGCCAGCGTCATCAAGCCGGCCTCGCCCACCCCGTGGTCGATCCTGAAGCTCATGGAGGTCGTCGGCGACCTGCTGCCGGCGGGCGTCCTCAACGTCGTCAACGGCCCCGGAGCCGAGATCGGCAAGGCCCTCGCGACCAGCAAGCGCATCGCCAAGGTCGCCTTCACCGGCGAGACCGTCACCGGCCGCCTGATCATGCAGTACGCGGCCGAGAACATCATCCCCGTCACCCTGGAGCTCGGCGGCAAGTCGCCGAACATCTTCTTCGACGACGTCGCCGCCCACGACGACGACTTCCTGAACAAGGCCGTCGAGGGACTCGTCCTGTACGCGTTCAACAAGGGCGAGGTCTGCACCTGCCCCTCCCGCGCGCTCGTCCAGGAGGGCATCTACGAGGAGTTCATGGGCCGCTGCCTGGAGCGCATCCGCGCCATCAAGCAGGGCGACCCGCTCGACACCGGCACCATGATGGGCCCCCAGGTCTCCAAGCAGCAGGTCGAGAAGATCGCGTCGTACGTCGAGATCGGCCTGAAGGAAGGCGCCGAGCTTCTGGTCGGCGGCCACCGGCCCACCATGGACGGCGAGTTCAAGGACGGCTACTTCTTCGAGCCGACCGTCCTCAAGGGCCACAACAAGATGCGCGTCTTCCAGGAGGAGATCTTCGGACCGGTCCTCGCCGTCACCACCTTCAAGGACGAGGCGGAGGCCCTGGAGATCGCCAACGACACGCTGTACGGCCTCGGCGCCGGCGTGTGGAGCCGCGACACCTCCCGCACCTACCGGATGGGCCGCGCGATCAAGGCCGGCCGCGTCTGGACCAACTGCTACCACCAGTACCCCGCGGGTGCCGCGTTCGGTGGCTACAAGATCTCCGGCATCGGCCGCGAGACCCACAAGATGATGCTCGAGCACTACAGCCAGACCAAGAACCTCCTGGTCAGCTACAGCGACAAGCCGCTCGGGCTGTTCTAGGAGGAGTACGGCGACATGTCCGAGAAGGCGGAGAACGGCACCGTCGGGCGCGTCACCGCCACACCGGCGGCGCGCAGGGCGATCACGGCCCTGTGCGCCGCCCACGGCGGGCCGGTGATGTTCGTCCAGTCGGGCGGCTGCTGCGACGGCAGCGACCCCATGTGCTTCCAGGGCGGCGAATTCGCCCTGGGGGACGGCGACCTGCTCGTCGGCGAGATCGACGGCTGCACCTTCCACATGGACGCCGACCAGTACCAGGCGCTCGGCCGCCCCCTGTTCGTCCTCGACGTCGAAGAGGGCATGCCGGGCGGATTCTCCCTCGCAGCCGGGGACGGGCTGCACTTCGTGACCCGGGTCCAGGCGCCCGGAGAACAGACCAGTTGAGGAGCAGATCGATGAAGGCAGCAGTCGTCACCGACTTCGGCAAGCCCCTGGAGATCCAGGACCTGCCCGTCCCCGAGCCCGGACCCGGCCAGGTGCTCGTGAAGATGGAGGCCTCCGGCCTCTGCCACACCGACATCCACGCGGCGCACGGCGACTGGCCGGTCAAGCCCCGGCCGCCGTTCGTCCCCGGCCACGAGGGCATCGGCCCCGTCACGGCCGTCGGCTCGGGCGTCCCCGCCGACCTCGTCGGCAAGCGGGTCGCCGTGCCGTGGCTCGGCTCCTCCTGCGGCACCTGCCGCTACTGCGTCTCCGGCTGGGAGACCCTGTGCGAGTCCCAGGTCAACTCCGGCTACAGCGTCGACGGTTGCTACGCCGAGTACGCCGTCGCCGACGCGAGCGGGATCGTCCACGTGCCCGACGGGGTCAGCTCCTTCGACGCGGCACCCCTGACCTGCGCCGGCGTCACCACGTACAAGGCGATCAAGGTCGCCCGCGTGGTCCCGGCCGAGCGGGTCGCCGTCTTCGGCATCGGCGGTCTCGGCCACCTCGCCCTGCAGTATGCGCGTCTCGTCGGCGGCCTGGTCACCGCCGTCGACCTGGAACCCGACAAGCTGGGCCTGGCCCACCGGCTCGGCGCCGACGAGATCGTCAACGCCCGCACCCACGACCCCGTCGAGGAGATCAGGAAGGCCGGCGGCGCGGACGTCGCCGTCGTGCTCGCCGCGGCCCCCGAGGCCTTCGAGCAGGCGTTCCGGTCGCTCAACCGCGGCGGGCGCCTGGTCATGGTCGCGCTGCCCGCCGACGACGCCGCGATCAAGGTGCCCATCTTCGAGACAGTCCTCGGCGGCATCTCCGTCATAGGCTCGATAGTGGGCACGCGCCAGGACCTGGCCGAGGTCTTCGCCCTGCACGCCGCCGGCCGCACCCAGGTCATCGCCGAGACCCGGCGCCTGGACGAGGTCAACGACTCCTTCGACGAGGTCCTCGGCGGACGGGCCGAGGCCCGGCTCGTCTTCGAGTTCTGAGGCCCGGGAGACCCCCGCGGCCCAGGAGAGAGGCAGCAGATCATGCCACACGTCACCGTAGGTGCCGTACGGGAGCGGGCGCCGGGCGAACGCCGTGTCGCCCTCGTCCCCGAGGCGGTCACCCTGCTCACCCGGGCCGGCATCGACGTCCTGGTCGAGACCGGGGCCGGCTCCGGCGCCTGGTTCACCGACGCCGACTACACCGAGGCGGGCGCAGGCGTCGTACCGGCGGACGAGCTGTACGCGCGCGCGGACGCCGTGCTGTGCGTGGGCCCGCCGGACGCCGAGAGCGCACGGTCGCTGCGCGCCGGACAGACCCTGATCGGCCTGCTCGAACCGCTGCGCCACCCCGCCCTCGTGCGGGAGCTGACCGAGCGCGGGGTGCGCACGGTGAGCCTCGATCTGCTGCCGCGCACCCTCAGCCGCGCCCAGTCCATGGACGCGCTGACCTCCCAGGCCAACGTCGCCGGCTACAAGGCGGCCGTGCTCGCGGCCGACTCCTACGACCGGTTCTTCCCGATGCTGACCACCGCGGCGGGCACCATGCGCCCCGCACAGGTCCTGGTCCTGGGCGCCGGAGTGGCCGGGCTGCAGGCGATCGCCACCGCCCGCCGCCTCGGTGCCGTCGTCACCGCCTACGACGTACGCCCCGAGTCGAAAGGGGAGGTGGAGTCGCTGGGCGCCCGGTTCCTGGACATCCGGAGCCAGGCGCCAGGGGAACCGGGCGCCGGACAGGGCGGCTACGCACGGGAGCTGACCGAGGAGGAGCAGCGGGCCCAGCGCGCGGCCCTGGACGCGCACATCGCCCGCACCGACATCGTCATCACCACCGCCCAGGTCCCCGGCCGAAAGCCGCCGCTGCTGGTCACCGCGGCCGCGGTCAGGGGCATGAAGCCCGGCTCGGTCGTCGTCGACCTCGCCGCCAGCGACCTCGGCGGCAACGTCGAGGGATCCGAACCCGACAAGACGGACGTCCTCGCAGGCGGCGTCACCGTCATCGGCGCAGGCCGGCTGCCGTCCGCCATGGCGACCGCGGCCTCCACGGCGTACGCCCGCAACCTCGTCGCGCTCCTGCGCCACCTCGTGCGCGACGGCGAACTCGTCCTCGACCCGGCCGACGAGATCACGGCCGCGCTCCTGGGCGCAGCGTCACCGAAGGGAGGCGCGACCTCATGAACGAGCTCGATCTCCTCACCGCGATCACCGTGTTCGTGCTGAGCGTCCTGGTCGGCGTCGAGGTCATCAGCAAGGTCCCCGCGACCCTGCACACCCCGCTGATGTCCGGTTCGAACTCCGTGCACGGCATCGTCGTCATCGGCGCCATGCTCATCGCCGCCGAGTCGCACACCTGGCTCGGCTACGTCCTGGCCTTCGTGGCCATGGTGTTCGGCGCGATGAACGTCGTCGGCGGATACCTCGTCACCGACCGGATGCTGGAGATGTTCAAGGCCCGGCCCGCCGAGAAGAAGGACGTGTGAGCGCCATGGACACCGTCTCCAACGCCGTCCACTACGTCTTCCTCGGCACCGCGGCCTGCTTCGTGCTCGGCCTGCACCTGATGAACCATCCGCGCACCGCCCGCCGCGGCAACGCGATCTCCGCCGGCGCGATGGCCGTCGCGATCGCCGCCACCGTGTGGCTGGTGATCCACGAGGGCACGATCACCACGACCGGCTGGCTGGTCCTCGTCTCCGGCGGCCTGATCGGCGCCGCGCTCGGCCTGTACGCCGCGCGCGAGGTGAAGATGACCGCCATGCCCCAACTGGTCAGCCTGTTCAACGCCGTCGGCGGCGGAGCGGCCGCCCTCATCGCGGTCAACGACCTCCTCCAGGCCGACCACCCGGCCGCCCTCGGCGCCCGCGTCTCCCTGCCGGGCGCCCTGGACATCGTCATCGGCGCGGTCACCTTCTCCGGCTCGCTGATCGCGGCCGGCAAGCTCCAGGGCGTCGTCTCCGGCGCGCCCGTCGTCTTCCCCGGCGCGCGCCTGCTCAACGTGCTGCTGCCGGCGTCCTTCGTCGTGGGCACCGTGTGGCTGGTGCTGTCGCCCGACTCCCTCGTCGCCCTCTACGGCCTGGTGGCCGTCGCCCTGCTGTTCGGCGTGACGATGGTGCTGCCCATCGGCGGCGCGGACATGCCGGTCGTCATCGCCCTGCTGAACGCCTTCACCGGATCCGCCGTCGCGATGGCCGGCTTCGTCCTCAACGAGACCGCGCTGATCATCGCGGGCATGCTGGTCAGCTCCTCCGGTGGCATCCTCACCAAGCTGATGGCCGACGCCATGAACCGGTCGATCGCCAACATCGTGGTCGGTGGCTTCGGCACCGGCGACAGCGCGCCCGCGGCCGTCGCGGGTGGCGCCGCCGCCCAGGTGCGGCCGGTCTCCGCGGACGACGTGGCGATCCAGCTGGCGTACGCGAGCAAGGTCATCTTCGTGCCGGGCTACGGCCTGGCCGCCGCCCAGGCCCAGCACGAACTCGGCGACCTCGCCAAGCTGCTCACCGACCACGGCGTCGACGTCAGCTACGCCGTCCACCCGGTCGCCGGCCGCATGCCCGGGCACATGAACGTGCTGCTGGCCGAGGCCAACGTCCCCTACACCCAGCTGAAGGAGATGGACGACGTCAACCCCGAGTTCCCGCAGGCAGACGTCGCGCTCGTCATCGGCGCCAACGACGTCACCAACCCCATCGCCCGCAAGCCCGGCAACGCCATCTCGGGCATGCCGATCCTCGACGTCGACAAGGCCAAGAGCGTCGTGGTCATCAAGCGCTCGATGGGCCACGGGTACGCGGGCATCGACAACGAGCTCTACACCGACCCCAAGACCGGGATGTTCTTCACCGACGCGAAGAAGGGACTGAGCGAACTGAAGTCGGCTGTCGGCGAGTTCGTCGGCTGAACCGCGCAGGACAGCGCCCCCGCGGTCACCCGCGGGGGCGCTTCGTGTGGCGTGTCAGGCGCCGGAGTCCTCCTCGGGCACCATCTCGATGGCTCCGCACGGGCACTCCGCCGCGCACAGCCCGCAGCCCTTGCAGTAGTCCAGGTCGATTTCGAAGCCCTTGCCCGGGCCCAGCTTCCTGATGGCGTTGTCCGGGCAGACGCCGTAGCAGTTGTCGCACTCGAAGCAGTTGCCGCAGGACATGCAGCGCCGGGCCTCGAACAGCGCGGTGGACTCGTCGAGTCCCTGCACGACCTCGTCGAACGTCGAGACGCGGCGGGCCAGTTCGAGGCGCGGCCGCACCGAGGCGGGGGCGTCGGAGTAGTACCAGGTGTTGAGCAGGTCGAAGTCGGCCGGGGCGTGCTTGGCGCCGGGGTCGTAGGCGGTGCCGCGCAGATACGCGTCGATGTGCCGGGCCGCCTTCTTGCCGTGACCCACGGCCACGGTCACGGTGCGCTCGGCGGGCACCATGTCGCCGCCCGCGAAAATGCCCTGACGTCCCGTCATGAGGCCGTCGGCCACCCGCACCATGCCGTGGTCCACGGCCAGCTCCGGTACGTCCCGCAGCAGGGACAGGTCCGAGTCCTGGCCGAGCGCCAGCACCACGCTGTCCGCCTCCAGTTCCTCGAACTCGCCCGTGGGCTGCGGGAATCCGGTCTCGTCGAGTTCCATCCGCTCGATGGTCAACCGGCCCTCGTCGGCGTGCTTGATGGTGGAGAGCCACTTCATCCGCACGCCCTCCTCCAGCGCCTCCTCGACCTCGATGTCGTGCGCGGGCATCCGGTCCCGGGTGCGCCGGTAGACCACCACGGCGTCCGTGGCGCCCAGCCTGCGGGCGGTACGGGCGGCGTCCATGGCGGTGTTGCCGCCGCCGTAGACGGCGACCCTGCGGCCCAGCAGCGGCGGGCCCTCGCCCTCCATGCTGCCCAGCAGGGACACCGCGTCCAGGACGCGGGCGCTGTCGCCGGCCGGGATGTAGGCACGCTTGCCGATGCCCGCGCCCACGGCCAGGAACACGGCGTCGAAGCCGCCCTCCGCCTGCGCCGTGAGCACGTCCTCGACCTTGGTGCCCAGCTCCAGCGTGACGCCCAGTGCCATGATCCGGTCGATCTCCGCGTCCAGCACCTCGCGCGGCAGCCGGTAGCGCGGGATGCCGTAGCGCATCATCCCGCCGGGGCGGTCCTGCGCCTCACGGATCGTCACCTCGTGGCCGAGCAGCCGCAGATGATAGGCGGCCGACAGCCCGGCGGGCCCGGAGCCGATCACCAGTACCCGCTTGCCGCTGGTCTCCTGCGGAGCCTCGACGGTCCAGCCCCGCCGGATGGCCTCGTCGCCCAGGAACCGCTCGATCGAGTTGATGCCGACGGCGTTGTCGACCTGGACGCGGTTGCATGCGGTCTCGCACGGGTGGTAGCAGACCCGGCCCATCACGGCGGGCAGCGGGTTGTCCCGCATCAACTGCCGCCACGCGGACTCGTAGTCGCCGCTCTCGGCGTGGAACAGCCACTGCTGGATGTTCTCTCCGGCCGGGCACGCCTGGTTGCACGGCGGCATCCGGTCGACGTACCGGGGACGTTCGGTGCGCCAGGCGCCAGTCCGGTTGGCCAGGCTGGAGCCCACGTCCAAAGTGATCGCGAACGGCTTCTCCTTCACGACGACGCCTCCTCCTGCGCCAGCAGCCCGAATCGGGCGATGTTGCGGTCGGCGGTCCGCTGCAGGCGGGCGATGACATCCGTGCGCAGCACCGGCCGGAACAGATGGGCGTACCGCTTCTGCGGCCGCAGGTACTCCTCCACCGGCACCCGCCGCCGGATGGGTGTGACGTCGGTGACCACTCCACCGGTGGCCTCGAACACCGGGAACAGCCCGGTCTGTTCGGCCAGCCGGGCGATGCGCACCGTGTCGTGCGAGGCCGTGCCCCAGCCCAGCGGGCAGGGCACCAGCACGTGCAGATAGCGGGCGCCGCGCATCCCCATCGCCCGGTGCACCTTCGCCTCCAGGTCGCGCAGACCCGCGACGGTGGCCGTGGCGACGTAGGGGATCTCGTGCGCCATCGCGATCAGCGGCAGGCTCTTGCCCTGCCCGAAGGGGGCGCCGGGCAGCTCGCCCACCGCCTGCGTGGTCGCCGTGCGCGCGGTCGGGGGAGTGGCCCCAGAGCGCTGCACGCCGGTGTTCATGTACGCCTCGTTGTCGTAGCAGATGTACAGCACGTCGTCGTTGCGCTCGAACATGCCTGACAGGCAGCCCAGGCCGATGTCGACCGTGCCGCCGTCCCCGCCCTGCCCGACCACCCGCACGTCCGTGCGGCCCTTGGCGCGCAGCGCGGCGGCGACGCCCGCGGCGACGGCGGGCGCGTTGCCGAACAGGGAGTGCAGCCACGGCAGTTGCCAGGACGTCTCCGGATACGGCGTGGAGAACACCTCCAGACAGCCGGTCGCGTTGACGGCGATGACCTTTCCGCCGGCCGCGCGCTGGGCCGCGTCCAGGGCGTAACGGGCGCCGAGCGCCTCGCCGCAGCCCTGGCAGGCGCGGTGGCCGCAGGTCAGCGCGTTGGAGCGGCCGGGATCGGCCTGCTCGGACTGCAGCTCCGGACCCAGCAGCCGGTTGCCCGCGGCGAAGCTGCCCACCTGGTAGAACTTGACCTCGCGTGCGGCAGTCATCGGTTGCTCCCCACATCGCGCAGGATATTCTCCGCGGACGGACCCGACCGCCTGGTCTTCGCCATCCGCGCGAGCTCCCGCTCCACCAGTTCGGTGTTGAGGTCGAGGAAGGTCAGCTGCTCCAGCCGTCCGGCGACCGCGTCGTCGAACAGCCGGTGCAGCGACTCCTTCGTGATCGGGCGTCCGCCGAGCCCGGCGACCACGGTGTGGCCGGCGAGGTGGATCCCGGACAGCGCGGTGCGCACGTTCGATGACACGATCCCGCCGATGCCGACCGCCAGCGCCCGCTCCAGTACGACGACCTGGCGCGCCCGGCCCAGCGCCGCCCGAACCTCCTCCAGCGGGAACGGCCGGAAGGACGTGATCGCCAGCGCTCCGATCCGGACCCCGCTCTCGCGCATCTCGTCGACGACGTCGCACACCGTTCCGAAGACCGAGCCCAGGGCCACGATGATCGTTTCCGCGTCCTCGCAGGCGTACGGATGCACCAGCCCGCCCGAGGAGCGCCCGAAGACCTGCCGGAACTCCTCCGCGACGCGCGGGATCGCCTCCAGCGCCTGCATCTGCTTGGCGTGCGCCAGATAGCGCACCTCGGTGAACGCGTCCGGGCCGACCATCGCGCCGATCGACACCGGCTCGTCGGGGTCCAGCACCTGCCTCGGGTCGTACGGCGGCAGGAACGCGTCGACCTGCGCCTGCTCCGGGACCTCGATCCGCTCCCAGGCGTGGGTGAGCACGAAGCCGTCCATGCACACCATCACCGGCAGCGACAGCTCCTCGGCCAGCCGGAAGGCCTGCGGGTGCAGGTCGGCGGCCTCCTGGTTGTCGCGGGCGTACAGCTGGATCCAGCCGGAGTCGCGCTGGGACATGGTGTCGCTGTGGTCGTTCCAGATGTTGATGGGGGCGCCGATCGCCCGGTTCGCCACCGTCATCACGATGGGCAGGCCGAGACCGGAGGCGTTGTACAGCGCCTCCACCATGTACAGCAGCCCCTGGCTCGCGGTCGCCGTGTAGGTGCGGGCGCCGGCCGCGGAGGCGCCGATGCACATGGACATCGCCGCGAACTCCGACTCGACGTTGACGTACTCGCAGGGCTTGAGCGCACCGGATTTCACCAGGCGGCTGAGCTCCTCCACGATGTGGGTCTGCGGTGAGATGGGGTAGGCGGCGATCACCTCGGGACGGCAGTACGCCACCGTCTCCGCGACCGCGCGCGATCCCTCAGTCTGCTTGAGCATGGACGAGCTCCTCACGCTCGGCGCGCACATGGTCGAACGCCTCCCGGGCCGCCGCGGCGTTGGCCGCGCCCAGCTCGCCGGGGAAACGGTCCTGGATCGCCGCGGTCAGCGAGTCGATCCGCACACACCCGGTGAGTGCGGCCAGACCGCCCAGCAGCACGGCGTTGGGCACCGGACGCCCGAAGTGGCGCAGCGCGAGCGCGGTGGCCGGCACGGTCAGCGCGACGGCGTGCGGCACCGTCTCGGCGAGGTCGGCGAGGCCCAGTTCCTCGATCGGGCGCGGCGAGTTGATCAGCACGGCGCCCTCCGGGTGGAGGCCCTCGAAGACGTTCACCTGGTGCAGCAGCGTGGCGTCCTGGACGACCAGGGCGTCGGGCCGCATCACGGGCTCGCGCACCCGGATGGGCCGGTCGTCGATACGGCAGAACGCCATCACCGGCGCGCCCGTGCGCTCCGAGCCGAAGCTCGGGAACGCCTGCGCGTGACGGCCCTCCAGGAACGCCGCCACCGACAACAACTCCGCGGCCGTCACGGCACCTTGCCCACCGCGACCGTGGATGCGTACCTGAAACACGACGCCCTCCTCCCGGAGCCCTGTCATCCAGTCGTATCTCCGGCTCCCCGCGCCGTCGCAGGGGCCGAAGGTCCCCGGGCGGGGGCCGAGGGGGCATGCCGGGCCGCGGCCCCGTTCGGGGCCGGGAACGGGCCGGTGCGAGGGATCCCGGGGCAGGGCGCGGACCGCCGTGCGCAGTGCGTGGACCTGCGGAGGGACCGGTACGAGCGGCGGACCGCGGCCCCGGGCAAGGGGCCGCGGCGACGGGACCCGCTCCGTGGGCCCCGAAACGGCGTGCGGCCGGCCGGGGGCGTCAGGTGTGCGGGACGATGGCGACCGGGCAGTGCACGTGGTGCATCACCGCGTGGGCCACCGGACCGGTGTGCGTGCCGAGCCGGCCCGCGCGGGCCTTGCGGCCGACGACCAGCAGACCGGCGTCGGTCGTCGCGTGCAGCAGCTCCTGCGCCGGATGCCCGTTCTCCACCAGCTCGCGCACCTCGACCGTGGGGAACTTCTCCCGCCACGGCCGCACGACGGCGGCCAGTTCCTTCTCGGCCACGGCCTGCGCCGCCGCGTTCGCCTCCTCGTCCGCCGGGCGCGACAGCCGCGGCTGCTGCCACAGGTGCACCACCAGCAGCGGTGCGACGCGCAGCGCGGCGCTCTCGAAGGCGAACCGCAGGACCTCCTCGCACGGATGACCGGTGTCCACCCCCACGACGACCTCGCGGTACGGCTCTCGCGCCGACGGCCGCCCGGCCGGATCCGGGATGCGTTCGTCCTCGGGAGCCTGATCGGCCCGCACCAGCACCACCGGCCGCGCCACGTGCGCGACCGTCGCCAGCGCCACGGACCCGGCCATGAACCCGCCGAAGCCACTGAACGCACGACTGCCCAGCACCAGCAGCTCCGCCTGCGCACCGGCCCTGACCAGCGCCTCCGCGGCGGGCCGGACGATCTGCTCGGAACTCAGGGCGACCTGCGGATACTGCTCGTTCAGCCGGTCCAGGGCGGCGCGCAGGATCCGTCCCGCCCAGTAGCGGGGCGCCTCCAGCTCCGGCAGGTCCGACGCGTCGGGCGGCAGCCCCTCGTACGCGTGCACAAGCCGCAGCGGCAGCCCGCGCCGCAGCGCCTCCCTGGCAGCCCAGTCGGCGGCGGCGAGGCTCTCACGAGAACCGTCCAGTCCCACGACAACAGGGCGAAGCACGGTCAACACCTCCCCGGATCGGTGCCCGCGCGGTCTGCACCGGCACGGGTCATGCCATCAGAATCGGCGCGCGCAGGGCGGCCCGGGCAGGGGCTGGCCGTCCTCGGCACCAGGCCGAACGGCCCTGCTCCCCGCCCGGGCCGCCCCGGGATCAGTGGGCCGCGCCGACCGGCTTCCGGTGGGTCAGCGCCCGCCGCACCTCGGTGCCGGTGAAGACCAGCGCCGTCGCCGCGACCCCCGCCAGCAGCAACAGGCCGACCGCGTAGCTTCCGTAGGAGCCGTAGAGCGAGCCCATCACCAGCGGCGGGACGAAGCCGCCCAGGCCGCCGGCGGCGCCGACGACGCCGGTGACCGAACCGGTGCGCTCCGGCGGGGCGAGCAGGGCCACGAAGGCGAAGGTCGCGCCGCTGCCGGCGCCGAGTGCGGCCGCCATGAGCAGGAACGCGATCGTGCCCATCGGTGCCAGCGTCGGTGTCGCCGACTGCACCAGCGCGCCGGTCACGACCAGCGCCAGCGAGACGGCCAGCACGCGCACCGGGCCGACGCGGTCCGACAGCCAGCCGCCGACCGGCCGCATCGCCACGGCCAGCAGCACGAACCCGGCCATGCGGTTCGCGGCGTCGGCCTGGGTGAGGCCGTAGCCGTTCTTCAGATACGTGGGCAGGTACACGGAGAAGGCGACGTAGCCGCCGAAGGCGACCGCGTAGAGCGCCGAGGCCTGCCAGGTGATGCCGAGCCGCAGCGTGGCCGCGAGCCGGGTGCTCAGCGGCTCCGTCGGCACGACGCGGTCCGGGGCGTCCCGCAGGACCAGGGCGGCCACGACCGCGTACGCCAGCAGGACCGCGGCGGTGATCAGGAACGGCGTCTGGACGCTGTGCGCCTTGACCAGCTTGACCGTGCTCAGGGCGCTGATCGCGGTGCCGCCCATGCCCATGCCGAACAGGCCGATGGCCAGCCCCCGCCGCTCGGGCGGGAACCAGGCGTTCACGAAGGGCACCCCGACGGCGAAGGCGGTGCCGCCGACGCCGAGGAAGAAGCCCCCGACCAGCAGCGCCGTGAGCGAGGAATGCCCGGCCAGTCCCAGGTACAGCACCGGCACCACGGTCACGACGGACACCAGCGGGAACATCAGCCGGCCGCCGTAGCGGTCGGTGAGCGCGCCCACCGGGATGCGGCCCAGCGAGCCGACGACGACCGGCACCGCCACCAGCAGCGACTGCTGGAAGGAGGACAGTCCCAGGGAGTCCTTGAACCGCGGGCCGAGCGGGCTGAGCAGCGCCCACGCCCAGAAGTTGACGGCGAATCCGATGGTGGCCAGGGCCAGCATCAGCCAGGCTCGCCCTGGGACCGGCGCCGGCGGAGCCTGTTGCGGGTTCCTCGACGACTGGAGCATGGCGCTGGTCCCTTCTGCGGGTGGATGACTGACGCCAGCGTTGACGATCAGCCGCGCCGGCGGTGTGGGCCGAAGGACCTCGACCTGCGGCCGGTCGGGACCCCCCTCAGGCCGTTCGGCCCACGGCCGGGCGGTCGGCGCCCCGCATAGCGTCCCGGTCCATGGAGAACGACCGCGGGGCCGCTCGCCCCGGCCCTCGGACCGTTCTCCCGGAACGGGCCACCGGGGAACGTGCGGTGGCCCCGGGCCGCCCGCCCGGCTTCCGGTGGGGGGAAGCCGGGCGGGATCGACGGTTCGTCCGCTGCGGAGCGGCGGCGATGCCACCGCTCACAGCTTGAGCGTGAACCAGGTCGTCTTGCCCTCGTCGGTGGGCCGTACGCCCCAGGTGTCGGCGAGGGCCCGCACCAGCAGCAGGCCCCGCCCGGACTCCTCGTCCTGCGCCGCCAGACGCGGCTGGGGCAGATGCGGGCTGTGGTCGCTGACCTCGACGGTCAGGTCCGTGGCGGTGCGGTGCAGATGCAGGCCGATGGGGCCCTCCGCGTGCAGCACCGCGTTCGTCAGGGTCTCCGACAGCAGCAGCAGGGCGTCGTGGGCGCTCGGCGTGCAGTTCCACGAGGTCAGCGCCTTCTGGAGGAAGGCCCGTCCCTCCGGCACGGAGGACGGCACGGCCGGCAGTTCCGTGCCGAGGGCCGCCAGCGGCGCGGCCGGCAACTGGGCCAGCAGGAGCGTCACGTCGTCGTTGTGGCTCTCCGGGTCGGGCAGCAGGCTCGCCAGCACATGATCGGCCGCGGCCTCCAGACACGGCGTGCCGACGAAGAACTCCTCCAGCACGACGGACAGTTCGCCCACCCGCTCCTCGATGTCGCTGCCCGGCGTCTCGATCAGCCCGTCGGTGTACAGCACGAGGGTCGCGCCCGGCGGGATCGCCGTACAGGACTGCTCGTACAGGATGCCGCCCACGCCGAGCGGCGCGTTGACCGGCGCGGGCAGGCCGCGCACTCCCTCGTCGACGCCTGCGACGAGGATCGGCAGATGTCCGGCGGAACACACCGTCACCGTCCCGGTGTCCGGCGCGATGACCAGGTAGCAGCAGGTGACGAGCTGGTCCGGTACGTCCAGGTCGGCCACGCAGGTGTCCAGCGCCTGCATCAGCTGCCGGGGCTGCATGCCGGTCTTGGCGAGGGCGTGGGCCGCCGAGCGCAGCTGGCCCATGACGGCGGCGGCCTCCAGACCGCGGCCCATCACGTCGCCTATGAGCACCCCGACCCGGTCGGCGCCCAGCGGGATCAGGTCGAACCAGTCGCCGCCCACCCCGGCGCCCTGCGTGGCCGGGCGGTAGCGGCTCGCCGTGGCCAGTCCGGGCAGGGAGGGCGGGGCGCCCATCAGACTGCGCTGCAGGGTGAGGGCGATGTGGCGCTGCTGCTCGTACAGTGCGGTGAGCTCGGCCTCCGCCTTCTTGCGGTCGCTGATGTCCCGCACGATGGCACACGCCCCCACCACGGTGCCGGCGGTGTCCCGGGTCGGCCACAGCGTGACGTCGACGTCCAGCAGGCCCCCGGTCCTGGTGACCCGCAGCGTTTCGAAGTGCTCGACCTTCTCGCCGTCGCGCAGCCGCCCCAGCAGGATGCTCACCTCGTCGCGCAGGGCCGAGGGCGCGAGGAGGGAGACGTGCCGGCCGATGACCTCTTCGGCCGTGTAGCCGTAGAGGTCCTGCGCGGCCGCGTTCCAGTAGGTGATGTAGCCGTCGAGGGTCTTGGCGAGGATCGCGTCCTGCGAGGACTCCACGAGCGCGGCGAGTTCGTTGATGCGGGCCTCTGCGGCCTTGCGGTCGCTGACGTCCCGGACCGCCGCGGACACCAGCAGGCCGTCGGAGGTCTCCAGCGGGCTGAGGCTGATCTCCACCGGGAACTCGGTGCCGTCCTTGCGCAGCCCGTGCAGATCGAGCCCGGCGCCCATGGGCCGCACCTGGCGGTTGTCGGTGTACCCGCCGCGGTGCAGGGTGTGGTGGCCGCGGAACCGATGGGGCATGAGCAACTCCACCGGATGCCCGAGGAGTTCCTCGCGTCCGTAGCCGAACAGGGCCTCGGTCTGGGCGTTGACGAGCTTGATGCTGCCGGTGTCGTCGACGATGACCATGGCGTCCGGCGCCGCCTCCAGCAGCCCACGGAACCTTTCTTCCGCACCCCCGGGAGCCCCGTCCCGGACGGCTGCGGCACACCGGCAACGATCACGCACCCCAGCACTGGGCTGCGGCTCCGTCTCGACGAAGTCGGTCACCTCCGCCTCACCTCCACCCCCGGCGTCGATCAGGCCATCTCACCGCCTCGCCGTCCGCGCCGCACCGGGTTGTCGCTTACTGTGCGTGCACTGTCCGACCCTGTCCGTTACGACGGTGATTTCTGGCCATCCCCTGCGGAAGTGCCCGTCGGCGCGCGGTCCTGGTGCCGTTCGGCCCAAGCCGTCCGCCCGCCGTCGGCGGGACGCTGAGTACAGGGACCCCTGACGGGCGCGACCCTGCGCCGGGGCATGCCGGAGGACATCATGTACGGCACTCCGCACACCGTGAGCGATGTGATGACCCGCACCGTCGTGGCCCTGGCGAGCGGCGCGCCGTTCAAGGACATCGCCAGGGCGATTCGCCGGTGGCAGGTCAGCGCCCTGCCCGTGCTGGACGAGGACCGGCGCGTCGTCGGCGTCGTCTCCGAGGCGGACCTGCTGCCGAAGGAGGAGTTCCGCAACCGGACCCCCGACCGGTACACCCGGATGCATCGCGGCGGCGACCTCGCCAAGGCCGGTGCGCGCACGGCGGGCGAGCTGATGACCGCGCCCGCGCTCACCGTCCGGGCCGACGCCACGCTCGCCCAGGCGGCCCGCACGATGGCCCAGTACGGGGTCAGGCGGCTGCCGGTCGTCGACGAGGCAGGGGTGCTACGGGGCATCGTCAGCCGCTCCGACCTGCTCCAGGTGTTCCTGCGCGAGGACGCCGACATCGAGCAGGAGGTGCGGCTCGACGTCATCGCCCCGCTCTTCCCGGACCCTCTCGAACCGATCCTGGTCAGGGTGCGCGACGGCGTCGTACGGATCACCGGCCGGGTCGCGGACACCGCCTTCGTGCCCGTCGCCGTCCGCCTGACGCGGGCGGTGGAGGGCGTGGTCGACGTCGACTGCGCCCTGACGGGCCCGCCGCGCCGGGTCGACCTCGACGCGGACCTGCCCGACGTCGCGGAGGCGCGAGCCGCCGGGGACCCGACGGGCCGGAAGGGGTCCGGATGTCCCGGCGACGACCCCGGTCGGCCCCTGACCTGCGACGGCCGTACGTGAGACGTTGTCCTGGAGGGGAACGCGGAGCGTTCTCGGCAGGCGCGGGAAGAGGCGTCGACGATGAAGCAGCAACGCCCTGAAAAGCCGGTCAGAGTGCGGTTCTGGCGGTGGCGGCACAACACGCTCCTGCGCCGCAGCGACCGCGTGCAGGGCTGGGTCCTGCTGACCGCCTGGGTCCTCGCCCTGGTGGGCGGCCTGTTCGCCGGGCTCACCGCCGGCACCTGGGCGGAGCACGACCTCGCCGCACGACGGGCCGCGGTGCATCCCGTGTCCGCCGTCCTCCTCCAGGACGCGCCCAAGAGCGCGGTCGTCGCCCCCTACGGCTCCGACGGCACCGTGTGGGCCAAGGTGCGCTGGACCGGCCGTGACGGCACCGCGCACACCGACCTGGCCAAGGTCGAACCCGGCGGAACGGCGGGCGCCCGCGTCACCGTGTGGCTCGACCGCGACGGCACCCCGGTCGTCGAACCCGCCGACCCTGCCGTGGCCCGCACCCAGGCCGTCCTGCTCGCCGTGCCGACCGGACTCGCCGCCGGCACCCTCGTCCTCCTCGGCGGCCGGCTGGTGTGCAACCGCCTGGACCGCCGCCGCTACGACGAGTGGGAGGCGGAGTGGCGCCAGGTCGGCCCCCAGTGGCGCAAGCGCATGCTCGGCTGACAGGGGCCACCGGGTCCCGCGCGGGGCCGGACGGCCCACGCGGACGCCCCTTCACAGCGCGACGCTGGAAACAGGAGAAGAGGAGGGCGAGATGAGCGGCATGATCGAGCGGTTCCCGGGCTGGCCCGCGCTCCCTGACCTGTTCGGCTGGGTCGAGGGCGGATTCCCGGCGACGCACACCGCCCCCGGGACGCACGGCATTCGCATCGAGGAGCAGCTGAAGGACGGGGCGTACGTGCTGCGGGCCGAGCTTCCGGGCGTCGACCCGTCGAAGGACGTCGAGATCACCGTCGCGGAAGGCGTTCTGACGCTGCGCGCCACGCGCACCGAGGAGACGACCGACAAACACCACAGCGAGTTCCGCTACGGCACCTTCACCCGCTCCCTGCGGCTGCCCGCGGGAGCACAGGGCGACGAGGCCACCGCGGAGTACAAGGACGGCGTACTGACCATCACGGTTCCGGTGCCCGAGAAGAAGGCGGACACGAGGACCATCCCCGTGCGGCACGTCTGAGCGCTGTCACGCGCTGAGCCGCACCCTGCGCGACCGGCCCACCCCGGCCGCGCAGCCGCGTCCGGCCGCGGGATCGGCACGGCGCGCGCTCGGACCGCCGCGGGCGGCGGCTTCCCGGCTCCGCCGGACCCGGCGGAGCCACCCGGCCTGAGGCAGGGGTCGTTCGGCTCAGTGCGTGCGGTGCCGCACGGACGACTCACCACTCGCCGACACGGTGAGGTTCCTGGTCGACAAGGTCGACAGGTCGACAGGTCGGCGGGCCAGGAAGGCGACAGGAGGAACGGACGAGGGGCATCGGCGGGGACCGGTGCGGGCCGGGCCACCGGTCCGTATCGGCTCCTCTGCTCGTCGGGCACAGCCGTCGGCCTCACACCGGCCGGCCGGACGACGCGCCGGCGGACGGGCGTGCGAGATGACCCGTGAACCAGTCGCAGGCCAGCTCGGCGACCATGGGCAGGGCGCCCGGCTCGGAGAACAGATGCGTGGCACCGGGCACGATCGCGATCCGGTGCTCGCAGCGCATCCAGTCCGCGGCGAGCCGGTTGAGGCCGAGGACCCGGGTGTCCGCGGAGCCCACGACGAACAGCGTCGGCGCGTGCACATGGGCCAGCGCGGCGGGCGACGCCAGATCGGGCCGGCCGCCTCGCGAGACGATCGAGACGATGTCGGCGTCCGTGGCGGAGGCCGCCTCCAGGGCGGCCGCGGCTCCGGTGCTGGCGCCGAAGTAGGCCACGTGCAGTCCCGTCTCGTGCCGCAGCCACAGGGCGGCGGCGTGCAGACGCTGCGCGAGCATGCCGATGTCGAACACGTTGTGCCGGTTCTCCTCCTCGTCGGCGCTGAGCAGATCGAGCAGGAGCGTGCCCAGGCCGGCCCGGTTGAGGGTGTCGGCGACATAGCGGTTGCGCGGGCTGTGCCGGCTGCTGCCGCTGCCGTGCGCGAACGCCACGACCGCCTGGGCCGCCCGGGGCACCGTCAGACGGGCGGGAAGCCGGACGCGGCCGGCGGGCACCTGGAGCTCGCCGCCCTCGGGCGTGCCGGGGGAGCCGCCGGACCCGGGTACGGTCGGCCGTTCGAGCAGTTCGGCCACCTCCGCGTCCGTGACCTGGGTGAAGTCGTGGTACCAGGCGCCGACCGAGCCGAAGGGACGCGGCTGGTGCAGGACGATCAGTTCGTCGACGATCCCGTGCAGCCGGGCGAGGCCGGTCTGCGGGGCGACCGGCGCGGCCAGGACGACCCGGGCAGCGTGCCGGGCACGGACCAGCCGGCAGGCGGCCTCGGCGGTGGCCCCGGTCGCCAGCCCGTCGTCCACGACCACGGCGACGCGCCCGGCCACCGGCACGGGTGTGCGGCCGAGGCGGTAGCGGCGTACGCGCCGGTCCAGTTCCGCCCGCTCGGCCTGCTCCACGACCGTCAGATCGTCGGGACCGAGCCCGGTCTCGCCGAGCACGTCCTCGTTGAGGACGCGCACCCCGCCCTCGCCGATCGCGCCGAAGCCCAGCTCCGGCTGCCAGGGCACGCCCAGCTTGCGCACCACCAGCACATCGAGGGGAGCGCCGAGCGACCGGGCGACCTCGTGGGCCACCGGCACCCCGCCGCGCGGCAGCCCGAGCACCACCACGTCCTGTCCCCGCAGGTACGCAAGACGCCGGGCCAGCCGACGCCCCGCCTCCCCGCGATCCCGGTAACGCATGGGCCACCTCCTCATGCGCGCACCGCCGCGGCGGAGACACCGCTTGCTGCGACGCGGATTCCACCTTCCTTCCATTGCACCTCCCGGCCCGCGGGTCCGGCAGGGGTACATCGGGCCCGACCGCGGAGCCCTTCGGCCCATGGCAGCGCCCTCGCGGCCCCGCAGGCTGGAAGGAGAAGGCAGGGAAGGGGAGAGGACCCATGGCTGTCTCCACCCGTATCGCGATCGTCGCCGTCGGTGACCGGCAGCGGCATGACGACGGCATCGGCGGCGCGGTGCTCACGCGGCTGAGGGAGCGGGCCGCCGCACGGCCCCTGCCCCCGGGCACGGCCCTCGCCGAGTGCGACGGCGAACCCGGGCACCTGGCGGACCTGTGGGAGAACGCGGAACTCGCCGTCGTGATCGAGTCCGCCCACCCGGGCACCGGCCATCCCGGCCGTGTCCACCGGCTCGACCTGGGCCCCGGCGAACTGCGAGGCCCGGACGGACTCGGGCCGCGCGGTCTCGGCGCGGCCGTCGAACTCGCCCGCGAACTCGACCGTCTGCCGGACCACCTGGTGGCATACGCCGTCGAGGCCGAGGACCTCTCGCAGGGCGGCGGACTGTCCGAGGAGGTCGCCGGAACCGTCGCCGGCCCTGGCGGCCCGGGTGGAGGACGACATCGTCCGGCATCGCACCGCCGCCGCCCGTGCCCCGGCACGACAGGGCGGGAAGGACCCATCCGCTTCTCGCGGATCCTGATTGCGCGGTGCGCGGCTCGGGTCCGCTGCTCCGCGTCTTCCTCAGGTCCTTCCCGTCACCTCAAGCACACCACGCCCGCGATGCGGGCGCCAGGGCCGATGGGCCCCCATCCGCGAAGGAGACCGTGGCCATGACCACCGTGCCAGCACGCCCCGACGACCGGCCGCGGTCACCGATCCGGCCCGCCCTGCTGACCTTCCTCGGCGGAGTGGGGACGGTCACCGGCAGCAAGTTCCTGGTGGAGAGCGACCACGCCCGGGTCCTCGTCGACTGCGGCCTCTTCCAGGGCATCGCCGAGCTGCGCAGGCGCAACTGGCGCGAACTGCCCTGCGACGGCGCCGACATCGAGGCCGTGGTCGTCACCCACGCCCACCTCGACCACTGCGGGTATCTGCCCCGGCTGGTCCGCCACGGCTTCCGCGGCCGCGTCGTGACCACGGAGTTCACCGCCCGGCTGATGGAGATCGTGCTGCGCGACAGCGCCAAGCTGCAGCTGGAGACCGCCCAGCACGCCAACGAGCACGGCTGGTCCAAGCACCGGGTGGCGCAACCCCTGTACGACGACTCCGACGTGGACCGCACGATGAAGCTCGTGGAGGCCGTGCCCTACCGCACACCCGTCGACATCGCCGTGGACACCCGGCTCACCCTGCACCCCGCCGGCCACATCCTGGGCTCGGCCTGGGCCCGCCTCACCCTGGAGGACGGCGGCACCCTCGCCGTCAGCGGCGACATGGGCCGCCCGGGCCACCCGCTGCTGAGCCCCGCCGAACCCTTCTCGGGGGCGGACGTCCTGCTCATGGAGTCGACCTACGGCAACCGGCGCCACGACGAGCGGGAGGGCCGGACCAACTTCGCCGACGTCCTCACCCGCACCCTGGCCCGCGGCGGCACCGTCGTCATCCCGGCCTTCGCCCTCGACCGGACCGAGGTCGTCCTGCACGAACTGGCCGAACTGCGCAGGGAGGGCCGCCTCCCGGCCGCCGTGCCGGTGTACGTCGACAGCCCGATGGCCCTGGCCGCCCTGGACGTCTACCGGGACGCCCTGCGCGCCCACGCCCCCGACCTGCGGCCGGAGGTAACCGCCACCGGCGCCGCCGTGCTGAGCCCCGAACCGTTCCGGGCCGTGCGCTCGCTGCAGGAGTCGATCGAACTCGGCCACGCCCGCGGACCGGCCGTCATCGTCTCGGCGTCGGGCATGGCCGCCGGCGGACGTGTCCTGCACCATCTGCGGCGGGTGCTGCCCGATCCGCGCAACGCCGTCGTGGTCGTCGGCTTCGCGGCCCAGGGCACTCGGGCCCGCGACCTCGTCGACGGCGCCACGGCGATCAAGATGTTCGGCGAGTACGTCCCCGTCCGGGCCCAGATCGCCGACGTGCCGCACTTTTCGGCACACGCCGACGCGGCGCAGATCGTCGACTGGCTGCGCGGCGCTCCCGCCCCGCACGTCACCTACCTGGTCCACGGGGAGCAGGAGGCGGCCGAGGCGCTGCGTGAGCGCATCGACCACACCCTGGGCTGGACCGCGGTGGTGCCACGCTCCGGCGAACGGGTCCTGGTCCGCTGAGGACCGCCGCTCTCAGTAGGGCATCGGCCGCCCGGAGGGCGTGCGCAGATCCTGGGGCTGCGGCCCGCTCGGTGTCCGGGGCCGCCTGGGCGCCTGTATCCGCCTCATGACCATCGCCTCCCGGGCCGTCGTCCGCGGGTGCCGAACTCCGGCACCGTCGACGACACCCAGCCTCGTGCGCCACGTGCCGCGGGCCCAGGGGGCGACCTTCCCCGGGCGATGGGCCGCCCCGCCCACCGGCGCCCGGGGCCGCCCGGCCCATCCGCCCCGGGCGCCGGCGCCCCGCGCACAAGGGCCGCTCCAGACCCCTGTTCGGGCCGGAAGGCTCATGTGCCGCACGCCGAAAGGGAGTTGGCTGTAGGAGAAGGAACGACGCCTACCCGAGAGGAGGGAGGACAGTGGGTACGACCCTGACACCGGAGTTCTGGGAGCGGTTCGCCGTCCTGCTGGTCGCCGCGATGGCCGTGACCTTCGTCCTCACCGCACTGTTCGACACGCTCGTCGTGCGGATGACGAACCGTCGCGGACACCGGCCGCCCCCGGCCCGGGCCCCGCACCGGCCGACGATCACGCGCCACCGTACGCCGGTTGGCTGAACCGGCGGCGTGGCAGCCGTAAGTCCCACGATGTGCCGCCGTGGATCCGCGCCGTTCCACACCGCGGCGGCCCGCCGTCGGCCCACCCCGCCCGCCCCGGCCGGCGCGACCAGGAGGTTCCGCACCGCGGCGCCCGCGGCGACCACGAACATCTCCCGCTCGGCCCCGTCCCGCCGCGCGTCCCCGTACGTGGGCGACCCGTCCATCACCTGGCAGGGCACGACCGGATACGGCGCGTCGCGCAGTAGGTAGCCGCAGCGTCGGGCGACGGGCAACCGGTAACGGCACAACGCGACCGCGGTCCCCGAGGGACCGTGCGGCCGCGACACGTCGCAGGCGCTCTCGATGGGCATCCTGGTGCGAGCCTCAGGCGGCGCCGGTGCGCGAGAACGCCCCTTTCACACTGCGCAGCGGAGTCGCGCTCCGGTCCGGCGCGGGCACCGTCACCACCGGCACCCGGGCGTGCCGCAGACACTCGCGGCTCACCGGGCCCAGCGTCGGCAGGTCCCACCCACCGTGATCGCCGCGCCCCAGAGCCAGCAGCGCCGCCCCGCGCGCCTGCCGCAGCAGCACCCGCGCCGCGGGCCCTTCGACCAGCACCGCGCGTACGCCGCTTCCGACGTGGCCCCCGAACGCCCCGCGCACTGCCGAGGCGAGCAGCCCGGCGGCCGCCTCGCGTTGCTCGGCCCGCGTCGGCCGGCCCGACGCCGGGGCGTAGGGGGCCAGGCCGGTGGCCGGCTCCCACGCGTGCACGGCGAGGACCCCGGTGCCCAGCGCCCTCGCCTGCTCACCGGCCCAGCGCAGCGCGGCCACCGACGCCGCGGAGCCGTCCACACCGACCACGACGGGACGCTCGGCGGTGTTCTCGGACATGGCTGCCTCCCCATCGGACGTGGGTTCACCGTGCCCCGGCCGGGAAGGCCGGGGCGTGGGCCGGGCGGCCGTGCACGAGTGCCGAACGGTCCCTTACGGACCGGGGCGCGCCGCGCCGCCGTCACAGACGGTGGTGGCGGCTGTCGTCGCGCTCGCCCGTGCCCATGTAGTGGCGTTCCTCGATGACCGTCCCGCTCTCACCGGGACGCTTCACCATGCCCCGCGTGGACAGGAACATGATCAGACCGAGAATGCCGACCGCCATCAGTGCGAGCCCGACCACGGCCTGGCTGTAGCCGAACACCATGCAGGTGCCCACGACGGCCGCGGCCACCAGGAAGAGCGGAAGATACATGGCTGCCCTCCTTCGGTCGTCCGCCCGAGGGCGGAGCGGTACCGATGAGCCTGACCGGGACGGCCGGCGGCCTCCCCCCTGCGGCTCATCTCCAGCGTCACCGCCGTCCGGGCCGCAAGCCAAGGGCTGAACGGGCAGGCGGCAGGCCCGAACGGCCCCTCACCTGCGAGAATCCCCGGCCGCAGAAACGCTCACCAGTCCCGCGCGCCTTCCGCCGTGCCATCACCGGGGGCCGAACGTCCCGGTAGGGGGCCGAACCACCTATCGCGCCGGCCGCGTACGGGTGCCACGGTGAACTAGGAGACCTGCGCTGCCGCGGGCTCCGCGGCCCGAGAAAGGCGGTGGAGAAGATGGAGCTGCCCTTGGTCGTGGGTGTCGACGGTTCGGAGTCCAGTCTGGCGGCGGTCGACTGGGCGGTGGACGAGGCGGCCCGGCGTCACCGGCCGCTGCGCCTGGTGTACGCCTCCCTGTGGCAGCGCTACGAGGGTGCCGCCCCGACCGGCGGCCTCACCCGCCCGTCGGGGCAGGTGATGGCGGAGAACATCGTCGGATCCGCCGTGGAGCGGGCCCGCCGTGGCGCGCCCGAGGTGCCGGTGTCCGGTGAGGTGGTGCCCGAGGACGCGGCGGACGCGCTGCTGCGTGAGGGCCACAACGCCTTCGCCCTGGTCACCGGCTCCCGCGGCCGCAGCGAACTGGCGGGACTGCTGCTCGGCTCGGTCGGCCTGACCGTGGCCGCCCGCGCCCACTGCCCCGTCATCGTGGTCCGCGGCGACAAGGCGGGCCTGGAGGGCACCCACGAGCGGATCCTGCTCGGTGCCGGTGATCCGGCCACCAGCGGCGAGGCCGCGCGGTTCGCCGTCCGGGAGGCCGAGGCCCGCGGGTGCGGCCTGGACGCCGTACGCGCCTGGCGCTGCCCCGAGCACGAGAGCGCCGCGGACCCCGGCGCCGCCACGGAACAGGTCCGCTACCACGAACAGCGGGCGTCGGCCCTGCTGGACGCCGTGCTGCACGACGCCGCCGCCGACCACCCGGCGGTCCGGGTGCGCCGGTTCACGGTGGAGGGCCCGGCCCGGCAGGTGCTGCTGAATCGCTCCGCGGCCGCCGACCTCGTCGTCATCGGCGCACGGCGCCGGCACGGACACTTCGGGCTCCAGCTCGGCCGGGTGGGACACGCGCTGCTGCACCACGCGGAGTGCCCGGTGGCCGTCGTACCGCAGCAGATGTGACCGGCCTTGGGAACGACGGGAGGACCGGGGACGTGACGGACGAGGTCTGGGAGTACGAGGGCTACGACCCCGAGGAGGAGCGGCTGCGCGAGTCGCTGTGCGCGCTGGGCAACGGCTACTTCGCCACCCGCGGCGCCCTGCCCGAGTGCGCCGCGGACGAGGTGCACTACCCGGGCACGTACGTCGCCGGCTGCTACAACCGGCTCACCTCCGAAGTGGCCGGCCGCAGCGTCGAGAACGAGGACATGGTCAACCTGCCGAACTGGCTGCCGCTGCGCTTCCGCCTGCCCGGTGGCCCGTGGCTCACCCCCGACACGGCGACCGTGCTCGAGCACCGCCAGAGCCTGCACCTGACCTCGGGGCTGCTGGAACGCCGCACCCGGTACGGGCTCGGCGAGGGCAGGTCGCTGGTGGTGCGCCAGGAGCGGCTGGTGCACATGGGCGATCCCCATGTGGCCGCGCTGCGCAGCGAGTTCACCGCCGAGGGCTTCGAGGGCATGCTCGAGGTGGAGGCCGCCCTCGACGGCACCGTCACCAACGCCGGAGTGCCGCGCTACCGCGACCTCGACGGCCACCACCTCACCCATGTGCACACCGGCGCCGACTCCGGCACCGTGTGGCTGCGCTGCCGCACCCGCACCTCGGACATCCGCGTCGGGATGGCCGCCCGGCTGACCGCCGACTCGCCGATCAAGATCTGGCACGACGGTCCGCGTCCCGCCCAGTACACGGTCCTGAGCCTGGCCGACGGCCGCCCCGTCACCGTCGACAAGACGATCGCGCTGCACACCTCCCGCGATCCCGCGATCAGCGACCCGCTGTACGCCGCCGTCGACCGGGTCGGGCGGGTGCCCGACTTCGACGTCCTGCTCGACGACCACATCACGGCCTGGGACCAGCTGTGGCGCCGCGCCGACCTCGAAGTCCCCGGCGAACCCGGCCGCATCCTGCGCCTGCACCTCTTCCACGTCCTGCAGACCCTCTCCCCGCACACCGCCGACCTCGACGTCGGCGTGCCCGCCCGCGGGCTGCACGGCGAGGCCTACCGCGGCCACGTCTTCTGGGACGAACTGTTCGTCCTGCCCTACCTCAACCTGCACTTCCCCGAGGTCTCCCGCACCCTGCTGCGCTACCGCCACCGCCGCCTCGAACAGGCCTGCACCGCCGCCCGCGAGGCCGGCCGCAGGGGCGCCATGTACCCCTGGCAGAGCGGCAGCGACGGCCGCGAGGAGACCCAGCGGCTGCACCTCAACCCCAACTCCGGCCGCTGGCTGCCCGACCACTCCCGCCTCCAGCACCACGTCGGCTCCGCGATCGCCTACAACGTGTGGCAGTACTGCCAGGCCAGCGGAGACACCGAGTTCCTGCAGACCAAGGGCGCCGAGATGCTGCTGCAGATCGCCCGCTTCTGGGGGGACGCGGCCGTCTACGACGAGGAGCTGGGCCGGCACCGCATCAAGGGCGTCGTCGGCCCCGACGAGTACCACGACGCCTACCCCGGCGCCGAACTGCCCGGCCTCGACGACAACACGTACACCAACGTCACCGCCGCCTGGGTGCTCGCCCGCACCCTGGACGTCCTGGACGACCTGCCCGAGTCCCGCCGCCGCGAGCTCGTCGAGCGCACCGGCCTGGACGGCGGCGAACTCGAACAGTGGGAGGACGTCTCCCGCACCCTGCACGTGCCCCTGCACGCGGGCGTCATCAGCCAGTTCGAGGGCTACGGCGACCTCGAGGAACTCGACTGGGACGGCTACCGCAGGAAGTACGGCGACATCCGCCGGCTGGACCGGATCCTGGAGGCGGAGGGCGACACCGTCAACCGCTACCAGGCGTCCAAGCAGGCCGACGTCCTCATGCTCGGCTACCTGTTCTCCCCGGCCGAACTCGCCGGGCTGTTCGGCCGGCTGGGGATCGCGGTCGACGACGAGACCTGGTCGCGCACCGTCGACCACTACCTGACCCGCACCAGCCACGGCTCCACCCTCAGCGGCCTGGTCCACGGCTGGGTACTGGCCCGTGCCCGGCGTGCCGAGGCCTGGAAGTTCTGCCAGGAGGCCCTGCAGGGCGACGTCGCCGACCTCCAGGGCGGCACCACCGGGGAGGGCATCCACCTCGGCGCGATGGCCGGCACCCTCGACTTCGTCCAGCGCGGGCTGACCGGCCTGGAGACCCGCGCCGGCGCCCTGTGGCTCGATCCGGTGCCGCTGCCCGAGCTGTCGTCGTACGGCTTCGTCCTGCGCTACCAGGGCCACTGGGACGTACGGCTGCGTCTGAGCCGCGGCCGCCTGGAGATCGCCGTACCCGAGTCCGAGGCGTCGCCGATCGAGGTGCGGCTGCCGGACCGGTCGGTGAGCCTGCGGCCCGGCGAGTCCGGCAGCCTGCTCCTGGTCGACTGACGGACGTCGACGGCGGGGGCCTGATGGGCCACCCGCCCAGACCCGATGGCCCCTACCCGGCGCCCGCCGGCAGGGGCGAGGCTTTTCCCATCGAGCGGTCCGAGCGAGAGGAAGGGGCCGCCATGAACATCGACCACGGCTCCGGGCGCGGAAGGACGCGCCCCGGCCCGGCGCCAGGGCTGGACACCACGACGGTCACAGCCCTCGTGGCCGCGGCCACGACCGCCCCGTCCCTGCACAACGCCCAGCCGTGGCGCTTCCGGCACGCCGCGGGCAGCCGCACGCTCGAACTGCGGGCCGACCTCGACCGGAGGATGCCGCGGTTCGACCCCGACCTGCGCGGCCTGCACCTGGGATGCGGCGCCGCCCTGTTCAACCTCCGTGTCGCCGCGGCCGACGGCGGCCGGGACGCGGACGTCCGGCTGCTGCCCGACCCCGCGGACCGGCAGCTGCTCGCCGGCGTGCGCATCACGGACACCGACCACCCCGACCGCGAGCTGGCCCGGCTCTCCACGGTGCTCGGCCGGCGGCACACCAGCCGCCACCCCTTCGAGGACCGGCCGGTCCCGGCCGACGTGCGGGCGGCGCTGCGCCACGCGGCAGAACGGGAGGGGGCCCAGCTGGTGTTCCCCGACCGATGGCACATCGAGTCTCTGCTGGACGACGTCCGCGACGCCGAGGGTCGCGACGACTTCGACGCCGCCTACCTGGCGGAGATGCGCGCGTGGACCCGCGTCGGCCCGCAGGAGACCGGTGCCGCCGTGGACGGGGTCCCGGACTACGCCTTCGGGCCGAGCAAACGCGGCGGCCGCGCCCCGGTGCGGGACTTCGCGGGCCGCAAGCCCGTCCCCGGCCGCCCCGCAGCCGTCTTCGAGACCGTCCCGAACCTTGCCCTGCTCGGCACCACCCAGGACGGAGTCGCCGACTGGCTGCGCGCCGGAGAGGCGATGGAACGGGTCCTGCTGCTGGCCACCCTCCACGGACTGGCCACCTCGCTCACCTCGCACAGTCTCGAACGACAGGACCTGCGCGAGCTGGCCCGCGACCCCCTGTCCGGCATGGGCTTCGTCCAGATGGTGCTGCGCCTCGGCTACGGGCCCGCAGGGGTCGCGAGCCCGCGGCGGCCCGTGGAACAGGTCCTGGAGATCGTCTGACGGCACGGTCCCGCACGGCGGTTCAGTCGTGCGGGACAACGTCGGTTCAGTCGTGCGGGACGATGGCGGTTCAGTCGTGCGGGACGATGGCGACGGGGCACGGCGCGTGGTGCAGCACGGCGTGGGCGACGGGCCCGAGTTTCCAGGTCAGCGCGGAGGGGTGCCGGCGGCGCCCCACCACGGTGAGCCGGCCGTGGGTGGCGGCGGACAGCAGCACGTGCGCGGCCGGTCCCGCCGCCGTCTCCTCGATCACGGGAACGTGGGGGAACTTGTCCCGCCACGGCGCCAGCGCGGCCGCGAGCCGCGCCTCTTCATCCGGCTCGCTTCGGCCGTTCCCGATCACGCGCGGGTGCGGGACCAGCGCGGGCAGAGGGACGGACCGTATGGCGTGTACCCGGCCCCCGTGCGCTTCCGCGGTGGTGAAGGCGAACTCCAGCAGGGCGTCCGCGGCCGGTCCCGGCTCGACCCCGACCACGATGTCCTCCCGCTCGGCCGCCGGTTCCGCCCAGCCGGTCGCGACCGCCGGATCGCCGGCGCGGACGGTGACGGCGGGACACCGGGACAGGCCCAGGACGTGCAGGCTGATGGAGCCGAGGAGGAAGCTCGCGGCCGAGCCGTGTCCGCGGGAGCCCAGCACGAGCAGGGCGGCCCGCTCGCTGTGCTCCAGCAGGGCCTGCGACGCGGAGGCCTCCACCAGCTCGGTGGTGAGGCTCAGATCGCCGTAACGGTGCAGCAGTTCGGCCTCGGTCCGGCGCAGCACCCGCTGCCCGTACCGCTGCTTGCTCAAGGCCTCCTGCGGGACCGGCACGTTCAGCGGCTGGGTGGTCCACGAGTGGATCAGGACCACCGGCAACCGCCTGGCCACGCCTTCCCGGGCGGCCCACCACGCGGCGGTCGTGCCGGCGGGCGAGCCGTCGACTCCGACGACGACGAGTCCGGTCATGGCGCACCTCCCCGGCGGTGCGACGGCAGCGCCGAGGCACCGCGTTCGGGTCCCTCGGTCCCTTTCTTCCAGCGTCGTCCCGCGCCCGCCGGTGGGGGAGGGCCGGACGGTGCGCTGTTGGGAGCCGTCCGGCCCTGGGGGAAAACCGCCGACCGGGGCAGGCTGGGACCGGAGCAGCGAGGCGTGTCCGCACCCGCCGGCGCTGTCGGCCGCGACACCCTCGCCGCCCGGAGCTGCCGCCGTCACCACCCGCGTCCGGAACGGGAGCGGCGGCCGCGAGGGGAGATGCGTCATGAGCGGCCCCGTCGTCGTGGGCGTGGACGGTTCGGCGTCGAGCCTTGCCGCCGTGGAGGCGGCGGCACGGGAGGCAGCCCGGCGGGGCGCCGGGCTGCGCCTGGTGCACGCCGTGGGCTGGCCGCCGCTTCCGCTGCGGCCGGGCCGCTCGGCGTGGAACCCGGACGCGGCCGGCGTGCGCGAGCGGGTGGACGGCATCCTCACCGAGGCCGAGCAGCGGGCCCGCAGGATCGCGCCGCACGTGCGGACCGTCACCGACAGCGTGCTCGGCGAGCCGGTCATGGTGCTGGAGATCGTCTCCCGCCACGCCCCGCTCCTCGTGGTCGGCAGCCGCGGGCTGAGCAGGCTCGGCAGCCTGCTGCTCGGCTCCACCGCCGCCCACCTCGCCGCCCACGCCCGCCGCCCGCTGCTGGTGGTGCGCGGCAGGCCGGATCCGTCCGGTCCCGTCCTCCTCGCCGTCGACGGCTCCCCGGACGGCCGCCCGGCCGTCGAGTTCGCCTTCGCCGAAGCGCAGGCGCGCGCCACCGGCCTGGTGGCGCAGCACGTGTGGAACACGGCCACCGAGCGGGTGTACGACGGCCCGGCCGACCCGCCGTTCATGACGTACGACGAGGACCGGCTGCGCGACGAGGAGCAGCGGGTGCTGGCCGAGGCGTTGTCGGGGCTCGGCGCGAGGTACCCGGACGTCGCCGTCGAGCGGCGCCTGGTCCGAGGGCGGGTGAGCGGCACGCTCGTCGAGGCGAGCGCCGCGGCGCAGCTCGTGGTGACCGGCGCGCACGCCCACGGCGGCTTCACCGGGCTGCTGCTGGGCTCGGTCGGGCAGGCCCTGCTGCACCACGCGCACTGCCCCGTCGCCGTGATCCGCTCCACGGGGGAGTGACCCGGCGAGGGGGTCGCGTCGCGGTGTGCGGGCGGTCCCGCACACCGCGCGGCGGCCGGTCAGGCGCGGACGAGGTGGTCCACCACGGCGACGACGTCCGCGATCCGTTCCACCTCGGCCGTCAGCTTCGGGATCCGTCCGGCGTCCAGCGAACCGCTGAGCGTCACCGTCCCGTCGTGGACCTCGACGTCCACCTGCGCCGGGTCGATGCCCAACTCGCCGCGCACGACCCGGTGCAGGACCTCGGCGCGGATGGCCGCGTCGTCCCGCACCAGGGCGCGCAGCAGCTCGCTGCGGCTGACGACGCCCACCAGGTGCCCCTTGTGATCGGTGACGAACAGCTGCCTGATCCGGGAACGCGAGGCGATGCGCGCCGCCTCGATCACGGGGGTCCACGAGTGGACGGTCAGCGCCGGAGCCGACATCAGCATGCCCGCCGTCACCCCCGCGCCCGCGTCCCGCGGATGCCGGCGCAGCATGCGGGCGAACGCGCCGGGATGCTCGCCCGCGGTGATGGACGCCGCCCGGGCGAGCAGGTCGGACTCCGCGATCACACCGATCACCCGCTGGGTCTCGTCCACCACGGGCACCGCGCCGGTCTGCCGGCGTGCCAGCATCCGGGCGACGTCGAGGAACGGGGCGTCACGGGAGACGTCCACCACCGACCGCCGCATGACGTCACGCACCCGCAGCTCGGCGGTCGTGCGTGCCTTGTGGTGGACGTGGTGGACCTCGCCGGAGTGCGCGCCGGCGGCGACCGGTGTCTCCAGCGCGGCCGCCGAATGGGACGCCATCGCCTGCAGGTAGCGCACCATCATGTCCTGATGGACGTCCTCCACCGGCGACGGCGCGAAGGTCGGTACGGCATGCCGGGCTTCCACCGACGCGGCGGCGTGTTCTCGTGCCTCTCGGTCGCTCATGGCTACCTCCCAGCGTGCGTGGAGACCACACCCCTCCTGACTCTTACCGTCTCGCCAGGCGGCGGCCGCTGACAGGGCCGACCGGTCCCTTCCGCGGGGCGGATCAGCCCTAGAAGACCTTCGTGCGCCTCCGTAGCGTGAGAGTGGGCCACGGCGGGCACCCGCGCCGGGTCCGGAGGTTCTCATGCCCGGGTTCCGAGAGTTCCGCATACGACTCCGGCCGGCCGGCTCGCCCGGTCCGGCCGCGCCGGGCGGTGTCCCCGCCGACCGGTCGGACGAACTCGAGACCGAACTGCGGCCCCCGCTGACCCGGCTGGACGACACGGCCGCCGAGGCCGACCGCATCCGCGACGACGCGGCCCGCGAGGCCGACGAACGACGCCGGACCGCGCAACGGCAGGCCGAGGAGACCGTGCGGGCGGCCAGGGCGCGCGCCATGGACGTCAGGAACGAGAGCGCCGCCCGGATACGGCGGGAGGCCGCCGCCGAGGCCGAGCGGGCGGACGCCGCCTCGCGCCGCGAGACCGAGGCGCTGCGGGCCCGGGCGCACGCCAGGACCCCCGCCCTCGCGGCCCGGATCGTGGCGCGGGTCGCCGCAGGCCTGGGCCTGCCCGCCGAGCGGCGCGGACCGGAGTAGGAGGCCGTGATGGGCGCCGGCTGGGTCGCGGGCGTGACACGGGCCAGGTCCATGGCCGTCGGACGACTCGGCCCGGACGGCGCTCGCGAACTGGCCGCCTCGGCCACCCTGACCGAAGCCCTGCGCGCCCTCGCGGGCACCCGTTACCGCCGGGTCGGCGACGCGCGGGCCGAGCCCGGCGCGGCCTGCCGGGCGGTCCTCGACGCCCTGCTGTGGCAGTTGCGCGTGCTCGCCGGATGGCAGCCCCGGGCGGGGGCCGCCGCGCTGCGCCGGATGGCCGCCGGCTTCGAGATCGCCAACACCCGGGACCACCTGCGCGCCCTGTCCGGCGAGCCGCGCCCGGCGCCGTATCGGCTGGGCGCGCTGGCCACCGACTGGCCCCGGCTGGCCCGGACCACCGGCGCGAGCGAGGTGCGGGCCGTACTGACCGCCTCCCCGTGGGGAGATCCGGGCGGTGAGTCCGCGGCCGCGGTGCTGACCGGTATGCGGCTGTCCGCGGACGCCCACGTCGTGGCCGACCTGCCGCAGGCGGCCCGATGGGCGGCCGGGGACGCCGCGCTGCTGGTGGCGCGCGCGTCCCATCTGCTGGACCGCCCGCCGACCGGACGGGCCGCGGTGCACGCCGAGCGGCTCCTCGGCCGGGCCGCGGTACGGGCCCTCTCCTACGACGACTTCCGCGCCCGCCTGCCCTCGACGGCGCGCTGGGCCCTGAAGGACGCCGGGCGGCCCGCCGACCTCTGGCGGGCCGAGGCCCACTGGTGGAACGTCGTCGAACAGGACGGCCTGGAGATGCTGCACAAGGCGGACTTCGGCGTGACGCCCGTCGTGGGCGCCGTCGCGGTGCTGTCCGCCGACGCCTGGCGGCTGCGCGCCGCTCTGCTGGCCGCCGCGCACGAGGGCCGGGCCCAGGAGGCGTTCGATGACCTCCTGGAGTGACTCCCTCACCCGCGCGGCACCGGTCCGCATGCAGCGGGTGGCCGTCGTCGCCCCCCGCGACGCGCTGCGGGACGTCCTGGTGCGGGTCGCCGACGCCGGCTGCGTGGAACTGGACCGTCCCGACGACTCGCCCCACGGCACGGGACCGGCCGCGCGAGCGCTGCAGACGCTGCGCACCGAGGCCGTCCCGCCCCTGCTGGCCCGAACGCCCCCCGATATCACCGCACTTCAGTGCGACGGCCGCGCCGACCTCCTGGCCGGCGAGGCACAGCTCGAGGCCCACCGGGCGGCCGCGGTGGGGCGCGGACCGGCGGCCGCGCTGGCCGGCTGGTGCCCCGTGAGCGCCGTGCCCCGGCTCGGCGCCGACCTGGCCGACGCCGGCGGTGCCCTCGTACCCCTGCGAGCGCCGCGCGGCATCGACCCGCCCACCCTGCTGACCGCGACCAGCGCCGTCCGGCGCTCCTTCGGCCCCTTGGTGCGCACCTACGGCACCGTCCCGTACACCGACATCGACCCCACCCTCCCCGCCGGGATCGCCTACGTCGTCATGTTCGGGATGATGTTCGGCGACGCCGGCCACGGCGCCCTGCTCCTCCTGGGCGCCCTGCTGCTGCGGCTCGGCCGCCCGCGCCGGCTCGCCCCGCTGCGCCGACTGTGGCCCTTCGTCGCCGGAGCGGGGCTCACCAGCACCCTCGCCGGCGTCGCCTACGGTGAGTTCTTCGGCCCGACCGGTGTGCTGCCGGTGCTGTGGCTGAACCCGCTGGAGGAGCCCGTGCGGCTCCTGGCGAGCGCTGTCGGCTTCGGCGCGATCCTGCTCGCCCTGGCCTACGCGGCGGGCATCGTCAACCGCTGGCGGGAGAGCGGACCGGGCCGCGCGCTGTACGCGGCCTCCGGCATCGCAGGCGCGGCGGTCTTCCTCGGCCTCGCCCTCGCCGCCGGGGGAGTGCTGCTGCACACCCCGGCGCTCACCTGGTGCGGAGCGGCACTCGCCGGGACCGGACTGGTGCTGGTCGGCGCCGGGCTGAGCGCGGAGTCCGGGGGCGGCGCCTCCGGGGTCCTGCAGACCGGCATCCAGCTCTTCGACGTGGTGGTCCGCATCGGGTCGAACACCGTCTCCTTCGCCCGGCTCGCCGCCTTCGGACTCACCCACGCCGCGCTCGGCGCCATCGTCTGGCAGGCCACCACGGGCCTCGCCGGGCGCGGCCCCCTGGGGGTGGTCGCCGCACTCCTCGTCTTCCTCCTGGGCAACGCGCTCGCCTTCGCGCTGGAGGCGCTGGTCGCCGGCATCCAGGCGCTGCGCCTGGAGTTCTACGAACTGTTCTCCCGCGTCTTCGACGCCGAGGGCCGCCCGTTCAAGCCCTGGCACGTGCCCACGGAGTCCGCAGAGCCCTCAGAACCCCCATATGCACCCCTACGACACGTAACGGAGGTGACCACATGATCGCCTGGCTGATCGCGCTTCCCGTCCTCGTCGGGGCCTTCGCCGTCACCCGCCGACTCCTGCGCCGCCGAGGCCGAGGGGCCCTGCGGGCCATCCTCGCGGTGGACGCGGCCCTGTTCGCCGGAGCGCTGGCGCTGCTGCTGGTCGCGCTGAGCGGCGGTGCGGCACAGGCCCAGACGGCCACCGCGGCCGCGCAGGGCTCCGGCTCCAGTTCCGCGGCGTTCATCGGCGCCGCCATCGCGGTCGCCGGCGCCTCGATCGGCGCGGCGATCGCCGTCGCCTACACCGGCGCCGCAGCCCTGGCGGCGATGAGCGAACGCCCCGAACTCTTCGGCCGGGCCATGGTCATCGTCGGCCTCGCCGAAGGCATCGCCATCTACGGCCTCGTCGTCGCCGTCATCCTGCTCGGGAAGACCTGACCATGGGACACATCGCGGCCATCGGGGAACCGTTGCGCATCCTCGGACTGGCGTCCGCGGGCATCCTGCTGCGCCCCGCGGAGGGCCCGGACGCCGCGCGCGACGCCTGGCGGGACCTGCCGCCGGGCGTGGACCTCGTCCTCCTCACCCCGGCCGCCGCCGACGCCCTCGGCCCCGAGGCCGTCGACGGGCAGGAGCCGCTCGTGGCGGTGATGCCGCCATGAGGAACCCGCCCCCGGCCACGACCGACGCCGCACTCGAACCGGTACGCGCGCAACTGCTGCGGGCCGCCCGCGCCGAGGCCGACGCGCTGCTGGCCGCGGCCGACACCGACGCCCGTGCCGTCCTCGCCGAGGCCGACGGCCGGGCCGCCGCGATCCTCGCCGAGGCGCGCAGCCTGGGCGAGGCCGACGCGGCGGCCGCCCGCGACGCCGCCCGCGCCCGGTCCCGCCGCACCGCCCGCGCCCGCGAACTCGCCGCCCGCCGGGAGTGCTGGGAGGAACTGCGCCGCCAGGTGGTGGCCGGCGTCGAGGACCTGCGCCACGCGGACTCCTACCCGGCCGTGCGCGCCCGGCTGACCGCGCACGTACGCGCCGCGCTGGGCCCGGACGCCGAGGTCGTCGAGGCCCCCCACGGCGGAGTGATCGCCCGCACGGCGCACCGCAGACTCGACTGCGGCCTGACCGCCCTGGCCCTGCGGGCGCTGGAGCGCATCGGCGGGGAGGCGGAGGAGCTGTGGACACCGTGACGGTGGTCTCGTCGGGGGTCGGCCGGGCCCTGCGGGGTGCGGCCGGGGGTGGACCAGGGGTGCGCGGCGTCTGCTCGGGCTCGCCGGATCGTGCGGGTTGCGGCCGGGGTGGGCCGGTTGGGGCTCGCGTCGGGGCGCTGGGGAGGTGGAGGTGCTGTGGGCGCCATGACGAGCGGGTCGTCCGTGGGTGGCCGGGGCGTGCCGGGTGCGGTCGGGGTGGGCGTGTTCGGGCTCGCGTCGGGGCGCTGGGGCGTGTCGGTGGGGGGTGGAGGTGCTGTGGGCGCCATGACGAGCGGGTCGTCCGTGGGTGGCCGGGGCGTGCCGGGTGCGGTCGGGGAGGGCCTGTTCGGTCTTGTGTCGGGGGCGTTGGAGCGTGTCGGTGAGGAGGTCGAGGAGTTGTGGGCACCGTGACAGGCGTGTCGTCTGAGGGCGGGCGCATCCTGCGGGTCGCCGGGCCCCTCGTGGAGGCCGAGTACGTCGCCGGCACCGCGATGAACGACCTGGTCGCGCTGGGCGAGGCGGAACTGCCCGGGGAGGTCGTCGCCATCCGGGACGGGGTCGTCACCGTCCAGGCGTACGAGTACACCGGCGGCCTGGCCCCCGGCGCGCGGGCCCACCCGCTCGGCCGGCCGCTGTCCGCGCCGCTCGGCCCCGGCCTGCTGGGCGGGGTCTTCGACGGCCTGCTGCGCCCCCTCGCCACGGCCGGTGCCTGGCTGGAACCCGGTGCCACGGGGCGCGGGAGCGGGCCCGCGCACCAGTGGGAGTTCGTGCCGCGGGCCTCGGTGGGCGACCTCGTCGACCAGGGCGACGTCCTCGGGGAGATCCACGGCTCCGGACCCGTGCCCCTCAAGGTGCTGGTGCCGCCCGGCCGTTCCGGCGCCGTGGACCACGTCGCGGGCGCCGGTCTCCACCCCGCCGACGCCATCGTCGCGTCCGTCGCGGGCACCCCCGTCCGCATGACCACCCCCTGGCCGGTCCGCACCCCCCGGCCCGTCCGCGAACGCCTCGACTCCCCCCGCGCCCTGGGCACCGGGCAGCGTGCCATCGACCTGCTCTTCCCGGTGGCCCTCGGCGGCACCGTCGCCGTCCCCGGCGGCTTCGGCACCGGCAAGACCGTGCTGCTGCAGCAGATCGCCAAGTGGTGCGACGCCGACGTCATCGTCTACGTCGGCTGCGGCGAGCGCGGCAACGAGATGGCCGACGTCATCGACGAGTTCGGCGCGCTCACCGACCCGCGCACCGGCGGCCGGCTCGCCGAGCGGACCGTGATCGTCGCCAACACCTCCAACATGCCGATGATGGCCCGCGAGGCCGGCATCCACACGGGCGTCACGGTCGCCGAGTACTTCCGGGACATGGGCCTGGACGTGGTCGTCATCGCCGACTCCACCTCCCGCTGGGCCGAGGCGCTGCGCGAGTTCGCCTCCCGCACCGGCGCCCTGCCCGCCGAGGAGGGCTACCCGGCCGGCCTCGCCTCGGCGATCGCCGCCTTCTACGAACGGGCCGGCGCGGTCACCACCCTCGGCGGCCGCACCGGCTCGGTGACCGTCATCGGCGCGGTGTCCCCGCCCGGCGGCGACATGGCCGAACCGGTCACCGCGCACACCCAGCGCTTCGTACGCTGCCTGTGGACCCTGGACCGCGAACTCGCCTACGCCCGCCACTACCCGGCCGTGTCCTGGGCGGAGTCCTTCTCCCGCGACGCCGATGCGCTCGGCGCCCGCCGCGCCGCGACCGACGACCCGGACTGGCCGGCCCGGCGCGCCCGCGTCGCCGGTCTGCTCGCGGAGGCCGACCGGCTCGCCGACCTCGTCGACCTCGTCGGCATCACCGCGCTGCCCGCGCAGGAACGCGTCAGCGTCCTGGGCGGCCGGCTCGTGCGCGAAGGCGTGCTCCAGCAGAGCGCCCTGTCGCAGCGGGACGCCTACAGCGGGGCGAAGAAGACGGCCGCGCTGGCCGAGGCGGTGCTCGACGTGGTCGACCGCTGCCGCGAACTGGCAGACGCCGGCGTGCCCCCGGCCCACATCGAGGAGGCCGACTTCACCCCTGTGCTGCGCGCCCGCGAGGAAGCCGGGCCGCACGACGCGGACACCGTCCGGGCACTCGGCCGGAGCATGCTCGACCGACTGGGGGAGCTGACATGACGGACACACCGGACTGGGGCCTCGTCGAGTACACCACCATCCGTGAACTGCACGGCCCCCTCGTGGTCGTCGACAAGGTCGAGGGCGTCGGCTGGGACGAGTTCGTGCTGTTCACCCTCGACTCCGGCGAGCAGCGGCACGGACTCGTGCTCGACGTCGACCGCGGCACCGCCGTCGTGCAGGTCCTGGAGGACACCGCCGAGATCGACCCCGCGCGCATCCGGGCCGCCTTCACCGGCACGCCGCTGCGGATCCCGGTGGGTCCCGGCTGGCTCGGCCGGGTCTGCAACGGCCGGGGCGAACCGCTCGACGGAGGGCCGCCCGTCTTCGGCTCCGCCACCTCGGCGGTCGGCGGCAACCCCGTCAACCCCGTGCGCCGCGAGCCGCCGGCCGAACCGGTGCTCACCGGGGTCAGCGCGGTGGACGCCCTGACGACCCTGGTACGCGGTCAGAAGCTGCCGGTGTTCTCCGTGGCGGGCCTGCCGCACCTGGAGCTGGCCGCGCAGATCGCGGCCCAGTCGACGGCCGGGGGAGAGCCGTTCAGCGTGGTGTTCGCCGCCATGGGAGTCACCCACGCGGACGCGGCCTTCGTGCGCGACGCGCTGGAGGAGCGCTCCGCGGCGGGCGAACTGGTGCTGCTGCTCAACACCGCCGCCGACCCGGTGATCGAACGCATCCTCACCCCGCGCATCGCGCTGACGATCGCCGAGGACCTGGCGTTCACCGGCGGCCGGCACGTGCTGGTGGTCATGACCGACATGACCAGCTACGCCGAGGCGCTGCGCGAGGTCTCCGCGGCCCGCGGCGAGATCCCGGCCCGCCGCGCCTACCCCGGCTACCTCTACAGCGACCTGGCGTCCCTGTACGAGCGGTGCGGACGCATCCGCGGGCTGCCGGGCTCGGTGACCGTGCTGCCCCTGCTCACCATGCCGGCCGGTGACATCACCCATCCGGTCCCGGACCTCACCGGGTACATCACCGAGGGGCAGGTCGTGCTCTCCCGCGAGATGCACGCCAAAGGCGTCTACCCGCCGGTCGACGCCCTGTCCTCGCTGTCCCGGCTCATGCGCAAGGGCGCCGGCCCCGGCCGCACCCGCGCCGACCACCTCGACGTCGCCGCCCAGCTGCTCGCCGCGCTGGCCCGGGCCCGCCAGGTCAGGGAACTGGCCGACCTCGTCGGGCAGGCCGCGCTGAGCCCCACCGACCGCCGCCACCTGGCCTTCGACGAGGCGTTCGCGCACGGCTTCGTCGACCAGGACCGCGACGAACGGCGCACGCTGGAACAGACCCTGGAGCGGGCCTGGCAGGTGCTGCTCACCCTGCCGCGCAGCCAACTGTCCATGCTGCCCGCCGAGTTCCTCGACGCCCACGCGGCGCCGGAAGGCGGGTGAGCCCGGTGAAGGAGCTGCGGACCCCGCCCGGCCGGGCCGGCCGTATGAAGGTGCGCCACAGCCTGGACGTCGCCCGGCGCGGCGCCGACCTGCTCGACCAGAAACTGCGCATCCTGCGCGCCCGGCACGAGACGCTCCTCGCCGCCGAGGAGACCGCGCGCACCGCCTGGCACGAGCGGCTGCGGGAGGCCGAGACCTGGCTGCGGCGCGGGCTGCTGCTGGCCGGCGACGAGGCGCTTGAGGCGCCGGCGCCCGTGCGCCCCGCCGAGATCGACATCGTCCGGACCTCCACGATGGGCGTGCGCCACCCCGAGACGGCCCGCTGTGCGCTGCCGCAGCGGGAACCGGACACCCCCGCGCCCGCCAACACCGCCCTGATCCACGCCGAGGCCGCCTACGCCGAGGCGGTACGCGCCGCCGCCGGCCACGCCGTCGCCCGTGCCGCGGCACGCGAGGTCGGCGCGGAGGTGCTGCGCACCCGCCAGCGCGTCCGGGCCCTGCAACGGCACTGGATCCCCCGCCTGGAGCGGGCCCTGGCCCGCGCGGACGCCGCCCTGGAACAGAGCGAGCACGAGGACGCGGTACGCCGCCGCTGGTCGGCCCGCACCTCGGCCGACCGGGCGTGACACGCGGCATGATCGCCGGGCCGTCCCCCGGGGATCCGCTCGGCCCCACCCGGGGGTCACATGACCCATGGCAGGCGGGCGGCGGTGCGTCGAAGCTGGAGCGAGGTCGTCTCGGAGTCCGGAGGGCTTCCTGTGGACAAGGACAGCGTCGCTCAGCGGCTCGCGCCCGGCCCGGAAAGCGGCACGGTGCCCGTGCGCCCCGCACCCGGCCCCCCGTTGCCGCGGCAGCGGGCCGACGAGGTGCTCGCCCAGCTCGGCACCTCTCGGCGGGGCCTGGCCGCGGCGGAGGCCGAGCGGCGCCGGCAGCTCCACGGCCCCAACGAACTGCCGCAACCGCGCCGCAAGGGACTCTGGCGCCGCTTCTTCGCCCAGTTCACCGACCTGTTCGCGATCCTGCTGATCGTGGCCTCGGCGCTGACCTTCCTCGCCTACGCCCTGCAGGACCCCCGCGACGTGGGCAACCTGCAGCTGGCCTTCGCGATCCTCGGCGTGGTGGTGCTCAACGCGGTCATCGGCTTCGTCCAGGAGTACTCGGCGGAGCGCACCGCCCAGTCGCTGCAGGCGATGGTGCCGCACACCTGCCGGGTGCTGCGCGACGGCGAACGCCTGGAACTGCCGACGGGCGCGCTCGTCCCCGGCGACCTCGTGGTCCTGGAGGCGGGGGACGCCGTACCCGCGGACTGCCGCGTCGTCGAGGGCCACGGCCTGATGGTCAACAACGCCTCCCTGACCGGGGAGAGCGTCGCCGTCGCCCGGGTGGACGAGCCTACGACGGCCGCCACCGTCCTCGACTCCCGCAACTGCGTGTTCATGGGCACCACGGCCGTCTCCGGATCGGGCAAGGCCGTCGTGTTCGCCATCGGCGCCGACACCGAGTTCGGCCGGATCTACCGGCTCACCCAGGAGGCACCGCAGCAGCAGACCCCGCTGCAGCAGCAGGTGGCGTCCATGGCCCGCAGGGTGGCCGTGCTGGCCGTGGCCATCGGTCTGCTCGTCCTCGCCGTCCGCGTGCAGAGCGGACAGCCGCTGGTGTCCACGTTCGTCTTCGCCCTCGGCGTGATGGTCGCCCTGGTCCCCGAGGGACTGCCCGCCACCCTGTCGGTGTCCCTGGCCATCGGCGTCCGGCGCATGGCCCGCCGCCAGGCGCTGGTGAAGAAGCTGCTGGCGGTGGAGGCACTGGGCTCCACCACGGTGATCTGCACCGACAAGACCGGCACCCTGACCCAGGCCGAGATGACCGTCACCCGGTTGTGGACCGGCGGTAAGTGGCACGAGGTGTCCGGCGTCGGCTACGCCCCCGTCGGCACCGTCACCGATCCGCAGACCGTACGGGACCTGCTGCGCGTCGGCGTGCTGTGCTCCGACGCCCGGCTGCTGGCGCCGGACGAGCAGGCCGACTGGCGGGTCCTCGGTGACACCACGGAGGGCGCGATCCTCGTCGCGGCGGCCAAGGCCGGCCTCGACCCGGCGACCGAACGGGCCGCCGCGCCGCGCGTCGCCGAGTTCCCCTTCGACCCCGTCCGCAAGCTGATGAGCACCGTCCACCGCACACCCGAGGGCGACGTCGTGTGCGCCAAGGGCGCCCCCCAGGAGCTCCTCGCCCGCTGCACGCACCTCCTGCTGGACGGCGCCTCCCAGCCCCTGACCGACGAGTTGCGCGCCGGTGTCACCGAGGCGAACGACGCCATGGCCGCCCAGGGACTGCGCGTCCTGGCCGCCGCCCTGCGGCCCGTGACCTCGGCGCCCGGCGACAGCGCGGAGGCCGAGTCCGGGTTGACCCTGCTGGGCCTCGTCGGCATGTTCGACCCGCCCCGGCCCGAGGTCTCGGCCGCCGTCGAAGCCTGCCGCAAGGCCGGCATCCGCATCGTCATGGTCACCGGCGACCACCCGCTCACCGCCGAGGCCGTCGCCCGCAGGGTCGGCATCGTCACCGGAACCGCCCCGACGGTGGTGACCGGAGCCCGGCTCGCCGAGATGGGCGCCGACGAGCTCGACGCGGTGATCGCTGCGCCGGGAGAACTGCTGCTGTGCCGGGTCAGCCCCGAGCACAAGATGCGGGTCGTGGCCGCCTTCCAGGCGCGCGGCGAGGTCGTCGCGGTCACCGGCGACGGCGCCAACGACGCCCCCGCCCTCAAGCACGCCGACATCGGTGTCTCCATGGGCGCCGGCGGCACCGACGTCGCCCGCGAGGCCTCCGTCATGGTGCTGCTCGACGACTCCTTCGGCTCCATCACCGCCGCCGTCGAACTCGGCCGCTCCGTCTACCGCAACATCGGCAAGTTCCTGACCTACCTGTTCAGCCACAACATCGCCGAGCTGACCCCGATCCTGGCCGCCACCTTCGTCGGCTTCCCGCTGGTCCCGCTGAGCGCCGTGCAGATCCTGGCCATCGACCTCGGCTCCGACGTACTGCCCGCCCTGGCGCTCGGCGCCGAGCCACCCGAACCCGACACCATGGAGCGCCCGCCCCGCGGACGGCGCGAACGGCTGTTCTCCGCCACGCTCGTGCGCCGCTTCCTCTTCCTCGGCTTCGTGCAGTCCATCGGCGTGTGCGCGGTGTTCTTCTGGCAGGTGCACTCCGCCGGCATCCCCTTCGCCGACTTCACCACGCACACCCCCGCCTACCGCAAGGCCATCACCCTGACCCAGGCCGCCATCGTCGTCAGCCAGTTCTTCAACGCCCTGGCCGTGCGCACCGACCGCGAGAGCGTCTTCCGCGTCGGCCTGTTCTCCAACCCGCGCCTGCTCGCGGCAGGCTGCTTCGGGATCGCGTTGATGGCCGCCATCAGCTACGCGCCGCCGCTGCAGGCCGTGTTCAACACCGCGCCCATCTCGGCCGCCGACTGGGCGGTGCTCACCGGCTTCGGGGTGCTGCTGCTGGCCGCCGAGGAAGCCCGCAAGGCGTGGCTGCGCCGCACACCACCGCACCAGCCAGAGAGGAAACAGCCATGAGGGTCGTCATCGTGGGCTGCGGCCGGGTCGGCTCCGCCCTCGCCACCCGGCTGGTCAACGAGGGCCACGACGTGCGGATCATCGACCGCGAGCCGAAGACCCGCGCCCTGCTGCCGGCCGGCTTCCCCGGTCAGGTCCTGCACGGCAACGGCTTCAGCCGCACTCTGCTGGAGGCGGCGGGCATCGAGCACGCCGACGCGTTCGTCGCGGTCACCTCCGGGGACAACACCAACATCGTCAGCGCCCGGACCGCCAGGGAGACCTACCGCGTGCCGATCGTCCTGGCCCGCATCTACGATCCACGGCGCGCCGACATCTACCGCGACCTGGGCATCCCCACCATCGCGAGCGTGCGCTGGACGGCGGACCGGCTGCACCAGATGCTGCTGCACCGCCACCTCACGCCCGAACTCAGCTTCGGCAACGGCGAGACGCTGCTGCTGCGTTCCCAGCTGCCCGCGCATCTCACCGGCCGGCGGCTGGGCGAGCTGGAGGTCGACGGCGAGATCCGGCTCGTCGAGGTGACCCGCGGCGGGCGGTCGTTCCTGCCGACGCACAGCACCGCCGCCGAACCGGAGGACCTGATCACCTTCGCCGTGGCCGCCGAGGCCCTGACCCGGCTGCGCGGCTTCCTCGACAAGGAGCTCGGCACATGAAGGTCATCGTCGCCGGCGCCGGCCGGCTCGGCAGGCAGGTCGCCCAGGTGATGGCGGCCGCGGGCAACCAGGTCACCGTCGTCGACCGCGACGACGACCGTATCGCCGCCCTCCAGGACCGGCTGCCGGTGCGGTTGGAGGCCGGGGACGCCTGTGAACCCTCGGTCCTCGAACGCGCCGGGGCGCACTCGGCCGACCTCGTCGTCGCGACGACCGGGGAGGACGAGGACAACCTCGTCATCAGCCTCCTCGCCAAGCGCCAGTTCGGCGTCGAGAGGGTGGTGGCCCGGGTCAACGACACCGAGAACGCCTGGCTGTTCGACCGCAACTGGGGCGTCGACGCCGCCGTACCCGCCGCCATGCCCCTGATCTCGCTCATCGAGGAGGCCGCCGGGGCCACCGACACCGTCGCCCTGCTGCGACTGAGCAAGGCCGGGGTGAACGTCATCGAGACCACCATCACGGCCCGCTCGCGCGCCGTCGGCCGCACGCTGGGCGACATCACGCTGCCGGCGAGCACCGTCCTCGCCGCGGTCGTCCGGGACGGCAGCCCCGTCGTGCCGGCGCCCACCCTGAGCCTGCGGGCCGGGGACGAGATCCTCGTCGTCTCGCACGAGGCCACGGAGGACGAGGTGCACGCGGCCTTCCAGTGACGAGCACGCCCGTGCACGACAACGGCGGCCGCCGCCGGGAGTGCCCCGGCCGGCGGCCGCCTGAAGGCGGGCCGTCACCGCAGCACGGGACCCGCCAGCTGGACGATGTCGTCGGAGGCGACGTCGTGCAGCCGGATGGCGAGGTCCTCCAGCGCGCGGCTGGCGGCGAGTTCGTCGCCGATCTCCGGAATGGAGCGGTCGACCGGGTTCTTGCGGGCCACGCCCCGGCCGGTGACCGTCGAGGTGTCCCGGGTGGTGAGCACGGCCCGCGCGTGGGTCTCGTCGCCGTCCTCACTGATGAAGATCTGTACCGTCCACTGCTTGGCTCGCATCGTGATCACTCCCGGGCGGAGGGGTGAGGAGCAGGCGTCCGGACGAACCGGTTCCTCCGCTCATCTCCCAGCCTGCGCCCCCGGCGAGGGCCGGGACAGGGCCGAACGGCCCGCCGGCCGGGACGTCATGCGGAGGCAGCCTCGGCGCCCGGCGCGTGCCGTGCGGCGGCGTCCGGCGGGACCGCGTCCTCGGGAGCGATGGCCGGCTCCGTCCGGACCACCGTCGCCGCCGGCTCGTCGAGCCGCAGTCCCGTGGCGGCCGAGAAGCAGTGCACGGCGTCCGCCCGCACCCCGACCCGCACCCGCGCCCCCTTGCCCTGGGTGGCCCGCCCCGGCAGCCGTACGACGAGCGGCGCGCCGACCCCGCCGACCCGTGCGGTCGCGTGCAGGTAGGCGACGGAGCCGGTGTCCTCGACCGCGTCGACCACGAGGTCCAGCCCGGGGGTCTTCTCGTCCTCCGGAGACAGGATCCGGAACTGCTCGGGGCGGACGCCGAGCGCGATCTCGGTGGCTCCCTCGGCGGCCGCGGACCGCAGGACGCCGCGGGTCAGCGGCACGGTCAGCCCGTCCAGCCGGACACCGTCGGACGTCAACGGCAGCCGGAACAGGTTCATCGCGGGCGAGCCGATGAAGCCGCCGACGAACGTGTTGGCGGGCCGCTCGAAGACCTCCTTGGGCGTGCCGACCTGCTGCAGCACCCCGTCCTTGAGGACGGCGAGCCGGTCGCCCATGGTCATGGCCTCGACCTGGTCGTGGGTGACGTACACCGTGGTGGTGCCCAGGCGGCGCTGCAGCACCGCTATCTGAGTGCGTGTCTGCACCCGCAGTTTGGCGTCCAGGTTGGACAGCGGCTCGTCCATCAGGAACACCCGCGGCTCGCGCACGATGGCCCGCCCCATGGCGACGCGCTGCCGCTGCCCGCCGGAGAGCGACTTCGGTTTGCGGTCGAGATAGTCCTGCAGGTCGAGGACGGCGGCGGCCTCCCGCACCCGTTCGCGCACCCGGGGCTTGGGCATGCGCGCGATCTTCAGGGCGAAGCCCATGTTGTCGGCCGTCGTCATGTGCGGGTAGAGGGCGTAGTTCTGGAAGACCATCGCGATGTCGCGGTCCTTGGGCGGCAGATGGGTCACGTCCCGCTCGCCGATGCGGATCGTTCCGGAGTCGACGTCCTCGAGGCCGGCGAGCATGCGCAGGCTGGTGGACTTGCCGCAGCCGGAAGGCCCGACCAGGACCATGAACTCCCCGTCGGCGATGTCCAGATCGAGGTCGCTGACCGCCGGGCGCTCCATGCCCGCGAAGCGGCGGGTGGCCTTCTCGAAGGTGACCGATGCCATGACCCATCCCTCCCGGTGCTTCTCCTCATCCCAGCCTGGAGCGGTCGACGACACCGGCGCATGCCCCGACCGTCCCCTTCCCGGGCCGGTCGGCCCCTTCGGCGTCGACCGGATGTGGCAGGTGCCCGCGCCGGAGAACTCCCCGCCGCTCGGGGCCACATGGCTGCTGTACCCCGTCGCCCGGGGTCCGTCGTCGCGGGTTCAGCCGGCGACGGTGCACGTCCAGCGGGCGCCGTGCCGCGGGGCCGGGCCGACGGAGCGACCCGGCGACCCGGTGGCCGTGAGCGCGGGGGCGGAGGGCCGGTTCCCCGGCACCGTGACGACGGGGACCGTCGCCCGCTCGAGGCAGGCGCGCACCACCGCTCCCGACGCGTGCTCGTCGTACCCCCCGCGCGGGGTGCGCCCGAGCGCCAGCAGTACGGCTCCCTGCGCCTGTTGGACCAGGACGCTGGCCGGGGCCCCCTCGGCCACGACGGCGCGTACGGCGCCGTCGTCCTGCGGCCCGAAGGCCTCGCGGAGCGTCGCGGCCAGCAACCGCGCCGCCCCCTCGCGCTGTTCGGCGGCCGTCGGCCGTGCCGTGGCGGGAGCGTAGGGGGCGAGCCCGGGCCGTTGCCAGGCGTGCACGGCGACGACGGTGGCCTGCAGGGCCCGCGCCTGCCGGGCGGCCCAGCGCAGTGCCGCCACCGACGCCTGCGACCCGTCGACCCCCACCACGACACTGTTGCCGACCGCGCCTTCCACCATGACAGCCTCCCTCGCCGGTTGTTCCCCGGTGCCTCAGTCTTCCGGTGCGCTCCGCACGGCACTTGGGCCGAGTGGCTCCGCCGCCGGCGCCGAACGGGTCGGTGCCGGCGGGCAGGGGGGTCGGTCGGTGCGCCGTTCGGAGCCGTACGGCCCAGTGCCGGGGGCGGGCCGCGAGCGGACGCTGGATGCGGCACGAGCGGAGGTGACCGTGAGGCCGGGGTGGCCCGGTCCGGGTCCGGCGCGGTGCCGCCGCTCATGGCGCTCGGCTCGTGGCCGGGGCGGGGGCGGGGAGGCCCGAGAGGAGAGAGGCGTCATGAACGGACCGGTGGTGGTGGGGGTGGGCGCGTCGTCGTCGAGCCTGGCCGCGGTGGAGACCGCCGCGCGGGAGGCCGAACGGCGAGGCGTGGGCCTGCAGTTGGCGCACGCCGTCGTATGGCCTGCCGATCCTGTGGCGCCCGGTGTGCCGCCCTGGGACCCGGACGGTGCCGGGCTGAGCGCGTCGGCCCGGGGAGCACTCGCCGAGGCCGAGCGGCACGCGCGGCGCGTCGCGCCGGGGCTGCCGATCACCAGCGAGGTGCTCGTCGGCGAGCCCGGGACGGTGCTGGAGGCCGAGTCGCGTGCCGCCTCCCTCGCTGTGGTCGGCGGTCGACGCCAAGGCCGGTTCGGCGGGCTGCCGTTCGGCTCGGTCGCCGGCCGGCTCACCGCGCAGGGACGCTGCCCGGTGCTGGTCGTGCGCGGCGCCACCGGCCGCGGCGGCCCCGTCGTCCTGGCGTCCGACGGCACCTCGCCCGTGGCCCGCGCCGCGGCGGAGTTCGCCTTCGCCGAGGCCGCCCAGCGAGCCGCGGAGCTGCTCGTCCTGCATGGGGGCGGCCGCGACGGCGCGGCAGTGGTGGCCGAACTGCGGCGTACGTACCCCGACGTCGTCGTGCGGCATCGGCGGCTCCGGGGTCGCAGCCGCCCGGTCGTCGGCGGGGCGAGCGCGGGCGCGCAACTCGCCGTGGTGGGCGTGCCCGCCCACGCCGGTCTCACGGACACCCTGACGGGCTCTCTGGGCCGCGCCCTCCTGCGCCACGCCCGGTGCACCGTCGCGGTGGTCCCGGCCGAGACCCCGCGGCACTGACGTCGAAGGGCCCCGGCGGGTCCGTGGCGGCTCGCGCGGGCCCCGGCCGTCGGTCGGCCCGGGCCCGCGCCTGTGCGTCCGCACTGCCCCCCGGTGGACGCCCCGCCTCGGCCCTGTGCCGGTCTGCGCCGAGCGCCACCCCCGGGCGGGTCGTCGATGCCCGGCTTCCCGACGCCGCGACGGTGCCGCAGCTCACCGCGCTGATCACCGACACCGAAACCGCGGCGTTCCTGCGCCCGCTGCACGCGCTCGGGTGCCCGGACGGCGCTGCTCGGTGACGCGAACCAGGGCGCCGACCCGGCCCTGTACGACGGCGCCGAACCCGGAACGGCGGCCGAAGGCTCCCACCTGCACGGACTCCTCTTCGGCGACGACGCCCCACGCGGTATGGCCGGCATGTTCGCCGCCGCCTGATCGGCGAACCGCACGCGAGGTGTGTGGAGGCCGCGACACAGGGGACTTGGTGGTCACGTCGGGTGCGGCGTCGCTCCCCCGGGGGGCCGGCCCGGCCAGGCTTCTCTGGTTCTGACACCGAGCCAGGGAAGCCGCCGCCACCTCAGTCGATGCCGCCCTGTTCGCAGATCATCCGGGCGACCTCCCGCAGCTTGAGGTTGTGCTCCTGCGAATAGCGGCGCAGCACGTCGAACGCCTCCTCCTCGGTGAGCCGGCGGCTGCCCATGAGGATGCCCATGGCCTCGCCGATCACATGGCGCGTGGCCATGGCCTGTTCCAGCTGGGCGTGTGTGCGGGCGCTGGAGAACGCGACCGCCGCGTGCGAGGCCAGCAGCCACCCGGCCTGCTCACTGGCCTCCGTGAACATGCCGGGCTTGCGGGAGTACAGGTTCAGCGCGCCGAAGTCCTCGTCCTCGGTGAACAGCAGGAAGCCCATCATGCTGCCGATGCCGAGCCGCGAGGCCTGCGGTGCGAAGGCGGGCCAGCGCAGCTGCTGCCCGGTGAGATCGGGGATACGGAAGACCCGCTCCCGCACCGAGCTGCGGGCGGTGTCGAAGCACGGCCCCTCGCCCAGCCGCTCCTGCAGCCGGTCGCTGTCGACCACCAGATCATCGGTGGGGGCCAGCGTCTGCACCTGTCTGCCCTGCAGCACGAGGATTCCGGCCGCGTCACATCCCTCGACCAGCTCCACGGCCGAGGACGTGATCCGCTCCAGCGTGGCGTCGACGGAGTCCTGGGCCAGCAGGTCGCGGGCCATGGCAGCCATCTGCTGCCCGAATCGTGCCCACTCCACGCCGTCCTCCGCCTGTCGCGTTCTCCGGACTCACCTTCTACCCGGATCCGCGCGACCTTCACCCGGTGACCGCAGCCGCCGTGCCGGGTGCCGCGAACGTGTCCTGGTCCAGCGTCTGCGCCACCGTCCGGCGGGGCGAGGGCGGCCCTTGCGGCCCGTAGCCGAGGCGGAGCACCATCTGGGCGTGCACGCGCCCGTCCTCCGGGTCCCGTACCAGCTGGTCGCGCAGGTCGGGCCACTCCAGGGCCTGGTGCAGCAGCGAGGCGCGCACACCGTGCCGGGTGGCCACCAGCAGCACGTGCTGCAGGGCCTGGCCGGCCCGCAGCCAGTCGGCGCGGCGGTCGTGCGGGGTCGACAGCACGGCGAGCGTCGGCCGCTTCTCGAAGGCACGGGCGGCCAGCGTCGACGGATGGAGATGGGCCCCGAAGTCCCGCATCGGGACCTGGTCGCGGTAGTCCTGCGGGCCGACGGCGGCCGGCGGGATGCCGAGCGCCGACGCGTCCGGTTCACGGATCCAGCGGCGGCTCTCCGCCGCCCGGTCGGCGTCGGCCCGGTTGCGGCGCTCCGCCTCCAGCGTCACCCGCAGCAGCCGGTCGGTCTCGCCGGTCTCCGGGTTGTTCAGCAGGGCGCCCTCCGCGTGCGCCGCGTCCGCCAACTCGTGGCGCAGGGCGGCGGGCAGCGGCCGGTCGGAGTACGGGAAGCGGCTGCTGCGCCGGTGCCATACGGCTTCGTAGAGCTCGGGCGGCGGCGTGAAGCGGGCCGGGCCGCCGAGCCGGACGGAGGCGAGCAGTTCGGGCTCGCCGGGCCGGGGCAGCAGCCGGGTCACCGGGGCCCATCCGAAGTGCGCCACCGCCAGCCGCAGGTTGAACACCGCGCAGCCCACCGACAGGTGCAGGGCCCGCCCCGAGGGGTCGATGTGGCGCAGTCCGCGGTCCTGCGCGGCCCGGATCTCCAGGGTGAGCGTGTCCGGGTCGAGGCGGAACCGCCAGGGCTGCGTGTTGTGGATGGAGGGGGCGGCAACGGCGGCCGAGATCAGCTTCTCCAGGGTCGCCACGTCGAGCGGCGCGGTGGACATGGGGGCCTCCTCCCCGCCCGGTGACCGAGGGCGGTGGAACGGGTCGTTGACCCTGTCCAGGGTGGTCCCGGCACGGCCCCCGGGGCAGGGGCCGTACGGCCTGACATCCGGCCGTACGGCCCCGTCCGGTTCAGCGCGTGTGCGGGGCGCCCTGCTCGGGCTGCTCCAGATGCGAGGCGAGCACCGCGGCCTGGACCCGGCGCTGCACACCGAGCTTGGCCAGCAGCCGCGAGATGTGGTTCTTGACGGTCTTCTCCGACAGATACAGCTGCTTGCCGATCTCCCGGTTGGTCAGGCCGTCCCCGATGAGGGTGAGGATCTCCCGCTCGCGCGGGGACAGGCTCGCCAGCTCGGGGGAGACCTCGGGGGCCTCGGCCGGCTCGGTGCGCAGCGACCGCATCAGCCGGGCGGTGGTCGCCGGGTCGAGCATCGACTGGCCCGAGGCGACCGTGCGCACCGCGGACACCAGGTCGGAGCCCTTGATCTGCTTGAGTACGTATCCGGACGCCCCCGCCATGATCGCGTCCAGCAGGGCGTCCTCGTCGTCGAACGAGGTGAGCATCAGGACCGCCAGCTCCGGCATGCGGCTGCGCAGCTCACGGCAGACGGAGATGCCGTCCCCGTCGGGGAGCCGCACGTCCAGGACGGCCACGTGCGGCCGGACCGCGGGGGCGCGCACCAGGGCGTGCTCGACGTTCTCGGCGTCGCCGACCACGCTGATGTCCTGCTCCGCGTCCAGCAGGTCCGCGAGGCCGCGGCGGACGACCTCGTGGTCGTCGAGCAGGAAGACGCGGATGGGATCCTGCGCCGTGAAGGTGCGTGCCTCGGTCATGTCGACCTCTCGTTCCCCGGATGTGAGACGGACTGCGGGCCGTCTGTGCTGAAGATCATGACTTGCCGGGGCCGGAGGCACTAGGGCCGACCGGCCCCAGCGGACCATGACCCACCATCAAAGCTCCCCTCGGGGCGAGGTCGCAATCCTCTCCCGTCCGAGTTCCATGGATGAGACCTTTTAGGGGTGTCCGTCCCATTGCTCCCCGAGGGGGTGTGACCGATGCGGAAGGCGAGATGCGGCAAGGTCCTGGGGTGGCGCTGGCGTGACAATCCGCTGCGGCGGCGCAGTGACGTGCTGGAGGCCTGGATCGTCCTGGCTTCCTGGGCGCTCGCCACGGTCGTGGCGGCGTGCGCCGGGATCCTCGGCGCGCAGCTGTCCGAACGCGCGGCCGAACGGGACAGGGCGGGCCGTGAGCCCGTCTCCGCGGTGCTGGTCCGCATCCTCCCGGGCGGTGCTCCCGACGCCGTCTCCGGCGTGCGCTACGACCGCGCCCTGGCGATCGTACGGTGGCGCGACGCGAACGGGACCGGCCGGACCGGAACGATGGAGGTCACCCCCACGGCCAGGGCCGGCAGCGGCGTGCGGGCCTGGACGGACGGCCACGGCCGCCTGCTGCACAAGCCGGTGGGACCCGCGGAGGCGACGACCCGCGCGGTACTGGCCGGCAGCGGTGCCGGCCTGACGGCCCTCGCCGGCGGGCGGCTGGTCCGGCTGCGGGTGCAGCGGCGCGCCACCGAGGCGTGGGGCGCCGCATGGGAGCGGATCGACGGCCGCTGGGGGCACACCGCCGGCTGATCAGCCGGCGGAGTCCTGGCCGGCGAGGGCGAACCGCACGTCCACGACCCCCTCGACGGCCCGCGCCAGGCGCGCGGCCACCGGCACCAGGGACGTGTCGTGGACGCGGCCGCCCAGCGTCACCACACCGTCGTGGACCGCCACCCGGACGGTCGAGCCGGGAGCGGGGAAGAGGTACGTCACCACGTCCCGGCGCACCTCCTCGGCGATCTCCTCGTCGGCGCGCAGGAAGACCTTCAGCAGATCGGCCCGGCTGACGATGCCGACCAGGTGCCCGGACGCGTCGACGACGGGCAGGCGCTTGACCCGGGCCCGCGCCATCTCCCGCGCGGCCTGCGCGAGTGTCGCGTCCGGGGCCACGGTGAGAGCGGGGGAGGTCATGAGCTCTCCGGCGGTGACCGATCCGGCCTTGAGGAGGTCGGACAGCCGCCGCAACTGCGTGTAGCGGTCGGGGTCGCTGTCGCGGAACTCCTCCTTGGGCAGCAGATCGGCCTCCGAGACGATCCCGACGACCGCTCCCGTGGCGTCCACGACGGGCATCGCGCTGACCCGGCGCTCCTGCACGGTGCGCACCATGTCCTTGAAGGCCGCCCCGATGCCCACGACCGCGACGTCAGCGGTCATCACGTCCCTGACCAGGTGCGGCGACCCGGGTCCGCCGGCCGCGGGGCCGGTGTGGTCCTCGTGGTCCTGGCGCGTGGTCATCGCAGGCCTCCGCTGCCGTAGGGGCCGTAGAGGTCCAGCAGCCGGGTGCGGGCCGCCTGCAGCCGGTGCGCCACGATCCGGCCCACCCACTCGGCGACAGTCCGGCCGAACTCCGCGTCCTGCTTGCACTCGGCCCGCACCTGCGCGGCGTCGAACTCGTAGGCCCGCAGCGGCGTGACCGCCTCGGCGCCCAGATGCCAGGTGTGCGGCGGGTAGAGCCAGGACCAGCCGAGCAGTTCGTTGTGGCCGAGGGAGTCGATGACGGCGGCCTGACGGCCCGGCACGCGCATGTCGAGATCCACGGTGCCGGTACGGATGATCCAGAACCGGTCGGCGTGGCCGCCCTCCTCGAACAGCCGGGCGCCCTCGGGATACGACACCTCGCGAGCCAGCCCCATCAGCCGCTCCCGGTACTCGGGAGACAGGGCCCGCGTCATGCTCGACGTTGCGGGAGCGTTCATGGCGTGCCTCCACTCAGGCGTACGGAACTGCCACCTCCAGGGTGTCGACGGGCGGTGTCACCGGCCATGGGCCACCCGGCCCCAGCTGCGGGCCACCTGGCGATTCAGTGCTTGCCGCTCCACTCGCGGTACGCGGTCACGGCGGTCGGCAGGGTGGGGAAGATCAGGTCCCGGCCCACCGACTCCGCCAGCCCGTACGCCTCCAGGTCGTCCAGGAGGTCCTTCTTGACCCGCGCCAGCGCGAAGACGACCCCGCGGCGCGTCAGCTCGCGCCGCAGCGCGTCGACGGCGTCCAGCGCGGTGATGTCCACCTCGACGTTCGCCTCGGTGTTGAGCACGAACCAGCGCACCGGCCGGGCCTGCTCGTCCACGGCGGCCAGGGCGCGGCGGTGGAAGTTCTGCGCGTTCGCGAAGAACAGCGGGGAGTCGTAGCGGTAGACGAGCAGGCCCGGGATGGTGCGGGCCTGCGGGTAGTCGTCCACGTCGTGCATGCCGGCCACCCCGGGCACCAGCCCCTCGACGGCGTCGTGCGGGCGCGCGACCCGGCTGAGCAGCTCGGCCACGGACAGGCCGACGGCGACGAGTACCCCGTAGAGGATGTCCAGGGTCAGCACCCCGGCCAGGCAGCCGAGCGCCAGGAGCAGTTCGCGGCGCCGGAAGGCGGCCAGCTTGGTGAAACCCGTCAGATCGATCATGCGGACGGCCGCGTAGACGACGAGGGCGCCCAGCACCGCCGACGGCGTGCGGCTCAGCAGCGGGCTCAGGAACAGCAGCACGCACAGCACCAGCGCGCCCGCGACCAGCGAGTACGCCTGGCTGCGGGCGCCCGCCGAGGAGGCGAGCGCGGTCCGGCTGGCGCTGCTGCTGACCGGGAAGCCGTGCAGCAGGCTCGCACCGATGTTGGTCGCGCCCAGCGCCAGGAACTCCTGGTCGGCGTCGAGCGGCGGCGCGTCCTCGTCGGGGCCGGGGAAGGCGCGCGCGGTGAGGACGAAGTCGGTGTAGGCGACGAGCAGCACGCCGAGCGCCGGCAGCACCAGCCGCGGCAGCTCGGCCGGGTCGGGCAGCGCGAACGAGGGCAGCCCCGAGGGCACCGTGCCGATGACCTTGATGCCGAACCGGTCGTCGAGGTCGAACGCGACCACCGCCGCGGTGCCCAGTACGACGGCCAGCAGCGGCCCGGGCACCGCGCGGGCCAGCCGGGGCACGGTGAACAGGAAAGCGATCGTCAGCGCGGAGAACAGCACCGTGGCCGGGTGCGCCTGCCCCAGGTGCCCCGCGAACGACCACAGCTGAGCGAAGAACACCGAACCCGTCGTGGGCACCCCGGTCAGCCGGGGCAACTGGTCCATGATCATGATCAGGGCCACGCCCGCCAGGTACCCGATCAGTACCGGGCGGGAGAACAGATCGGCGACGAACCCCAGACGCAGGACACGGGCCGCCACGCACAGCAGGCCAACCGTGAGGGCGAGACAGGCCGCCAACTCGGCGTAGCGGCCCGGGGCGCCGCCGGCGAGCGGAGCCACCACGGTCGCCGTCATCAGCGCCGTCGTCGACTCCGGGCCCACCGACAGCAGCCGGGAGGAGCCCAGCAGCGCGTACAGGGCGAGCGCGGGCAGGATGGCCCACAGCCCGGTCACCGGCGGCAGACCGGCCACGCCGGCGTACGCCATCACCTGCGGCACCAGGTACGCGGCCACCGTCAGGCCCGCCATCAGGTCGCCGCGGACCCAGGAACGGCGGTATCGGGACAGCGAGGCCAGTCCGGGCGTCAAGCGGTGCCACGCGCGTACGCACCCGCTCCAGCCCCGCGACATGGGCCTTGTGTCGTCACACTCCCTCAGCATTCACCGAGAATCGGCCACCCGCCCGGTCATGGGGAAGGGCTTCGGCCTCGCGAGGACCGACGGTCCCGCGCCCGACGCCGTTCGGCCCCGCACGCGCCGACCATCGGCACCGTGCGCCGCGGACCGGCCGGGAGCAGCGTCGGACCTGTGGACACCCCCGGGCATCGGGCCGTGGCGGCAAGGCGCGGACTCCGGCCCCGGGACGGTCGTTCACCGGTGGGTCGTCGGCGCGTGGTTGTCGCCCGTACGGCCGGTCCGCCCAGCGCGGGAGGGACGGCGGATCCCGGATGCACGGGACCCGCCGTCCCGCATGGCCGTTGGGCCGGTCGGTCCCGGTTGGGGAAAAGCGGCCCCTGCAGCCCGGACGCCTCCCCGGCCGACGCTGGACCCACACACCCGATCAGGAGGCAGCATCATGGTCCGCACCGTTGTCGCAGGTCTCGACGGCTCACCCGAAAGCCGCGCCGCGGCCGAGTGGGCGGCGCGCGAGGCGAAGCTGCGCGGCCTTCCCCTGAAGATCGCGCACATCTGGGAGCCCGTGCCCGCTCCGATGGCCCAGGCCCCCCTGCTCGGTGCCGAGACCCAGCAGCACTGGACCGAGCGCATCCCGCGGGAGGCCGCCGAAGGACTGCGGCTGCGCCACCCCGGCGTCGAGGTGACCATCGAGCACTCCACCGGCCAGCCCGCCGAGATCCTCGCGAAGGCCGCCGAGGAGGCCGAACTGCTCGTGCTCGGCTCCCGCGGACTGAGCGGCATCGGCGGCTTCCTGATCGGTTCCGTCGGCCTCGGCGTCGTCGCGCACGCCGCCCGCCCGGTCGTGCTGGTCCGTGCCGGGGAGCAGGCCGCCGACGAGCACCAGGCGGACCCGGTGGGCATCCCCTCCGCCGCGACCCCCTACCTGCCCGTGCTGCTCGGCCTCGACCCGGCCCACGCCGACGGCTCCGTCATCGAGTTCGCCTTCGACGCGGCAGCCCGCCGCTCCACCACCCTGCGGGTCGTGGCCGCCTGGAACCTGCCGCCCTACTACACCTACGGCCTGTCCGTGGACCCGGACTTCGACCGGGAGGTCGGCCGCCAGCAGGCAACGGCCCTGGCCGCAGCCCTGCGCCCGTGGCGGCTGAAGCACCCGGACGTCGAGGTCGTCGAGGAGTCCCGGGCCGGCAGCGCCGCCACCTTCCTGATCGACGGCTCCGCCGACGCCTCCCTGGTCGTCGTCGGCCGGCGCACCCGCCGCAGCCCGCTGGGCCAGCACATAGGCCCCGTCACCCACGCCGTCCTGCACCACGCCAAGGCCCCCGTCGCCGTCGTCGCCCACGACTGACGCCCCCCCCGACACCCCGAGGAGCAACAACCATGAAGGCAGCGGTCGTCCGAGCGTTCGGTGAACCCCTGGTCATCGAGGAACGCCCCGACCCCGAGCCCGGCCCCGGCCAGGTCCGCATCCGGCTGGAGGCCTCCGGGCTGTGCCACACCGACATCCACGCCGCCCACGGCGACTGGCCCATCAAGCCGAACCCGCCGTTCGTCCCCGGCCACGAGGGCGTCGGCCTCGTCGAGAAGCTCGGCGACGGCGTCACCCATCTGGCCGTCGGCCAGCGGGTCGCCGTGCCCTGGCTCGGCCGGGCGTGCGGACGGTGCGAGCACTGCCTGTCCGGCTGGGAGACGCTGTGCGAGCAGCAGATCAACACCGGCTACGGCTGCGACGGCGGGTACGCCGAGAAGATGCTGGCCTGGGCCGACTACGCACAGCCGGTGCCGGAGGGCGTCAGCGCCCTCGAGGCCGCCCCGCTGACCTGCGCCGGCGTCACCACCTACAAGGCGCTCAAGGTCGCCGACGTGCGGCCCGCCCAGCTCGTCGCCGTCTCCGGCGTCGGCGGGCTCGGCCATCTGGCCGTGCAGTACGCGAAGATCGCCGGCGCCACCGTCGCCGCGATCGACGTCACCGACGACAAGCTCGAACTGGCCGCCGAACTCGGCGCGGACATCGTCGTCGACGCCCGCAAGGAGGACGTCGGCGCGGTCCTCAAGCGGCACGGCGGGGCCCACGCCGCGATCGCCCTCGCGGTGAACCCGGCCGCCTTCGAGGCGGTCAACGCGGGCTTGCGGCGCGGCGGAAAGCTCGTCATGGTGGCCTTGCCGGCCCACGGCACCATCCAGGTCCCGATCTTCGACACCGTCCTGAACGGCACGTCGGTGATCGGCTCCATCGTCGGCACCCGGCAGGACCTCGCCGAGGTCTTCCGGCTGCACGCGGACGGCCGCACACGGGTCATCTACGAGACCCGGCCCCTGCAGAGCGTGAACGAATCGATCGACGAAGTCCTGCGCGGCGAGGTCAAGGCCCGCATCGTGTTCGATCTCGGCACGGGAAGGTGAGCACCATGGAACTGCCCCTGGTCGTGGGGGCCGACGGCTCCGAACCCAGTCTGCGCGCCGTGGACTGGGCGGCCGACGAGGCAGCGCTGCGCGGAGTGCCGCTCCGGGTGGTGTACGCCTCGCTGTGGGAGCGCTACGAGGGCCACGCCCTCGCCGAGGACCTCGGCAAGCCGTCCGACGAGGTCATGGCCGAGGACGTCGTCGGCAGCGCCGTCGCCCGGGCCCGCACCCGGCACCCCGATCTGCGGGTCACCGGCGAGGTGCTCCCCGAGGAGCCGGAGTACGCCCTGGTCCGCGAGGGCCGCAACGCCTCCGCGCTGGTGGTCGGCACCCGCGGCCGCAGCGGCATCGCCGAGATGCTCCTCGGCTCCGTCAGCCTCACCGTCGCCGCCCACGCCGACTGCCCGGTGATCGTGCTGCGCGGCAGCCACGACAACCGCGCCCGGCCCGCGACCCACGGGCGCGTCCTGGTGGGCGTCGGCGAGGAGCCCAAGGACCTGGCCGCCGTGCGCTTCGCCTTCGACGAGGCCCGGCGCCGCGGGTCCTCCGTGGAGGCCGTACGGGCCTGGCGGTGCCCGGCGCACGAGACCACCGACCATCCCCTGATGGTCGGCGAACCCGCCCGGCTGCACGAGGAACGGGCCGCCGAGGCCCTGGAGGAGGCGCTGCGGGACGCCCCGGAGGACATCGAGGTGCGGCGCCGTACCGTCGAGGGCAACGCCCGCCGGGTGCTGGTGGACCTCTCCCGCGACGCCGACCTGCTCGTCGTCGGCGCCCGCCGCCGCGAAGGACACCTCGGGCTCCAGCTCGGCCGCGTCGCCCACGCGGCACTGCACCACTCCGCCTGCCCCGTCGCCGTCGTGCCGCAGCCGGCGTGAGCGCCTTACAGGCCCGCCGCGTGATCCGGGACGTAGTTCTGCAGATCGCGCGGCGGCCGCACGTAACCGGTCGACGCCGGACGAGGAGGCAGCTTCAGCACCGGCGGCGGCACCTCGTGGTACGGCAGGGAGTCCAGCAGGTGGGCGATCATGTTCAGCCGGGCGCGCCGCTTGTCGTCGCTCTCGACCACGTACCACGGGGCCTCGGTGATGTCGGTGTGCACCAGCATCTCGTCCTTGGCCCGGGAGTAGGCCTCCCAACGGGTGATCGACTCCAGGTCCATCGGCGACAGCTTCCAGCGCCGCAGCGGATCCTCCAGCCGGCGCCGGAAGCGCTCCTGCTGCTCCCGGTCGCTGACCGAGAACCAGTACTTGCGCAGCAGGATCCCGTCCTCCACCAGCATGCGCTCGAAGATGGGGCATTGGCGCAGGAAGAGCTGGTACTCCTCCTTGGTGCAGAAACCCATCACATGCTCGACGCCGGCCCGGTTGTACCAGGACCGGTCGAACAGCACGATCTCCCCGGCGGCCGGCAGATGCTCGACGTACCGCTGGAAGTACCACTGGGTGCGCTCGCGCTCCGTCGGCTTGGGCAGTGCCGCGATCCGCGCCACGCGGGGATTGAGGTGCTCGGCGACGCGCTTGATCGTCCCGCCCTTGCCTGCCGCGTCCCGGCCCTCGAAGACGACGACCAGCCGGGCGCCCTGCGCCCGCACCCACTCCTGCAGCTTCACCAACTCCGTCTGCTGGCGCAGCAGTTCCTTCTCGTACGCCTTGCGCGGCAGCTTTGCCGCCTTCTTGCCGGCCATGCCGCCTCTTCCCCTCGATGACTTGTGGAGTCACTCATGCCCAAGGTCGAACACCAGGACGCCACCGTACTGACCGACGACGAGGTGCGCACCCTGGACGCCCACTGGCGGGCCGCCAACTACCTGGCCGCCGGACAGATCTACCTGATGGCCAACCCCCTGCTGCGCGAGCCCCTGCGGCCCGAGCACATCAAGCCGCGGCTGCTCGGCCACTGGGGCACCTCGCCCGGCCTGAACCTCGTCTACACCCACCTCAACCGCGTCATCAAGGCCCGCGATCTGGAGGCCCTGTGCATCTGGGGTCCCGGCCACGGCGGCCCCTCCGTCCTGGCCAACTCCTGGCTGGAGGGCACCTACAGCGAGACCTACCCGGACGTCTCCCGGGACGGGGACGGCATGGAACGGCTGTTCCGGCAGTTCTCCTTCCCCGGCGGCGTGCCCAGCCATGTCGCGCCGGAGACGCCGGGCTCCATCCACGAGGGCGGTGAGCTCGGGTACTCCCTCTCGCACGCCTACGGCGCCGCCTTCGACAACCCCGGCCTGGTGGTCACCTGCGTGATCGGCGACGGCGAGGCGGAGACCGGCCCGCTGGCCGCCTCCTGGCACTCCAACAAGTTCCTCGACCCGGTGCGCGACGGCGCCGTCCTGGCGGTCCTGCACCTCAACGGCTACAAGATCGCCAACCCGACCGTGCTGTCCCGGCTGCCGGAGCACGAACTCGACGAGCTGCTGCGTGGATACGGCCACGCCCCCATCCACGTCACCGGCGACGACCCGATCGCCGTCCACCGCGCCATGGCCCAGGCCCTCGACACCGCCCTGGACCGCATCGCCCTGCTGCAGAGCTCCGCCCGCGAGGACGGGGTCACCGAACGCCCGCACTGGCCCATGATCGTGCTGCGCACCCCCAAGGGCTGGACCGGCCCCGCCGAGGTCGACGGCCTGCCGGTGGAAGGCACCTGGCGCGCGCACCAGGTGCCGCTCGCCGCCGTCCGGGAAAACCCCGAGCACCTGCGGCAGTTGGAGACCTGGCTGCGCTCCTACCACCCCGAGCGCCTCTTCGACGGCGAGGGCCGGCCCGTCGCCGACGTCCTCGACTGCGTCCCCGACGGCGACCGCCGGCTGGGCGCCACCCCGCACGCCAACGGCGGCGTCCTGCTGCACGAGCTGCCCGTCCCCTCCCTGGACCGCTTCGCCGTACCCGTCGACAAGCCCGGCACCACCCTGCACGAGCCGACCCGCATCCTCGGCGACCTCCTCGAAGAGGTCATGAAGAACACCTCCCACCGCCGCGACTTCCGCGTCGTCGGCCCCGACGAGACCGCCTCCAACCGGCTCCAGGCCGTCTTCAACGCCAGCGGCAAGGCCTGGCAGGCCGCCATGCTCCCGGTCGACGAACACCTCGACCGGCACGGCCGGGTGCTGGAGATCCTCTCCGAACACACCTGCCAGGGCTGGCTGGAGGGCTACCTGCTGACCGGCCGGCACGGACTGTTCTCCTCCTACGAGGCGTTCGTGCACATCGTCGACTCCATGGTCAACCAGCACATCAAGTGGCTGAAGACCTCCCGGGAGCTGCCCTGGCGGGCGCCCATCGCCTCCCTCAACTACCTGCTCACCTCGCACGTGTGGCGCCAGGACCACAACGGCTTCTCCCACCAGGACCCCGGCTTCGTCGACCACGTCCTCAACAAGAGCCCCGAGGTCGTCCGCGTCTACCTGCCGCCGGACGCCAACACCCTGCTGTCGGTGGCCGACCACGCGCTGCGCAGCAAGGACTACGTCAACGTGATCGTGGCGGGCAAGCAGCCCTGCTTCGACTGGCTCTCCATGGACCAGGCGCGCGCCCACTGCGCCCGCGGCGCCGGCATCTGGGACTGGGCCGGCACCGAGAACGGCGGGGAGCCGGACGTCGTCCTGGCCTGCGCCGGGGACGTGCCCACCCAGGAGGTCCTGGCCGCAGCGCAGCTGCTGCGCCGCCACCTGCCCGGCCTCGCCGTACGCGTCGTCAACGTCGTCGACATGGCCCGCCTGATGCCCCGTGAGGAGCACCCGCACGGCATGAGCGACTTCGAGTACGACGGCCTGTTCACCGAGGACAAGCCGGTGATCTTCGCCTACCACGGCTACCCGTGGCTGATCCACCGGCTCGCCTACCGCCGCACCGGGCACAAGAACCTGCACGTGCGCGGCTACAAGGAGTCCGGGACCACCACCACGCCGTTCGACATGGTCGTCCGCAACGACCTCGACCGCTACCGGCTGGTCATGGACGTCATCGACCGCGTCCCCGGACTCGCCGTGCGCGCCGCCGCCGTACGCCAGCAGATGGCCGACGCCCGCAGCCGCCACCAGGCGTGGATCCGGGAGCACGGCACCGATCTGCCCGAGGTCGCCGACTGGGGCTGGAACGCCTGAGAAACGGCCGGGATCGGGGGCCGACCGGCCCTCGATCCACCCCCGGACAGCCCATGGGAGCGCGACCCGTTCCGCTGGACCCTCGAAGTGTCATCAGACGTGGAAGGGATCCGCGATGTCGCACGACGCTCTCAGCAGGCCCCAGGTCCACGCCCTGCTCGCCGACGGCACCATGGTGTGCATCCGCGAGGTGCGGCCCGGCGACCACGAGCAGCTGCGGGGTTTCTACGAGGAGATGTCGCCGGAGAACCTGAGGCTGCGGTTCTTCGCGATCAGCAGGCGCTCCGCCGAGATGGCCGCCGACCGGGCCTGCGCGACGCCGCGCCCCGGATACCGCGCCCTCGTCGCCGAGACCCAGGGCCGCGTCATCGGCCTCGCCGAGTACGACACCTCCGGCACCGGCCAGGAGGCCGAGATCTCCATCGCCGTCGCCGACACCCTGCACCACCGGGGCGTCGGCACCCTGCTGGTCGAACACCTGGTCTCGGCCGCCCGCGCCGAGGGCGTCACGGCCTTCAAGGCCGACGCCCTGTGCGAGAACCACGAGATCCTGCGGCTCTTCGCCGACCTCGGTCTGCGCACCGCCCGCCACTTCGACGGCCCCGAGGTGCGCTGCACCATCGAGCTCGCCGAGAGCGAGTCCTACCTCACGGCCGTGGAGGAGCGGGGTCGGGCCGCCGACGTCGCCAGCCTCCAGCCTCTGCTGCGCCCCGACGCGGTGGCCGTCGTCGGCGCCGGCCGCAAGCCGGGCTCGGTGGGCCGGGCCATCCTGCACCATCTGCACTCCGGCGGCTTCACCCGGCGCCTGTTCGCCGTCAACCCCGCCGCCACCTCCATCCTCGGCATCCCCTCCTACCCCTCCGTCGCGGCCCTGCCCAGGACACCCGACCTCGCGATCCTCGCCGTACCGGCGGCCGCGGTGGCCGAGACCGCCGAGGAGTGCGGCAAGGCGGGCGTACGGGCCCTCCTCGTCGTCACCGCCGGCCTCGACGCCGACGAGGCCGGCGCACTGCTGACCTCCTGCCGCACCTACGGCATGCGGCTCGTCGGCCCCAACTGCCTCGGCGTCTCCAACACCGACCCCGAACTGCGCCTGGACGCCACCTTCGCCGCCGACCACCCGCGCCCCGGCACCGCGGGCGTCGCCGTGCAGTCCGGGGGAGTGGGCATCGCCCTGCTCGACGGCATGTCCCGGCTCGGCATCGGCGTCTCCTCCTTCGTCTCGCTCGGCGACAAGTTCGACGTCAGCGGCAACGACCTGCTCCAGTGGTGGGAGAGCGACGGCCGCACCGACCTCGCCCTGCTGCACCTGGAGTCCTTCGGCAACCCGCGCGCCTTCTCCCGCACCGCCCGGCGGGTCACCCGCCGGATGCCGGTGCTGACCGTCGACGCCGGCCGCACCGACGCCGGCCGCCGCGCCGCCGCCTCGCACACCGCGGCCGCCGCCACCCGCACCATGACCCGCGGCGCGCTGTTCACCCAGGCCGGCATCACCGCCACCCGCTCGGTCGGCGAACTCCTGGAGGCCGCCGCCCTGCTGCACGCCCAGCCGCTGCCCGCGGGGCCCCGCGTCGCCATCGTCACCAACGCGGGCGGCGCCGGAGTGCTCGCCGCCGACGCCTGCGCCGAGGCCGGGCTCTTGCTGCCCGCGCCGACCCCGCAGCTCGTCGACGACCTGCTCGCCGTCCTGCCCGAGGGCGCCGCCGCCGGCAACCCCGTCGACGCCACCGCCGCCGTCGGCGAGGACCAGCTCATGGACTGTGTGGACCGGATCATGCGCGACGGCGGGGTCGACGCCGTCCTCGTGGCCCTCGTCCCCACGGCGGTCGCCGCGGCGACCGGCGACGACCTCGTCCGGGCCCTCACCCGCGCTCCCGGCCGCAGGGCCAAGCCGATCGCCGCGGTACGGCTCGAACAGGCCCTGCCCGTCGAGCTGCTGGCCGCCTCCGACGGCGGCGCCGTCCCCGCGTACTCCGAACCCCAGGCGGCCGCACGGGCGTTGGCCCACGCGGCACGCCGCGCGGCCTGGCTGGCCCGCCCCGCCGGCACCGTCCCCGCCCTGGCCGACGTCGACACCGCCCGCGCCCACGCGGTCGTCGAGGACTACCTCGACACCCACCCCGACGGCGGGTGGCTCGACCCCCGCGTCTGCGCCGAACTCCTCGGCTGCTACGGCCTCCCGCTCTCGCCCTGGGCCTGGGCGGAGACCGAGGACGAGGCCGTCCTCGCCGCCGACCGGCTGCGCGGCGCCGACGGCCGGGTCGTCATGAAGGGGTACTGGCCGGGACTGCTGCACAAGAGCGTCGAGCACGCCGTCCATCTCGACCTGCGCGGCGACGCGCAGGTACGGGCCGCCTTCCGCGACCTGGAGACCCGGTTCGCGGGCCGGCTGACGGGCGTGGTCCTGCAGCCCCTGGCGCCGCGCGGCACCGAGCTGTTCGCCGGCGTCGTCCAGGACCAGGTCTTCGGACCGCTGGTGCTGTTCGGACTCGGCGGCACCGCCACCGAGATCCTCGCCGACCACGCGGCACGTCTGGCCCCGCTCACCGACCACGACGTGCACGACCTGATCACCGCCCCCCGCTGCGCCCCCCTGCTGTTCGGGGCCGGCGGCGAGCGGCCCGCCGACCTCGAAGCCCTCGAACAGCTGCTGCTGCGGCTGTCCCGGATGGCGAGCGACCTGCCGCAGCTGGCCGAGGCCGACTTCAACCCCGTACTCGCGTCACCGGGCGGAGTCAGTGTGCTCGATGCGCGGGTGCGCCTGCTGCCCAGCAGGCCGCAGGACCCCTATCTGCGCCGGCTCCGCTGAGGAGGAGAAGCCATGAAGCACAACAAGGTCGGCTCCGTCATGACCACGGACGTCGTCCGCGCCGAGTACGGGACCCCTTTCAAGGAATTGGTCCGGCTGCTCGGTGAGAACCGCATCAGCGGACTGCCGGTGGTGGACGAGGACGAGAAGGTCATCGGCGTCATCTCCGAGACCGACCTCATGATCCGGCAGGCCGACACGCCGGACCCCTACGAGCAGCCCCGGCACCACCCGCTCGCCGCCCTGTCCCGGGAGAGCCGCACCCGCAAGGCCAAGGGCCGTGCCCGCACCGCCGGCCAGCTGATGACCGAACCGGCCATCACCGTGCACGCCGAGGACACCATCGTCGAGGCCGCCCGCACCATGGCCCTGCACCATGTGGAACGGCTGCCCGTGCTGGACGAGGAGCAGCGGCTCGTCGGCATCGTCACCCGCCGCGACCTGCTGCAGGTCTTCCTGCGGCCCGACCCCGAGATCCGCAAGGAGGTCGTCGACGAGGTCGTCGTCCGCGCCCTGTGGCTCGCCCCGCGCAGCATCGACGTCTCCGTGGTGGAGGGCGTGGTCACGCTCGCCGGCCACATGGAGCGCAAGAGCGAGACGGAGATCGCCGTCTCCATGACCCGTCAGATCGACGGTGTGGTCGCCGTCGTCGACAAGCTCACCTTCCGGCTGGACGACTCGCACATCCGGCCCGCCGAGGAGGGCGCCATGCACGGCGTCGCCGACGACTGGATGCGCAAGCTGTGACGTGAGAGGAGGCGGACCGCATGCCCGCGAACGTGCTGGTCGCCTATGGAACGACCAACGGATCGACCCGGGGGATCGCCGAGGCGGTGGCCGACGTCCTGCGCAAGGAGGGCCTGAGCGCCGACACGGCGCCCGCGGCCACGGTCACCGATGTGACGCCGTACGACGCCTTCGTGGTCGGCGGTGCCCTGTACGCGGGGCGCTGGCACCGCGACGCCCGCCGCTTCGTGCGCCGCAACCGGCGGACCCTGGCGGAGCGGCCGCTGTGGCTGTTCAGCAGCGGCCCGCTCGACGCCTCGGCCTCCGAGAAGGACATCCCGCCGGTGCCCTGGGTACGGCGCGCCCTGGACAAACTCGACGCCCGTGGGCACGTCACCTTCGGCGGCTGCCTGGAGGAGGGCGCCAAGGGGCGCATCGCCCGGATGATCATCCGCAACGGCAAGGGCGGTGACTTCCGCGACTTCCCCGAGATCGAGGCGTGGGCGGCCCGGGTCGCCGACGAACTGGTCAAGAGGGAGCAGACGACCTGAGGAAAGACCCTCCGGGAAAGGAGGCGCGTCATGAACGTCCGTCAGATCCCCGTCGTCACCACCGAGGCGGTGCTCTACCTGGTCGCCGGAATCCTGGCCTTCCTGTGCCTCGGGCTGGCCGCGTCGGTCGCGGGTCTGCCCCTGGTGCCGCTGGTGATACCGGCCATCGTCGCACTGGTCCTGCTGGCCCGGCACCTGGCCCACCGCCACCCCATGACCAAGGTCTGAAGGGCAGCGGCATCGACGACCCCGGCGCTGTCCTTGCGCCGGGGTCCCCGCGTCGCGGGCCGGAGTCAGCGGTTCACGGCCAGCGGCACGGTGTCCACGGTCACCGGGCGCCCGTCCTCGGGCGAGACGAAGTACGCCGTCAGCAGCCCCGGCCCGGTGCGCACCGCCCGGTAGGGGAAGGTGACGTCGAAGGTGCCACGGGTGCCGGTGCCCGATGTGGCCCGGACCGGCACGTCGGCCGCCCGGTGCCCGGAGACGTCGGTCAGCCGCAGCCGGAACTCGGCCTCGAAGGTGTCCGCGCTGCCCCACACCCGCAACGGGGTGCGCACCGAGTCCCCGATCAGGGGCGACTCCACCAGCACGGCCGGCGACAGGTCCTCGAAGTCGGCGCGGCCCACCGGCCCGTCGAGGACGCTGCCCTCGGGGCCGACGTACCGCACCGGCTTGCCCTCGATCTCGAAGGCCACCTTGCGCACCGTCGGGAACCTGGTCAGCGTGAACACGACCTGGGCCATCCGGGCCCGCATCGAGAGGCTGCCGCCGTCGACGAAGCGGTCGGACAGATCCACCGTCGCGAGACGGCCCTGGACGTCGACCGAGCGCAGCTCGGTGCCGGACGGGACGGCGGTGGTGCGGCCCCGGTGGCCCTCGAAGCGGCTGGGTCCGGACAGCAGGGCGCGCACGGCTGAGGCGGCGGTCGCCGGAGCCGTCACGGTGCGGGGCACGGCCGAGAGATTCGCGTCGTGCAGGAAGTACACCGCCGTACGGATCCTCTTCGCCGACGAGGGGCCCGTGCCGCCGGCCGACGGCTTCGGGACCGTCGCCGCGCGGGCCGCCGACGGGGACCGGGTTCCACTGGACATGGCGTCCTCCTCCCACCCTTCCAGCGAACCGCTCCCCGCCGGGGTCCCCCAGTGCCGTCCGGCTCCGTTCGCGGGCCGAACGGCGGCCGCCCCCGGCCGTCCGGACCGCGCGTGATCCGGACACCGGACGGCGGGGACCGGCGGGCGCGAAGAGGGCCGCCCAGGCCGCCCACCGGGACCCTCGGCCCCTGCCTGAGCCGACCGCGCCCGGGGAGGCTGGGGGTGGATGGTTCACGAAGGGTGGACGGTTCTCGAAAGGCGGGATCCACCATGACCGTGTCGTACGAGAAGTCCGGCCACGCGGCCCTTCACCTGGCCCGTGCCGCCTCCCTCGCGCCCTCCCCGCACAACAGCCAGCCCTGGTTCTTCGTCGAGGAGGGCCATGACCACGGCTTCGAGGTGCACGCCGACGGCGGGCGGCGCCTGATCCTCACCGACCCCGGCGGCCGGGAGATGGTGATCGCCTGCGGGGCGGCACTGTTCAACACCCGGATGGCCGTGCGCCACCTCGGCTTCCAGCCGTCCGTCGACCTGTTGCCGCGGCCCGGCGACTCCGCCTTCCTGGCCCGCGTGGGCTTCGCCGCGCACGCCCCGGCCGGCGCCGAGGAGACCGCGCTGATCGACGCCATGCCCCACCGCCACACGCACCGCGGTCCCTTCGCCTCCCTGGCCCTGCCCAGCGGCCTCCTCGACGACCTGCGCGAACACGCCCGGATCGAGGGAGCCGTCCTCCACGTCCTGGAGGAGCCCGAGGAACTGGACCTGATCGCGCGCCTGGTGCGCACCGCCGAGGACGTGCACCGGGCGGACCCCGGCCACAGCTGGGAGGTCACGCGCAGTGTCGGTCCCGACCAGGTGCCGGCCGACGCGGCCCGCTTCCACCCGGACGCCACGCTGCTGGCCGGCCGGGACTACCTCGATCTGGCACGCCGGTTCATCGTCCCCGCCCGCCGGCGCGGCCTCGGCACCGGCACCGTCGCGGTACTGTCCACCCCGCGCGACGGCCGCCTGGACTGGCTGCGGGCCGGACAGGCGCTGCAGCGCGTGCTGCTGTCCGCCGCCTCCCGCCACGTCATGGCCGCCTTCCACACCCAGCCGCTCGAACTCCCCGAGACCCGCGCGGAGTTGCGCCGGCGACTGGCCGCCGGGAACTTCCCGCAGATGGTGCTGCGGCTCGGCGTCCCGGCGCAGGTGTGGGCCACCGCCCGCCGGCCGGCGTCCGAAGTCCTCGTCCGCGACGACGCGTTGGTCCGGTGGTGAGGATGGCGGCGGTACGGCACGTGGGACCGGCCCGGACGCGATGGTGGCGACTGCGGAACAATCCGCTCCGCCGCCCCAGCTACCTGATCGAGGGATGGCTGCTGCTGGCCGTCTGGGCGCTGGCCCTGCTGGCGTCCGTCGCCGCGGGCCTGGGCACCGCCGGCGCCGTCGAACGCGACGGCGCCGCCCTGCGGGCCGAACGGCACACCGTGCAGGCCGTGCTGACCAAGGACGCCGAAAGCGGCACCGCCTCCGTCGACGGCATCGGCGACGCCCACGCGTGGGCCACCGTGCGCTGGATCGCGGCGGACGGGACGCGGCGCACGGGCGTCACCCGCGTCGCGGTCGCGAGCAAGGCCGGCACGACCACCCGGATCTGGCTGGACGCTCAGGACCGGCTCGTGCCCGAGCCCGCGGGCGTCGGCCAGGCGCGGTTCCAGGCCGTCGTGCTGGGCGCGCTGGCCGGTGTGACCGTCGCCGGAGGGATGCTGCTCGCCGGCTCGGGCGTGTGCGCCCTGCTCGACCGGCGCCGACTGCTCCGGTGGGACGCCGAGTGGGCCCGCGCGGACCGGCAGTGGGGCGGGAAGACCCGCTGACGCCGTCGCGGCGGGCGGTCCGAAGCGGACCGGCCCGAGCCGCGCTCCCGACCTCGTCGACGACGGGCTGCGACGTCCGGCGCGGAGGTCCGATCGCCGCATCTTCACGGCGGCGCTTTCGTGTGCCGCGGAGGGGCGGCGCCTCAGCAGGCGATTCGCGGCGCCGCCGGCCGAGCTGCAAGCCCCGGGGCTCAGCAGATGCGCGGCAGTTGCTCGCCGAGGGGCATCTCCACGATGCGGCGGGCGCCCACCAGGGTCCGCAGGGTCGCGCGACCCTGCGGACCCTCGTGCAGCACCTCGCCGATCCGCACCGCCTGGGCGCCCTCCGGCACCGCCCGCATCGCCGTCAGCGCCTCCTCGGCCGCCTCCGGGGCGACGAACGCCACCATGCAGCCCTCGTTCGCGACGACCAGCGGGTCCAGGCCGAGCAGGTCGCACGCGGAGGCGACCGCCTCCGGCACGGGCACCGCGCTCTCCTCGATCTCGACGGCGACCGACGAGTCCCGGGCGATCTCGTTGAGCGAGGCGGCCAGCCCGCCTCGCGTCGGGTCGCGCAGCACGTGGACGGCGGCACCGAGAGGCGCCAGGGCGTGCACCAGGCGGTGCAGCGGACGGCTGTCGGAGGCGATGTCCCCCTCGAAGCCCAGGCCCTCCCGGGTGCTGAGCACGGTCGTGCCGTGCAGCCCGATCGGCCCGGACAGCAGGATCACGTCGCCGGGCCGGGCGTTCGCCGCAGATGGGCACAACGGCGCGTACCGCTGCCCGACGCCGGTGGTGTTGATGAACAGCCGGTCGGCGGCGCCACAGCCCACGACCTTGGTGTCCCCGGTGATCACGGGCACGCCGGCGTCCTGCGCCGCCTTGCCCAACGAGGCCATCACCGAGCGCAGTTCGGACAGCGGCAGGCCCTCCTCGATGATCAGCGAGACGGACAGCGCGAGCGGCCGGGCGCCCCGCATCGCCAGGTCGTTGACCGTGCCGTGGACGGCGAGGGACCCGATGTCCCCGCCGGGGAAGAACAGCGGGCTGACGACGAAACTGTCGGTGCTCATCACCAGGTCCGGCCGGCCCGGCAGCAGCGCCGCGTCCTCCAGCGGCCCCTCGGCCTCGCCGACCGCGGGCAGCACCACGGACTCCAGGAGTTCCTCGGTGAGCCGGCCGCCGGCGCCGTGGCCCAGCAGCACGACCTCCTCCTCGTGCCGGGGGGTGGGGCAGTCGATATTCATGGTGTGCTCCTCGCCGAGGCGGTGCGTCCGGCCGCGTGGAAGGCGGCACACGTGCCCTCGGACGACACCATGGGCGCGCCGAGGGGATGACGGGGCGTGCAGCGGGTGCCGTACGCGGGGCAGTCGGTGGGCAGCCGGGCACCGGTCAGGATGGCGCCCGCGATGCACTCGGGGTCCTCCACGGGACGCAGCCCGCCCACGTCGAACCTGCGGGCGGCGTCGAACCCGGCGTAGACGTCGGCGAGTTCGAGTCCGCTGTCGGGCAGCGCGCCGATGCCCCGCCAGGACCGGTCGGCGACCTGGAAGACCTTCCGGACGGCCTCCTGGGCGTCGGTGTTGCCCGAGCGGCGCACGGCCCGTACGTACTGGTTCTCCACCTCGAAGCGGCCCGCCTCCAGCTGCCGGACGGCCATCAGGACGCCCTCCAGCAGGTCCAGCGGCTCGAAGCCGGTCACCACGATCGGCACCCGGTAGCGGGCGGCGATCGGCTCGTACTCGCGCCAGCCCATCACCGCGCATACGTGTCCGGCCGCCAGGAACGCCTGCACCTCGCAGTCGGGGTCCTCCAGCAGCGCGGTCATCGCCGGCGGCACCAGGACGTGGCTGACCAGCAGGGAGAAGTTCGTCAGCCCCAGCCGGGCGGCGTGCAGGACGGCCGTGGCGTTGGCGGGCGCCGTCGTCTCGAAGCCGACCGCGAGGAAGACGACCTCCCGGTCGGGGTTCGCCGCGGCCAGGCGCACGGCGTCCATCGGGGCGTACACCACCCGGACGTCCGCGCCGCGCGCCCGCAGCGACAGCAGGTCGGTCTCGCTGCCGGGCACGCGCAGCATGTCCCCGAAGCTGGTGAAGATCACGCCGGGGCGGGCGGCGATCGCCATGGCCCGGTCGAGGGTCTCCAGCGGAGTCACGCACACCGGGCAGCCCGGGCCGTGGATCATCCGCATCCCGGCGGGCAGCAGCTCGTCGATGCCCTGGCGTACGAGGGTGTGGGTCTGCCCGCCGCACACCTCCATGATCCGCCAGGGCCGGGTGGCCGTGCCCCGCAGCTCCTCCAGCAGCCGCCGGGCGAGCGCGGGGTCGCGGTACTCGTCGAGATACTTCATCGGTGCGTGAGGTCGAGCCGGATGTCCACGACGCCCTCCACGGCCCGCACCGCCCGCGCCACGATCGGCACCAGGGTGCGGTCGGGCAGCACGCCGCCCAGGGTGACCACGCCGTCGGCCACGCTCACCGTCAGGGGAGTGGTGATCGGCAGGTGGCCCAGCACGCTGTGGCGGACCTCGTCGGCGATCTCCTCGTCGTCCCGCAGGAAGACCTTGAGCAGATCGCTGCGGCTCACCACCCCTTGCAGGATGCCCACCGAATCCACCACCGGCAGCCGCTTGACGTGCCGGCGGGCCATGATGCGGGCCGCCTCGGCGACGGAGGCGTCGGCGTGCACGGTCACCGCGGGGGTGCTCATCAGCTCGCCCGCGGTCAGCGCGGCAGCCTTCTCCCGCTCGGTGCGCTCCGCGTTCTCCTCGCCGCCGTCGCGGAACTCCTCCTTGGGCAGCAGATCCGCCTCGGAGACCACGCCGACGACCCGGCCCTCGCCGACGAGGACGGGCAGGGCGCTCACCTTCCACTGGTCGATGAGGCCGACGACCTCCTTGAAGGAGGCGTCGCGCCCGACGGCTATGACGGTCTGCGTCATCACATCGCTCACGGTGTACGGAGATTCAGGCACGGTGGCCTCCCGCGGTCGGGCCCGAGGTACGGACGACGGTCAGGTCGAGGAAGTGGGTGGAGCACGAGATGCACGGGTCGTGGTTGCGGATCGCCCGCTCGCACAGGTCCGTCAACTCCTCGTCGCCCACGTCGCCTTCACCGATGGCGGCCTGGGCCAGCCGGCGCAGGTCGTCCTCGATCGCGCCCTGGTTCTGAGCGGTGGGCGGCACCATCGTCGCGTCGGCGACGAGGCCGTCGGCGTCGATCTCGTAGCGGTGGTAGAGCACCCCGCGCGGGGCCTCCGTGGCACCGTGCCCGACGCCCGCGACCGGCGGCACCTCCACGTAGGGGGACGCGGGCGGCTCGTAACCGTCGATGATGCGCAGCGCCTCGCCGACGGCGTACACCACCTCCACCGCCCGCACCAGGATGGACCGGAACGGGTTGCGGCACACGGCGCCCTCGCGCGGGTCACCGAGCCCCGCCGCCACGGCGGCCTGCCGCGCCACCGGCGACAGCAGGGAGCCGCTGACCGCGAACCGGGCCAGCGAGCCGGTCAGGTGCAGCCGCCCGTCCAGCCGCGAGTGCAGCGCGGTGGAGTGGGCCACATGGGTCTCGGTGACATGCTCGAGGAACTCCCGCACCGGGAAGGAGCCGCGGCTGCCGTCGGCGCGCAGCACGGTCGGTGTGCCGCCCTCGATCGCGTACGTGTCGGCCGCGGCCAGCGCCAGCAGGTCCGCATCCGTGTGCCCCTCGGGGAAGTCGAAGCCCGCCACCCAGTGCACGGTCTCCCACGCGTCGTCCAGCGCCTGCTTCAACTGCTCGCGCAGCGGCCGCAGTTCGGCGTGGGTCGGGGCGCGGTGGAAGCCGCCCAGCCGCACGTTGATCGGGTGCACGGCACGGCCGCCGACCAGCTCCATGATGTCGTTGCCGGCCTTCTTCAGCCGCAGTCCCCGCTCCACCTCGGCCCGGTGCGTCCGGGCGAGCTCGATCGCGCTGGGACGGCCCAGGAAGTCCGGGGCGTGCAGCAGATAGATGTGCAGGGCCTGGCTCTCGATCCACTCGCCGCAGTACAGCAGCCGCCGCAGATCCCGGATCACCGGGTCCACCTCGACCCCGCAGGCGTCCTCGATCGCCGCGCAGGCGCTCATCTGGTAGGCCACCGGGCAGATGCCGCACACCCGGGCGGTGATGTCGGGCGGCTCGGTGTAGGACCGGCCGCGCAGGAACGCCTCGAAGAAGCGTGGCGGCTCGTAGATCTCCAGCCGCGCCTCGGTGACCGTGTGGTCGTGGACGTGCAGGCGCAACGCGCCCTCGCCCTCGACCCGGGACAGCGAGCCGACGTGCAGGACACGGGATCCGCGGTGCGTCACTTGCCCAACTCCTTGTCGAAAGCAGGGGCGTTGAAGGTGTGCAGGAAGCGCTCCACGGCGTCGTCGTCCAAGCCGTCGCGGCGCAGTACGGGGATCAGCGCGGGCAGGTTCACCGAGCCGGACGGCCCGAAGCAGCCGAAGCAGCCGCGGTGGTAGGCCGGACACAGGGCCCCGCAGCCGGCGTGCGTGACGGGACCCAGACAGGGCGTGCCGTGCGCGACGGTCACGCAGACCGTGCCGCGTCGCTTGCACTCGAAGCACACGCTGTGGTCGGGGATGTCCGGCTTGCGGCCGGCCAGGAACGCGGTGAGCACCTCGATGAGCTGGCGCCGGTCGATGGGACAGCCGCGCAGCTCGAAGTCGACGTCCACATGGGTCGAGACCGGGGTGGAGGTGGCGAGCGTCTCGATGTACTCGGGGTGCGCGTAGACGGTGCGCCGGTACTCGTCGACGTCGGCGAAGTTGCGCAGGGCCTGGATGCCGCCGGCGGTCGCGCACGCCCCGATCGTCACCAGGTGCCGGGAGGCGGCCCGGATCTGACGGATGCGCTCGGCGTCGGAGGGCGTGGTCACCGAGCCCTCGACCAGGGACAGGTCGTAGGGGCCGGGCTGCACCGCGCTGGTGGCCTCCAGGAAGTGCGCGATCTCCACCTCGCCGGCGAGCGCGAGAAGTTCGTCCTCGCAGTCCAGCAGCGTGAGCTGGCAGCCGTCGCAGGAGGCCAGCTTGAACACCGCGAGTTTCGGCGCCATCTCACAACTCCCTTACCGCGAGCAGGGGTTCGGCGTGCGCCCAGTCCACGACGGGGCCCGCCTGGCACACCAGCACGGGTCCCAGCTGGCAGTGCCCGCAGTGCCCGGTCGCGCAGCGCATGTTGCGTTCGAGCGAGACCTGCACCCGGTCGTGGGGCACGCCGTGCTGGATCAGTTCGCGTGCGGTGGCCCGGATCATCGGCTCGGGCCCGCACACGAACGCCGTCGTCTCCTCCGGCTCGAAGTGGGCCCGCCCCAGCAGCTGGGTGACCACGCCGACGTCCCCGCGCCAGTCCGGCTCGGGCTGGTCCACCGTCACCCCGGTGTACGCGGTGGCCCAGCTCGCCACCTCGGCGCGGGCGATCAGGTCGCTCGGGGTGCGCGCGCCGATCAGGACGTTGATGCGCCGGTACGCCTCCGGCTCGGCCAGCGCGCCCAGGATCAGCGGGCGCAGCGGCGCGAAGCCGATGCCGCCCGCCACGATCATCACGTCCCGCCCGCGCGCCCGCTCAAGCTCCCAGCTGGTGCCGTACGGCCCGCGGATGCCGACGACGTCGCCGACCCTGGCCGCGCACAGCCCGTCGGAGACCGCGCCGACCGACCGCACGGTGTGCGCGAGGCCGCCCGTGGCCTGCACCGAACTCACCGACACCGGGATCTCGCCGCGGCCGAAGGCATGGACCATCGCGAACTGTCCCGGCAGGAAGTCCGCGAGCGGGCGGCCGACCGGCTCGAACCGCAGCGTGACCGTGTCCGCGGTCTCCGGGCGCCGGGAGATCACACGATGGGGGACCGGTACGGCGGTCATCGCTCTTCCTTCGTCTCGTAGATGCCGTAGAGGTCGACGAGCCGGGCGCGCGCCGCGTTGAGCCGGTGCGCCAGCACCCGGCCCACCCAGTGCTCGACCGCGCGCCCGAACTCGGCGTCGTTCAGGCACATCAGACGGACGGCGACCGCGTCGAACTCGTAGGCCCGCAGTGCCGTCACGGCTCCCGCGCCGAGCTGCCACACGAACGGCTCGTACAGCCAGGACCAGCCGACGAGGTCACCGGTTCCGATGGTCTCGATGACCGGCGGCCGGCGGCCCGGCACGTGCATGTCGAGAGCGACCGTCCCGCTGCGGACGATCCAGAAGCGGTCGGCGTGCCCGCCTTCCTCGAACAGACGGGCGCCCTGCGGGAACTCGGCCTCACGGCCGATGCGCAGCAGCCGCTCGCGGTGCTCGGCGGGCAGAGCGTGGTTCATGCGCAGGGCGATCGAGGGGGGCATCAGTCGGTCTCCGTTTCGAGTTCGGCCTTGAGCGCGGCCACTTCCTCGGTGATGTCGATGCCGACCGGGCACCAGGCGATGCAGCGCCCGCAGCCCACGCACCCCGAGGTGTCGAACTGGTCGTGCCAGGTGGACAGTTTGTGAGTGAGCCACTGCCGGTAGCGGCTGCGGGCCGAACGGCGCACCGGCCCGCCGTGCAGATAGGAGAAGTCCAGGTCGAAGCAGGAGTCCCAGCGCTGCCAGCGCTCGGTGTGGTCACCGGTCAGGTCGGTGACCTCCTCCGTGGTGGTGCAGAAGCAGGTCGGGCACACCATGGTGCAGTTGCCGCAGGTCAGACAGCGCTCGGCGACGTCGTTCCAGCGGTCGGCGTCCAGGCTCGAGCCCAACAGCGTCCGCAGGTCGACCGGCGGCAGCGAGCGCCCCATACGGGCCCGGGCACCTTCCACCGAGGCCCGGGCGGTGTCCTCGGTGACCGGGTCGGCCGCGCGATGCGGCACCTGCTCCAGCAGCCGGGCGCCCTCCTCGCTGCCCACCCGCACCAGGAACCGGTGCCCGTGCTCGTCCACGACCTCGGTCAGCGCCAGGTCGTATCCGGGGTCGGCGGCGGGTCCGCCCCCCGTGGAGACGCAGAAGCAGGTGGCGCCGGGCTCGGTGCACTCGGCGGCGATCAGAAGCGCCCCGGAGCGCCGCCTGCCGTAGCCGGAGTCCTCGAACCGCCCCCCGGTCAGCACCCTGTCCTGGATCGCGATGGCCCGCAGATCACAGGGCCGCACGCCGAGGAAGGCGTACGACGGGTCGGCCGGCTCCTCCGCGCCGAAGACGACCTCGCCGTCCGGCTTCCGGTCGGCGCTCCACAGCCGCTCCCGCGGCGGGTGCAGGAAGTTCTTCCAGGACTGCGGCCCCGCGCTGTGCGCGAAGGCGGCGCCGTCCTCCCGGCGCACGAGCCGGTAGCGCCCGGCCTCCAGCTCGACTCCCCAGCCGAAGGGCAGGGCGTCCGCGGAGGTCATCTCCGCCAGCACCACCGCTCCGTCGCGGACGGTCGGTCCGACGACGGTCCGCCCTTGTGCCACCAGTGCCGCGACCAAGGCGTCCAGGCCCTTGCGGTCGAGCACGGCCGGCGCTGCGGTGGCGGTCATGACGGTCCTCCTCGTCGAAAGGCGGGTCGTACGGATCCACTTTCAGATTGGGTCGGGGAGGCAGGCCCGTGGCAGGGGCCGACCGGCCCTCCCGCACGAGCCGACCGGGTCCTCGCCCCGGGACGACCCGAACCCCCAGGGCCTGTCGTTTGGATCAGGTCGGCTGCGGGAGACGGTGCGTCATGGCCGACCAGACCCCGCGACGCCGAGCCGATCCAAACGACAGGCCCTAGGGCAGGGGCTCGCCCAGTTCGCCCTCGACCGCTCCCGCCATCGCCCGCAGCACGTCCAGCGTCCGCCGCGCCTCCGCCTCGTCGACCTCGGTGATCGCGAAACCGACGTGCACGATGACGTACGTCCCCACATCCGCGTCCGGCGTGCAGCTCAGACAGACCTCACGGCGTACGCCCCCGAAGTCCACCGTCGCCATCCGCAGTCCGGCGTCGTCGTGCACCTCCACGACCCGCCCCGGAATCCCCAGGCACATCCGTCCTCATCCCTTCGCGCCCAGCCGCGCCGCCGCGACCGCCGCCTGTCCGTAACTGATCCCGCCGTCCCCGACCGGCACCTCGCCGCCGACCAGCACCCGCAGCCCCTGCGCGTGCAGGCGCCGCTTCACCTCGGTCAGCAGCCGGCGGTTGACGAAGCAACCGCCTCCCAGACACACCGTGTGCGGCGCGCCGTCGGCCACCACCTGGGCGACCAGCTCCGCGGTGACGATCCCGAGCGTCAGATGGAAGGCCGCTGCCAGGGTCTCCACCGGTTCCCCGTCCAGCCGCCGCCGCAGCAGGTCCGCGACGGTCGGCGTGGGGTCGTACACCCACAGGCCCTGCGCCCGCACGATCCGGTGCGCCAGCGGCACCGCGTGCAGATCGCCGGCCGCCGTCTCCAGCAGGACGGCCGCCTCGCCCTCGTACCCTGTCCGGTCGCACAGTCCCAGCAGGGAGGCGACCGCGTCGAAGAGCCGTCCGGCGCTGGAGGCGCGCGGGCAGTTGACGTCCCGGGCCACCATCGCCCGTACCGCGACCACCTCGGCCGGGTCGAGCCGGTCGGTGAAGGTCCGGGTGAGCCAGGGGTACGGCCGCGGGGAGCCGAGTGTCTCCCCGCCGAGCAGCAGGCCCAGGGCCGTACGGGAGGGGTGGCGCACCGCCGAGTCGCCGCCCGGCAGGGGCGCGGTCGCGAACCTGCCGACGCGGCGGTAGCCGCCGAGGCCCGCGACGAGGATCTCGCCGCCCCACAGGGTTCCGTCGTCGCCGAGCCCCAGGCCGTCGTAGGCGACCCCGATGAACGGGCCGCGCACCCCGTGCTCGGCCGCGCACGCGGCGACGTGCGCGTGATGGTGCTGCACCGCGATGCGCCGCACCGGCTGCTCCTTCGCCCAGCGGGTCGACAGATAGCCGGGATGCAGGTCGTGGGCGAGGACGGTGGGCTCGATGCCGGTCAGCCGCTTGAGGTGTTCGTACGACGCCACGAACGCGTCGTGGGTCGTGACGTCCGCCAGGTCGCCGGTGTGCGGCCCGAGGTGGGCGCGGCCGTCGGCGGCCAGCGTGAACGTGTGCTTGAGCTGGGCGCCCACCCCGGCGACCGGCCGCTCGGCGCGCAGCGGCAGGGGAGCGGGGGCGAGGCCGCGGGCGCGGCGGACGGTGATCCGGGTCCGTCCGGCGAACTGCACGACGGAGTCGTCGTAGCGGGAGCGGATGGACCGGTCGTGGGTGAGGAAGCCGTCGGCGACACCGGCGAGCGCGTGCCGTGCCTCGGCGTCGTCGATGCAGAGGGGCTCGTCGCTCAGGTTGCCGCTGGTGACCACGAGCGGGCGGGCGAGTTCGTCCAGCAGGAGGTGGTGCAGCCCGGTCGTGGGCAGGAACAGGCCGACGCGCGTCAGACCCGGGTGCACCTCGGCCGCCAGCGGGGGAGCGCCGTGCCACCTGCGCCGGGCCAGCAGCACCACGGGGCGTTCCGGCGAGGCCAGCGCGGCCCGCTCGGTGGCGCCGACGCGGGCCAGCCGGTCCGCGGTGGGCAGGTCGGGGACCATCACGGCGAAGGGCTTCGCGGGCCGGCGCTTGCGCCGCCGCAGTTCCGCGACGGCCGCGGACTCGCCCGCGTCGCACACCAGTTGGTAGCCGCCCAGGCCCTTCAGCGCGACGATCCCGCCGTCGGCGACCGTCTTTACGGCTGACCGCAGCGCCTCCTCGCCGCGCAGCTCGTCCCAGGCCAACCGCGGCCCGCAGGCCGGGCAGGCGACGGGTTCGGCGTGGAAGCGGCGGTCGGCCGGGTCGGCGTACTCGGCGGCGCAGTCCGCGCACAGCGGGAAGTGCCGCATGGTGGTGCGGACCCGGTCGTAGGGCAGGTCCTCGATGATCGAGGCCCGCGGGCCGCAGTCCGTGCAGTTGATGAAGGGGTAGCGGTGCCGGCGGTCGGCCGGGTCGCGCAGCTCGCGCAGACAGGCGTCGCAGATCGCCGCGTCCGGGGGGATCTCGCGGGGCGCGGCGTCCGGGGCGCCGGGCGGACTGTGCCGGACCCGGAAGCCGGCGGGCAGATGCGCCCGGGCGTCGTCGCTCAGCCGGATCCGGCGCACCCGCGCCAGGGCCGGGGCGTTCGTGCGCAGGCGGTCCGCGAACTCCTCGACGTCCCGGCACGGGCCCGCGACCTCGCCCTCCACGTGCCCGTCGACATTGGCCACCCAGCCGTCCAGGCCCAGCGCGGACGCGGTGCGGTACACGAACGGCCGGAAGCCGACGCCCTGGACGATGCCCTCCACCTGGAAGCGCCGTACGGTCATGTCCCGCTCCCGGCCGTGATCTCGTCCTCGACCGCCGTCACGAGCGGCTCCACGGCAGCGGCGACCGCGGCGGACAGGCCGGTGCCGAAGTCGCTGTCGGCGCCCTCGACGGCGTAGACCACGAGATGTTCCGGCAGCAGGCCGAGGACGCGGGCCAGCTCGACGGCCTCGCCCAGCCCCAGCCCGTGCGAACTGGTCGCGGACGACGGTGCGATGTGCCCGGCGTCGAGTTCGAGGCGGTGCACGCGGCCGGGGGTGCCGGGGTGGGCGTGCGCCGCGTCCACGACCACGGCGAGCCGGGCGCCCTCCCACAGGCCGATCAGCCGCCCGGGGTCGCCGTCGCAGGTCGCGAACACCGTGCCGGCGGGCAGCGGATGGTCCGCCGCCCGCTCCTTCAGACGTGCGACCACGGCCCAGCCCACGCCGTCGTCGCGCCGGAACTCGTTGCCGACGCCGATCACGGCGATACCCGTGCGAGTCCTCATGCCCCTCACGGTGGTTCGCCGCGCCCCACCCCGGCATGGGCCGAACGGACCCGTACACCGGGCCGACCCTCCCCACCCAGCACACCGACCGCCCGCGCGGCCTTCCCCTTCCCCGAAGCCACCGGGGCAGGAGGGCTGAGGGCGCCTTACGGCCGGGTGACATGTCGCCGTGCTCACAGGGCGCGACGGTGACCGGGTGCCGGGCCGGCACGCAGCCTCGGACGTCACCTGCCACGGCGACCGCGGGCGCCGTACGGCCCGGGCGGCCTGTCGCCAGGTGCCGGGTATGTGTGGTGCCCCGTGCGTCAGTCGGCCACCACCGCCACCGCGCAGTGGACCCTGCCCAGGAGTGCCGACGCCGTGTGGCCCGTGCGGTGACCGAGGACCAGGAGGCCGGCGGTCGTGGAGCCGTGGGTGAGGGCGTGGGCCGGGGGGAAGCACAGGACGTCCGGCCACACCTCGACGTCCGGGTGTCTCGCCCGCCACGGCCGCAGGGCGTCGGACAGCAGCTGCACCTCCTGGTCCTCCCACCTCGCACGGTCCTCCTCGGGTACGGCGAACGGCGTCCCGGCGGCCTCGGCGGGCAGCGTCCAGGCGTGCACCGCGTGCAGCCCCGCACCGCGCAGCCGCGCCGACTCGAAGGCGAAGCCGATCGCCGCCTGTGCCGGGTCCCGTCCGTCGACGCCGACCGCCACCCGGCCGGGCAGCCTGTCCGGGGCGCCGGGCACGAAGACGACGGGCCGGCCCGGCACCGCGGTCACCGCGCCGTCCGTGTCCGCCGCGGGAGAGGGCCGTACCAGCAACTCGACGTCCCGGCCCACCCGGTGGGGCTCGGCGAGGTCGTCCGAGGACAGTGCCAGCCCGCGCAGCCGCGCCTCCCGTTCGGCCCATGCCACCGCGGCCCGTCCCGCCGCGGAACCGTCGTCACGCGCGACGACCACACGCCCCATGCCGTGTCCCCTTTCCGTCCGCCGGACCCCCACCGTGCCCTCCGGACGCCGCCCGCGACAGAGGGCCGAACGGTCCCCGCCCGAAGACCCGGCGGCCCATATCGCCGCCCCGGGCAGGGGACCACGCTGGGACCGAGGAGCAGTCCGAGCGCTGGAGGTGCGCACATGCTTCCGCCTGTCATCGCCGGAGTCGACGGCTCCGCCGAGAGTCTCGCCGCCGCGGAGTGGGCCGCCCGGGAGGCGGCCCGCCGAGACCGGCCGCTGCGGCTCGTGCACGCATGGAACTGGGGTCCGCGCCAGGACGAGGGCGAGCCGGCCACGGCCGCCCAGCGGTTCCTGGCCCGCCGCGTCCTGCGGGACGCCGAGCACCGTGTCCGCCGTGTCTGCCCGGGCGTCAAGGTCGAGGACGAGCAGGTCGAGGGACCCGCGACGGCCGCCCTGCTGAAGGCCGCCGAAGGAGCCGACCTGCTGGTGCTGGGCTCGCGCGGTCTCAGCGGCTTCACCGGCTTCCTGGTCGGTTCCGTCGCCCTCGGTGTGGTGGCGCGGGCCGCAGGGCCCGTCGTCCTGGTCCGGGCGGACGAGGAAGCCGCCGACGAGCACCTTCCGGGGCCCGAGGGCCGGGCGTCCGAGGAGACCGGGTACCGCGACGTCGTCCTCGGCATCGACCTGAACGACCCCTGCGACGACGTGATCGAGTTCGCCTTCGAGGCGGCCCGGACGCGCGGTGCGCGCCTGAAGGCCGTCCACGCCTGGCAGCAGCCCTCCGCGATCGGCCTCGGCCCGGGCGATCTCGGACTGGTCGCCGAGTCCGAGCGGCCCGGGGAGTGGCTCGGCTTCCTCGGCGCCGTGCTCCACGTGTGGCGCGACAAGTATCCCGACGTCGAGGTCGTCGAGACCGTGACCGAGGGCCGCCCGCAGTCCGTGCTGGTCCGCGCCGCCTCCGGCGCGAGCCTGCTGGTCGTCGGCCGCCGCACCACCGAACACCCGACGGTCCCGCGCACCGGTCCCGTCGCGCACGCCGCCATCCACCACGTCGGCTGCCCCGTGGCCGTCGTCCCTCACGCCTGAGAGGCCTCTTCAATGAGCACGCCCGTGAAGTACGTGTACCGATTCGCAGAGGGCGGCCGCGACATGGCCGACCTGCTCGGCGGCAAGGGAGCCGGACTCGCCGAGATGACCCGGATCGGTCTGCCCGTCCCGCCCGGATTCACCGTGACCACCGAGGCCTGCAAGGTCTACCTCAAGACCGGCGAGGAGCCGCCCGAGCTCGGCGTCGAGGCCGCCCAGGCGCTCGCCGGCCTGGAGCAGGCCATGGGCCGCAGCCTCGGCGCGGCCGACGACCCCCTGTTGGTGTCCGTACGCTCCGGTGCCCGTTTCTCCATGCCCGGCATGATGGACACCATCCTCGACATCGGACTCAACGACCGCTCCGTCACGGGCCTCGCCGAGGCATCCGGGCAGGAGAGGTTCGCGTGGGACTCCTACCGGCGGCTCATCCAGATGTTCGGCCACACCGTGATGGGTGTCGACGGCGACCTCTTCGAGAAGGCCATGGTCGGGCACAAGAAGAAGGACGACCACGACCTCGACACCGACGACCTCAAGCGGCTCACCGAGGAGTTCAAGGCCATCATCCGCGAGGAGACCGGCGAGGACTTCCCGCAGGACCCGGCCGTCCAGCTCTCCCGCGCCATCCGCGCGGTCTTCGAGTCCTGGAACACCGAGCGCGCCCGCGTCTACCGCCACCGCGAACACATCCCCGAGGACCTCGGCACCGCCGTCAACGTCCAGGCGATGGTGTTCGGCAACCTCGGCTCCGACTCCGGCACGGGCGTCGCCTTCACCCGCGACCCCGCCACCGGCGAACGCGGCCGGTACGGCGACTACCTGCCCGACGCGCAGGGCGAGGACGTCGTCGCCGGCGTGCGCGACGCGCTGCCGCTGAGCGAACTCGGCAAGCTCGACCCGGAGGCCTACGCCGAGCTCGGCAGGCACCTGCACACCCTGGAGGACCACTACCGCGACCTGTGCGACGTGGAGTTCACGGTGGAGCGCGGCAAGCTGTGGGTCCTGCAGACCCGTGTCGGCAAGCGCACCGCCGAGGCCGCCTTCCGCATCGCCCACGACCTGCGCGAGGAGAGCACCATCACCGCCGACGAGGCCCTGGTCCGGGTCGACGGCGCCGAGCTGACCCGGCTGATGTTCCCCCGCTTCGACGTCAAGGCCACCGACCGTCCGCTGGCCCACGGCGTGCCCGCCTCGCCGGGCGCCGCGGTGGGAGCCGTCGTCTTCGACTCCGCCGAGGCCGTACGCCGTGCCGCGGCCGGCGAGCACGTGATCCTGGTCCGTCGGGAGACCACCCCCGACGACCTGCCCGGCATGATCGCCGCCGAGGCGGTGCTGACCAGCCGGGGCGGCAAGACCAGCCACGCCGCCGTGGTCGCCCGCGGCATGGGCAAGGTGTGCGTGTGCGGCGCCGAGGAGCTGGCCGTCGACACGGTGGCCCGGCAGTTCACCGCTCCGTCCGGCACCGTGGTCCGCGAGGGCGACGTCGTCTCCGTCGACGGCACCGCGGGCACCGTCCACCTCGGGGCTCTGCCGCTGACCGCGTCCGAGGTCGGACGCGCGCTGGAGACCGCCACCGCCTCCGACACGCTCACCGACGCGGTCCTGGGCGCCCTCGCCCACGCCGACTCGGTGCGCCGTCTGGAGGTCCGCGCCAACGCCGACACACCCGAAGACGCCGTCCGCGCCCGTGCGCTGGGCGCGCAGGGCATCGGCCTGTGCCGTACCGAGCACATGTTCCTCGGTGAGCGGAGGGCGCTGGTCGAGGCGATGATCCTGGCCCGCGACGACACCGCGCGCGAGCGGGCGCTCGACGCCCTGCTGCCGCTGCAGCGGGCCGACTTCACCGCCATCCTCGAGGCGATGGAGGGGCTGCCGGTGACGATCCGGCTGATCGACCCGCCGCTGCACGAGTTCCTGCCCGACCGCACGGAACTCGCCGTCCGCCTCGCCCGCACCGAGCACCCGGACGAGCACGACCGCGAACTGCTGGCGGCCGTCGAGCGGATGCACGAGCAGAACCCGATGCTGGGCCTGCGCGGCGTCCGCCTGGGCCTGGCCGTGCCCGGCCTGATGGCCATGCAGGTGCGGGCGATCGCCGAGGCCGTGGCCCAGCGGCTGCGCGACGGCGGCACCCCGCGCGCCGAGGTCATGATCCCGCTGGTCGGCACGGTCGAGGAGCTGCGGCTGGCCCGCGACGAGGCGCAGACCGTGCTCGGCGAGGTGCAGCGGGAGACCGGTCTGACCCTCGACTGCCCGATCGGCACGATGATCGAGCTGCCGCGCGCCGCGCTCACCGCGGGACGCATCGCCGAGGTCGCCGACTTCTTCTCCTTCGGCACCAACGACCTCACCCAGACCACGTGGGGCCTGTCCCGTGACGACGCGGAGGCGTCCTTCTTCCCCCTGTACATCGACAAGGGCGTCTTCTCGGTGTCGCCCTTCGAGACGATCGACCAGGAGGGCGTCGGACGGCTGGTGGAGATCGCCGTCGAGGCCGGCCGGGCCGTCAACCCCCGTCTGGAGACGGGTGTGTGCGGCGAGCACGGCGGTGACCCCGAGTCGATCCACTTCTTCCACCGCGCGGGCCTGGACTACGTCTCCTGCTCGCCGTTCCGGATCCCGGCGGCCCGGCTGGAGGCGGGACGCGCGGCTCTGACGGAGACCACCGGCACGAGTGACAGCAGGTGAGAGACCCCGGGGACGGCGAGTGGGCTCGCCGTCCCCGGGTACCCGCCGCCGCATGGCGTTGGACAGGAGGACGGCGCGGTCGCGCCAGGCGCCGGTGCGGCCGCGCACGCGCTCGTCCCTGGGACGGGCGCTGCTGCGTTGGGCGACCACGACCGATCACAAGGTCATCGGCAATCTGTACCTCACGACCGCCTTCTCCTTCTTCCTCTTCGGCGGCATCCTGGCACTGCTGATGCGGGCCGAACTGGCCCGTCCCGGGCTGCAGTTGGTCAGCCAGGAGCAGTACAACCAGCTGTTCACCATCCACGGCACGGTCATGATGCTGCTGTTCGCGACGCCGATGTTCGCCGGGTTCGCGAACGCGGTGATGCCGCTGCAGATCGGCGCCCCGGACGTGGCGTTCCCGCGGCTGAACGCCCTGTCGTACTGGCTGTACCTGTTCGGCGGGCTGACGGTCGTCTCCGGGTTCCTGGCGCCCGGGGGAGCGGCGGCCTTCGGCTGGTTCGCCTACGCGCCCCTCAACAGCGCCGTCCACAGCCCCGGAGTCGGCGGTGACCTGTGGGTCATGGGACTGGTGGTCACCGGTGTCAGCACCACGCTCGGCGCCGTCAACTTCATCACCACGATCCTGTGCCTGCGCGCCCCCGGCATGACCATGTTCCGGATGCCGATCTTCACCTGGAACGTGCTGTTCACGTCGATCCTGGTGCTGCCCGCGTTCCCCGTGCTGACCGCCGCCCTGCTCGCGCTGGAGGCGGACCGCAAGTTCGGGGCGCGGATCTTCGAGGCCGCCTCCGGCGGAGCACTGCTGTGGCAGCACCTGTTCTGGTTCTTCGGCCACCCCGAGGTGTACATCGTGGCGCTGCCGTTCTTCGGCATCGTCTCCGAGATCATCCCGGTGTTCAGCCGCAAACCGATCTTCGGCTACGTCACCCTCGTCGGCGCGACCATCGCCATCACCATGCTGTCCGCGGTGGTGTGGGCCCACCACATGTTCGCCACCGGCGCCGTCCTGCTGCCGTTCTTCTCGCTGATGTCGTTCCTGATCGCGGTGCCGACGGGCGTGAAGTTCTTCAACTGGATCGGCACGATGATGAGAGGCTCGCTGTCCTTCGAGACGCCCATGCTGTGGTCGTGCGGCTTCATGGCGACCTTCCTGCTCGGCGGCATGAGCGGGGTCCTGATCGCCTCCCCGCCGCTCGACCTCCACCTCACCGACTCGTACTTCATCGTCGCCCACCTGCACTACGTCCTGTTCGGCACCGTGGTGTTCGCGATGTTCGCCGGGTTCTACTTCTGGTGGCCCAAGCTCACCGGGAAGATGCTCGACGAACGCCTCGGGAAGATCCATTTCTGGACGCTGTTCGTCGGTTTCCAGACCACCTTCCTCGTCCAGCACTGGCTGGGCGAGCAGGGCATGCCCCGCCGCTACGCCGACTACCTGGCCGCCGACGGTTTCACCCTGCTCAACACGATCAGCTCGATCGGCGCCTTCCTGCTGGGCCTGTCCACCCTGCCGTTCCTCTACAACGTGTGGAAGACGGCCCGGTACGGCGAGAAGGTCGACACCGACGACCCCTGGGGTTACGGCCGTTCCCTGGAGTGGGCCACCTCCTGCCCGACGCCGCGGCACAACTTCACGGCCCTGCCCCGGATCCGTTCCGAATCACCGGCGTTCGACGCCCACCACCCGGAGGTCGGGGCGGCGCAGCAGACGGAACGGAGCGGTTGATGCGTACCGAGTCCCGGCTGTTCGCCGGTGTCGCCGTCTTCTTCGCCGTCACCGCGGCCGGCTACGGGTGGCGTTCGCGTGAGCCCGCGGGCACGGCCGCGTTGGGCATCGCCTTTCTCATGGCCGCACTCGTGGCGCTCTTCCTGCACATCCAGTACCGCCGCCGCGGATTGCGTGCCCAGGACCGGCCGGACGCCGAGATCATCGAGACGGCGGGCCCGCTGGAGTTCTTCTCCCCGCACAGTCCCTGGCCGATCGTCGTCGCGCTCGGCGCGGTCCTGCTCGCGCTCGGCGTCGTGTTCGGGCTGTGGCTGGCCCTGCTCGGGCTGGGCGTGCTGGGGACGGGCGTGTTCGGCATGGTCTTCCAGTACGCCGACCGCCCCGACCCGGGCTCCGAGCCGTCCGGGCCCGCCGCCCCCTCGCCCGATCAGCCCTTCAACTCACGGTCGCGCTGAGCGGCCTCGCCGTTCGCGGGGAGCTCGCCCTCGGTCGCGACGCGCGAGTCGTCGCCCGGGACCTCCCCGTGGCCCGGTTCCTGGACCCGGTGGGCGTAGTACCAGGAACTCAGCGCGGCCCGCAGCCGCTCCACCCGCCCGACGTCGGCGCGGCGCTCGGGCGACGGCGAGGGCAGCGGTCGGGCCTCCCGGCGCGCCCGGAGCACGTACTGCTTCCGCTCGTCGAGCGGCTCGTGGTCCTCGGTGAAGCCGCCCGTGATCGTCTGCCGTACCGCCCCCGTCTCCTCGCCCTCGGCCAGACGCTCCAGCTCCGCCTCCTGCAAGGCCAGGCACACGCGCTTGGTGACCACCGCCGCCAGCGGTGGCAGCACCACCACGGCGATCCGGAACACCCAGGTCAGCGTGTTCAGGGAGACCCTGAACGTGTGCGCGAGGATGTCGTTGCCGCCGGCCAGGAGCAGCACGCCGTAGAAGCAGATGCCGGCGACGCCGAGGCCCGTCCGGGCGGGGTTGTCCCGGGGCCGGTCGCACAGGTGGTGCTCCCGGTCGTCGCCGGTCACCCACCGTTCGAGGAAGGGATACGCGTACAGCACGGCGAACAGGGCGAGCGGCAGCACCACGGCGGGCAGCAGGACGTTCCACATCACCGTGTGCCCGGCCACCGTCGTCTCCCACGGCGGCACCAGCCGCAGCGAGCCCTCCAGGAAGCCGACGTACCAGTCCGGCTGCGAACCCGTCGACGCCATGTCCGGCCGGTAGGGGCCGTACACCCACACCGGATTGATCTGCGCGACTGCGGCCAGCACCGACAGCAGGCCGAACACCATGAAGAAGAGCCCGCCCGAACTGGCCGCGAACTGCGGGACCAAGGGCTTGCCGACGGCGTTGCGGTTGGTGCGGCCCGGGCCCGCCCACTGGGTGTGCTTGAGGTAGAACACCAGGATCAGGTGGACGGTGACCAGGGCCAGCAGCAGGCCGGGGATCAGCAGGATGTGCAGCGAGTACAGCCGCGGGATCAGCTCGTGCCCGGGGAACTCGCCGCCGAAGACGAACATGCTGAGGTACGTCCCCGCGACCGGGATCGACAGCATGACACCCTGCGCGATCCGCAGGCCGGTGCCCGACAGCAGGTCGTCCGGCAGCGAGTAGCCGGCGAAGCCCTCGGCCAGCGCCAGCACGAACAGGGTCACGCCGATCAGCCAGTTGACCTCGCGCGGCCGGCGGAACGCGCCCGTGAAGAAGATCCGCAGCAGGTGCACACCGATGGCCGCGACGAACACCAGCGCCGCCCAGTGGTGCAGTTGCCGGATCAGCAGACCGCCCCGCACGTCGAAACTGATGTCGAGGGTGGAGCGGTACGCCTCCGACATGCGCACCCCGTCCAGCGGCCGGTACGAGCCGCCGTAGACGACGTCCGTCATGGAGGGGTGGAAGAACAGTGTCAGCCAGACGCCGGTCAGCAGCAGGACGACGAAGCTGTAGAGGGCGATCTCGCCCAGCAGGAAGGACCAGTGGTCGGGGAAGGCCTTGCGCAGCAGCTTCCCGCCGTCGTACACCGGAAGCCGCGCGTCGAGCGCGTCAGCGGCCCGCTCCGCCGCGGGCAGGGCGTGGTCACTCTTCCTGGGCAGCACGGCGCACGGGTGCCCGTGCGCCGTGACCGGAAACTCCCTAGGTGCGGTCGCCCTTCGGCTTGCCCCGCTGGTCCGGGGTGCCGTGCGGGGGCGGGCTGGACGGCTGGGGAGAGGTCGCCGGAGAGACGGGGGAGCCCGTGGTGCGGCCGTGCTGCTCGGGACGCAGCGCCGAGGGGTCGCCCGACGTCGGCTCGGCGCCCGCGCGCAGCTGCTCCCGCCGGGCCGACAGCACTTCGGTCACCGGCAGCCGGTCGGCGTGGGCGCGTTCGTAGGCCAGCAGCTCGTCGACTTCGTCGGCGGTCAGCGACCGTACCCGGCTCTCCAGGCCGCCCAGGGGAAGATGGTCGTAGTCGGGCAGCGGCAGGGCGGCGCGGGCGGAGTCGGTCATGGCTCTCACTTCCTCTCGGGACGCCGGTGGAGGCCGCGGACTCAGTGACCGCCCGAGCCGAACGACCCGCTGTTGCCGCCGGTCCAGCGCGGCCGTTCCTGCGAGGCGGCGGACCGGGTCGGCGAGTTGCCGTGCCCCGGCAGCTCGTGCGGGGTCAGCCGCTGGTCGGAGCGGGGCACCTCGTCGGGCTCACGGACCTCCCGCACCTCGCGGACCGGCCCCCCGTCCGGCAGTCGGGGCTGCTCCTGCGGACTCGGCGGACCGGGCTCCCGGCGTCGGATGCGTGAGCCCATGAGGAAGGCGCCCAGCAGCAGGGCCACGACCACCACGCCGGCCGCGATGAGCCCCAACGCGGAGGCGCTGCTTGCGGCGATGTCCATCGATGCGCTGTTCATGACCCGCGGGTACCCCGAGCCCGGCGCGTGAACCGGGCCGGGCGCCCGGGCGGCGCGAACCGCGCGGTCGCCGGCGGCCGGGTGTTTGACGGCGAGGGCTCCGGCTACCCGAATCGGGTGACTACGACAACGACCCAGCAGGAGCTCTTCCAGTTCCTGGAGGACCGCTTCGCGTGCGCCCAGGCGTGCACGGAGTGCGCACGCGCGTGTGCTCTGCGCGCGAGCCTCGTGGACCCGGACGGCACGGAGGAGCAGGAACTCGTACGACGCAAGGGCATCATGTGCGCGGAGGTGTGCGACGCGACCTGTCGTGTGCTGTCCGAGCAGAACCGGCTGGACGAGGCGGGCATCCGCATCCAGCTGGAATGGTGCCGCACGGTGTGCCTGGAGGCCGCGCACGCCTTCGACCGGCTGGCGGGCGCCGAGGACGGCGCGAAGGCCTGCCGGGAGTGCGCGCAGGCCTGCACGGACTTCCTCGCCACCCTGCGCTGACGCTCCGCCCGGCTCTTTCCGCATCCTCGCCATTCCCAATTACTGGAACACGTTCTACGGTGTGCGCCGTCAGGACCGGCCTGGGATGCCTGGAGGCGCCGTGCACCTCGAATACACGCCCGAGCAGCAGCGGCTGCGCGCCGAACTGCGCGACTACTTCGCCGAGCTGGTGCCGGACAACGCCTACGCCCGCCACGCCGACCCCGCCGCGCAGAAACGCTTCTACCGCGAGACGATCCGCCGCCTCGGCACGGACGGCTGGCTCGGGGTGGGCTGGCCCGAGGAGTACGGCGGCCGCGGCCTGACGGCGATGGAGCAGTTCATCTTCTTCGACGAGGCCGCGCAGGCAGGCGTCCCGCTGCCCCTCATGGCGCTCAACACCGTCGGCCCCACGATCATGCGGTACGGAACGGACGAGCAGAAGGCGTACTTCCTGCCCAAGGTCCTCTCCGGCGAGATCGACTTCGCCATCGGCTACAGCGAGCCCGACGCCGGCACCGACCTCGCCTCGCTGAAGACCCGCGCCGTGCGGGACGGCGACGCGTACGTCGTCAACGGGCAGAAGATCTGGACGACCAACGGCGACACCGCCGACTGGGTGTGGCTCGCCACCCGCACCGACCCGGACGCCCCGCCCCACAAGGGCATCACCATGCTCCTCGTCCCCACCACCGACCCCGGCTACTCCTGCACCGTCATCACCACCCTCGCCTCCCACGACACCACCGCCAGCTACTACGAGAACGTCCGCGTCCCCCTTTCCCGCAGGGTCGGCGCCGAGAACGAGGGCTGGCGGCTGATCACCAACCAGCTCAACCACGAACGCGTCACCCTGGCCGCCCACGGCACCATGGCCATCCGCGCCCTGCACGACGTGCAGCGCTGGGCCATGGAGACCAAGCTCGCCGACGGCCGCCGCGTCGTCGACCTGCCCTGGGTACGCCGCCGCCTCGCCCGGACGCACACCCGGCTCGACGCGATGAAGCTCCTGAACTGGCAGATGGTCAACGCCGTCCAGAACGGCACCCTCACCCCGCAGGACGCCTCCGCGGTCAAGGTGTACGGCTCCGAGGCCCGCCGGGACGCCTACGCCTGGCTGATGGAGATCGTCGCCGCCGCCGGCGCCCTGAAGGAGGGCTCCGCGGGCGCGGTGCTCCACGGCGAGCTCGAACGCGGCTACCGCTCGGCCGTCATCTTCACCTTCGGCGGCGGCAACAACGAGATCCAGCGGGAGATCATCTCCTGGATCGGCCTGGGGATGCCCCGGGTTCGGCGTTAGCCTGCGGACATGGGTGATCCCGGGCTGTTCACACCGAACTCCGTGACCTGGCAGATGCACGGCGACCCGATGATGTGGGTCGCCGGCATCCGCGCGCTCTACCTCCAGGCCCTGCACCCGCGCGCGGTGCGCGGCGTCATGCAGAACTCCGACTTCCGCCGGGACGCCTGGGGCCGGCTGATGCGGACCGCCGACTTCGTGGGCACCACGACGTACGGCACCACCGAGGCCGCCGAGCGCGCCGGCGCCCGGGTGCGCAAGATCCACCGCATGCTGTCGGCCGTCGACCCGGACACCGGCGAGCGGTACGGCGTCGACGAACCCGAGCTGCTGCTGTGGGTGCACTGCGCCGAGATCGACTCCTATCTGCAGGTCCTGCGCCGCTCCGGCTTCCGTCTCACCGACGCCGAGGCCGACCGCTACATCGGCGAACACCGCGTCAGCGCCCGCCTGGTGGGCCTCGACCCGGACGCCGTCCCCGCGAACCAGGCCGAGATGAACGCCTACTTCGACAAGGTCCGCCCCGAACTCGCCGTCGGACCCGAGGCACGCGAGGTGGACGACTTCCTGCTCCGCCCGCCGACGCACCCCCTCCTGGTCCCGGCGCGCGAGGTGCTGTGGCGGCGCGTGGCGCACCTGGCGTACGCCGCCCTGCCGCCGTACGCCCACGAGCTGTACGGCAGAGCGGCACCGAAACCCGAGACCGTCACCCTGCGCCTGCGGGCCACGGGCAACCTGCTGCGCTGCGTCCCCGCACGTGTGCGCTGGCAACTGCCGCCCAAACACATCCTGCGGGCGATGGACCGGCTCGGCCCCGGGTCCCGTCCGGCACCGTACAAACTCGGACGATAGGTCGCCATACTGGACGAGCCAGGGGTGGGCGGGGCGAAGAGGTACGGGGGCGGTCGCGGACGATGGGGGACAGCAGGCTGATCCAGGGCCGGTACCGGCTGCTCGACCTGATCGGGCGGGGCGGTATGGGCGAGGTGTGGCGGGCCCGGGACGAGTCGCTCGGCCGGCATGTCGCCGTGAAGTGCCTGAAGCCCCTCGGGCCCCACCACGACCAGGCCTTCGCCAGGGTGCTGCGGGAGCGGTTCCGGCGCGAGGCCCGGGTGGCCGCCGCCCTCCAGCACCGCGGTGTGACCGTCGTCCACGACTTCGGCGAGACCGACGGCGTGCTCTTTTTGGTGATGGAGCTGCTGGAGGGCCGCAACCTCAGCCAGCTGCTGGAGGACAACCAGCACCACCCGCTGCCCGTCCCCGACGTCGTCGACATCGCCGACCAGGTCGCCGCCGCCCTCGCCTACACCCACAAGCAGGGCATCGTGCACCGCGACCTGAAGCCCGCCAACATCGTGCGACTCACCGACGGCGCGGTGAAGATCTGCGACTTCGGCATCGCCCGCCTCGGCCACGACATCGGCTTCACCTCCCGACTGACCGGCACCGGCGTCGCGATGGGCACCCCGCACTACATGTCCCCGGAGCAGATCGGCGGCTCCGAGGTGGACCACCGCAGCGACCTGTACTCGCTGGGCTGCGTCCTGTACGAGATCGCCACCGGCGTGCCGCCCTTCGACCTCGACGACCCCTGGGCGATCCTCGTCGGCCACCGCGACACCCCGCCCCGGCCGCCCCGCAGCCACCGCGCCGAGCTGCCCGAGTACCTCGAGCGGATCATCCTCGACCTGCTCGCCAAGCGGCCGGAACAGCGCCCGCCGGACGCCCAGGAGCTGGGCCGCCGCATCGGCCTGGCACGTACGACACCGGCGTACGTGCCGACCGTCGTCACCCCGCGGCCGGCTCTCGACCCGCCCGGGCAGCGGCCCGCGGGCACGCCCCGCCTGCCGTCGTGGACGCGCGGCATGACCATGGGCCACAAGGCCACGGGTGCCGGCCCGGACGCCGGCCCGCGCGACGCCGGCGCCGGGCTGACCGGCGAGTGGACCCCGCGCCCCGACGCCGCACGACCGGGCGCAACCGCGCCGGAGCCCGCCCCGGAGACGCTCACCGCGCTGGCCGGACGGCACAACGCCGGGCTCGCGCTGGCCCGTTCGGGCCGCTGGGCCGAAGCCGGGGACGTGCACCGGGCGGTGGCCGCCGACCGCGCGCGGCTGCTGGGGCCCGAGCACCCCGACACGCTCGCCAGCCGCTACGAGGTCGCCTTCACCCTCAGCCGCACCGGCCACGCGGCCGACGCCCTGCGGGAGTACAAGTTCGTGGCCGCCGCGAGAACGCGTGCCCTGGGCGCCGACCACCCCGACACCCTGGCCGCCCGCCAGGAAATGGCGTACGTACTGGGCCAGTTGGGCCGCCACTTCGACGCGCACCAGGTGTACACCGCCGTCCTCGCCGCCCGTGAGCGCGTCCTGGGCGCCGACCACCCCGACACCCTGCGCTGCCGCCACAACCTCGCCTTCAACCTCAGCAGGCTCGGCCGCCAGGAGGACTCCTACCGCATGGCCCGCGACGTGGCCGCCGCCCGCGCCCGCGTCCTGGGGCCCGAGCACCCCGACACCCTGGTCACCCGCTACGAGGTCGCGTACGCGCTGGGGCAGTTGGGGCGCTGGCAGGAGGCGCTGCAGGCCTACCGCGAGGTCGCCGAGGCCCGCGCCCGCGCCCTCGGCCCCGACCACGCCGACACCCTCGCCGCCCGCTACGAGATCGGCATCAGCCTCGGCAGGCTCGGCCGCAGCGAGGACGCGCTGGCCCTGTACCGCGCACTCATCGACGACCGCACCCGGGTCCAGGGGGCCACCCATCCCGAGACCCTGCGCGCCCGGCACGGTCTCGGCGTCAACCTCGGCCGGCTGGGCCGCTGGGAGGAGGCCCTGGCCGAATCCCGCGACGTGTGCGCGATCCGCGAGCGCGTCCTGGGGCCCGAGCACCCCGACACCCTGGTCAGCCGCCGCGAGGTCGCCGTCGGCCTGGGCTGGCTGGGCCGCTGGGCCGACGCCCTGGCCGAGTACCGGCGGGTGGCCGCCGCCCGCGAGCGCGTCCTGGGCGCCGAGCACCCCGACTCCCTCGCCAGCCGCAACGACGAGGCCCACTGCCTGGAGCAGCTCGGCCGCGGCGCGGAGGCCGTCGAGCTGTACCGCAGAGTCGCGGTGCTGCGCCAGCGGCAGCAGGCGTCCGGCGGGCAGTGATCGCGTCGCCGCGTCCGCATTGCCGACGAGGGCGGCACCGGCTGCTCACCGCTCGGTGTCCCTCTCTGGCCGATCCGGATCACCGCGTGTTACCAAGAACCATGACCGCACACGAGGCACACCGCAGCTACGACGCCGTCGTCGTCGGCGCCGGCCACAACGGCCTGGTCGCCGCCGCCTACCTGGCCCGCGCCGGACGATCCGTGCTGGTCCTGGAGCGCCTCGGGCACACCGGCGGCGCCGCCGTCTCCACCCGGCCGTTCGCCGGCGTGGACGCACGGCTGTCGCGCTACTCGTACCTGGTCAGCCTGCTGCCGAAGAAGATCGTGCGCGACCTCGGCCTGGACTTCCGCGTCCGCACCCGCACCATCTCCTCGTACACCCCCGTGGAACGCGCCGGCCGGGCCACCGGACTGCTGGTCGGCGGCGGCGAGAGGCGCACCCGGGAGGCCTTCGCCCGGCTCACCGGCTCCGAGCGCGAGTACGAGTCATGGCAGCGCTTCTACGGCATGACGGGCCGCGTCGCCGAGCGCGTCTTCCCGACCCTCACCGAGCCGCTGCCCACCCGGGACGAACTGCGCCGCCGCATCGACGACGAGGAGGCGTGGCGCACCCTCTTCGAGGACCCGATCGGCGTCGCCGTCGAGGACCGCTTCGCCGACGACCTCGTGCGGGGCGTGGTCCTCACCGACGCCCTCATCGGCACCTTCGCCGACGCCCACGATCCCTCGCTGGCCCAGAACCGCTGCTTCCTCTACCACGTCATCGGCGGCGGCACGGGCGCGTGGGACGTCCCGGTCGGCGGCATGGGCGCGCTGACCGAGGCCCTGGCCACGGCGGCCCGGGAGGCGGGCGCGGTCGTCGTCACCGGGCACGAGGCGGTGCGCATCGCCACGGACGGGCGAGCCGCCGAGATCACATACCGCACGGCCGACGGCGAGGCCACGGTCGGCGCCCGCCACGTGCTGGTCAACGCCTCCCCGCAGGCCCTGGCCGAGCTGACCGGTGACGCGCCGGCCGCCCCCGCCGAGGGCGCCCAGCTGAAGGTGAACATGCTGCTCAAGCGGCTGCCCCGGCTGCGTGACGACACCGTCGACCCGCGCGAGGCGTTCGCCGGCACCTTCCACATCGCCGAGGGCTACGAGCAGCTCGCCACCGCCCACGCCCAGGCCGCCGCGGGCCGGCTGCCCGCCGCACCGCCCTCGGAGATCTACTGCCACTCCCTGACCGACCCCACGATCCTCGGTCCGGACCTCGTCGAGCAGGGCTACCAGACGCTCACCCTCTTCGGCCTGCACACCCCGGCCCGGCTCTTCGAGGCCGACAACGACTCCGTACGCGAGGAACTCCTGAAGTCCACCCTCGCCCAGCTCGACGCCCACCTCGCCGAACCGCTCGCCGACTGTCTGGCCGTCGACGCGGAGGGCCGCCCCTGCATCGAGGCGAAGACCCCTCTGGACCTGGAGCGCGACCTGCGCCTGCCCGGCGGCAACATCTTCCACCGTGCCCTGGCCTGGCCCCACACCCAGGAAGGCACCGGCCGCTGGGGCGTGGAGACCGGTCACGACAACGTCCTGCTGTGCGGCGCCGGAGCGGTACGCGGCGGCGGCGTGAGCGGCGTCCCCGGCCACAACGCGGCGATGGCGGTCCTGGAGGCGACCGGCGCATGACCTCCCCGGCCGGAGACTTCTACGACTCGCCGGCCCCCGACTACCACCGGATCTTCCCGGACTGGGAGGCGAGCATCGCCCGTCAGGCCGCCGTCCTGGACGGCCTGCTCCGGAGCGAACTGGGCCCGGGGCCGCACCGGTTGCTGGACTGCGCCTGCGGCATCGGCACCCAGGCGATCGGGCTGGCCCGCACCGGACACCGCGTCGTCGGCAGCGACCTGAGCCCCGTCGCCGCCCCACGGGCCGCCGCCGAAGCCGCGGCCCGCGGCCTCGAACTCCCGGTCACGGCGGCCGACATGCGCCGGCTGCCGTTCCGGCCGGGCACCTTCGACGCGGTCGTCTGTGCCGACAACTCCATCGCCCACCTCATGACCCCCGAGGACACGGCCGTGGCGCTGGGCGAGATGTGGCGGATGCTGCGCGACGACGGGCTGCTCCTGCTCACCCTCCGGGACTACGACGCCCTCCGGCGCACCCGTCCCGCGTCGACGCCGCCGCAGGTGTCGTACGGCCCCGACGGCCGCACGATCACCTTCCAGCTCTGGCACTGGCATGAGAACGGCGAGCACTACGACCAGGAGTACTTCCAGCTCCTGCCGCAAGGGGAGGGCTGGGAGGTCCGCCTCCGGCGTGCCGCCTCCCGTGCGCTGTCCCGGGAGCAGCTGGTGGAAGCCGCGAGCACGGCGGGGTTCGACGGCCTCGACTGGCGTACGCCGGACGCCACCGGCTTCCGCCAGCCGGTTCTGACCGCCCGAGCGGCAGGCTAGGACGGCATCGCGCCCAGTCCCGCCACGAGGAGTTCGACCAGGCGGCGGGCGTCGTAGGCGGGGTCGCTCTCCGCGCCGGCGCACAGGTTGCCGACGCCGCGCATGAGCTCGTAGGCCGTCAGCCCGGTGCGGATCTCGCCGGCGGTCTCCGCCGCGGTGAGGAGCTGTGCGCAGACGGGCACGAGGCGGTCGAGGAAGTAGGCGTGCAGCGTCTCGAACCCGGCGCTGTCGGACTGCAGCACGCCGGCCAGCCCGTGCTTGGTGACCAGGAAGTCGACGAACCGGTCGATCCAGAGTGCCAGCGCGGTGTACGGGCTCCCGCTGCTCTCCAGGAGGGCGGGGCCGGCCTCGGCACAGGCCTCCACCTGGTGCCGGTACACCCCGATGATCAGGTCCGCCCGGGTGGGGAAGTGCCGGTACAGCGTGCCCAGCCCGACGCCCGCCTCGGCCGCGATGTCCCGCACCGGCGCGTCCACGCCCTTGGCGACGAAGACCGCGGCGGCCGCTTCCAGCAGCGTCTCCTTGTTGCGCCGGGCGTCCTTGCGCCGGGACGGGGCCCCGCGCCCGCCCGTCTCGTCGCTGTCGCCGTCGCCGTCGATCACAGCGTTGATTCCTTCCACCGTCGCCTTGCAAAAACGGAACACGGTTCCGTATCGTCGTACCGGAACGAGGTTCCGGTTCTGTTCATTCTGGCAGAGCGCGAACCCGGTCACCACCCCTGCCATGAGGAGACACGGACATGCAGTACCGCACCTTGGGCCGCACCGGTGTGCAGGTCAGCACGCTCGCCCTCGGCGCCATGAACTTCGGCGCCATCGGGAACACCACCCAGGACGAGGCCACGGCCATCGTCGACGCCGCCCTGGAGGCGGGCGTCAACCTCATCGACACCGCCGACATGTACAGCGCCGGCGGATCGGAGGAGATGGTCGGCAAGGCCATCGCCGGCCGCCGCGACGACATCGTGCTCGCCACCAAGGCGACCATGCCGATGGGCGACGAGCGCAACCACCGCGGCAGTTCCCGCCGCTGGCTGGTCACCGCACTCGAGGACAGCCTGCGCCGGCTCGGCGTCGACCACGTCGACCTCTACCAGATCCACCGCTGGGACCCGACGACCAGCGACGAGGAGACACTGTCGGCACTCACCGACCTCCAACGGGCCGGGAAGGTCCGCTACTTCGGCTCCTCGACGTTCCCCGCCCACCGCATCGTGCAGGCCCAGTGGGCCGCCCGCGAGCACCACCTGGGCCGCTACGTCACCGAACAGCCCAGCTACTCGATCCTGCAGCGCGGCGTCGAGGCCCATGTCCTGCCCGTGGCCGAGGAGTACGGCCTTGGCGTACTGGTGTGGAGCCCGCTCGCCTCGGGCTGGCTGACGGGCGCCGTCCGCCAGGGCGGTGACGTCACCACCAACCGCTCGGCGTTCATGCCGGAACGCTTCGACCTGAGCCTGCCCTACAACAGGGCCCGGCTCGACGCCGTCGAGCGGCTCGCCAAGATCGCCGACGAGGCCGGACTGACCCTGATCCAGCTCGCCCTCGGCTTCGTGACCGCGCACCCCGCCGTCACCGCCGCGCTCATCGGCCCGCGCACCCTCGACCACCTGCGCAGCCAGCTCGCCGCGGCCGACACGGTGCTCTCCGCCGACGTGCTCGACGCCATCGACGCCGTCGTCGCGCCCGGCACCGACCTCGCCGCGCACGAGAAGTTCGACGCGCCGCCGGCGCTGCTGGACGCGACGCTGCGGCGCCGCTGAAACCCAGGGAGAACCGCCATGTCACAGACCACCCCGCGGGCCACCCCCAGCTTCGGGATCATGACCGCCCCCATGCAGGTGTCGTACGAGGACGTCCTCACCGTCTGGCGCGAGGCGGACGCCGTTCCCGAGATCGAGCACGCCTGGCTGTTCGACCACCTCATGCCGATCGGCGGCGACCCGGACGGGCCGATCCTCGAAGGCTGGACGCTGCTGTCGGCCCTCGCCGCCCAGACCCGGCGGCTGCGGCTGGGGCTGCTGGTGACCAGCAACAGGTTCCGGCCGCCCGCCGTCCTGGCCAAGATCGCCACGACCGTCGACATCGTCTCCGGCGGCCGGCTCGACTTCGGCATCGGCGTCGGCTCCCGCCCCCACCCTCCCGAGGCCCGGCGCGAGTACCCGGCATACGGCCTGCCCTTCCAGGACACCGCGGACGCGGTACGGTCTCTCGCCGAGGCCTGCACGCTGATCCGGCGGCTGTGGACGGAGGACAAGCCCTTCGACTTCCACGGCACCCAGCACCACCTCACCGGAGCCTTCGCCAACCCCAAGCCCGTCCAGCGCCCGCATCCGCCGATCCTGATCGGCGGCCGCTCCGCCGCGACCCTGCGGGTGGCCGCCGAGCACGCCGACCTGTGGAACATCCCGGGCGGTGACCTCGAGGACGTGGTCCGCCGCAGCGCGCTGCTCGACCGCTACTGCGCCGAGATCGGCCGCGATCCGGCCGCCGTCACCCGCTCGATCCACCTGCCCGTGGACTACGACCGGCCCGGCACCACCCGCGCCGCGATCGACGAGGCCCTCGACGCCGGCTTCGGGCACATCGTGCTCGGGCTGCCGGCGCCGTACCCCGCCGGGGTCGCGCGCTGGGTCGCCGACGAACTGGTCAGCCCGCACCGGCCGCGGTGAGGAGTTCGACGGTGCCGGGGTGCGGGCCGTGCTCCGCCCACCGCAGCGGAGACCAGCCGGTGCCGTGATCCTCGCGCAGGGACGGATCGGCGCCGTGTGCCAGCAACTCCCTTACCACCTCGGTGTGTCCCCAGCACGCGGCGGCGCACAGCGGTGTGCCCTGCGCGCCGATCCCGCCGCTCTCGGCGTCGGGCGGGGCACCGGTGGCCAGGAGCAGGCGGACGATCGGGGCCCGGCCGTTGACGGCGGCCTCGTACAGCGGGGTGGTGCCCTCACGGTCGGCTCGTCCCGGATCGGCTCCGGCCCGCACAAGCGCGGCCACCTCGGCGGCGTCGTCCCGCAGGATCGCCTCGAAGAGCCGGCCGGTGAGCTTCTTCTGCCGCCGTCGGTTCATGGGCCGCACGCTAGCCGACAACGGCGCCGGAGCCGACAACGGCGCCGGCCGATCAGAGATTTTGGTCCGGTCCTAGTCCGCCGACGCGGTCCAGCCCACCGGCGTGATCCGTGCCGAGTCGGCGGGACGGGCTTCGTCGAAGAGCACCTCGCCGTCCGCCCGGACCCGGATCGCGTCGACGTACGCACCCCGTCCCACGTACAGCTTGTCCGTCGAGTACCGCCAGCGCACGGCCAGTTGGGCGGCGGCCGGAAGATCGGCCGTCAGGCGGTGCCAGACGCGGCCCGACCAGCCCGTGACCGAGCCCGAGGGGTGTTCCTGCGGCGGCTCGCCGTGGCGCGTGGTCGTGAACGGCAGGGGCCGCCAGGTCGTCCCGCCGTCGGCGGTGGTCTCCAACGCCAGTGTGTCCGAGGCCGGTTCGGTGTCCCACCACAGTGCGGCGCCGAGCAGCGCGCCGCCCCGCAGCGTGTCGAGCGAGGGCAGGGTGAGCGTGGCCGTCGTGGCGTTCGCCATGCCGGAGAACCAGGCGGCATGTCCGCGCACGGGGCGGACGGGCACGGCCCGCGCCAGATGGTTGCCGGCGGCGACCCGGGGAGCGGAACCGGAGCGCCATGTGCGCACCGGGTGGACCGAGTTGCCGAGCACGACCAGGAAGGAGTCCGTCGTCGGGTCCAGGACCAGCGAGGTGCCGGTGAAGCCGGTGTGGCCGGCGGTGCGCGGGGTCGCCATCGCGCCCATGTACCAGTGCTGGTAGAGCTCGAAGCCCAGGCCGTGCTCGTGCCCGGGGAAGGCGGTGTTGAAGTCGGTGAACAGCGACTCCACCGATTCCGGACGCAGGATGCGGGTGCGGCCGTAGGCGCCGCCGTTGAGCAGGGTCCGGCCGAGCACGGCCAGGTCCCAGGCGCAGGAGAACACCCCGGCGTGGCCGGCGACCCCGCCGAGGCTGTAGGCGTTCTCGTCGTGCACCTCGCCCCACACCAGCCCGCGGTCGAGACCGGACCAGGGCGCCCGCTCGTCCTCCGTGGCCGCGATCACCGGCCGCCAGGAGGCGGGCGGGTTGTAGCGGGTGCGCTCCAGGCCGAGCGGCTCGGTGATGTCCTCGCGCAGCAGGACGTCCAGGGTCCGGCCCGTGACCCTTTCCAGGACCAGCTGGAGGGAGATCAGGTTCAGGTCGGAGTAGAGGTACTTCGTGCCGGGCGGGTTGATCGGGGCCTGGTCGTAGACGAGTTGAATCCTGGCGTCGTACGTCGGTGCCTTGTACAGGGGGATCCAGTCCCGGAAGCCCGAGGTGTGGGTCAGGAGTTGGCGGACGGTGACGTCCTGCTTGCCGGCGGCCCCGAACTCCGGGACGTACGAGGCGACCGTCGCCTCCAGCTCCACTTCTCCCCGCTCCATCGCCCGCACCGCCAGCAGTGAGGTGAACAGCTTGGAGACGGAGGCGAGGTCGAAGACGGTGTCCTCGGTCATGGGGATCTGCTGGTCGGCCGGGAACTCGACACCGGTGTCGGTCTTCTCGTCGTACGACCGGTAGCGCACCGCCATGCCGATGGGCCGGTGCAGCGCCACGGTCCCGCCGCGCCCGGCCAGCAGGACGGCGCCCGCGTACCACGGGTGCTTGGGGGAGGGGCCGAGGAACGCCTCGGCGTCCGTGACCAGTTGACCCAGGTGCTCGGCGAGCAGGCCGGCGCGCTCGGGCGAGCCGTGGCGCAGAGTGGGGTGAGCCGGGCCGGGGGAGGCCGCGGCCACCGGGCCGGCGGGGAACGGGGCGATGGCCAGCGCGCCGCCCAGGGCGAGGGTTCTTCGGGCCAGTTGGCGCCGGGAGAGTCCCGGCCGGGTCGCCGCGTCGTCCGTCATGGGTGAGCCTCCCGTGCCTGAAAGATTCTTTCCGGGATCACCTTGCGGACTGAAACTTTCGTGTCAGGGGTGCGGTGTGTCAACAGGGCGGGCCGTCGGCAAGAAATCTGACGGAGCATCAGAAAAGGCCTTCCGTCGTCCAGAGGACTGCGGCATCCTGCGCCCATGCAGACGGAGCTGAGCAAGAAACTGGGAGTCGAGCACGCCATCTTCGGCTTCACGCCGTTCCCCGCCGTCGCCGCGGCCATCAGCCGGGCCGGCGGCTTCGGAGTGCTCGGCGCAGTCCGCTACACCGCCCCCGACGACCTCAAGCGCGACCTCGACTGGGTCGAGTCCCACGTCGACGGCAAGCCCTACGGCCTCGACGTCGTCATGCCCGCCAAGAAGGTGGAAGGGGTCACGGAGGCCGACGTCGAGGCGATGATCCCCGAGGGGCACCGCCAGTTCGTCCAGGACACCCTCGCCAAGTACGGCGTGCCGGAACTCGCCGAGGGCGACGCGGCCGGCTGGCGCATCACCGGCTGGATGGAACAGGTCGCCCGCAGCCAGCTCGACGTCGCCTTCGACTACCCGATCCGGCTGCTCGCCAACGCCCTCGGCTCCCCGCCCGCCGACGTGGTCGCCCGCGCCCACCGGCAGGACGTACTGGTCGCCGCGCTCGCGGGCAGCGCCCGGCACGCTCTCAAGCACAAGGAGGGGGGCATCGACATCGTCGTCGCCCAGGGCTACGAGGCGGGCGGCCACACCGGCGAGATCGCCTCCATGGTCCTCACCCCGGAGGTGGTCGAGGCCGTGGACCCGCTGCCGGTCCTGGCCGCCGGAGGCATCGGCAGCGGACAGCAGGTGGCCGCCGCCCTCGCCCTCGGCGCCCAGGGGGTGTGGCTCGGCTCCCTCTGGCTGACCTGCACCGAGGCCGACCTCTCCTCGCCCGCCGTGACCCGCAAACTGCTGGCCGCGGGCTCCGGCGACACCGTCCGCTCCCGCGCCCTGACCGGCAAGCCCGCACGCCAGCTCCGTACCGAGTGGACCGACGCCTGGGACGACCCCAGTGGACCCGGCACCCTCCCCATGCCCCTTCAGGGCCTGCTGGTCGCCGACGCCCTCACCCGCATCCAGAAGTACGAGGTCGAGCCCCTGCTCGGCACGCCGGTCGGCCAGATCGTCGGCCGGATGACCAGCGAACGCAGCGTCCAGGCCGTCTTCGACGACCTCACCCGCGGCTTCGAGGAAGCCGTCGACCGCGTCAACCGCATCGCCGGAAGGAGCGGTGAATGACGAGCACGACGAGTACGCCCCCGGCCGGATTCTGGGCCCAGGCCGCCGCCGACCCCGACCGGAAGGTCCTCATCGCCCCCGACGGCGAGGAGTGGACCGCCGGACGCCTGTACGCCGCCGCCAACCGCCTCGTGCACGGCCTGCGCGCCGCGGGACTGTCGCGCGGGGACGCCTTCGCGGTCGTCCTGCCCAACGGCGTCGAGTTCCTCACCGCCTACCTCGCCGCCAGCCAGGCCGGTCTCTACCTCGTGCCGGTCAACCACCACTTCGTCGGACCGGAGATCGGCTGGATCGTCGCCGACTCGGGCGCCAAGGTGCTCATCGCCCACGAGCGGTTCGCCGGGCCAGCCCGGCACGCCGCCGACGAGGCCGGCCTGCCGGCCACCCACCGCTACGCCGTCGGCGCGGTCGAGGGCTTCCGCCCCTACACCGAACTCCTCCACGGACAAACGGAGTCGGCGCCCGCGGACCGCGAACTCGGCTGGGTCATGAACTACACCTCCGGCACCACCGGCCGCCCGCGCGGCATCCGCCGCCCGCTGCCCGGCCGGGCGCCGGAGGAGGCCTACCTCGGCGGCTTCCTCGGCATCTTCGGCATCAAGCCGTTCGACGACAACGTCCACCTCGTCTGCTCACCGCTCTACCACACGGCCGTCCTGCAGTTCGCGGGCGCGTCCCTGCACATCGGCCACCGCCTGGTCCTGATGGACAAGTGGACGCCCGAGGAGATGCTGCGCCTCATCGACCGTGAGAAGTGCACGCACACCCACATGGTCCCCACCCAGTTCCACCGGCTGCTGGCCCTGCCCGAGGACGTCCGGCGCTCCTACGACGTCTCCTCCATGCGGCACGCCATCCACGGCGCCGCCCCCTGCCCCGACCACGTGAAACGGGCCATGATCGACTGGTGGGGGAACTCCGTCGAGGAGTACTACGCGGCCAGCGAGGGCGGCGGAGCCTTCGCCACCGCCGAGGACTGGCTGAAGAAGCCCGGCACCGTCGGCAAGGCGTGGCCCATCAGCGAACTCGCCGTCTTCGACGAGGACGGCAACCGGCTGCCGCCCGGCGAACTGGGCACCGTCTACATGAAGATGAACACCGGCGGGTTCGCCTACCACAAGGACGAGGCCAAGACGCGGAAGAACCGCATCGGCGACTACTTCACCGTCGGCGACCTCGGCTACCTCGACGAAGACGGCTACCTCTTCCTCCGCGACCGCAAGATCGACATGATCATCTCGGGCGGGGTCAACATCTACCCGGCCGAGATCGAGTCCGCCCTCCTCGCCCACCCCGCCGTGGCCGACGCCGCCGTCTTCGGCATCCCGCACGACGACTGGGGCGAGGAGGTCAAGGCGGTCGTCGAACCGGCGCCGGGACACGAGCCGGGCCCCGCGCTGGCCGCCTCGATCCTGGAGCACTGCACCGAACGGCTCGCGGGCTACAAGCGGCCCAGGACCGTCGACTTCATCACGGAGATGCCCCGCGACCCCAACGGCAAGCTGTACAAGCGGCGGCTGCGGGAGCCGTACTGGGAAGGACGCACCCGGCCCGTGTGACGGGCACGGCCCCTGCCCCACGCGCGCCGCGCGAGGCAGGGGCCGTGCGGTACTCAGTCGTGCGTCCCGATCCGGACCACCCGCAGCGCGGGCGAGACCAGGACGTCCTACACTGCGAGGCCCGCCTGCGGGTAGGTGATCTTGCCCAGGTCGGTGGAGCACCGGGCCGCGAGGTCGTCGGTGATCCGGGGCAGCACCTGCGACTGGGTGTACAAGGAGTGCCCCGCGGAGCCCGCGGCGACCGTGTTCACCCAGGGAAGCCCCTGGTGACGCCGGAGGGAGGCGAGGACGCCCGCGGTGGAGCGCGCCCGGGCGAAGCCGAGGGAGCTGTCGGCGAAGCGGAAACCGGCGGCGTTCGGGTCGTCGAGCGCGTACGCCGTCGTCGTGGTCCAGGGCAGCGGCGGATCGCTCTGGGGATCGGCGACGACCGGACCGTAACGCGACCACCACTGGCTGCGGGTGACGGACGTGCCGCCCGCGACCGGCACGGTCACGGTCCGCTTCGTCATCCGCTCCCGCTTGCCGTCCACCAGGGAGACGGTGGGGTCGGCCGGATCGAGGGTCAGCCGGGTCAGGTCGAACGGCACGCGGGTCGCGACGGTGTGGGTCCTCGCCACGCGCGAGTTGTAGCCGAGGGAGACGGTCGGGGGCCGTCTCCCACGGGTGCGCAATGGTGTCTCCCAACTTCCGTCAGCGGAACGGCGGTTGAACATGCCTGCGGCTGTGACCCGCCCGGGTGCTTGACCCGCCCCGGCCACGGACCGAGGATCATGAGTCATGACGCAGGGACAGGGCAGCACGGTTGACGGGGTGCTGCGGCGCAGCGCCCGGCGCACCCCGGCGCGGGTCGCGATCGAGTACGGCGACCGCAGGTGGACGTACCAGGAACTCGACGACGCCGTCTCCCGCGCGGCGAGCGTCCTCCTCGGCCAGGGCCTGGCGCCCGGCGACCGGGTCGGCGCCTACGGCCACAACTCCGACGCCTACCTGATCGGCTTTTTGGCGTGTGCCCGAGCCGGGCTCGTGCACGTCCCGGTCAACCAGAACCTGACCGGTGACGACCTCGCCTACATCGTCGGCCAGTCCGGCAGCGCCCTGGTCCTCACCGACCCCGACCTGGCGCCGCGGCTCGCCGACGGCACGAGGACGCTGCCGCTGCGGGACGCCGAGGACTCCTTCCTCGCCCGCCTGGCCACGGCTCCCGCGTACGACGGTCCCGAACCGCGCACCGAGGACCTCGTGCAGCTGCTGTACACCTCGGGCACCACGGCCCTGCCCAAGGGCGCGATGATGACCCACCGGGCCCTGGTCCACGAGTACCTGAGCGCGATCACCGCCCTCGACCTGAGCGCCGGCGACCGTCCCGCGCACTCCCTGCCGCTGTATCACTCGGCGCAGATGCACGTGTTCCTGCTGCCCTACCTCGCGGTCGGCGCCACCAACATCATTCTCGACGCCCCCGACGGCGACCGGCTCTTCGATCTGATCGAGGCCGGCCGCGTGGACAGCCTGTTCGCCCCGCCCACCGTGTGGATCGCTCTCGCGAACCGCCCCGACTTCGCCACCCGCGACCTCGACGGCCTGCGCAAGGCGTACTACGGCGCCTCGATCATGCCCGTGCCCGTCCTGGAGCGGCTGCGCGAACGGCTGCCGAAGCTCGCCTTCTACAACTGCTTCGGCCAGAGCGAGATCGGCCCCCTCGCCACCGTCCTGGCGCCCGACGAGCACAAGGGCCGCATGGACTCCTGCGGCCGGCCCGTCCTCTTCGTCGACGCCCGCGTGGTCGACGAGGACGGCAAGGACGTGCCCGACGGCACCCCCGGCGAAATCGTCTACCGCTCCCCGCAGTTGTGCGAGGGCTACTGGGACAAGCCCGAGGAGACCGCCGAGGCCTTCCGCGACGGCTGGTTCCACTCCGGCGACCTCGCGGTGCGCGACGCGCACGGCTACTTCACGATCGTCGACCGGGTGAAGGACGTCATCAACTCCGGTGGCGTACTGGTCGCTTCACGCCAGGTCGAGGACGCCCTCTACACGCACGGCGCCGTCGCCGAGGTGGCCGTGGTCGGTCTGCCCGACGACCGGTGGGTCGAGGCCGTCACGGCGTTCGTCGTCCCCCGCGGGGAGGTGACCGAGGCCGAACTGATCGAGCACGCCCGCGAGAAACTCTCCCCCTTCAAGGCGCCGAAGCGGGTGGTGTTCGTGACGGAGCTGCCGCGCAACGCCAGCGGGAAGATCCTCAAACGGCAGCTGCGGGACCGCTCCGGCACGTGACGCGATGCACAGGCGGTCTCCTGCCGTATCCGGTGTTGCCACCGCTAGCATGAGTCATGTATACGGCAGGAGGGCACCCCACAAGCATGCGATGCTGCTTCTCCGCTCCTCTCGCCGCCCTCGCCGGAGTCCCCGGGCCCTGTGAGGTGCTGCGCTCGGGAGCCTTGCTCGCTCCGGCCCTGCTCAGGGCCGCCTCCGCCGCCCGCTCACGGCTCCCGCACCCGCACCAGATCGCGGCCGTCCACCTGGAACTGGTCACCCTGACCGAGGACCGCGCCGTCATCACCTGGTACACGGGCGTCCCCGGCACCGACGACGGCTTCGGCCGCATGCTGCCCGCCGTCACCGAGGGCGAGGTCGTGTACGGCACCCACCCGGCCCACCTCAACCGCGTCGCGGGCGAGGACCGGGCCACCGCCCACCACCACGTGGAGCTCACCGGCCTGGAGCCGGGACAGACGTACTACTACCAGGCCCGCTCCCGGGGCGTGGCCGCCCGGCCCACCACCCTGCACCTGGTGCGCGGCAACGCCGCGGGCACCTCCCTGCACGGCCTGGGCTCGCTCGGTGACCCGTACGCCTTCACCACGCCGCAGCCCCCGCCCGGCCGGCACCTGATGTCCCTCGCCCTCTGCAACGACCTGCACCTCGGCGAGACCGTCGCCGGGCTCGTGACCGGCTTCCCCCTGCTGCGCGGGGTCTCGCAGGAGCCCGGTCTGCCGCCGTATCCGGAGATCATGACCCGGGCCCTGGTCCAGGAGGCCCTGCGGCGCGGAGCGGACGTGCTGCTGGCCGCGGGCGACATATCGGCCGGCGGCGGGCCGGCCGACCTGGCCCGGGCCAGAGGCATCCTGGACGGCTTCGGCACCCACGACCGCGACTACTTCGTCGTCCGCGGCAACCACGACCGGCCCGGCGCGCAGGACGACGACGGCGACGGCTTTCGCCGCGGGTTCGGCCGGGCGGACGAGCCGGGCTACTTCGCCCGCGAGCTGGCCGGGCTGCGGATCATCGGCCTGGACACCTACGAGAAACGGGGCAACGGCGCGGACTCGGGCGGGCTCGGCGCCGAGCAGCTGGCCTGGTTCCGCAGCCGGCTGCGGGAGAACCGGGAGCAGCCCACCGTCGTCTTCGGCCACCATCCGCTGACCGTCCGGGACTCGCTCTTCCCCGTCAGCTCGGGCCAGCGCCTCAGCCGCCGTCAGGCCCGCTCGATCATCGACGCCTACGCCACCACCCCCGGCGTCTTTCTCCACCACGCCGGCCACACCCACCGCAACAAGCGCACCGTGGTGCCGCAGGCCCCGCACGTCGCCCTGCAGGAGGTCGGCGCCGCCAAGGAGTACCCCGGCGGTTTCAGCCTGCTCCGCATCCACACCGGCGGCTACGCCCTGAACTTCTTCAAGGCGCGCGGAGCCGAGGCCCTGGAGTGGGGTGAGCGCAGCCGCCGGATGGCCGGCGGGCTGTGGCCGCATCACGCGCTGGGCCGCTCGGTCACCGACCGCAACAGCGTGGTCTTCCGCGACCTGTCCGGTATCACCCGCCCCACGTCGACGACCCTCGCACAGAGCCTCTGACCGCGGGTCTCAAGCGCGCGGACGCAGGTCCACGATGCGGCGGATCTTGCCCACCGACCGCTCCAGGGACTCCGGTTCCACGATCTCCACGGCGACCGAGACGCCGATGCCGTCCTTGACGGCCGTCGCGATCGCCGCCGCGGCCGCCTTCCGCACCTCCGCGCCGGCGTCGGAGCGGGCCTCGGCCCGCACCGTGAGGGCGTCCATGCGGCCCTCGCGGGTCAGCTTCAGCTGGAAGTGCGGTGCCACCCCGGGCGTCCGCAGCACGATCTCCTCGATCTGCGTCGGGAAGAGATTCACCCCGCGCAGGATGACCATGTCGTCGCTGCGCCCGGTGACCTTCTCCATGCGCCGGAACACCCGGGCCGTCCCCGGCAGCAGCCGCGTCAGATCGCGGGTGCGGTACCGCACGACGGGCATCGCCTCCTTGGTCAGCGAGGTGAACACCAGCTCGCCCTCCTCGCCGTCGGGCAGCACCTCACCGGTGAAGGGATCGACGATCTCCGGGTAGAAGTGGTCCTCCCAGATGTGCAGCCCGTCCTTGGTCTCCACGCACTCCTGGGCCACGCCCGGGCCGATCACCTCGGACAGCCCGTAGATGTCGACGGCGTCGATCGCGAACCGTTCCTCGATCTCGCGCCGCATCTCCTCGGTCCACGGCTCGGCGCCGAAGACGCCTACCCGCAGTGACGTGCCGCGCGGGTCGACGCCCTGCCGCTCGAACTCGTCGAGCAGGGTGAGCATGTACGACGGGGTCACCATGATGATCCGCGGCTCGAGGTCCTGGATCAGCTGGACCTGACGGGCCGTCATGCCACCGGAGGCCGGGACGACCGTACAGCCGAGCCGCTCGGCGCCGTAGTGCGCGCCGAGGCCTCCGGTGAACAGCCCGTACCCGTAGGCCACATGGACCGTGTCGCCGGGCCTGGCGCCGGCCGCGCGGAGCGAGCGGGCCACCATGTCGGCCCACAAGGAGAGGTCGCCGTCCGTGTAGCCGACGACCGTGGGGCGTCCCGTGGTGCCGCTGGAGGCGTGGATGCGGCGGATGCGGTCCCGGGGTACCGCGAACATCCCGTACGGGTAGTTCTCGCGCAGGTCGCCCTTGGTGGTGAAGGGGAAACGCGCGAGGTCGGCCAGCGACTCGCAGTCCTCCGGCCGCACCCCGGCCTTGGCGAAGGCCTCACGGTAGAACGGCACGCGTTCGTAGGCGTGCCGCAGCGAGGCCCGCAACCGCTCCAGCTGCAGGGCCCGCAGTGCCTCCGCGTCGAGCCGTTCCCCGCTGTCCAGCAGCTCCGCACCATCCGCCATGGGGGCTTCTCCCTCGCCGACCACACCAATTCGGGCGACCGATCATTCGGTCGAGCTCTTCGGGATCAAGTAATTCAGGCCACCCACGGGCAGGCAAGAGTTCGGCCCGGATTTTTCTCACCGGTGCCCTCGCCGCCGGACGCAGAACCCCCTTGCGGCGCGCTGCGGCCGTCCGTGAAGATCGACGGCATGCCTTCCTTCACCGCACCGGACGGAACCGAGCTGGCCTACCACGCGCGGGGGAAGGGCGCCCCGCTCGTCGTCCTGCCCGGCGGCCCCATGCAGGCCTCCTCCTACCTCGGTGACCTGGGCGGACTGACCGCACACCGGCGGCTGATCCTGCTGGACCTGCGCGGCACCGGTGACTCGGCTGTGCCGGCGGAGCCGGCGACGTACCGCTGCGACCGGCTCGTGGACGACGTGGAGGCCTTGCGCGTCCACCTGGGGCTGGAACGCATGGACGTGCTGGCCCACTCGGCCGGCGGAAGCCTCGCCATGCTCTACGCCGCCCGGTATCCGCGGCGGGTGGCCCGGCTGGTGCTGATCACCGCGATCCCGTGGGCGCTGGGCCTGAAGGCGACCCCGGAGCAGCGGCTGGCGGCGGCTCGCGCGCGCGACGGCGAGCCCTGGTTCGCGGAGGCGTTCCCCGCCTTCGAGGACTGGCTGGCCGGGAAGAGCGACTACGACCCCACGTTCGCGCCGTTCTTCTACGGCCGCTGGGACGAGGCCGCCGCCGAGCACGTGGCACGCTCCGAAGCGGAGTTCAACGACGAGGCCCACGACATCTACGGTTCCGACGGCGCCTACGATCCGCCCGCCACCCGCGCCGCCCTCGCCGAGGTCACCGCGCCGGTGCTCGTCCTGGCGGGCGGCCTCGACGGAGGGCCCTGCCCCGAGCTCGCGCGCGTCACGGCCGAGGTGTTCCCGAACGCCGAGTTCGACGTGCAGCCCGGTGCCGGGCACTACCCGTGGATGGACGACGGGGAGTGGTTCGCGCGCCGTGTGGCGGCGTTCCTCGACCGGTGACCCACCGGCCGGGCTCAGTGCCGTCGGGCCGGGGCGGCCCCGCGGCGCCGGCGCAGCACGAGGTGGCCGGCCGCCAGGCCCGCGCCGAGGACGGCGAGCCCGACCCCGCCGACCACCTCGAAGTCGGCGGGCCCCGTACTGCCGCCGAGCCCCGCGTTGACGCCCCGCCGCGGTACGGCGGTGGCGGCCGCCGTGGATGTCGCCGGGGATGTGGCCGTGGCCACGGGCCGGTGTGGTAGGTCCTCGCAGGCGATGCCGTCGTTGTCCGCGTCCAGGCGGTTGGGATCGCTCGGATCGCTGTTGAACACGGCCTGCGCGTCCTCCTGGAACCTGAAGTCGGGGCAGTTGAAGTTGTTCTGCGCGTGGGCCACGGCGGCCGCGGGCCCGACGGTCGCGAGGAGGGCCAGCGCGGTCGTGCTCAGGGAGCGGGTGCATATGTTCATGGGGGTCCCTTTCAGCGACGGTGGATCCGATCCACGTCACTGCGACCCTAGGAACGGTCCTGGGCCCCCAGCGCGCTTTGCTACGCCGTCCGAAGGCCCCCGCCGTCACCCGTTCGGCGGTTCCGATCACCCGCCCTGAGGCCCGTACGCCGTCATGAAGCGGTCCCGGAAGGTGTTCATGCTCCACTCCGGCGCGTTGTCGGCGGGCTTGATGCCCTCCGTCCAGCCCCAGCCGGAGATGCGGTCCAGCACCTTGGGGTCGCGGGCGACGACGGTGACCGGCACGTCCCTGTTGCTGGTGCCCCCCGTGACCGTCGGGACGGGCTGGTGGTCGCCGAGGAAGACGAGCACGGTCTTGTCGTCGCCGTACCGCTGGACCCACTGGGTGAGGCTGTCCAGGGAGTACTGGATGGCCTTGCGGTACTCGGTCCGCACCCGCTTGGCGCTCTTCCAGACCTCCGTCGGGTTCGTGCCCTCCTTCTTGATCTTGTAGAAGACCTTGCCGTCGCCGAGGTCCTTCCAGTCGATCGTGTGGGCGATGGGGGACCAGGGGTTGTGGCTGGAGGCCAGGATGATCTCCGCCATGATCGGGTCCCGGTTCTTCTTGCCGTGCTCCAGCTTCTGGAAGGCCTCCAGGCTGAACTGGTCCGGCACCGGCGTCCAGCTGAAGTAGGGGCCCTGGTAGCCGAGATGGGTGGAGTCGTAGATGTGGTCGAGGCCGAAGTACTTGCCCTCGGGCCAGGCCTTGCGGACACCGGGGACGATGCCGACGGTCCGCCAGGCGCCGGTCTTGCGGAAGTAGCTGGTGAGGGTGGCGCGGTCGCTCGTGGTCAGGGTCCGGTACCGCTGCTGGTTCTTCACCCACAGGCCCGACAGGAACGTCGAGTGGGCGAGCCAGCTGCCGGCGCCCGTCACCGGCGACCTGAGCCAGCCGCTGCGCGCGGAGAAGCCGGCCGCCTTCAGCCGGGCGTCGCCCGCCTTGAGCGTCCGGTCGACCTCCGGTCCCATCGTCGGATCGTCGATGGCGACCCGGCCGTAGCTCTCGATGAAGGTGAGCATCACGTCCTTGCCGCGCAGTCCGGTCAGCAACTGGTCGGACGGGGTCTTGGCGTAGGCGTCGACGGTGAGCTGCTTCTTGAAGACCTCGGCGTCCCCGAGGCCGTCGCGGACGTACTGCACCCGGTTCGACAGGTACTGGGCGTACCCCTTGGTGGCCACGGTGACGCCGCCGAACTGCACGCCCAGCGTGAAGCAGATGATCCACACGACGCCGAAAACCAGCGTGGAACGCACGGCCACGGTGCGGTGCCGGGCCAGCACGTTCGCCAGCCGCACCGTCGCCAGCGCGCTCAGCACGAGCACGGCGACGACGAGGGCGATCACCCCGATCACCGCGAGGACTTCGCCGGTGCGTCCGAGCGAGTCCTTCAGGAAGGCCGCGGCGTCGCTGAGCAGGACCCAGTCGAAGACCAGGTCGAACGGCCGGGCCAGGGTCTGCCGGAAGCCCATGTCGAGGCACTTCAGGACCGCGGACAGCCCGAGGATCACGCCCAGGGCGGCGGCGGTGATCCGCCGTGCCCGCGACGGCAGCGCGAGCAGGACGGCGGCGAGGAAGATCCCCTCGACGGGAAGGCGCAGGAAGGACTGGACGGTGATGTAGTCCAGACGGTTGGGGACGAGCAGCACCACGAACACCAGCACGGCGGCCAGCACGGTCGTGCCGAGCCACACGCCCCGCGCGGTCCGCGGAAACCGCCGGCGCCAGCCGAACCAGCCGGGACGGGCGGGGGAGACGGGTGCGGCGGCCTGCGATTCTGCCTGCGCGTCGGGTTCGGCTTCGTCGTGGGTGGCGGTCTTCAGCGCGTCGGGTCCGGCCTCGTCGTGGGCGGTGGTCCGCACAGCCGGTTCGCCCTCGTCGCGCGCGGCGGTCTCGGTGGCGGGTTCCGTGGCACTGGGAGTCCTCGGCGTCGGCTTGCCGGCCGGCTCGGGGTCCTCGTGGGATGCGTCGGTCGCCGTCACGTCGGGGTCCGGGCTCCCGTCGGCGTCCGCGTCCGTGTCCGGCAGCTGGCGAGGGGGCGTGAGGTGCGACACCCGATGGTCCTTCCGTGCGGTTTCCCGGTGCTGGTACGGCGGACCGGGCCCGCAGGTCGGGGCCGCCTACCTCGCGTACGGCCCCCCGTCACCCTCCGTTCAAGCGCGCAGGTCAACCGCGGGCAAAGACTACCCCCGGCCCCGCGCTCACCGGTCGGCCGCCTCCGCCACGTCCCGGGCCCAGCGGTAGTCCGCCTTGCCGCTCGGCGAGCGCCGTATCGCGTCCGTGATCACCAGCTGCCGGGGGATCTTGTAACCGGCGAGATGGGTGCGGCAGTACGTCTGGACGTCCTCCAGGGACGGCCGCGGCGCGCCCTCGCGCAACTGCACCACCGCCGCGACGTGGTTGCCCCACTTCGCGTCCGGCACCCCGGCCACCAGCGCGTCGTACACGTCGGGATGGGACTTCAGCGCCTGCTCGACCTCCTCGGGATACACCTTCTCGCCGCCGGTGTTGATGCACTGCGAACCCCGGCCGAGGACGGTGACCACGCCCTCCTCGTCCACCGTCGCCATGTCCCCGAGCAGCACCCAGCGCTCGCCGTCCTTGTCGAAGAAGGTCTCGGCGGTCTTCCGTGGGTCGTTGTAGTAGCCGAGCGGGACGTGGCCGCACTGCGCGACCCGGCCCACCTCGCCGGCCGCGACCGGCTCACGGGTGACCGGATCGACCACCTGGGTGCGGGAGTTGACGCGGATGCGGAAGCTCTGCCCGGCCCCGGAGTCGGCCGTCGCCGTGCCGTTGAAACCGGATTCGGAGGAGCCGTAGTTGTTCAGCAGGACGGCGTTGGGCAGCAGTTCCTGGAACTGCCTGCGGACGGTCTCCGACAGCACCGCGCCGGACGAGGACACGCTGAACACCGACGAGCAGTCCGTGCCCTTCATGGGTCCGGCCAGCGCGTCGACCAGCGGCCGCAGCATCGCGTCGCCGACCAGCGAGATGCTGGTGACCTTCTCCTTCTCCACCGTCCGCAGCACCTCCTCGGGCACGAACTTGCGGTGGATCACGACGCGTTGGCCGAAGTTGAAGCCGATGAGCGAGGTGAGGGTCGAGGTGCCGTGCATCAGCGGGGGAGTGGGGAAGAAGGTGATCCCGCTGCCCCCGGCCGCGACCCGCTCGGCGAGCTCCTCGGGCTTCTTCACCGGCTCACCGGTCGGCGCCCCTCCGCCCAGCCCCGAGAAGAACAGGTCCTCCTGACGCCACATCACCCCCTTGGGCATGCCGGTGGTGCCGCCGGTGTAGATGATGAACTGGTCGTCGCCCGAGCGCGCCGGGAACCCGCGCTCCGGCGAGCCCGACGCCTCGGCCCCGGTGAACGGCACCGCGGCGAGAACCCCCTCGTCGTCGCCGCCCACCCGCACCAGATGCCGCAGTCCCGGGCACTGCGGCAGTGCCGCGGCCACCCGGGCGTCGAACTCCGCATCGAAGACCAGGGCCGCCAGATCGGCGTCCCGGTACAGGTACACCAACTCGTCCTCGACATAACGGTAGTTGACGTTGACCGGCACGATCCGCGCCTTCAGGCAGCCGAACACCGCCTGCAGGTACTCGATGCCGTTGTAGAGATGCAGCCCGAGATGCTCACCGGGACGGATCCCCGCGTCGACGAGGTGGTGGCCGATGCGGTTCGCCGCCGCGTCCAGCTCCGCGTACGTCAGCCGGCGTTCCGCGCCCGTCCCCGGATGGTCGATGTACACCAGCGCCTCGCGGTCGGGCACCACGTCGACGACCGACTCGAACAGGTCCGCAAGGTTGTACTCCACCGCTCCTCCTGACCCCGTGCAGCCGTGACGAAGAAAGGCGCATCCGTCGGTTCGCCGGTCATCAGAGCAAAGGGCGCGGCAACTGTGAAGGGTTCGCGCGAAGAAATCTGACTACCTGTCAGAAAACCCTTGAAGTGCCTCCCGCGCTCCTGCAACCTGTTCTCGTTCCCGGAGAGGGGAGATGGTCATGGGTGGGACGGAACACCTCACCGTCCGGCGCGAAGGCGCCACACTGGTGCTCACGCTCGACAGGCCCGAAGCCAAGAACGCGCTCTCACTGCCGATGCTGGTCGGTCTGTACGACGGCTGGGTCGAGGCCGACGAGGACGACGAGGTCCGGTCGATCGTGCTGACCGGTGCGGGCGGGTCGTTCTGCGCGGGCATGGACCTCAAGGCCCTGGCCGGGAAGGGCACCCAGGACGACCGCCACCGCGACCGCCTCAAGGCCGACCCGGACCTGCACTGGAAGGCGCTGCTGCGCCACCACCGCCCCCGCAAACCGGTGATCGCCGCCGTCGAGGGCCACTGCGTGGCGGGCGGCACCGAGATCCTCCAGGGCACCGACATCCGGGTCGCCGGCGAGTCGGCGACCTTCGGACTCTACGAGGTCAGGCGCGCACTGTTCCCCATCGGTGGCTCGACCGTCCGGCTGCAGCGCCAGATCCCGCGCACCCATGCCCTGGAGATGCTGCTCACCGGCCGTCCCTACACCGCCCGGGAGGCCGCCGGCATCGGCCTGATCGGCCATGTCGTGCCCGACGGCACGGCACTCGACAAGGCCCTGGAGATCGCCGAACAGGTCAACTCCTGCGGCCCGTTGGCGGTCGAGGCGATCAAGGCCTCGGTCTACGAGACCGCCGAGATGACGGAGACGGACGGCCTCGCCTCAGAACTCAAGCGCGGCTGGCCGATCTTCGACACCGCCGATGCCAGGGAAGGCGCCCGCGCCTTCGCGGAGAAGCGGCCGCCCGTCTACAAGCGCGCCTGACCCGAAGGAGACCGGGCATGCCCGAAGTCCTCAAAGCCCCCCTCGCCGTCGAGTTCCCCTTCACCCGCTCGCTCGGCCCCGTCCAGAGCGCCTTCCTGACCGGCCTGCGCGAACGCGTCGTGCTCGGCGTGAAGACCGTCGACGGCCGCACCCTGGTCCCGCCCGTCGAGTACGACCCCGTCACCGCCGACGAACTCCACGACCTCGTCGAGGTCGCCCCCACCGGCACCGTCACCACCTGGGCGTGGAACGAGCACCCCCGTCGCGATCAGCCCTTCGACACCCCCTTCGCCTGGGTCCTGGTCCGGCTCGACGGCGCCGACACAGCCCTTCTGCACGCCCTCGACGCCCCGGGCCCCGAGGCCGTGCACACCGGCATGCGGGTGCGCGTCCGCTGGGCCGGGGAACGCGCCGGAGCCATCACGGACATCGCCTGTTTCGAGCCGTACGACGGCGAACCCGTGCGACCGGCGGGCCACGACGGCCGGTTCGCGGAGCCGATCACCGGCATCGTCGCACCCGCCCGGCTCGACTACACCTACTCCCCGGGCCGCGCCCAGTCCGCCTACATCCACGCCCTCGCCGAACGCCGCACGGTCGGTGAGCGCTGCCCGTCCTGCCGGAAGGTGTACGTCCCGCCCCGAGGCGCGTGCCCCACCTGCGGTGTCGCCACCTCGGAACAGGTCGAGGTGGGCCCGCGCGGCACCGTCACCACCTTCTGCATCGTCAACATCAAGGCCAAGAACCTCGACATCGAAGTGCCGTACGTCTACGCCCACATCGCCCTCGACGGCGCCGACCTCGCGCTGCACGGACGCATCGGCGGCATCCCCTACGACCAGGTGCGCATGGGCCTGCGCGTCGAGGCGGTGTGGACCGAGGGGGCCCGCTACCCGGACCACTACCGGCCCACCGGTGAACCCGACGCGGAGTACGACGCCTACAAGGAGCTGCTGTGACACGGGACATAGCACTGGTCGCCTTCGCCCAGACCGATCACCGGCGCACCACCGACGAGCTCTCCGAGGTCGAGATGCTCATGCCGGTCCTGCACGGCGTCCTCGGCAGCACCGGCCTGAAGACCGCCGACATCGGCTTCACCTGTTCCGGCTCCAGCGACTACCTGGCCGGCCGCGCCTTCTCCTTCACCCTCGCCCTCGACGGCGTCGGCGCCTGGCCCCCGATCTCCGAGTCGCACGTCGAGATGGACGGCGCCTGGGCGCTGTACGAGGCGTGGACCAAACTCCTGACCGGCGACGCGGACACCGCACTCGTCTACTCCTACGGCAAGTCCTCCCCGGGCTCCGTGCGCGACGTCCTGACCCGGCAGCTCGACCCGTACTACGTGGCGCCGCTGTGGCCCGACTCCGTGGCGCTGGCCGCCCTCCAGGCGCAGGCCCTGATCGACGCGGGGGAGACCGACGAGCCCGCGCTCGCCGCCGTCGCCGCCCGCAGCCGCGCCGACGCCGCCGCCAACCCCCATGCGCAGCTGAAGGGTTCGGTCCCGCAGGGCGACCATCTCGTACGGCCGCTGCGCACCGGAGACTGCCCGCCCATCGGCGACGGCGCCGCCGCGGTGATCCTCGCGGCCGGCGAGCGGGCCCGCGACCTGTGCGAGCGGCCCGCCTGGATCCGCGGCATCGACCACCGCACCGAGGCCCACAGCCTGGGCGTGCGCGACCTGACCGACTCGCCCTCCGCCCGGCTGGCCGCCGAGAAGGCCGGCGCCTTCGAACGGCCCGTCGACACCGCCGAGCTGCACGCGCCGTTCACCTCCCAGGAGGTCGTGCTGCGCAAGGCGCTCCGGCTGGACGACACCGTGCGCGTCAACCCCTCCGGCGGCGCCCTCGCCGCCAACCCGATGATGGCCGCCGGGCTCATCCGCATCGGGGAGGCCGCCGCCGCCATCCACCGGGGCGAGTCCGACCGGGCGCTCGCCCACGCCACGTCCGGCCCGTGCCTGCAACAGAACCTGGTCGCCGTACTCGAAGGGGATCCGCGATGAGCAAGGAGCCCGTGGCCGTCACAGGGATCGGCCAGACCAAGCACGTGGCCGCCCGGCGCGATGTGTCCCTCGCGGGACTCGTCCGCGAGGCGGCCCGCCGCGCCCTCGACGACGCCGAGCTGACCTGGGCCGACATCGACGCCGTCGTCATCGGCAAGGCACCCGACTTCTTCGAGGGCGTCATGATGCCCGAGCTGTACCTCGCCGACGCGCTCGGCGCGGTCGGCAAACCGATGCTGCGCGTGCACACCGCCGGCTCGGTCGGCGGCTCCACCGCGCTCGTCGCCGCCAACCTGATCGCGGCCCGCGTCCACGGCACCGTGCTCACGCTGGCCTTCGAGAAGCAGTCCGAGTCCAACGCCATGTGGGGGCTGTCCCTGCCGATCCCCTTCCAGCAGCCCCTGCTCGCCGGGGCGGGCGGCTTCTTCGCGCCGCATGTACGCGCCTACATGCGGCGCACCGGCGCCCCCGACACGGTCGGCTCGCTGGTGGCGTACAAGGACCGGCGCAACGCGCTGAAGAACCCGTACGCCCATCTGCACGAGCACGACATCACCCTGGAGAAGGTCCAGGCCTCGCCGATGCTGTGGGACCCGATCCGGTACTCCGAGACCTGCCCCTCCTCCGACGGCGCCTGTGCGATGGTGCTGACCGACCGGGCGGGCGCGGCCCGGGCGCCGCGGCCCCCGGCCTGGATGCTGGGCGGCGCGATGCGCAGCGAGCCCACCCTCTTCGCCGGAAAGGACTTCGTCTCCCCGCAGGCCCGGCAAGGACTGCGCCGCCGACGTGTACCGGCAGGCCGGCATCGCCGACCCGCGCCGGGAGATCGACGCCGCCGAGATCTACGTGCCGTTCTCCTGGTACGAGCCCATGTGGCTGGAGAACCTAGGCTTCGCCGACGAGGGCGAGGGCTGGAAGCTCACCGAGTCGGGAGTGACGGAACTGGACGGCGATCTTCCCGTGAACATGTCGGGCGGGGTGCTGTCGACCAACCCCATCGGCGCCTCCGGCATGATCCGGTTCGCCGAGGCGGCCCTGCAGGTGCGCGGGCAGGCCGGAGAACACCAGGTGGAGGGCGCGCGGCGGGTTCTGGGGCACGCCTACGGAGGCGGTTCGCAGTTCTTTTCCATGTGGCTCGTGGGCAGCGAACCACCCACCTCCTGAGGGACTCGCCAAAGGTCCCCCTCACGTGCTCTGTTGGCATCAGAGGTCGATCGCTAGGCTGGCCGCGGACGACGCAATCGGGAGGAGCACGGACGTGGCCGAGAGCACCACCATCCAGCAGCACCCGCTCGCGGGCTGGGACAAGCCGGAGCTGGACCTCAGCAGCGCCGAATGGCACTCCAGCAGCCGTGGCCTGGGGGATGTCCAGATCGCCTTTGTCGAGGGTTTCATCGCGATGCGCAACAGCGGCCGCCCGGAAAGCCCTTCCCTGATCTTCACACCGGCGGAGTGGGGCGCGTTCGTGTCGGGCGCGAGGGAGGGCGAATTCGACCTCACCTGAGCCCTGGGGGAGAGGTGCCCGCCGGGCGGTGTCCTCCGCCCGTTTCCCGGACACTCGACCGTGAACACCTTCCCGGTGCCGGCACCCGAGCGAGGCCGGCCCGGGAGGACGGGTCGTGATCCGGAGGTGAGGACCCCATGAACAGCCTGCCCGTCGTCGCGGCGGTCGACGGTTCGGACGACAGCCTGCGCGCCCTGGACTGGGCCCTCGACGCCGCCCGAGAGCGCGCGGCCCCGCTGCGCGTGGTCCATGTGCGGCAGTACGCCGCCTGGGCCCAGCCCGACGTCCTGGTCGCCGGACCGCCGGACGCGGGCGACGACCCGGTGCTCGCCCAGGCGCGCGGCCACCTGGAGGACCGGGCCCACCCGCCCGGGATCGAGTACGTGGGCCTCGACGGCGCACCGGGCGCCGTGCTGCCCGGGCTGGGCGCCACGGCGCGGCTGCTGGTCCTCGGCTCCCGCGGCCGGGGCGGCTTCGCCAGTCTGCTGCTCGGCTCCAACGGCATGGCCGCCGCCCGCGACGCCGAGTGCCCGGTCGTCGTGGTGCCCCGGCCCGGACGCGAGGTGCACGGCGACGCGCCCGTCGAACCGGGGCCGCGGGTGGTCGTCGGTCTCCAGGTGGACGCCCCGGACGACGCGACCCTGTCCTTCGCCTTCACCGAGGCCGCGCTGCGCGGCGCCCGCCTCCAGGTCGTCGCCGCCTACGCCTGGCCGGTGCGGTCCTGGGCGGTCCCCGCCGAACTCGCCCCCGAGATGATCGACCAGGAGGCCGTCGAGAACGAGACCTGGACGCTCGCCGAGGGCTTCCTCACCCCGCACCGCAAGCACCACCCCGACGTGCGGGCCGACGCCTTCGCGCTGCCGGGCGACGCGGCCGGTCTGCTGGTCGCCGCCTCCAGGGACGCGGAACTTGTCGTGGTCGGCCGCCACCGCCGCCGCCTGCTCGCACCGGCCCGCATGCTCGGCTCGGTCACCCATGCGGTCCTCCTGCACGCGGCGAGCCCGGTCGCCGTCGTACCGCCGGAACCCGGGGACGCCTGAGACCGGCGCCCCTACCGCCACAGGTCTCGCGCAGAGCCTCCGGTCCCGGCTGCCACAGGCCCTAATGGACAGCCTCCCCTCTGTCATCAGCCGCATGCAGGACCCGCCGGCTTCGGGAACACGCCTCTGCCTCGCCCTCGCCCTCACCGTCCGGCGCGACGGTCACGGCGGCGTCGCCGACGGCCTGAGCGACACCGGCGGCCTCACCGCCTGGGTCCGCGACCATCCCGAGGTGGTGCCGGACGCCGACCGGTGGGTCGCCGGCGAGGGCGACCTGACCGCCGTACGAGAACTGCGGGCGGCCGTCCGCGCCCTCTTCGCCCACGCCGTCCGCCCCGCCGCGCCCAGCCCCGCCGACGCCGCCCGCCTCCTGCCCGTGCCCGACGCCCTCGCCCGCCCCAACGACGCGGCCGCACGTACCCCCACCGTGCCGGTCCTGCGCTGGGAGGAATGCGCCGAACCCACCGTGCGCCGCCGTGCGCCCGGCGGTGCCGAGGACCTCACGGCGCCCCTCGCAAGGGCCGCCATCGCCTTCCTCGCCGGCCCCGACCGGCAGCGACTGCGCGCCTGCCACGCACCGCGCTGCGTCCGCTACTTCCTCAAGGAGCACCCCCGGCAGGAGTGGTGCAAGCCCTCCTGCGGCAACCGTGTCCGGGTCGCACGGCATCACGAACGACACCGAAGCACTGTTTGAACCGGTTTCGGTCAGTAATGCTCGGACCACGTCGAGCAACCCCCTCGCGGCGTACCCTGAGCTGCCTGGAGGCCACGGTGCGTGTCCGCTCCCCGCGCGGACACACCACCGCGGCAGGGGGTATGCCATGGTGCAGCATGTCGTACGGAGCAGCCGGACCCTCTTCGAGCGCGAGAGCGAACTCGCCGCCGTAGATGAGGCGTTGGCCGCACTCACCGGTCTGCGCGCGGACGGGGCCGAACCGCCCGACCGTCCGCGCGGAGCCCTCCTCGCCTTCGCCGGGCGCGCCGGCATCGGCAAGACCACCCTCCTCGCCGAAGTCAGGCGGCTCGCCACCGCAAAGGGCTGCACCGTGCTCTCCGCGCGGGGCGGCGACCAGGAACAGCGGGTCGCCTTCCACGTCGCCCGCCAACTGCTCCAGCCCCAGTTCGCCGGCGCCTCACAGGCCCAACTGCGCGCATCACTGGGCAGTTGGTACGACATCGTGGGCCCCGCCCTCGGCCTGTGCGCGCCTACCGCGGTCGCCCCGCCCGACCAACAGGGCCTGCGTGACGGCCTGGACTGGATCCTCACCCATCTCGCCGCCCTGCGCGCCCCGATGGTGCTGGTGCTGGACGACGCCCACTGGGCCGACCCCGAATCCCTGCGCTGGCTCGCCGCGTTCGCGTCCCGCGCCGAACAGCTTCCACTGCTGATCGTCGTCGCCTACCGGCCCGACGAACTCCCCGAACACGCCGAGTCGTTCAGGGGACTGCCCGGCCGGACGGGCACCCGTCCCCTCGGTCTGGAACCGCTCAGCACCGCCGCCGTCGCCCGGCTGGTACGGGAGACGCTCGGCACACGCGCCGACGACGCCTTCTGCCGCGAGTGCTGGGCCGTCACCACCGGAAACCCCTTCGAGACCGTCGAGTTGCTCGCCAAGGTGCGCGAGCGCGGCCTCGCCCCGACCGAGTCCGCCGCGCCCCTGCTGCGCGACCTCGCCGCCGCCGTCAAGGGCAGCGGCCTGGTCTCCCGGCTCGAACGCCTCGGCGCCTCCACCGTGCGCTTCGCCTGGGCCTGCGCCGTCCTCGGCACCGAGATCCACCCCCTGCTCGCCGCCGCCGTCGCCGGACTCGGCCACGAGGAGGCCGCCGACGCCGCCGACGCCCTGCGCACGGCCCGCATCCTCACCGGCGCCGAGACCCTGGAGTTCGTCCACCCGCTGATCGCCACCGCCGTCTACCGCGCCATCCCGCCCGGCGTCCGCGTCGCCCTCCACGGCCAGGCCGCCTGGTGCGTGATCGACGACGGGCAGGGCCCCTCCGCGGCCGCCCGCCACCTTCTGGAGACCCACCCCGACGGCGACCACTGGGTCGTCCAGCAACTGCGCGCCGCCGCAGCGCAGACCCTGCGCGCCGGAGCACCCGACGCCGCCCGCGGCTACCTCGCGCGCGCCCTTCGCGAACCCCCGCCCCCCGGGGACCGCGCCGCCGTTCTGTACGAACTGGGCTCGGCCTCCCTGCTCACCGAACCCGCCACCACCGTCAACCATCTGCGCGCCGCTCTCGAGGAACCGGTCGCCGACCCCGGCCTGCGCCAGAACATCGTCTACCGGCTCTCCCAGGTCCTCGCCCACAGCGACCACCTCGCCGAGGCCTCCGACACCCTCGCCCGCGAGATCCGTGTCACCGACGACGCCCGGGTCAGGCTGCGCATGGTCGCCGAGCAGTTCATGTGGGACGCCTTCCGCGCCGACGAACCCGACCACCCCTCCCGCTCCCGCCGCCTGACCCGGCTCGCCGACCGCCTGAGCGGCCGCGACCTCACCGAGCGCTACGTCATCGGCCTGCGCACCTGGGACGCCGTCCTGCGCGGCGAGCCCGCCCGCGTCGCCCTCCACCACGCCGAACGCGCCCTGGCCGGCGGCCTGGGCTGGGCCGAACCCGACCGCGGCTTCGAGGTGCCCGTCCTCGTCGCGCTCGCCTTCATGTACGCCGACCGGCCGGGCCGTACCGAAGAACTCTTCGCGGCCGGTATCGCCGACTACGAACGCCAGGGCTGGCGCGGCGCCCACCTCTCCTTCGCCTACACGCTCCTCGCCTACGTCCGCTACCGGCGCGGCCGGCTCGCCGAGGCCGAGGACTTCGTCCGGGCGGGACTGCGGCTGGCCGAGCGCGTCGGCCCCGGCACCCCCGCCCACTGGTACGCCGTCGGCATCCTCATCGAGGTGCTGCTGGCCCGCGGCCGGGTCGCCGAGGCCGCCCGGACCGGCGAGGACTACTCCTTCTGCGCGCCCTACCCGGCGGCCGTCGTCTTCCCCGACGCCCAGACCGTGCGCGGCGAACTGCTCCTCGCCCGCGGCCTGCACCGCGAGGCGGCCGAGGAGCTCGCCGCGGCGGGCCGCCGCCTCGACCCGCGCGGCATCCGCAACCCCGCCTGGTGCCCCTGGCAGCTCCACCTCGCCCGCGCCGAGGCCCACACCAGCCCGGAGCGGGCCGTGACCACCGCCCTCGAAGCGGTCGCCCGGGCCCGCCAGTTCGGCACCCCGTCGGCCGTCGGCCAGGCCTTGCGCACGGCCGCGGAGGTCTCCTCCGGCTCCGCCCGGGTCAAATACCTGGAGGAGGCCGTCACCCACCTCGAACGCTCCCCGGCCGCCTACGAGCTGGCCTGCGCCCTGGTCGGCCTCGGTACGGAACTGCGCCGCACCGGCCGCCTGCGGGAGGCGGCCGAGCACCTCTACCGGGGCCTCGACGTGGCGGTCCAGTGCGGAGCCGACGGGCTGGTCGAAGAGGCCCGCGACGAACTCACCGCGGCGGGGCTGCGGCCTCGGCGCCTGTACAGCGCGGAGACGGACACCCTGACCTCGCGCGAACGCTCGGTGGCGAACCTCGCGGCCAAGGGCCGCACCGAGGCGGAGATCGCGGGCGAACTGCACATCGACGAGCCGGTGGTCGTGCGGCTGCTGTCCGCGGTCTACCGCAAGATCGGCACGGACCGCACAGGCCTGGCGGCCGCCTTGAGGACGCAGGACCAGGAGACCTAGGCAACGGGAGCCCACCCACCCGCACCACGCTCGCCTGCCCCGTACCATTGGCGCATGTCGTTCCTCCGCCGCCGCAGCGCGACCCCCGCCGGCCCAGACTTCGACGTGCTGGCCATGGACCCGGGCGACTGGCCCGGCAACCTCGGCGCCGGCCTGCTGCCCGCCCCCGACGGCAGCTGCCAGGGCGTCTTCCTGCGCTACGACCTCTTCGGCGGCCGCGGTCCCGCGATGATCATCGGCAATCTGCCGGAGGGCTCCCCGGCGCGCGAGGTCGCGGAGGGCGAGATCCCCTTCGAGGTGGCCCAGCTGCTGCTCGCGCTGGAGAACGAGGAGGAGGTGACGGTCGCCGGCGTGGAGGACATGCCCGTCATGCAGGGCGACAACCTCCTGATCGTGCGCCGCCTCAAGCTCTCCGAGAGCCGGATCTCCTGCGTGCAGTTCGACCGCAGCGACAACGTCCTGGTGACCATCGCCGCCTGGGACCGCCCCATCACCGACGACCTGTACGCCCTGCTGAAGCCGCTCCCGGCGGAGCTTTTCCAGCAGGGCTGACCCGGCTCTACCGGCCGGCCGGCACCGGCGTCACGTCCGCGGCACGCACGAACTCCACGCGATGGCCGTACTGGATCTCGTAGTACAGGTCCTTGCCCACCACGACCCGGTGCGAGTCGGTGGTGAAGGTGACCGCGTAGTAGTACTCGCCCGGCACCACGTCACCGACCACGTACCGCTGCCCCTTCGGAAGCGTGTACGGCAGCGGGGACACCGCCTGCGCGGGCACTCCCTCCGGATACGCCGACGCCTCCGGGTAGGCCCGCCCGTACACCGGCACGCTGTCCAGGCCCGCCCTCGGGGTCACGACCAGTCCGGAGGCCGGCACCGCGGTGGGGTCCTTGTGCGGGTTGCGGAACCACGCCTTCTGGCCCAGGTACCAGATCGCCGTCCAGTCCTTGTACCGCCCGGCGACCGCGTACTGCTGGCCGGTCGACACCCGTGAGCCCACGTCGTTGACGTCGATCGTGGAGTCGGCGCCCTTGTGCAGGCCGACGTCCTTGATCAGCGGCGAGTTCTCGTCGTGGTCCGAGTACAGGCGCACCTCGCCGGAACCGTGCGCCGCACAGGGCTCGCCCGAGATGACGCAGCCGGTGTACTGCGGCTGGTTGGTCGCGTAGTCCGGCAGGATCGTCACCACTCCCGTGCTCTTCCCCGCGGTCCGCTTGAAGGGGTGGCCGAGCAGCTCGAAGTAGTGCCGCCAGTCCCAGTAGGGGCCGGGGTCGGTGTGCATGCCGGGGATGGTCGCCGTCGTCGGACCGGGGACGTTCTCGTGGCCGAGGATGTGCCGGCGGTCCAGCGGGATGCCGTACTTCGCGGCGAGATACCGGACCAGGCGGGCCGACGCGCGGTACATCGCTTCCGTGTACCAGGCGTCCGGCGAGGCGAGGAAACCTTCATGCTCGATGCCGATCGACTTCGCGTTGACGTACCAGTTGCCCGCGTGCCAGGCCACGTCCTTGGCCTTCACATGCTGGGCGATCAGACCGTCCGTGGAGCGGATCGTGTAGTTCCATGACACATAGGTGGGGTCCTGGATCAGGTTGAGCACACCGTCCCAGGCGCCCTCGGTGTCGTGGACCACGATGTACTTGATGCTCTGGGACGCCGGGCGGTCGCCGAGGTCGTGGTTGCCGTAGTCGTCGTCCCCGAACTGCTGGTAGGGGGCGGGGATCCACTCGCAGGACACGGACTTCGGGCACTCCGCGCCGTCGGCGGGGACCGTCCGCAGGCCCGCCGCGCGCAGCTGCCCGGTGTCGGGGGCGAGGCCCGGCCGGGCGGCCAGGACGACCTGCTGCCCGGCGTCCGTCATGCGTTCCTCGCCGGTGCGGATCACGTCGTAGACGTCGTTCGCGTACGCGGCCGCCGTCGCGGTGTCGTCGGCGCCCGAGAAGCGGGCCACCGCCCCGTACCAGTCGGCCGGGTCCGCGCTCGGCGGCTCACCCAGGTCGCGCTGCGTGGCGGCGAGCAGCGCGGCGCCGCCGGCCACGTTGGCGGCCTCGTCCGTGCGCAGCCGCTCGGCCGGGATGCCGGTCAGCTCGGCCGCCTTCGGCAAGGTCCGCAGCCGGGCCGGCAGTGGGGTGGGGGCCGGGACCGCGGCGTCGGGGTGCAGGGCGGCGCGGGCGCTGTCGCCGCGTGCGTCCTCCGTGCCCTGACTGTGGTGCGAGGCGGCGGCGAGCGCGGCGCGGGCGTCGGTGAGGTGCATCGGGCCGTAACCGCCGGAGACGCTCGGCGCGCCCTCGTGCGCGTCCCAGCGGGACTGCAGATAGGAGACGCCGAGCAGGACGCTCTGCGGGACGTGGTACTCGGCCGCAGCGGACGCGAACGCCCGCTGTAGCGAGCCCGCCGACGACTCGGCCGGGCTCGGTGCCGGGGCCGCGCCCAGCAGCGGCAGCAGCAGGGCCCCGGTCACGAAGGTGCCGGCGGCTCGACGGGTGTGTCTGTGGCCGGCGGCGGATGTGGGGTCGGTGACGGATCCTCGCAATGCAGCCTCCTGGGACGAGCGGGCGTGGCGGGGCGTGCAGGGCCGGTGGTGGGTCAGTGGTACCGGCTTGCCGACGATCCGTCAATCATGCCCACGAGCAGGAGATTTCCCATGTCAACACGAGGATGGAGGAGTTTCGGGGGCGGCGGCTTTCGGGCCTGCGGGGCGTCAGTGGAGTACACCAATGGCCCGTACGGAGGAGCCCTTCCACACAAAGGTCCGCGGCGCGCTCCTCTCGGGCGCACCGCGGACCTTCGTCCCCGTCAGCGAGTGCCGACCGCCGCGCGTACGGCCCGACGGGCCAGCTGGCAGTCGTCGTGCAGCCGCCTGAGCAGCAGCCGCTGTTCCTCGCCGGACGGCGCAGCACTCGGGTGGGCCACCCCCGGTGCCGCCGGGGTCGTGTCGTGCATCGAACGCTGCACGGCCGTCTCGTAGGTGCGGATCTCACGGGTCAGGACGAGCATCAGGTTCACCAGGAACGCGTCCCGGGAGGCCGGACCCGCCGACTGGGCGATCTGGCTGATCTGACGGCGGGCCACCGGGGCGTCACCGAGGACCGTCCACAGCGTCGCCAGGTCATAGCCCGGCAGATACCAGCCCGCGTGCTCCCAGTCCACCAGCACTGGACCGGCCGGGGACAGAAGGATGTTCGAGAGCAGTGCGTCGCCGTGGCAGAACTGGCCCATGCCCTGCCGGCCCGCCGAGTGCGCGATCCCGTGCAGCAGCTTCTGCAGGTCACCCATGTCCCGGTCGGTGAGCAGCCCCAGCTCGTGGTAGCGGGAGATCCGGGCCGCGTAGTCCAGCGGGGCGTCGAAGGTGCCCGCCGGCGGCCGCCAGGCGTTGAGCCGGCAGACCGCGCCGAGTGCCGCTCTGATGTCCGCCCGGGGAGGAGCCTCGGTCGGATGCCGCTGCAGTGCGGCCACCCGTCCCGGCATCCGCTCGATGACCAGTGTGCAGTTGTCCGGGTCCGCCGCGATCAGCCTCGGCACCCGCACCGGAGGACGGTGCCGGACGAACGAGCGGTAGGCCGCTATCTCGTGCCGGATCCGCTCGGACCACGCGGGGGAGTGGTCCAGCAAGCACTTGGCGACGGCCGTACTGCGTCCGGTCGTGCCGACCAGGAGCACGGACCGTCCGCTGCGGCGCAGCACCTGTACCGGAGCGAACTCCGGACAGATCCGGTGCACCGACGCGATCGCCGTACGTAACTGGGCGCCCTGAGGGCCGGACAAGTCGAGTCTCCCGCTGAGCGGTTGGGTGCCGGACCCCGGGGCGCGCCGTGGCCGGCCCGCGCCGAGCACGGGGGCCGCCGGTCGCGCGGCGGGGTCGAGGTAGGGGCCGCTGCCCGCCGGGCGGGAGCGCAGCGACCGGGGCGGGGCGGACACGGAGGACGATGCTGCGTACATGGGCGAAACAGATCCCTTCGTGTGCCTGCATTGCCTGTGTGCTGATGTGCTGGGTGCGCTGCCCGGCCCGGCTCCCTGGGAAGCACCCTGGGGAATGCGTCCCTCGTTCACGAAGGCAACCGGGTCGGGGTGGCGCGTTCCTACCTGACACCCGATGCCCAGTGGCACACCATCTGGCGCACCCTGGCGAACCCTGGCGAATAGTCGCCCGGCAACTCTCACCGGGCTACTGTCAACTCAGCCGAGAACCTGGGGGCTTGACGTGAGCGGACGACCCAACACCCGCCTTGCGGACCTGTTCGGCCTGGCCGGCTGGTCCAAGGGCGAACTCGCGAGGCTGGTCAACCGGCAGGCGGCGGCCATGGGCCACCCCCAGCTGTCGACCGACACCTCCCGGGTGCGGCGTTGGATCGACACGGGAGAGATCCCGCGCGATCCGGTGCCGCGGGTGCTGGCGGCTCTGTTCACCGAGCGTCTCGGCCGTGTCGTGACCATCGAGGACCTCGGTCTGGTCCGGCACGGGCGTACGGGGAAACGGCAGGACGCCGGGAGTGTGGAACATCCCGACGGTGTGCCGTGGGCGCCCGAGCGGACGGCTGCGGTCCTCACCGAATTCACGGGAATGGACCTCATGCTCAACCGACGCGGCTTGGTGGGCGCGGGCGCCGCGCTCGCCGCGGGCTCCGCACTCAGCAGCGCCATGCACGACTGGCTGCACACCGACCCGGCCCTGAGGGCCGACGCCCCACGATTCGACGATCCCCTGCACGCCGACCCCGCTGGGTTCGACCGCTACGAGGCCGCCCCCATCGGGTCGCAGGAGATCGAGGAACTGGAGCGCTCGGTCGAGGTGTTCCGGGCCTGGGACGCCGCCCGCGGCGGCGGGCTGCAGCGCAAGGCAGTCGTGGGCCAGCTCAACGAGGTGGGCGGCATGCTCGCCTACCGTCACCCCGACCATCTCCAGCGGCGCCTGTGGGGCGTCGCTGCCAACCTCGCCGTCCTCGCGGGCTGGATGTCGCACGACGTCGGCCTGGAGCCCACGGCCCAGAAGTACTTCGTCATCGCCGCGCACGCGGCCAGAGAAGGCGGTGACCGGCCCCGCGCGGGGGAGGCGCTCTCGCGGGCGGCTCGCCAGATGGTGCACCTGGGCCGGCCCGACGACGCACTCGACCTGATGAAACTCGCCCAGTCCGGCTCGGGCGACGAGGTGCTGCCGCGCACCAAGGCGATGCTCTGCACCATCGAGGCCTGGGCACAGGCATCCATGGGCAAGGGCCAGGCCATGCGCCGCACCCTGGGCCAGGCGGAGGACCTCTTCGTCTCCGACAAGTCGGACGTGCCCCCACCGAGCTGGATGCAGATGTTCAAGGAGGAGGACCTGTACGGCATGCAGGCCCTGGCCTACCGCACGTTGGCCGAGCACGACCCGTCCGCGGCCGTGCACGCCCAGCACTACGCGGAGAAGGCCCTCGCCCTGCGTGTCGACGGACGCCAGCGGTCGAAGATCTTCGACTTCCTGTCCATGGCGTCGGCCTGCTTCATCGCCGACGATCCCGAGCAGGCCGACCGCTACGCACGCCTGGCCCTGATGTCGATGGGATCCAACTCCTCCCACCGCACCTGGGACCGGCTGCGCCAGATGTACCGGCTCACGGCCGAGTACTCCAGCTATCCGAAGATCAACGAACTGCGGGAGGAGATCGAACTGGCGCTGCCGAAGAAGGCCTCCCAGGGCGGCAACAGCGCACGGGCGTAGGGGGTTCGCGCCTCCGCGGGACCGGGCCGAACCCGGTACACCGGTGGTCCGGTGCGCCTATGCGGTCACCCGGGCGACGAGCACACACGCGTCGTCCTGACGCTCGCTCGCGGTGAATGCCTCCACGACCAGCCGTACGCAGTCCTGTGCGGTGCGCGCCTCGCGGAAGCGGGGGGCCAGGTCCAGGAGCCGGTTCGCGGACTCCGTCACTCCCGCGGCATGCCCGGACTCCAGTCCGTCGGTGTGCAGCAGGATCAGGTCGCCCACTTCGAGGGTCTCGTGGACCTCCTCGAAGGCGGCCGCCGGGGTCGCGCCGAGCAGAACGCCCTGCGGGGCGCGCAGCCTGCGCCCCGTCCCGTCGCGGAACAGCAGCGGGGCGGGGTGTCCGGCCTGCGCCCAGGTCAGGGTGCGCGTCTCGGGCCGGTAGCGGCAGCACACGGCGCTGCCCAGGGCGGGCTGCACGGTGGCGTCGAGTAACTGGTTCAGCAGGGAAAGCAGTTGACCCGGTGCGGTGCCGGCCATCGCCATGCCGCGCAGTGCGCCGAGCAGCATCGCCATTCCGGAGGTGACGCTCACGCCGTGCCCGGTCAGGTCGCCGACGCTGAGCAGTGTCTGTCCGTCGGGCAGTTCCAGCGCGTCGTACCAGTCGCCGCCGACCAGGGCGCCGTCCGACGACGGCAGGCAGTGCGCGGCGAGGTCCAGCGCCTGGGGACCTCGGTGCGGCAGCCGCAGGGCGCCACGCCACGGTGGCAGTACGGCTTCCTGCAGCTCGACCGCGAGCCGGTGCTCGGTCTGCGCGCGGTGCCGGTCGCGCTGGAGCGAGTCACGGCTCTCGCTCACCGCCTTCTGGCTGCGGCGCAGTTCGCTGACGTCCCGCAGCACGGCCCACATGGAGGCGGTGCCGCCGTCGGCGTCGAGCACCGGCTCGCCCATCATGTGCACGGTGCGCACTTCGCCGTCCGGGCGTACGACGCGGAACTCCCCGTCGATGGGCTGGGCGTCGACCAGACAGTGCGTGACCATCGCCGTCAGCCGCACGCGGTCCTCGTCCAGCACGAGGGAGGGCAGTTCGTCGAGGGTGAGCGGGGCGGTCGCGGGGTCGCGGCCGAGTATCTGGTACAGCTCGCCCGACCAACTGGCCTCGTCGGTCAGCAGGTTCCATTCCGCGGAGCCGACCCGGCTGAGCAGCGAGCCGGGCCGGGGAGCGGTTGGCACGGACCGGCCGCCAGCCGGTTCCGGGGCGGCGGGCACGGGGGGCGGTCCGTCCCGCAGCTGCGCCAAGTGGGTGTGGATGTCGTTGAGTTGGTGCAGCGCGAGGTCGTACAGCGCGCGCTGCCAGCGCTCCTGCGGGTCCGAACCGTCCGCGTGCGCGTCCCGTCGGACGGCGTCCACCTCGCCCTTGAGCCGCCGCGTCTGCGAGATCAGCGCGTCGACCGAGCCGCGCCCCGGCGGCTGGGCGGCTGGGTGATCCGCGGAGAGGTGGGACGGCATGACGCACTCCGATGCGGGACGGTACGACCTAGGCGGACGGAGGGACCGTTACGACTGTTGCACAGCCCGCGACGCCCCGTAAGTGATTTGGCAACACACGATCCGGTGGTGCTTCTGGCATATGCCAGCGTCTCCTCGGAGCGGTCGCACTGCGTCTGTCGCTTACCTCCGCGGCTCGTCAAGTCGTAGGCGGCGTACGTGACTTGGGGCATCGTAGCCGAGCTCCGGCGGGTGTTCAGCAGCATGTTCGACGGGTGTTTGTTCGGCACGTATGTACGCATCACTACCCCGTGACGCAGGTCACACAAACTGGAAAGCGCTTGCCCGTAATGCGATCGGGGTCTTCGAGGTCGTAACAGTGTCGGCATTCCGGCCGACCTCGGATTCGTATGGGGAGCGGCCATGGACATCACCCTCGAGCAGCCCGTCCGGGGCCGCCTGGTCACCGCAGCCGAGCAGGAACTTCCCGCCCCGGCGGCCCTGCGCTACACCTCGGCGGACCCGCTGGCCGTGCACCTCGACTTCCCGCCCGACGTCTCCCTGGACGGCACCGCGGTGACCTGGGCCTTCGCCCGGGCCCTGCTGGACGAGGGGCTGCGCGGGCCGGCCGGCGGCGGCGACGTGCGCCTGTGGCCCTGCGGCCGGGCCCGCACGGTGATCGAACTGCACTCGCCGTACGGCATGGCCCTGCTGCAGTTCGACACGGCCGCCCTGCAGCGGTTCCTGGTGCGCACGTACGCCGTCGTGGCGGCCGGGCAGGAGGACCTGGGCGACGCGGTCGACCGGAGCCTGAGCAGCCTTCTCGGCAACGTGTGACGGCCCGCTCTCAGTAGCGCAGCACTCCCGCGATCCCGTGTGCGTCGGTGAGCGCGCCGTCCGGGACGAAGCGGACCTCGGCGCCCGTCTCCAGGCACTGCTCGACGATCTCGTCCACGATGTCCTCGCGTGCGTCCAGGTCGCCGCTGGCGGCCGGGGCGAGGTGCTCGCCGAGCGCGTCGCGCACCGTCATGCGGAAGTTCTCCTCCACGGCGAGCAGCCGCACCCGGCCCTCGCGGGCGCTGTGCCAGACCTCGTCCACGCCGGCCGCGAACGACTTGCGGCCGCGTGCCGTCTCCAGTTCCCGGGCGACGGCGTCGGTCTCGCGCCGGGCCTCGGCGTCGAGCACCGGGCGCACCGCCTGCCACACCGCCTCCGGGGTGCCGTGCGCCAGTCCGCCGTGCGGGACGTGCACCGCCTCCTTGGTGACGCCGCCCACCTCGTCCAGTACGGACAGGGCGGCCTGCTCACCGGTGACGTAGAGCCGCCGCGGCTGCTCGCGCAGCACCATGCCCATCGTGGCGTCGGCCTCCCGCAGGAAGTGGCGCGTGCCCTCGTCGCGGAAGGTGCTCGGCGTGTCGCCGATCCGCTCCAGCCGCTCGGCGTCGAAGTTCGGCGTCGGCCGTGTCATCGGGAAGCCGCCGCTGTGGTCCTCCGTGACGCGGTCGATGCCGCCGCTCCACAGGGTGATCCGGTCGGCGGAGACCGACAGCACCCAGAACGGCCGCTCGGCGGCGTGGGCGGAGACCAGGTTGCGGGTCAGGAAGGTGTCCGAGAGGACCACCCGCTCGGGCACGGTTCGGGCGAGCGACCACACCTGGTGCTCACCCGGAGCGGCGAAGATCACCAGACCGTCCTCGGCATGCGCCAGATCCACCTCCGTGAGGGCCTGGTCGAGCTGACGGACGACGTCGGAGCGCCGTTCCCGCGTCACCGAGGGGTCGGCCTCCAGCTGTTTCTTGGCCTCGGCCACGACATTGCGCAGCCGGACCGGATCCTGGGCGTTGTCGGGCTCCCGGCGATGCGTCGGCGTCAGTACGGACACGGCCGGATAGAGCCGCGGACGCCGGAGCTCGGAGAGGGTTGAAGGGCTCAGATCGTGCTCCATAACAGCACGATAGGGCCGATTCGCCGATGGGGCATGGGGAGCAGTTCGACCGGGCATTACGGGCAATTGGTTGTTAACGTCTTCCGAGTCGCCGGACGGCGGCTCCCGCATCGCGACCCGTGCCGATGCCCGAACCTCGCAGGACCTCATATGACGCAGGTCGAGACGGACGCCAGGGCTCCTGCCACCGCCAAGCTCTCGCTGCCGACGCTCACCACCATGGTTGTCGGCTCGATGGTCGGAGCGGGCGTGTTCTCGCTGCCCCGTCGCTTCGCCCAGGAGACGGGGGTCGCCGGCGCCCTCATCGCCTGGGCCGTCGCCGGCACCGGCATGCTGATGCTGGCCTTCGTCTTCCAGACGCTGGCGGTGCGCAGGCCCGACCTCGACGCCGGTGTGTACGCGTACGCCAAGGCGGGCTTCGGCGAATACCTCGGTTTCTTCGCGGCGTTCGGCTACTGGGCGAGCGCCTGCGTCGGCAACGTGACGTACTGGGTGCTCATCATGTCGACCATCGGCGCGATCGCCCCCGCCCTCGGGGACGGTGACACCGTGCTCGCCGTGGTGCTGTCCTCGGTGGGCCTGTGGCTGTTCTTCGCGCTGATCAGCCGCGGGGTCAAGGAGGCGGCGGCCATCAACCGGATCGTCACGGTCGCCAAGGTCGTCCCGATCCTCGTCTTCGTGATCCTGGCGCTCTTCTACCTCGAACCCGGTGTCTTTGCCGACAACTTCGCCGGCGCCGACTACGCGGGCTCCCTCTTCGACCAGGTCAGGGGCACGATGCTGGCCACGGTCTTCGTGTTCCTCGGCGTCGAGGGCGCCAGCGTGTACTCCCGGCACGCCAGACGCCGGGAGGACGTCGGGCGGGCGACCGTGCTGGGGTTCCTGAGCGTCTTCGCGGTCTTCGCCTCGGTGACCATCGTCTCCTACGGCCTGATGCCGATGAGCGAGATCGCCCGTCTCCGCCAGCCGTCCATGGCGGGCGTGCTGGAACACGCGGTCGGCACCTGGGGCCAGGTCTTCGTCAGCGTCGGACTGATCGTGTCGGTGCTGGGCGCCTATCTCGCCTGGACGTTGATGGCCGCCGAGGTGCTGTTCGTCGCCGCGAAGGACGACGACATGCCGCGCTTTCTGAAGCGCGCCACGCCGGCCGATGTGCCCGTCCCCGCCCTGGTGATGACCACGGTGCTCAGCCAGATCGTCCTCGTCGTCACGCTGTTCTCCGACGACGCCTTCAACTTCGCGCTCGACCTGACCAGTGCGCTGACCCTCATCCCGTTCCTGCTGGCGGCCGCCTTCGCCGTCCGGATCGCCCGCGGCGGACGCCGGGGCCGGCTGGTGGTGGCCGTCCTCGCGACGGTCTACACCGCGTTCCTCCTCTACGCCGCCGGCCTGAAGTACCTCCTCGTGTCCTTCATCATCTACGCCCCGGCCACCGCCCTGTTCGTCAAGGCCCGCCGGGAACAGGGCAGACGCCTCTTCTCCCCGCCCGAACTCGTCGTCCTGGGCGTCTCGGCCGCCGGCGCCGCGCTGGGCGTCCTCGCCCTGGCCCTCGGCTGGATCAGCCTGTGACCCGCTCCGCTCCGAAAGGCGCACCGTGACCAGTCAAGACTCCCGCCCCGCGTACGGCGTCCACTCCGAGGTCGGCAGGCTGCGCAAGGTCCTGGTCTGCGCCCCGGGACTCGCCCACCGCAGACTGACCCCGACCAACTCCGACGATCTCCTCTTCGACGACGTCATGTGGGTGGAGAACGCCCAGCGCGACCATGCCGACTTCGTCAACAAGCTGCGCGAACGGGACGTCGAGGTCGTCGAGTTGCACGAACTGCTCGCCTCGACCATGGCCGTCCCGGGAGCCCGGGACTGGCTGCTGGACCGCAAGATCGTCGCCAACGAGGTCGGCATCGGCCTCGTCGACCCCACCCGCGCCTACCTGGAGTCCCTCGAACCCGAGCGGCTGGCCCGGTACTTGATCGGCGGTCTCGCCACCGGCGACCTGCCCGAGGAGTACCGCAGCGGATACCTCGCCCTGGCCCGTGAGTCCACCGGCGTCCGCGAGTACCTGATGCCGCCGCTGCCCAACACCCTCTACACCCGAGACACCACGTGCTGGCTCTACGGCGGCCTCACCCTCAACCCCCTGTACTGGCCCGCCCGGCACGACGAGACCTTGCTGATGAAGGCGATCTACACTTTCCACCCCGACTACGCCGGTTCCCGGGTCTGGTGGGGCGACCCCGAACTCGACTGGGGTCAGGCGACGTTCGAGGGCGGCGACATCATGCCGGTCGGCCGCGGCGTCGTGCTGATGGGCATGAGTGAGCGCACCTCGCGGCAGGCCATCACCCAGGTGGCCAGGGCGCTGTTCGAGGGCGGCGCCGCCGAGCACGTCATCGTCGCCGGGATGCCGCGGCTTCGCTCCGCGATGCACCTCGACACCGTGTTCACCTTCGCCGACCGCGACCTGGTGACCCTCTACCCGAACATCATGGACGGCGTCCACACCTTCTCCCTGCGGCCCGCCGACAAGGCGCCCGGCATCGAGCTCACAGACGAGGGCTCCACCCCGTTCGTCGACGTCGTCGCCAAGGCGCTCGGCCTGCCCGGGTTGCGGGTCGTGGAGACCGGCGGCGACGCCTACGCCTCCGAGCGGCAGCAGTGGGACAGCGGGAACAACGCCGTGGCCCTGAAGCCCGGCGTCGTCTTCACCTACGACCGCAACACCCACACCAACACCCTGCTGCGCAAGGCCGGCATCGAGGTGATCACCATCGTCGGCGCCGAACTGGGGCGCGGCCGCGGCGGCGGGCACTGCATGACGTGCCCGATCGTGCGCGACCCGGTGGACTTCTGACGCAGGGGCCTACCGCGCCCCGTCCGGCGGCTCCGTCACCGCGACGTTCCCCTGGGCCACGGCGCACAGGGTCGCCACCCCGGCGCCGTCCACGGTCGTCACGTCGCAGCGGCACACCACACGGGTGCGGCCGGCCCGCACCACCTGGGCGTCCGCGCGCAGCACGGCGCCCGTGGCCGGCCGCAGATAGTCGATGGTGAACCCGGACGTGATCACCCCGGCGCCCACCACCGTGGCCGCGGCCAGCGTCAGCGTGTTGTCCGCCAGGTAGGAGAGCACCCCGCCGTGCACGAAGCCGTACTGCTGGAGCAACTCCTCGCGGATGTCCAGCTCCAGCGAGGCCGTACCGTCCCCGCAGGCGGTCAGCCGGGTGCCCAGCAGCCTGCTGAAGGGCTGCTCGGCCAGGGCCTTGCGAGCCAGTTCCAGGTCCATCGCGCCGTCCGCCCTCCATCTCACTTCACCAGTGAAGTGAGGGTGGCGCGTGCCCTCGGTGTCTGTCAAGATCGGCCCATGTCCGAGCCGGATCAGCGCCTGTACTTCCTGCTGCAGCGGGCGGCGCACCGTCTGCGCACCACGGTGGACCGGCGCTGCCTCGCCGTCGCCGGCGTCACCACCGCCCAGGTCGGCGCCCTGTTCGCCGTACAGGACCGGCCCGGTGCCAGTCAGCAGGAGCTGGCCGGTGTGCTCGGTCTGCGCGAGTCGGCCGTCACGGCACTCGTCGGCCGCCTCACCATGGCCGGGCTGCTGTCCAAGCGGGCCCATCCGAGCCAGCACCGGGCCGTCGTGCTGGAGCTGACCGACGCCGGAGCGGACGCCCTGCGAGCCGCGCGCCCGGAGATCGACCGCTTCAACGCCCAGCTGCGCGAACTGCTGGGCGAGGAGGGCTTCGGGAAGACCGCCGAAGCCCTGCACCGCCTCGCCTACGACTGGGAGGCCTGACTCAGTCGTCCTCCTCCGGCCCGCAGGAACTGCCGTTCGGCGGCAGGGAGCCGTACAGGAAGAAGTCGTCGACCTTCTCGTGCACGCACTTGGAGGAGGCGTAACCGGTGTGCCCCTCGCCCTTGTTGTCGAGGACCACGGCCGACGGGCCGAGCCGCGCGGCCGTCTCCACGGTCCAGCGGTACGGCGTGGCGGGGTCGCCCCGGGTGCCGACGAGCAGCATCTTGGCGCTGTGCACGTCGCGCACCTTCTCGCGGATGAAGTCGGTGCCCTTGGGGCGGCCGTAGCACATCAGCAGCTCGGTGAGCCGGTAGCGGCCGAAGACCGGGGAGGCCTGCTGGTACTCGGCGCGCAGCCGGCCCAGGTCCTGGGCGATCCGGTCCGCCCCGGGGCGGTCGGGGTCGTCCGCGCAGTCGATCGCCATCAGTGCCGCGGGCAGGTTGTCCGGCGGCACGTCGTCCTCGTCGACCAGCCCGCCGTCGCCCTCCGAGCGGAACGGCCGGGCCCCGCCGGTCGCGAAGTTCATCACGCCGCGCGTGTCACCGTCCTCGACGAGTTGGGCGAGGGCGCGCTCCAGGGACGGCCACAGCTGCCTGCTGTACAGTGCCTGCCCGATGGCGCCCACCAGGTCCTGGCCGGTGAACTCGCCGCCGAGATCGCCCGGTACGGGGTCCCGGTCGAGCGAGTCGACCAACTGCACGACCTGCTCCCGCGCGTCGCGCGCGTCCTGGCCGAAGGGGCAGGCGATGTCCTTCACGCACCAGGTGATGAAGTCCTCCAGGGCGGTCTGCTGGCCCTCGGCGCCCGCGATGCCCTGCTCCGCCATGGGCTCGGTCAGCGTGTCCACCCCGTCGAGCACCAGCCGGCCCACCTTCTTGGGGAACTGGGCGGCGTACACCGCGCCGAGCCGTGTTCCGTAGGAGAAGCCGAGGTAGTTGAGCTTCTTGTCGCCGAGCGCCTTGCGTATCACGTCCAAATCGCGTGCGGCGTTCACCGTGCCGATGTGGGGGAGTACCCGCCCGGAGTGCCGCGCGCACTGCTCGGCCGCCGCCTTCAACCGCCGCAGTACGTCCTGCGGATGGCCGAGGTCGGCGTTGTCGTCCGTCACGGCGGCGAGCGCGTCGGAGTCGTCGCCGCAGCTGACCGGGGAGGACCTGCCAACGCCGCGCGGGTCGAAGGACACCACGTCGTACTCGTCGGTCAGGCCCATGAAGTCGTCACCTCCGGCGGCCAGTTCGCTCACCCCGGAGCCGCCCGGCCCGCCGAAGTTCAGCACCACCGAACCGCGCTTCTTCTTCGCCGTCGCGCGGTAGCGGGCCAGCGCCAGGTCGAGCGTGCCCGCCCGCGGCCTGGTGTAGTCGAGCGGGACCGTCACCTTGCCGCACTGCAGGTCCTTGGGCGCGTCCGCGCCCTTGCACCTGGACCAGACGATCTTCTGCCGGTAGAAGCGTGACAGGTCCGGTCCGGTTCCGTCCGCGGTCGCCGTCGGCAGCCCCGCGGCCAGCAGGGCCAATGCGGCGGCCCCGGTGACCGCGCAGCGCCGCAGCGCGGACCGCGTCGTCGGCTTGGCCAGCATCGATGCCTCCCAGGGCGCCCGCAGCGGACCGGCGGGAAACGGCGCCCTCGCTCACGATAGGCGGCCCCCACGCCCCTCGCCTCCGGGCAGGCGGAAACCCCGGCCCTGCCGTACCCTCGGCGTTTTTGGGCCTCGCTCGGCGTCTTGGGCGTGCGTCTCTGGTGTCTGCGGTCGTCTTCGTCGCGCGCTTGGCGTTGCTCGGCGTCTTGGGCGTGCGTCTCTGGTGTCCGCGGACCGCTTCCTCGCGCGCTTGGCGTCGCCCGGTGGTTTCGTCGCGCCTTCGGCATCTCTGGACCGCTTCGTCGCGTCCTGGGCGTCCCCCGACGTTTTCCCGTGCCCTTGGCGTCTCTGATCGTCTTCGTGCCCTTTGCGTCGCCCGGCGGTTTCGCCGTGCCTTCCGCATTCCCGGACCGCTTCGCCCCGCCCTCAGCGTCCCCCGTCGGCTTTGCCGCCCCAGGCATCCCCCGGCCGCCTCGACGGCCCCTGGGGCCACGACCGGCACCCGCGGGCCGGGGCGCATCCCGTGCCTCCGGGGGCCGCCCCCGTGCCGGCGCCCGGCCGCCCCGTCCAGGCGTCACCGGCCCTGTGACGGCTGTCGCGTCCGGGCCGTCAGGAGGACCATTCCCGAGTCTCCGTGGGCGGGCAGGGGCGGGCCGGGATCGATGTGGGTCACGGACAGCTCGTGGGTCAGCGGGGTGAACACCGCCGTGACCGTTTCGGGGTCCACCGGGCAGCCCGGCCAGCGCGAGGCCGGGCCGATGCGGTAGGTGGGCAGGTTCTCCATGAAGGCGGCCACGAGCAGCCCGCCCGGGACGACGCAGCGCGCGAAGGCCCGGCAGAAGTCGGCGAACTCCGCGCGGTCCTCGGTGGCGCCCTCGGCGACGAAGTGCATCGACGCCAGGTCGTACCCGCCGGAAGCGAGCTCGCGCACGTCGGCGTGGACGACGTGGACGTCCGCCAGCGCCCCGGCCAGGGTGGCGGGCAGGTCGGGGTTGAGACGCCGGCACAGCGCGTGGAACGGCAGCCAGCTGGCGTCCGGCCCGCAGAGGATCTGCCGCTCCAGATAGGCGACGTTGCCGGCCCCCGCCTCGACGGCGTCGATACGGCGGCTCGCGGCGGCCGCGAGGATCAGCGGGTAGAGGTTGGGACCGGCCCCGAACTCGACCGAGCGGTCCAGGGATCTCGACGGGATGCGCCGGTAGAAGGCGGAGTGGTGGGCGATGACCGCCGCGTCGGCCGGATGCAGGTCGCGGTAGTTCTCCGCGAGGTAGTCCGCCACCGGCCAGCGGTCCCAGTCCACGTCGTCGTTGTGCGTCGTCATCGCCCTCAGCCCTTCGGCCGCAGCGGGAAACGGGCGGCCAGCCGGGTCAGCGTCCCGTTGAGCCGCTCGATGTCGTCGTCGGAGTTCAGCGCCGTGACCTGGACGCGGAACCCGACCCGGTCGCGCGGGACGAGGGGATGCGCGGCCAGCGTCACGTAGATGCCCTCCTCCCACAGGAACGTCGCGACCGCGTCCAGGTCGTCCGCGTCCACCAGCGGGATCTCGATGATCGGCAGCCGGTTCCGGTTGAGGGTCTCCACGCCCAGCCCGTCCAGGTGGTCCAGCACCCGGACCGTCTTGCGGTACAGATCCGCGCGCAGCGCGTCCCCGCGCCGGTCGTTGACGTCCAGGCCGGCCAGCACCGTCGCCAGGGACGCCGTGGGGGAGGGCCCCGAGTACAGATAGGGGGCCGCCGCCGTCTTGAGCCGGTTCTTCATCCCGGTCGGCAGCGCGAGGAAGGCGAGCAGCGACGAGTACGCCTTGGAGAAGCCGCCGGTGAGCACGATCCCGTCGTACGACTCCCCGGTGTGCCGCACCACCCCGTTGCCGCGCATTCCGTACGGGCACGGCTCGCGCGGCCCGCGCTCCCCGATCACCCCGAACCCGTGCGCGTCGTCGACGTACAGCGTCGCCCCCGCCGCGCGGCACACGGCGGCCAGCGCGGGCAGGTCGGGGACGTTGCCGCTCATGCTGTCGACGCAGTCCATGCACACCAGCCGGGGCAGCCCCGAGGGCACCGAGGCCAGCAGTTCTGCCAGCTCCTCGGGGCGCTCGGCGTGGAAACGGTGCAGGGTGGCGCCCTGGCTGCGGGCGACGACGCAGCCGTCGTAGATCGTCCGGTGTGCCGTCGCGTCGACGAAGACATGGCCGCCGTCGGCGAGTACGGGGATCACCGAGGTGTGGATCAGCGTGAGTGTCGGCAGCAGCAGCGTGTCCGGGGCGCCGAGCAGGGCGGCCAGCCGTTCCTCGATGTCGGGGTACAGGCGCGGGCTGCCCAGCAGGCGGGACCAGCTGGGGTGGGTGCCCCAGCGCCGCAACGCGGGGTCCACGGCGTCGATGACCTCCGGGTCCCAGTCGAGGCCGAGGTAGTTGCAGGAGGCGAAGTCGATCAGCCAGTCGTCGCCGCTGCGGATGTGCCGGCCCCGCACCTCGTCCAGGACCGCGTCGCTCATCGGGCTGGTCCGACGCAGGCGCTCCAGGCCCGCGGTGCGGGCCGCCTGCCGCCGGTGCGCGGAGCGGGCGCCGTCGCCGGGCACCGGCCTCGGATCCGAGCAGGCCCTCGACGAACCGGCCGCTGCCGCTGCGACGCAGCACCCGCTCGCTCTGCTCGACCGTCATCGGGCGTGCGAACAGATAGCCCTGCCCGAACCGGCACCCCATCCCCGCCAGCAGATCGCGCTGCGCCGGCTCCTCGATGCCCTCGGCGATCACCTGCAGCCCCAGGGTGTCGGCGATCCGCACGATGCCCTCGACCAGCGCGACCTGCTGGGCGTCGCGGGTGATGTCGTCGATGAACGTCTTGTCGATCTTCAATACGTCGATGGGGAAGTCCCGCAGGTAGCGCAGCGAGGAGAAGCCGGTGCCGAAGTCGTCGACAGCGATCTGCACGCCGAGCTCCTTCAGCGCCCGCAGCATCCCCTGGATCTGGGTGTCGCGCCGCAGCAGCACGGTCTCGGTGAGCTCCAGCTGCAGCGACCCCGGGGCGAGCCCGGGCGTGCGCAGGGCCTCGCCGACCTGGTCGACGAACCCGGCGTCGCGGAACTGCCGGGCGGAGACGTTGACACTGACGTACGGCGCCGCGGCGGGGCCCGGCAGCCGCTGCAGGGCGGAGATGTCGTTGACGGCGTTCTCCAGCACCCACGAGCCCAGCGTCCCGATGTGCCCGGTCTCCTCGGCCAGCGAGATGAACTGCTCCGGCGGCATGGGCCTGTGCGGGGCCTGCGGCCAGCGCACCAGCGCCTCGAAGCCGACGACCTCGCCCGCCTTGATGTCCACCACCGGCTGGTAGCGCAGGGTGAACTCCTTGCCGGCGACCGCCCGCGCGAGCCGGTTCTGCAGGTCGTGCCGCTCGACCATGCGGGTGTGCAGCAGGGGGCGGAAGCGCCGCCACTGCCGCTTCCCGGCCGCCTTGGCCGCGTACAGCGCGAGGTCGGCGTGCCCGAGCAGTTCCTCCGCGTCGGTGCTGTCACGAGCCGTGGCCACCCCGACGCTGGCGGAGACGCTGACCGACTCCTCTTCGAGGGCGAACGGCCGGGTCAGCGTCTGGATCACCTGAGCGGCCAGCAGCTCGGCGTCCAGCGGTTCGCGGGCGTCCTCCATCAGGACGGCGAACTCGTCGCCGCCGAGTCGGGCGGCGGTGTCGCTGCGCCGCAGCGTCTTGGACAGCCGGTCGCCGACGGCCACCAGCAGACGGTCGCCGGCCGAGTGCCCGAGCGTGTCGTTGACCTGCTTGAAGTCGTCGAGGTCGACGAAGAGCAGACAGGTCAGGGACGACTCGCGCCGCCCGCGCAGCAGGGCTCGCTCGATCCGCTCCAGCAGCAGTGTCCGGTTGGGCAGGCCGGTGAGCGAGTCGTGAAAGGCCCGCTGGGTCAGCTCGTGCTCCAGCCGGCGTTGCTCCGTCACGTCGCGCAGGGTGACCACCAGGCCGCCCACGGTCCGTTCGTCCCGGAAGTCGTTGCACCGCACCTCCACCTCGACCCGGCCCGCCCGGTGCCTGACCCACCAGTGGTCGTGGGTGGCCCGCGGTCCCGCCGTCCGCACGGCCGCCAGCTCCCGGGCGGCGCGCTGCCGCTCCCGCGGGTCGACCAGCTCGGGCAGCGGGACGCCGACCAGGTCGGCGGTGCCGAAGACGGTCGCGGCGGACGGGCTGGCGTACCGGATCGTGTCGTCGTCCTCGACGATGAGGATCACGTCCGAGGTGTTGCGCACCAGCGTGCGGAAGTACGCCTCGTTCTCCCGGCGCACGATCTCCTGGCGCAGCACGATGCGTTCCAGGGCCAGGCCCGCGTGCGAGGCGAGGATCTCCAGGGAGCCGCGGGTCTCGGTCAGTCGCCCGGCCGGTCCGGCGACCAGCAGGACGCCCGGGACATCCCCGTAGGGGCGGTCCGGCGGGATCATCAGGCAGACCAGGACGGTGGCGGACGGCTCCACCCCGTCGTCGACGCCGAGGTCCCGGGCGGCGACGAGGTGCCCGTGGTGGGGCGCCAGGGCGGCGGCCCGCTCGGCCGGGAGCAGCAGGGTCCGGTGGTCCGCCGGGGTGCCCAGCAGATGGTCGACGGCCGTGGCGCAGGCCCGGGCGACCTCCTCCTGGCGGGCCGCGGAGACGAGCGAGACGGCCGCGTTGCGCAGCGTCAGCTCCCGCGCCACGGTGCCGCGGTGGGCCGCGATCATCCCGCCGAGCCGGAGGATCACGAGCAGGAACAGAGCGGCGGAGAATGCGGCGATCACCGCGGCGTCCCCTACCGAGCCGGTCAGCCCCTCGTACAGCAGGATCGCGGGGGCGATCAAGGTCGCCGAGGCCAGCATCACCAGCCGGCGACCGGGGGCCGGCACCGACCGGTGCCGGGGAGCCGCCGTGGTCAGCTCCACCATGGACGGGTGCAGCGCGGCCTGGCCCCAGGCGGTGTAGAAGACGATCCACCCGACGTCGAGGGCCGTGCCGATCTGCCAGGTGTCGTTGCGCTGCAGGACGCCGTACACGATGTCGAAGCCGAGCAGCGTCAGCGTGCCCACCCCCAGCAGTTGCACGGAAAGGTTGCGCGCCTGCACGGGGCTGGGGGTGAGCAGCCGGGCCAGCATCGCCAGCACCAGGATGTCGCCGAGGGGTAGGCGACGCTGATGGTCTGCTCCTGCCAGGTGCGGCCGTCCACCTCGGTGAGCGGTTGGCCCAGGTAGAGCCACACCGGCAGCGCGAGCCCCGCGGTGAGGATCAGCGCGTCGAGCAGGCTCGGCAGGTCGCGTCCCGCCCAGCGGTAGCGCACCAGCCCGTACAGCCCGGCCGCGAAGAGCGGGTAGGTGGCGAGGTAGCAGGCGTCCGCGGGGGAGGGGAAAAGGTTGGAGGCGTGGAAGTACTCCTTGGCCACGTTGTAGTACGTGTCGCCCGCGACGAACGTCAGCAGGCCGGCGGCCAGCAGCCACCACGGCCAGCGATGGGCGGGCCGGTGGACACGCACACCGGTCAGTACCGCGACCACCCCCGCGACACCGATGACCGCCCACGCCGGAGCGCGTGCCGCGGGCACCGTCACATACAGGGTCGTGGCCGCCGCGACCACCGCGGCATGAGCGACCATCAGCCGGTGTGCGGGCAGCAAGGGCAAGCGCCTCCCCCCGTCGGAGGGGACCGGGTCCACCTGGTCTGCTTATTTGTAGAGCCTAGGCACGGGGCGCGCATCGTTGCACCTTGAACGGAGCCCCGTCCGTCTCGGGCCTCCCCGCGGTGAAACCGGCGGCGCAGCGCGCGCACCCGCGGCACCAGCTCCGGTACCGGGCCCTCCACGACCACGTCCGGCGCCACCTCGTTCCCCGACAGTGTCCGCACGGGTGCTGCCCGGCCTGTGACGCCGCCCGGCCCGTGATGCCGACGGGCGCGTGACGCCGACCGGCGGGTGACTCCGCCAGGCCCGCGACGCTACCCGGCCCGCGACGCCGCCTGGCTCGCGTCCCGGAGGCTCGGCGCCTGCCCCGCGACGCCGCCTGGCTCGCGGCTCGGAGGCTCGCCGCCTGCCCCGCGACGCCGCCTGGCTCGCGGCTCGGAGGCTCGCCGCCTGCCTCGCGACGCTGCCTGGCTCGCGGCTCGGAGGCTCGGCGCCCGCCCCGCGACGCCGCCTGGCTCGCCGCCCGCCCCGCCGCCGCGCGTAAAGCTGTTGCCGCGTTCGGTGCCGGGTGCTGGAGTGACCCCATGGATCATGCAGCGGTGCTCGCCCTCTTCGACCGTGACATGCGCGAGGGTGCCCAGCCGGACGGCCCCGACACGCGCGTCGAGAGGGTGGGCGGCGTGGTGCGCCAGGTGTCGACCGCGCGCGGCTGGAACGGCGTCGTCTGGTCCGACCTGGACGGGACGACCGCGCAGGCGGCGATCTCCCAGCAGATCGCCTATTTCTCCGGCCTGGGCCGGGAGTTCGAGTGGAAGCTGTACGGCCACGACCGGCCGGTGGACCTGGGGGAGCGGCTGAGGGCCGCCGGGTTCACGGCCGAGCCCGAGGAGACGCTGATGATCGCCGAGGCCGCCGGTCTGGACCTCGACGCCGAGCCGCCCGAGGGCGTCCGCCTGCTGCCGGTCACCGACGCGGCGGGCGTGCACCTCGTGGCCGACGTGCACGAGAAGGCGTTCGGCACCGACGGCTCCCGGCTGCGTGAGCAACTGCTGGCCCGGCTGGCGGCGGAACCGGACACGATCCTCGCGGTGGTCGCGCTCGCCGGCGAGGAACCGGTCAGCGCGGCCCGTATGGAACTCCTGCCCGGCACCCGGTTCGCCGGGCTGTGGGGAGGCGGCACCGTCGACGGCTGGCGCGGGCGCGGCGTGTACCGCGCGCTGGTCGCCCACCGCGCCCGCGCGGCCGTCGAGCGCGGCTACCGCTACCTCCAGGTCGACGCCTCCAGCCAGAGCAGGCCCATCCTGGAGCGGCTCGGCTTCGCGCCGCTGACCACGACGACTCCGTACACCTACGTTCCCTAGGCCAGGTCCGGCCGCCTCCCGCAACCGTGGCGAGGTTCGCTTGCGCGGGATGTCACATCCGTGGCGACCGGGTCCGTCGCATCGGTATGACGACGAACCACAGGAACCAGAGCATCCTCCTCGCGGGCGCCGGCGGCGTCCTCGGCGGTCACCTCACCCGCGTCCTGACCGAGGCCGGGCACAAGGTCACCGGGCTCGGCCGGGGACCGGCCCACCAGCTGCGCGCCGACCTCATGGACCGGGACGGGCTGCTGCGCGCCGTCGACGGCCGACACTTCGACACCGTCGTCCACGCCGCCACCGCGCTGCGCAAGCCACCGATGCGCCATCGCGACATGTACGCCACCGACGCGCTGCGCGTCGCCGGCACCGCCCACCTCATCGAGGCGGCGCAGGCCACCGGAGCACGGCGCTTCGTCAGCGAGTCGATGGTCTTCGGCTACGGCTACGGGGACTTCGGCGACCGCGTCCTCACCGAGGACGACCCGTTCGGTCCGCGCGGCACCACCCCGGAGCTGGAGCGGCACGTCGAGGGCATGCGGATCAAGGAACAACTCACCTTCGAGGCGGCCGGCCTTGCAGGCATCGCGCTGCGGTTCGGCCTGTTCTACGGCCCCGGCGGCACGGACGCCGTCGTGGCGCTGCTGCACAAGCGGCAACTGCCCGCTCCCGATGACCACGGCCGGGTCCTGCCCTGGGTCCATCTCGCCGACGCGGCGCGCGCGGTGACCGCGGCCGTCGAACGCGGCCGGGCCGGCCAGGCGTACAACGTCGCGGACCGCACCCCGCTCGGCTTCCGCGCCCATCTCCTCTGCGTGGGTGAGGAGTTCGGTCTGCCGAAGCCGCTGACGGTGCCGCTGTGGCTGATCCGGCCCCTGCCCTACGCGCACACGATGATGTCGACCTGCATGCGCGTGTCCTCGGCGAAGGCGGAGCGAGAGCTGGGCTGGACGCCCGAGTACGCCTCCTGCCGTGACGGCCTCGCGGCGTCGGCGGCGTCCTCGGCGCGCCGTTGAAGCGCCAACTGGGGCTGGTTGGACCGCAGTCGGGGGCCGAACGGCCCCGCGTCACCGACCGGCGCGGCTGGCAGTCTCGTTCATGGGTACACCACCCGGGGGACAGCCTCCCGCCGCGTCCGACTCTCCCGCTCAGGGCGCACGGTCGAGGCGACGGGCCCGCCGACTGCTGAGGGGAGCCGCGTCGGCGGGCCTGACCACCGCACCCCGCCAGGGCTGATGACCCCTGCCGGGCCTACCGCATCCGTCAGCGGCGCGCCCGCGTCCGGTCCAGCGCGGCGACGCCCAGCGCGGCGAGGCCGATCTGGATGAGCCACTCGATCCAGTCGATGCCCTTGGTGTCGGCCACGCCGAACGCACTCGCCAACGCCGATCCGATCAGCGCGGCCACGATGCCGACGAGGATCGTCAGCAGGATCCCGATGCGCTGGCGGCCGGGCACGACGAGCCGTCCGAGCACGCCGATGACGATGCCGATCACGATGGCGCTGATGATGCCTGAGATCTCCATCTCCACCCCTCTTTCGAAGACCCCCGCACTAGGCAGATGCCCTCTGCAGAGGGGGACAGTCCGTTCCGTTTCAAGCACGGGTCAACGTCGGGTCATCTCCCGGGGGCCGGGCCGGTGACGCCTGTTCAGCCCCTGTTCTGCCATGTACCGTTCAATCAATCGCACGGGTCCCGTGCGACCGAATCTCTACGCGCGCAGATGCCCTTTTTCTACGCGCGTAGGTCCGGCCCCGCATCCCGCACCACTCGTCCCCAACCCCACTCGGAGGTACGCCGGATGCTCACTCGTTCCCGAACGCGGCACAGACTCGCCACGGCCCTCGCGGTCTTCGGTCTGCTCGGCACGGGCGCCGCTCTCCAGGCCACGGCGGGCGCCACACCCGCCCACGCGGCCACCACCCATCGCGTCCTCTTCGACGACGGTCACGCCGAGGAGGCGGGCAACGCCGACTGGATCATCTCGACCAGCAAGCCCGATCCGCTCGGTCAGGACGCGACCCCGTCCGCCGAGACGGACTGGACGGGGGCGTTGTCGTCCTGGGGTGTGGCGCTGCAGAAGACCGGCAGCTACAGCCTCAAGACGGCCACCAGCGCCCTCACTTACGGTGGCTCGTCGTCCACCGACCTGTCGAACTTCGACACCCTGGTGCTGCCGGAGCCCAACACCCTGTTCACCAGCGCCGAGAAGACGGCGATCATGACGTTCGTCAAGAACGGCGGCGGACTGTTCATGATCTCCGATCACACCGGAGCCGACCGCAACAACGACGGCTACGACGCGGTCGAGATCCTCAACGACCTGATGACCAACAACAGCGTCGACTCGACCGACCCGTTCGGCTTCTCCATCGACTCGCTGAGCATCAGCTCCGACTACCCTTCGGCCATCAGCGACAGCACCGACCCGGTGCTGCACGGCTCCTTCGGAAACGTCTCCAAGAGCCTCATCGCCAGCGGCACCACCGCCACCCTCAAGCCCGCCGACAACTCCGCGGTCAAGGGCCTGCTCTACCGCACCGGTTACTCCGGGAACACCGGCGCGTTCTTCCTGACGTCCACCTTCGGCAGCGGCCGCGTCGCCTTCTGGGGCGACAGCTCACCCATCGACGACGGCACCGGCCAGTCCGGCAACACCCTCTACGACGGCTGGAACGACTCCGGCGCCACCAATGCCGCCCTGGCCCTGAACGCCACCGCGTGGCTGGCCGGCGCGGGCAGCAGCAGCGGGGGCGGCGGGGGGTCAGGCACCTGCACGGCTGCCCAGCTGCTCGGCAACAACGGCTTCGAGTCGGGCAGCACCACCTGGAGCGCCTCCAGCGGTGTGATCACCAACGCGACGGGCGAGTCGGCGCGTACGGGCTCGTACTACGCCTGGCTGGACGGCTACGGCAGCGCCACCACCGACACGCTGTCGCAGTCGGTGACCATCCCGTCCGGCTGCACCAGCGCCGCCCTGAGCTTCTATCTCCATGTCGACACGGCGGAGACCAGTACGAGCACGGCCTACGACACGCTCAAGGTCCAGGTCCTCAACAGCTCCGGGACCGTGCTGGGCACCCTGGCGACGTACTCGAACCTGAACGCCGCGAGCGGCTACACCCAGCGCAGCTTCAATCTCGCGAGCTACGCCGGCCAGACCGTCACGCTGAAGTTCACCGGCACCGAGGGCTCCACCCTGCAGACCTCGTTCGTCATCGACGACACGGCCCTGAACGTCAGTTGAGACCCGCGGGGCCCGGCCGCCGGGCCGGGCCCCGCCGGTCAGGCGGCCGGAACCGTGTGCTCCGGCGTGTTCCAGCCGGAGATCCGCAGACGCGGTGCCGAGCCGTGCAGATCGGCCGTGCGGCAGCGGGCGGTGAGCGTCACCGACTCGCCCGGCCACAGACTCACCTCGTTGTCCGACCACCGCACAGGCAGCACCGGCCGCCCCTTGGCGTCCACCAGGTGGACGTCCGTCAGCAGCGAGGGGGTTCTGCCGCTGCCCGTGTTGCGCAGGGTGACCGTCGTCGTGGACGTGCCGTGCGAGCTCACCGTCGACGCCGTGGCCGACACCGGGACCCGCGCCATGGAGGCCAGGCCCTTGAGATCGGCGTAGCTCGTCGTCGGTGTGTAGTACCAGTCGGTGTGGGCCCAGTCGAGCGTGTCGGGCCTGGTGGACAGCCAGTAGACGTTCCGGCTGACCTCCTTGCCGGAGCCGTCGGCCAGGGTCAGCCGCAGCAGGTACGTCGTCGCCAGCCCGCTCACCGACGAGGGCAGGGTGAGTGTCCTCGCGTGCGCGCCGTCGCCCTTCACCGTTACGCCGGTGACCGTCCTGGCGTACTTCTGTGTGCCGTCGGGGTTGAACAGGGCCGCCCGGACGGTGAGGCCGGAGGCTGCCGTGTGCCGGTTGTCGACGACCACCACCGAACGGTCGTCGTAGGAGTACTGGACGTGCAGCAGCTCGTTCGCCTTCTTGGCCCCGAAGTAGGCGCCGCCCTGGTCGAGGTAACGGTCCGTCAGCTGCCAGTGCAGTGAGGTCCAGCCGCTGTTGAACATCCAGTACACGACGCCCGTCGAGGGCTTGGCGGCGTCGGTGGCGTTGCGCCCGTACGCCTCGAACTGGGCGCGGACGTTCTCGTACTGGGCGAGTTGGGCCTTCCTGACGTAGTCGGTCAGGCCGGTGGGGGCGCCGTAGCGGCCGGCGAGGGCGTCGTCGTAGAGCTTGAGGGTGCCGAAGGTGGACGACGGTGAGCGGTGGTACTGCCTGGCGCTCGGGTCCTTCCAGAGGGTGTCCAGTTCGGCCGGGGTCATCATGCGGCGCAGGGTGTCGAGGGTGGGGATGTCGGGGCCCGCGCTGGTCTCGGAGTTGAAGCCGGTGGCACCGCCCTCGCGCTTGGCGTACCAGTAGTCCGGCGGGATCCAGTCGTAGGGGCCGGTCATCTTCATGCCCGAACTGCCCAGTCGGGGCGAGGCGTTGTCGGAGGCGGCGGCCACGACGGGGGTGTTCCAGTCGGCCGCCTTCAGCGCGTCGAGGTAGTTCTTCTCGATCGTCGCGTCGGGAGCGAAGTCGCTGCCGACGAGGAACGAGGCGACGCTCGGGTGGTCGCGCAGCCGGGCGGCCTCGGCGGCCATGGACGCCTTGGCGACCTGGTGGTCGGCGGGCGTCCACTTGTCGCCGGGCTCGTCGCCGTTGACCTGGCCCTCCCACTTGTCGCAGCACTCCCAGCCCGGCAGCGTGAGGATGCCGTAGCGGTCGGCGAGGTCGAAGAACTCGTCCGGTTCGAGGTGGCCTTCCAGGCGGATGGTGTTGAGGCCCAGGTCGAGGGCGTACTTCAGGCGGTCCTCGACGTATCTCCGGTCCCAGCGCAGGAACTCGTCCGGTGACCAGCCGCCGCCCTTGATCAGCAGTGCGCGTCCGTTCACGCGGTACTGGCGGGCGCCGTCGGAGTTCAGGGGGGCCTTGACGTCACGGATGCCGAAGGTCTCGTGCGCGGTGTCGGAGGGGGAGCCGGAGACGGACGCGGTGAGATGCAGGTCGTACAGGGGCTGACCGCCCATGCCGGCGGGCCACCACACCTTCGGGGACGTGAGGTGCAGGCCGGGCACGTCGGAGGGGGTGAAGGTGACGGTCTTGGTCTCGTGGGCGGCGAGGGAGACGGGCCGGCTGAACGTCGTCGGACCGATGCTGCCGGAGACCGTGGCCCTCACCGGCGCGTCGGAGTCGTTGCGGGCCCGCGCCTTGACCCTCAGGTCCGCCGAGGCCAGCGAGGGGACGTCCAGCTTCGTCACCACGTGGGCGTCGCGCAGGGCGACCGGGCCGCCGCGGCGGACCACGACGTCCCGCACGATGCCCATGTTCTCGTCGGGCGGCGGCTGGAGCCAGTCGATCCAGCCCATGGTGAGGTTCTTGACCGGGTCGTTGGGCCGGATGCGGAAGGCCACCGTGTTCGTGCCCCGGCGGACCAGCGAGGTGACGTCCAGCTCGTGGTGGGTGTAGGCGCCGGTGACGTCCTTCGTGGTGGCGACCCGCTTGCCGTCGACGTACACGTCCGCCGCCGAGATCACCCCGCTGAAGTCGAGGTAGGTGCGCGCGGAGGTGTCGGAGACCGTGAAGTCGGAGCGGTACCACCAGGGAACCCGGAAGTCGGCCCTGGGGATCTTCCGCTGGTCGGTCGAGTAGAAGGGGTCGGCGTACACGCCGTCGGCGAGCAGGGCCGCCAGGACGGTGGAGCGCGGTCCGGCCCGGTGCCAGCCGGTCGCCGGGTAGCCGGGGGAGGAGACGGCGGCCGCCGGGTCGGTGACCTCGGCCGTCGACCGGATGGCGTAACCGGACAGTGCGGTCGCGGTGCCCGGCGCTGCGGGGACCCTGGTGACCGGGGCGGGCGGGGCCGGCCGGCCCGGGTCCGGTCCGCCGGCCCAGGCGCTGGTGGTGAGGGAACCCAGCAGTCCCAGGATCGCGGTCGCCGTGGCGAGACGCTGTCTGTTCACGGAGGCTCCAGCTTTCGTAAAGTTAGGAAACTTTACTAACGCGAGGCAGGCTAGGACCCGGCGGAGAGCCTGTCAATCATCCCCGCCCGCGCCCGAGTTGATCAGGAGGCGGCCGACCGGCGCTCGAACACCACGTCCCGAGCGGTGTCGAGAGCCGTGGCGACCGCGCCCAGCAGCACCGCGTCCTCGCCCAGCCGGCTGGGCGCGATCCTGGGCCGCAACGGGGTCAGCGCACGGAGGTTGTCGCGCACGGGCTGCAGCAGCAGGTCCACGCTGTGGCCGACACCGCCACCCAGCACGACGAGATCCGGATCGAGCACCGCCGCGGCCGCCGCCACCGTGTACGCGATGCGTTCGCCCTCCAGGCGCACCGCCTTGACCGCCGCGTCGTTGCCCTGTCGCGCCGCGTCGAACACGGCCTTGGCCGTGAGCTGACCGCTCATGCCGAACCGCCGTGCCGCCTCCACGACGGCCACCCCCGACACCGCGTCCTCCAGCCGGGCCGGCTTCTGCTGCCCCGGCCACGGCAGGAACCCGATCTCCCCGGCCAGGCCGTGCGCCCCCGTGAACAGCCGCCCGTCGCTCACCACACCCATCCCGAGCCCGGTGCCGATCAGGATGTAGGCGAACAGCCTGCTGCCCGCGCCCACCCCGTACGTGTACTCGCCCAGGGCGGCGAGATTGGCGTCGTTGTGCACCTCCAGCGGGACGCCCAGCTCCGCCCGCATCCGGTCGAAGAGACCGGCGCGCCCCCAGCCCGGCAGGTGCATGGCGTAGCGCACCCGGCGCTGCTTCTCGTCGTAGACGCCGGGCGTGCCCACCACCGCGTGCACCACTTCCTCCGGCGCCACGCCCGACCCGGCGACCACCTGGCGGGCCGTCGTCACCACCAGGTCGGCGAGCGCGCCCGAGCTGCGCGCCCGGTTGCGCACGTCGGAGCGGGCGACCACGGTGCCGTCCAGGTCGGCCACGGCCACCCGCAGCCAGCTGCGGCCGATGTCGATGCCGAGGGCGTGGCCGGCGGCGGGGTCCGGCGCGTACAGCACCGCGGTACGGCCGCGTTCGGGCGCGTGGGTGCCCACCTCGCGCACCAGCCCCGCCGACTCCAGCGAGGCGAGCGCGCTGGAGACGGTCGGCTTGGACAGGCCGGTGTCGCGGGCGAGCTGCGCCCGGGACGCGGCGCCGGACGCGCGCAGCCGGTCCAGGAGCAACCGCTCGTTGGTGCTGCGCAACCGCTGCCGGTTCCAGGGCTGTTCCTGCTGCTCCATGACGTCACCGGCGGCCATCGCACCATTCTGGCGCATACGGGCTCCCCTCTTGACGCATCAAGTAAGGCTCCTTAACTTTATCGGCCAGTCAGCCACCGGATACCGGCCCGCACGCCGTACCCCACCCTTTCGCCCCGCACCCACCCCCAGGAGCCCTCATGTCCGGTAGCCCGCCACCCACCGGTGGCTTCGTCCGTCGCGTCGGCCGGTTCCAGGCCACGGCGATCAACATGAGCCAGATGTGCGGCATCGGCCCGTTCGTCACGATCCCGCTGATGGTCGCGGCCTTCGGTGGCCCCCAGGCGGTGATCGGATTCATCGCGGGCGCGATCCTGGCGCTGGCCGACGGGCTGGTCTGGGCCGAGCTGGGCGCGGCCATGCCCGGTTCCGGCGGCAGCTACGTCTACCTGCGCCAGGCCTTCCAGTACCGCACCGGCCGGCTGATGCCGTTCCTCTTCGTCTGGACGGCGATGCTCTTCATTCCGCTGATCATGTCCACGGGCGTGGTCGGCTTCGTGCAGTACCTCGGCTACCTGGCCCCCGACCTGACGAAGACCCAGGGGGACCTGATCGGCCTCGGCATCGTCGCGCTCGTCGTGCTGCTGTTGTGGCGCGGCATCGAGAACATCGCCCGGATCACCGCCGTGATGTGGACGGTGATGATCGCCTCGGTCTTCCTGGTGATCCTGGCCGCCGCCACCGACTTCAGCGCCCACCTGGCCTTCACCTACCCGGCCCACGCCTTCGACCTGGGAAGCAACCACTTCTGGCTCGGCTTCGCCGCCGGCCTGACCATCGGCATCTACGACTACCTCGGCTACAACACCACCGCCTACATGGGCGCCGAGATCAAGGACCCCGGCCGTACGCTGCCCCGCTCGATCATCTTCTCCATCGTCGGCATCATGGCGATCTACCTGTTGCTGCAGATCGGCACCCTGGGCGTCATCGACTGGCACCGCATGACCGACCCGAAGGACATCGCCTCCACCTCCGTGGCCTCGGCGGTGCTGGAGAAGACCTGGGGCAAGGGGGCGGCCGACACGGTCACCGTGCTCATCCTGATCACGGCGTTCGCCTCCGTTTTCACCGGCCTGCTCGGCGGCTCGCGCGTGCCGTACGACGCGGCCCGCGAACGCGTCTTCTTCCGGCCCTACGCCAAACTCCACCCCCGGCACCGCTTCCCGATGCTGGGCCTGGCCACCATGGGAGTGATCACCGCCGTCGGCTTCCTCATCGGCCGGCACACCGACCTCGCGACCCTGATCCAGCTGCTGACGACGGTGATGGTGCTCGTCCAGGCGCTCGCCCAGATCGTCGCCCTGACGGTGCTGCGCAAACGACAGCCCACGCTGCGCCGCCCCTACCGCATGTGGCTCTACCCGCTGCCGAGCATCGTCGCCTTCGTCGGCTGGTGCGTGATCTACGGCTACGCGGACAAGAACTCGCCGGGCCGCCACCCCATCGAGTGGTCCCTGGCCTGGCTGGCCCTGGGCGGTGTCGCCTATCTGCTGTGGGCCCGCTTCGAGAAGGTGTGGCCGTTCGGACCGAAGGAGATCACCGAGGAGTACCTGAAGGCCGAGGACCCCGACGTGGCACCCGCGGGCGCCTGAGCCACTAGGATTTCCGCATCTCACAGGCCTCCCCGGCCGGACACGCTCCGCCGGGGAGGCTTTTCGCATGTCCGGACCCTTTCGGACCGTCCTGAGGAGTGCCTCATGCCCGTTGTGTCCGTCCGCCTCGCGACCGCCGCGGACCGGCCGGTCGTCGAGCGACTGTGGCTGATGTTCCGTCATGACCTGTCGGGCTTCCGCGGCGTGCTGCCGAACCCCGACGGCACCTTCCGCGGCGACCGGGTCGAGGCGGCCTTCGCCGAGGACGGCTGGGCGCCGTACCTCTTCCACCGCGACGACCGCCCCGTCGGCTTCGCCTTCGTCCGCGCGCTGGACGCCCCGGTGCGCGTGCTGAACAGCTTCTTCGTGGTGCGCGGCGCGCGACGGGAGGGCATCGGTCTGCGGGCGGTGCGGGAGGTGGTGGCCAGGCACCCGGGTCCCTGGCAGGTCGCCTTCCAGTACGACAACGAGGCAGCGGTCCGCTTCTGGCGCCGCGCCGCTCGCGAACTCGCCGGTCACGCCTGGTCGGAGGAGCCGCGGCCGGTGCCGGACCGGCCCGGACTGCCGCCCGACGCGTGGATCTCCTTCACCGTCGGCGAGACCGGATCATTGACATGCAGGTAATTACCTGCATAACGTTGCGTGTGCGAGAAGAGAGCGACACCGGGATGGACAAGGTCTTCAAGGCGCTGGCCGACGACACGCGAAGGCGGCTGCTGGACCGGCTGCACGAGCACAACGGCCAGACGCTGGGCGAGCTGTGCGGGCGCATCGACATGGCACGCCAGTCGGTGACCCAGCACCTGGCAGTCCTCGAGGCCGCGAACCTCGTCAGCACGGTCCGGCGGGGGCGGGAGAAGCTGCACTACCTCAACCCGGTCCCGCTGCACGAGATCCAGGAACGGTGGATCGACAAGTTCGAGCGCCCGCGCCTGAGCGCGCTCGGCGCTGTGAAACGACAAGCCGAGGAAGCCATGACCGACAAGCCCACGTTCGTGTACGTCACCTACATCCGCAGCACGCCCGAGAAGGTCTGGGAGGCGCTCACCGACGCCGACCTGACCGCCTCCTACTGGGGCCACAGCAACGTCTCGGACTGGCGTCGGGGTTCACGCTGGGAGCACGTCCGCACGGACGGCTCCGGCATCGCCGACGTCGTCGGCACCGTCGTGGAGAGCGAGCCCCCCACGCGTCTGGTCGCCACCTGGGTGGATCCGCAGAAGGAGGGTCAGGAGGACACATACGCCCGGGTCACCTTCGACATCACCCCGCACGAGGACATCGTCCGCCTCACCGTCACGCACGAGGACCTGTGGGACGAGGGCGCACTGTCCGACGTATCGCTCGGCTGGCCCGCGGTGCTGTCCAACCTCAAGTCCCTGCTGGAGACCGGCAGTCCGCTGCCGCAGGAGCCGTGGCTGGTCCCCGGCCGCTGAGCGCGTCGTCCGCGGGAGGGGCCTCCGGGGGGCGCCGACCCTCCCCGGAGGCCGTCGGGGAGGAGGGGAGCCCCCCGACCCGCCGGACCGTCAGCCGGTACCGGGGTTCACTCCTACTTCCGTGGCAAGGCGCGTAGCGGATGCGGTGCGCCGCCGGAGATTCCCACGCCACCGGCGCGCCAGGACGACGGCCCCGACCAGGGCCAGCAGCACCCCCACGGGCCCCGGCAGCGCCGCCGGGGCGCTCCCGCCGGGCCCGGCCGGCCCGCGCTTCCGCTCGGCGACCGCCCGCCGCCCCAGGGCGGGAAGCCGCCGGGCCGCGCCGCCGCCCGGCCGGATGCTCCGGCCCGCCGCGACGGCCCGCAGCAGCCCGGCGAGCACGTCGGCGCACTGCAGACACTCCGCCACATGCCCCTCGGCCGCCACCACGTCCGCGGAGCGGGACAGCCGGCTCCCGTCGAGGGCGATGGCCACGAGGAGGTCCGGTGGTACGTGGCCGACGCGGTACGGGCCGGGCATCCGCCGCCCCTTTCTCGTAACGGGTGGGTTCACAGTGGCGCAGCGTTTCTGCGTCGAAAAGAGGTGCGAGCGGTCACTCGTGAGCCTTTCAGAGGTCCTCCTCCTGCAGGCGCCGCCGCAGCTGGTGCAGGCCGCGGCGCGCATGGCTCTTCACCGTGCCCAGCGGCCAGCCCGTGCGCTCGGCGATCTGCGTCTGGGTGAGGTCCTCGTAGAAGGCCAGCCGCAGCACCCGCTGCTGAGGAGCGGGCAGCCTGGCCAGCTCGTCCAGCACGAGCACGCGGTCGAGGGCGGCGTCGGGCTGCGCGGCCGAGCGATCGGACGAGGACAGGGACGAGGACGAGCCGACGGAGGCCACGGCCGCCAGGCGGCGGGTGCGCGCCGAGAGCGCGTCGGCGATCTTGCGCCTGGTGATGCCCACGATCCAGCCACCGACCGTGCAGCGCTCCGGCCGGAAGGCCCGGCGTCCGCGCCACACCCCGAGGAACACCTGCTGGGTGACGTCCTCCGCCTCCTTCGCGTCGCCCAGAGAACGCCAGGCCAGCGAGTGCACCAGAGACGACCAGCGGCGGTAGGCCGCCTCCAGGCAGTACTCGTCGCCCTCGGCCAGCCCACGGGCGAGTTCGTCCTCGGCCAGCGAATCCGCCGCCGGGGCCTGTGAGGGTGGGAAGGGTGCATGGCCGGGGCGGGCTGCCGCAGGGGCCGGTGCGACGGTGCTGTGCTGCGGGCACATGTGCGGCTCCTCGCGTCGGACGAGCGGGCGGACCGGACGCGACCGTTGGGGCGGCTGCCGGTTCGTCCATGCTGCGAGCCCGCGAACAAGGTCATCAACTCGCATCGTTTCTGCGTCGTATAGGCTCGTCGCATGAGCGAAGCGGCCGCCTACGGGGATGTCACGCACGGCGAGGACCGGGGCGAGGCGCAGCCCGCCACCGAGGCGGGCGTGCCCCTGACGACCGGCGCCCTGGCCCGGCGGCTCGGGGTCTCGCCCACCACGCTGCGCTCCTGGGACCGCCGCTACGGCATCGGCCCGGCGGCCCGCGCCGACGGACGGCACCGCCGCTGGACCCGGCAGGACGTCGCGGTGCTGGAGGCGATGTGCCGGCTGACCTCGTCGGGGGTACCGCCCGCGGAGGCGGCCCGGGCCGCGAAGGAGACGGCCGAGACCCCGCCCGGAACGGCCGAGGCGGACGTGCAGCCCTCGCCGCCGAGCCGCTCGAAAGCGGCCGGCACCCTGCCCCTCGGCGATGTCCGCCAGGAGTGCCGGGGGCTGGCCCGCGCCGCCGTACGACTGGATGCCCCGGCCGTCGAGGCCCAACTGGCCGCCGCCGTGGAGCAGTACGGCATCGCCGTCGCCTGGCAGGAGGTGATGGCGCCGACCCTGCACGCCGTGGGACGCAAGTGGGCCTCGTCCGGCGACCGCTACGTCGAGGTCGAGCACATGCTGTCCTGGCACGTCTCCACCACCCTGCGCAGGCACACCCCGGCGCCCGAGCGGCAGGGGGATGTCTCGGCCACCGGGCCCGTCCTGCTGGCCTGTGTCCCCGGTGAACAGCACACCCTGGCGATCGAGGCGCTCAACGCCGCCCTGGGCGCGCTCCACCTGCCGACACGGATGTTCGGCGCCGCCGTACCGGTGGAGGCGCTCACCGCGGCGGTGCAGCGGCTGGGGCCGTCGGCCGTGGTGCTGTGGGCGCAGGCGCGCTCCACCGCCAGCCTGCCGCTGGCCCGGCACGTCGCCGACACTCAGTGGGGGGTCAAGGGCGCGCGGCGCGGGCCCCTGGTCGTCCTGGCCGGACCCGGCTGGTCCGGCCCCTCGACGCGGGGCCTGCCCAGGCCGCAGACCCTGCGGCAGGCCCTGGACCTCCTCTCCGGCGCCCACCAGGGCGAGAAGGCAAGCGAACGCCACTGACGGCTCGCCCCCCATGCCGACCACCGCCGCGTTCCGGCGGCACACCGATTGCCGACGAGCGACGGCAGCCGTCGGGGGCGCGGGGTCGGGTGTGGCCGTGCGGCCGGTCGCGGTCGGGCCGTGCGGTGCACGGAGGCGTCGGGGGGACTCGGCTCAGGCACCCGGTCCGGGACTCAGGCGCCCGGTCAGGGAATGGCTGCGGGGTGGCGGCGGGTGGGGCCCTCGCCAGCGGCAGTGGGAGGGCCGTCGGGTGGATGGGGGCGTGGGGGAGAACCGCCTCGGGCGCCGGGTCCGCAGACGGCCGCTGGTCGCGGGTGCGTGAGAGCCATCCGGGTGACGTGCGGGAGAACAGGCTGAAGCGGCGATCCGCTGGTGGGGCGCGGCGATGTTGCCGTCGGCGCATGGGGCGCGTGGGCGGCAAGGGCCTGCACCGGTCCAGGAGCGCATCGGGGCGCAGTGAGCAGCCGACGGACGCTGTGCTGCCCCGGCGCGGTAGCGGTGGGCGCATCCGGGGAACGCGTGGGACGGGAAGGCATCGACACAGGCGTGCGCCGACGCACCACCACCCGACCGGACGTCCGAGACCACGAGGAGCCCACCATGCCCGCGCCCGCCCGTACTCCCGACGTCCTCGTGATCGGCGCGGGTGTCGCCGGACTCGCCTGCGCCCGGGACCTGCTCGCCGTCGGGCTCGAGGTCGGCGTGGTGGAGGCGTCCGACGCGGTCGGCGGCCGGATGCGCTCCGACCGCGTGGAGGGTTTCGTCGTCGACCGCGGCTTCCAGGTCTTCAACACCTCCTATCCGCAGGTCCGGCACCGTCTGACGCTGCGCGACCTGGGGCTCCGGCCGTTCACGCCGGGCTTCCTCGCGCACACCGCGCGGGGCAGGCTCCGCTTCAGCGACCCCACGCGGCGCCCCCGCACCCTGCCCGACCTCCTGCCGGGTCGGCTCGCCGGTCCGCGTGATCTGGCGGCGCTCGGCCTGCTGTCGGCGCGCGACATGCTCGCGCCCGTACGCCTGGTGAAGCGCTCGCGGGAGAGCACCACCCGCACCGCGCTCGCCGACGCGGGGTTCTCCGAGACGTTCGTCGAGCGCTTCTTCCGGCCGTTTCTGTCGGGGGTCTTCCTGGAGGACGAACTGGAGACCTCCAGCCGGTTCTTCCACCTCGTGTGGCGCAGCATGCTGCGCGGCACCCTGTGCCTGCCCACCGCCGGGATCGGGGCGGTGCCCCGCGCGCTGGGTGGCGCGCTGCCGACCGGCACGGTCCGGCTGGAGACTGCCGTGACCGGGCTGACGGACGAGGGCGCCGTCACGGACGACGGCGCCGAACTGCCCGCCCGTGCGGTGGTGGTGGCCACCGGGCCCGGCCCGGCCGGCCGCCTGCTACCGGGGCTCGAGCTGCCCGGCTACCGGACGGTGACCACGTACTACCACGTGGCGCCGCGTCCGCCGCTGGCCGAGCCCACCCTTCTCGTCGACGAGCGCCGCCGCTTCCTCAACACGTGCGTTCTCAGCGAGGTCGTCCCCGACTACGCGCCCGCGGGCTCCGCCCTCGTGGCCACCTCCGTCCTCGGCGAGGACGCCGAGAAGCGGGAGGCGGCGGTGCGCGAGGCACTCGCCGAGGTGTACGACGCCGACACCGACGGCTGGGACCTGCTGACCAGCCGCACGATCCAGGAGGCGCTGCCCGCCATGCCGCCCCCGCAGCCGCTCAGCCGCACCAGCCGTGTCGGCCCGCGCCGCTACGTGTGCGGCGACCACCGCTCCACCGGCTCGGTGCAGGGCGCCCTCGCCTCGGGGGCGCGCGCGGCCCGGGAGGTACTGCGGGACCTGCATCGCGCCTGACGGCGGGGCGTCAGGGCGGGCCGTCGCCCCGGCGCTCGTCCTCGCGCAGGAGGTCGTCGAGATCCCGGAGACGGTCCAGGCCGCGCACCGCCCGGGTCATGCGCGGGTTGGGTTCCAGCCGGGCGCGATGGCGGTGCAGGAAGGCCCAGTAGCCGGCCGTGAACGGGCAGGCCGCCTCGCCGACGCGGTCGGTGGGCCGGTAGGCGCACGGCCCGCACAGGTCGCTCATCCGGTTCACGTACGCGCCGCCCGAGGTGTACGGCTTGGTGGTCATGCGCCCGCCGTCGGCGTACTGGGACATGCCCACCACGTTCGGCAGCATCACCCAGTCGTAGCCGTCGACGAAGCAGCGGTGGAACCAGTCGGTCACCGCGGCCGGGTCCCAGCCGCGTTGCAGGGCGTAGCTGCCGAGCAGCATCAGGCGGGGGATGTGGTGCGTCCAGCCGGTGTCGCGCACCTGTGCCAGGACCGTGGCCAGACAGCGCGCGGTGACCGCGTCGGCGTCCAGCTCCAGGAACCACTCGGGCAGCGGCGCCCGGTGGCGCAGGGCGTTGCGGTGCCGGTAGTCCTCGCCGAAGTACCAGTACAGCTGCCACACGTACTCGCGCCAGCCGGCGATCTGCCGTACGAACCCCTCGACGCTGTTGATCGGCGCGGCCCCCGAGCGCCAGGCGTCCTCGGCGCGCTCGACGCACTCCAGCGGATCCAGCAGCCCGAGGTTGAGCGAGGACGACAGCAGGCTGTGGCTCATCACCGGGTCGCCGGCGAGCACGGCGTCCTCGTGCGGGCCGAAGCCGGCGAGCCGGTGGTCGACGAACCGGGCGAGTGCGGCCAGGGCCTCGCGGCGGGTGGCCGGGAACCGGCGGGGTCCGTCGCGCCCCACGAACCGGATGCCCTTCTCGCGTTCCCAGCGGTCGAGGTCGTGGCGGACCTCGGCGTCGATGTCGTCCTCGCGCGGCCGGTAGGGCGCCGGGGCGCCCAGCTTCCTCGCCCCTTTCGGCGGGGGTTCGCGGTTGTCGTGGTCGTGGTTCCAGCGCCCGCCCGCGGGGGCGTCACCGTCGAGGAGGAGGCCGTGCCCGCGGCGCACCCAGCGGTAGAAGTCCTCCTGCAACAGCCGCTGTCCGCCATGGCCGTCCGCCCAGGCACGGAAGTCCGCGTGCGCGGCCAGGAAGCCGCGCGCGGGCAGCACGGTCACGTCGGGCAGCGACGACACCAGCCCCAGCGCGGCCCGGGACGTGGGGTGATGAACCGTCAAGGGCCCGCCCGAAAACGCCTTTCGGAGTCCCTCGCGGTAAGTCTCCGCCTGTACGTACGTCACCCGGTCGCCGAGTTCGGCGGCGCGGTGGCGCATGGCGGACAGCACGAGGTGTGCCTTGGCGCGGTGGAAGCGACGGCGCCGGAAGACCGACCGGGCCTCGATCATCACGACCGGTGCGCCGCGGTCCGGTCCGCCGTCGCCGGGAGTGAGGAAGTGCGGGCCGAGCTGGTCGCCGAACAGCCAGTGGGGGGTGGCCATGTGAGGGCTCCTCAGTCGCGGGCGCGGGCCTGCTTGAAGCGGGCGAGGCCCTCGGAGAGTTCGACGACGGGGTCCGGGTAGCCGTCGAGCGCGGCACGGTCCAGGCCCCGCAGCTTCCACGGTTCGTGCACGTACGGGACCTCCAGTGCGGCGAGTTCGGGGACCCAGCGGCGCACGTACGCGCCCTCGGGGTCGTAACGCTTGGCCTGGGTGAGGGGGTTGAGGACCCGGTTGGGGCGGGTGTCGGTGCCGGTGCCCGCCATCCACTGCCAGTTCAGCTGGTTGTTGGCGACGTCGCCGTCGACCAGGAGGTCCAGGAAGTGCCGGGCGCCCACGCGCCAGTCGACGTACAGGGTCTTGCACAGGAAACTCGCGGTCAGCAGGCGGCTGCGGTTGTGCATCCAGCCCTCGTGCCGCAGCTGGCGCATCGCAGCGTCGATCACCGGGTATCCGGTGCGGCCTTCCTTCCACGCCTCGACGTCCTCGCGGGCGGTGCGCTCCGAACGCCAACGGTCGTGCTTGGTGCGGTAGTCGGCGGTGGCGGCCGCGGGCCGGGCGGCCAGGACCTGGCGGTGGAAGTCGCGCCAGGCGATCTGCCGGACGAAGGCCTCGGCGCCGGGGCCGGCGACCTTGCGCGCCCGGTGGACTAGTTCGACCGGGGAGAGCGTGCCGAAGTGCAGATGGGGCGAGAGGCGCGAGGTGGCGTCGCCCGCCATGTCGTCGTGGCGGTCTTCGTAGGCGGCGATCCCGTCGCGCAGCCAGGCGGCCAGGCGCCTGCGGCCCTCCACCTCCCCGCCGGCCGCCAGGCCCTCGGACAGCCCCGACAGCCCGGAGCGGGTGGGCAGTTCCTCGGAGCCGACGCCCTCCGGGACATGGACGGCGCGCGGTGCGGCGAGCGTGTCGCGCAGCTGCGTCTGCGCCCACTGCCGGAAGTAGGGGGTGAAGACGGCGAAGTGGTCCGAGGAGGCCGGGGTGAGCGCACCGGGCGTGACGGCCGTGGTCACCGTCTCGTGGACGTGCAGGCGCCGCCCCTCCGCCTCCAGGGCGCGGCGCAGCCGCCGTTCGCGCAAGTGGGCGTAGGTGCTGACGTCACCGGCCATGTGCACCTCGTCGGCGTCGGTCTCGGCGACCACCTTGCACACCTCCTCGACGACGTCCCCGGAGCGCACGATCAACCGGCCGCCCCGTTCGCGCAGTCCGCTGTCGAGATCGCGCAGGCTGTCGGCGAGGAACGCCAGCCGGTTGGGCGCGGCGAACCCGGCACCGGTGACGCCCCGGTCGCGGACGAAGAGCGGAACCACCGCCTGGGCCTCGCTCGCGGCGCGCAACGGGGGATGGTCGTGCAGGCGCAGGTCGGCGGTGAACAGGACGACCGAGACGTTCATGGTGCTTCTCTCCGGGGCGGCGAAGGGGTGGGCGGCCGATCAGGTGCTTCCGGCGCGGTGGACGCGGTGGATGCGGCCGTCAACCGCTGGGCGTCTTTTCCTTCTCCGGAGTGGTGGGCGTGCGCGACGCGGTGAGCGCGATGTTGCGGGCCATGCCGCCGAACACGACGGCGTGGAAGGGGGAGACGCTCCACCAGTAGGCGTGGCCGAGCAGTCCGTGGGGATGGAACAGGGCGCGCTGGCGGTAGCGGGTGCGGCCCTCGTCGTCGGTGTCGGCGGACATCTCCAGCCAGGCCAGTCCCGGCAGCCTCATCTCGGCGCGCAGCCGCAGCAGACGGCCCGGCTCGATCTCCTCCACGCGCCAGAAGTCCAGCGAGTCGCCCGTGCGCAGATGCGCCGCGTCCCGTCGGCCCCGGCGCAGCCCGACGCCGCCCACCAGCCGGTCCAGCCGGCCCCGGACCGCCCAGGCCAGTGGGAAGGAGTACCAGCCGTTGTCGCCGCCGATCCCCTCGATCACCCGCCACAGCGCCTCGCGCGAGGCGTCGACGACGAGTTCCCGCCGGTCGGTGTAGAGGCTGCCGCCCGCCCAGTCGGGGTCGGTGGGCAGCGGATCGCTGGGGGCGCCGGGCACCGACGCCGACGACCAGCGGGTGGTGACCTTGGCGTCGCGCACGCGCTGCAGGGCCAGCCGTACCGCCTCGTCGAAGCCGATCGGCCGGCCGGGGGCGTCGGGCACGTACCGGGCGATGTCGTGCTCGTGGCAGACCACCTCGTGGCGCAGCGACTCGGTCAGCGGACGTGCGATCGAGGCGGGCACCGGCGTGACCAGTCCCACCCAGTGGCTGGACAGCCCGGGGGTGAGGACGGGCACGGGGACGATGACCCGGCGGGGCAGGCCGGCGACGGCCGCGTAGCGCATCATCATGTCCTTGTACGTCAGCACTTCGGGTCCGCCGATGTCGAAGGCGCGGCTGACGTCGGCCGGCATCCGGGCACTGCCGACGAGGTAGCGCAGCACGTCCCGCACCGCCACGGGCTGGATGCGGGTGCGCACCCAGCTCGGGGTGATCATCACGGGAAGGCGTTCGGTGAGGTAGCGCAGCATCTCGAAGGACACGGAACCGGAGCCGATGACGACGGCGGCACGCAGCTCGGTGGTGGGCACACCGGAGTCCCGCAGGATCCGGCCGACCTCGGCCCGCGAGCGCAGATGCGGCGACAGCTCGTTCTCCGGGACCCCCGAGGGCGTCAGGCCGCCGAGGTAGACGATGCGCCGTACGCCGGCCTCCCGGGCCGCCGCGCCGAAGATCCGTGCCGCCCTGCGGTCGGTCTCCTCGAAGTCGCTGCCGGAGCCCAGCGCGTGCACCAGGTAGTAGGCGACGTCGACGCCGCGCATGGCCTCGGCCACGGAGTCGGCGTCGGTGACGTCGCCGCGCACCACCTCGGCCTGCCCGGCCCAGGGGTGGTCGCGGAGCTTGCCGGGGGAGCGGGCCAGGCAGCGAACGCGGTGTCCCTCGGCGAGCAGCTCCGGCACCAGCCTGCCGCCGATGTATCCCGTCGCCCCGGTCACCAGGCAGCGCAGCCCCGGTCCGTCGTCGTCAGCGTTCATCTGCTCCGGGCCCTTCCTCTCGGTGTCCCTGTGATCACTTCCACGGGGGCGGCGGGATCGGATGCGCGCGGGCGCTTCTATAGGCTGATCGCGTGGCCAGAGCAGACGACCGGGAGCAGCGAGCGGCGGCGCCGGGACCCGACGGGGCACTCCCCGCGGGGATCGACCTGCACGCCCTCGCCGTGCAGCTGCGCCGGATGAACGGCGAGATCAACCGTCTGGCGCACGGCTTCGCGGGCGAGCAGGGGCTGCACGCCACGGACGTCCAGGCCCTCGCGGCGATCCTGGACGCCGAGGAGCCGATGACGCCGGGCCGTCTGCGGGAGCATCTCGGACTGACCTCCGGTGCCGTCACCGCCTGTGTCGACCGGCTGGAACGGGCGGGGCACATCCGCCGGGTCCGCGAGAGCGCCGACCGCAGGGTGGTGCACCTGTACTACGCGGCCGACGGCCGGGCGGCGGCGCGCACCTACTTCCGGCCGCTGGCGCAGGCGGCGGAGGCGGCCTGCGGGAAGTTCAGCGAGCGGGAGCTCTCCGTCGTGCTGCGCTTCCTGGCGGCGATGAACGAGGAACTCGCGCCGCTGCGGTCCGCCGGCGACTGACCGCCCGTCGGCCCTGGGCGGCACCGCGGGAAAAGCGGTGCATCCGGGCGGGCCCCCGGGACGGAAGATCGGGCATCACTTACCATCGTTCCCACTTATCTCAATCATCGAGATTGTTTTTCATTGAGATACCTAGGTCTTGGAGAGTCATGTCCCTCACCCCGCGACGGGGCCGCTTCCTGGTACCCCTCCTCCTGCTCGTCGTCTGGCTCGGCATCGGCGGCGCGCTCGGCCCCTTCGCCGGGCGGCTCGGCGAGGTGGCCACCAACGACCAGGCCGCCTTCCTGCCGCGCAGTGCCGAGTCCACGAAGGTGATCGGCGAGCAGCGGGCCTTCCAGCAGGACGAGACGCTGCCCGCCATCGTCGTCTGGACCGACCATCAGGGCGGCCCGGTGCGGGACCGCCAGGAGGCGGCCGGCCGTGCACTCGCCTCCCTCTCCGGTGCACCCGGCGTGGTCGGTGACGTCTCTCCCGCCCTCCTCTCCAAGGACGGCAAGGCCCTCGAAGGCGTCGTACAGCTGCGCCCCGATCTCGGCGACCGGCTGCCCGACACCCTCGACCGGCTGCGCGCGGCCGCCGAGAAGGTGCCCGGCAGCACGGTCCAGCTGGCCGGACCGGCCGCCAGCCAGGCCGACCTGGCCGACGCCTTCGCCGGGATCGACGGCCTGCTGCTGGCCGTGGCCCTGGTGACCGTGCTGGTGATCCTGCTGCTCGTCTATCGCAGTGTCCTTTTGCCCCTGGTCATCATCGTCGGGGCGGTGTTCGCCCTCGGGCTGGCCTGCGCCGTCGTCTACGCGCTCGCCGATCATGACCTCGTCCGCGTCGACGGACAGGTCCAGGGCATCCTGTCCATCCTGGTGATCGGCGCCGCCACCGACTACGCCCTGCTGATCACCGCCCGCTACCGGGAGGAACTGGCCGCGCGCACCGACCGGTACGCCGCCGCGCGCGCCGCGCTCAAGCAGTCCTGGGGCGCCGTCGTGGCCAGCGCCGCGACCGTCGCCCTGGGTCTGCTCGCCCTGCTGATCAGCGACCTGACCAACAACCGCGCCCTGGGCCCGGTCGGCGCCATCGGCATCGCCTGCGCCGTGCTCAGCTCGCTGACCTTCCTGCCCGCCGTGCTCGTCCTGCTGGGCCGGGCCGCCTACTGGCCCGCCACCCCGCGCCCCACCGGCGCCGAGGGCGGCGGCCACGGCGTGTGGCGGCGCGTCGCCGCCCTGGTGGACCGGGCGCCCCGCAAGGTGTGGGCCATCTGCCTGGCCGCCCTCCTGGCCGGCGCCGCCTTCGCCCCGACCCTGGCCTCCAAGGGCGTCCCGCTCGACGAGACGTTCGTCAACGACGCCCCGTCCGTCTCCGCCCAGAGCACCCTCGCCCGGCACTTTCCCGGCGGCTCGGGCAACCCCACCGTCGTCATCGCCGACGCCGACCACGTCGACCCGGTGCTCGCGGCGGCCCGCGGCACCGAAGGCGTCGCCTCCGCGACCGGGGTCACCGCGTCCGGGCGGCCCGGCGGTGCCCCGAAGGTCGTGGACGGCCGCGTGCGCGTGGACGTCACCCTGGACGCCGCGGCCGACAGCGACAGCGCCAAGGACACCGTGGCCCGGCTGCGGACGGCCCTGCACGCCGTGCCGGACGCCAAGGCCCTCGTCGGCGGCTACACCGCTCAGCAGTACGACACCCTGCGCACCGCCGAACGGGACCGCACCCTGATCGTCCCGGTGGTCCTCGCGATCATCTTCGTGATCCTGACGCTGCTGCTGCGCTCCCTGCTGATGCCCGCCCTGCTGGTGGCCACGGTGGGGCTCAACTTCCTCGCCACCCTCGGTGTGTCGTCCCTCGTCTTCCGGCACGTCTTCGGCTTCACCGGCAGCGATCCCTCGGTGCCGCTGTACGGGTTCGTCTTCCTTGTGGCGCTGGGCGTCGACTACAACATCTTCCTGATGTCCCGGGTGCGGGAGGAGTCCCTCCGGCACGGGGTGCGGGAGGGCGTCCTGCGCGGCCTGGTCGGCACCGGGGGAGTGATCACCTCGGCCGGCGTGGTGCTCGCCGCGACCTTCGCCGCCCTCGGGGTGATCCCGCTCGCCTTCCTCGCGCAGATCGCCTTCATCGTCGCCTTCGGCGTACTCCTCGACACGCTCGTGGTGCGCTCCCTCCTGGTGCCGGCCCTGGTGCGCGACCTCGGTGCGGTGGCCTGGTGGCCCGGGCGGCTGTGGCGCTCCGACCCGGGCGCGACTGCATCCGTCGGGGCCGCTGCGGGCGAAACAGGAGCGACACCCCGACCGGCCGGGGTCTCGACCAAGGAGTGAATTGTGCGCCGCCCGCAGACCGCAGAGCTGGGTCCGGCAGACGCCCACGACCTGTCCGAGCCGCTGTTCGAGCGCCTGCGCTCCCTGGAACAGCGGACCGCCGAGTACGCCTACGTCCGCAACACGCTCGTGGAGCTGAACATGTGGATCGTGCGGCACGCGGCGCGGCGCTTCCCGGCGCGCCGTGAGATGAGCGACGACGTTCTGCAGGCGGGCACCATCGGGCTGATCAAGGCGATCGACCGGTTCGACCCGACGCGCGGCTTCGGCTTCGAGGCCTATGCCGTGCCGACGGTCGTCGGCGAGATCAAACGGTTCTTCCGGGACACCACCTGGGCCGTCCACGTCCCCCGGAGGCTGAAGGAGTGCCGTGGCGTGCTGCGCGAAGCGGTCATCGCCTTCGAGCAGTCCGAGGGGCGTTCGCCCCGCGTCAGCGAACTCGTCGAGCGCACGGGGCTGACACAGGAGGAGGTGGTGGAAGGGCTGCAGGCGGCCGACGGGCACGAGGCCGTGTCCCTCGACGCACCTTTCGGTGCCGACGAGGACGGCGCCGGGATCGCCGACCGGCTCGGCGCCGAGGACCCCGCCCTCGGCCGGACGGAGGACCTGGTCACCCTCGCACCGCTGCTCGCCGCCCTGCCGGAGCGCGAGCGCCGGATACTGACCATGCGGTTCCTGCACGACATGACGCAGAGCCAGATAGGAGCCGAGCTGGGCATCTCCCAGATGCACGTCTCCCGGCTGCTGGGCCGCACCCTCGCGGGGCTGCGGAACCGGCTGCATGGGACCGTTTGACGGATTATCGACAAATCTCTCCGCCCGACCGGACATGCCGGCGCTCACAGGGGGCAAGCGGAATCTACGAGAACGATGGTCCGAGATCGAATCCGGAGGTGTCTGCCGCTATGGGCGCGAAGGTGTTGGAGCGGTTTCCGGCGGGAGCTCCGCGCGGATCGTGGCCGGCGGAGGAGTACGCGGCCAAGCGCCGCGCCGAGGGTCAGTCCGCGACGGTCGTCATGGATCTGAAGTCGGACGCCTTCCTCGTGGTGGTGCCGGCGGGCGACGAGGACTGACCGCGGGAGGACGGCCGCGGTCGGCCCTCGTGGCCGGTGCGTCGCCGGAGTGGTTCAAGGGCGGTTCGCCAGGGCGCGGCGGACCGCCCTTGTGACGATCGGCGGCAGCAGGTCCGCGCCGATCCGGCGTGCCCGGGACCGGGGGCGGCGGGGTACCGGAGCCGGCGCGGTCGCGGGCGCCGGTTCCGGGGCGGCCGTCTGCGGCTGGGGCTCCCGGTGGTGACGGGAGCGGGGGAACGGCGGGGCCTGCAGGCCCTTGAGGGCGCGGGTGCGCACCAGCCGGTGACCCGCGGCCTCCTGCACGCTCAGGCCGACGTCCGTGCGGGCCCGCAGCATCTCCAGCAGTTCTTCCTGCGCGGCCTCCGGATCGTCCCAGGTGCCGTACAGCTTCTGCGTGCTGAGGCAGACCGGGCGCAGGCCGCGGTTGAGCACGGCCTCCCAGGTGGCGACCGAGACCCCGGGGGTGTGCTCGGAACGGAAGTCGTCGAGGACGACGATGCCGCCGGGCACCAGCAGGTCGCGGGCGGCGCCTATGTCGTCGCGGACGTGCTCGTACAGGTGCGAGGCGTCGATGTGGACGAAGCGGCAGCTGCGCGGGGCGACCTCCGCGGTGATCACGGAGGTGGGGGCCTCGAGCACCCGGGGCAGGGCGTCGTGGAAGGAGAGGTAGTTGCGCTCGAAGGCCTGCCGGGTGAGGGAGGAGTACGACTTCGCCGTCTCGGCCCGGTTCGCCCCGTCCGGCGCCTCGCCGCCGAAGAGGTCGCAGACCGTGAACTCCTCGCCGTTCCTGCGGTGCCTGCCCAGCAGGATCGCGCTCTTGCCCATGTACGCGCCGAGTTCCAGCAGGTCGCCCCCGAGGCCCGCGGCCTCCTGCCGTTCGAGGAACCAGGTGAACAGCAGCTGGTCCAGCGGCGGGAACCAGCCGGGGACGTCCTTGAGTTCGCCGGGGAGGATGATGTCGGTTGCCTGTGCGGTCGCCATGAGGCGATTCTGCTCACTGGGGGGCGCCGAAACTGTCACCGGATTGAACGTCGGATGAACAGCCGAACCGGCCTCAGATCCGCGCGAGCGCGTCGAGATGAGCCCGGCGCACGTCGGTCGTCTGGCCCTGCACCAGAAGGAACAGGCCCTCGCGGGCGAGGCGTTGGGCGGGGCTGTCGAGGTCCATGGCCCGTCCGCCCCCGGCCACCACGGCCGCCGTCGTGGCGGCCCGCATCAGGTCGTAGGCCCGCGTCTTCAGCTCCAGCCGCTCCGCGATCCGCTCGTGCGGCACGGGATGCGCGGCCAGTTCGTACACCCGGCCCCGCACCTCCTCGAGCCGTGCCCGCAGGACCCGTGCGGTCTCGCCCTCACCGGCCTCATCCAGCACATCGAGCGCCGCGCGGGCCACGCCGAACACGGCGGGGGAGGCGTTGGTGTTGCGGGGCAGGTCGACGCGCGCGAACTCCTCCCGCGGGGTGCGCAGCACCACCGAATCGCCGGGCAGCCACAGGCCGTCCAGCTCCAGCGAGACCGTACGGGCCGCCGTCAGCGCGGCCAGCCGCATCGGCGGCGACGGGCGCAGCCCCGGCTGCTCGCGGGCCTCGGCGAACGCGAACACCACCTCCTCGGCGTCGCTCACCCCGGCCAGCAGCAGCACGTCGTTCAGGCCCCAGCCTGTGTACCAGGGCACCGTTCCGTCGAAGCGCCAGCCGCCCCGGTCGGCCGTGGCCCGCACCGGCACCCGTGGAAAGGCCCGCACATGCGCGAACGCGATGCCCGCCAGCAGCTCGCCGGTCGCGAGCGGACGCAGCAGTCGCTCCCGCACCGGCAGCCGCGACGCGGCCAGCATGCGGACCGGCGGGTGGTGCTGGGTCTGCACGAACCAGGTCGAACAGCAGGCTCCCGCCAGGATCTCCTGCACCTCCCGCACCACGGCGTCGGGGGCGCCCGCACCGCCGTACTCCCGCGGCGCGCCCACCCCCAGCAGCCCCGAGCGCCTGAGCGCCTCGATGTGACCGGCGGGCACCGACTCCCGGTCGACGCGCTCCGCGTTCGGGGCGAGGAGGTCGCGGGCGAGGGTCCGGGCGGTGGTGAGCAGCGGGTGCGGTGCGGCGGCCATGGAGGAGATTCTCCCGATCCGTTCGCGCGCGGTGTCGATCCGGGGGTGTGCCGTTCGTGTAGGAGGTGAGACATCAGCTACGACGCCAAGGAGAACGTCATGACGTACTACCTGCTCAGCGTGGTCACCCCGACCGACGGCACGCCCCCGGAGCCCGACGCGATGGCCGTGATCATGCGCGACGTCGAGGCATTCAACCAGGAACTGCGCGACGCGGGCGCCTGGGTCTTCGCCGGCGGTCTGCACGCCCCCGACACCGCGACCATGCTGCGGCCCGAGGGCGGCGACGTCCTGATCACCGACGGGCCCTTCGCCGAAGGCAAGGAGTACCTGGGCGGGCTGTGCCTGATCCAGGCCGCCGACCTGGACGAAGCGCTGGAGTGGGGCAGGAAGGCGGTGCGCGCCACCACCCTGCCGATCGAGGTCCGGCCCTTCGTGGAGAGCCACTAGTGCCCGTGCCCGGCACCGTCGACGTCGAGGCCGTGTTCCGCGCGGAGTACGGTCGCGCCGTCGCCGTCCTGGTGCGCTTCCTCGGCGACATCGACCTCGCCGAGGAAGCCGTCCAGGACGCCTTCACCACCGCCGTGCAGCGCTGGCCGCAGACGGGCGTGCCGCCCAGCCCGGCCGGCTGGATCATCACCACCGCCCGCAACAGGGCGATCGACCGGCTGCGCCGGGAGGCGACACGCGACGAGCGACACGCCGAGGCCGCCCTGCTGCGCGTCGGCGACGCACCGGCCGAGGAGGGCCCCGTGCGCGACGACCGGCTCCGCCTGATCTTCACCTGCTGCCACCCCGCGCTCGCCCCCCAGGCGCGTGTCGCCCTGACCCTGCGCCTACTGGGCGGGCTGTCCACACCGCAGATCGCCCGTGCCTTCCTCGTGCCCGAACCGACCATGGCGCAGCGCCTGGTCCGCGCCAAGGCCAAGATCCGCGCCGCCCGGATTCCCTACCGCGTCCCGCGCGACGCCGACCTGCCGGACCGGCTCGCGGGCGTCCTCGCCGTCATCTACCTGATCTTCAACCAGGGGTACGAGGGCTCACCCGGGCTGTGCGCGGAGGCCGTACGCCTCGGCCGCCTCCTGGTCGAGCTGATGCCGGACGAGGCCGAGGCCACGGGCCTGCTCGCGCTGATGCTGCTCGTCGAGTCTCGCCGGGAGGCCCGCGTGGACGCGGACGGGGTGCTGGTTCCGCTGCCGGAGCAGGACCGCGAGCGCTGGGACCGCGAGCTCGTCGCCGAGGGGCAGTCCCTCGTACGACGCTGCCTGCGCCGCAACCAGCCCGGTCCGTACCAGATCCAGGCCGCCATCCAGGCCGTCCACAGCGACGCCCCGTGCGCACGGGCCACGGACTGGGGGCAGATCACACAGCTCTACGACCAGCTCATGGCCGTCGCCCCGAGCCCGGTCGTGGCGCTGAACCGTGCGGTCGCGATCGCCGAGACCGAGGGCCCCGGCCGGGCGCTGGACCTCGTCGACGCCCTGGACCTCGACGCGTACCACGTCTTCCACGCGGTCCGCGCCGACCTGCTGCGCCGGCTGGGCCGCGAGGCGGAGGCCGCGCACGCCTATGAAGCGGCCCTCGAACGCGCCGAGAGTCCCGCCGAGCGCGCCTTCCTGGAACGCCGCCGACGGCACCTCCCGCCCACGTGAAGGCGACTGCCCCGACGCACCGGAATTTATTTTGGTGTATGAAAGGTTGGCATATACACCTGCATTCCGATCCGATCGTTCCAGCAGCGAGGCATCATGAACCAGCCCACACCCGAGCAGCCCGCCGACCTCGTCGCCCGGCTGCGCGCCACCTTCCGCGCCGGCCGCACCAAGCCCGTCCAATGGCGCACCGCCCAGCTGCGCCGCCTGCGCGACATGCTCACAGAGAACGGTCCCGACCTGGCCGCCGCCCTCCACGCCGACCTCGGCAAGAGCGCCGCCGAGGCCGACCGCACCGAGATCGGCTTCACCGTCCGCGAGATCGACCACACCCTCGAGCACCTCGCCGACTGGCTGCGCCCCGAGCCGGCCCCGGTCCCGGCCCATCTCGGCGACGACACCCGCGCCTGGACGCAGTACGACCCGCTCGGCGTCGTCCTGGTCATCGCCCCCTGGAACTATCCCGCCCAGCTCCTGCTGGCCCCGCTGGTCGGCGCGCTCGCGGCGGGCAACGCGGTGGTCGCCAAGCCCAGCGAACTGGCCCCCGCCACCTCCGCCGCCCTGGCCCGCCTGCTGCCCGAGTACCTCGACACCGACGCGGTCGCCGTCGTCGAGGGCGGCATCCCCGAGACCACGGCCCTGCTCGCCGAGCGCTTCGACCACATCTTCTACACCGGCAACGGCACCGTCGGCCGTGTCGTCATGCGCGCCGCCGCCGAGCACCTCACCCCGGTCACCCTCGAACTCGGCGGCAAGTCCCCGGCGTTCGTCGACCGCGGCACCGACCTCGACGTCGTCGCCGACCGGCTGGCCCGCGGCAAGTTCCTCAACGCGGGGCAGACCTGCGTGGCCCCCGACTACGTACTGACCGACCCGGAGACCGCCGCCGCCCTGGAACCCGCCCTCACCCGTGCCGTCGAAGCGCTCTACGGCAGCGACCCCGCGGCCTCCGGCGCGTACGGCCGGATCGTCAACGAACGCCACTTCGACCGGCTCACCGGCCTGCTCGACTCGGGCCGCACGGTTGTCGGCGGCGTCGCCGACCGCGCCGCCAAGTACATCGCCCCGACCGTGCTGGCGGACGTCGACCCCGACGCGCCGGTCATGCGGGAGGAGATCTTCGGCCCGATCCTGCCGATCGTCAGCGTCCCCGGACTGGACGAGGCCGTCGACTTCATCAACGACCGCGACAAGCCGCTGGCCCTGTACGTCTTCTCGGAGTCCGGCGAGACCCGCGCCCGGATCGCCGCCGAGACGTCCTCCGGCGGCCTCGGACACGGCCTGCCGCTCGCCCATCTCACCGTCTCCGACCTGCCGTTCGGCGGAGTGGGTGAGAGCGGCATGGGCAGCTACCACGGCCGCTACTCCATCGAGACGTTCAGTCACCGCAAGGCGGTGCTGGAGAAGCCGTTGAGCCCGGCCCGCTGAGCGCGGCGCCCGGCCGCCGTGCGGGGTCCGGCGCCCGCGCCCGCCCGCGTCCGTCGTGATCCGGGCGGCCGTTGCGCCCGCCGCACGGCCACTCCGGGACAGCGAGCGCGTCCTGTCCATCCTGGGTATGTTCATGGTGCTATGCGCCTAAAGCTCCCACGGCGGTCAGCCCGACGCGACCGCGTGGCGTGGCGCCGACCCCGGGAGGACCCATCGCCGCAACGACGTCGGAGAACGGCTCCGGGGCCGGTGCGCGCAACCAGCCCTCGGAAGCAGATCTGCTGCGCACCATGCTGGGACGGCCGGACTACCGCAAGGCCCTCGTCTTCTGCGGGCTCATCGGGATCCCGGTGGCGCTGATCGCCTTCTGGTTCCTCGTGGCGATCCACCGGCTGGAGCAGCTGATCTGGACGACCTGGCCCAAGGATCTCGGCTGGAAGCAGGCCCCCTGGTGGTGGGGGCTGCCCCTGCTGACGGCGGCCGGTCTCGTCGTCGGCCTGGTCGTCGCGCGCCTTCCGGGCCGCGGCGGCCACATCCCGGCGGCGGGCCTGCGCTCCGGCGGCGTCACCCGGCAGGCGCTGCCGGGAGTGCTGATCGCCGCTCTGGTCGGTCTGCCGCTCGGTGTCGTACTGGGCCCCGAGGCACCCCTGATCGCCATGGGCGGCGGATTGGCCCTGGCGTTCGCGAGGCTGGTGCGGGCGCCGGAGACCGAGGCGAGCACGTCCCTGCTCGGCGCGGCCGGGGCGGCGGCCGCCATCTCCGCGCTCTTCGGCAACCCGATCGTGGGCGCGGTGCTGCTGATGGAGGTGGCCGGGCTGGGCGGCCCGCAGCTGTTCGCGGTGATGCTGCCGGCCCTCCTGGCCAGCGGGATCGGCGACCTGATCTTCACCGGGTTCGTCCGATGGACCGGCCTCGAGACGGGCAGCCTGTCCATCGGCCTGCCCAAGCCGCCCCCGCTCGACTGGGGGGACGTGCTGTGGGTGGTGCTGCTGGCGCCCGCCATGGCCTTCCTCGTCCACTGGATCTTCGTCGGCGGCCGCTTCGCAGCGCGCTTCGTCACCACCCGGACGGTACGGAACACGACCCTCTGCGCGCTGGGTGCGGCGGTCTGCGTCACCCTCTACGCGGTCGCCACGGGGCGGTCCCCCGCCGAGGCGGCCCTGTCCGGCGAGTCCACCCTGTCCGAGCTGGCGCGGGACCCGCACGCCTGGCCGGTGGGCGCCCTCATCGCCGTACTGGCCTTCAAGGGCCTGGCGTACGCGCTGTGTCTGGGCAGCCTGCGCGGTGGCCCCGTCTTCCCCGCCCTGTTCCTGGGCGGGGCGTTCGGCGTGCTGCTGGCGCCGCTGCCGGGCCTGGGACTGGTCCCGGCGATGGCGGCCGGGATGGCTGCTTCCGTGACCGCGGCCCTGCGGCTGCCGGTGAGCAGTGTCGTCCTGGTCGTGCTCCTGCTGGGCAACGTGGACACGGTGGCCCTGGTGGTGATCGCGTCGGTCGTGTCCTTCGTGCTCACCCAGCGGCTGCCCCAGGGCCCCAGCATCCTCGCGTTCAGGGAACGGCCCGCCGAACGAACGGCCACCGACACTCCCGAGTCCGCCTGACCTCCCCACTCCGGCCGGTCTCGCGTCCGGCTGGCCTTTCCGGTCCGGCCGGTCTCGCGTCCGGCTGGCCTTTCCGGTCCGTCCGGTCTCGTGTCCGGCTGGCCTTCCCGGTCCGTCCGGTCTCGTGTCCGGCTGACCTCCCCGCTCCGTCCGCTTCGGTGGGCCGGCCGGCTAGTCGCGGTCGGACGGGGTTCCCGGCAGCGCGGGCGTGCCCAGCCGACGGGCCGCCCACGGCTCGCGGGCGACGACCGCGCCCGCGGTGACGCACAGGGCCGCGACCACGCAGAGCGAGATCAGCCAGGACAGCAGGGTGAACACCGCGCCCAGTGAGCCGTACTTGTCCAGGCTGCGGTTGAGGGCCCGGGGCACGTACAGCGACGCCGACGACGTGAGGATGCTCAGAGCCGTGCCGGTCAGCAGCGCGCCCGGCAGCAGCGGCAGCCACGGCAGCCGCGCGGCCAGCAGCAGATGCTGCGTCCACCACCAGATGCCGGTCTCCGCGATCAGCAGCAGCGGCACGCCCAGCCACAGACCGAGACCGAAGCCGTTGCGCAAGAATCCCTGCACTCCGAACATGACCAGCCAGGCCGCGAGCCAGGCGATCCAGCGCCAGGCGGCCAACCGGGCGCCCGCCTTGGGCATGCTCCAGGCGCGCTCGCACAGGCGCTGCATGGCGCGACTGCACGCGGTGGCCGAGATGAGGACCATCAGCCCGCCCACCACACCGGTGGTCTGCCGAAGCTGGTCGGACGGGTCGGCGGTGCCCCGCATGACCTTGGCCAGCTCGGCGTCCGAACTCCCGGACAGTCCGAAGGCCTCCTGCACGGACCTGACGAACTGATCGCGCAGCGGCGGCGGGGCGATGGAGGCGACGACGAACAGCAGCGGCACGGCCGTGAGGAAGGCCTGTGCGGCCAGCCGGGTCGCCGAGTCGAGCACATTCACGTTGATCAGGTGCGACAGCAGGTGCGTGATCACCGGGAACCGGGTCTCGGCCCGGTCGCGCAGCTCCGTCAGCCGCGATCGCATCGCCTTGCCCCGCTTCCGTCCCGACGCGCGGCGAGACGGGCGGTCCGGACGGCCCCCTCCGGTCCCTGTCCCTGGCTGCATGCCTCCAGCCTGCCGCTCCTGCGGCCGGACGGCCCCCGGCGGGAGTGCGGCACGGGCCGAGTGGGTGAGGAACAGCCGCGTGAGGGGGGAAGGGCCAGGCAGGGCCTGCGGCTCGGCCATTTGTGGGGCATGGCCCCGCCGGTGAGACTGGAGCCATGGGCGAGAGCCGCTCCGCTCCGGGGCGCTCGGCGTCGTACGGAGGCCGCGATGGTGCTTGACCTGGTGATCATCGGCCTCGCGATCGCCGTGTTCCCCCTGTCGGTATCCGCGTTCGTCCTCGTGCTGTCGGCGCAGCGCGGCGTGATGAAGGGCCTGGTGTTCATCCTCGCCTGGCTCGCCTGCTTCGTGGTCGTCCTGGCCGCCGTCCTGTTCACCACCGGCGGCAAACCGCCGGCCCCCAAGTCCGCGCCCTCCACCGCCGCTTCCGCCGCCAAGCTCGCCATCGGCCTGGGGCTCCTGGGGTACGGCTGGCACCGGCACCGGCACCGTGAGCGAACCGGCCGGCGGCGCAGCTCCAGCGGCGGTCTGATGACACGGGTCGACCGGCTGTCCCTGTGGTCCGCGGCTGCCCTCGGCCCGCTGCTCCAGCCCTGGGGGCTCGTGGCGGCGGGCGCAGCGACGGTCGTCAGCGCCGACCTGTCCCACGCCTCGTCCTACCTGGTCCTGTTCGGCTACTGCCTGCTCGCCACGAGCAGTCTGCTGACGATGGAGATCTACTCGACCTTCGCACCCGACGCGGCCCGGGAGCGCCTGGGCAGGCTGCGCACCTGGATCGAGACCCACCAGGAGCAGGCGCTCGTGACCGTCGCCCTGGTCGCCGGCCTGTTCCTGGTGAGCAGGAGCATCGCCCAGTTGTCCTGAGCCGGCGGCACCGCCGGGGCCCCGGAACGAACCGTCAGACCGCGCCGGGTGCGCCGCTGGGCCCCGGGTCCAGGAACTCGCGGATCGCGAAGGCGAGCAGCACGATCAGCGCCGTCCAGAGGACGACCGCCATGGTCGGATAGCTCCAGGTGAACAGCACGATCGCGGCCACCGCCAGAATCACCACACCGATCCAGCGCTTGAAGCGGTGCACGAAGCGGCCCACCGGGCCCAGCCGCAGCCCCGCGGAAACGGACGCGTCCCGCCCCGCGCCGATGCTCCTGCTGAAGAAGCGACGGGTGAACACGGCGCCGCGGGCCGGGCCGACGAAGAACGCGCCGAGGGCCGTGACCAGGGCCAGCGCCCCGACCGCCCGCACACTGGAGCGCAGGAACCGCACCAGGGCGTCGTAGACGGCGCCCGCGGCGGCCGAGTTGGTGCCCGGCGGCAGATGGTCCAGGTACACCGCGCGGAAGACGGTGAGGATCACCCCGAGCAGCACCATGGCGAGGAACACCCCGATCGCCGCGCCGATCAGGGCCCGTCGGCGATGGAACGCCACGAACACACCGGCGGCGGCGATCAGCACTGCGATGACGGGCAGCCAGTTCCCGACGATCTGCAGCACCCGCAGATACGACTTGACCTTGCCGACGTCCTTGCCCTCGACCACCACGAAGTTCGTGTGGACCGCCGGAATCTTGGACGCGACCCCCAGACCGGCATCGACCAGTCGCTGCTTCACCTGGGCCACGATCGGCCCGACGTCGATGGCCACCTCGTTGTTCTTCAGCTGGACGACGCTGTCGCTGTTGCCCGTCAGCGCCTTGTCCACGGCACTGTGGGCCCGGCGGTTGGCGTTCGTCCAGGCCGTCTGGAAGGCGGAGCTGGACACCACTCGCATCACGGTGCTGCTCACCAGCTGCTTCAGGCCGTTCGTGATGGGGCCGTCCAGATTGCCCACCAGGTCCGCGACCCGCGGCGGCACGCCTTTCTGCGCGGCGGCGTCGCTCAGCTGCTTCACGAGGGCATCCACGTCGACCTGTTGCAGAACGGCGTCGGTGACCCGGTTCGTCACCGCCTGCTGGATGTCGGGGTTCGACGCGAGCGGCGCCATGGTGGCGACATAGCGATCGGTGTCCCGGACGATGCTGTTCGCCCAGACCGCCACCACCGCGAGCAGGGCCAGCAGGGACGCCAGGATGATCAGCAGGGTGGAACCGAGTGCCCGCATCCGGTGCCTCGGCTCGTGCCGGGCGCTCTCCAGCTCGCTCACCCGGCGCCGTAGTTCCTCCAGTTCGCCATCTTTCGGGCGCTCAGGGGGGAGTGCGTCGCTGTTTGTCATGTCTTACAGCAAATCGCGGCTCGGCCGGACGGTCGAGTCGTGAGGTACCGGCCGGGTGACGCGGGCACAAGGTGCGCCTGGCCCTGTCCGATGATGCAATGAGCATCAGGGGATGCCCGCCTGCCCAGAGGTGATCACGGTGAGCGAACAGTTCAATGACATGGAGCAGTTCGAGGACATGGGGCCGATCGACTACGTGGTCGTGGAGTTCCCCGGCAATCGCATGACGGGCGAGGGCTTTCCCCTGCTGGTCGATCTGGTGGACCGCGGCATCATCCGCATCCTTGACCTGAGGTTCATCAGAAAGGAAGAGGACGGCTCGGTGACCGCACTGGAGATCGCGGACCTGACCGGTGACGGCCACCTCGACCTCGCCGTCTTCGACGGGGCCAGCTCCGACCTGCTGGGCCAGGACGACCTCGAGGAGGCGGCCGCGGCGGTGGAGCCGGGCAACGCGGCCGGTCTGCTGGTCTACGAGAACCTCTGGGCCGCCCCCTTCGCCAGTGCCCTGCGGCGCGGCGGCGCGCAGCTCGTCGCCTCCGGGCGCCTGAACGTGCAGGCCGTCCTCGCCGCGCTCGAAGCTGCCGAGGCGGCGTCGTGAGGCGCCGGACGGCGAACCGGTGAACAACAGCCAGAGTCGTTCCACGACTTACGGGTGAGAGGCGATTTCCATGCCAGGTCTTCTTCGCGGGGTGGCTCGCACGGCCGTGGTCGCGGGCACGGCGACCGCCGTGTCCAACCGCGTGTCCCGTCGCCAGCAGGGGCGTTGGGCCGCCCAGGCACAACAATCACAGGGCTACCAGCAGCAGCCGCAGGGCTACCAGCAACAGAGCTACCAGGAGGCGCCGCCGCCGCAGCCCGCGTCCACCACCTCCACGGCCGACGACATGACGAACAAGATCGACCAGCTCAAGCAGTTGGGCGAGCTGAAGGCTCAAGGCGTCCTGACCGAGGCCGAGTTCGAGGAGCAGAAGCGCAGGCTGCTCGCCTGACCGCCCTTCACTCGGTGGCACCGGCACGTCAGCTTCGGCGAGGAGTGGGGAAGGCCGTCCGTGGGACACGGGGGTGGCCCGTCCCGTCGGCCTTCCGTCGACGCGCGGCCGCCGGGCCTCACGGTCCCGTGCCCACGGAACGACGCGTGGCGCGGCCCTGATCCGGCGTGCTGATCGAGAGCCGGTAGCCCCTTCCCAGGAGATGTGGATGAGTACCTATCGAGTCGCCCAGGTCGACGCCGCCGGCGGACCGTTCCAGGTCACCGAGCGCGAGGTGCCCCGGCCGGGCCCCGGGCACGTGCGGATCGCCGTGGAGGCGTGCGGGATCTGCCACAGCGACGCCCTGTTCGTGAACGCCGGCGTTCCGGGAGTCCGGTTCCCGCTGGTGCCCGGCCACGAGAGCGCCGGCCGGATCGAGGAACTCGGCGAGGGAGCCGAGGCGAAGGGCTGGCGGACGGGCGACCGCGTGGCCGTGGGCTGGTTCGGCGGCAGTTGCGGCCACTGCACGCCGTGCCGGCAGGGCGACTTCATCGTGTGCGACAGCCTCAAGGTGCCCGGCTGGGCCTACGACGGCGGATTCGCGGAGCGGATGATCGCGCCGGTCGACGCGCTGGCCCGCATTCCCGACGCGCTCTCCGCGAGCGACGCCGGACCCATGGCCTGCGCGGGCGTCACCGTGTTCAACGGGCTGCGGCGCAGCTCCGCCCGGCCCGGCGACCTCGTCGCGGTGCTCGGGCTCGGCGGTCTCGGCCATCTGGGCGTGCAGTACGCCGTCGCCATGGGGTTCGAGACCGTGGCGATCGCGCGCGGGCCCGCCAAGGCGGACTTCGCCAAGCGGCTCGGCGCCCACCACTACGTCGACAGCACGGCCGCCACCCCGGTCGCCGAGGCGCTGCAGTCGCTCGGCGGTTGCAAGGTGATCCTGGCCACCGCGGGCAACTCCGCCGCGATCACGGCCACCGTGGACGGCCTCTCGCACCGCGGTGAACTGGTCGCCATCGGGGCCGACAGCGAGCCGATGGGCATCAGCCCCGTCCAACTGCTCATGCGCGGCAGGATCGTCCGCGGCCATCCGTCCGGCACCGCGCAGGACGTGCAGGACACCATGGCCTTCAGCGCCCTGCACGGCATCCGGCCGATGATCGAGACGGTCCCGCTGGACCAGGCGGACGCGGCCTACCGCAAGATGCTCTCCGGCGGCGCCCGCTTCAGGATGGTGCTCGTACCCCACTGACGGGGGGGGGGTCCCGGCCGCCAGAATCCCCAGCGAAGGGCTGGCCGCTCGCCGGTGACCACTTGTTGGTGGCCGGTGACTGGTGACAGTGGCCGGAGGCCGCCCACGCGCTGCGTCATCAGCGAAGAGGGTTCAGCGGCCAGCCACCGCAGATCAGACGCAGCGGTCGGCGGCCAGCCGCCATGCGTCCGCAGTCACCGACTGGCCGCTGGCCTTGCCGGTGGTCGTTGGCCTGACCGTTCGCCGCCGCTCGCGGCCCCTCCCCGCCCCCGCCGGCACCGGCCACCCGGCCCGAGCCGACGCCGCTCAGACCGTCCAGGCGCCGTCGCGCATCAGATGCCGTCCCGGCAACTCGTACACCCCGCACCACGCCTGCACGGCACGGGGCCGGACGCGGAAGTAGGCGTAGGAGGCGGCGTCCGTGCGCGGATTCCAGCCGGTCCTGGCCGCGAACGCGTCGGCCGCCGTGTCCGGCACCTCCGCGCGGGAGAAGGTCTCCACGTCGCCGTCGACGAGCACGACGTCCCGGGTGTCGCCGAGGGCGAGCCGGGTGCGCCCACCCTCGCGGAGATTGCGGCCCGTGGGATTGGTGAGCCGGGTGCACAGCCAGAAGCACTCGCCGTCCCAGACGAACCACAAGGCGACCAGACACGGTAGTCCGTCCGCGTCGGCGGTCGCCACCCACACGTCCGACTCCCGTTCGAAGCGGGCGAGTACGTCGTCCTTGCGCCGGCGCGGATCACGGGACCGCTCGGTGATCTTCATGCCCCGCACGCTACCGACCCGGACGCGTCCGCACCTCGGGCCTCGGTCGTAGATCCGGCGACCTCCTCCTCCCAGCAATCGGCGCCTCCGAGACGCCTCACGAAGGCGGACTGGCGCCCGGCACGTTTTACGTATAACCTCACCCGTCAATCCCCGGCTCGGAAAGGTCCCCGATGAGACGCGTCGCCCTGGTCACCCTCGTCGTCGACGACTATGACGAGGCGATCCGCTTCTACACGGAGGCCCTCGGGTTCCGGCTCGCCGAGGACGCGCCGCGGCCGGACGGCTCCCGCTGGGTCGTCGTCGAGCCGGGTGCACCGGGGCAGGGCACGGGGTTGCTGCTCGCCCGCGCCAAGGGGGAGGCGCAGCGCGCCCGGATCGGTGACCAGACCGGGGGCCGTGTCGGGTTCTTCCTGCACACCGACGACTTCACCCGCGACCACGCCCGCATGCTCGCCGCGGGCGTGACCTTCCTGGAGGAGCCGCGCCACGAGCCCTACGGCTCGGTCGCCGTCTTCCAGGACCTCTACGGCAACCGCTGGGACCTGCTCCAGCCCGCCGCCTGACCTCCTCCAGCCCCTTACAGAACCGCCCGCCCGAGAAAGCCCGCCATGACTGCTACGCGCGTAGACGCCGATGTGATCCGCCGCCTCCCCAAGGCCGTCCTGCATGACCACCTCGACGGCGGCCTCCGCCCCGGGACCGTGGTGGAGCTCGCGGAGGCGGTCGGGCACACCCTGCCCACCACCGACCCGGACGAGCTGGCCGCCTGGTACTACGAGGCCGCCAACTCCGGTGACCTGGTGCGCTACATCGCCACCTTCGAGCACACCCTCGCCGTGATGCAGACCCGAGAGGGGCTGCTGCGCACCGCCGAGGAGTACGTCCTGGACCTGGCCGCCGACGGCGTCGTCTACGGCGAGGTGCGCTACGCGCCCGAGCTGAACACCGCCGGCGGGCTGGCGCTGAGCGAGGTCGTCGAGACCGTCCAGGAGGGTCTGGCCTCCGGGATGGCCAAGGCGGCCGCCGCCGGGACCCCGGTCCGCGTCGGCACCCTGCTGTGCGGCATGCGGATGTTCGACCGGGTCCGCGAGGCCGCGGACCTGGCCGTCGCCTTCCGCGATGCCGGCGTGGTCGGCTTCGACATCGCCGGCGCGGAGGACGGCTTCCCGCCCGCCGACCACCTCGACGCCTTCGAGCACCTGCGCCGCGAGAGCGTGCCCTTCACCATCCACGCCGGCGAGGCGCACGGCCTGCCCAGCATCCACCAGGCGCTGCAGGTGTGCGGCGCCCAGCGCATCGGGCACGGCGTGCGCATCACCGACGACATCGTCGACGGCAAGCTCGGCCGGCTCGCCGGCTGGGTCCGGGACCGCCGTATCGCCCTGGAGATGTGCCCCACCTCCAACCTGCAGACGGGAGCGGCGACCTCGATCGCCGAGCACCCCATCACGGCCCTGAAGGACCTCGGCTTCCGGGTCACCCTCAACACCGACAACCGTCTGGTGTCGGGCACGACGATGACCCGGGAGATGTCGCTCCTGGTGCGGGAGGCCGACTGGAGCGTCGAGGACCTGCGCACGGTCACGGTGAACGCCCTCAAGAGCGCGTTCATCCCGTTCGACGAGCGCAAGGCCCTCATCGAGGACGTCGTCCTGCCCGGCTACGAAGCCGCGCTCTGAAGCTGCCCGCGCAGATAGGCGGCCTGTCCGACGTGCTGCAGATCGTCGGACAGGACGCTGACCAGCCGCACGCCCAGGGTGACGGGCGGTTCCCAGCGTTCGTCGACGACCCGCTCCAGGTCCGCGGCGGCCAGTGAGCGCAGCGCTCGCAGCGTCTGCTCGTGGACGGCGTCGTAGTAGCCGGTCAGCAGGTCGGGGGAGTCGACCCGCACCTTGGCGACCTTCGCCGAGCTGTGGCCGTACCCGGTGTCGCGGCGGGAAAGGTCCAGTCCGAAGCGCTTCTCCCAGTCCTCCGTGAGCCACACCTGGTCGAGGCCGAAGGCGTCGGCGATGTGGTCGTCCTGGACGCGGGTGAGGTGCCAGACGAGCCAGCTGATGGAGTTGGCGTCGTGGGTCGGGCGGGCGTTGAGCTCGTCCGGGCCGAGTCCCTCGACGGCGGAGTGGACTTCTTCCCGGATGCGGCTGAACGCGTCGATGAGGATGTCCTTGGCATGCATTCCTCCACCATCGCGCATCACGGCCCGTCGTGCGTCCCCTGTTCCAGAAGCGCCATCAGGGCCCGGGCCGCCGGGCTGGTCGCGCGGTGCGGCGGCAGCAGCGCCGCCGTCTCGTACACGGTCTCGTCGGTGTCCTTCACGGCCAGGGCGGTCAGCGTCTCCCGCTTGTGCCGGAAGTGCCGGGGAACCACGGCGATGCCGAGGTTCTCGTCGACCAGGTCCAGCAGGCTGTGCACGTCGTTCACCTCCAGCGCCACGGTGCGCCGTACCCCCGCCGCGGCGAACGCGGCGTCGGTGGTGCGGCGCGGGCCCCAGTCGGGGTGGAAGTCGACGAACACCTCCCCCGCGAGGTCGTCCGGGGTGACGGCCGCGCCGTCACCGGCCAACCGGTGGCTGGGGTGGCACAGCACGGTCATCGGCTCGGCGGTCAGCGCCACCGAGCGGAGCTGGTCGGTGTCCGCCTGCGTGCGGTAGGCGAAGGCCAGGTCCAGCCGGCCCGCGGCGACCTCCTCCGCGAGCTCGACCGAGCCCGCCTGCCGCAGCCGGATCTCCACGTCCGGATGCCGGTGCCGGAACGTGGCCAGCAGGCGCGCCGTGTGCACCCCCGCGATGCACTGCTCGGTGCCCAGCGAGAGCGTGCCCCGCAGCACCCCCTGCACCGCGGCCACCGCCTCGTGGGCGGCCCGCACCTGCGCCAGGATCCGCTCCGCCTCACCCAGCAGGGCCCGTCCGGCCTCCGTCAGCGTCACCCGGCGGGTCGTCCGCACGAACAACGGCGTCTGCAGCTCCCGCTCCAGCGCCCGGATCGAGGCCGACAGACCCGATTGGGACACCATCAGGCGTTCGGCCGCCCTGGTGAAGTGCTGGTCCTCGGCGACCGCCACGAAGTGCTGGAGATGGCGCAGTTCCATCGGACCCCTTCTCGCAGGCGACGACCGGTCTCACCCCGCAATGGTAGGCAAGCGCTCTCCGGCCGGTTCCCGCCCCCCAAAAGCAAGGCACCTTGCGATAGAGGCCTGCACGGCGGGAGACTGACAGATGCAAGGAAACTCGCTTTAGTGGGAGGTCGTTCGATGCTTCTCCCGGACGGTTTCTGGATCTCGTTCACGCTCATCGTCCTGGCCGGTCTGGTGGCCACGGCGGGGGCGGCTCTGCTGGTCGCCGCGCTCACGTCGGGCGGCACCGGCCACCGGCCGCGGACGCCCCGCCGGTCGTCCGACCCGGGTGCCACGGTCGTACGGCTCCCGGGGCCGGCGCAGGAGCCCGAGCCGCACCGGAAGGCGGGCTGAGACCGGCCCGCGGTGACGGCTGCTGGGACAGGCGGCCGCTGAGATACGTTGGCGGGGTGCCTGGCCCCCGTCCCCCCCGAGTGCGCCGACCAGGCGGCCGCAGCGCGCGCGTGCGCGCCGCGGTCCTCGCGGCGACGGTCGACGTCCTGCTCGAAGGCGGCCTCGACGCCCTCTCGATCGGCGACATCGCCCGCCGCGCCGGCGTGCACGAGAGCTCGGTCTACCGCCGCTGGGGCACCCGGTTCAACCTCGCGCTCGAAGCGGTGCTCGACCGTACCCGCACGGAGGTGCCCGTCCCGGACACGGGAGCCCTGCGCTCCGATCTGGCAGCGCTGGTGCACGGCACCGCCGCGTTCGTTCGCACCCCCCTCGGCGAGCTGCTGCTGCGGTTGGCGCTGCGTGAGGACATGGCGGACTACGAGGGCGCCCGCGAGCGGTTCTGGGACCACCGCTTCGCCGCCGGGTCGGCCGTGCTGGCCCGGGCCGAGGAACGGGGTGAACTGCGTCCCGGCCTGGACCACCGCCTCGTCTTCGAGGCGCTGATGGGCCCCCTGCACATGCGGCTGCTGCTCACCCGCGAGCCCCTGGACGAGACGTTCCTGGCCGGCGTGGTGGAACTCGTCCTCGCCGGCATCGCACCGCACGAGTGACGCACCGCGGCCCGGCACGCCGGCCCGGCGGATCACTCACGCGGCCGGGACGGCAGGGCGGCGAACGCCAGTGCCGCACCGCACGCCGCGACGACGGCGCCGACCGTCAGACCGAGACCCATCCCGCTGACGAACGCCGAGCGGGCCAGCGCCGCGAGCATCCGCCCGGACGTACCGCCCACCCGCCCGGCCAGTTCGAGCGCGCCGCCCAGGGAGCCGAGGACACTGTCCGACAGGCCGCGCGGCAGGTGGTACGGCGCGAGGGGCGGGCCCATGCGGTCCTGGTAACGGGTCGTCAGCAGGCTGCCGATGACGGCGACGCCGAGTGCGCCGCCCAGCTGGACGGAGACGCCGTTCGACGCCGAACCCACACCGGTGTCTCCCGGCGGCAGCGTTCCCATCAGGGAGTCGAGCGCGGCCGGCACCACCAGGCCCGCGCCCAGACCGAGCAGCAGCATGCCGGTGAGGATGTCGCCGTACGTCGACGCCACGTCCGCGCGCGACAGCTGCCACAGACCGGCCGAGACGACCAGCAGCCCCGTGCCCACGACCGCCTTGGTGCCCGCCGCGCGGACCAGGACCGGCGACAGCGGGGCCACCAGTGCCAGCAGGCCGGCCACCGGCAGGATGCGGACGCCCGTGGCCAGGGCTGAGTAGCCGAGGCTGAACTGCAGGTACTGGGTGAGCACGAACAGCGCGCCGAACAGTCCGAACATCGCCAGGGCGACGGAGGAGGTGGCGAACGAGAAGCGCCGTTCGGCGAAGAAGCGCAGGTTCAGCATAGGGTGGGTGCTTGCCCGCTCCCACAGCACGAAGCACACCAGCACGGCCAGTCCGGCGCCGCCCGCGCCCAGCACCAACGCCGACGACCAGCCGCGCACCGGCGCCTCGATGATCGACCAGAGCAGCAGTCCGAGACCCGCGATCGACAGCACCGAGCCGACCGGGTCCGGCCGCAGCGCGGCGGGGTTGCGGGACTCCGGCACCAGCAGCCGCGCGCACACCAGCCCGGCCAGTGCGAAGGGGATGTTGACCCAGAACACCGAGCCCCACCAGAAGTGCTCCAGCAGCAGCCCGCCCGCCACCGGGCCGATCGCGATCCCGAGCCCGCTGGTGGCGGCCCACACGCCGATGGCCCGCCGTCGCTCGCCGGGGTCGCGGAAGACGTTCGTGATGATCGACAGGGTCGCCGGCATCATCATGGCCGCGCCGACCCCCATCGCGGCCCGCGCCGCGATCAGCATCCCGACCGAGCCCGAGTAGGCGGCCCACGCCGAGGACATGCCGAACACGGCGAGGCCGGTGGTGAAGACCCGCCTGCGGCCGAACCGGTCGGCGCTGCTGCCGGCCACCAGCATCAGCCCGGCGAACGCCAGCGCGTACGCGTCCACGATCCACTGCAACTGGGTGGTCGTCGCCCCGAGTTCCTTCACCAGCGTGGGCAGGGCCACGTTCAGAATGGTGTTGTCCAAGGTCACGATCAGCAGCGACACACACAGCACCACGAGGGCGGTCCAGCGGCTCCTTCCGCCGCCCGCGCCCGGTGCCGGGGCTGCCTGCGGTACGTCCTGCACATGCGCCATGCATCCATGGAGCGCCCGCGTCCGCCGCCACCGGCAGGTACCGAACGGCCCCCCGGCGGGCCCTACGGCCCACGATTGAGAAGCCGACCCGCTGAATTCCATCGCATTCGCCTGTTGGACCAATGGCCGCAGGTCACGAAAGAGTGGTGACCGGTTCCCCGGAACCGTCAATCCGTGTGCCCAACCCTCTGGAGTCGCGTTGTACACCGCACACCCCGACCGTTACGCGGACCTGCCCTACCGGCGCACCGGACGCAGCGGCCTGAAGCTGCCCGCGATCTCGCTCGGCCTGTGGCACAACTTCGGCCCGGCCGACCGCACCGTGGAGACCCAGCGGGCCATCCTGCGCCGCGCCTTCGACCTCGGCGTCACCCACTTCGACCTGGCCAACAACTACGGCCCGCCGCCCGGCGCCGCCGAGCTGGCCTTCGGCGAGGCGCTCAAGGACGACTTCGCGCGCTACCGCGACGAGATGGTGATCTCCACCAAGGCCGGCTACCTCATGTGGCCCGGCCCGTACGGCGAATGGGGCTCCCGCAAGTACCTGCTGTCGTCGCTGGACCAGAGCCTGAAGCGGATGGGCCTGGAGTACGTCGACGTCTTCTACTCCCACCGCCCCGACCCGGAGACTCCCCTGGAGGAGACGATGGGCGCCCTGCACTCCGCGGTCCAGCAGGGCAAGGCGCTCTACGTCGGCGTCTCCAACTACTCGGCGGAGCAGACCCGCGAGGCCGCCCGCATCCTCGGCGAGCTCGGCACCCCGCTGCTGATCCACCAGCCGCGCTACTCGATGCTCGACCGCCGCCCCGAGGACGAGGGCCTGCTCGACGCCCTGGACGAGCTCCAGGTCGGCTCGATCGTCTTCTCGCCGCTGGAGCAGGGCCTGCTCACCTCCCGGTACCTCGACGGCATCCCGGAGGACTCGCGGGCGGCGAGCGACAGCCCCTTCCTCAACTCGGACGCCGTCACCGAGGACCTCGTCGGCAGGCTCCGCTCGCTCAACGAGATCGCCGAGGGCCGCGGCCAGACCCTGGCCCAGATGGCCCTGGCCTGGGTGCTGCGCGGCGGCCGGGTCACCTCCGCCCTGGTCGGCGCGAGCAGCCCGCAGCAGATCGAGGACAGCGTCGCGGCCACCCGCAACCTCGACTTCGACGCCGACGAGCTCGCCCGCATCGACGCGATCGTCAAGCAGTGAGCCGTTCGCTGACCTCCCAGAGGCGGGCCGCCGCCTCCGGGTCGACGGCGTAGGGCAGGACCCCGGCGGTCTCCGCCCCGGACCGCCAGGCGGCCTCCTCCTCGGGGGCCACCAGCGGACTGATGTCGCAGTTCTCGCAGTAGACCCCGCCCCGCCCGTCCAGCCGCGCGGCGGTCGCGCACCACACGCTGGTGGCGGCGCCCTGCGCGATCGTCTTGAGCTGGCGGGCGGGGTCGCGCACCGGCCGTCCCTGCGCGTCCACGGCTCCGGAGGCGTGGACCGTCTCCGCGGACACGTGCTTGGCGAGACCCGTGTCGATGATGACGCCCGGGTGCACCGAGAAGGCCCGCACGCCCACCTCCCGCCCGCGCCGGTCCAGTTCCACGGCGAACAGCGCGTTGGCCGTCTTCGACTGGCCGTAGGCGACGAACGGCTCGTAGGGGCGGCGCTCGAAGTGCAGGTCGTCGAAGTCGACGCCGCCGAAGCGGATGCCCCGCGACGACACCGACACCACGCGGGCGCCGTCGGCGGCCACCAGCGCGGGCCACAGCCGGGCGACGAGCTGGAAGTGGCCCAGGTGGTTCGTGGCGAACTGCGCCTCGTACCCGCGCGCGTCGCGGGTCAGCGGGGTCGCCATGATCCCGGCGCTGTTCACCAGGATGTGCAGCGGGCGCCCGGAGGCGAGGAACTTCTCGGCGAAGGCGTCGATCGACGCCGGGTCCAGCAGGTCCAGGTACTCGACCTCGGCCCCGGGCACTGTCTCCAGGGCGGCCCGGGCTCGCCGCAGGTCGCGCGCCGGTACGACGACCTCGGCGCCTGCGGAGCGCAGCACCCGTGCCGTCTCCAGGCCGATCCCGGAGTAGCCGCCGGTGACGATCGCGACCTTTCCGGTCAGGTCGACGCCCTCGATCACCTCCTCGGCGGTGGAGGCGGCGCCGAAGCCGGAGGGCAGGGGCTGCTGTGCGGTGGTCATGGTGCGTGTCTCCTCTGAGTGAGCCGTCCATGCCACCGTAGGAACGCGGAGCCGTACGATGAATGCTTGTGAGTTCGGGTTACTTGCGTGACAGTTCGAGCGTGTCTGCCGACCCGCTGTCCGACGCCCTGGCCGTCGCCGACGCGCGCAGTGTCTTCTCCGGTGGGTTCACGGCCGGCGGGAGCTGGGCGGTGCGGCTGCGCGGGCGGGACCGGCTCAAGGTGGTCGCCGTGGTGCGCGGCGGGTGTCTGCTGGTCCGGGAGGGCGGCGGGGAGCCGCTGAAGGTGTCCGAGGGGGACGTCGTCGTCTCCGACGGCGCCGGGCCCTACGTCCTGTGCAGCGACCTGGGCATCGAACCGCTGGACTCCGGCCGGGCGGTCGTGGACCCCGCGAGCCGCATGGCGCGGCTGGGCGAGGGCACGGACGAGGACGTGGTCTGCGTCTCCGGGCACATCGACCTGAGCCGGGACAGCGGTGAACTGCTGCGCCGGGCGCTGCCGGAGCTGATCCACGTGCGGGCGGACGCGGCCGAGGCGCCGGTGCTCGGCTGGCTGATCGGCCGGCTGGCCGACGAGGTCAGGGCGCATCGGGCCGGGGTGGAGTTCGCTTCGGACCATCTCGCCCAGCTGCTGTTCGTGCAGGTGCTGCGGGTCTGCCTCAGCGAGTCCGGAGGGCTGCCGCCCGGCTGGCTGCGCGCCCTGGCCGACGAGCGCCTGGCCCCCGCCCTGCGTCTGATGCACGGCGATCCGGCGCACCCCTGGCAGCTCGGTGAACTCGCCCGGGCGGCGGCGATGTCCCGCACCACCTTCGCCGTCCGGTTCAGGGAGGCGGCCGGCGTGCCGCCTCTGACCTACTTGCTCAACTGGCGGATGAGCCTGGCCGCCCGCGTCCTGCGGCAGGACACGGCCCCCGTCGCGGCGATCGCCCGCCGCGTCGGCTACGGCTCCGAGAGTGCCTTCAGCAACGCGTTCAAGCGGTCCACGGGCGTCGCGCCCCGCCGCTACCGCGAGGCCGGCGGGCCCTGAGGTCCGCCGGCGGGGCGGTCTTCGGCCGCGCGGGAGAGGTCCCGCCGGCGTCGCCCCGGCTTGCGCCCGCGACGGCGGCCGGCCCCTCGGCGCGCCCCTCCTCACGCTCCGGCGGGCACCCGGTCCAGAAAGCCCAGCACGGTGCGGATACGGCCGTCCGCGTCCAGCGTGACGACGTCGAAGCCGGCCACCGGTGCCGAGCCGTCGGCCTCGCTGACCAGCTCCCAGGCGAAGCGGGCCGTGTCGTGATGGCCGTCCACGGCGCCGACGGGCCGGAAGGCGAACCCCGGGAACTGGTCGTGGGCGGCCGTGATCACCGCGGCGATCCCGTCGTGCCCGCTGACCTCGGCGAGCGGATCGGTGTAGGAGCCGTCCGTCGTCCAGGCGGCGGCGACGGCCTTCGCCACCGCCTCCTCGCCGGCGGCGTTCCAGGCCTCGAAGTAGCGGGCGACGGCGTTCTCGTAGCGCTCGGTGTTCGCGGACATGGCGATCAGCCTCCACAGAGGTAGTCATTGCTGGTCAGGTGCCGGGTCGCGGTCTCGGCGACCCGGTGGAACCACCATGCCCGGCCGGCGCGGAAGGGTCGATTACCCCGCACGTAATGACGGCGCCCGCCATGTTTCGGCCAACTGCCGCTGTGAATATGCCAGGAGACTGGCCGGAAATTCATGGTGACAGTGATTCAGCGGTGAACATACTCAACAGTTGAGGCACTTAACGGCGAGCGAAGACGCCGTCACGTACCGCACATGAGCCGCACGGAAAGCGAGGAAAGGCCGAGAGGCGAACGAGCAGCGGGGGAATGACCATGCATGACGAGTTCTTATGCCACGTCACCGCTTACGGCGTCTGCGCCGGTCAGCGTATCGGCGTCCCCCTGGGCACCTACCGGGCCCCCACACTCGCCCTCGCCCTGTGGTGGCTGCGCGACCGCGCCAACTGGATCGCCGACCGGCTCGATCCGCGGCCGGAAGCCGAGCACTTCCCGCCGAGCTCGCTCGTCCCGATCGCCGACACCGTGCCCGACGTCCCGGCCGCACTGCGCTGGTGGTGCGCCGATCTCGGCCAACAGGAGCTGGTGGCCGACGAGTTGGCGGCCGGGCGGCTCGTGCGGGTCGCCCTCTGCGACGAGACCACGGAGTACGAGCTGCTGGCCGAGTCCGTCGACGCGCTGCGCATGCAGCGGATCATTCCGGCGCTGGTGATGCCTGTCGGCTGAGGCCGCCCCGGTCGCACCTGCCGAGTGCGCCAGACCCGGTCCGCCGGGCGCGTACATGCACAAATCGGTAGAATCACCCCCATGGCGGAACGGTCGTTCATGCCGGGCGCGCCCGAACTGGTCCTGGAGACCGAGTCGGGCTCCACGGTGATGAGTCCGAGCCACGACTACCACGTGGGCCGCGACCCGCTCAGCGACATCGTCATCGACGACGCCCGGGTCTCCTGGCACCACGCGGTCCTGCGACCCGAGGCCGACCACTGGACGATCGAGGACGAGAACAGCACCAACGGCACCTTCGCCGACGGCCGTCGCGTCCACGAGTGGGGTGTCGGCCCCGGCAGCGAGATCCGGTTCGGCAGCCCGTCCGACGGCCCGCGCCTGGTCCTGCTCGCGTGTCCCGCCCCGGTCCGGGAGCGCCCCTCGGCCGTCTCGATGCCGGGCCTGACCGGCACCTTCCGGCAGCCCACCAGCGTGCGCCCGCTGCCGGCCCGCACCGTCCGCATCGGCCGCGCCGCCGACAACGACCTGGTCATCGACGACCTCGTCGTCTCGCGCCACCACGCCGAACTGCGCGCGCTGCCCGACGGTACGTACGAGATCGCCGACCTGGGCAGCCACAACGGCACCTACCTCAACGGCGCCCCCGTCACCGCCGCCCCCCTCGGCCCGGGTGACATCGTCGGCATCGGCCACTCGGTGTTCTGCCTCGTCGGCAACGAACTGCAGGAGTACGTCGACAGCGGCGAGGTCTCCCTCGACGTGCAGGACCTCGCGGTCGCCGTCGACCACGGCCGCAAGACGCTGCTGGACCATGTGTCGTTCCCGGTGGGGGAGAAGTGCCTGCTCGCGGTCGTCGGCCCGAGCGGCGCCGGCAAGTCCACGCTCCTGAACGCCCTGACCGGACAGCGTCCCGCCGACCACGGCACCGTCCTCTACGACGGCCGCGACCTCTACCGCGACTACGCCGAGCTGCGCCAGCGCATCGGCCTGGTCCCGCAGGACGACATCCTGCACGCCCAGCTCACCGTCCGCAGCGCCCTGTCCTACGCCGCCGAACTGCGCTTCCCCGAGGACACCGTCAAGGCCGAACGCCGGGCCCGGGTCGAGGAGGTGATCCGCGAACTCGGCCTCGAACAGCGCGCCGACCAGCCCGTGCACAGCCTCTCCGGCGGCCAGCGCAAGCGGGTCAGCGTGGCCCTGGAACTGCTCACCAAGCCGTCCCTGCTCTTCCTCGACGAGCCCACCTCCGGCCTGGACCCCGGCATGGACCGCTCGGTGATGCACATGCTGCGCGGCCTCGCCGACGACGGCCGCACGGTCATCGTCGTCACCCACAGCGTGCTCAGCCTCGACGTGTGCGACCGGCTGCTGGTCCTCGCACCCGGCGGCAGGGTCGCCTACTACGGCCCGCCCGACGACGCCCTCGCCTACTTCGGGTACGAGCAGTGGCCGGAGGCCTTCGAGGCCTTCGAGCGGGACCAAGACCGCGACTGGGGCGGCGACTTCCGTCACTCGCCGTTCCACCGGTACTACGTCACCGAGGCCAGCGCGCAGCCCCGCGTGCCCCGCTCCGGCCCGGTCGTGATCACCCCGCCCGCCCGGCCGCGCAGCCGCGGCGCCCAACTGGGCACCCTGGTCCGCCGCTACGCCGCCGCCCTGAGCGCCGACCGCACCTTCCTCGCCATCATGATCGCCCTGCCGTTCGTGATGGGCGCCATGGCCCGCGCCCTGGCCGGCAGCGCCCTCACCCGCGAGACGGCCATGAACGCGCTGCTCATCCTGTGCGTCGGCGGCGTCCTGACCGGCGCCGCGAACGCGGTGCGCGAACTGGTCAAGGAACGCGGCATCTACCAGCGGGAGCGGGCGGTCGGCCTGTCCAGATCGGCGTACCTGATGTCGAAGGTCGTCGTGCTGGGCACGGTCACCGTGCTCCAGGCAGTGGTGCTGACCCTGGTGGCACTCCTCGGCGTCGACCTGAACGCACCCGGCGGCGAAGGCGTGTTGATGCCGCCCCTGGTGGAAATCATCGTCGCCGTCGCCCTGTTGGCGTTCACCGCCATGATGCTCGGCCTGGTGGTCTCCGCGCTGGTGCGCAAGGAGGAGGTGACGATGCCGCTGCTCGTGCTGCTCGCCATCGTCCAGGTCGTCTTCTGCGGCGCCCTGTTGCAGCTGCACGGCGTGGCCGTCCTCGAACAGCTCTCCTGGCTCGTGCCCTCCCGGTGGGCGCTCGGCGCGATGGCCGGCACCGTGGGCCTCGCCCGCATCGTCCCCGGCGACCTGACCTCCGACCCGCTCTTCCGGCACTCGGCCGGGGCGTGGCTGCTGAACATCGCCATGCTCGTCGTGCTCTCGGCGCTCTTCGGCTTCGTGGTCTCCCGGCTGCTGCGCCGGCACGAACCGGCCGTCATGCGGAAGTAGGAGCCGCGATGACCACCCCCGGTTTCCGGCCCACCCACGTCGTCCCCCAGCACGGCATGCCCGCCTGGGAGGCCCCTGACCCCGCCCGGCCCACCGTCGCGCTCGACCCGCTGCTGCCCGTCCAGCTCGTCGAGCGGCGCGGCGACTGGGCCCACGTCCTGTGCGCCAACGGCTGGTCGGCCTGGGTGGACGGCCGGCTCCTGGTCGCCGTACCCCAGGACCCGCCCGCAGCCGGCGGCCCCCAGGCCCGCACCCCCGACCCGCGCCCCCTGCTCGCCCGCGCGGAACAGACCCTGGCCCGCTACCGCGCCGCCGTCGAGGACCTCGCCGCGGGCGGGGACGGGGAGTCCTTCCGCGGCCGTACCCGGGGGCTGCGCGTCGGGATCGTCGTCGACGGCGAGTCCGTCTGGCTCTACGACACCGAACAGGGCCGCTGGGTCTTCGGCGACGGAGGACGTCTGAGCACCTACGCGACCGACGACGGGCCCCGCTCCGCCGCCGACCACGGGCACGCGCCCACCCAGGTCGTGACGCCCGATGGCCCGTGACACCAGCCTGTTCTCCGGTCGGCCCTCCGAGCTGGTCGGCCGCCAGGTGGCCGGTTACCGCATCGAGCGCGAGATCGGCCGCGGCGGCATGGCCGTCGTCTACCGCGCCCTCGACCTGCGTCTCGAACGCACCGTCGCCCTCAAGCTGCTCGCCCCGGAACTCGCCCGCAACGACACCTTCCGCCGGCGCTTCACCCACGAGTCCCGGGCGGCCGCCGCGATCGACCACCCGCACATCGTGCCGGTCTACGAGGCGGGCGAGACGGACGGCGTCCTGTACATCGCCATGCGCTACGTCGACGGCAGCGACCTGCGCCACCTCCTCGACCGCCGGGGCCCGCTCGCTCCCTCGACCACCCTGCGCATCGCCGCGCAGGTCGCCTCGGCGCTCGACGCGGCCCACGAGCACGGGCTGGTCCACCGGGACGTCAAGCCGGGCAACATCCTGGTGGCGCGGGGCACCGACAGCGACCACCCCGAGCACACCTACCTGACGGACTTCGGCCTGACCAAGAAGTCCCTGTCGCTGACCGGATTCACCAGCGTCGGACAGTTCGTCGGCACCCTCGACTACGTGGCCCCCGAACAGATCTCCGGCCGCCCCGTCGACGGCCGCTGCGACGTCTACGGCTTCGCCTGCGTGATCTACGAGACCCTGGCCGGCCGCCCGCCGTTTCGCCGCGACGACGACATGGCGCTGCTGTGGGCCCACCAGTACGACCAGCCGCCGCCGCTGACGGAGTGCCGCCCCGACCTGCCCGCCGCCGTCGACACGGTCTTCGACCGCGCCCTGGCCAAGAGCCCCGAGGACCGCCACGACTCCTGCCTCGCCTTCGTCGCCGCGCTGCGCGCGGCCGTGGCGGGCCGCGAGGACACCGGCCATCCGCCGACCGTGGTGGCGGGGGCGGTGGGGGAGGAGCGGCCCGAGCCGCCGCCGCGCTGGGCCGAGCCGGTCTTCAGGAGCCCTGGCCCCGCCCGTTGAGCGGCACCCGCCGGGCCACCACCCTGCGCCGGCGGATGCGCCAGCCGGCCTCCGTCCGCACCACCACGTCCTCGTACGTCACCGAGCCGCACGACCCGTCCGCCATGATGCCCAGCCCCTTGGACCGGACCCGGACCCGGCCCTCGGCCACCTCCTCGACCACCACGTTGGTCACGTGGTGCGCCACCGGATTCGCCGCGCCCAGCGCCAGCGCCGCCCGGGTCAGTGCGGCCAGGCCGACGACCTCGCCCTGGCCGAAGTCCGACAGGTCGTAGACGACGTCCGGGGTGAACACCTCGTGCGTGCGGTCCAGTTCCCCCTCGTCGACCAGATGGCCGTGCAACGCGATCAGCTTCGTGACGGCCAGACGGTCCTCGACTGCCAACGCCATGGTGTGCCCCTCCGTCGACTCGGCGCACACTCCCACGGACGACGTCATCCGTCCCACCTCTTTTCCGTCGGTCCCCGGCGCCGCACCGGCCTCGCCAGCAGCGCGCCGAGGAACCCGGTCACCAGTCCCCACAGCAGGGCGAGACCCAGCGCCGACCACACCTGGGGCTCGAGCAGCACCTTCCCGGCCAGCCCTCCGCCCAGGTCGCCGATGCCGAGCACCGACAGCCCGAAGTGCGCGGAGATCCGGCCGACCAGGCAGATCATGAGCACGGTCAGCGCCAGGGCGACCGCCATGTGCAGGGCGTGCTGCCAGGCCCTCATCCGGGCCGGCGAGCGGGCCGCGAGCACGAAGGCGGCCGCCAGCAGCAGCACCACGTCGACCACCAGCAGCCACCAGACGCGGCCGTCGTGCTCGGAGAGCGTGATCAGGTTGAGGGCCGAGACGTCCTTGGTGCGCAGCACCTCGTCGAGCACATGGGGCATCGGCAGACCGAACGGGCCCTGCACCCGGCCGTTCCAGGTCACCCCGAGGCCCAGGGTCAGGGCCAGCCAGGCCAGGTTCGGCAGGCCCAGCAGGATCACGGCCAGTGTCTCGGCGCGGTGCCCGCGGGTCACCGCCACGACCAGACCGACGACGACGCCCAGAGCGACGTACGCGAGGAGCAGCGTGACCATCGCGTACGCGGCCGGGCGCACCGACTCCTGGAAGCGCAGCAGCCGCCCCGGCAGCGGGGCGCCGCGCGAGACCAGCAGGGCCAGCACCAGCACACCGGCCAGCCACAGCAGCCCGAACAGCACCGTCAGCGGGACGTCGGTCGTGAACCCGACCTTCGGCGAGACGCCGAACAGGCCGCCGATGTCGCTGATGGTGCTGTCGCCGAGGGACAGCGTGAAGGTGTGGCGGGCGCCGAAGGCCAGGCCGAGCAGCGCGAGCAGCCAGAGCACGGCGACGCGGCCGGCCCAGCCCGCCAGTTCCGGCGCGCCCGCCACCGCCCGGTGCCGCAGCGGGCGAAGGAAGCCGGCGGCGAGGACGAGGGCGCCGACCAGGGTGACGGACAGCGGGATCACGGTCAGCCCGGCGTCGGCGCCGGCCAGCGCACCGGCGTCGCCGGAGAGTTTCACGGTGCCGCCCACCGCGGTGACCACCGTCGCCGCGACGACCCTCGGGAAGGCCCCGTCCGGCAGGTCCGTCGCCCCGGCCGCCCACAGCCCCAGTGCGGCGACGACCCCCATGGCGATCAGCGAGGCCAGCACCGCGACGAGGGCCTGCACCCAGCCGTGCCGGGCCACGGCCGGGGCGGAGGGGGCTCGCGGGGTCACCCTTGCCACGCTAAGCAGGTCCGGCCCGCGCCGCCCGCCGGGAGGTCCGTCCGCGTCGGCTTGCGGTCGGCGGGGAACCGGAGCACACAATAAGGAGGAATGGCAGAAAAGCGGCGGATATCGGGGAGAGCCGCAGAGGAACCACGTCGGGAAGAAGAGCTCGTGAGCGTCGAACCGCCGTCGTCCGGCCGCCCCACAGGACCGCCCTCCGGCCCGCTCTCGGGCCCCTCCCAGCCGCCCTCGGGCCCGCCCTCCCAGCCGCCCGGCAGCAGCGGGGGCACCCCCGCGCCCGAGCCCCGCCGCCCCTGGTGGAAGTCCGCGCCCCGCATCGCGGTCCTCACCACGGCGGTCGTCGCCGCCGTCGTCCTGGCCGTCGTCCTCACGCGGTCCGACGGCGGCGCCGGCTCGGCCAAGGGCGGCGAGGTCTTCCTGCAGGCCGCGGGCAAGACCGGTCCCGACCCCTTCACTCCCTCGACGGCGAAGGACAGCTCCACCGCCACGGTCTCCGCCTCCCCGACCACCCCCGAATCGACGCCCGCGAACGCCGTGCGCGGCGTGGACGGCGGGGCGGCCGGACTGTACGGCGGCAGCCGCAATGTCTCCAGCTGCGACGTCGAGAAGCAGATCGGGTACCTGCAGGCGGTCCCGGCGAAGAACCGCGCCTTCGCCTCCGTCGTGGGCGTCCAGCCCTCCCAGGTCCCCGCCTACCTGCGCTCCCTCACCCCCGTGCAGCTGCGCATGGACACCCGGGTCACCAACCACGGCTACCAGGACGGCACCGCGACCGGCTACCAGGCCGTCCTGCAGGCCGGCACCGCCGTCCTCGTCGACGGCCACGGTGTGCCCCGCACGCGGTGCGCCTGCGGCAACCCGCTGACCCCGCCCGTCGCCCAGCAGACGACGCCCACGCCGACGGGCGACTCCTGGCCGTCGTACCGCTCCTCGAACGTCGTGGTGGTCACGCCCGCCCCGCAGATCATCAAGATCTTCGTGATCTACGACCCGGACCACGGCCAGTGGATCGCCCGGCACCGCGGGGACACCGGCCACAAGGACCGGCCCGCCAAGCCGCCGGTGCGGCCCTCGCCGTCCGTGAGCGTGACCACCCCGTCGGCACCCTCGTCGTCGGGCTCACCGTCCCCCTGCGTCTCCTCGCCGGGACCGGGCACCGGGAAGCCGAGCCCGTGCCCGTCGACGTCCACCCCGTCGTCGTCCCCGCCGTCCTCGTCGTCGTCCGGCCCCACGCCGCCCTCGAGCTCCAGCGAGCCGCCCGCGAAGCCGGAGAGCTCCCCGGGCAGCTCCCCGCCCCAGCCGCCGCTCGCCTCCGACAGCACGACGGTGAGCGCACCGGTCTCCTCCGCCACGTCGCCGTCCGCGTGAGCCGAGAGGGACACATCACCCGCAACAGGGGACTGCACGGCCCGGCTCGGGGTATCAGCACTGGTGCAACAGCGTCCGGCCAGTCCGGCTTCCGAGAGAGAAACGCATGAACGACCAGGTGGGCGGGGCAGTGATACCGACGGGTTTCGACGTGCCGGTGGAACCACTGAGGCGGGCTGCCCATTACACCGGCGAACCGGGCTGCATCGCCGAGGCCCGCTCTTTCGCCGCCCATTTCGTGAGCAGTCTGCGCACCGAGTGGTGCGCCGCGGTCGACGAGCGGGCCGAGAACGAGGTGCTGCTGGTCGTCAGCGAGCTGGTCACGAACGCCGACCGCCACAGCAACGGCCCGTACATCCTGGAGCTCGAAGGCACGGACGTCGCCGTGACCGTGTGCGTCTGCGACAGCAGCGTCGCCCTGCCGCGGCGGTTCCCGCGTGATCCGAACCGGGTGGGCCGGCACGGCCTGGAGATAGTGCACGCGGTGGCTTCCCAGGTCGTCGTCGAGAGAGTGCCCGTCGGCAAGCGGGTCAGCGCTGTGGTGTCGCTGAACGCGAAGTGACCGCCGCGTCGGACCCGCGACGGTCACCCTTTTCCGATCCGCTTCCTCAGGCGCAGCCGAGCTCGCCCAGCATCCCCTCGCGCAGGCGCCCGATGATCCGCTTGATCAGGCGGGACACGTGCATCTGCGAGCAGCCGAGACGTTCACCGATCTCCGCCTGCGTGGCCTCCTCCACGAACCGCATGTGGAGGATCTGCCGGTCGCGCTCGCCCAGCTCCGCCATCAGCGGGGCCAGCGACTGGAAGTCCTCGACGAGCCGCAGCCCGTCCTCCTCCACCCCGATGAAGTCCGCGAGGACCGCTTCGCCGCCCTCGGGCCCGTCACCGGTGAGCGCGGCGTCCAGGGACGAGGAGTTGTATCCGTTGGCCGCGATCTGCGCCTCGACGACCTCCCTCTCGGAGATGTTCATCAGCGTGGCGAGCTCCGCGACGGTCGGCTCGCGGTCGAGCCGGCTGCCGAGCTCCTCGCGGGCCTTGGCCAGCTCCACCCGCAGCTCCTGCAGCCGCCGCGGCACGTGCACCGCCCAGGTGGTGTCGCGGAAGAACCGCTTGATCTCCCCGACGATGTACGGCAGTGCGAACGACGTGAACTCCACCTCGCGGGACAGCTCGAATCGGTCGATCGCCTTGATGAGGCCGATCATGCCCGTCTGGACGAGGTCCTCCATCTCGTCCCCGCGACCCCGGAAACGCCCGGCGGCGAACCGCACGAGCGACATGTTCATCTCGATGAGGGTGTTTCGCGCGTACTGGTACTCGCGCGTGCCCTCTTCCAGCTCGGACAGGCGATGGAAGAACTGGCGGGACAGCTCCCGGGCGTCGCGGGGCGCCACCGAACGCGGCTCCTCGATGCCCGGCAGCACACCGTTCTCCGTGCCGGTCCCGGCGGTCGTCTGGGCGATCGCTGTCTTCGACCGATTCACGGCGGTATTCATTTCCTCTCCCACGAGTCACGATCCGACGTCTGTCCGCTCGGGTCCTCGTCCTGCGGGTACCCCGAGTCGGGCAACCCATTCCCACCGCTTTTCCGATGCGGCGTACATCACTCGGCGACCCGGGTGGCGACGACCAGTTCGTGCAGGTAGCGCTTGGTCACGCTGCCCGCGAACCCATTGTCGAGGAGATTCCGGATACACGCCAGCAGACCCCGGCGCGCCGCCTCGTCGAGGGCGCGGTGGTTGGAGTAGGTGAGCAGGACGTCCAGGTACTGGTCGGTGCTGTAGGTGATGTCCTGTGTGAAGCGGGCCGCCGTCACCCGCTCGAAGTACGGGGAGCCGGCCGCCTCGGCGGTGCCGGTGGGGATCTGCGACGCCGGCTGCGGCCGCAGACCGGGCGGGGTGGCCGGATCCCATCGCTCGTAGCATTCCTGGACGCGGGTGAAGAACTCCTCCGTGCCGCCCGCCACGTGTTCCGTGAGGACCAGGGCCAGCCGTCCGCCCGGACGCAGCGCCCGGGCCGCCTTGACCATCCGCACCTCGGGGTCGATCCAATGGAACGCGGTGGCGCACATCACCAGGTCGAACGGCTCCTCGGGCAGCGGCCAGCTCTCGAACTCCGCCACCCGGACCTCGACGCGCGGATGGTCGCGCAGCCGCCGACGGGCCACGGCCGCCATCGCGTCACCGAGCTCCACCGCGGTGACGTGGCATCCCAGCTCGGCCACCGGGAGCGTCAGCTGACCCGTGCCCGGGCCGATCTCCAGGACCCTGCTTGCCGGGCCGAGGGCGGCGACCCGCGCCAACTCGGCGACCAGCGCCGGGGGATAGTGCGGCCGTGCCCGGTCGTACAACTCGGCGTCCTCGTTGAACCTCTTCCGCAAGGCCGTCATGAGCCCCTCCGCTCCGGTGATTCACCCAGGGCAGAATGCCGACCCCTTCCCTTCGCGGCGAGGGAATTTAGTCTGAAGCGGTGACCAGCCAAGCGCCGAACGAAGCCCGTGTCATCCCCCTGCGCCGCCCGCAGGCCGGTGCCCCGGCCGCCCCGCCGCCGCGCCAGGCGCCACCGGTCCCCGCGGCCCCGGCACCGAAGGAGCCCCTGTGGCGCGACCTGGTCGGTGACGTGCTGCGGCGCGAGCGCCTCGCCCAGGAGCGCACCCTCAGGGACGTCGCCGACGCGGCCCGGATCTCCATGCCCTACCTCTCCGAGGTGGAGCGGGGCCGCAAGGAGGCCTCGTCGGAGGTCCTCGCGGCCGCCGCTCACGCCCTCGGACTGGGCCTCGGCGATCTGCTGTCGCTGGCTCACGGCGAGCTGACCCGGGTCGCGAGCCGGCACGCCGCCCGGGGCCGCGGCGCCTCCGCACCGCGCCACGACGGACTGTGCCTGGCCGCCTGACGGCACCGGACGGGCCGGCGCCTCAGACCGCGACGAGACGCCGGCTCAGCACCTCGTCGGCCAGGCCGTAGGCGACCGCCTCCTCGGCGGTGAACACCTTGTCGCGGTCCATGTCGGCGCGCAGGGTGGCGACGTCGTGGTGGGTGTGGCGGGCGAGCACCTCCTCGACCTGGGAGCGGATGCGGACCATCTCCTTGGCCTGGAGCGTCAGGTCGGAGATCGCGCCCCGGCTGCCTCCGCTGGCGGGCTGGCCGAGCAGCACGCGCGCGTGCTCCAGCACGAACCGCCGTCCGGGATCGCCTCCGGCCAGCAGTACGGCCGCGGTGGACGCCGCCTGCCCGACGCAGAACGTCGAGATCGGGGCCTGCACGAAGGTCATCGTGTCGTAGATCGCCATCAGCGAGGTGAACGAGCCGCCGGGCGAGTTGAGGTAGATCGCGATCTCGTTCTCCGGGGCCGCCGACTCCAGATGCAGCAGTTGCGCGATGACGACGTTGGCCACCCCGTCGTCGATCTCGGTGCCGAGGAAGATGATCCGCTCGGACAGCAGCCGGCTGAACACGTCGGAGGAGCGCTCGCCGTGCGCGGTGCGCTCGACGACGTACGGAATGGTGTAGTTGCCCATGTCACAGCCCCATCCGTCGCTTCGAGGCGGCCGGACGGACGTCGGCGAGCGACTCCACGACCTGGTCCACCATGCCGTACTCCCTGGCCTCCTCGGCCGTGAACCAGCGGTCGCGGTCGCCGTCCCGGGCGATGGTCTCCGGGCTCTGGCCCGTGTTCTGCGCGATGAGCCGCTCCATCGTCCGCTTGCTGTGCTCCAGGTTCTCCGCCTGGATCTCGATGTCGGCGGTGGTGCCGCCGATGCCCGCCGACCCCTGGTGCATCATGATCCGGGCGTTCGGCAGGGCGTAGCGCTTGCCGGGCGCGCCACCGCAGAGCAGGAACTGGCCCATGCTGGCCGCGAAGCCCATGGCGAGCGTCGAGACGTCGTTCGGGATCAGCCGCATCGTGTCGTAGATGGCCAGGCCCGCGTACACCGAGCCGCCCGGGCTGTTGATGCACAGGCTGATGTCGGTGCGCGGGTCCTCGGCGGAGAGCAGGAGCAGCTGGGCGCAGACCCGGTTGGCGGACACCTCGTCGACCTGGGTGCCGAGGAAGACGATCCGCTGGCCGAGGAGCTGGGCGGCGAGATGGTCGTCGAACCGGGAGGGCGCGGTGTCGCCCTCCTCGGCCCGGGGCGTGAGCGGGGTGAGTGCGGTCATGGTGTCTCCCGTCGGTGCGGTGATGCCGTCCACCCCACTCTCGGCCCGCGGGCGGCCGCCGATGCGGTTTCTCTGCCCGCGGCAGATTCGCCACGGGCAGAGCCCCGCGCTCAGTCCTTCTCGCGCACCTGCCGGAAGAACGCCCGGACATCACCGACCAGCAGGTCCGGCTCCTCCATCGCGGCGAAGTGGCCGCCGCGGTCGAACTCCGTCCAGCGCACCAGGTTCTCCGTGCGCTGCGCCTTGTGCCGCAACGGAAGCTGTGGCTCCGCGGGGAACAGCGCCAGCGCGGTGGGCACGGTGGAGGGCTCGGTGGGACGGGCGCCGCCGGTCGTCGCGTGGGCGCGCTCGTAGTAGATGCGGCCCGCGGAACCCGCGGTCCCCGTCAGCCAGTACAGCATCACGTCGGTCAGCAGCCGGTCCCGGTCCACGGCCTCCTCCGGCAGCCGCTGCGAGTCCGTCCACTCCTGGAACTTCTCCACGATCCAGGCCAGTTGACCGACCGGCGAATCCGTCAGGGCGTACGCCACGGTCTGCGGCCGGGTCGCCTGCAGGACCGCGTAACCCGTGCCCTCGCGCGACCACTCGCTCCACCTGCGCCACGACAGCAGCGCCCGCTCCTGCCCCTCGGTGTCCAGCTCGTCCAGCTCCTCCTGCGTGGGCTCGGTGGCCTGCTGCCCGCCCGGCAGGAGGTTGAGGTGGACACCGATCACCCGGTCGGGATGGGCCCGGCCCAGCTCGCGGGAGATCGCGGCGCCCCAGTCGCCGCCCTGCGCGCCGAACCGCTCGTAGCCGAGCCGCCGCATCAGCTCGGCCCACGCGTCGGCGACCCGGGCCGCCTCCCAGCCGGTGTCCGCCGGGGGCCCGGACAGACCGAACCCGGGGATGCTCGGCACGACCACATGGAAGGCGTCGGCCGGGTCTGCGCCGTGCGCGGCGGGATCGGTCAGCGGCCCGACGACGTCGAGGAACTCCACGATCGACCCCGGCCAGCCGTGCGTCAGGATCAGCGGTGTGGCGTCCGGCTCGGGGGAGCGGACATGGGCGAAGTGGACGTTCGAGCCGTCGATCGTGGTGGTGAACTGCGGCCACTCGTTCAGCCGGGCCTCGGCGGTCCGCCAGTCGTAGACGTGGCGCCAGTAGTGGTGGAGTTCGCGCAGGTAGTCGGCCGGTACGCCGTAGGCCCAGCCGGTGCCGGGCAGCTCGTCGGGCCAGCGGGTGCGGTCGAGGCGGTCGTGCAGGTCGTCGAGGTCGCTCTGCGGGATGTCGAGCCGGAAGGGCCGGACCGTCGCGGCGGGGTCCGCGGGGGATGACGTCATGGCGGGAGCCTAGGTCGCGACGGCGACGGGGCCACATGGATTAACCGGCCGCCCCACCGATGAGTTTCGCGCGGAGGATCGGTCGGTACAGGTGACCGCGTTCCACGCTCAGGAGGTGCCCATGACCACCGACGGATTCACCACGTGTCTCTGGTTCGACGGCCAGGCCGAAGAGGCCGCCCACCACTACGTGTCGATCTTCAAGAACTCCAGCATCGGCCGTGTCGGCCGCAATGTCGAAGGGGGAGCGGGGCCGGTCGGCTCCGTGCTGGCGGTGGAGTTCACGGCCAACGGCCAGAAGTTCGTCGCGCTCAACGGCGGGCCGATGTTCAAGTTCAACGAGTCGGTCTCCTTCCAGATCTTCTGCAAGGACCAGGAGGAGATCGACTACTACTGGGCCAAGCTCACCGAGGGCGGCGGCGAGCCCGGACCCTGCGGCTGGCTGAAGGACAAGTTCGGCCTGTCCTGGCAGGTCGTCCCGGACACCCTCATCGACATGATCAGCGACCCCGACCAGGTGAAGGCCTCCCGCACCACCAAGGCGTTCATGGCGATGGGCAAGTTCGACATCGCCGCCCTGCGCAGGGCGTACGAGGGCGAGTAGGCGGCGCGCCGGAGGGCGGCACCGGCCGCCGAGTGGGTAGGACACCGGGCGGCGCCGCCGACCGCGCGACGGCGCACGCCAGCCGACCATCCCTCGCCCGAAGGAGCCGCCCCGTGCCCGCCACCCCGCTGACGTACGCCTTCGACAACGACGACCCGGAAGCCGTGGGCCGGCACGTCCATCTCGCCACCCTGCTGGACGAGTTCACCGTCCAGCGGCTGTCCGGGCTCGGTGATCTGACCGGCAGGCGGTGCCTGGAGGTCGGCGCCGGGGGCGGCAGCATGGCCGCCTGGCTCGCCGGCGCGGCGGGGCCGAGCGGCCGGGTACTCGCGACGGACCTCAACACCCGTCACCTGCCGCCGGATCCGCCGTACGAGGTGCTGCGCCACGACCTGGAGAACGAACGGGTGCCCGACGGGCCGTGGGACGTCATCCACGCCCGGCTGGTGCTGCTCCACCTGCCCGGGAGGCGGCAGATCCTCGGACGCCTGGCCGCCGCACTCGCTCCCGGGGGAGCGCTGGTCGTGGAGGACTTCGAGGCGACGTTCCGCAAGATGGTCCTCACCGCCCCGAGCCCGGAGGCGGCCGAGCTGATCGACACCTACCACAGGCTTCTGATCGAGCACGTCCTGCCCGCCCACGGCAACGACCCGAGCTGGGCGGGCCGGGTGCCCGCGCTGATGCTGGAGGAGGGGCTGACCGATGTGGACACCGTGATGCACGCCCGTTCCTGGCCGGGCGGCACGGCGGGTGCGCTGCTGATCGCCGCCAACATCGCGCAGGCCAGGAAGGACTTCCTGGCGGCCGGCATGACCCCGGAGCAGCTCGACGAGGTGCACCGGCTGGCCGCCGACCCCCGGCTGGTGGTACGCAGCCACTTCACGTACTCGACCATCGGCCGCCGGCCCGCCGCGAGGTGACGCGGCCGGGCGCGGCGGATCACCGGCTGACGGCCCGGCGGATCGTCCCGGTGATCTCCTGGGAGATGCGCAGGATGCCGGGGGAGCGGACCGGACACGGCTTCGGGGTGGACGTCGTGGGCGCGAGGCAGAAGTGGAGGTAGTCCGAGTCCAGGTGGAGCGCGGTGCGGTCGCGGCCCGGCTGGGTGCAGTAGTCGGCGTGCTCGTGTTCGTAGGCGGTGCACGGCAGGTACTGGCTCCAGGTGTAGCGGGCGCCGGCCGGAGCGACCGTGCGGCCCGCGTCGGCGACGAGGTCACCGGACCCAGCCGCCTGCCGCTCGTACATCTCGTTGACGCGGCGCACCCGGTCGGGGGTGATCGGGTCCGGTCCCTGCAGCACCCACACGATCCGCGGCCGTCTCGCGCCGCCCGCCGCGGCGATCTGCTCGGTGAGCCGGCGCAGGTCGGCGCGGTAGCGGGCGAAGTACCGCTGCGGGGAGGCGTCGTAGGTGATGCCGTCCATGCACCACGTGTATCCCCAGGCGTTGCCCCAGAACTGCAGCACCACGTAGTCCGGGTGCTGCGCGCGGACAAGCGCGGCGGCCTTGGCCGCGTCCGGCACGAGGGAGCGTGCCCCGGTGCCCTCCAGGTAGTCGCACAGCGTGGTCCCGGAGTACGGGGCGCCGGTGTAGGTGGCGTTCAGGTCGTGGCGGAGCCGCTGCCCGAGCACCTTCTGGGCCTCCACGGCCAGTGAGTCGCCCAGGTACAGCACCCTGGGCCCGACGGCCGGGACGCGGGGCGAGGCCGGCGCCCGCTGGTGCGTGGTCGCGGCGGAGGCCCCCGGTACGACGGGGGACGGCGGCGCGGCCTCCGGCCCGGACGACGGGTCGCCGCACGCGCCGAGCAGCAGCACACCGGTCAGCAGCATCCCCACGATCCACGGTCCGTGCATACAGCGACTCCCGCCCCGGCAACCGAAAAACGGTTCCCCAGGCAAGCACAGCCGGGCCCAAGGGGGAAGACGGACAACACAGTTACCGGGCAACGGCTCCGACGCGCCTGTCAGGAAAGGTCGTTGACCAGGACCGCGGCCCCGTCGAAGCGCCCCGCCTTGAGGTCCCGCAGGGCTTCGTCGGCGCGGGACAGGGGATAGGTGTGCGTGGTGGCGCGCACCCGGTGCCGGGCGGCGAACGCGAGGAACTCACGGGCGTCGGCACGGGTGTTGGAGGTGACGCTCCGTACCTGCTTCTCGTAGAACAGCTCCGTCTCGTAGTGCAGGGACGGGATGTCGCTGAGGTGGATGCCGGCGACCGCCAGGGTGCCGCCGCGGTCCAGGGCGCGCAGCGCGACCGGTACCAGGTCGCCGACCGGCGCGAAGAGGATCGCGCTGTCCAGCGGCTCGGGCGGCATCTCGTACGCGTCGCGCGCCGAGGCGGCGCCCAGGTCGAGCGCCAGCCGCCGTGCCGCCGCCCCGCGCGTCAGCACGTGCACGGTGGCGCCCTCGGCCAGTGCCACCTGGGCGCACAGATGGGCGCTGCCCCCGAACCCGTACAGCCCGAGCCGCCCGCCCGGAGGCAGCGCGGCCCGGCGCAGGGCCCGGTAGCCGATGATCCCGGCGCACAGCAGGGGAGCGGCGGTGGCGTCGGCGAGGGCGGCCGGCAGCCGGTGGGCGAAGGCGGCGGGCACGGTCGTGTACTCCGCGTAACCGCCGTCCGCGTCCCAGCCGGTGTAGCGGGAGGCAGGGCAGAGGTTCTCGTCCCCGCGCGCGCAGTACGCGCAGGTGCCGTCCGTGCGCCGCAGCCAGGCCACACCGACCCGGTCACCGGCCTGGAAGCCCTCGACCCGCGCGCCGTGGCCCGCCACCACGCCCACCACCTCGTGTCCGGGCGTCACACCGGGCCGGCGCACCGGGAGATCGCCCTCGGCCACGTGCAGATCGGTGCGGCACACCCCGCACGCGCGCACCCGCACGAGCAGCTCGTCGTCCCCGGGCTCTGGAACCTGCTTCTCGACCAGGCGGAGCCCTCCCTCCTCCTCCACCGGGCCGGGCACCGATACCGACCACGCGCGCATCGTTGCGTCAGCCATCTCGCACCCCGTCCCGAGCGCCGAAACCCCTGTCCCGACCAGTGTGGGACGCGCGCACGTTCGGCGCGCGCTTCGGCGAAAGGGTGACTAGCGTGAGGAAACGGACCAACCGCCGACACAGGAGAGGGCCGCAGTCATGGCCGTGCAACCTGAGGGAACACCCTGTTGGGCCGACGCGATGTTCAGCGATGTCGAGGGAGCCAAGAGTTTCTACGGCGACGTCCTGGGCTGGACCTTCGGCGAGGCGTCGTCGGAGTACGGCAACTACACCCAGGCCTACGCGGACGGCAAGGCCGTCGCCGCCGTCGTACCGCCGATGCCGGGCCAGGAAGGCTTCTCGCAGTGGTGCCTGTACTTCGCGTCGCAGGACGCCGCCGCGACCGCCGGGAAGATCCGTGACAACGGCGGCGAAGTGCTGATGGAGCCGATGAAGGTCGGCGACTTCGGGACGATGTGCCTGGGCCGCGACCCCAGCGGCGTCGTCTTCGGCGTCTGGCAGGCCGGTGTCCACGAGGGGTTCGAGGCAACGCCGCAGCAGACCGGCGCCTACTGCTGGGCCGAGGTCTTCACCCGCGAGCCCGAACGGTCCGACGCCTTCTTCACCTCGGTGTTCTCCTACACGGCGAAGCAGATGCAGGACGAGGCGATCGACTTCCGCATGTTCGACCTCGACGGGAACACGGTCCTCGGCCGCATGAAGATGACGGAGGACTTCCCGCCCGAGATGCCGCCCTACATCAACGTCTACTTCACCGTCGCCGACTGCGACGAGGCCGTCGCCCGGGCGACCAAGCTGGGTGGTGTGCTGCGGTTCGGGCCGATGGACAGCCCGTTCGGGCGGTTCGCGGCGCTCAGCGACCCGCAGGGCGCCAGCTTCTCGGTGATCGACATCACGACGACGGCCGGGGAGATGCCACAGGTCACGGACGTCTCCTGAACCAGGCGCGAGCGGCCCGCCGGGCCATGGCATGATCGGGCCCATGCGTGAACGTGTGGTGGCCGCGTGCGACGGGGCTTCGAAGGGAAATCCCGGTCCGGCGGGCTGGGCCTGGGTCGTGGCGGACGAGTCGGAGACCCCGGCCCGCTGGGAGTCCGGGCCGCTCGGCAGAGCCACCAACAACGTCGCCGAACTCACCGCGCTGGAACGGCTGCTGGCCTCGACCGACCCGGCCGTTCCGCTCGAGGTGCGGATGGACTCGCAGTACGCGATGAAGGCCGTCACGACCTGGCTGCCCGGCTGGAAGCGCAACGGCTGGAAGACGGCCGCCGGCAAGCCGGTCGCCAACCAGGAACTGGTGGTGCGCATCGACGAGCTGCTGGACGGCCGCTCGGTGGACTTCCGCTATGTGCCCGCCCACCAGGTCGACGGCGATCCGCTGAACGACTTCGCCGACCGGGCGGCCAGCCAGGCGGCCATCGTGCAGGAGGCTGCGGGCAGTGGACTGGGCTCGCCGGAGCCGCCGCCCTCCCCGGACACGCCGAAGGCGAAGACGGACGCGCCGCGCCGGAAGTCCGGCGCGGCGCGCAAGGGTGCCTCGTCCTCCCGCACGATCAAGGCGAAGTTCCCCGGCCGCTGCCTGTGCGGCCGCTCCTACGCCGCGGGGGAGCCCATCGCCAAGAACGCGCAGGGCTGGGGGCACCCGGAGTGCCGTACGGCCGAGGCCGGTTAGCGGGCGGCGGTCAGCTGACCTGGCCGCGCCACTCGCCGGTCTCCCGGCCGCGGTTCTCGATGAACGTCTTGAAGCGCTCCAGGTCGCCCTTGGTCTGCCGCTTCACGAAGCCCAGCTTGTCGCCGACCTTCTCCGTGATGCTGTCCGGATGGAAGTCCATCTGCAGCATCACCTTGGTGTGGGCGTCGTCGAGGCGGTGGAAGGTCACCACCCCGGCCTGCTTGGCCTCACCGGCGACGGTCGTCCACGCGACCCGCTCGTCCGGGACCTGTTCCGTGATCTCGGCGTCGAACTCCTTGTGGACGCCGTTCACACTGGTCACCCAGTGGGTGAGCGTGTCGGTGCGCTGCTCGATGCGGTCCACGCCGTTCATGAACTCGGGGAACGACTCGAACTGCGTCCACTGGTTGTAAGCGGTGCGCACCGGGACGCCGACCTCGATGGATTCCTCGACCTGCGACACGGGTGAACCCCTCCTTCGCTCTGCTGTCGGTTGTGTCCCCGGCGGGTACCCGTGACCTACGGGGCGAACCACCCGATCCCGGCCGTCAGTCGGTGTCGAAGGTGTAGTGCGCGGTGTGGTCCAGCAGATCGGCGGGCCGGACGTCGTTCCACGGCTTCATCGTCTCGCCCAGGTCGACGACGTTCGGCGTCCCGCCGGTCGGCAGATAGCCGGAGCGGGGATTGCGTCGCTGCCACTCGGCCCACAGCTTGTCGATGTAGGCGTGATGCAGCCAGAACACCGGGTCGTTGGGGGAGACGCCGGTCGCCATCTGGCCCCCGACCCACACATGGACCCGGTTGTGCAGGTTCACCCCCCGCCAGCCCTCCAGGTGGTTGCGGAAGCCGTCCGACGCGCTGTTCCAGGGCGCCATGTCGTAGGTCGCCATCGACAGCACCGAGTCGACCTCGGCACGGGTCGGCAATTCCCGTACGTTGGCGCCCAGTTGGCGGCGCAGGAAGGTACGTCCGTCCACCCGCACATTGATCGGCCAGTTGCCGGCCGACGCGGCGAACGGGCCGTCCGTCACCTGCCCGTCGCGGCTGCGCCCCGTCCCGCCGAGGAAGTCCGGCGCCCACAGCGAGGAGCGGGGTGAGCGGTCGGTGCTCCAGTCCCAGTAGGGCAGTGCGACCGAGGCGTCCACCGACTGCAGCGCTCCTTCGAACTCCAGCAGGAATCTGCGGTGCCAGGGCAGGAAGGACGGCGAACGGTGGCCGGTGCGCTCGCCGTTGTCGGTGTCGCCGAGGATGAAGGCGTTGTGCGTCGTGACGAAGGCGTCGTAGCGGCCGCTGCGCTTCAGCTCCAGGACGGCTGCGACGAAGCGGCGCTTCTCGTCGGCGGAGAGGCCGGCCTGGTTCTTGCGGACGGTCATGGTGGTGGTTGCTCCGAAGTGTCGTGCTGAGTGGGTCAGTTGGCGGGGAAGGGCAGGAGGACCGCGCCCTGGAGTTCGTCGACCGCGGCCCGTGCGGCGGCCCGCGGGGTGGGGACCGGGTCGTAGTGGCTGACGACGCTGATCCAGGTGCCGTCCGCGTTGCGCATCACGTGCAACGGGACCGCGTCGATGAGCACTTCGAAGCCGTCGCCGTGGTGGTGGTGCATCGGCCCGGAGGCCGGGCGGCCCTGTATTCGGCGGCCCTTGTAGACCTCGTCGAAGGGTTCGGGGGAGTCGTGGTGAGAGGCGGCGGGCGCGGCCGAGGCGGCGGGCGCCGAGAGGGTGTGGGCGGCGGCGGCCGCGGTGAGCGCGGCGGCGGTGCCGAGGGCGCGGCGGCGGCTGAGTTCGGGCATACGGGATCTCCCGGGAATTCGTTCGATTGACGACTCGGCATGCCTATCGGCCCTGATGAGAGCGGGAGAAATCGGCCGACACCGGTTGGCTGCGATCAGGACAATTGCCTACATGTCGTGCAAGGTTGAACGAAGTTGATCTTGCTGTGGACAGGGTCCGCCGCCCCCGGAAGAGGGAATTCCTTCTCCGGGGAGTCGCGATCCGGAAGATCCTTCCCGGTCGACGGTGCCGCCTGTGGCCCGCCTCACCTCGGAAAACTGGCGCGATCCCGAACGCCGGGCACCGTCGCGGCCTCCTGCTACCCTGCGTTGCCAAATGAACGCTTTGGGTAATTCCTAGGGGTGTGCGTGAAGGTCGCCTGCATCGGCGGCGGGCCCGCCGGCCTGTATCTGTCGATCCTGCTGAAGCGGCAGGACCCGTCCCACGACATCACCGTCCACGAACGTGATCCGGAAGGATCGACCTACGGCTGGGGCGTGACGTACTGGCGGGGCCTGCTCGACAAGCTCCACGAGCACGACCCCGAGTCGGCGCGCGCACTGGAGCAGGCCTCCGTCCGCTGGAACGCCGGCGTCGCCCATGTCCGCGGCCTCGCCACCCGGCAGGACGGCGACGAGGGCTTCGGCATCGGCCGCCACCGGTTCCTGGAGATCCTCGCCGCGCGCGCCCGCTCGCTGGGCGTACGGCTGGAGTTCGAGCACGAGATCACCGACGGCAACCTGCCCGCGGCCGATCTGCTCGTCGCGGGCGACGGCGTGAACAGCGCCCTGCGCACCCGGCACGCCGGCCACTTCGGCAGCGAGGTCGGCGAGGGCCGCAATCCCTACATCTGGCTCGGCACCACCAAGGTCTTCGACGCCTTCACCTTCGCCTTCGTGGAGACCGACCACGGCTGGATCTGGTGCTACAGCTACCCCTTCAGCCCCGAACGCAGCACCTGCGTCGTCGAATGCGCCCCCGAGACCTGGACCGGCCTCGGCTTCGGCACCGCGAACGAGGCCGACGGACTCGCCGTGCTGGAGAAGCTCTTCGCCGACGTCCTCGACGGCCACCCCCTCATCGGGCGCTCCTCGTCCGACGGCAGCGCCCAGTGGCTGAACTTCCGCACCCTCACCAACCGCACGTGGTCCCGCGGCAACCTCGTCCTCCTCGGCGACGCCGCCCACACCACGCACTACTCGATCGGCGCCGGCACCACCCTCGCCCTGGAGGACGCCGTCGCGCTGGCCGGCGCCCTGCGCGAACAGCCCTCCCTGTCGCAGGCGCTGGCCGGCTACGAGCGGCGGCGCAAGGCGGAGTTGCTGTCCATCCAGAGCGCGGCCCGCTACAGCGCCCGGTGGTACGAGAACCTGCCCCGCTACATCCACCTGCCCCCGGAGCAGATGTTCTCCCTGCTCGGCCAGCGGCACTCGCCCCTGCTGCCGTACGTCCCGCCGCAGCTCTACTACCGGATCGACCGGGCGGCCGGCCGGCTCGAAGCGCTGCGCCGCTTCAAACGCTGGCTCGGGCCCAGGGTCGCGCGCACCGTGCACGCCCGGGAGCTCGCCTCGCGGAAGCAGGGCTGACGGCCGGCCACCCCTTGGGTGAATGGCAATTCACCGGCTATGGTGAATTTCCATTCACCCGTTTGTTCCGCCTGTCACCCGCTGGAGTACCGATGGAGCAGCCCGCGCCGATAGCCCAGCCCTCCGTGCGGCCGGGGCCTGCGGGGTCGGTTCACGATCCCGGTGCTGGCGTTCGGCGGCATCCTCATGGCCGTCATGCAGACGGTCGTCGTCCCCCTGCTGCCCGACCTGCCCCGGCTCACCCACTCCTCGCCCGGCGCGGTCTCCTGGACGGTCACCGCGACGCTGCTGTCCGGCGCCGTCCTCACCCCCGTCCTGGGCCGGGCCGGCGACATGTACGGCAAACGCAGGGTGCTGACCGCGGCCCTGCTGCTGATGACCGTCGGCTCGGTGATGTGCGCCCTGTCCTCCGACATCGCCGTCCTCATCACGGCACGTGCCCTCCAGGGCGCCGCCGCCTCCGTGGTGCCGCTGTCCATCAGCATCCTGCGCGACGAGCTGCCCCCGGAGCGTCGCGGCTCCGCGGTCGCCCTGATGAGCTCCACCGTCGGGATCGGCGCCGCCCTCGGCCTGCCGCTCGCCGCGCTGGTCGTGCAGTACTACGACTGGCACACCATGTTCTGGCTGACCAGCGCCCTCGGCGCGGTGGGCGTGTCCGCGGTGTGGTGGGCGGTGAAGGAGTCGCCCGTCCGCGAGCCCGGCCGGTTCGACGTCGCCGGCACGCTGGGACTGGCAGCCGGACTGGTCTGCCTGCTGCTCGGGGTGTCCCAGGGCGGACAGTGGGGCTGGACCAGCGCCCGGATCATGGGCCTGTTCGCCGCCGCCGTGGCCGTCCTCGCCCTGTGGTGGTGGCAGCAGCTGCGCACCGAACGGCCGCTGGTCGACCTGCGCCTGGTCTCCCGGCCCCGGGTGGGCCTGTCCCATGTCGCGGCCCTGCTCACCGGGTTCGCCTTCTACGCCAACTCGCTCGTGACCGCCCAGCTGGTGCAGGCGCCGAAGGCCACGGGCTACGGGCTCGGGCTGTCGATCGTGGAGACCGGCCTGTGCCTGCTGCCCGGCGGCGTGACGATGCTGCTCTTCTCGCCGCTGTCGGCCCGGATCTCCGCGGCACGCGGCCCGCGCGTCACGCTCGCCATCGGAGCCGCGGTCATCGCCTGCGGCTACGCGCTGCGCATCGCCGACAGCCGCGACCTGTGGATGATCATCCTGGGTGCGACGGTCGTGGCGACCGGCACCACCCTCTCCTACTCGGCCCTGCCCACCCTCATCCTGCGCGCCGTGCCGGCCGAGCAGACCGCGTCCGCCAACGGCGTCAACGTCCTGATGCGCACGATCGGCCAGGCCACCTCCAGCGCCGCCGTGGCCGCCGTCCTTATCCACCACACCAGCCCGGTCGGCGGTGTCCCGGTGCCCACCCTGCACGGCTACCTGCTCGCCTTCACCGTGGCCGGGATCGTCGCCCTGGTGGCGAGCGCCACGGCGCTGACCATCCCCGGTGACACGGGGCGACGCGGTTCGCGCCGGGCCGACAGCGGCACCCTGGATGCGCGGGACGAGGCGTTGGAGGGAGCATGAGTGCCGTGAGCACTCCCCCCACCGCGACCGCGCCCGCCCGCAGGGACGCCGAGGCCACCAAGGCGGCCATCCTCAAGGCCGCCCGCCATCTGCTGGCCCGGCACGCCCACGCCGACATCACCCTCAAGGCCGTCGCCGAACGCGCCGGTGTCAGCCCGCCGTTGATCCTGAAGTACTTCGGCAACAAGGACGCGCTCTTCGCCCGCGTGATGTCCTTCGAGAGCGACGCGGAGGCCCTGCTGGACGCCCCGCTCGACGACCTCGGCCGGCACATGGTCCGGCACGTGCTGATCGGCCAGTCCCGGCACGGCGCCGACCCGCTGCTGCGCATCGTGTTCGCGCCCCTGCACGCCGAACAGGGCGACATCCTGCGCGCCAACTTCCGCACCCAGGTCACCGAACGCCTCGCCGAGCGCCTCACGGGCGCCGACGCGGGCCTGCGCGCCGAACTCGCCGTGGCCGCGCTGCTCGGCCTCGGCGTGATCTACGGCGTCGCCCGCGGAACCCACGTCCGCGCGGCCGAGCTGGACGAGATCGTGGAGCGCTACGCCCCGCTCGTCCAGGCACACCTCACGCCAGGAACGCCCCGACCGTAGCCACGAACCGCTCGGGGTCGTCCAGCCACGGGAAATGACCGGCTCCCGGCTGCACCACCGACTCGGCCTTCGCGAAGAGCCCGGCGAACTCGGCGACCATGGGCGGAGGGGAGTTGAGGTCGACCTCGCCGGCCAGCAGGAGCACCGGCGCCGCCAGACCGGCGAGCGCCGCCCGGGTGGCGGCCGGGTCGAACGCCCCCTCGGCGCCGAAGACCGCGGCGGCCTCCTGATTGCGCTGAGTGGCTCCGGCGGCATGATGGGCACGCGCCGTGTCGTCCCAACGGCCGTAGAGGAAAGGCGAGATGGCTTCCCAGTCGGCGGCGGTCGCGCGGCCGGTGGTGATGGCCTGCAGGGCGGCGAACGCGGTGGGGAACCACGGCTCGGCGTGGCGTGAACGGGCGGTGTCCCGCCGCACCTGGGGCGGGACACCGAGCCCGACGGCCACGGCGCTCGGCGTGATCAGGGCGAGCCTGTCGACACGCCGCGGGTGCCGGGCGGCGTATAGGACGGCCGGATTGGTGCCCGCGGAGTGCCCGAGCAGGTCCATCGTCTCCAGGCCCAGGTGCGCGCGCAGGGCCTCGACGTCGTCCACCAGCCGGTCGCAGCGGAAGGTGGCGGGGTCCTCCGGGAGCGCGGAGTCGCCGGTGCCCCGGAAGTCCAGCAGGACGAGCCGGCGGCGCGCGGACAGGCCGCCGAGCTCACCGAGGTAGGCGGACGCCTGCAGAGGGCCACCGGGCAGGCAGACGACGGGCGGTCCCTCGTCCCCGAAGACGTGGTAGGCGAGTTCGGTCCCGTCGGGCGCGGCGAAGGCAGGCATGATCGCGAGCCTTTCAGCCGCGCCCGGCGACGGCAACCTCTTATCGGAACAGGCGGTCGAGGAAGCCGTTGCCGAAGACCCGGTGCGGGTCGAGCCGGTCCAGGGTCCCGGCCGCCTGCCCCCACACCGTCTCGCCGAACGAGCCGGGGATCACGGTGCCCAGCACCTCCTCGTCGCTCCAGGCGGCGTCCTCGGTGTACGCCCAGCCCTTGGACCACTCGACGCGGGTCAGGGCGTCCTCGCCGTCGAACTCGCGCAGCAGGAACTGCTCCAACTCCCGCAGGAACTCCTCCGCGTGCGGGGTGCCGGGCAGCGTCAGCACGTCCAGCCACACCGCCGTGTCCCACTCGGGCCGCCCCTCGTCCCGCCGCAGCGCCGACAGCAACGGGGCGCGGGCGCCGACGACTTCGGCATCGGCCGGATCGTCCAGGCCGGTCACGCGGATCTCGACCGAGCCGTTGACCGGGTAGCGGCCCAGGGCGGCGTACGCGGTCAGCCGCTCCCCGTAGAACGACGTGAACGCGCTGACCACATGCTGAACCCGGCTCCGCGCGGTGAGCACCGCGTAGCCGTTCGCGGTCAGCCGCAAGGTCGTCGGCCTGATGTAGAGCAGCGTGTTCTTGGACGGCCCCCAGATGTCGGACGACAGCGTCGCCACCAGCCCGGCCGCGGCCGCCTCGTACTGCGCGTTGCCCAGCACCGGGGCCAGGTACCAGGCGGCCTGCGAGGTCATCCGCCCCACCAGGTCCGCCACCACGGTCGGCACGTTGTCGGAGAAGGGGTAGTTGTACGGCGACGTCACATGCCGTGAGGTGAGCGGCCGGGTCGGCGCCACGCTCCACACCTTCAGCCACGGGACCTCGGTGAAGGCGAACCAGATCGCCTCCACGCGCCCCGCCCGGTCGAGGAAGCCCTCCAGGGTGCGCCCGTCGGACCCCGGCGCGGCGAACAGCTCGGCCGCCGGGATGTCCGTACGGCTCACGCACCGCAGGTCGGTGTTCGCGCCCACCCGCAGCACGACCTCGGTCACCAGCGAGCGGCCGAGATGGGTGAGCAGCGCGGCGCAGTCCGCCTCGTCGCGGTGGTAGGTGCGCAGGACGTACGCCCCGGAGTCCTCGTCCCACACGACCGCCGTGAGCGACAGCACCAGGTTGCTCAGCGATCCGTAGGTGTGCCCGGGCGACCGCTGTTCGCCCTTCGCCGGTACGGCGGTGCCGTGCGCGTCGACGGTCAGGGCGCCGCCCAGGGTGAGGTCACCCGGGGCGGGAGCGGCGGTGACCCCGAGGCCGTGCTCCTCCAGATGGCCGAGCAGGGCGTCCATCGTCCCGCCTGTTCCCGCGCGGACGGCGGACGGCGAGTACAGGCTCAGGCCGGTGAGGTGCGCGGCGGTGTCGACGAGGAGGACGCGGGCGTCCGACGGCGTGCGCGCGGTGACGGTCAGCGGCGACCAGCCGTGCGAGGCACCACGGGCGCGCACCGTCCAGCCGTGCCGCCAGGCCCAGTTGACGACGTCGACCACCCGGGCGGGGCTTTCGGGAGCGCAGGCCCACAGGCCGTCGGAGGTGATCTCGCCCACCCAGTTGCGGTACGCCGAGCGGTACAGGGCGACGCCTTCGGGGAAGTCCGGCAGTTCCTGTGCCGCGACCGCCGGATCCGCGGCCACCAGGACGGGGAGGGCGGCCAGGGCGGCGGCCGACAGCAGGAAGCCGCGGCGGCTCCACGGCGCGTCACCCCCGGCTCCGGACGGGAGGTTGCTCACTGAACGATCAGTCACGGGGTCACGCTAGGCGCGGGGTGACACGAGTCCACCCGCTGCCGAAAGACGTCACTCGTGTGAGTGAAAGATTCACAAGGCCCGCATCGGAGCGGCTCGTTCCGCACTCGACGGCGGTGGGTGACAGACTGACGCCATGGACGAGCGCACTTTCGACAGGTCGGGTCAGCACGCCTCCGTCATCGGGCTGGGCACGTGGCAGCTGGGCGCCGACTGGGGAGACGTCGACGACAGGGAAGCCCTGTCGGTGCTGGAGGCGGCCGCCGAGTCGGGCGTGACCTTCTTCGACACCGCCGACGTGTACGGCGACGGACGCAGTGAGCAGACCATCGCCGCGTTCCTGGCGGGCCGGCCGGACCTGCACGTACTGGTCGCCACCAAGATGGGCCGCCGGGTCGAGCAGATCCCGCAGAACTACGTCCTCGACAACTTCCGCACCTGGAACGACCGTTCGCGGCGCAACCTCGGGGTCGACCGCATCGACCTGGTCCAGCTGCACTGCCCGCCCACGGCCGTCTACTCCACGGACGAGGTGTTCGACGCCCTCGACACCCTCGTCGAGGAGGAGCGCATCGCCCACTACGGCGTCAGCGTGGAGACCTGCCAGGAGGCGCTCACCGCGATCGCGCGGCCGGGCGTGGCCAGTGTGCAGATCATCCTCAACCCGTTCCGCATGAAGCCGCTGCGCGAGGTCCTGCCGGCGGCCCGGGAGGCCGGCGTCGGCATCATCGCGCGCGTCCCGCTCGCCTCCGGCCTGCTGTCGGGCAAGTACACCAAGGACACCGTCTTCCCGGAGAACGACCACCGCGCCTACAACCGGCACGGCGAGGCCTTCGACGTCGGCGAGACCTTCGCCGGCGTGGACTACACGACCGGCGTCGAGGCGGCCGCCGAGTTCGCCGCTCTCGCTCCCGAGGGGTACACCCCGGCGCAGCTCGCCCTGCGCTGGATCGTCCAGCAGCCCGGCGTCACCACCGTGATCCCCGGCGCCCGCTCGCCCGAGCAGGCCCGCGCCAACGCGGCCGCCGCCAAGCTGCCGGACCTCTCCGACGAGACCCTCGCCGCGATCCGCGACCTCTACGACCGCCGGATCAAGGACCAGGTCGAAAGCCGCTGGTAGCGGCCGCGGTCCGCTCGTTCACGGCTCCAGGAGCAGCTGGCTCTCCTGCTCCTGGTCGCCGGAGACGGCGCCCTGGTCCTGCGCGGTGAACGAGCGGGCCAGCACCTCGCGCGCCCTGGCCACCGCGTCCGGGGCGCCCTGGACGGTCACGGTGACCGCCCCGGACAGATGGCCGGTGCCACCGGCCGGCGCGGTCCCGGACGGCCGGGCCGCCGGATCGTGCGCGAACCTCGCCGTGTACACCGTCACGCGGTCGTCGGCGGGAAGTTCCTCCTCCGGACTGCCGAAGGCCGGTTCCAGGACGTGCACGACGGCGCGCGCGTCGGCGGGGGTGGCGCCGCTGAGAGTGAGCGTGAGTTCGCTGCCGGACATGGTCGTCGGACTCCTCGGATGGTCGTCGTGGGCCGTCTGCACCGTGTAACCGCCCCGTGATCGTCCAAACAGCCGCCTTTTTGCGCAAAGGACCGGTCAAAACCGCGCGATCAGGGAACCCGGACGGGGAGAGGTGCGGCAAGACGGAGCAGGAGGAACGTTGACGGTCTCGAAGAGCGATGCGGACGTGAACGACTGGGGTCGGCACGAGACCGAGGAGGAAAGGGCCGACCGCAAGTGGGGCGAGCTGATCCAGGAGGTCAGGGTCGCGCAGACCGGCGTGCAGATCCTTTTCGGATTCCTGCTCACCGTGGTCTTCCAGCAGAAGTACGCCACGCTGGCACAGACGGACAAGACCATCTACATCATCACGGTGGTCCTGGGCGCCGCCACGACGGGGGCGCTCATCGGGCCGGTCTCGCTGCACCGTCTGGTGTCCGGGCAGCGGGTCAAGGCGGAAGCGGTGCAGTGGGCCTCCCGGATGACCCTGGCCGGCCTGGTGCTGCTGCTCGCGACCATGACGTCCTCGCTCCTGCTGGTGCTGCGGGTGGCGACACACAACGCGATCGTCCCCTGGATCGTCAGCGGGGTGGTGGCGTGGTACGGCCTGTGCTGGTTCGTGGTGCCGATGTGGACGCTGCGCCGCCATACGTCGCGCTGACGCCCAGCGCGTCGAGCTGCCGGTCGTGCAGCCGGGAGAGCACCAGCACCGAGACCGTCGCGCCGATCAGCGCGCAGAACATGTCCCACTGCGTGTCCCACACATCGCCCTGCGTGGCGAGGAAGGCGTCCGCGGAGTGTCCGCCGACCTCCGCGGCCAGCCACTCCAGCAGCTCGAAGACGGCACTGAAGGCCATGCACGCGCAGACCGTCAGGGGAGCCAGCCAGCGGCTGCCGCGCAGCGGCGAGGTGCGGCTGAGCAGCTCACGCACCAGCACCGCGGGCACGAAGCCCTGCATGAGGTGGCCGAAGCGGTCGTAGGGGTTGCGGTCCAGGCCGAAGGTGTCGCGCACCCAGTCGCCCAGGGGAACCTGCGCGTAGGTGTAGTGGCCGCCCACGGCCAGCACGAGCGCGTGCGCGGCCAGCAGACAGCACAGCAGGTCGGTCAGCGGGAAGCGCCGCCGGGTGAGCACCACGAGGGGCAGGCCGACCAGCGCCCACACCGTCTCCAGGAACCAGGTCGTGCGATCGTGCGGGTTCCAGGCCGACACCGCGAGTCCCGCGACGGTGACGGCGAGGGCCACGGCGGGCACGTGCCGTCGCGGGACGGCCGGTTGCACGGCGATCGACATGGGGGTTCCTTTCCACCGGGAGCCCCCATGCTGGCCGCGGCGGTGGGCCGGTGGCATGAGTACCGCTACTCAGCCCCGGCCGGGTATGGGCGCCTCAGTCCCTGGTGCCGCGCAGCGCGCTCAGGCACGAGGCGATGGCCTGCTGGAGTTCCTCCAGCTGCTGCACGATGTCCTCCTCGACGAACTCCTGCACATCGTCGAAGGTCAGCTCCTCGAACGCCTTCGTCGCCTTCTGCAGGCTGCTGTAGAACCTGGTCCGCCGCTCCGTGACGCGCAGTTCGGGATCGGCCTCCACCGCCTCGGCGACCAGGGACTTCATGCTGTCGTAGGCCTCGGTGGCCCACTCGCCGGTGTCCTCGTCCTCGTCCAGCTCGTCGATGAGCGACAGGTGCCGCTCGGCCTCCTGGCGCACGTCGGCCGGAGCGTCGATGGTCTGTCCGGCGGGGGTCTTCACCTGCCCCGACTCGGCGATCTGGCGGACGTACCCGATGCGGTCGGCGGCCCGGCTCTCGGTGGCGACCGCCTTCTTCAGGTCGTCGGTGCGCACCACGTCCCGGGCCAGCTCGGCCTGCAGGTCGGGGTCCTCGCGGACGCGGTCGAGCAGTGCCTGGCGGGCCGCGCGGGCGGTGGAGGGGTCGGCGAGGATCGCGGCACGCAGTGCGGTGGGGTTCTCGGCGACCTCCAGCGCCTTGGTGGGCCGGATGCCCTCGGCCTCGGCCGCTTCCGAGATGGCGGTGCCGCGCTCGGAGGTGGCGCTGTTGCGGGAGACGTAGTAGCCCAGCCACACGTCGGCGTCCGGCAGCTCCACCTCCTGGCCCGGCGCGAGTTCCTCGAAGTGCGGGACGAGACCGTCGTCGGCGGCCCGGTCCCAGGCCTTGTAGTAGCGCATCACGCGCTCCGGGGAGCACCCGGCCAGCTCCGCGAACTCCTTCGCGGACACCTTCGGCGTCTCCTCCGCGCCTTGTCCGCCGGGCCGTACGCTGCGCGCCACCATCAGACCGAAGGCCCAGCCGCCGGTGCGCGCGTACACCCCGAACTCCCGGGCGTCGCGCGCCACGAGGTCGGACAGCGGCACGGGGGCCGGGTCGGGCTCAGAGGTCTCAGACGCCTCGGACGGGTCGATCGCCAGTGTCACCGATGACTCTCCTGTGCAAAGCTGGTCGGGCTGCGAACGTGCAGACCGGCAGCCTATATGCACCGCTTGGCCACCGTTTGGCAGACCCTCAAGACGGCGTGCTGACGCGTCAGCCGAACGCGTCGTGCAGCGCGGGCAGCAGCGTCTTCTCCGCCCAGTCCAGGTACGCCGGTTGTGACTCGCCGCCGATCTGCACGAGCGCGATCTCGCCGAACCCGGCCTCGGCGTACGGCCGTACGGCCTCGACGAAGTCCTCCGGGTCGTCGCCGCACGGGATCGACGCCGCGACGTCGTCGGGGGTGACGAACTGGGTGGCCGACTCGAACGCGTCCGGGTGCGGCAGCTCGGCGTTGACCTTCCAGCCGTTGCCGAACCAGCGGAACTGCGCGTGCGCCCGCTTGACGGCCGCGTCCCGGTCGGGGTCGTAGCAGACGGGCAGCTGACCCACCCGCGGCTTGCCCTCGCCGCCGTGCCGGTCGAACGCCGTCAGCAGCCCTTCCTTGGGCTCCGTGGCGATGACCAGGTCGGCGAGCCGGCCCGCGAGGGCGCAGGACTGCTCGCCGGAGACGGCGATGCCGATGGGCGGCGGCTCGTCCGGCAGGTCCCACAGCCGGGCCGACTCCACGTCGAAGTGCTTGCCGCGGTGGTTGACGTGGCCGCCCTCGAACAGCGCCCGGATGATCTCCACCGCCTCCTCCAGCATCTCGTGGCGCACGTCGGCCGACGGCCATCCCCCGCCCACCACATGCTCGTTGAGGTTCTCGCCGGAGCCGAGGCCCAGCCGGAACCGGCCCTCGGACAGCAGCTGCATGGTGGCGGCCTTCTGGGCGACGATCGCCGGGTGGTAGCGGACGCTCGGGCACGTCACGTACGTCATCAGCGGAATGCGCGAGGTCGCCTGGGCCGCGGCGCCCAGCACGCTCCACGCGTACGGGGAGTGTCCTTGCGAGCGCAGCCACGGGAAGTAGTGGTCCGAGGTCACCGAGAAGTCGTAACCGGCCTCCTCGGCGCGCACCACGTGGTCCACCAGCTCACGCGGACCCGCCTGCTCGGTCATCATCGTGTATCCGATTTGCACCATGGGGGCCGAGTCCCCTGGGCGGGCGACGGAAAACGGGTCTCGATTCACGAGCGATCATTGGCGAGGATGCGGTCATGACCGCATCCCCGCTGCCGCCCGCCGCTCCAGCCTCCCAGGGCGTCGACGCCACCGGTGTCCACGCCTTCCTCGACGCCCTCGAAGCGGCTCCCGACATCGAGCCGCACAGCCTGATGATCCTCAGGCACGGCCGGCTCGTCGCCTCCGGCTGGTGGGCGCCGTACACCGCGGACCGCCCCCACCTGCTGTACTCGCTGAGCAAGAGCTTCACCGCGACGGCCGCCGGCCTGGCCGCCGCCGAGGGGCTGCTGCGCTTCGACGATCCGGTGATCTCCTACTTCCCCGAGTTCGAGGCCGACATCACCGACCCGCGCAGCCGCGCGATGCTGGTGCGGCACGTGGCCTCCATGGCCAGCGGGCACGAGGCCGAGGCCCTGGAGCGGGCGCTCGCCGCCGACCGCGAGGAAATGGTGCGCGGCTTCCTCCTGGTGCCGCCCGAGCGCGAGCCCGGGACCGTCTTCGCCTACAACCAGCCCACCACGTACACGCTCGCCGCGATCGTGCAGCGGGTCACGGGGCAGTCGCTCACCGACTACCTCCGCCCGCGCCTGCTGGATCCGCTCGGCATCGGCGAGGCCCTCTGGCAGGCCGACCGGGCCGGCCGCGAGATCGGCTTCAGCGGGCTGCACGCCTGCACCGACGCCGTCGCCCGGCTCGGCGAGCTGTATCTGCGCGACGGGGTCTGGGAGGGGAAGCGGCTGCTGCCGGAGGGCTGGGCGGCCGAGGCGACGCGCTCGCACATCGACAACTCCGGCGGCGCGTCGGTCGTTTCGGATTGGCAGCGCGGCTACGGCTACCAGTTCTGGATGTCCCGGCACGGTTACCGCGGCGACGGCGCCTATGGGCAGTACTGCCTGGTGCTGCCCGAGCAGGACGCCGTGATCGCGACCACGGCGGCCACCGAGCAGATGCCGCAGCTGCTCGACCTGGTCTGGGAGCATCTGCTGCCCGCCTTCCGTCCCGAGCCGCTGACCGGCGCCGACGCGGCGGACGCGGCCCTGCGGGAGCGGCTCGCCCGGCTCGCGCTGGCGCCGGCCGCCGGCAAGCCCGCCCCGCCCGAGCGCACGGCGCGGTGGACGGGGGCCGAGTTCACCCCGCGGGGCGGCGCCTGCGCCGCTCTGCCCGCGCTGACGTCGGTCGCCGTGGCGCCGGCCGCGGACGGCTGGAGCCTGACGCTCACCGAGGACGCCGAGCCTTTCCGGGTGCGGCTCGGCGGGCGCGGCTGGAGCGTCGCCGAGGAGCCGGTGCCCGTGGCGGTCAGCGGCGGATGGGCAGACGCGGACACGCTCACCGTGGATCTGGTGTTCCTGGAGACGCCCCACCGGCTGACGCTGACCTGCTCGCTGCCCGAAGGGACGTTCACGGCCCGCTGGCACACGACACCGCTGCGCAGCACCCCGCTGCGCCGGATGCGGGCGCCGCGTGCCTCAGACCGACGTCACCCGGAACGTCCGTAGGAATGTCTTGAGCGCCTGCTGGTTCGCGGTGGCGCCGAAGTCGTCGGCCGGAGTCGTCCAGCGCAGGGAGAAGCCGCGGCCGCCGCCGAGGAGGAAACCGCGCCCGAACGTCCGCGTCCGCACACTGTTGGCATCGGAGTACCACTCCATGTCGGCGGCCTTGTGCCCCTGGTAGGTGGTCGCCTCGATGGCGCCGATCCGCTGGTAGCCGCCTTCCTTCTCCAGTTCGGGCTCGACGTCGTCCCGCCAGACGGCGACCGGGTCCGGGCCCAGCACCGTGCTGTAGGTGACCGCGAGCGAGCGCGGATCGCCCTTCGCGCCGAAGGTCACGCGGTACGACAGGTCGCCGACGCGTTTGGTGGCGGTCCGTTTCCAGCCGCTGGGGAGGTCGACGGAGAAGCCCTCGGGCGCGGTGTAGCGGTGGAAGACCTGCTGCGGGGCGGCCGAGGCGGACGGCGCGGGAGAGGAGGGTGGCGCCGACGAGGTGCGGCTCGCGGACGTGCCGGGCGTGGGCGAGGCGGAAGGGGTGCTGCTTCTGCCGTCGGTGCGGTCGGCGGACGGCGGCGGGGGAGCGGAGGCGGTAGGCCGGGAGCCCGCGTCGGTCGAGGACGTGCCGGTCCCGGGCAGTTCGTGGGTGACGGCGAGCGCGGCCACGGCGATGGTGACGACGGCGAGGGCGGTGCCGGCGGCCAGTGTGGTCCGGCTCCAGCCGGGGACGGCGTGGGCGGCGGCGGTGTACACGCCGCGCAGCCGCGGCCGGGGCACGGCGGCGTCCGCGAGCGTGTCGGGGTCCTCGGTCAGGACGCGGTTCAAGCCCTCGCGGACCACATGACGGGTCAGCCGTTCCCGGGAGTTCTTGCGCAGCAGTCCGAGCACGGTCTGAGTGAGCGGGCCGGCGTGCACCGGTGTGCGCAGCGGCAGCCGGTCCACTCCCTTCAGCGTGGCCTCGGGCCGGTCCCGGTCCCGGAAGGGCGGCCGTCCCTCGACCATCGTGTAGAGGATGGCGCCCAGCGCCCACAGATCGGCCGCCGGTCCGATCCGCTCGTCACGGGCCTGCTCGGGGGAGGCGTACGACGGTGCGGTGAGCCTGGGGGCCAGGGTGGCGCCCGCGAGCCCGAAGCCGGTGACCACGACGGGGCCGCGGTCCGGCACGAACACCTGCCCGGGGCTGAGCTCGCCGTGGGTGATGCCCTCGCCGTGCGCCGCCTCCAGCACGTCCAGCAGCTCCAGGCCGATGCGCGCGGCCCGCACGTAGTTGAACGTGCCCTGCTCGGCGAGGAGTTCGCCCAGCGGCGTGCCGTCGATCCACTCGGTCACGGTCCACAGGGTGCCGTTCTCCTCCACGGCGTCGACGACCGGGGCGACCCTGCCCGGGCACAGTGACCCCATGGTCTCCGACATCCGGATGACGGTCGCGCTCACCCGGGATGCCGCCTCCCCTTCCGAGTCGGCCGGGAGGGCTGTCTCGGTGAGCAGGTAGGGGCGTTGAGCGCCTTCCTCGGCCTTGCCGTACCAGCAGACGCGGTTCGTCTCGCGATGGACGACATCGACGAGCCGGTACCTTCCGGCGACCAACTCGTGCGTGAAGACGTGCGCCTTGACCATGGTCATCCCTCGCTGAACCCCTGGCTCTCACCTTTCACGCAGAGGTACGGGGGGTACAACGGGATGTGTTCAAAGAATCTGCAACTCGCCCGTGGATGAAGCGTTTTGTTCACCGGGAGTCGCCCGCGTTCGCGCAGTTCCCATTTGCTGACCGTAATTCAAGAAGCGCGTGTTCCGAGGTGACGGTGCGAGGGGTCAGCGCAGGCCGAAGCGCTCCGCCCAGCCCATGACATCACCGGTCGTGGCGTTGCCCCCGCACACCACCAGCCCGATCCGGGCCCCCTCGCCGACCCGCTCGAGCACCTGGCGGGCCGCCGGCAGCAGACAGCCCGCGGCGGGCTCGGCCCACACCTTGGCGTGGTCGGCGAGTTCGAGCGTGCCCCGCACCGCCTCCCGGTCCGGCACCACCAGCACGTCGTCGACCAGCGCGGACACATGCGCGTACGTCAGCTCCGACACCGACGGCGCGCTGAGCGTGGAGACGAGGGACGACAGCGCGACCGGCACCGGGCCGCCCGCCGCCAGCGCCCGGGACATGGCCTCGGCGCCCTCGGTCTCCACACCCCAGATCCGCACGTTCGGCCGCCGCTCCCGCAGCGCGGCCGCGACACCGGAGATCAGCCCGCCGCCCCCGATGCTGACCAGGACGTCGGTGAGCTCGTCGGCGTCGGCCGCGAACTCCAGCCCCACCGTGCCCTGTCCGGCGATCACGACCGGGTCGTCGAAGGGGTGCACCAGCGTCAGCCCCTCCTCCTGCAGCCGGGTCATGAGCGCGAACGCCCCGGCCATGTCGTCGGTCAGCCGCACCGACGCGCCGGACTCCCGGGCGATCTCGACGGCCCGCGCGGGCGCCGAGCGCGGCATGACGATCGTCGCCTTCACCTCGAGGGCGGCGGCCATGACGGCGAGGGCGATCCCGTGGTTGCCGCCGCTGACCGCCACCACACCGGCAGCGCGTTCCCGCTCGCCCAGTGACAGCAGCTTGGCCGTCGCCCCACGGGCCTTGAAGGAGCCGGTGCGCTGCAGCAGTTCGAGCTTGACGGTGACCGGGGCGCCGAGCAGGTCGGACAGGCCGGGGCTCGGCAGGGTCGGGGTGCGCACGACATGCCTGGCGATGCGCTCGGCAGCGGCTTCGATGTCCGTGATCCCGATCAAGGCACTCATCCTTCCGGCACGGGACGACGATCCGCACCGTCTGCACCCTGACCCCCGGCAACGCCCCTGGTCAACCCGGACCCGCCAGGGTCCCCGGGCGTACGGCCCCACGGCGGCCCGGGCCCGCCGCGCGCAGGCCCCACGGCGTCCGGCGCGCCGACGGCTCCAGCGGTACCCGGCGCGCCGACGGACCGCCCTGTCCCCGTGTCCGTCCTACCGCTCGCGTCGGACCAGGAAGCCCACCAGGGAGCGCAGTTCCTCCCGGGTGCCGTCCTCCAGCGGTGTGTCGGTGAGGGTGGTCTCGGCGGCGGCGATGTGGCGGTGTGCCTCGGCCAGGGCCGCCGCCTTCCCGCCGGCCGCCTCGATCAGGGCGGCGGCCTCCTCGGGCTCGCCGCCGGTGTCGAGCAGCGCGGCGAGCCGGCCGGCCTCGGGGGCCGTCGAGGCGAGCGCGGCCAGCACCGGGAACGTCTTGCGCCGTTCCCGCAGGTCGGCGTGGACGGGCTTGCCGGTGACGGCGCTGTCGCCCCAGATGCCGAGTACGTCGTCGGCGATCTGGAAGGCGATGCCGAGCTGCCGGCCCGCCCGGTCGAGAGCGGCGACCGCGGCCGGCGCGGCACCGCCGAGCAGCGCGCCCAGGGCGAGCGAGCAGCCCAGCAGGGAGCCGGTCTTCCTCTCGGCCATCGACCGGTACTCCTCCGGCCGGACACGCCCGGGCCCCGTCCACGGCCGTCCGGGGAACAGCAGGTCGTCCGCCTGCCCGTGCACCAGGTCGCCCAGGGCCACGGACAGCATCCGTACCGCCCGCCCGCCGCCGGGCACCGCGGCGAGCGTCTCGACGGCCAGGGCGAACAGGCCGTCGCCCGCGAGGACGGCCGGTCCGGTGCCGTACGCGCGCCACACGGCGGGGCGGCCGCGCCGGGCCGCGTCGCCGTCCATGATGTCGTCGTGCAGCAGTGAGAAGGCGTGCACCAGTTCCACCGCGACCGCCGCCGGCACTCCGGCCCGTCCGGACGCGCCCGACGCCTCGGCGCCGAGCACGGCCAGTGCCTGCCGCACCCCCTTGCCGCCGGAGCCGGCGGCTTGCGTGCCGCCCACCTCGCACCAGCCGAAGGAGTACGCGGCCATCTCTCCGACCCATGGATGCAGCCGCCCGACCGCGTCCGCGAGGGCGGGCCGCACCAGCTCCCGGCAGCGTGCGAGGGTCAGGGCCGTGTCGAGCGGCGCGGGCAGCGCCGAGACGGGCGCGGTCACCGTGCCGCCTCCGCCCGGACGCCGGCCGGGGTGGAGCACGGGTCGGCGCGCCGCGCGTCGGAGCCCAGGAGCTCCTGCTGCGCCCGCGCCACCATCCGCCGGGCGTGCCTGAGACCTATGCGGTCCAACTCGTCGGCGAGTGAGTCGAGTTCGGCGGCGGTCTCGGAGCGGTCGCGGCCCAGCCGGGCCAGTGACTTGGTCAGCCCGAGCCGTGCCAGTGCCTGCCCGCGCGGCTCGCTCATCGCCCGGAACTCCGCCAGCGCCTGCTCGTAGAGGTCCCGGGCCTCGGCGTAACGCCCGGCGCGGTACAGGACGTTGCCGCGCATCTTGTGGTTGTAGGCCAGCGCGCTGGACAGGTTCATGGTGCGGCAGGTGCGCTCCGCCTCCGAGAGCAGTTCGAGCGCCCGCTCGACGTCGCCGTCCCGGACCGAGACGATGTCGGCCAGGCCGCGCAGCGCCCAGGCGTGCCCGCGCCGGTCGTCGGCCTGCGCGGCGATGTCGGCCGCCTCCTCGAACAGGGCGAGGGCGGTGTCGTAGTCCCCCCGGTTGCGGTGGATCTGTGCGATGCCCTCCAGCGCCCACACCGTGTGCCGTGCCTCGCCGCGCCGCCGGGCCTCGGCCAGCAACTGTTCGTGCAGCCGGGCGACCTCCTCGTAGTCGCCCTGGATGCGTCCGGTCTCGGCGAGTCCCGCGAGGGAGTAGCCGCGTACGACCACGTCGCCGCCGCGCTCGCCGAGTTCGGCCGCCAGCGCCAGCAGCCGCCGGGCCAGCGGGAACGCGCCCCGCTGCCGGGCCAGGGTGCCGCCGCTCCACAGGGCCCAGGCCATCGCCGCGGTGTCACCGGCCTGCCGGGCGGCGCGGTAGCTCGCCTTCCAGGCGCGGTCCGCGTCCCCGATCCGGCCCAGCCGGCGCTGCGCCTCGGCGACCGCGAGACCGGAGCGCGCCGCCTCCCCGTGCCGCCCCTCCCGCTCGGCCTCCTTCAACTGCCGTGTTCCGGCGTCCAGTACGTCGGTCAGTGAGGCGTTGACGGACAGCGTGGTGAGGGCGCCCTGGTACTCCGGAGCGAATGCCTTGCCGTACATGCATCCCTTTCGGTCGCTATACACGCCATGTCTACCCACCATCTCTACACCCTGTGTATACATGGCATGTATAGAGCGTCGAAGAAGTGCCCTGGCCCAAGGGACCAGGGCATCACCTGATGTCGGTCAAGACGTCGCGCGCGTCGGCGAGGTTGCCTGTGAGGCGTAGATCACCCGACGGGGCGTCAGTGCTGCTGGGCCTTCTGCGGGGTCGCCTCGCTGGGCCGCACGACCACGTACCCCTCGCCTTGCAGCATCAGCTGCACCGCCTCGCCCGAGCCGCCGCGCAGCATCGAGCCTATGGACTGCGAGCGGTGCAGCGAGGTCTGCAGACCGGCCGTCCAGCCCACGACCGCGTCGGTGTCGACGAACACCGGGTACTGCTGCGAGACCGGGATGACCAGCGGGTTCCCCTCACAGATCAGGCCGAGCCTGCCCTGCCCGGTGAAGACGCTGTTGAACAGTCCGCCGCCGGCGATGCCCGCGCCCTTCACGGTGGAGATCCGGTACGACAGCGAGGCGTCGAAGCACAGGACGTTGCGGCCGTTGACCGTGAACTCGTCACCGGGGTCGACGTCCACGATGAAGCAGTTCTGCGCCTCGTGCGCGAACCAGGCCTCGCCCTGCCCGCGCACCGCCATGAGGGGCAGCCCCTCACCGGTCATCGCCCGCTTGAGCATGCCGCCGACGCCCTGGCCCTTGCGTTCGAACTGCAGGTTGCCGCGATAGGCGATCATCGCGCCCTGGCGGGCGAGCATCTCGCCGTTGACCGCGTACTTGATGCACTTGGCGTTCTCGACGGTCATGCCGGGCGCGGTGGCCGGCTGCACCATGTGCTCGCTGGAAAAGAGGGAACCCTTCATGCGGGCATCCTGTCCCGGAGGGGTTCGTTCCGCCAAGATCGCGGAACGGAGTGCGTGCTTCAGGCGCGGAAACCGATGTGGACGTGGTCGTGGTGGGTGGCGTCGCTGAAGAACTGGCTCGCGGTGGCGCCGCCGGACGGCCGGAGCGGGCCTCCGACGTTGTAGGAGCCGGCGGCCGCCGCGTCCCGCATGAAGCGTTCGATCAGCGTGCGGGAGGTGCCCGGGTCGACCACCGGATGGCCGTCGATCCGCCACACGTCGAACGCCCGACCGCGCGGATGATCGCTGGGGCGGCGGGTGCCGAAGACATCGAGGGGATGGCCGGAGCGCACCACGCTGACGGACATCCGGTAGGTGCCCGCCAGTCGCAGCATCGCGGCGAGGACGCTGTCATGGACCCGTCCGGCGAGCAGGTCCGCCCGAGCGGCGGGCGGCAGTTCGATGTGCGGGTCGGACATGATCTCGCGGACCCGGGACGGCGGTCGCCGCTCGGCCGCTCCCGGGTGGGCCGGGTGCAGGGCGGTGACCGTCCAGCCGGAGGCCGTGCGGACCAGCCGTACGTCCACGGTCGTCCCGCCGGCGCTCACCCGGTCCGGGGTGCGGGTCCACTGGCGGCACACCACCAGGACGCTCGCGGAGTCGGCGAGGATGCCGCCGTACTGGGCGTCGATCACCTGCACGGCGGCCGCGTCCGCCGTCGGCAGCAGGGGGCCCGCCTGGTCCGCCAGAGCGGGGCCGAGGTGCAGGGCGCTCACCCGTGACCTGGCCGCGGCGGTGCCGGATTCCCCCGGCCGCCACGCGCCGAGCGCCTCGACGAGCTGGACGGCGCGCAGCTTCGCGGCTGGGGTGACCTCGGCCGCACTCGGGCGCCACGGTGTCGTGCGCGGCAGTCCGCGGCCGCGCGACGGACGCGGCGACGGCGAGGCGGGCCCCGTCCGGGTGGTCCCCGGCGGGCGCGCGGCGGCCCGGGGCGAACGCTCGGTGCAGCCTGCCGCCCCGCACACGCAGCCGGCCGCGCCCAGCAGCGCGGCGCGACGGGAGATGCGCGTCATGGGTACCAGTGTCCGCCCACGGCCGACCACCCGCCGCCCCCGGCCCATCACCCGCTGCCCCCGGTCCGGCGGCGGCCGCACCGGACCGGGGACGGTCCGGGATCAGTCCCGCGCGACCTCGGGAGCCATGTCCCCTTGGCGCTCCACGGCCGCGGAGCCGCGCCGGACCTTCGCCGGCTTGCCGCAGAACGCCGACTCCAGCGTGCCCAGCATGGTGTTGAGGACGGCGCCGTTGTTGGAGATGTTGGCGAGCGCGGTGAGGCTGCGGCGGCCGTCCTTCGTCGCGAAGGCGTAGGTGTAGTAGCCCTGGACGGCGCCCGTGTGGCCGTACACCGAGACCCCGCACGACAGGTCGCGGCGCCGCAGACCGAGTCCGTAGGCCTGGGTGCTGTTCACCGGGATCATGCGCTCCATCTGCCCGAGCCGCGAGGCCGACATCAGCCGCCCGCCCAGCAGGGCCGACAGGAACGTGTCCAGGTCCCGTGTGCTGGAGATGAGCGCGCCTGCGCTCTGCGCCCAGGACACCGTCTGCCGCGTCGCGTCCACCAGCGGGGCGCCCGCCGAGTCCGGGGTGAGGTAGCCGCGGGCGTAACGGCCGGGGATGGTCGTGCCCGGGTGCACGTAGAACGTGTCCCGCAGCTTCAGCGGCTCGATGATGCGGTGCGCGTACTCGGTGCCGACGGAGTGGCCGCTGAGCTTCTCGATGAGCATCCCGGCGACCACGAAGTTGGTGTTGGAGTACGCGTACGCGGCGCCGGGGGCGTTGGTGCGGGCGTGCCGCAGTGAGCGGTTCACCAGCTCGCGGTAGGTGAAGACCTTGGAGCGGACCGACTCGAAGCCGGAGACCGACTTCGCGAACATGTCGTTCGTGTAGTCGTACAGGCCGCTGCGGTGGCCCAGTACCTGACGCACCGTGATCCGGCTGTCGGGCAGCAGGCCGGGCAGGTAGCGGTCGACGGACGCGTCCAGGTTCAGCTTCCCCTCGTCGGCCAGTTGCATCAGCACCACCGCCGAGAAGACCTTGGTGACGCTGCCGATGCGGAACCGGTCGGCGTTGGAGATGGCCCGTCCGGTGCCGCGGTCCGCGACGCCGAAGGCCCTCGTGCGGACCGTGCCGTCGTCGTCGACGCGGGCGATCGCCCCGGGCGCGCCCTGGCGCAGCGCGGTGCGCAGCACGCTGTCGACACCCGCGAGATCCGGCGCGGGGAGCCGGCCCGCCGGTGCGGCGTGCGCGGTTCCGGCGAGGAGGCAGAGCGCGGCCGCGCCCAGGGCCGTTCCCCTTGTTGCGAGATGAGTCACATTCACTGGAGGCAACCTGCTTCCGTCTCGTCACATCTCCACAGATGACACACAGTTGGTGACCCTCCGATCACCGAGCGGCGTGGATTTGCAAAGTATTGCCCTCTATCGCATGGAAAGCGATCATTTGGGCTTTACATGTGCATGACTCATCCGAAAGGGTTCCGTTCCAGGGCCCGACCAGCCCCATGGCGCCCAACGGCGCCATCCCTCAGGGCGGTTGGTGATCCCGGCCGCTCTGCGAGGAAGGAAACCCTCACCAGTGCGCAGACCGCACATACGCAGCGTGGCGGTCGCCGTCGCCGTGACGACGGCCGCCACCGGCCTTGCGGGCACCGCTTTCGCGGGCCCGGACACGGGGACCCACGCGACCGCCGCCGACGCCTCGGCCTCCGCCGTCGTGTCGGCCGCCGAGTCCGCCGCCTTCGCCCACGCCTCGGCCACGGGCGTCTCCCACGGGGACGACCTCCAGGCTCAGGACGTCATGATCGACCCCGAGGGGGCGCGGCACGTCCGGTTCACCCGGACGCACCAGGGCCTGCCGGTCCTCGGTGGCGACCTCGTCGTCCACCTCACCCGGCAGCTCTCGTACGCGGGCGTGACCCGGGCCGCCGACCACGCCGTCAAGGCCGCCCCGGCCTCCGGCGCGAAGCTCTCCGCCGCCGAGGCGGAGCAGAAGGCGGCATCGGTCGCCAAGGGTGACGCCGGCCCGGCCGAACTCGTCGTCGACGCCCGCGACGGAGCCTCCGCGCTCGCCTACCGGGTGTCCGTGAGCGACAGCACCAGCACGCAGGGCGCCGGCTCCCGCACGGTCGTCGTCGACGCCGTCAGCGGCAAGGTGCGCAGCAACCTGCCCGACAACGACGAGTTCCTCTCGCCGAAGCTGCTCGACACCCTGCGCGAGCGCGGCGAGACCTCGGCGCCCGTCACCGGCGCCGGCGCGCAGAGCGCCGGGCTCCTGGCGGGATCGGCGGCCGCCGCCACCCGCTACCCGGTGACGGCCAACGGCACGGGCAAGTCCCTCTTCGTCGGCAAGGTCCCGCTGAAGACGACCCAGACGGCCCGCACCACCTTCCAGCTGAAGGACCCCACCCGCTACGGCAGCGAGACCCGGGACGCCAAGGGCAGCTACACGGAGAGCTTCGGCCGCGGCACGAAGATCACCACCAAGAACGACGTCTTCGGCAACGGCGCCACGACCAGCCGCAACAGCGCGGCGGCCGACGCCCAGTACGGCATCACCAAGACCCTGGACTTCTACAAGAAGACCTTCGGGCGCAAGGGCATCGCCAACAACAGCAAGCCCGCCAAGGCGATGGTGCACTGGGGCAAGAAGATCGCCAACGCCTTCTGGGACTCCGACTGCGGCTGCATGCTGTACGGCGACGGCGACGGCGACATGTTCAAGAAGCCGCTGGTCGCCCTGGACGTCACCGGCCACGAGCTGACCCACGGCGTGGTGGACGCCACCGCCAAGCTGGAGCCGACGCGGGTGGACGACCAGGGCAACCAGTACGGCGAGCCCGGCTCGCTGAACGAGTCCCTGGCCGACATCTTCGCCTCCAACGTCGAGTTCGCCACCAACAACGCGACGGACAAGCCGGACTACCTCATCGGCGAGAAGATGGGCCTGGCGCAGAAGTTCCTGCGCCGCCTCGACCACCCGTCGCTGGACAAGCTCGAGGGCACCATCGACTACTGGGCGCCCGAGGTGTACGACGCCGAGGTGCACGCCGGTTCCGGCGTCTCCTCGCACGCGTACTACCTGCTCGCCGAGGGCAGCGGCCAGAAGACGATCGGCGGCGTCAAGTACGACTCGCCGACCTTCGACGGCTCCACGGTCAAGGGCATCGGCCGCACCAAGGCCACGGCGATCTACTACCGCGCCCTGACCCGCTACATGGTCTCCACGACCGACTTCCACGACGCGCGCGTCGCGACGCTGAAGGCGGCACAGGACCTGTACGGCGCGAACAGCGTCGAGTACCGGACGGTGGACCAGTCCTGGGCCGCCGTCAACGTCACCGAGGCCAACACCCCGGCCGACCGGCACTGACGCCGCACCACCCGCGTCCCGCTCACTGCCCCTCCACCTCGTCGGACACGCCGAACTCGGCGCCGCGGGAGGGGCAGTGGGCCCTTCCGGTCCTCCCCGGACCGGCGTCTCCTCTCGTGCCGCCCGGCGCTGACAGCCCTCTCACAGGCCAATCCCGCTTCTTTTATTGACGAGGGAAAAGAAGGGGCATAGGTTCCCGGCCATGCGCCCGACCCCTCGCGTCGAGACGTTCCCGGCGAACACGCCGGCCGCCTCGCAGATCTTCACCACGGTCCTGTCCCAAGGGCCCCTCACCAGGCTGGAGGTGGCCCGGCGCACGGCGCTGTCGCCGGCCGCCGTCACCAAGGCGGTCAAGCCCCTCATCGAGGCCGGGTACCTGGTGGAGGACGCCGCCGACGAGGCGCGCCCGGCGCTCGGCCGGCCGGCCAACCCGGTGCGCGTCGATGGCGGACGTGCCCTGTTCCTCGGGGTCAAGGTGACCGGCGACGAGATCATCGGGGTCCTCACCGACCTGTGCTGCCGCACCCGCGGCGCCCGCCGCGTGCCGCTCGCCGACCGCGCCCCCCAGCCGGTCCTCGCGGCGATCTCGGATGTCGTGGCCGAACTCCTTTGCCAAGCGAACGAGTTGGGCGTCGGCGTCCACGGCCTCGGCGTCGCCGTCTCCGGGGACGTCGACCGCGCCGAGGGCGTCGTGCGCTATTCGCCCTTCCTGAACTGGCGTGACGTGCCCCTCGCCGAACTCGCCTCCCTGACCGTCGGGTTGCCGGTCACCGTCGACAACGACGTACGCGCCCTCACCGTCGCCGAGCAGTGGTTCGGTGCCGGTGTGGGCCTGTCCGACTTCGCCGTGGTGACCGTCGGCGCCGGAATCGGCTGCGGTCTCGTCGTGCACGGCCGGGTCGTCGCCGGCGCCCACGGCGTGGCCGGCGAGATCGGACATGTCACCGTCGACCCGGCGGGCCCGCCCTGCCACTGCGGCAACCGCGGCTGCGTGGAGGCGATCGCGGGGGAGGAGGCGATCGTCCGGCAGGTCCGCGAGGCCACGGGCCTCCAGATCCGCGACGCCGCCGAGGCCGTCTCCCTCGCCCACCGGGGAGTTCCCGGTGTGCGCGAGGTGTACGCCCGGGCCGGCGAGGCCATCGGCCGCGGCATCGCCACCGTCGCCAACCTCCTCGGTCCCGAACGCGTGATCATCTCCGGCGAGGGCCTGGCCGCCTACGACCTCTTCGCCGAGCAGATCCGCGTCACCCTGGCCGCCGCCGCCTTCGGCTCCGCCGCCCAGTGCGACGTACAGACCCGCCCGCTGCCCTTCGAGGAGTGGGCCCGCGGGGCCGCCGCCACCGCGATCCAGTCCTTCATCACCCCCGACGACCCGCACCCGAGCCGCTGAACCAACTCTCCCTGGAGGCACGACCCATGCGGTCATCCTCGTACTCCGTCCTGCCCGCACGCGCCCTGAGAACCGCGGTGGTCCTGGCCCTCGCCGCGGGCGCCGTCACCGTCGCCCCCGCGGCCCGTGCCGCGACCGCCGACCCGGCACCGATCGCCGCCAAGCCCTACATGGGCTGGTCGAGCTGGAGCATGCAGTCGTCCAAATACCCCGGCCTCAACCCGGACGGCGACTACAGCTACCTCACCGAGGCCAACGTCACCGAGCAGACCGACGCCCTGGCCGCCAAGCTGAAGAAGTTCGGCTACGAGTACGTCAACATCGACGCCGGCTGGTGGCGCGACACCACCTGGAAACCCGAGTACGACCGGTACGGCCGTCAGCAGGCCGACCCCAAGAGGTTCCCCAGCGGCATGAAGGCCGTCGCCGACCGCATCCACGCCAAGGGCCTCAAGGCCGGCATCTACCTCCCCGCCGGCCTGGAGAAGGAGGCGTACGACGACGGCAGGACACCGATCCGGAACGCCGACGGCTGCACCACCGCCGACATCGTCTACGGCGACCTGCGCACCACCAACGGTTGGGACAGCTCCTACAAACTCGACTTCTCCCGCCCCTGCACCCAGAAGTACATAGACTCCCAGGCCCAGTTGATCGCCGGCTGGGGCTATGACTTCCTCAAGCTCGACGGAGTCGGCCCAGGCTCCGGAAAGAGCGGCGACCAGTACGACAACGTTGCCGACGTGGCCGCCTGGCACCAGGCCATCGCCGCCACCGGCCGCCCGATCCACCTCGAGGTCTCCTGGTCGCTGGACATCGGCCACGCCGCCGACTGGAAGAAGTACTCCAACGGCTGGCGCATCGACACCGACGTCGAGTGCTACTGCAACACCCTTGTCAGCTGGGAGAACTCCGTCGACGACCGCTGGGACGACGCCCCCGGCTGGACCCGCCACGCAGGCCCCGGCGGCTGGAACGACCTCGACTCCCTCGACGTCGGCAACGGCGCGATGGACGGCCTGACCAAGGCCGAGCGCCAGAGCTACGCCACCCTCTGGGCCATCGCCAAGTCACCCCTGTACACCGGCGACGACCTCACCCGACTCGACTCCTACGGCCTCTCGCTGCTCACCAACAAGGAGGTGATCGCCCTCAACCAGGGCGCCACCCCGCCCGCACGCCCGATCACCCCCTCCGACCCGCAGCAGGTGTGGGCCGCGAAGAACCCCGACGGCAGCTACACCGTCGCCCTGTTCAACCTCGCCGACAGCCCCGCCGCGGTCTCCGCCTCCTGGGCCTCCCTCGGCTTCACCGGCAAGGCCGCCGTACGCGACCTGTGGAACCACGAGAACCTCGGCAGCTTCAAGGACAAGGTCACCGAGGCCCTGCCCGCCCATGGTTCCCGCCTGTTCACCGTCACCCCGCACGGCATCGCACTCGCCTTCACCGGCTACGAGGCCGAGGCGAGCGGCAACACGCTCGGCGGCAACGCCTCCGTCGCCGACTGCTCCGCCTGCTCCGGCGGCAAGAAGGTCGGCAACCTCTACCTGGGCGGCAAGCTCACGGTCAACGACGTCGTCGTCCCCAAGGCGGGCACCTACCAGGTGAAGATCGCCTACGTCAGCGGTGACGCCCGCTCGGCGGCCGTCTCCGCCAACGGCGGCGGCGCGACCCACCACACGTTCCCCTCGACCGGCGACTGGTCCACGGTCGAAACGGTGAGCGTGGCCCTGACCCTCAAGGCCGGCTCCAACACGATCACCTTCGACAGCGGCAACGGCTACGCGCCCGACATCGACCGGATCGACGTACCCAAGTCGTCCTGACCGAGCCACCAGGAGCCGTCATGAACACCCCGCTGCCCAGACGCGACGTGCTCGCCCTCGCCACCGCGACCGGCGCCGCCCTCGCCACCCTGCCCGCCTTCATCGCGTCCGCCGCGCCCCAGCGGCCCACCACCGCCGAGATCGTCCAGGGCGCGGACCCCCGCCACGAGCTGTGGTGGCAGGCGCCCGCCGACGACGACTCCATGATCGAACAGGGCCTCCCGGTCGGCAACGGCCGCCTCGGCGCCCTCGCGAGCAACGACCCCGGCCACGAACTCCTCCTGCTCACCGACGCCACCCTGTGGACCGGGGGCCTCAACGACACCCTCGACGCCGACGGCCAGTTCCCCTACGGCCGCGACGACTTCGGCTCCCTCACCCTGCTCGCCCGGCTCACCGTCGACCTCCCCGACCACGACCTCGGCGCCGTCTCCGACTACCGCCGCACCCTCGACCTGGAGCGGGGCGTGGTGACCACGTGGTACATCCGCTCCGGCGTCACCTACCGACGGCAGATCTTCGCCAGCCGCCCCGACGACGTCATCGTCCTGCACTTCGCCCAGAGCGGGGGAGGGCGCTACACCGGCACCGTCACGCTGGCCGGAACCCACGGCGAGGACGCGGCGCTCTCCTTCGGCTCGGCGTTTCCCAACGGCCTGAAGTACGGGGCCGCCGTCACCGCCCACACCACCGCCGGGCGCGTCGCCGTGAACGGCGCACACATCTCCTTCTCCGGCTGCAAGGACCTCACCGTCGTGGTCAGCGGCGGCACCAACTACGCGCCGGACGCAGCCAGGAACTACCGCGACCCCTCGCTCGATCCCCGAAAGCTCGCCCGCGCCAAGGTGCGTGACGCCGTCGCCCACTCGGCCGACACCCTGCTGCGCACCCATGTCGCCGACTACCGCGCGGCGTCCGGCGCGTTCGGCCTCTCCCTGGGCGCCTCGACTCCCGAGCAGCGCTCCCTGGACACCTGGGAGCGGATCCGGGCGCGCGCCCGCGACGGCGAGCCCGACCCCGAACTCGAAGCCGCGTACGTGCACTTCGGCCGCTACCTGATGGTCTCCGGGTCGCGCGGCAGCCTGCCGATGGGCCTGCAAGGCCTGTGGCTCGACGGCAACGACCCGGCGTGGATGGGGGACTACCACACCGACATCAACATCCAGATGAACTACTGGATGGCCGACCGCGTCGGCCTGTCCGGCTGCTTCGAGGCGTTCACCGACTACTGCGTCGCCCAGCTGCCCTCCTGGACCGACCTGACCCGCCGCCTGTTCAACGATCCGCGCAACCGCTACCGCAACTCCACCGGCAAGAACGCCGGCTGGACCGTCGCCATCTCCACCAACCCCTACGGCGGAGGCGGCTGGTGGTGGCACCCGGGGGGCAACGCCTGGCTGTGCAACACCCTCTGGGAGCACTACGAGTACACCCTCTCCCGCTCCCACCTGGAGAAGATCTACCCGCTCCTCAAGGGTGCCTGCGAGTTCTGGCAGGCGCGGCTGCTGACCACGACCCTGCCGGGCACCACCCGCGAGGTGCTGATCGCCGACAGCGACTGGTCGCCCGAACAGGGCCCGCTGGACGCCAAGGGGATCACCTACGCCCAGGAGCTCGTGCACGCCCTGTTCGGCAACTATCTCGTGGCCGCGGCCGCGTTGAAGCGCGACGGCGGTTTCGCGCAGACAGTCGCCGGTCTGCGCAAGCGCCTCTACCTTCCCCAGGTCAGCCCCAAGACCGGCTGGCTGGAGGAGTGGATGTCCCCCGACAACCTCGGCGAGACCACGCACCGTCATCTCTCCCCGCTCGTCGGCCTGTTCCCCGGCGACCGCATCCGCCCCGACGGCTCCACCCCGGCCGACATCGTGGACGGTGCCACCGCCCTGCTCACCGCGCGCGGCATGAACAGCTTCGGCTGGGCCAACGCCTGGCGCAGCCTGTGCTGGGCCCGCCTGAAGAACGCCGACCACGCCTACCAGCTGATCGTCAACAACCTCCGCCCGTCGACCGGCGGCGGCAACGGCACCGCCTTCAACCTCTTCGACATCTACGAACTCGGCCCGGGCAACGGCATCTTCCAGATCGACGCCAACTTCGGCACCCCGGCGGCCGTGACCGAGATGCTCCTGTACTCCCGCCCGGGCCACCTGGAGCTCCTCCCGGCGCTGCCCGACGCCTGGGCCGCCTCCGGCTCCCTCACCGGGGCTCCGGCGCGCGGCGGATTCGTAGTCGACCTACGCTGGACGGACGGCAGGCCGACCGAGGTGCGTATCCGCAGCGTGGGCGGCCGCAGTACGACGGTGGCCTACCGCGGCGCATCCCGGACCGTGATCGTGGAACCCGGCGCTTCCATGATCCTCGAGGGGAAGGACTTTGTGCGGTGAGGGGCCGATTCGCGCGAGCCGCCCGGCTGGCCGCCCTGCTGGTGCTGGCCGGCACGGTCCAGGCGGCACCGGGGCACGCCTCAGAGGTGGCGCACCCGTTCACCGTCCTGGGCACCCCTGACCGGCGGGACGTGGTCACCTGGGGCGCGAGCGCCGACCGGATGGGCGACGCCGTCGCCGACCGCAGCTACCGGCTGGTCGTCCGCACCAGCGTCGGCGGCGGCGATCTGCGCATCCGGCTCTCCAACGCCTTCGGGGACCGGCCCGTGACCTTCGACAGCGTCTACGCCGGTCTGCACGGGGACGGCGCGGAAGTCGTCCACGGCAGCAACCACCCGCTGACCTTCGCCGGCGCGCGCTCCGTGGTCGTTCCCGCCGGCGGCGTCGCCCTCAGCGACCCGCTGCCGGGCCGGGTCCCGGCCGGGGCCGACCTGGCGATCAGCGTCCACACGCCGGACGCGGCGGGCCCGGCGACCGGCCACTGGATGGCCATGCAGACCTCCTACGCCACCCAGGGCGACCACACCGCGGAGGAGGGCGCCCGGTCCTGGACGGAGACGACCGGGTCCTGGGCCTACCTCGACGCCGTCTCCGTACGCCCGCCCACCGGCGCCGCGGCGGTCGTCGCCCTCGGCGACTCCATCACCGACGGCTGGCAGTCCACCACCGACCTCGACCGCCGGTGGCCCGACTACCTCGCCCGCCGCCTGCGCACCGCCCACACCCAGGTCAAGGGCGTCGCGAACGAGGGGATCTCCGGCAACAAGGTCCTCGCCGACGGCGCCGGCCAGAGCGCCCTGAACCGGCTGCGGCGCGACGTCCTGTCCCAGCCGGGCGTGCGCACCGTCTTCCTCTTCGAGGGCGTCAACGACATCAAGGCGCACACCGGGGTCACCGCCCAGGACCTGATCGCCGGCTACCGCGAGATCGCCCGGCGGGTCCACGCGGCGGGCAAGTGCGTCGTCGCCGCGACCGTCGCTCCCTTCAAGGGCTGGTCCGAGTGGGACCCGGCGGCGGAGGCGGTACGCCAGGAGGTCAACACCTACCTGCGTGGCAGCGGGGACTTCGACGCGGTCACCGACTTCGACCACATCCTGCGCAGCCCCTACGACCACGAGCGGATGCTGCCCTTCTTCGACGGCGGCGACCACATCCACCCCAACGACAAGGGCATGCAGGCGATGGCCGACGCCGTCGACCTCTCGCGCCTCGACTGCACCGGACAGAGGTGAGGACGCCGGCTCAGCCTGATGCCTGGTGCTCGGGCGTGACGAGCCCCTGCCGGTAGGCGATCGCCACCGCCTCCGTACGGCTCGCCGCGCCCAGCTTGGCCAGGATGTTGGAGACGTGCACGCTCGCCGTCTTGCCGGTGATGAACAGCTCCTCGCCGATCTGCCGGTTGCTGCGGCCCCGGGCCAGCAGCCGCAGCACGTCCTGCTCGCGGGCCGTGAGCGGCGAACTGCGCTCCCCGTCCGCCGGGCCGGCGGCGAGCCGGCCGCGGCGTATCAGCCCGTCCAGACGCTCCAGCAGGGGCGCCGCCCCGAGCCGCTCCGCCACCGCGCGCGCCGCGGTCGCCTCGGCGGCCGCCTGCTGCCGCTGGTCGGCCGCCAACAGGGCCTCCGCGTAGCGCACTTGGCAGCGCAGCCGTTCGTACACGTCCCCGTAGTCGAACGCGGCCACCGCCTTCTCCCACGCCGCCGCGTCGAGCCCGGACACCGCCCGCGTCCACTCCGCCTCGGCGCGGGCCAGCCACGCCCGGCCCTCGGGGCCCTGCGGCGGGGCGTCCGCGTCGCGCCGGGCCACCTCGCGGGCCAGCGTGAGCATCTCGTCGGCGCTCTCCCGCCATGGGGCGGGCTCGCCGCCCGCCGACCGCAGCTCCACCGCGGCGTCGGCCACCGCCGACAGCGCCAGCGCCGCCAGCCGGACGGTCACGTCGGGGCGGGTGCCCGTCTCGTCGGTCAGCGCCCCGACCGTGGCCCGCACCCGCTCCACCGCCTCCCGCGGATCGCCTCGCAGCACCGCCGCCTCGGTCAGCACGATGCCGGCGACCAGCGTGGCCATCCAGTCGAAGGGCCCCTCCAGCAGGGACCGGGCCCGCTCGGCGGCCTCCAGATCACCGCGCGCCAGCGCCACGTACAGGGCCGGGGCCATCGCGTAACCGCCCGCTGCGGGGAGCACCGCCGCGTCGGCGGCCGCGGCCCGCAGGCACTCGTCCCAGTGGCCCAGCGTGTACAGCACCACCAGATGCAGGTACCGCATCTCCAGCGGGTACGGCGAGGACAGCAGTCCGGCCCGGCGGGCGCGCTCCAGGCCCTCGGTGACCCAGCGCAGGCACTCCTCCAGGTCGCCCGCCTCGAAGCTGCCGATGGCGAGGTTGAACAGGGCCCGCATCTCCACGGGCGCGTTGCCCGCGACGCGGGCCAGTTCCCGGGCCTCCGCCAGCTGCGCGCGCCCCGCCGCCCCGCCGCGGCCGCCGGGGCCCAGGACGGCCAGGGAGACGAGGAGGTCGGCCTGCGCGTCCTTGACCCGCAACTGCTCGGCGACGCCCAGCGCATGCCGCGCCACCCGGAGCGCGGCCTCGTTCTCGCCGATGTGGCGGGCGGCGATGACGTGCGTGGCGGCGGCCCACACCCAGGTGCGGCTCGGCGGTTCGGCGGGGATCAACGACAGCGCTTCGCTGCTGTAGGCGAAGGCGGCCGTGAGACTGTCGACGCTCATGAGGTTGCCGGCCAGGGTGTAGCGGACCCGGGCGGCGAGTTCGGCGTCCGCGTCAGCGCCGATCCCCGCGAGGGCGGCCCGGGTGAGGGAGACGGCCCGGTGCGTCTCACCGGCGTGCGCGGCCGCCGCCGAGGCCCGCAGGGTGAGCGTCACCCGGTCGACGCCCTCGCCGGAGGGGCGGGCCGCCGGGTCCACCGACGCCCACAGGTCGAGCGCGGTCTCGAGGTGCCGTAGCTCCTCGGCGGGGGCGCCCACCCGCTGGGCGTGGTCGGCGGCCTCCAGCGAGGCGGCGAGCGCCTCGGCCAGGTCGTGGCTCTCGCGGTAGTGGTGGGCTCGCTCGGCCGCGGTCTCGCCCGAGCGGCCGCGGCCCGCGAGCAGCCGGGCGAAGGCGCCGTGCAGCCGGGCCCGCTCGCCGGGCAGCAGATCCGCGTAGACGGCCTCGCGTGCCAGTGCGTGCCGGAAGGCGTAGGTGTCCCGGTCGCCGGGGACGAGGAGCTGGTGCCCGGCGGCCTCGCGCAGTGCCGACTCCAGCTCGTCCTCGGGCAGCCCGGCGGCGTCCCGCAGCAGGTCGTGTTCGACGCGGCGGCCGGCGACGGCGGCCGTGCGCAGCACCTGCTGGGCGGTGTCGGACAGTTGCTCGACGCGGATGAGCAGCACGTCGGCCAGGCCGCTCGGCACTCCGCCGGCCTCCGAGCCGGTGGCGGCGACCAGTTCCTCGGCGTAGAAGGCGTTGCCCTCGGCGCGCTCGACGATGCGGCGGACCGTGGCCTCCGGCAGCGGCCGGGGCCGCAGCGCCCGCACCAGGCGGGTGACCTCGGCGTCCGCCAGGGGCCGCACTTCGAGCCGCTCCACGGCCGGGAGCCGTACCAGTTCGGCCAGGAGGGGCCGCAGCGGATGACGGCGGTGCAGGTCGTCGGAGCGGTAGGAGGCGAGGACGGCGAGCCGGTGGGCGGGGGCGCCGCCCGCGGGGCGCTGCAGGACACCCCGGCTGAGCAGGAAGCGCAGCAGGTCGCGGGAGGACTGGTCCGCCCAGTGCAGGTCCTCCAGGACCAGCAGCACCGGTGCGCGGTCGGCGAGGTCGGCCAGCAGCTGGGCCATGCCCTCGAACAGCCGCAGCCGGCCGCCCGCGTCGCGCACCGCCTCCGGCCCCGATCCGAGCAGCCGGTCCACCACGGGATGCGCCGCGAGCACCGGCGCGAACCGCTCGTCGGCGGCGAGCATCCCGAGGACCTCGGTGAACGGCAGATAGGGCAGGCCCACGTCACCGAGGTCGACGCAGTGCCCGGTCAGCACGGTCGTGCCGGCGCCCGCGGCCCGCCGGGCGACCTCGTCCAGCAGCCGGGTCTTGCCCACTCCGGCGTCCCCGGCCACGAGCACGGCTCCCGCCTCGCCCCGCCGGGCCCGCGCGAGGACGTCGTCGAGCCGGGCGAGATCCTCGTCGCGCCCGATCAGCGGAGTGGCGAAGCCGGTTTCAGTCACACGCCCATCCTGGCACCCGCCACTGACAGCGGGCGTGCGATATGGGGAGGGCGACGAGCCGCGGGCACCCTCCGCTCGCCGCCCCGGGGTTCCGCCGAGGGTTCATCCCCTCAAGGTCCGCGCCCAGTCCTCCGGTACCCGCCCCGCGGGCCCGGGCGCCGGCTGCTCCACCGGATGGTTCGCCGGGGGCGCCAGTTCGGGTCCCGACTCGTAGAGCTGGGAGCTCTCGAAGTCCCAGAACCACTCCTCGCCCGGCTCGAAACTGCGGATCACCGGGTGTCCGGTGGCCTTGTAGTGCGCGGTGGCGTGCTTGGCGGGGGAGTCGTCGCAGCAGCCGATGTGCCCGCACTGCGCGCAGCGCCGCAGATGGAACCACCAGCCGCCCGCCTCCTCGCACTCCACGCAGCCGGTGCCGCTCGGCGGGACGCCGGGGTCGATACCGTCGCCGCTGCTCATGCGCTCTCCTCGGGTGTCTCGTCGGCCGCGGCCGTCAACGGAAGCAGGACCTGGAAGCGGGTGTCGCCGGGTTCGGACACCACCTGGAGCGTGCCGTGGTGTTTGTTCACGACGATCCGCCAGGAGATGTCCAGCCCGAGCCCGGTGCCCTCGCCCACCGGCTTGGTGGTGAAGAACGGGTCGAAGATGCGGTCGCGGATCTCCCGCGGCACACCCGGTCCGGTGTCCTTGAACTCCACCAGCAGCTGGTCTTTGTCCAGGGCCGTCCGCACGGTCAACGTGCCGTCCCCGCCGGTGTCGTTGATGGCGGAGACCGCGTTGTCGATCAGGTTGGTCCACACCTGGTTGAGCTCCGCCGGGTAGGCCGGGATCTTCGGCAGGGTCCGGTCGTAGTCCTTGACGACCTTGATCCGTTCGCCGATCTTCCCCGAGAGCATCAGCAGGGTGCTGTCGAGGAGTTCGTGGACGTCGGCGACCTGGTAGGGCGCCCGGTCCAGCTGCGAGTACTGCTTGGCGGCGTCGACGAGGTGCGAGATGCGGGCCGTGGAGTCGTTGATCTCGTCCATCAACAGCTCGGTCTCGACGGTGTAGTTGAGCCAGCCGATCGCGTTCGGCAGGATCTCCTCGTCGACGGCCGCCGCGACCTGCTCCAGCCAGTCCACGTCCAGTCCGGCCTGCACGAAGGTGGGCGCGAGCCGCCAGCCTTCCTGGATGCCGTGGTCGTCGAGCCAGTCGGCGAGGGCGTCCTCCCGGTCCGAGGCCTCCAGCGGGCTGAGCACCGGCGCCTTGGCGACGCGTTCGGCGGTGCGCTCCTGGATGTCGATCAGGTTCGCCATGTCCTCAGGCGTGTAGGCGCTCTGGGAGATCACGGCGAGCTTGTGCCGCATCTTGCCGACCCGCTCGCGCAGGGTCGCCGTGGCCCGTACCGCCGCGGCCGCGGGGTTGTTGAGCTCGTGCGTGAGACCGGCCGACAACGAGCCGAGCGCCAGCAGCCGTTCGCGCTGGCCGACGGCGCGCTGGGTGTTCTTCGAACCCCAGAACAGGCCCTCCAGCAGATGGACGGCCATCGGGAAGTTCTCCGCCATGAAGAGCGCGAACTTCTCCGCGGGCAGCACGAAGAAACGCGAGGGCTCCGTCACCCGCATGGAGTTGGCGTAGACCTGCCGCACCCGGTCGCCGAGGTAGGCCTGCATCGCGCCCGCGTAGGCGCCGCGCTGGGAGGTGCGGGTGACCTCCACGTCGTCGCCGCCGACCCGCCGCGACAGCACGACGGTGCCCTCGATCATCACGTAGAAGCAGGTGGCGGCATCGCCCTCGGTGTAGACGGGCCCCGGTTCGAACCCCTCCACCCGGCCCGCGCTGCACAGCTGCCCCAGCTGCTCGGGGGACAGCTTCTCGAACAGGAACAGCGATCCGATCTCCTGCGGGCTGCAGGGCAGTGCCCGCCCGCTCACGACTGCTCCAGGTACCGGTGGACGAGCATCACGGCCATGGCTCCCTCTCCGACGGCGGACGCGACGCGCTTCGCGGACTCGGCGCGCGCGTCGCCCGCCACGAACACGCCCGGGACGTTGGTCTCCAGGTGGTACGGCGGCCGGTCCAGTTCCCAGTCGGCCGGTGGCCGGCCGTCCGGGGTGAGGTCGGGTCCGGCCAGGATGAAGCCGTGCTCGTCGCGCAGGACCGTGCCGTCCAGCCAGCCGGTCAGCGGGGCCGCGCCGATGAACACGAACATCCACTGCGCGTCGACGAGTTCGGTCTCGCCGGTGTCGACGTCGCGCAGGGTGAGCTGTTCGAGGTGGTCGGTGCCGTGCGCGGTCTCGACGACCGTGCGGGCGCGCACCGAGATGTTCGGCGCCTCGTTGATCTGCTGGATGAGGTAGTGCGACATCGAGGCCGCCAGGTCCGGTCCGCGCACCAGCAGTGTCACCGACTTGGCGCGCTTGGACAGGTGCATCGCCGCCTGTCCGGCCGAGTTGGCGCCGCCGACGATGTACACGTCCTGTCCCTGGCAGGAGTCGGCCTCGGTCAGTGCCGAGCCGTAGAACACCCCGCATCCGGTGAGGTCGTCGCAGCCCGGCGCCGTCAGTTGCCGGTAGGAGACGCCGGTCGCGAGGATCACGCTGTGCGCGGCGACCGCGGAGCCGTCGGAGAACCGCACCGTGCGGGCGGCCCCGTTGACCTCCAGTCCGCTGACCTCGCGCGCGGTGAGGATCTCGGCGCCGAACTTCGAGGCCTGGCGTCGCGCCCGATCGGTGAGCTGCGCTCCCGACACGCCGTCGGGGAAGCCGAGATAGTTCTCGATCCGGGAGCTCTGCCCGGCCTGTCCGCCGGTGGCCGACCGCTCCACGAGAACGGTCCGCAGTCCCTCGGAGGCGCCGTACACCGCGGCACCGAGCCCGGCGGGGCCGCCGCCGATGACGACGAGGTCGTAGAAGTCGGCGGCCGGCGTCGTCGCGAGCCCCACCTGGGCCGCGAGTTCGGGGGCCTCCGGCTCCACCAGCGGTGTGCCGTCGGGCGTGATGACCAGCGGCAGCCGCTGCCCGTCCACTCCGGCGGCCGCCAGCAGCCGCCTGCCCTCCGGCTCGTCGGCGGAGTACCAGCGGTAGGGGACCTGGTTGCGGGCCAGGAACTCCCGGACGTCCGACGAGCGCGCCGACCAGCGGTGTCCCACCACCTTGGTGCTGGGCACCGGCCGGAAGTCACTGCACCGCCAGGCCTCCAGCAGGTCGTCCAGCACCGGGTAGAGCTTCTCCTCCGGCGGGTCCCACGGCTTGAGCAGGTAGTGGTCCAGGTCGACGACGTTGATCGCGTCGATCGCCGCGTTCGTGTCCGCGTAGGCGGTCAGCAGGACGCGGCGGGCGCCCGGATAGACGTCGAGGGCCTGTTCCAGGAACTCGATGCCGTTCATCTGCGGCATCCGGTAGTCGGCCAGGATGACGGCCACCAGGTCACCGCGCAGCTTCAGCTCGCGCAGCGCCTCGAGCGCGGACTCGCCGGACTCGGCGCGCACGATGCGGTACGACTCGCCGTAACGGCGCCGCAGATCACGGGCGACGGCTCGGGAGACTCCCGGGTCGTCGTCCACGGTCATGATCACGGTCCGTGCGGCGTCGGACGCCTGTGCCATACCTCTCCCACCCCGAGCGGATCGGACCGACGGTACGGCGGACGCCGTCCGAAGGAAGCGGTCGCCGCGTCGGCTTCCGCCCATCGTATGTTCGATCGTCCCGCTTCGCTCCGCCATGTGGCGGACGGCGGGACGATCAGCCGCGCCTCGGCCCCAGCACGCAGAACTCGTTGCCCTCGGGGTCGGCGAGCACCACCCACGGCTCGTCGCCCGTCTGCCCGACGTCGGCGTGCCGCGCGCCCAGCGCCAGCAGCCGGGCCACCTCGGCCTCCTGGTCCTCGGGACGGAAGTCGAGGTGGAGGCGGTTCTTGACGGTCTTCGGGTCGGTGGAGCGCCCGAACAGCAGCCCCGGCAGCCGGTCCATCGCGGGCCGGATCTCGTACTCGTCCGGCGACTCGTCGACCACGACCCAGCCCAGCGCCTCGGCCCACCAGCGGCCGAGGGCCACGGGATCGGCGGCGTCCACGATCACCTGTTCCCATTCCAAGATCACGGGCACAGTGTAGTGAAGACTGGCTCCGACCGACGTGAGCACGACACTGGGAGGCAACCGCATGACGCGTCCGATCACCGCCGGGGTCGACGGAACCGAGGAGAGCCTCGCCGCGCTGGAGTGGGCGGCCCGGGAGGCCGTCCGCCGGAACCTCGCCCTGCGGGTGGTGCAGGCCTGGCGGTTCCAGCCGTACGAGGCGATCGACGCCGGCGACCGGGAGACGCAGGCCGGATGGGTGAAGGGCGCGGTGGCCGACGCGGCCCGGGCCGTCGAGGCCCGGCACTCCGGCCTGGAGGTGATCACCGACGTGCTGGAGGGGGACACCGTCGACACGCTGGTCGGCGCCGGGTCGGAGGCCGAGATGCTGGTCCTCGGCTCACGCGGGCACGGGCCGGTCGTCGGCTTCCTCCTCGGCTCCGTGGGACAGCAGGTGATCGCCGAAACGAGACGGCCGGTGGTGCTGGTGCGCGCCGGGGACCAGCCCTCGGCCGAGGCGGCGGGGCGGGAGATCGTCGTCGGCCAGCAGGGGGACCCCGAGGACAGCGCCGACACGCTGCGGTTCGCCTTCGAGACGGCGCACGCCCGCGGGGCCTCGGTGCGCGCGGTGCGGGCCTGGACGCTGCCGCCGGTGTTCGCCTACAGCCCCGGTTCGATGCAGATCCTGGACCAGGCCGGCGGACTGGAGCCGTTCGAGAAGAAGGCCCTGTCGGCGGCTCTGCAGCCGTGGCGGGAGCGCTACCCGGACGTGGCCGTGGTGGAACACGTGGAGATGGGCAGCGCCGGGCAGGTGCTGCTGTCGGTGGCGGCGCGCGCCCAGCTGATGGTCGTCGGGCGCCGGGCGCACCGTACGGCCGTGGGCGCCCGGATCGGCTCGGTGGCGCACGGGGTGCTGCACCACGCGGAGTGCCCGGTGGCCGTCGTCCCGCACGCCTGACCTCACTCGGCGGTCGTGGGCTGCAGCGTCTCGCGGGCCTTGGGCAGGATGTTCGTGATGTAGTCCTCGACCGCCGTGTCCAGCCCGATGTCCTGCTGCGCCCGCTCGGACAGGTACCAGCGGTGCTCCAGCAGCTCGTGGTAGATCTCCGCCGCGTCCATGGAACCGCGCAGTTCGAGCGGCACGGCGCGCACGGTGGGCCGGAAGACGTCTCGCACCCAGCGGTGGGCCAGCACCTCGGGGCGGGCGGCGAGAGGGTCGCCCGGGGCGTAGTCGTCCTGGGTGGCCATCCAGCTCTCCAGGTCGTTCAGCAGCCGCCGGGCCTGGTTCTCCTCGGCGTCCAGGCCGGTCAGGCGCAGCAGCTGACGCTGGTGGTGGCCGGCGTCGACGACCTTGGGCACGAACGTGACCGTGTCGCCGTTCGAGGAGTGCTCGATCTGCATCTCGGCCACGTCGAAGCCGAGCTCGTTCAGCCGGCGGATCCGGCGCTCGATGTAGTGGTACTTGCCCGCCGGATACACGGAGGTGCGGGTCAGCTCCTCCCACAGCCCGCGGTAGCGGGCGCAGATCTCCATGCCGAACTCGATCGGGTCCACCGAGGGGTGCAGCGCGCCGGACGCCTCCAGGTCCAGCAGCTCGCCGCTGATGTTGACCCGGGCGAGGTCGAGGTCGTACTCGCGCTGCCCGGTGCTCAGCTGGGGGTGCAGGTCGCCGGTCTCGGCGTCGACGAGGTAGGCGGCGTAGGCGCCGGCGTCCCGGCGGAAGAGGGTGTTGGACAGGGAGCAGTCGCCCCAGGCGAAGCCCGCCAGGTGCAGACGGACCAGCAGCACGGCGAGGGCGTCCATGAGGCGGTGCATGGTGGCCGGGCGCATGGTCGTCTCGAACATCGAGCGGTACGGCTGGGAGCCGCGCAGGTGACGGGTGATCAGCACCGGCTCCAGCGGGTCGCCTTCGGTGTTGGTGCGGCCGGTGACCACGGCGAGCGGGTCGACCGAGGGGATGCCGAGCCGGTCCAGGTCGCGCAGCAGTTCGTACTCGCGCAGAGCGGGCCGTTCGGCGAGTTCCTTGACGGCGATCACCTCGTCCCCGGCCTGGGCGTAGCGCACCACGTGCCGGGAGATGCCGCGCGGCAGCGGCACGAGGTACCTTTCCGGCCACTCCTCCAGGGGCAGATGCCACGGCAGTTCCAGCAGGAGCGCGGGGTGCTCCGGGTTCGTCGCGCTGATCTGCAGTGCCATGGGTCGCCTGTCCTCGCCTCGCCGTGATCGTCACCTCACCTTAGAGCGCACGCTCCTTGGCCTGAAGTGCCGCTTCACGGATCGGACCGCGGTGCTCCGGACCGTGACCGGGCAACAGCAGATCGCCCTCCAGCCCGGCGATGACGTCGAGGGAGGCGACGGCCCGGGCGCGTTCGTGCTGGAACATGTCGGGCAGCAGATGGGGTCCGCTCAGACGCGAGGTGGGATGGGCGGTGGCGATCGCGTCACCGGCGATCACCACGCCGGCGTGCGGCAGGTGGAAGACCACGTGTCCGTCGGTGTGGCCGGGTGTGTGCACCGGGACCGGCCGGCCGGGCAGGTCCAGGGCGCCCGGCGCCGGGAACGCCTCGGGGGCGGCGACCGGGACGTCGGTCATGCCGCCGGAGCGCAGGGCGTGCAGCGCCCAGGGCAGCACACCGGGCCGCCAGCTGTTGCGGGCCACCTGGCCGACGGTCACCTGTTGCAGGAACTCCCGGCGGGCGTGCGGTACTTCGGCCGGGTGCAGGTAGACGGGCGTGCCGTAGGTGCAGCGCAGGTACTCGGCCGAGCCCAGGTGGTCGTTGTGGGCGTGGGTGACGAGCACCGCCGCGACCGCCTCCGGCGAGCCGCCCACCGCCGTGAGGGAGGCGAGGACCTGCTGCCGGTCGCCGAGGTAGCCGGTGTCGACCAGGATGAGTTCGTCGCCCTCGGTGAGGATGACCCAGTTGGTGTTGCTGCCGTGCACCAGATGAATGCCGTCGGCGACTTGCCGTACGTCTGCCCGCATGACCGCCCCACGTCCTCCGCTGCTGTCCGACGGGATCAGCAAAGCAGACCGGGGCGGGAGAGGAGGCGTCGGGTCCGCGCCAACCTGCGGAGGCGTCGGGTCCGCGCCAACCTGCGGAGGGCGTCGGGTCCGCGCCAACCTTCGGTACGGCTCGCTGCGGAGGAAGGGCGGCCTCCGGCACCGTCCGCCGGAGGCCGCCCCCGCGTGCGCCCGAAGCGGCCGCCTCTCCGCCTCAGCGCACGCCGTGCGGGCGGAACTGGACGCTGATCCGCGGCCCCGCGGCCCGTGTGCTCTTGGGGACGCAGTGCTCCCACGTCCGCTGGCAGGAGCCGCCCATCACGATCAGGTCGCCGTGCCCCAGCGGCCGCCGCACGGTCTCGCCCCCGCGCACCGGCCGCAGCAGCAGGTCACGCGGGGCGCCCACGGAGAGGATGGCCACCATGGTGTCCTGCCGCGCGCCCCGGCCGATCCGATCGCCGTGCCAGGCCACGCTGTCCCGCCCGTCGCGGTAGTAGCACAGGCCGGCCGTGGTGAACGGCTCGCCGAGCTCCTCGCCGTAGTGCGCGCTCAGGGCCGCGCGGGCCTCGTCCAGCACCGGGTGCGGCAGCGGGTCGTCCGCGCCGTAGAACGCCAGCAGCCGGGGAACGTCCACGACCTGGTCGTACATCTGGCGCCGCTCGGCCCGCCAGGGCACCTCGGCGGCCAGCCGTTCGAACAGCTCGTCCGAACCACTCAGCCACGCGGGCAGCACGTCGATCCAGGCGCCGGATCCGAGCCACGTCCGGCGCACCTCGTCGAGGGGACCGAGACGCAGCTGGTCGGTCTGGTCGAAGAGCGAGCCCTGGAGGTGCCTGGTCATGGATCCAGCGTACTCCAGATTCGAAAATATGTTCCCCTCGGATGTGTGCGCACGTCTTTCGATACATCTGTGTATCGGATACATTCCCGTATCGAACGGAGGCGGGCCATTGGAGACCGAGGAGACCGCGCGGCGCGTGACCAAGCGCCGGGTGCGCACTCGCGCGAACCTGCTCGACGCCGCGTTCCAGGTGTTCGCGGCCAAGGGCTTCGGGCGGGTCTCGATCGAGGAGGTCTGCGAGGCCGCCGGCTACAGCCGGGGCGCCTTCTACTCCAACTTCGACAGCCTGGACGAACTGTTCTTCGCCCTCTACCGGCAGCGCGCCGACCTGATCGCCGAGCAGGTCTCCGGCGCCCTCGCCCTGGACGGCCCCGACCTGGACGTGCCCGCCGCCGTGGACCGCGTCACCGAGGTGCTGCTCCTCGACCTCGACTGGCTCCTGGTGAAGACCGACTTCCTGGTGCACGCGGCCCGCGAGCCGAAGGTGGCCGAGACCCTGCTGGAGCACCGGGCGAGGCTGCGCGGCGCCATCGCGGACCGGCTCGCCCGCGCCCGGGGCTTCACCCCGCCCCCCGCCGTGCTCGGCGACATCGACGGCGCGGCGCACGCCGTGGTCGCCGCCTACGACGGAGTCACCACCCAGCTCCTGCTGGACAAGGACGTCGACCACGCCCGTGTCTGGCTCAAGCAACTGCTCACCGCCCTGCTGACCGACGGCAGCGGCAGCTCCCCACGAGCCCACTGAGAAAGGGAACGGTCGCCATGGATGCGGACGTCATCGTCGTCGGAGCGGGCCTCGCGGGCCTGGTCGCCGCGCACGAACTCACCAGCAAGGGGCGCCGCGTCGCCCTGGTCGACCAGGAGAACGCCGCCAACCTCGGCGGCCAGGCGTTCTGGTCCTTCGGCGGCCTCTTCCTCGTCGACTCCCCGGAGCAGCGCCGGCTGGGCATCAAGGACTCCTTCGACCTCGCCTGGAGCGACTGGCAGGGCAGCGCACGGTTCGACCGGGTGGCCGACGAGGACTCCTGGGCGGTGCGCTGGGCGCGCGCCTACGTCGAGTGGGCGGCGGGGGAGAAGCGGTCCTGGCTGGACGGGCACGGCATCAAGCTGCTGCCGACGGTCGGCTGGGCCGAGCGCGGCGACCTGCGCGCCGACGGGCACGGCAACTCCGTGCCCCGCTTCCACGTCAGCTGGGGCACCGGCACCGGTGTGGTCGAGCCCTTCGTGGACTCCGCCCGGCAGGCCGCCCGCGACGGGCTGCTCACCTTCCATCACCGCCACCAGGTCGACGAGCTCGTCGTCGAGGACGGCGCCGCCCGCGGAGTGCGCGGCACGGTGCTCGCCGAGGACCGCTCCGCCCGCGGCGTCGCCTCCAACCGCGACCGGATCGGCGACTTCGAACTCACCGCCCAGGCCGTCGTCGTCACCACCGGCGGCATCGGCGCCAACCACGACATCGTGCGCCGCTACTGGCCCGAGCGCCTGGGCACCCCGCCCACCGAGATGGTCACCGGCGTGCCCGCCTACGTCGACGGCCGCATGCTCGACATCAGCGCCGAGGCGGGCGTCCGCCTGGTCAACCGCGACCGCATGTGGCACTACACCGAGGGCCTGCGCAACTGGGACCCGATCTGGCCCGGTCACGGCATCCGCATCCTGCCCGGGCCGTCCTCGATGTGGTTCGACGCGCTCGGCCGCCGCCTGCCCGACCCGTGCCTGCCGGGCTACGACACCCTCAGCACCCTCAAGCACCTGCGCACCACCGAGGACCTCGCCGGCCACGACCACTCCTGGTTCGTGCTCACCCAGAAGATCATCGAGAAGGAGTTCGCGCTCTCCGGCTCCGAGCAGAACCCCGACATCACCGCCAAGGACCGGGCGGCCGTCCTGAGGAACCGCCTCGGCAAGGGCGTCCCGGGCCCGGTCGACGCCTTCCTGCGCAAGGGCGCCGACTTCGTGACCGCCCCGAACCTGGAGCAGCTGGTGGCGAAGATGAACGACCTGACGGACAAGCCGCTCCTCGACGCGGCCGAGCTGCGCCGCCAGATCGAGGCCCGCGACCTGCAACTGGCCAACTCCTACAGCAAGGACGCCCAGATCCAGGGCATCCGCAACGCCCGCCGCTACATCGGCGACCGCCTCGGCCGCGTCGCCACCCCGCACCGCATCCTCGACCCCGCCGCCGGGCCCCTGATCGGCGTCAAGCTGCACATCCTGACCCGCAAGACCCTCGGCGGCATCCAGACCGACCTCGACTCCCGCGCGATCGGCACCGACGGCACCCCCATCGACGGCCTGTACGCGGCCGGTGAGGTCGCCGGCTTCGGCGGCGGCGGGGTGCACGGCTACAACGCCCTGGAGGGCACCTTCCTCGGCGGCTGCCTCTTCTCCGGCCGGGCGGCCGGCCGGGCGGCGGCCGCGCAGTCGGCCTGACCGGCGAAGACGTCGTGGGCGGTCGGCGCTGGTGGCCGGCCGCCCACTCCCGTGTGAACAAGGCTTGGCGGCAAGGGGATTGACCCGCGCTCGCTCCTCTTGGTTGAGTGGCTCAGCCACTGAGCCACTGCACCGTGAGGAGACAGCCGTGGAGGCCTTGCCCCGCGAGACGATCGTGGACGTGCTCGAGGAGCGGCTGCGCGAGGACATCCTCGCCGGCCGGCATCCCGCGGGCAGCTATCTGCCACCGGAACGCCGGTTGGCCGACGGCTACGGCGTCACCCGCACCACCCTCAAGCACGCCTTCGGACGGCTCGTCCAGGCCGGGCTCCTGGAGACCCGGCACGGCGTCGGCACCAAGGTCCTCGACTACGCCCGGCAGGGCGGCGCGGACCTGCTGCCGATGCTCGTCCGGCACGACCCGAAGTGGCTCCACGAGATCTTCGAGGTTCGGCGCTCGATCGGCGCCCTGATCGCCGAGCGGGCCGCGACGCGGGCGACCCGCTCCCAACACGCCGAACTGGGGCGGCTGTTGGAAGCCGTACGGGAGGCGGGCGACGCCGGCGCCGTGCAGCTGGCCGACATCGAGGTGCACCGTGCCCTCGCCCGGGCGACCGGCAACCGCGTGTACGCGCTGCTGACCAACACCCTCTTCAAGGCGTATCTCCCCGTCCGGGCAGCGCTGCGCGGGCCCTTCACCGACGCCGAGGCCGCCCACCGGCGGCTCGTCCCGGTGGTGGACGCGGTGGTGTCCGGCGACGGCCGCCGGGCGCACGCCGCCGCCGACACCTATCTGCGGGACACCGAGCGGATCATGCTGGAGGGACTGGCGTGAGGGGCACCCGGTTCACGGAGACCATGCTCGGCACGGTCCGGCTCGACCCCGGCGGCCTCGTCCGCCGTATCCGCCTCGACCTGCGCGCCCGGGCCGAGGAGGTCCTGCGCCCGCACCGCACGGTCCGGGCCCGGGTCGACGGCCGCGTCCGCGTCGCCGGACTGGCCGACGACCCGGACGCCAGCGGCGAGTTGGAGATCTCCCCGATCGCCGGACGCCGCATCGCCTACCGGCTGTCGTTCACCGCGCAGGGCCGCCGCCTCACCCTGGACGGCTGGAAGTCGGTGACCGCGCGGCACCCGGTGCGGTCGATGACGGTCCTGCCCTTCTCGCTGTACGAGGACGGCGCACCGGTCGGACAGGGCACGCTCCGCTTCCCCCTCGCGACGGGCCTCGCGCCCTTCCTGCTCAGCTTCCGCTTTCCCCGGCACGAGGACGGCGACCGGTTCCTCGCCCCCCGCTGGGACGGCAGCCCGGGCCGCACCGAGGTCTGGTACACGACGCTGACCGACCCGGCCACCGGCACCGGTCTCTGGCTGCACCACGAACTGGTCGCGCCCACCGACGGATCCGCGCCGACGGCCCACGGCTGGGCGGCCGTCTTCCCGCCGGAGGGCAAGGTCACCCACGCCCGCTTCGGCCCCGTCCCCTGGAGCGGCCCCACGCACGGATTCACGGCCGGCGACGTCACGGCGGGCCCCGGCCGGCTCAGCGGCAGCGCCGGAGACCTCAGCTGGAACCTCACCGAACAGCCCGCGGCGGAGCCTCTGTTCACCTTCCCCCGCTGGTCCTGGCGGCGCCCCCTGCTCCCCGCCACCCACATGCTCCCGGCCGCCCGGGCCACCTACGACGGAACGTTCGCCACCCCGGACCGCACGCTCACCCTGCACGGCGCCCCCGGAGCCTCCGCCCGCATCAACGGCCACGGCAACGCCCGCCGTTGGGCCTGGCTGCACGCGGACCTGGGCGACGGCGGTGTGCTGGAAGTGGTCGCCGCCGTGTCGACCAGGCCCCTGCTGCGGCGGCTGCCCCCGCTGGTCTTCCTGCGCCTGCGACACCGGGGCCGCACCTGGCCGCGCCGGGCGGAGCGCTCCGCGGTGGGCCTGCTCGGAGTCGGACGCTTCCGCGCCGACATCGGTCTGCCCCGCTGGACGGTGAGCGGCCGCACGCTGCTGCGCCGCATCCGCGTCGACGTCACCCAGCCCGCCGAGCGCACTCTCGCGCTCGACTACCGTGACCCGGACGGAGCCCCGGCGGTGTGCCGCAACAGCGAGAGCGCCGACGCGACGATCCTGCTGGAACGCTTGTGGGGCCGCTGGCGCACCGAGGCCTCGTGGACACTGTCCGGGACCGCGCACGCCGAAGTGGGGGACCGGTGACGGCGCCCGGGCTGGTCGCCGCGCTGCTCGGCGACACCGGCGAGGAGGAGTGGCCGGCCCGTGTGCCCGGGAGGCTGGAGGCGTTCCTGTCCGCACTGCCCGCTCCCGTGCGCGGCGCGGTGCGCACGGGAGCCGGTGCTGTGGACGCCTACGCCGTGCTGCACAGCGGGCGCCGGCTGAACGCCCTGACACCGGACGAGCGGCAGGCGGTCCTCGACTCGCTCGCCGCCCGCCCCCGGCTCCTGCCGGTCCTCGACCTCCTGAAGGTCCCCGTCCTGCTCGCCGCGGCCACCGAACGCACCCCGGCTCCCCGGCCGTCCGCCGCCCCCGCCGACCCGCCCCTGGACTGCGTCCCGGCCGGGGAGTGGCCGACCCGCGCCCGGGCCGATGCCGTCGTGGTGGGATCGGGCGCGGGTGGAGCGGTCGCCGCCCGCGCCCTCGCGCGCGCCGGACTCGACGTCGTCGTCCTGGAGGAGGGCGAGCACCACACCACGGCGTCCTTCAGAACCCGCGCACCCCTGGAGCGCTTCACCGACCTGTACCGCGACGGCGGCGCGACCGCCGCCCTGGGCGACCCGCCCCTCCTGCTGCCCGTCGGACGGGCCGTCGGCGGCACCACCGTCGTCAACTCCGGTACCTGCTACCGCACTCCGGACCACGTCGTCGACCGCTGGAGCGGCCGCTACGGCTTCCACCTCGCCGACGGCCTGCCGGCCCGGCTCGACGAGGTCGAACGCACGCTGCGTGTGGCCACCCAGCCCCTCGACGTCCTCGGCGCCAACGGTCTGCTGGCACTCGCGGGAGCCGAACGGCTCGGCTGGCGGGCCGCACCGCTGCGCCGCAACGCCCCCGGCTGCAAGGGCTCCTGCCAGTGCGTGGTGGGGTGTCCCACCGGGGCGAAACAGAGCGTCCAGCTCTCCGTACTCCCCGACGCGTGCGCCGCGGGAGCCCGCATCGTCACCGGCGCGCGCGTGCTGCGGGTCCTCCTCGACCGCGACGGCCCGGGTGGGCCACGGGCGGCGGGTGTCCTGGCGCGCCGGGCCGACGGCAGCGAACTGGAGATCCTCAGCCCCCTGGTCGTCACGGCCGCCGGCGCCCTGCAGACCCCGGCGCTGCTGCGCCGCTCGGGCCTGGGCCGCCACCCCCGCCTGGGCCGCAACCTCAGCGTGCACCCCGCCACCAGTGTCGCGGGCCGCTTCGCCGAACCGGTCACTTCCTGGTCGGGCGTCCTGCAGAGCGTGGGCGTGGAGGAGCTGCACTCGCGAGGCATCCTGATCGAGGCGACCGCGAGCCCGCCCGGCATGAGCAGCTTCGTGCTGCCAGGCCTGGGCCGCCCCCTGCGCCGCGAACTGGAGGCCGCCGACCGGCTCGCGGTCCTCGGCGCCATGATCGCCGACCGGCCGTCGGGCCGGGTGCACGGCCGCGACCGGACGCTCGTCCGCTACCGCCTCGACCCCCGGGACGGCGCCCGGCTGATCGAGGCCGTGGGCGCCATGGGCCGGATCCTCTTCGCGGCCGGAGCCCAGGAGGTCCTCACCGGAATCCCGCGGGTGCCCCGTGTCCGCACGCCCACCGAACTGGACTCCGTGCTCGCCACCCTCACCCCGCGCGATCTGCACCTGTCGGCCTTCCACCCGACCGGCACGGTCGCCGCGGGCGGCGATCCGCAACGGGCCCCCGCCGACCCCGAAGGGCGGCTGAGGGGCGTGCACGGCGTCCTCGTGGTGGACGCCTCCGTGCTGCCGGGCTGCCCGGAGGTGAACCCGCAGCTGAGCATCATGGCGGCCGCGCTGGCCGTCACGGAGAACTACCTGGAACGGGAGCTGAGCACACGGACCAGCACGGCGGCGTGACTGTGCTCGGGGTCCTTGGCGGACGTCAGCAGCGTCACGGGCCCCTGCTCCGACAACTCCCGCACACGGTCGAGGAGTTCGGCCGCCTCAGGAGCCTCCAGCTCCGCCTCGTACCGGCTGCTGAACTCCTCGTAGGAGCCCTCTCCCGCGTGGTACCAGCGGCGCAGTTCGGTCGACGGGGTCAGGGCCTTGGGCCACTCGTCGACGTGCGCCGCGTCCTTGGACAGGCCACGCGGCCACAACCGGTCGACCAGGACACGCACGCCGTCGTCGGGCTCGGGCGGTTCGTAGACGCGGCGCAGGCGAACGCTCACTTCGGCCTCTTTCTCCGGCGGCGGGTGACGTCGAGCGTAGTCGGGGAGCGTCGGGTGACCCTGGGTGACTTGGCCGAAAGGAGGAGGAAAGCGGGTGGCCCGGCACCCTAGCCTGGGGCGGTTCTGTCACTCGCCACCCCCCAAGGAGCGCATGTGAGCCCATCCCGCCGACAGGCCGCCAGACGTACCACCATGGCCTTGACGGTCCCCGTCGCCGTCGCGGCCCTGCTCGCCGGAGCCGGAACGGCGGTCGCCGACACCGCCGGCACCTCCGGCGTCGGCGACCCGTACTTCCCGCTGGCCGGCAACGGCGGCTACCACGTCGAGCACTACGACCTGACGCTCCGTTACGACACCGCAAGCCGCCACCTGGTCGGCACCGCGGTCCTCACCGCCCGCGCCACCCAGCGCCTGTCGCGCTTCGACCTCGACTTCAAGGGACTGAAGGTCACCGGCCTGACGGTCGGCCGCGCCGCCGCCCGCTTCCGTCGCGACGGCCAGGAACTCGTCGTCACCCCACGCCGAACCCTCCGTCCGGGCCAGGAGTTCCGGGTGAAGGTCACCTACAGCGGCGTCCCCAAGAAGGTGACCGACCCCGACGGTTCGGCCGACGGCTGGATCGCCACCGACGACGGCGCCTTCGTCGCCGGGGAGCCGCAGGGCGCGATGACCTGGTTCCCGGCGAACAACCACCCCAAGGACAAGTCGGCTTACGACATCACGATCACCGTTCCCAAGGGCCGCACCGCCGTCTCCAACGGCCGGCTGCTGAGCCGGCGCACCGCGCACGGGCGCACCACCTTCCACTGGCGCCAGACCGAACCCATGGCCGCCTACCTGGCCACCGCGACGGTCGGCACGTTCAAGGTCGAGCAGTACACCACCCGCGACGGCCTCCACGTGTACAACGCGGTCGATCCGCGCGAGGCGGCCGCCGCCGCACCCGTGCTGAAGCAACTCCCGTCCGTCCTCGAGTGGGAGAGCAAGGTCTTCGGGCCCTACCCGTTCCGCGACGCGGGCTCGATCGTCGACAGGGCGCACGTCGGCTACGCCCTGGAGACCCAGTCACGGCCCCTGTACGACCAGGCACCCGACCTGGGCACCCTCGTCCACGAGAACGCCCACCAGTGGTTCGGCGACTCCGTCTCCCTGACCTCCTGGAAGGACATCTGGCTCAACGAGGGCTTCGCCACGTACGCCGAGTGGCTCTACAGCGAGCAGCACGGAGCCCCCACCGCCCAGAAGATCTTCGACACCCTCTACGCGCGCCCCGCGAGCGACGGCCTGTGGGCCTTCCCGCCCGGCGCCCCCGGCAGCGGCAAGAACATCTTCGGCACCCCCGTCTACGCCCGCGGCGCCATGGCCCTGCACGAACTGCGCCGGGCCGTGGGCGATCCGGTGTTCTTCCGCATCCTGCGCCACTGGGCCGCCCGGCACCGGGGCGGGCACGGCACGACGGAGCAGTTCGTGAACCTGGCCCGACAGGAGTCCGGCAAGGACCTGAACAGCCTGTTCCAGACCTGGCTCTATGCGCCGGGCAAGCCGAACAGGGCGTAGTTCCTGACCAGTTCCTTACATGTCTGCGTCAGGATGCGTTCATGATCACGCGCAGACACCATGGCGTCCTGCTCGCCGCGTCCCTTCTGCTGACGGGATGCGGCGGCGGGGCCGTGGCCTCGCCGGGCCACCCATCCGGCGCGGCCGCGCCCGGGACGACCTCCCCGGCCGTACCGGTCCCCGAGCCCTCCTCGGCGACGACCGCCGAGTCCGCCCCGAGCGGCCTGCCCGGACTGGGACCCAAGACGCTGGCCGCGATACCCGCCTCGACCCGGCAGGCCGTCGTCGTCACCGGCAGAGGGAGGAACTCCCCGCTCTCCACGGTCGTCCTGTACGGCCGCACCGCCACCGGCTGGCGGGCCGAGGCGACATGGCCCGCGCACAACGCCCTGCGCGGCTGGAGCGACCACCACATGGCCGGCGACCTGCGCTCACCCATCGGCGTCTACGGCCTCACCGACGCGGGCGGCCTGCGCGCCGACCCGGGCACCCGGCTGCCGTACCACCACTCCTGGGGCTTCACCTCACCCGGCACCGGCTTCGAGGGGGAGTCCCTCGCGGGCTCCTTCGACTATGTCGTCGCCATCAACTACAACCGCCAGCCCGGCACTTCGCCCCTCGACTGGACCCGTCCGCTCGGGGCGAAGCGAGGCGGCGGCGTCTGGATCCACGTGGACCACGGCGGCCCCACCCACGGCTGCGTCAGCATCGCCGAGCGGCACATGAAGGAGCTGCTGCGCGCCCTCGACCCCGGCCGCCACCCCGTCGTCGTCATGGGCGACGCGGACGCCCTCGCCCGCTGAGCGCCTAGGATTCCGCCGCGTGTGCGCACATGTGCTGGTCGCCGAGGACGATGAGATGCAGGCCGAACTCATCCGCCGCTCCCTGCTGGCCGAGGGACACACGGCCACCGTCGTGCACGACGGTGCGGCGGCGCTGGACGCCGCCCGGCGGCTGAGACCCGACCTCGTCGTCCTCGACCTGATGCTGCCCGTGGTCGACGGCTTCGGCGTGTGCCGGGTGCTGCGCGGATCGGACCCCGACGGCGACGGCATCCCGGTGCTGATGCTGACCGCGCGCTCCGAGGAGGACGACGTCCTGCTCGGCCTGGAACTGGGTGCGGACGACTACATGACCAAGCCCTACAGTCCGCGCGAGCTGATGGCCCGGATCCGCACGGTGCTGCGGCGCAGCGGGCGCTCGGCGAGCGTGCGCGAGGATCCCGTGATCCGCGCGGCCGGGCTCGCCGTCGACCCGGAGCGGCACGAGGTGCGCTGCGACGGCGAGCCGGTGGAGTGCACCCCGGCCGAGTTCCAGATCCTGCTGGCCATGGCCGGCGAGCCGGAACGGGTCTTCACCCGGCGGCAGTTGCTGCAGGCCACCCGCGGCTTCGACCGGTCCTCCACCGAACGCGCCGTCGACGTGCACATCATGAACCTGCGCAAGAAGATCGAGGCCGACCCGCGCCGGCCGGTCCGGCTGCTGACGGTGTTCGGGGTGGGCTACAAGCTCAGCGGCGGTCGGCCGTGAAGCGCCGCATACCGCTGCGCAAACGCCTGCTGGTGCGGCTGCTGTCAGCCTCCGCCCTCATCGCGGTCTGCTCGGTGGCGGCCACGACCTGGCTGGCGGTGGAAACCACCACACGCGCCCTGCGCGAGGAACAGGGCCAGGACCTCGCCGACGACATGAAGATCCTGGCCGAGCTCAGCGGGTACGCGGCCACCCATCCGCAGTGGAAAGGCGTGCAGCCCCTCGTCGACCGCCTCGCCACCCGCACGGGGCGGCGCATCGCCCTGACCACCACCGACCGCGCCCCCATCGCCGACTCAGCGCGCAAGGGCACCGCACTGCCGCTCGGCGCCGCCGCCACCGTCGACCCCCTGCACACCGACACCTACACCCAGACCGGCGCACAGCTCAGGGGCGTCGACCCGCGGGCCGTGGGACCGTACCGGCTCACGGCCCGCGAACGCGCCGAACTGGACGCGACGACCCGCAAACTCCGCCTCTGCTTCACCCGGTACGGCATCGACACCAAGCTCGTGCACATCCCCAGCGGCCGGGCGGTGCTGCTCGACCAGGACGGCAAGGACGCCTCCCAGACCCTGCCCGACGAGTGCGGCTACGCTCTGAACACACCCGTGCGGACCGAGCGCAAGGCCCTGGACGCGCTGAGCGACGCCTCCCTCGCCTGTCTGCGCGCACACGGCTGGGGAAAGGGCTCACGGCTGTACCTGTTCATCAACGCGACCGGCAGGGACCCGCTGAGCCGCTACGTCATCGGCAAGTACGCCAAGGCGGGCGACACGACGGACCTGAAGACCGCACAGGGCCTGTACCGACGACGCCCTGCGCGCCCAACTCGACCCCTACGTCGCCCCCGTGGCCGACCTGTACCTGGGCGGCGACGAGACGGCCCCGCCCCGCTTCGACATGTCCCCGGCCAACAAGGCCAAGATCGTCGGTGTCGTCGGTCTGGTCCTCGCCGTCACCGTCGCGGTCACGGCCGTCGTCGCCACCCGGCTGGTGCGCCCGCTGCGAGCGCTCACGGCGGCCGCCCAGCAGCCCCCGGAGCTGCATGTGCGGGTCCCGGTGACGACCCGGGACGAGACCGGCATCCTGGCGGAGGCCTTCAACGACCTCACCGAGCGCCGGGAACGCCTGGAGGAACAGCGCAAGGCCATGGTCAGCGACATCGCGCACGAACTGCGCAGCCCGCTCACCAACATCCGCGGCTGGCTGGAGGTCACCCGGGACGGCGTCGTCGACCCCGATCCCGCCCTGCTCGGCTCCCTGCACGAGGAGTCGCTGGTGCTCCAGCGCATCATCGACGATCTGCAGGACCTCGCCGCCGCCGACGCGGGCACCCTGCGCCTGCACCGGGAGCCGGTGCGCGCCGCGGAACTCCTCGACCAGGTCGTCGCCGCCCACCGCGTCGCGGCCGTCACCGCGGACGTCGAGGTGCGCACCGACGTGGACGGCGATCCGTGGCTGGACGCCGACCCGGTGCGCATGCGGCAGGTGCTCGGCAACCTGGTGTCCAACGCCCTGCGGCACACCCCGGCGGGCGGCACGGTCAGGGTGGCCGCCCGCCGCGACGGCGACGACGCCGTCTTCACCGTCACGGACACCGGCAGCGGTATCGCCGCCGAGGATCTGCCGCATGTGTTCGAGCGGTTCTGGCGCGCGGAGAAGTCGCGGAGCAGACGCACCGGAGGCAGCGGCCTCGGTCTGCCGATTGTCCGCCACCTGATCGCCGCGCACGGCGGAACGGCCACGGCGCAGAGCGAACCCGGCAGGGGAGCGACGTTCACCCTCCGCCTGCCGGGTACCGGTATGGCCGGACGCTGATCGCGCCCCTGGTCAGCCGTTGCGCGCGGCCGTCCGCCGACGCCTGCGCTGCAGGGCGCGCCGTTCGTTCTCGCCGGTGCCGCCCCACACACCCAGGATCTCACCGTGCTCCAGCGCCCACTCCAGGCACTGCTCCTGCACCGGGCAGCGGGCGCACACCGCCTTGGCCTGTGTGGTCTGCATCAACGCGGGGCCGGAGGTGCCGATCGGGAAGAACAGCTCGGGGTCCTCGTTACGGCACGCGGCCTGGTCTCGCCAGTAGTCCATGAAAAAGTCACCTGCGATCGAAAGTCATCGTGCCCTCGCGAATGGCTTACTCGCTTTCGGGTCACCTGTCGATGCGCATGTGAAACGAAGGAAGTTGCAGAGAAACGGTGTTCATTGCTCCCGGATGCCCCACGGCGAGCCGTAGGCCGTGAGCAGATCCAGGAACGGGCGGGCCGGGAACGCCTCCGGACCGAGGACGCCGGAGCCCGACCAGGCGCCGCCGGCGAGGAGTTCGAGGGCGACGACCGGGTTCACGGCCGTCTGCCAGACGACGGCCTGGCTGCCGTACTCCTTCATGGACCACTGGTTGTCGACCACGTGGTAGATGTACACCTCGCGCGGCGCCCCGTCCTTGGTGCCCCGGACCCAGGTGCCCGCGCAGGTCTTGCCGTGCATCCGCTCGCCGAGCGTCGCCGGGTCCGGCAGGCACGCGGCGACGACGTCCCGGGGCGAGACCGCCACCGGTCCGGCCGGGCTCGGCACGGTCACTGGCGCGGTGCTGTCCAGGCCCAGCAGGTGCAGCGTCCTGAGCGTGTCGATGAACTCCTTGCCCAGGCCGTACTTGAAGGTCACGCGGCCGGCGTCGACCCAGCGCGGGACCAGCAGCACCTCCTCGTGCTCCACGTTCACGCACTCGACGGGGCCGATGCCCTCGGGGAAGTCGAAGACCTCCGGCTCGCTGAACGGCTCCGTGGTGAACCAGCCGCGCCCGGCCTCGTAGACGACCGGCGGGTTGAGGCACTCCTCGATCGTGGTCCAGATGCTGAACGACGGGGCGAAGCCGTAGCCGTCGACCGTGAGGTTCGCGCCGTCGCGGACCCCGATCTCCTCGATCTCGTCGAAGAGTTCGTCGGCGGCGTAGCGCGCGAAGACGTCGGACAGTCCGGGCTCCACGCCCATGCCCACCAGGGCCAGCGCGCCCGCCTTCTCCCACTCCCCGGCCAGCGCGAACTGGTCGTCGCCGAGCTTGACCCCGCACTCGGCGTACGGCTGCTCGGGGTGCGGGTGGGACAGCGACATCGCCATGTCGACATACGTGGCGTCGGCGGCGCGGGCCGCCCGGAACAGCGGCATCACGAACCGCGGGTCGGTGGCGTTGAGCAGCACGTCACAGCCGTGCCGGCGCAGCAGCCCGGTCACCGCCGCCTCGTCGCTCGCGTCGACCTGGGCCGCGGCGAACCGGTCGTCGCCGACCGCGGCCACGGCCGCCTCGGCGCGCGCCGGGTCGAAGTCGGCCACGACCATCGCGTCGAAGAAGCGGCGGCGGGCCGCGATCCGGGTGATGGCGGTGCCGACGCCGCCGGCGCCCACGAGCAGTACACGCATGACAAGCACTCCCTGTCGATCGGGGTCGAAGAAGGAGGGGCCCCGCCGCAGATACAACGCCCGGCCCTCACGTAAGGTCAATGGCGTTGGCATAAGACCGGGGAGTGAAGGGGAGCGGCGATGCCGAAGGCCGTGGTGCCCGAGGAGAAGCGGCGCAGGCGGCGGCCCACGAAGAGCGGCACCGTTCTGTCGGAGCGGCTGATCGTGGAGACGGCGCTGCGGATGCTGCGCGAGCACGGCAGCGCGGGCCTGACGGCCCGCCGCCTGGGGCTGGCCCTGGATGCCGACCCGAGCACGCTCTACCGGTACTTCCGCGGCATGGACGACCTCACGCTCGCCATCGGCGACGCCCTCATCGGGCAGGCCCTCGACGGGTGGCGGCCGACGGGGCGGTGGCGGCCGGACCTGCGCGCCGTCGGCCTGCGCATCCACGCCGTCTACGTCGCCCACCCGCAGGCGGCCGTGCTGACCACCAGCCGGGTCACCGGCCGGGCCAACGAACTGGCCGCCGACGAGACCGTGCTGGACATCCTGCGCACCGCGGGCTTCCCGCTCGCCGACACCGTGCGCGTCTACCACGCCTTCATCGACCAGACCCTGGCCTTCGCCGCCCTCGACGCCGCCTCCCTGACTTTGCCGAGCGCCGCGCTGCGCGCCGACGAGAACATGTGGCGCTCCACCTATGCCCGCCTGCCCGCCACGACCCATCCCCGGATCGCCGAGGCCGCCCCGCTGCTGAGCGCGCGGATGGTCGACAGCGCCTATCCGACGGCCCTTGAGATGCTGCTGGACAGTGCCGCCGCGCGGCTGGAGGCGCTGCGGGCGGAGGTCACGCGCGCAGTGCCTGCGCCGCCGCACGAGTGACCGCCTCGGCCACCGTGGCCAGCGCGGGGGAGTCGAGTTTCCACTGCTGCCAGTACAGGGGCACGTCGAGCCAGCGTCCCGGCGCGAAGTCCACGAGGCGTCCGGCGCGCAGCAGCGGTTCGGCCTGCACCTCGGGCACCAGGCCCCAGCCCAGGCCCGCCGCCACCGACTCGGCGAACCCCTCCGAGGTGGGCACGAAGTGCCGGACCCGGCTCGCCCTCCCCGTGCCCCGCCGCAGCCGGCGGACGAAGGCGTCCTGCAGGTCGTCGCTGCGGTCGAAGGCCACCGTGGGCGCGACGGCGAGCACGTCCCGCAGCGGGCCGTCGAGGTGTTCGCGGGCGAAGTCCGGCCGGGCCACGGGCAGATAGCGCATCCGGCCGAGGGCGCGCACCGAACATCCGGTGACCGCCTCGGGGGAGGAGGTGACCGCCGCCATCACCAGCCCCTCGCGCAGCAGGGACGCGGTGCGCGTCTCGTCCTCGCGGCGCAGCTCGAAGCAGAGCGGCGGCTCGTGCCGTACCCGGGTGAGCGCCGGCAGCAGCCAGGTGGCCAGGGAGTCGGCGTTCACGGCGATCGACACCCGGGTCGGCTCGCCCGCCTCGTTCATGCCCAGCTCGGCCCGGGCGTCACGCTCCAGCCGGGCCAGCTGCCGGGCGAACCGCACCACGACCTCGCCCGACTCCGTCGGCCGCACCGGTTTGGTGCGCATCAGCAGCACGCGTCCGGTGCGCTGCTCCAGTGCCTTGACTCGCTGGCTGACCGCCGACGGCGTCACGTGCAGCGCCGAGGCGGCCGCGTCGAAGGTGCCCTCGTCCACCACCGCCAGCAGCGTGCGCACCTGGTCGAGGGGAAGCTCGGTCAGCTCCGTCTTCATGGCTGCTAATGATACGTAAGAATCCTTAGCTGTACGCCAGTAGATCGTTTCCCTAACGTCGACGTCATGACCAGCGCACTCAACGCCGCGGCCGCGGGATTCGGTACCGGCCTCTCGCTCATCGTGGCCATCGGCGCCCAGAACGCCTTCGTCCTCAGACAGGGCATCCGCCGTGACGCCGTCCTCGCCGTGGTGGGCATCTGCGCGCTGTCCGACGCCGTCCTCATCGCCCTGGGCGTGGGGGGCGTCGGCGCCGTCGTGGTGGCGTATCCGCAGGCGCTGACCGCGGTCGGCTGGATCGGCGGCGCCTTCCTGCTCTGCTACGGCGCGCTCGCCGCCCGCCGGGTGATCAGGCCGCAGGGCGCCTTGCGGACCGAGGGGGAGGCGACGGGGTCGCGCAGGCGTGCGGTGCTCACCTGCCTGGCGCTGACCTGGCTCAACCCGCACGTCTACCTCGACACCGTGTTCCTGCTCGGCTCGATCGCCGCCGACCGCGGCGCGCTGCGCTGGACCTTCGGGCTCGGCGCCGCGCTCGCCAGTGTCTGCTGGTTCGCGGCGCTCGGCTTCGGCGGCCGACTGCTCTCACGGGTGCTGGCCAAACCCTCGGCCTGGCGGGTCCTGGACGCACTCGTCGCCGCGACGATGATCGGCATCGGAGGCATGCTCGTCGTCAGGGCCTGACCGTCCGCGCGCTCGCGACCGTGTGTCCCGAACTCCCGTCCGGTGCTGCGATAGTGAACCCTGCACCCGATAGATGTAGCGAGCAACCAGGAAGCCCGTGGACACCAGCGAGAGCAGCACCGAACCGCAGACTCCGGACCCGGTCGCGGTCGACCCGCCCCGGCGCGGCTGGCGCCGCTGGGCCATGGACACCCGCCCGCTGCGCATCCCCGCCTACCGCAGGCTGTGGTCCTCCACGATCGTCACCGCGGTCGGCAGCCAGCTCACCGCGGTCGCCGTGCCCAAGCAGATCTACGACATCACCCACTCCTCGGCGTGGGTCGGCGCCGCGAGCCTCGCCGGTCTGCTCCCGCTGATCGTGTTCGCGCTGTGGGGCGGCGCCGTCGCCGACAGCATGGACCGCCGCAAGCTGCTGCTGATCACCAACACCGGTATCGCCGTCACCTCGCTGCTGTTCTGGCTCCAGGCCGTCACCGGGCTGGAATCGGTGGTCGTGCTGATGGCGCTGCTGGCGATGCAGCAGGCCTTCTGGGGACTCAACGCCCCCGCCCGCAACGCCTCCATCGCCCGGCTCGTGCCCGAGGGGCAGTTGCCCGCCGCCAACGCGCTCGGCTCGACCGTCATGCAGACCGGCCAGGTCGTCGGCCCGCTGCTCGCCGGCGTCCTGATCCCCGTCATCGGCCTGCCGGAGCTGTACCTCATCGACGCGCTCGCGCTGTGCGTCACCGTGTGGGCGGTCTACCGGCTGCCGTCGCTGCCGCCGCTCGCGGGCGCCACGACCCGGCGCGCCGGCGTGCGCGCGATCGCGGAGGGCTTCCGCTACCTCTCCCTGCACAAGGTGCTGCTGCTGTCCTTTCTCGCCGACATCATCGCGATGGTCTTCGGCATGCCTCGCGCCCTCTTCCCCCAGCTGGCCGCCGAGACCTACGGCTCCTACGGCGAGGGATTCGCCCTCGGCCTGCTGTTCGCGTCGATCCCCATCGGCGCCGTGCTCGGCGGGCTGTTCTCCGGCACCTTCTCCCGCGTCCGCCGGCACGGCGTGATGGTCATCGGCGCTGTCGTCGCCTGGGGCCTGGCGATCACCGGCTTCGGGCTGAGCGGCAACCTGTGGATCGCGGCCGTCTGTCTCGCCGTGGCCGGCGTCGCGGACATGGTCTCGATGGTCTTCCGCGGCGCGATCCTGCTGTCCGCCGCCACCGACGAGATGCGCGGCCGCATGCAGGGGGTGTTCACGGTGGTCGTGGCCGGCGGCCCGCGGCTGGCCGACGTCCTGCACGGCACCGCGGGTTCGGCCTTCGGCCCGCGCGCGGCCGTGGCCGGCGGAGGCCTGCTGGTCGTCGCGGTGATGCTGGCCCTGGCCGCCGCGGTGCCGGCGCTGCGCCGCTACCGCGTGTGAGGCGCTACAGGGCGCGGCGCCGCTGCGAGGTGTACTGCTCCATGAGCTTGCCGCGTGTCATCTCCAGCCGGTGCGCCAGGATCTCGGCCACGCTGCGCACCAGCACGATCCCCAGCTGCGGATCCTCCTCGCACAGCCGCAGCACCTCGGCCGCGTCGAACTCGTAGGCGCGCACGGGGCTGAACGCCTCGGCGCCGAAGTCCCACTCGTGCGGCGGGAACAGCCACGACCAGCCGAGCAGGTCGCCGGAGCCCAGACTGGCCACGGTCACCCGGTGCAGGGAGTTGACCCGCTGGTCGAGCGAGACCGCGCCCGAGCGGATGACCCAGAACCGGTCGGCCCGGCCCCCGGCCTCGAAGATCCGTGTGTCCTCGGGGAAGGACACCTCCTTGGCGAGTGCCATCAGGCGCCCGCGTTGGGGCGGGGGAAGGGCGGTCAGCAGTTTGATGGCTTTGGTCATGGGGCGGGGCTCCTCGCCGGCCGGGGTCCGGTGTCTGCCTCTGCCCATTTCAGCCGCTCGGGGCGGCGAGAGCACCTCGGCGGACGGCGGCTTTTCGCGCCGATCCGCCCGAGGGCATGAAAAAGCCCTGGCTGGACGGGGGAGGCCAGCCAGGGCCGTCAGCGGTGATGGCGGAGGACGGTACGGTCCACTCCGGCACCACGTATGCATGAACGGTAAACCATTGAGGAGGGGTTCGCGTAGCGGAAACCGGGTCGAGTGACCGGTTTCACTCGCCGGGATCCGCGGCGGCCGCCACGACCCGGATCGTCTTCAGCTCGGGGTCGCTCGCGTCGGGCAGGTTCATCCCCGCCTTCAGGCCGGTCGTCAGATAGCGCACGACGGGCTCGGTGAGCCGTTCGCCCGGCAGGATCGCCGGGATGCCCGGGGGATACGGCGTGATCATCTCCGCCGTCACCCGCCCCGCGGCGGCCGAGACGGGCACGTCCTCCGTCGGGCCGAAGAACGCGTCCCGGGGCAGCACGGCCTGCGCCAGCCGGAGCTCGGCCGGTTCCGGCACCTCCACGCGCGGGGCGCGTGGCAGGTCGGGCGCGGCCTGCGCGAGGTCCTTGAGCGCGGCGAGCAGCTGTGCCGTGGTGTCCCGGTCGTCGGCATGGGTGATCTGGGCGCCGATGCGGCGGTGGTCGTTCAGGTGCATGTCCACCTGCCGGTGCTCACGCAGCCAGTCGGCCGCCTGGAAGCCGGTGATCCCCAGCCCTGTCAGGTCGATGACGCAGGGCAGCGGGTCGAAGTCGTCGGAGAGGCCCTGCCCGCAGAAGTCGTCACGGTCGTTGACGTGCATGCCGTCGATCTCCTCGACGGCGGCGCGGACCTCGGCCGCGAGTTCCAGCGCCCCGCCCATGAGCGCCCGGCCGTGCAGGACCATCTGCCGCCGCCAGCCGTCCATCCCGGCGTACAGCAGGACCGACGGACTGGTGGTGCCGAGCAGGTCCGAACGCATTTTCAGGACCTGTGGCGGAACCAGATCGCCCTGCAGATGGAAGACGGACCCCTGCTCCAGGCCGCTGCCCATCTTGTGGATGCTGGTCACACAGATGTCGGCGCCCGCGTCCATGGCCCAGGACGGCAGGGCCGGATGGAAGGGCAGGTGTGCTCCCCAGGCCTCGTCCACGACCACGGGCACGGAGCGACGGTGGCAGATCTCGGCGATCGCCTCCAGATCGGCGCAGGCGCCGTACGGCGTCGGGCTGGTGACCAGGGCGCCCTTGGCGTCGGGGTGGATCTCGAAGGCCTTCTCGTAGCTCGCGGCGGACGGCGGATGCGCGATGCGCCGCTCGGCGTCCCACCGGGGCTCCACCCAGACCGGCTCGACACCGGACAGGATCAGCCCCGACACAACCGACTTGTGGGCGTCCCGCCCGATCAGCAGCTTCTCGTGCGGACCGGCGACGGCCAGCATCGCCGCCTTGACCGACAGCGAGCTGCCGCAGGTGGTGAAGAACGTGTGGTCCGCGTGCACGGCGTCGGCCAGCAGGTGCTCGGCACGCTCCAGCACCTGTCCGCGGGTGAGGCGGTCGTCCAGCCCGCCCGAGGCCAGCAGGTCCCCGAGGAACACCGCGTCACCGAGTGCCTCGCGCACCGAGCGGTCCGCTCCCCGCGCCTGTTTGTGGCCGGGGGGCGAGAACGCGAGCTGTCCTTGCCGGTGGTAGTCGACCAGGGCTTCCAGTACGGGTGCTCGGTGGTGATCAACTGTCATGCGCACCCGGGTTCCCTCGGCCGCAGGTGCCAATCGACGGGCCGCCGGAGGAGCCCCGTCAGCTCGGCTCGTCGTGCTTACCCGGAGTGAGGATCTCGTCCAGCACCCGCACCACGGTCTCGTACGCCAGCGCCCGCACCACGGCGTCGCGGGCGGGGTCCGCGTCGGCGGCCCCGAGGTCCTCCCGCCGGTCCCGCCACGCCCGCTCCTCCTGCTCCGCGCAGGCCCGGGCGCGCTGGAGGCGACGCAGCAGTTCGTCTGAGTCCACGACATCGGTCATGGGATCCCCTGTACCCCGCTCGCGTCGCGCCATGGCCCGCATCGCGCCCCGCCCGGGAGGTTTGGCGGGCCGTATGCAGGTGAGCCGAAGTAAAGACCCGCTTCGGCAGCGTGAGAAAGCCCGGCGCGATGGCGCGCGAACCCGCTGCGACCCACGCGGACCGGCCGGGCGCTGTCGCGCCGTTCACAGATCCAGCAGTCCGTCCTCTCAGCCCACAGGGAGCCAGGCGATGTGCGACAGGCACACGACCGAACCAGCCCACGAACCGTCGGGTGCTCAGGGCTCCGGGCCGACGCGGCTGTGCAGGCCGGCCGAGGCGCGCCGGGCCGTCGAGCGGGCGGTGGCCGAGCGCTGCCGCGCCACGCACACGCAGTGCGACCCGCAGGCCCTCGGCGACGCCGTCCTCGTCGCCTCGGAACTCACGACCAACGCGATCCTGCACGGCGGCGGGGTCACGGACTTCCACGTCGACGTCGCCGGACCCTGTCTGTGCGTGTCGGTCAGCGACCGCAGCGACGAGATACCGGTCGCCAGGCCGCCCGTCGACCCGCGCGGGCGCTTCCAGGCCGGCGGCCGCGGCTGGCCCATCGTGTGCCGGCTGGCCCGCGACGTGCGGGTGTCCGAGCTGCCGGCCGGCGGGAAGTGCATCACCGCGGTGGTCGCTCTGACCTGAGCCGATCCGTGCCTGCCACATTTTTTCGAGCAGCGGAGTTTGTTCCTCCGATGGCAGGGCAGACGGAGGTTCGTGCTTCGGACCGGAGGCGCCCAGCGGGAGCGGTATGACCGCCCCGGGCCCTCGGCCGGTCCGGGTGTCGACCCTCCCGCGGTAAGTCCCTGGAACCCCTCGTTCAGGAGCGAAACCGCATGCTCATCGACACGTCGACCAGCCGTCCCGGCACGCAGATTCCCCAGAGCGCCGCCGCGCGGCGCCACGACGACGCCCCCGACACTGCGGAGCTCTTCGCCCGGCTGACCGTCCTGGAGGACGGCCCCGAGCGGGAGGCCGTACGCGACGAACTGGTCACCGCCTGGCTCCCCATGGCCCACCGCATCGCCGGCCGCTTCCGCGACCGCGGCGAGTCGGTGGAGGACCTGCGCCAGGTCGCGGCCCTCGGGCTCGTCAAGGCCATCGACCGGTTCGACCCGGAGCGCGGAGCCTTCGAGAGCTACGCCGTGCCCACCATCACCGGCGAGGTCAAGCGGCACTTCCGGGACCGGATGTGGGCGCTGCGCGTGCCCCGCCGCGTCCAGGAACTGCGCAACAAGGTCCGCGTGGCCCGCCGCGAGCTCACCCAGACGCCGGGCAGCCCCGAACCCACCGTCGCGGCCCTCGCCGCCCACACCGGGCTCACCGAGGACGAGATCAACTGCGGCCTGGAAGCCCTGGAGAGCTTCAGCACCCTTTCCCTGGACGCCGAGCTCGCCGGCGACGACGGCTACAGCCTGGCGGACACCCTGGGCGCCCCCGACGCGTCGTACGACGTCGTGGTCGACCGTGAGTCCGCCAAGGAGAGCCTGCGTCGCCTGCCCGAGCGCGAGCGCGCCATCCTCTACATGCGCTTCTTCGAGGACATGACACAAAGCCGGATCGCCGACCAGCTCGGCATCTCCCAGATGCACGTCTCACGCCTGATCAGCCGCAGCTGCGCCCGGGTCCGCGCCGAAGCCATGGGCCAGGGCGGCCGCAAGGGCGGCGGACGCGGGCCGAGCGCCGCCTGATCCCACGGAACCGAGAAGGAGCGAGAGCCATGCTGATCCCTCATCCCGCCCTTTTGCGCAAACTCGTGGAGGAGTACGAGGCACTCCTGGCCGAGGAGGCCGAGACCGGCAATGGCTGGTCGAGTCCACGGGCGCAGGACCTGGCCTACACGCTGTGCGTGACGACCGGTACGCGTGACGTCAGACGGGCTTTGGAGACCGCCCACCGTCTCCTCGCCGCCGAGTCCCTGACACCTCCGCCACCGGCCGACCGCCGCACCCATGGCCGAGTGACACCGTCCACCGCCTGACCGGGCGGAGAGGACAGCGGGCCGCAGCCGCGCCCGTGTGCGTTTCGCACGCACACGGGCGCGGCTGCGGCCGCACGAGGACAGACGAAGGGGCGCGATGCTCCCGGGCCGGTCACCGGTCCGGGGGCCCGGGCGCACGGCCCTGGACCCGGAAGCACCGGGTCCGCGCCCCGGACGACAGGCTCCCGAGCGGCACCGGGCGTGGTCCCGCCGCGGCGGGGCATCCGGACGACGGGAGGTGCACATGAACGCGAGTGCCATGGCGCGCTCCGGCCGCATGGAGGCCGAGCGGGCGGCGCGGGGTTCGATGACGGAGGGTGCCGCACGGGCGGGGCTCACCGCACGAGGAGTGATCTATCTGCTGGTCGGGGTGATCGCCTTGCAGATCGCCTTCGGCGACACACACCGGCAGGCCGACCGCGGGGGAGCGGTCGGCGAACTGGCCCAGCAGCCGTTCGGCAAGTTCCTGCTGTGGACGCTGGGCCTCGGGCTCGTCGGAATGGCCCTGTGGCGGCTGTCCGAGGCGGTCTTCGGATCGGCGGGAGCCGACGGACGCAAGGCGCACAAGCGGCTGCTCGCCCTGGGCCGCTGCGTCTTCTACTCGTTCGTCGCCTACTCCGTGCTGTCCTTCGCGGCCGGCCCGCACGGCAGCGGCAGCGGTTCCAGCGACTCGCGGTCCCGCGACATCACCGCGCGGGTCCTGCACTGGCCCGGCGGCCAGTGGATCGTCGGCGTGGCCGGGGCCGGCGTCGTGGTGGCCGGCATATGGGTAGGAGTGCGAGCCATACGGCGCGACTACCGGCGCAAGCTCAAGCAGGCCCGAATGCCCCGCTGGGCGACCAGGCTGGTCGACATCACCGGCGTCGCCGGCGGCACCGCCCGCGGGCTCGTCTTCGCCGTCGCCGGAGGCTTCGCCGTGCGCGCGGCCGTCGACTACCGCCCGGACCGGGCCAAGGGGCTCGACGACACCCTGCGCTCCTTCGCCCACACCCCGCTCGGGCCGTGGCTGCTGGTCTGCGTCGCGGCGGGGTTCGTCCTCTTCGGAGTGTTCTCGTTCGCACTCGCCCGCTGGCAGCGGGTCTGACGCGGGCGAGACGGGGCACACGCACGAAATGAACGAATCCGAGTTCTCACCCGAGCACCGGCCCGTCGACATGTACCTCGGACTCCTGCGCAACCGGATGGACACGGACGACTATCTGCAACTGCTCGACCTGGTCGAACCCGTCCTGCGGGCCATCGACCAGGAGCAGCTGCCCGCGCTGGACTTCGCGCTCGACGGCGACCAGGCCGACGGCCTGCCCCAGGAGGTCCGCGACGAGGCCGCCCTGGTCATCGCCGCGGCGGTCACCGGCAGGCTGGACAACGAGGTCGTGGAGATCCAGCTGGAGGACACCGGCCCCGTCCGGGTGGTCACCGACGCGGACACCGCCGCGGACCCGGTACGGCTCGGCGAGATAGCCGACTTCATCCGGGAACGGCACCGTCAGAACGAGGAACTGCGCGGCATCGCCGAGGTCAGCGGTCTGCCCACCGACTTCTGAGCGGCGCTCACCGCCTGGGCGCCGCCACGGGCACCTTCAGCGGCCGGGCCAGGCCCACCACGGCCTCGTCCAGCCGCTGAAGATGCCTGAGCACCCGGTCGGTGATCCGCCCGTACCGCGAGACGCCCGGCAGTTCGGACTCCACCAGGGAGGCGATGCTCGCGCCCGTCTCCACCTGCGCCGGGGACCGCTCGTCCGCGGCACGCGCGGCGATCGCCGCGATGTTGTCCAGGATGCGCTGCCCTGCCCGGCGCAGCCGCGGGTCCGCCGCGATGGAGGGATGCGTGGGCAGCAGTTCGGCCATCGCGGCCAGGGAACGCGCGTGGTACGCGCAGGTCTCCAGCAGGGCGACGACGTAACGGGCGGTGTTGCGCCGGGTCCGCAGCGGCGTGACCGGATGCGTCAGCGGCTGGGTGGCCGCCCGCAGTTCGGACAGCGCCTGGTCCAGATCACGCGCCCGGTCCAGCAGTTCGTGCGGCGGCCCGCCGCTGAGCTGGTCGATCGCCGCCTCGGTGACCTCGGCGAGCCGGTCCAGCACCGTTCCGAGCAAGTCGTTCGTACGGCGGTCGGTGTTCACCGGCAGCACGAACGCGGCGGCGATGATCCCGCAGGCCGCCCCGAGCGCCGTCTCCTCCACCCGCAGCACCAGCACCGACAGGCTGTAGGTGTGCAGCAGCGTGTACAGCACGCCGAGGGCCGCCGTGACGAAGAACGACATCAGCGTGTACGACAGCGGTGCCGTGTAGAACATCGCGAACACGCACAGCAGCACCAGCCCGAACGCCGTCCAGGTGTGATGGCCGACGAGACCCGCGAGGAGCAGTCCGGCCACGACGCCGAGCACCGTGCCCAGCAGCCGCCGGTAGCCCTTGACCAGGATCTCGCCCGTCGAGGCGGTGTTGATGAACACGATCCAGCAGGTCAGCACCGCCCAGTACCAGCGCTGCGCGGACAGGAACTCGCCGCCCACGATCGCCAGGGACGAGCCCACCGCGACCTGCACGGCGGCCCGCGTGGTGGGCCGTTGCCACCCCGTGGCGGGGGCCTCGGCGGCCTCCTCACCGGCGTCGATCGCCGCGTCCTCGGCGTCCAGCTCCTCACGGGAGCGGGCCGTCGACGGCGAGTCGTCCGACTCGTCCCGCGCCCCGCCGAGCGCGATCCGCAGCCCCAGCACCGCCCGCGCCGCCTCGCCGACGCCGCGGAAGACGTCCTGCACGGCGGGCGAGGCCTTCGGCAGGTTCTCCTCGTCCCGGTAGCCCAGCAGCCGGTTGCGCACCTGCGCCAGGCCGGCTCCCGTGTCGGCCGAGACGGGACGCAGCACCAGCATGCGCAGCGCCTGAAGGTCCCGGCGCAGTGTGGCGGTCGCCTCCTCCCGGACCGGCAGATGGCCGCCCTCCGGCACGGGCGCACCGGGCAGATGCAGAGTGAGGGTGTCCGCCCGCTCGGCACTGCGCGCGGTCAGCAGCAGCAGGCCCAGGCGCTCGGCGGCGATCTCGGCGTCCGCGACGCGCCGCTGCACCAGCCGGGCCACGGCCTCGTCCTCGGTGCCGTCCTCCAGCCGGCCCTGGATCATCATGGCCGTCTCGTGCAGCCGCGCGGTCCCGTCACGGACGTGGGCGAGGGCCCCGTCGATCTCCTCGGGACCGGCGTCGAGGAGCTCCAGCTGTGCGGTGACCAGCTGTGCCAGCCGGGCCCGGAAGGCCTCGCGCAGCCGTGCCAGGATGCCCGCGGGTGTCTCGGGCACGAGTGCGAACCGCACCAGGGCGCTGCTCGCGAACGCCACCGCGACCACCCCGTACAGCTGCGGCAGGGCGGAGACGGTGGCGCCGACGAACAGGGACATGAAGTAGACCTGGAAGCCGATCAGCCCGAGCGCGGTGCCGCGGTCGCCGAACCGGCGGGCGTAGACGGCGCAGAAGATCAGCGCGACGAAGACGACGTCGCCGCCCACCCGGGAGTTCAGGACCGCCGCCAGCGTCAGTGAGGCCAGGGCCACGGGAAGGCCCAGCGCCAGGGTCACGGCCTGCCGCGACCGCTGCTTCTCCCGGATGGCGAAGGTGGAGACCATCGCCGCGATGGCGCCGGCCACGAGATGGCGTACGTCGGTCCCCAGCAGGCCGAGCACGGCGAGCGTGAGGGCGATGGCCCCCACCGTCCGCAGGCCGGCGGCAAGGCGCAGCAGACCCGGGTCGTTGGCAGCGACGAGATCGCGCAGACGCGCCCGGACCGACCCCACCGCTGCCCTCACGCCGCCGTACTCACTCCCGCTTCACATCAAGATCCGTATCCAGCATGACACGGCTCGCCGGGAAGGCCGGCACCCGCCCTCAGATCCGGTCGTCACGCGTCCCCTCGACCTGGGCCCGCACCTGCTCCGGGCTCAGATAGGCGTCGGTGTACTCGAAGTCCTTGAGCTTGGCGGGCCTTCGGGCCTGGAAGCCGGTGCGGACGAAGTCGTCGCCCGCGACGGCGTTGAGCGTCCAGTTCGTCGCCACGCGGACCTTCGCCACATTGGTGCGCAGCGCCGCCCAGTGGTAACCGCGGGCCGCGAACTGGGCGGGCAGACCGTGCAGTTCGATGCCGAGCGGCTTGGCGACGGCGTCCGTGCCGCCGAGATCGACCACGAGACCGAGGTCCTTGTGGTGGTACGGCTGCATCTGCCCGCCCCGCAGGGTCGCGATGATGTTGTCGGCGACCTGCGGGCCCTGCCGCATGGCGTGCTGGGCGGTGGGCGGGCAGATCGCGTCGTCGCCCTGGGCGAGGTCGGGCACCGCGGCGGAGTCGCCGAGCGCGAAGACCCCGTCCTGGCCCGGCAGGGTCATCTCCGCGGAGACCACGAGGCGCCCGCGCATCGTTTCGGCGCCGAGCGTGGCGATGAGCGGGCTCGCGACGACACCCGCGGTCCAGATCAACGTCCGCGTCGGCACCACCCGGCCGTCGGTGAAGGTGACCTCCTCGGGACCGGCCTTCGCGATGGAGACACCCAGGGACACATCGATGCCGCGCCGGGCCAGGATCTTCTGGGCGCTGCGGCCCAGCTTGTCGCCCAGCTCGGGCATCAGCTTCGGCGCGATGTCGATCAGATGCCACTTGATCAGGGACGGGTCGATGCGCGGATAGCGCTTGACGGCCGCGTGGGTCAGCTTCTGCAGACAGGCCGCGGTCTCGGTGCCGGCGTACCCGCCGCCGACGACCACGAACTGCAGCCGGGCGGCGCGCTCGGCCGGGTCCTGGCTGGCGTCGGCCAGGTCCAGCTGCGAGATGACGTGGTCGCGGATGTAGGCCGCCTCGGCGAGGGTCTTCATGCCGAAGGCGTTGTCCGTAAGCCCCGGGATGTCGAAGGTGCGGGTGATGCTTCCGGGCGCCAGCACGATGTAGTCGTACGGCTCGTTGACGATCTGGTCGGTGATGGTGCGGATGACGCACACCTTCGCCTTCAGGTCGACGCCGATCGCCCCGCCCGGGATGATCCGGGTGCGGTACCGCTTGCTGCGGCGCAGGGAGACGGCGATCGACTGGGGCGTCAGCACCCCGGAGGCGACCTGGGGGAGCAGAGGCAGATAGAGCTGGTAGGCGAAGGGCGTCACCAAGGTGACGTCGGCCTCGTCGGGCGCGAGCTTGCGTTCCAGACGGCGGACGCACTCCACACCGGCGAAACCTGCGCCGACCACCAGGATCCTGGGTCGTGTCACGGTTCTTCATCCCTCTCTGCGGCTCCGGGCGGTCACTTCCAACGCCCTTCGCCTGCCCTGGATCTCTGCTTGCACCACATCGATCCCACCGTGCCCTGAGCCGTACCGCCAGCCGGGCGCGGCAGGCAGACGAACGCGTCGGGACAACCCTGCCCCTCCGGAGGCCGAAACGCACCGGGTGAAAGGTGAAGGAAATGGCCGGACCGCGCCTAGACGAAGCCCTCAGTGGTGTGGCACAGCAGCAGGCACACGTCGTCGTCGCGTTCGGAGTCGACGAGCAGGGGATCGAGGATGCGGTCGGCGGAGCCGTCCAGATCCCGTTCGAGTTCGCCGGGCCGGAAACCGCCGAGCGACGTCGCCAGGCGCGCTATGCCCGGATCGATCCCCGCCGCACGGCGCTCGACCAGCCCGTCCGTGTAGAGGGCCAGCGTCGACCCGGGTGGAAGGTCCACGGTGTGGTCGTCGATCCGCTGGTGCAGCGGGATGCCCAGCATGGCGCCGGGTTTGGCGTCCAGGGTGTGCACCTGCCCGTCGGGGGTGCGCAGCAGCGGCGGCGGGTGTCCTGCGGCGGCCCAGGTGAGGGTGGGCCGCCCGGGCTGGAAACGGGCGATGACGGCGGTGGCGTACAGGTCGGGCTGGAGATGGTGTAGGAAGGTGTGCAGCCGGGTCAGCAGGGTGCCGGGGCTGCCGCCGTCCACCGCGTACGCCCGCAGCGCGGTGCGCAGTTGGCTCATCATCACGGCCGCGTGCAGTCCGTGCCCGGTGACGTCCCCTATGACGGCGATCAGGGAGCCGTCGGGCTGGGGGAAGGCGTCGTACCAGTCGCCGCCGATGTTCAGCCCGTGGGTGGCGGGCAGATAGCGGGCGGCCAGGTTCAGGCCGGGTGTGGCGGGCAGGTCCGTGAGCAGGGCCCGCTGGAGCGTCTCGGCGATGTCGCGGTTGCGCTCGAAGCGCCGGGCGTTGTCGATCGCGATGCTGGCGCGCCGGGCGAACTCGATGAGCATGACCGCGTCGTCCGGCTCCCAGCGGTCGCCGGGCGGTGTCAGGGTCAGCACGCCCAGCGGCGCCCGCCGGGTCGGCAACGGCAGGCACAGCAGGGGCCGTTCGGGGTCGAGGGCCGAGGGCGGCTGGTCGTCGACGCCCGGCAGGTGCCCCGGCTCGCGGGCGGCGTACTGGGGCCGCCCGGTGCGGGCCGCGAGGACCGCGACGGCGGGGCGGGGCCCCGGAGGGTGCCGGTCGTCGTCGCCGTCGAAGAGCCAGACCTCGACGCTGCGGGCGTACTCCGGCACGAGCAGCTGCGGAAGGCGGCGCACGACCTCGTCGTGGTTGAGGGAGGAGGCCAGCGCGGCGCTGGCGTCGGCCAGGAAGGTCAGTCGCCGGCGGGCGCTCTCGGCCTCCTGGCGGGCCCTGCGCTCGGCGGCGAAGGCCTTCTGCTGGGCCTGCCCGGCGGCGTCGAGCTCCGCGTGCAGAGCCAGCACACCCTGGTTGGTCTGGTGCAGTTCCTCCCGGTGGAAGGCGACCAGTTGCTCCTGCTCGGTGAGCTTGTCGAGCAACAGTGCCGTGTCCTCGTCGGCGCCCATCAGGGATTCGGCCAGATCCGCCGGGGACCCGGCCGCGGCCACGTCGTCGGCGACCGGCTGCGCGGCGCAGGGGACGGCCGTCCGCCACGGCGGATGCTCGGCGGGATCCGAGGAGGTGAGCGTGACGTGCAGCCGCGCCTGCTCGGCGCGGGCGGCGCCGACGTGCAGGGTGAGCCGCCAGGAGCCGCCTTTGGCCAGGCACTGCCGCAGCCGCGCGCTGAGCGCCGTCGTCAGACGGGTGCGTTCGAGCGGCGTCAGGCCGTACGCCGAGGCCAGGCGAGCGGTGGCGATACGGGCCCGGGCCGCGTCGGTGACGGTGTCGATCCGCCAGGTGCGCTTCATCGGCCCTCCCGCGGTGCCGGTGACAGGACGGCCACGGTGGTGTCGTCACGGGGCGGCCGGGCGGCGCTTCCGCTGTCGCGGAGGATGACCGCGGCCATGACGGCCGGGTCGGCCGACAGCAAGTCCGGCGCGGACGGCGGCGTGCGCCGGCCGGGGAGACCGTCGCTGTGCAGGAGCAGCACCCGGTCCCCGCCCCAGCGCCGTAGCTGGTCGGTGAGGGTCCGGGGCCGGTGGACGCCGACGATGCCGGGGCGGGACAGCAGGCAGTGCCAGGCGCCGTCCTCCCACAGCCACGCGCTCGCGTTCCCGAGCCCGGCGAAGCGGAGTGTCCCGGCGGCGGTGTCGACCTGGGCGACGGCCACGGCCGCGCCCCGGGTGCCGCGCAGGGCGGTGTCCAGCCGGCCCAGCGACTCCGCCGGAGGCAGGTGGGCCGACTGCCGCAGCGCCTCGACCGCCGCGGTGGAGGCGTGGGCGGCCTGGGGGCCGTGCCCGAGGCCGTCGGCGAGCATCAGCGTCACTCGGTCACCGGATCCGACCGATGTCCAGGCGTCGCCGGAGTACGCGGCCCCGGCGTAGGGGAGGTTCACCCCACCGGCCCGCATCCCGCACGCCGTAGGCGCGGCGGCGGCTGCGCCGGTACCGACGCGGGCCAGCGCCACCGTGCCCCGGCCGGGCGTGCTGTGCACGGCGAAGGCATCGGCGAGGCGCCGGCAGGTGCCCAGCCCCGCGCCCAGCGAACGGGCCGTCGTGAAGCCGTCGTCGAGGGCGGCCGGAACGTCGGCGATGCCGGGGCCGTGGTCCAGTGCCGAGATCTGGACGAACCGGGTCCGGTCGCCGCCCTCCACCGGTGCCGGGGGAGGGACGACGTCGATGAGCAGGCGTCCTCCGTCGGCGTGCTTGAGCAGGTTGGTGGCCAGCTCGGTGGCCACCAGTGCGGCGGCCGCCGTCCGGCCTTCGTCGAGTCCGGCCGCGACCGCGGCCTCCTCCACGGCGAGCCGGGCGTCGCGCAGCCGGGTGGAGTCGTGGACCGGAACGTCCCACACGCGTGGCATCACAGCCCTCCGTAGGGACGGGGCGGAGGAGTGACCCAGCAGACGACCGTGACCTTCGTGCCCGAGCCGGGTGTGCTGTCGACGGCGAACTCGTGCACCAGGCGCCGCGCGCCGCCCAGCCCCATGCCCAGTCCGCCGCCGGAGGTGTAGCCGTCGGTCAGCGCCCGGTCCAGGTCGGTGATGCCGGGCCCTTCGTCGGAGAAGACCAGCCGGAGGCCGTGCGCCTGTCCGCGCGTGACCGCCGCCGATTCCATGCGGCCGCCCCCGCCGTGCACGAGCGTGTTGCGGGCCAGTTCGCTGGCGGCGGTGACCAGCTTGGTCTGCGCCACCAGACCGAAGCCGAGCTGAGCGGCGGCCTGTCGTACATGCTGGCGCACCCAGGCCAGATCCATCTCCGACTGGATCGGCAGGCTCGCCTCGACGGCCGTGGAAGAGGGCATCAACCGTGCTCCTGGGACAACCTGCCGCGGCCGGCCGCCGGGTCGTGGTGCGTCAGCAGTTCCATGGCGGCCTCCGTGGTGAGGGCCGTGCGCAGCCCCGGCAGGGTCAGGCCCAGCTCCACCAGGGTGATCGCGACCGCCGGCCGCATGCCCGCCACCACCGTCCGGGCGGCCAGCAGCGAGGCGTTGGCCGCGATCTCGGCCAGCACCCGGCCGAGGAAGGAGTCGACGATCTCCACGCCGGAGATGTCGATCACCACTCCGGTCACGCCGCTGTTGGCGACGGCCTCGCAGATGTCCTGCTGGAGCTGCTGCGCGTCGCTGTCGTGCAGGTCGCCCTGGAGGGTGACCAGGAGGATCTCGCCCAGGCGGAGCACCGGCACATGGCTCGTGACGCCGTGCTGGAGTCGGTCGGTCATCGCGCCCCCGCACTGCCGGACGCCGGTGCGACGATGCCCACGCCCAGCTCGTGCAGCGCGTACGCCAGCGCGTCGGCGAGGCTGGCCCGGGTGACCACCGTGCCGAGATCCAGACCGAGATGGACGATGGTCTGGGCGATCGCCGGGCGGATGCCCGACACCACGCACTCCGCACCCATCAGACGGGCCGCCGCCACCGTCTTCATCAGGTGCTGGGCCACCAGCGAGTCCACCGTCGGCACACCGGTGATGTCGAGGATGGCGAACCGCGCGTGCTGGTCGACGATGGCCTCCAGCAGGGTCTCCATCACCACCTGGCTGCGCGCGCTGTCGAGCGTCCCGATCAGGGGGACGGCCACGACGCCGTCCCACAGCCTGATCACCGGGGTCGCCACCTCCAGGAGCTGGAGCTGCTGCCGCTCGATGAGCGCCTGCCCCTCGGACAGCGCCGTGTCCAGGACGACGAGGCGCAGCGTCCCCATCAGAACGGTCAGCGCGGTCGCGTACTCCCGGACCTCGTCGGCCGGCAGGTCCGCGCACTCCTCGACGAGCAGACCCGCCACGGGTGGACGCAAGGCCTCCACCTCGCCCGACACCTGCGCCATGGAGGCCCCGGCACGCGAACGCGCGGCGGCCATGCGCGCCAGTTGCTCGCGTACGTCGATGAAGCCGGTGGCGTCCGCGTCGTGCACGCGCTCCGACTCGGCCACCCGGGCCAGGGCTTCGGCGACCGCCCTGGCAGCCTCCACGGCCTCGTCCCGCGAGACCGTGAACACGCTGCGGAACAGGGGTTCGTCGGCCCAGCGCTGGGCGATGCGCTCGCTGTGGCGGTACAGGAACCCCGCGACCTGCCGAGCCGACGTTCCCTGACTTACCGCCGCTTGGTGTTCCGGCACCTGCTCTCTCCTCTTCCGAGTCGTCCGCGTTGCGTGGACCGGGGCGGCCGCTCGGGCGGCCGGGGCGACGCAAACCATTGCCGGGCGACAACTGTAACGAGCGTGTCTCGTCGCAGAAGCCCGGGTCTCACCTGCCCATCGGCTGCTTTCCGAACCAGTCCAGACAGACCACGAGTGCGTCGTCGTCCGGTTCCGGTCGGCCGCGATGGCCGCCGAGCTCCCGCAGGATCGCGGCCGGCACATCGGCCGCCGGCAGCAGCCGCGTGGCCGTGAGGGCCCGGGCCAGGGCGCGTTCCCCGTACTGCTCGCCACCGGGCGCCGTGACCGCGTGGACCCCGTCGCTGACGAACAGCAGGCGGTCGCCCGGCCGCAGCCGCACCTCCTGTGCCGTGTAGTCGGTCTCCTCGAACATGCCGAGCGGGAGCTGGGGTTCGAGCCGGACGGGCGTCACCGCGCCGTCCCGCAGGCGCAGCATCCGCGGCGATCCCGCGTCGACCACCTGGAGGCGGCCCGACGACAGCTCGAGATCCACCAGCAGGACGGACAGGTGCGCCTGGCCCCGGTACTGGGCGTACACCGCCTGGTCGGCCAGGGCCGCCTGGTCGGCGATGGGGATGCCGGCCCGTCGCGCGTTGCGCAGGGCGTTGATCCCGAGGCCGGTCAGCAGCGAGGCGTCGATGCCCTCGCCCATGCCGTCGGTGACGTACAGCAGCAGCCGGTCCGCCGACACCGACCAGTCGAAGTTGTCGCCGAAGGTCGCGTAGGCGGGCTCCAATTGGGCGCCGAGGGCATACTCCGGTCCGGCCGAGGACCGGGCCGGGAGCAGCTGCCACTGCATCTCCGCGGCGAGCGTGAGCCGGCCCGTGCGCCGGGCCAACTCGTAGAAGTCGGTGTCGCGTTCGGCCGCCGGCACCTCGTGCCCCAGCATCCGGGCCAGCTCGGTCAGCTCCGTCAGGTCGTCCTCGGGGCGCGCGCCGGGCGGCAGTGTCACGCGGAGCACGCCCAGCCGGTCGCCGCGCGCGGTCACGGGCAGGTGCAGCCACGTCCGGCCGTCGTCGTCGCGCATCACGAAGGGCTGCTGCGCCCCGAACGCCCGTCCCGCCGCGCTGCCGTGCACGGGCACCGCCTGCGCGGGGTCCGCGGGCGCGGAGACGGGCTGCAGCACTGTCAGCCCGTAGTCCACCATCAGGAACTCGGCGTTCTCGGCGCCGTAGTGACCGCACAGCACGTCACGGACGGTCGCCGCCAGTCGGTATGGAGCCGCGGTGCGCAGGGCGCGCCCGGCGGCCACGAGTCTGTTCACGTCGTCGGTCGTGCCGTTCCGTGCGAGGGCGCGCCGCCGCGTGCGGACGGCCGCGACGAAGCCACCCGGTCCGTCCGGACCGCGTCCGGTCCCGTGCGCCGCGCACCCGGGCGGGCTGACAGTGACGGGCAAGCCTGAGAAGGTGTGCGGGTGACGATCTCGCACCCGCGCCCGGAGCCCCAGGAGGTGGCGCGTGTGACCTCCGAGGCGGCCGAACTGCTGGAGGTCCTGTGGGGCCGGGCCTCGACAGCACCGGTCTCCGCCTCCCAGCTGCGTGTCCTGTTCATCCTCGAGCACAACGAAGGCATCAATCTGCGGACGCTCGCGGACGCGCTGGGCTCGACGCCGCCGTCGACGAGCCGGCTGTGCGACCGGCTGCAGGCCGTGGGGTTCGTCGAGCGCAGGGCGGCGACCGCCAGCCGGCGGGAGCTGGAGCTGTACCTCAGCCGCCGCGGCCGTGCCTTTCTGGCCGGTCTGCGCGGGCGCCGCGAAAGCGCGCTGCAGTCCGTCCTCGAACAGATGCCGACCGCCCAGCGGTCCGCCCTGCTGAAGGGGCTGGAGGCCTTCTGCACCGCCGCGGCGACGCAGATCCACGACGACGGCGAGTCCGCCGCCGTCACCGCCTGACCCCGTCTCATCCCGATCTCTCCCGCCCACGTGCGAGCTCACTCTGTTGCCTGCGTCAACAGTTGTCAAACAGCAACGACTCTCAGGACTGCGGCTGGTCGACCAGGGCAAGGGCCTCCTCCGTGCTCTCCGACACCGGCACCGTGAGGCTGACTCCGGTGAGGTCGAGAATCCGCCGCACGGCGGGGGTCGGCGAGATGATGTGCACACTGCCGGGCAGCACACGGGCCTCCTGGTAGACGCGCAGGATGATGTTCATCCCGGAGGAGTCCATGAACGGCACCTCCGCGAGATCGAGCAGGAAGTGCCGGCGGCCGTGATGCAGCTGGTTGGCGAGATGGTGCTGGAACTCGGTCGCGGTGTCGGCGTCCAAGTAGCCCTGCACCGTGATCAGGGCCACATCCTCACGGGGCAGGCTGACCTCGACGGACAGGGGATTCTGGGCAACGGACACGTCTACCTCCAACAACAGCGCTTAACGGCGAGCGGTGTGCACCGCGGAACCGCGGTTACCCCTGAATGCCCACGTCATGCCTCGCAACCTCACGAAGATGCTCATGAGCGGTTCGACGCGCGGCTCCGTGCGTGACACGGTGGAGGTGCCCAGAAGCCGTATGCGACGGCTACCACCCCCGTGGAGAGGGGGCCCGAAACAATGGGCACTCGTATCGCACTGAGCCCCGGCGGTCGCGCCGCGACCCTGACCGTGGACTCCGACATCGACGACCGCGCGCGGCCCGGCATCGAGAGCGCCGCGGCCCGGTTGCCGCTCACTGTCCGGCATCTCACACTCGACCTCGCCCGCGTCGACTTCGTGGACTCCTCGCTGCTCCACGTCCTGCGGACCGTCGACCTGTCCGTCACCGGACGCGGCGGGCTGCTGCGGGTCCGCGGCCTGCGGCCCCAGCCGTCCAGGCTGCTCGCCCTGGCCGCCGACATGTGGCCCGAGGCCCGCTGGGAGGCCTACGCGGCCGCCGCCGGGTCGAACTGACTCCGCGCCCGGACACCGCCGGCCGGTCCCGCGTCCCCTTCCGGGTGGTTTGCCCATGGCCCCTTGCCGTTACGGTGTCACTCGGGGGAGAGTTGTCGGAAGGAAACAGTCCTCGTCCCGGAAGGCGGTGGGCGCGCCACCGCGTGCCTTGTTTGTGGACACATCCCAGCACGCTCTCGCAGGCCCGCGCGAAGCCCCTTCGGCCGAGACCTGGGGCGCCGCGCCCTATCCCGTACTCGTCGCCGACCCCCAGGGCGGTGTCGTCGGCCTGAATCCGGCCGCCGCCGAACTGCTGCCGGCGGCCGCGGTCGGCACACGCCTCGCGGACGTCGCGCCGGCCTGGATCGCCGGCGCCCACGAGCGGCTCACCCCCGGCCGGCCCGCCCCGGACGACGCGGCCGGCTCGGCCGCGCACGGCTGTCTCGGCGACCGCGTGTTCCAGGGCCGTCCCACCCGCACGGACGACGGCAACGTGGCGTGGTGGCTGGTCGACGACACCGACCGGCGCAAGGCCGAGGTCAGCCTCGACGAGGAGCGCCGGCGCACCGCCTTCCTGGCCGCCGCCTCCAGCGCGCTGCTGGCCTCACTGAACCTTGAACGGTGCATGGAGGTCACCGCCTCCCTCGCCGCCGAGCACCTCGCGGACGCGGCCGTCGTGGTCGCCCCGGCCAGGGGCGGCCGGATCCCCGTCACCCACTGCGGCACCGACGGCCGGATCGTCCACCGCCTGGTGGATGCCGAACCGACCGGCGTCCCAGGGCTCGGCGAAGCCCTCCGCGGCTTCCCCCCGGTGCCCTCGCGCTGGATCGACCCGGCCGGCATCCCCGCCTGGCTGGTGCCCGAGGACCTGCCCGGCGTCGGCTCGGCCGTGGTCACCCCGCTGCCGGGACACGGAGTGCCGGCCGGCGCGCTGATACTGCTGCGCACGGGAGACCGGCGGGCCTTCTCGGAGAGCGAGGAGATCTTCGCCCGGCTGTTCGCGGCCCGGGCCGGAGCGGCGATGTCGGCGGCCCGCATGTACGCGGAGCAGGCGGCCATCACCTCCACCCTGATGCGCGACCTGCTGCCGCCCACGCTGAGGGCGGTGCACGGCGTCGAGTACGCGGGGGCCTACCGGCCGTCCGCGGAGAGCGACCGCGTGGGCGGCGACTTCTACGACGTCCACCCCGGTACGGACGCCGACCGGGAGACCATGGTCGCGCTCGGCGACGTGTGCGGAAAGGGCCTGGAAGCCGCCGTACTGACCGGGAAGATCCGCAACACGCTGCAGGCCCTGCTGCCGCTCGCCGGCGACCACCAGCGGCTGCTGGAACTGCTCAACGGCGCCCTGATCAACTCCCACCACACCCGGTTCGCCACCCTGCTGCTGGCCTCGGTGCGGCGTGTCGAGCGGACGGTGCACCTGCGGGTCACCAGCGGCGGCCACCCGCCGCCGCTGGTCGTGCGCGCAGACGGCCGGGTGGAGCGTGTGGAGACGCGCGGCTCACTGGTCGGGGTCTTCTGGAACATCACCTCGACCACCGCCCACGTCGAACTCGCCCCGGGCGAGACGTGCCTGATGTTCACCGACGGCGTCACCGAGGCCCGCGGCGGCCCGCTCGGCGATGAGATGTTCGGCCACGACCGGGTCGAGGACGCGCTCGCCCACTGCGCCGGCATGCCCGCCGAGGCCGTCGTGGACCATGTGCGGATGCTGGCCGAGCAGTGGGTCGGCCGCGGCCGGCACGACGACATGGCCCTGGTGGCCGTGACCGCCCCGCGCCACGCCCATCTGAGCGCGGTGGACGGCCACACCCGGGGAAGGTACACGGCATGACCGTTCACCACGCCACGCGTCCCGACCTCGACACCGTCCGCGACAGACTCTGGACGGCGGTGCGGGCCGGTGACGAGTACCGGGCCTGCGCCACCGTCCTCGACGCCGTCGGCTCCGGCCTCGATGCCGAAACGGTGCTGCTGGACGTGATAGGCGCCGTCCAGCTGCGCGTCGGTACGGAATGGGCGGCGAACCGGCTCACCGTGGCCGAGGAGCACGCCGCCACGGCCATCCATGAACGGGTGGTGGCCGCCCTCGCCCACCACCCCGAGCACCGCGGTACCGCACCGACCCGGGCGCGGGTCACCGTGGCCTGCGTGGACGGGGAGTGGCACGCGCTGCCGGCCAGGCTGCTGGCCGAAGTCCTGCGCCGGCGCGGCTGGCAGGTCGACTTCCTCGGCGCGCAGGTGCCCACCCCCCACCTCATCGCCCATCTGCACCAGACGGGTTCCCGCGTCGTCGCCCTGTCCGCCACGCTCTCCCCGCACCTGCCCACGGCCCACGCGGCGATCACCGCCTGCCAGGCGGTCGGGGTGCCGGTCGTCGCGGGCGGCGCGGCCTTCGGGCCCGACGGGCGCCATGCCCGCGCCCTGGGCGCCGACGCCTGGGCGGCGCACGCCCGCGAGGCCGCCGAAGTCCTCGACCGGGGGCTCACCCGGCCGGACCTGCTGGCCGTCCGGCAGACCGTGGACGACCTGCCCCACCTGACCGACCAGGAGTACACCATGGTGGTCGGCACCCGGCGGGAGCTGCTCAAGGAGACCCTCGTAGGGCTGGAGGACCGCTTCCCGCCGATGCGCGCCTACAGCGAACGGCAGCGGCAGCGCACGGCCGAGGACATCGGCCACATCCTCGACCACCTCGCGGCGGCCCTGTACGTGGCCGACGAGGACCTCTTCCGCGACTTCATCGCCTGGACCGCCGACGTGCTGACGGCCCGTGACGTGCCCGCCCGGTCACTGGACCCGGCGCTCGAACTCCTCGCGCAACGGCTCCAGGACTTCCCTCGCGCGACGCGCACTCTCGAGTCGGCACGGGAAACACTCGCCACACATTCGCCGGAACCGAGGAAGCCAGGAGACGGACAGCACGTATGACGAACCCTCACCCACCGCTGTTCGGCCTCCAGGTCGACCATGATCCGGACGGCGCGGTGGTGCGCGTCGAAGGCGACCTCGACTACGAGACCCATCGTGAACTCGTGGACGCGGTCACGCCGTTGCTCACCACCGGCGACTCGGCTCGGCACGGGAGCGCCGACCTGGTGCGCCTGAACTTCGCCGGCCTGCACTGCCTCGACTCCTCCGGCCTGTCCGCCCTTCTGCTGCTCAGGCGCCGTGCCGACGAGGCGGGCGTCCGGCTCGTCCTCGAGGAGCGCCCCGTCGCCCTGGAGCGCGTCCTTGTGATGACCGGCACGCTCGGCCATCTCACCGCCCCCGAGCAGGCCTCCGGCGGCCAGGGACGGCCGGGGACGGGCTGAGCGGGGCGGCCGCGGAAAAGTCGTACCGAATGTGATCGGGAGAGCCGGGTAACTGCTGCTGAGAAGCAAGCGGCGGCGACTCGTCACCGATTCTGGAAGGAGCAGCGTGACCATGGATCCGGCATGCCCGGAGAGCGTCGGCCCCTACGAGGGGCCCGCGCCGACAGACTCCCTCACCTCCTGAGCCGGAGGTGAACCGTATGTCCGACGATCAGAGACCTGCCGTCGTCCAGCACCGCGTACGAGAGGGAGAACAGGACGTCACCGTGGTGAGCGTGCACGGGGATGTCGACATCGACAGCGCTCCGCGGCTCGCGGAGGCGCTGAGCGACGCGAACCGGGCCGCGTCCGCGCGCACCGTCGTCGACCTCTCGGCCACCGAGTTCGCCGATTCCGCCATCCTGCACGTGCTGCTGGAGGCACAGCAGGCCCACCTGGCGGGCGGCAGGCCGCTGGTGGTGGCGGGACCGTTGAACGAAAGCATCGAAAGGCTGTTTGAAGTGACAGGCACCGCGAGGTTCTTCGTCCTCGCTCCGGACGTCCGGTCGGCTGTGGAGATGCCCTGGGCAGTGACGGAGCGGTGAGCCGGCCCGACCAGACGGCCGAGGAGAACGGCGGCATGCCCCGCGGGACACTGGCCGCACCGCACGTGACGACCGCGGCCGAGGCGCGTGAGTACGCCCGGTCCGTGGTGCGGCACGGGTGGGACACGGCATCGCGGACGGCGCGCGAAGAGGATGTCGTCGACCTGCTCCTCGTCGTGTCCGAGCTGGTCACCAACGCCATCCGGCACGGTGACGGGCTGGCGGCCTTCGAGGTCGCCCTCACCCCCGGCGGCGTCCGGCTCGCGGTGCACGACAACAGCGACGACATCCCGGACGTCGCCTACGGTTCCGGGGCGCTGCCGGTGGGCCATCACGGGCACGGCTACGGCTGGCCGCTCATCATCCGCCTGGCGCGTGAGATCGGCATCGACCGGCGCGGCGGTGGAGGCAAGACGATCAGCGTCCTGGTGCCCCTGCGCGCCACGCCGTGACCGCCCTCACCAGGGCAGGAAGACGTGAATGTCCTTCCCCGCGTCGTTGGTGACGACGCTGACCTGGCTGCACAGCGCGTGCACCAGATGCCAGCCGACCCCGCCGCTTCCGTCCCGGTGGAACGGACGCGGGGCCGGAGGGGTGCTGCTCGTGTCGTGAACGACGAGATGCACCCCGTCGAAGGTCGGGCGCAACCGGATCTCGATGGGGCCGGGAGCGTACTGGACCGCGTTCGCCGTGAGTTCCGTGACGACCAGCAGTATGTCGTCCCAGTGCTCCGGCGCGGTCGGTGGTGTGACCTGGGCGAGATCGTCGAGGAACTGCTCCGCGTCGAGACGGGCGTCCGTCACATTGTGGAGCTCGCCCGGGTAGCGTGCGACCCGCTCCGGCATGTTGCCGGAGACCGGACTTCCGTGCCAACGGTGATCGGTTGCCATCTCGCCTTCCCGCTCGGCGGTCACGTCACAGCCCCGCCCCTGTGTCCCTGTCGTTTCCTGGTTCCCGAGTGCGCGAGGGCTACGCGTACCGAAACCGGCGGGTCGTGACGAACACCGTACGTCACAGCCGCTCATCGGAACACGTCGTCGGACTCGTCCCAGCTCGACAGCTCGTCCGGCACGGTCTGCCGCGCCGTTCGCGAGCGGGCCTGGTACATGGCGTCGATCTCGAACGCGTAATGCCGCACGATGGCATCCCGGCGCAGCTTCATGGACGGGGTCATCAGTCCGTTGGCCATGTCGAACTGGTCCGGCAGCACCCGGAAGACCCGGATCGACTCCGAGCGCGAGACGGCGCTGTTGGCGGCGGCCACGGCCCGGCCGATCTCCTCCCGCAGCGCGTTCTCCTCACGGGCCTGGTGGCTCGGCATGTCGCTCTGCAGCGACAGAGAGCCGCGCCAGTACGCCAGGAACTTCGGGTCCAGGGTGATCAGCGCCCCCACGCAGGGCCGGTTGTCGCCGACGACGACGGCCTGGTGGATCAGCGGATGCATCCTCAGCCGCTGCTCCAGAGCGGCCGGCGCGACGTTCTTGCCACTGCTGGTGACGATGATGTCCTTCTTGCGGCCGGTGATCGTCAGGTAACCCTCCGAGTCGAGCCGCCCGAGGTCGCCGGTGGCCAGCCAGCCGCCGCGCAGCACGGACCGGGTTGCCGCCTCGGCGTTGATGTAGCCCTGGAACACCGACGGCCCGCGCACCAGGATCTCGCCGTCGTCGGCGACGATGATGTCGGTGCCCGGCACGGCCTGGCCGACGGTCCCCGACATCTCCCGGCCCAGCGGCTGCGCGGTGACGCCGCCGGCCGCCTCCGTGAGGCCGTACCCGTCGTTGACGTAGATGCCGATGCCCTCGTAGAAGAGGGAGAGCTCGCGGCTGAGGGAGGAACCGCCGGAGGTGGCCCGCTGCACCCGGCCGCCGAGGGCGGCGCGCAGCTTGCGGTACACCGTCCGCTCGAACAGGGCGTGCTGCAGCCGCAGGTCGAACCCGGGACCGGAACCGCCGCCCAGCCGCTGCCGCTCCAGCGCCGCGGCGAAGTCCCGGGCCGTGTCCGCGGCTCGCTCGAACAGCGCCCCGCGCCCCGCCTCCTGGGCGGCGCGCAGGAAGTTCTTGTAGATCTTCTCCAGCAGGGAGGGGACGGCGCACAGATACGAGGGCCGGAAGGTGCGCAGGGACGCGGCCAGGGCCTCCTCGCTCATGTCCGGCTCGTGCGCCATCAGCATCCCGCCGCGCACGCACAGGGTCTGCACCAGCAGGCCGTAGACGTGGGAGAAGGGCAGGAAGGCCAGCACCGACGCCTGCCGCTCGCCCGGGGGGACCACGGTGTGGCCCCAGCCGGTCAGCAGCGTGTCGCAGGCGCTCGCCAGGTTCCGGTGGCTCAGGGCGCAGCCCAGGGCCCGGCCCGTGGTGCCGGAGGTGTAGCTGATGGCCGCCGTGGAGTCCGGCAGCACGATGCGCCGCAGCGACTCGACGGTGGCCAGCGGGATGAGCCGCCCCCGCGCGACGAGGTCGTCCATGGCTCCGGCGTCCAGCTGCCAGACGTGACGCAGCCGCGGCAGCGCACCGCACACCGAGCCGACGGTCATCACCGCCTGCTCGTCCTCGACCACGACGGCCACGCAGCCGGCGTCCCTGAGGACCCATTCCACCTGCTCGCGCGAGGACGTCGGATACAACGGCACGACCTCGGCGCCCACCGTCCACAGGGCGTGACTGAGCACCGTCCACTCGTAACGGGTCCGTGCCATGATCGCGACGCGGTGGCCCGGTGAGATCCCGGACGCCACCAGCCCCTTGGCCAGATCCACGACCTCGTCGCGCACCTCCACGGCGCTCACCTCCTCCCACGTGGGGGAGGCGGGGTCGGCCCGGCGGGCGAGAAGCGGAAGGGTGGGGTCGAGGGCCGCCGTGTCGAAGATGCTGTCGGCCAGCCCGCCGGTCAGGGGGGAAACGGTGAGGGGAGCGAGGGCGACGTCGCGCATGCGCTGCTCCTGAGCTGTACGGAGGGTGACCATGCCGACGGGTTCCGTTGTCGGCGGTGCTCGAATCTAGCTCAGGTGCGTGCGGATGGTGACCGGAACGTGCGAAGTTGCGGACCCGTGATGATCTGGTGGCGATCTGGGGACTCGGCGGGCATGAGCTTCGTCAATCCCGATCCGGAACCCGAACGCACCACAGGCCTGGAGCCGGGCGGGGGAGTGCCGCCCGGTGAGACCCCGCCCGCGGAGAGCAGCATGCCCGAGGCGGGGCCCCGCGAGACGCACAACCCGACCAAGGGCTGGGCGAAGGGACCCCTGACGCTGATCATCGGTCTCGTCGTGCTGGTCGCCGCGTTCTTCCTCGTGTACGCGCTGGTCCTGATCTTCTGAGCACGCCGCGCGGTCTCACTCCTGGGTGAGGCGCGCGCAGGTGGTCACGACCTCGCGCAGACTCCCGGTCCGCTCCAGCAGCTCGCGCTGGATCCGCGCGCCGGTCCCGCCGTCCAGGAGCGTGTCGCACGCCGCGCGCGCCCGCTCCAGGTCACCGTTCTCCCCGAGCGCCTCCTCGACGTGCTGCAACAGCCCCGCCACCACGGTCTCGGCGGGCAGCCGGCGCATCGTCGAGGGATGCAGCAGTTCCTCCCCCAGGCCGGAGCGCGCGGCCCGCCAGGCCGCCAGCCGCATCAGGCTCACACTGTGGTCCATCGGTGCTCGACCGGCCCGCCACTCCCGTGCGGCCGTCTCCACCAGTCCTCGCGCCAGCATGGCGATCAGTACGGCCGTCTCCGCCCGCAGGCAGACGTCCGCCACCCGGATCTCCACCGTCGGATAGCGCTGGGAGAGCCGGGCGTCGAAGTAGACCATGCCCTCGTCGAGGATCACCCCGCTCGAGACCATGTCCGCCACTCGCCGGTGGTAGCGCTCGGCGGAGCCGAACACCTCCGTCGGCCCGGCCGACGGCCAGCGCGACCACACCCGGCTGCGGTAGCTGGCGTAGCACGAGTCCTGGCCCTGCCAGAACGGCGAGTTGGAGCTCAGCGCCGCCAGCACCGACAGCCAGGGCCGGATCCGGTCCAGGACCGCGACGCCCTCCTCGTCGGACTCGACCGCCACATGGACGTGACAGCCCAGCACCAGCTGCTCCTGTACCGCGATGCCGTACTGCTCCGCCATCCACTGGTAGCGGCCGCTCCGCCCGACGGACGGGCTGACGGGCAGAGGCGAGGAGGCCAGCGCCGCCACCGTGCACCCGATCTCCCCGGCGTGCCGGGCCGCCTCCCGGCGGCACCGGACGATCTCGTCGCCGAGGTCCTTCATGTCGGCCTGCGGATGCGTGGCGAACTCCAGCATCTGGCCGTACAGCTCCTTCTCGAACACGCCCTCGTCCGTGCCGCTGTGCTCGGCACGGGCGAGGACGGCGCCGGACAGCGCCTTGGGCTCACCCGTCTCCGGGTCCACCAGGAGGAGTTCCTCCTCCACTCCGACAGTGCGCACCTGAGCCGCCTCCGGGACTTCGCGGGGTCTACGACGTCCCCGGGTACCCCCTGACGGTCACGCCAAGGGGGCCAGCCAGACCGTCGCCAGCGGCGGCAGGGTCAGGGTGATCCTTCCGTTCTCCGGCTTGAGGTCGTCGGCGTTCGTGACATCACCGCCGCCGTAGCACGCGGCGTCGGTGTTGAGGACCTCCCGCCACACGGGCACCTCGTCGGGGACGCCGAGTGTGTAGTCGTGCCGGACCACCGGCGAGAAGTTGGACACGGCCAGCAGAGGGCTGCCGTCGGCGTCGAACCGCAGGAACGCGAAGACGTTGTCCTCGGCCGCGTCCCCCAGCACCCACCGGAAACCCGCCGGATCGGTGTCCCGCTGCCACAGCGCCGGCGTGCGCCGGTAGAGACGGTTGAGGTCGCGGACCAGGTCCCGCACCCCGCGGTGGTCGCCCTCGGCGCAGTAGTCGGCGTCGAGCAGCCACCACTCGGGCCCGTGCGCCTCCGACCACTCCGCTCCCTGCGCGAACTCCTGCCCCATGAAGAGGAGTTGCTTGCCCGGGTGGGCCCACATGAAGCCCAGGTAGGCGCGGTGGTTGGCGCGTCGCTGCCACCAGTCGCCGGGCATCTTCGACACCAGGGCCTGCTTGCCGTGCACGACCTCGTCGTGCGAGATGGGCAGCACGTAGTTCTCGCTGTAGGCGTACACCATCGAGAACGTCATCTCGTTGTGGTGGTATTTGCGATGCACCGGCTCTTTGCTCATGTACTGCAGCGAGTCGTGCATCCAGCCCATGTTCCACTTCAGGCCGAACCCCAGACCGCCGCTGTCGGTCGGCCGTGTCACGCCGTCCCAGGCGGTCGACTCCTCCGCGATGGTCACGACCCCGGGGTTGCGCCGGTACACGGTGGCGTTCATCTCCCGCAGGAAGTCCGCCGCCGCCAGATCCTCCCGCCCGCCGAAGACGTTCGGCTCCCATTGGCCGGAGTCCCGCGAGTAGTCGAGGTAGAGCATGGAGGCCACGGCGTCCACGCGCAGACCGTCGACGTGGAACTCCTCGCACCAGTACGTCGCGTTCGCGACCAGGAAGTTGCGCACCTCGGTGCGCGCGTAGTCGAACTCGTACGTCCCCCAGTCCGGGTGCTCGGCCCGTCGCGCGTCCCCGGGCTCGTACAGGGGGTCGCCGTCGAAGCGCGCCAACGCCCAGTCGTCCTTGGGGAAGTGGGCCGGCACCCAGTCCACGATCACGCCGATGCCGGCCCGGTGCAGGGCGTCCACCAGATACTTGAAGTCGTCGGGCGTGCCCAGCCGAGAGGTCGGGGCGTAGAACCCGGTGACCTGGTAGCCCCAGGAACCGGCGAACGGGTGCTGGGCGACGGGCATGAACTCGACGTGCGTGAAGCCGAGGTCCTTGACGTACGACGGCAGCTCCTCCGCCAGCTGACGGTAGGTCAAGCCCGGCCGCCAGGAGGGGAGGTGGACCTCGTACACCGAGAAGGGCGCCTCGTGCACCGGGACGTCACCGCGGTGCGCCATCCACTTCGCGTCACCCCACTTGTGATGGGAGGCGTGCACGATCGACGCCGTGTCCGGCGGCACCTCCGCACAGCGCGCCATCGGATCGGCCTTGAGGAAGCGGTGGCCGTGACGGGAGGTGATCTCGAACTTGTAGCGCGCGCCCTCACCGATGCCGGGCACGAACAGCTCCCAGACGCCCGAGGAGCCCAGTGAGCGCATCGGCAGGGCCGTGCCGTCCCAGCAGGTGAAGTCACCGGCGACACGCACGCCTTGGGCGTTGGGGGCCCACACCGTGAACCTGGTGCCGGCCACGCCCTCGTGGGTCATCGGCTCGGCGCCGAGCGCCTTCCAGAGCTGCTCGTGCCGCCCCTCGGCGATCAGATGCAGGTCCAGTTCGCCGAGGGCGGGCAGGAAACGGTATGGATCGGCCGTCTGGTGCTCGCCGTCCTCATAGGCCACCGCCAGCTTGTACTTGCGCGGGATCGACTTCAGCGGGAGCACGCCGGAGAACAGACCGTCGCCCTCCGACGTCAGCCGGTGGCGCTTCCTGCCGATCACGACGCTCACCGCGCGGGCGTAGGGCCGCAGGGTCCGGAACGCGATGCCGCCGGGGACCGGATGGGCGCCGAGCAGCGCGTGCGGATCGTGGTGGCGGCCGGACAGCAGCCGCTCACGGTCGCCGTCGTCCATCGGCGGGGCGGCCCCGGACAGGGCAGGGCCGGAGGGCTCGGGAAGCGAGGTCTCGCGCAGAGCCATGGGGTCAGCCTCCTCTTACGGCGAGACGCTCGATCGCCGCCATTGGTACGGGTAGCCAGTCGGGTCGGTGCCGGGCCTCGTAGAGCACCTCGTACACCGCCCGGTCGGTCTCATAGGCACGCAGCAGGCCGTGCTTCTTGCGCGGGTCCCAGCCGGCCCGGTCGGCGTAGCCCGCGCAGTACGCCTCCCGGCAGCGGCGCGCCCACTCCGGGCGCCAGGGGCGGCGCTGCCGGGCCGCGTAGTCGAAGGAGCGCAGCATCCCGGCGATGTCCCGCACCGGCGACTGGGCGCCGCGCCGCTCGGCGAGGGGCCGGGACGGCTCGCCCTCGAAATCGATGACGAACCACTCCCGGCCGGCCCGCAGGACCTGACCGAGGTGCAGGTCGCCGTGGACGCGCTGGGCGGGCGGCCCGGGGTCGCAGGCGACCAGGGCGCCGAACGCGGCGCGCAGCCCGGGGACGTACGGGCGCAGCGCGGGGACGGCGTGGGCGGCGGCGTCCAGGCGCTCGGACATCGCCGCGGCCGTGCGCGCCCCCTCGTCATGGGTGCCGGTGGGAAAGGCGGCGCTCAGCGCCAGGTGCACCTCCGCCGTCGCCCGGCCCAGCTCGCGGGCCTGCGCGGCGAAGTCGTCGCCCGTGGCCAGCGCGCGCAGCGCCAGCGTCCAGCCGTCGGAGGCACTGCGCAGGAAGGGCTGCAGCACTCCCAGCGTCGCCTCGTGCGGATAGGTCGTCCGGAACCACGCCACCGGCGCCGGCACCCGCCGGCAGCCCTCGTCGGCCAGCGCGACCGGCACCTCCAGGTCGGGATTGACGCCCGGCTGGATGCGCCGGAAGACCTTGAGGATGAACTCCTCGCCGTACACCAGCGACGAGTTGGACTGCTCGGCCTCCAGGACCCGCGGAACAAGCCCGGCGGGCACCGGCATGGAGGGCGCCGCCTCGAAGAGCAGCGGACCCGACCTGCCGGGGCACCGCAGCCGCTCCAGCAGCAGCTGGGCCGACCGGGGGTCCTGCAGCGCGTCGTACACCGTCAGGCCGGCCAGCGGACCGGTCTCGGCCCTGCCGATCAAAGCCCGGCCCAGACGCGGCGAGACATGCTCCCGTACGCCGAGCAGCAGCTGGTAGCAGTCCGGTCCGGCCTGCACCAGCAGATGCAGACAGCCCGGAAACACCTCGGTCAGGGACAGCAGGTCGAGTTCGGTGACCGGCCGGTCCTTGCCCGCGAACCAGCGCTGCCTGGGCAGCCACTCGCGCAGCAGCCCGTCGAGCGAGGCCATGGGATCGGTGACGACGGCCTGTCTCGGACTCAGTGATGCGGTCTTCGGCATGGTGACGCGTCCTTTCCTCGGCGCACGTTCAAAGGCGTCGGCCGATGCGGGATGCGACTCGGGAGAGCCGGAACCAGTAGAAGCCGTGGCCTGCGAGGGTCAGCAGGTAGGGGAGTTCGCCGATGGCGGGGAAGCGCACGCCGCCGATGAGCTCCACCGGGTGCCGGCCGTCGAACTCGCGCAGATCGAGCTCGGTGGGCTGGGCGAACCGGGAGAAATTGTGCACGCACAGGACGAGATCGTCCTTGTACTCGCGCAGGAACGCCAGCACCGCCGGGTTGGAGGACTGCAGTTCGGTGAAGGTGCCCAGTCCGAACGCGGGATTCTGCTTGCGGATCTCGATCATGCGGCGGGTCCAGTGCAGCAGCGAGGAGGGCGACGACATCGACGCCTCGACGTTGGTGACCTGGTAGCCGTAGACCGGGTCCATGATCGTGGGGAGGTAGAGCCGCCCCGGGTCGCAGGACGAGAAGCCCGCGTTGCGGTCCGGTGTCCACTGCATCGGGGTGCGGACGGCGTCGCGGTCGCCGAGCCAGATGTTGTCGCCCATGCCGATCTCGTCGCCGTAGTACAGGATCGGCGAGCCGGGCAGGGACAGCAGCAGGGCGGTGAACAGCTCGATCTGGTTGCGGTCGTTGTCGAGGAGGGGGGCCAGCCGCCGGCGGATGCCGATGTTGGCGCGCATCCGCGGGTCCTTGGCGTACTCGGCCCACATGTAGTCGCGTTCCTCGTCGGTGACCATCTCCAGGGTCAGCTCGTCGTGGTTGCGCAGGAAGATGCCCCACTGGCAGCTCGACGGGATCGCGGGGGTCTTGGCAAGGATTTCCGACACGGGATAACGGGACTCACGGCGTACGGCCATGAAGATGCGTGGCATGACGGGGAAGTGGAACGCCATGTGGCACTCGTCGCCGCCGGACTGGTAGTCGCCGAAGTAGTCGACGACGTCCTCGGGCCACTGGTTGGCCTCGGCCAGCAGCACGGTGTCCGGGTAGTGGGCGTCGATGTCGCGGCGGACGCGTCTGAGAAACTCGTGAGTGGCGGGCAGGTTCTCGCAGTTGGTGCCTTCCTCGGCATAGAGGTAGGGCACGGCGTCGAGGCGGAAGCCGTCGATGCCCAGGTCTAGCCAGAACCTCAGCGCGGCCAGGATCTCCTCCTGGACGGCCGGGTTCTCGTAGTTGAGGTCCGGCTGGTGGGAGAAGAACCGGTGGAAGAAGTACTGGCCCCGCACGGGGTCGAAGGTCCAGTTGGACGCCTCGGTGTCGACGAAGATGATCCGGGCGTCTCCGTACTGCTTGTCGTCGTCGGCCCACATGTAGTAGTCACCGTAGGGGCCGTCGGGATTGTTGCGGGACTCCTGGAACCACGGGTGCTGGTCGCTGGTGTGGTTCATGACGAAGTCGATGATGACCCGCATGCCGCGCTGGTGGGCGGCGTCGACGAACTCGACGAAGTCGGCGAGGTCGCCGAACTCCGGCAGGACGGCCGTGTAGTCCGAGACGTCGTATCCGCCGTCACGCAGCGGTGACTGGAAGAAGGGCGGCAGCCACAGACAGTCGACGCCCAGCCATTGCAGGTAGTCGAGTTTGGCGGTGAGGCCCTTGAGGTCGCCGACGCCGTCGCCGTCGCTGTCCTGGAAGGAGCGGACGAGGACCTCGTAGAAGACCGCGCGCTTGAACCACTCCGGGTCCCTGTCCTTGGCGGGGGTGTCCTCGAAAGTGTCCTGGACGGGCTGGTTGACAGTCATGAGGCTCTGGCCCTCCGATAGGTGACTACGCCGACGACCTCTGGATGTGGAGCACGTGGGCCGGGGTCCGCCCGGGCTCGAGCCGCACATAGTTGTCCCTGCCCCAGTGATAGGTCTCACCCGTCAGTTCGTCGCGTGCGGACATGAACGTGTGCCACTCCAGGCCGAGTTGCGGCATGTCCAACGAGACCGTGGCCTCCTGGGTGTGGTGGGGGTCCAGATTGGCGACAACGAGGATCGTGTCCTGGCCCGCGGTCTTGCTGTAAGCGATGACCGCGTCGTTGTCGGTGCTGTGGAAGCGTAGATTGCGCAGGCGCTGCAGAGCCGGATGACGCCGCCGGATGGTGTTGAGTTTTGTGATCAGGGGGGTGATGGTGCGGCCCTGGCGTTCGGCGGCTTCCCAGTCGCGGGGTTTGAGCTGGTACTTCTCCGAGTCGAGGTACTCCTCGCTGCCCTCGCGCAGCGGGACGTTCTCGCACAGTTCGTAGCCGGAGTACACCCCCCAGGTCGGCGAGAGGGTGGCGGCCAGGACGGCGCGGACCTCGAAGGCGGGCCGGCCGCCGCGCTGGAGGTACTCGTGCAGGATGTCGGGGGTGTTCACGAAGAAGTTCGGCCGCATATAGGCGGCCGTCTCCTTGGACAGCTCGGTGAGGTAGTCGGTCAGCTCCTGCTTGGAGGTGCGCCAGGTGAAATACGTGTACGACTGCTGGAAGCCGACCTGGGCCAGGGTGCGCATCATCGCCGGCCGCGTGAACGCCTCGGCCAGGAAGATCACGTCCGGGTCGGCGGCGTTGATCTCGGCGATCACCCGCTGCCAGAACACCACCGGCTTGGTGTGCGGGTTGTCGACCCGGAAGATCCGCACCCCGGCCGCCATCCACACCCGCAGCACCCGCAGCGTCTCGGCGACCAGACCGTCCATGTCGGCGTCGAAGGCGATGGGGTAGATGTCCTGGTACTTCTTCGGCGGGTTCTCGGCGTAGGCGATGGTGCCGTCGCTGCGGTGATGGAACCACTCCGGGTGCTTGTGCACCCACGGATGATCCGGAGAGCACTGCAGGGCGAAGTCCAGGGCGATCTCCAGCCCCTGGGCCCGGGGCCTGCTCCACGAACCAGGTGAAGTCCTCCATCGTGCCCAGCCGCGGATGCACACTGTCGTGCCCGCCCTCCGGCGAACCGATCGCCCACGGCACCCCCACATCCGCCGGCCCCGGCGTCAGGGTGTTGTTGCGGCCCTTGCGGAACGTGGTGCCGATCGGATGGATCGGCGGCAGATACACCACGTCGAAACCCATCGCCGCGATCGCCGGCAACCGCCGCGCCGCAGTGCGGAAACTGCCGTGCGGCTCCTCCGCGGTGCCCTCCGAACGCGGAAAGAACTCGTACCAGGCGCCGTACAGCGCCCGCTCCCGCTCCACCAGCAACGGCAACGTCTCCGAAGCCGTCACCAGCTCCCGCAACGGATGCGCCGCCAGCACCGCGTCCACCTCCGGCGTCAACGCCGCCGCCAGACGCGTGGCGACGGGCAGCGTGTCGTCGCGCATCACTTCCGCCGCCGCCAGCACGGCCGCGCGCCCGGCTCCCGCGGGCACTCCGGCGGCCACCCGCTGCATGAGGTCGGCGCCCTCCTCCAGGACCAGGCCGACGTCGATGCCGGCCGGGACCTTGATGCGGGCGTGGTGGCGCCAGGTGGCGACCGGGTCGCTCCAGGCCTCGACGCGGTAGGTCCACCGGCCCTCGGAGATGGGCGTGACCTCCGCGCCCCACAGGTCGGTCCCGGGGGCCAGTTCGCGCATCGGCGTCCACGGGCCGTGCGTGCCCTCCGGATCGGTCAGGACGACGTTGGCCGCGACCGCGTCGTGGCCCTCACGGAAGACGGTCGCGGTGACCTCGAAGGTCTCACCCGCGACCGCCTTCGCCGGACGTCTTCCGCACTCCACGACCGGGCGGACATCACGCACCGGGATTCGGCCGATGGCCGGGATCGAACTCATGGGTCTCGCCTCCGCCGTGCTCAGGACCGGGCCGTTCGCCCGATCTGGGATTTCCAGCCGCGCCGGAAGGACCTGCCTCCCCGCGGGTCATGCCGGTCCGCCGACGGCGGACCTCCGAACTAGGCGGTGCCTGCCCGGGGCCGCTCGTTCTGCTCCCCGAGGTAGGCGCCCAGGCTGCTGCGCAGATAGCGCTCGGCGGCGTCCGCGGCCTCGCGGGCACAGCGTTTGCCCATCAGCACGCACAGCGTGTAGCCGGAGTCCTCGAAGGTGGCCCGCACGGTGCGGTCGGTGGGGGAGGCGAGCATGACGCGCTCCCAGGCCCGGTACCGCCGCAATTGCCGGGCCACTTCGGCTTTGGCCGGTAGCAGCATGACGCCGTTCACCTTCCGGGATGTGACGAGCACGGGCAGAGAGAGGTCTTCACACATGGTGCATGTATGGCCACGCAACGTCTTGTTGGGGCTTCAACAACGCGCTCGTGTTGCACGAATGGCGTACCGCTCTCACGCTTGAGGTGACTCAGAAGCGATCAGTGCTCACGCTCCGCGTTCGGTGGCCCCGTCCCGCCCGGGACGAGGAGGAGCGGGAGCTTCGCCGGTGAGGAGCCAACGAAGATGAAGACCGCAGTGCCCTGCTACTACCACCTCGACGTGGAAGTCAGTCCGGAGCGGGTCGGACAGGTCAGGCGCATCCTGGCCGCACACCTCAGGCTCTGGGACCTGGAAACACTGGTCGAGCCGGTCTGCCGCGGCGCCGAGCTGCTGCTGAAGGCCATCGACGAACACGCCACGGACAAGAACACGTCGATCGAGTTGTGGTGGAACGGTCAGCACCTGATCACCGCCATCGGGGAGAACGACTGCGAACTGCGCCCGGACCAGGACCTGCGGGCCTGCCTGGAGCACATCGCCGTCATGAGCGACGGCTGGGGGTGCTGTGCCACCGACACCGGCTGCAAGGTCATCTGGTTCTCGCAGCGCGCCCGCGCCGGCGAACGTGTGCCGCTGGTCCCCGTGGCCCCCGCGCCCAGCCTGCGCGAGGTGCTGCAAGTGCCCCGCGAGGTGCCGGTCGCGGCTCTCGCGAGCGAGTCGGGCGGCGTTCTGGAGGCCGCCCGGTGACCGCGAAGCGCCGCCGCAAGGCAGGGGTGCCCGTGTGGAGCGGGCACCCCTACCCGTTGGGAGCGTCCTTCGACGGCGAGGGCACCAACTTCGCCCTCTTCAGCGAGGTCGCCGAACACGTCGAACTGGTGCTGGTCGAGGAGGACGGCGCCGAGCGCCGCGTCCCGATGGCCGAGGTCGACGGCTTCGTCTGGCACTGCTACCTGCCGAAGGCCGGCCCCGGCCAGCGCTACGGCTACCGGGTGCACGGGCCGTGGCAGCCCGAGCTGGGCCACCGGTGCAATCCGGCGAAGCTGCTCCTCGACCCGTACACCCGGGCCGTGGACGGCCAGGTCGACAACCACGCCTCGCTCTTCGAACGGGCGTCGCACGGCCGCTCCCGGGCCGACAGCGCCGGCCACACCATGCTCGGCGTGGTCACGGACGCGGCCTTCGACTGGGGCGACGACCGGCCGCCGCAGCATTCGTACGCCGAGACGGTCATCTACGAGGCCCACGTCCGCGGACTGACCCGCACCCACCCCGACGTCCCCGCCGAACTGCGCGGCACCTACGCCGGTCTCGCCCACCCCGCGGTCACCGAGCACCTGGCCGCGCTGGGCGTGACGGCCGTCGAACTGATGCCGGTGCACCAGTTCGTGCAGGACGGCGTGCTGCAGGACCGCGGCCTGTCCAACTACTGGGGCTACAACACGATCGGCTTCTTCGCCCCGCACAACGCCTATGCCGCCCACGGCACCCGCGGCCAGCAGGTCACCGAGTTCAAGGCGATGGTCAAGGCGCTGCACGCGGCCGGCCTCGAAGTGATCCTCGACGTCGTCTACAACCACACCGCCGAGGGCAACGAGAAGGGCCCCACCCTGTCCTTCCGCGGCATCGACAACGCCTCCTACTACCGTCTGGTGGACGGCGACTGGCGGCACTACTACGACACCACCGGCACAGGCAACAGCCTGCTGATGCGGCACCCGTACGTGCTGCAGCTGATCATGGACTCGCTGCGGTACTGGGTGACCGAGATGCACGTCGACGGCTTCCGCTTCGACCTCGCGGCCACCCTGGCACGGCAGTTCCACGAGGTGGACCGGCTGTCGGCGTTCTTCGACCTGATCCAGCAGGACCCGGTCATCAGCCGGGTGAAACTCATCGCGGAACCGTGGGACGTGGGCGAGGGCGGCTACCAGGTGGGCAACTTCCCACCGCTGTGGTCGGAGTGGAACGGCAAGTACCGTGACGCCGTACGGGACTTCTGGCGCGCGGAGGAACACACGCTCGGCGAGTTCGCCCTGCGCCTGACCGGCTCCTCCGACCTCTACCAGCACAATCGGCGCCGCCCGCGCGCCAGCGTCAACTTCGTCACCGCGCACGACGGATTCACCCTGCGCGACCTGGTGTCGTACAACGACAAGCACAACGAGGCCAACGGCGAGGGCAACCGGGACGGCGAGAGCGACAACCGGTCCTGGAACTGCGGCGCCGAGGGCGACACGGACGTGCCCGGCGTGCTGGAACTGCGCGCCCGCCAGCAGCGCAACTTCCTCGCCACACTGTTGCTTTCGCAGGGCATTCCGATGCTCTGCCACGGCGACGAACTCGGCCGCACCCAGCACGGCAACAACAACGCCTACTGCCAGGACAACGAGGTCTCCTGGATCGACTGGCGGCTGACCGGCGACCAACGCGAACTGGTCGACTTCACCCGGTACGTCATCGGGCTGCGCGCCGCCCACCCGGTGCTGCGCCGGCGGCGCTTCTTCCGCGGCGAGACCGCGACCCACGCCGGCCAGCCGCTCCCGGACCTGGTGTGGCTGGCGCCGGACGCGCGGGAGATGACGGAGGAGGACTGGCGGCGAGGCGACGCGCACTCCGTCGCGGTGTTCCTCAACGGCGACGCCATCGTCGAACCCGACCCGTGCGGCCGCCCGGTCGTCGACGACTCCTTCCTGCTGCTGTTCAACAGCTACTGGGAGCCGGTGGAGTTCGTGCTGCCTGACGTTTCCTACGGCGAACGGTGGACGACAGTCCTCGACACCGCGATCCCGCAGGGGCCCCCGGACGAGGCCGAGCACAAGGCGGGCGCGCAGACGACCGTCGAGGCGCGCAGCCTGGTCCTGCTGACCCGGCCCTCGCGCACCGCCCGCTGAGGCTCAGCGCTCCTTGCGCGAGGTCACCGTGAACTGCGCGCCGTCCGTGTCGCGCAGCACGGCCTCGTCGCCGCCCTTGGACAGGACGCTGCCACCGTGCCGCTCCGCGGCCCGCACACAGGCCGTCACGTCCTCGACCGCGAAGTGGATCTGCCAGTGCGGCCGAATGGTGGGGTCGGGGGCCGCCCCCAGCGCACCCGACTCGATGCGGGCCACGATCGCGCCCTGGCTGCGCAGCACCACCTCGCCGCCCTCGTAGCGGACCTCGCAGCAGCCGGGGCGCTCGGTCGCCCAGTCCAGGACCTCGCCGTAGAAGATGGCGGCGTCGAAGGCGTCGCGGGTGTGCAGCCGGATGAAGGCCGGGGCGGCCGCGCGCCACTTCTCCCAGTCGGAGAACAGCTCGCCCTCCCAGATCCCGAAGGTCGCGCCGTCCCGGTCGGCGAGCAGCGCCGCCCGGCCGGGCGGGAAGGAGAGCGGTCCGACGGCCGCCGTGCCCCCGCGCTCCTGGGCACGGGCCGCGGCCTCGTCGGCGCTCGGCACGGCGAAGTAGGGGGTCCATGCCACGGCCATCTGCCACATGGAGGCAACGGCTCCGATTCCCGCCACCGGGGTGTCGCCCACCATGGCGATCCGGAAGCGGTCGCCGAGCTTGGCGGGGCGCAGCCGCCAGCCCAGAACGGCGCGGTAGAAGTCCTCGGTGACGTCGAGATCACGGCTGGTCAGGCTCACCCAGCAGGGTGCGCCGAACACGGAGTGCGAGGAGACCACCTCGGTGGTGGCGGGGCGTGTCGTGTCGTCGTTCATGGCAGTCGCGTCCTGGTCTCGTCGACGGGCCGTCACCGGTCTGCCACCAGTGTCCGGCCGGAATCGCCCCGTGCGCCTGCCGAGTACCCCCGCCAGGGCTGCGAAACGGCTGACGAGCCCGGTGGCGCGGGCCTGCGGGAGTGGCGACCATGGAGGTGACCGGCAGCGTTGTGAACAGGCGCCTGGGAGGTGGCGATGCCCACGAACGGGGGCTCGGACCGGATCTTCGAACTGCAGGAGGAAGTGCAGCAGCTCAAGGAGGCGGTCGCTTCGCACGCCGTCGTCGATCAGGCGATCGGCATGGTCGTCGCGCTCGGCCGCGTGGGACCCGACGAGGGCTGGCAGGTGCTGAAAGAGGTCTCCCAGCACACGAACATCAAGCTGCGGAACGTGGCGGAGCTCATCCTCATCTGGGGCCGCAGCGGGGTCATGCCCGAGGAGATACGGGCGGAGCTGGAAGACGCGCTGGACCGCTTCGGCCCCACGCAGATCCCGGGGGAGCCACCGGAGAAGTGACCGCTTCGGTCCGCGCGGGGCCGCCGGGCACGGCGCTCAGCCGGTCTTGGCGAGGAGTTCCTCCCGCAACTGGGCGAAGCATCCGCTGAGCAGCCGGGACACGTGCATCTGCGAGATGCCGAGGTGCTGGGCGATGTGGCTCTGCGTCATGCCGCGGAAGAACCGCAGATAGAGGATGGTGCGCTCACGCTCGGGCAGTGCCTGCAGGCAGGGCGCGACCGCCACGCGGTCGACGACGACGTCGTACGCCGGATCGGGGCCGCCGATCGCGTCCGCGAGGGCGTACCCGTCGGTGCCGGGCATCTCGGCGTCGAGGGAGAGGGCGGAGAAGCACTCCAGGGCCTCCATGCCGATGCGCACCTCGTCCTGGCTCAGCCGCGTGTGCAGGGCGATCTCGGCGACGGTCGGCGGCCGGCCTGAGATGGTCTGGGACAGCTCCTTCGTGGCCTGCCGGACCCGGTTGCGCAGGTCCTGGACCCGGCGGGGCACGTGCAGCGTCCACATGTGGTCGCGGAAGTGCCGCTTGATCTCGCCGGTGACGGTCGGCACCGCGTACGCCTCGAAGGCGTGCCCGCGGGCCGGGTCAAAGTGGTCGACGGCCTTGACCAGACCGAGGGCCGCGACCTGATAGAGGTCCTCGAGGGTCTCGCCGCGCCCCTTGAAGCGGACGGCGATCCGCTCGGCCATGGGCAGCCAGACCCGGACCAGCTCGTCCCGCAGCGCCTTGCGCTCGGGGCCGTCGGGGAGCTCTGCCAGCCGTCGGAAGGACGCGGCCGTGTCGGGGGCGTCGTCGTGCGGGTGGGGCTTGTTTCTACCGGTGGTGACGCGCATCGCGCGCACCTCCCTCGGGCGGTGCCGGGTGGACAGACACCATGGGAGGAACGGAGGCGGACCAGCGAAGACATCCGGGACCCGGCCGGCTCCCACGGACGTGCCTCCTGTCCGAAGCACTCAGTGCACATGCCCGGAGTGGGCACATCCGAAACAAAAAGGGCATTCCGTCCACGTGTGGTGCGACGTGGCGCGGGTCGCCGTGGGGCTTGACCGTCCCTTGGGTTCATTACCTCTGCTACAGAGGTAAAAGTGGGAACGTGGACTCGGAAACCTTCCCGGACGAACTGGTCGACGCCCTCGTCGGCCTCCAGCGGCTCCTCAGGCGCAGGCTGCGCCGGCAGATCGCCCCGCAGGTGCGCGGCGCCGAGGCCGAACTGCTGCGCCTGGTCGTGTCCCGGCCCGGCATCGGCATCTCGGACGCCGCCAAGGACCTCCGCCTGGCGGGCAATTCGGTGTCCACACTGGTCAACCAGCTGTCCCGGCAGGGCTACCTGGTCCGCGAGACCGACCCCGCCGACCGGCGGGCCGCCCGGCTCCTGCCGACCCCCACCGCCGAGGCGCGGATTGCCGAATGGCGCAAACGGCGCGGAGAACTCGTCCGTGACGGACTGTCCGGACTGGACGAGGCGGACCGGGAGGCGCTGCGCGCCGCCGTCCCCGCGCTGCGCAAGCTCGCCGGGAACCTGCACGAGGAGGCGGAGGAGTCATGACGAACGACGCGGGCGCACCCCAGGCGGGGGTGGACGCCGCAGGCGGCGCGGGCAGCGCACCGGCCGACGCCGTCACCTGCACCGGACTCGCCTACGAGTTCGGCGAGACCCGCGCGGTCGACGGCCTCGACCTGTCGGTCGCGAAGGGCGAGGTCTTCGGACTGCTCGGCCCCAACGGAGCGGGCAAGACCACCGCGATCCGCTGCATCACCACCCTGCTTCCGGTCCCCGCCGACATGGTCCGGGTCTTCGGCCACGACGCCGCCAAGGAACGCATGGCCGTACGCCGCCTGCTCGGCTACGTGCCCCAGCAGCTCTCCGCCGACGCCGGTCTCACCGGACGCGAGAACGTCGCCCTGTTCGCCCGCGTCTTCGACGTCTCCCGCCGTGAACGCGGCGAGCGGGTCGCGCAGGGCCCTGGCCGCCGTCGACCTCACCGACGCCGCCGACCGGCTCGCCGGCACCTACTCCGGCGGCATGATCCGCCGCCTCGAACTCGCCCAGGCCCTGGTCAGCGCGCCCCGGCTGCTGATCCTCGACGAGCCCACCATCGGCCTCGACCCCATCGCCCGCACCGGCGTGTGGGAGCACGTCAACGCCGTACGGGACGCCACCGGCATGACCGTGCTGGTGACCACGCACTACATGGACGAGGCCGACCAGTACTGCGACCGCGTCGCCCTGATGCACCGCGGCCGCATCCGGGCCCTCGGCACCCCGGACGAACTGCGCCAGGGCCTCGCCGAACGCCGGGGGACCGAGACCCTGCCCACCCTGGAGGACGTCTTCCGCGACGTCGCCGGCAGCGGCCTCGACGACACGTCAGGAGATTTTCGAGATGTCCGAAGCACCCGCCGCACCGCCCACCGCGTCGGCTGACCGCGCCGACGGCATCGACCTGCTGCTGCGCCCGCCCCAGCCCCGTGCCGGCTGGCGTGTGCTGCCCGCCCGCGTGGCGGCGATGTGCGCCGTCGAACTGCAGAAACTGCGCCACGACCGCACCGAGCTCTACACCCGCGCCGTGCAGCCGGCCCTGTGGCTGCTGATCTTCGGCCAGACCTTCACCCGGATCAAGGCGATCCCGACCGGCGGCATCCCCTACGTCGACTACCTCGCACCCGGCATCATCGCCCAGTCCGCGATGTTCATCGCCATCTTCTACGGCATCCAGATCATCTGGGAGCGCGACGCCGGCATCCTCAACAAGCTCCTGGTGACGCCCACTCCACGCTCGGCGCTGATCACCGGCAAGGCCTTCGCCGCGGGCGTGAAGTCGCTGATCCAGGCCGTCGTCGTCATCGTGATCGCCGCCCTTCTCGGCGTGGCGCTGACGTGGAACCCGCTCAAACTCCTCGGCGTGGCGGCCATCGTCGTCCTCGCGTCCGCCTTCTTCTCCTGCCTGTCCATGACCATCGCAGGCGTGGTCCTCAGCCGCGACCGGCTCATGGGCATCGGACAGGCCATCACCATGCCGCTGTTCTTCGGCTCCAACGCCCTGTACCCGGTGTCCGTCATGCCCGCCTGGCTCCAGGCGATCAGCACGTTCAACCCGCTGAGCTACCAAGTGGACGCCCTGCGCGGCCTCCTCCTCGGCACCCACGCGCACGTCGCCCTCGACCTCGCGGTGCTCCTCGTGTCCGCCGCGCTGGGCATCACCGCCGCCTCCTCACTGCTCGGTCGCCTCGCCCGCTGATCACACCGTTCGGAACGTGATGTGCGGCACGCCCCCTCGCAGGAGTGCGTGGCACATTTCGCCGATTGTTCCTGCGCACGGCTTGATCAGTGATCAAAGGGGATGAATTCGCTGGCCACAGCGCATTCTGCTCATTTGACAGTGCGCTGAGCACACAGATAGGAAGCAGCTCTCTGAGGTCGAAGAGGTGGATTGTGTACGAGCCGAACGTGGTCGGGGACTGGCAGGAGTACGACGAGCATGCCGGTCTGCGTGTCCGCGTCCACCGTCTGGAAGCCGCCGAGCCGCCGCGCGGCCGGGACGACGCGGCCGCCGGCCTCACCTACTTCTGCGTCCGCGTGACCGTTGAGAACCGCGGCGAGCGGCCCTCGACCATCCACCTCGAGGACGGTCAGATCGACGTGCGGACCGGCCCTGACGGCGAGGCCGCGTTCATCGACTGGCGCAACTCGCAGTTCATCGAGGGCTTCGACGTCTATCCGCTGCGCCGGGCCACCGCCGTGCTGTTCGCGGCCGGCCCGGAGGCCTCGTTGAGCCAGGTCGACGTGCAGATCCAGCTGCGTGTCGACGAGGAGTGGGCCGACCGCCGGCTGTGGGCCGGCGGTATCGGACTGCACGAGGAGACGGTGGGCGCCCACGCGGTCTCCGCGCGGGACGTCCTGGCCCACCAGGTCAGCACCTTCCTGCGCGAACAGGCGGAGGAAGGCACCGCCTGATCCGCGCCCGCGTCAGTGCGGGATGCCGTCGATGATCTCGCGGGCACCCTGACGCAGCAGCGCCACGGCGACCGACGTGCCCAGCGTGGCCGGATCGAGCCGGCCGGCCCATTCGTGGGCGTTCAGCCGCGTCTTGCCGTCGGGCGTGAACACGCAGGCCCGCAGGGACAGTTCGCCGCCGTGTTCCACGCGCGCGTATCCGGCGATGGGGCTGTTGCAGTGCCCCTGCAGCACATGCAGGAACATGCGCTCCGCCGTCGCCTCACGACGCGTGTCCGGGTCCCCGAGTCCGCTGACCGCGTCGATGAGATCGGTGTCGTCCTGCCGGCACTGCAGGGCCAGGATGCCCGCGCCGATCGGCGGCATCATCGTCTCCACGGAGAGAACGTCCGTGATCACGTCCTGGCGTCCGATGCGCTCGAGGCCGGACACCGCGAGCAGCAGCGCGTCCGCCTCGCCGGCCTCCAGCTTCGCCAGCCGCCGGTTGGCGTTGCCGCGGAACGGCACGCACTCCAGGTGCGGATGGCTGGCGGCGAGCTGGGCGACGCGGCGCACCGCGGAGGTGCCGATGCGCGTGCCCTCCGGCAGCTCGTCCAGCGTCAGACCGCCCGGATGGACGAGGGCGTCGCGGACGTCGTCGCGCTTGAGGAACGCGGCGAACGTCGTGCCCGCCGGTAGCGGCCGGTCGGCCGGAACGTCCTTGACGCAGTGCACCGCGAGATCGGCCTGGCCGGCCAGCAGCGCGGCGTCCACCTCCTTGGTGAACGCCCCCTTGCCCTCCACCTGGGACAGCACGCCCATCCACTTGTCGCCGGTCGTCTTCACCGGCACGACCTCGGTGCGCACACCGGGGTGCAGGGCCGCCAACTCGGCGCGGACACGCTCCACTTGGGCGAGCGCCATGGGCGAGTCGCGGGAGACGATACGGATCATTTCGGGGACGGACATGCGGACACGATAGACCCCCCGAAGGGCGCGTCCGGACGGTACCGGCCCATTCGGGCGCGCATCACACAGGCGTGGGGCCGACGCCGCAGCCGCCCGGATCGGCCACCGGCTGCCGCCGTCGCCTTGGCGCGAAGCCACCACCTGCGCAGTCCCACCCGGTCGGCGCCCGCGGCGGTGAACCCGGGTCGTGCGGGCGGGAGTCGGACGCGGCTCGCCGCCCGCACGCACACGGTTTCGTTTGTCTGCCTCTGGAATGCCCACGGTTGCCCAGGAGCCACTGCCGCCGGGTGTTCGATGAGCCGGCCATGACGGCGGGTCAGAGCAGGTCGTCCGGGAAGTTCGCCGCCGCCTCCTCGGGGGTCAGGTCCGGGCGCAGTCGCAGCCAGGAGGGCTGGCGCAGCATTCCGGCGCGGGTCCGCGTGCTGTAGCGGACCTCGCCGACCAGCCGGGGCACCACCCAGTGGGCGCCGGGCACCGAGGGGACGGGATCGAAGGGGCACACGGGGGTCCCGGCATCCCGCAGCAGCCCGGCGAGCCGGACGCGCTCGGCCTCGCTCCAGCCGGTGCCCACCCCGCCGACGTACCGCAGCCGCCCCGCCGCCCGCTGTCCCACCAGGACCGCACCGGGCAGCCCCGACAGCCGCCCCTTGCCCGCCAGCCAGCCGCCCACGACGACGTCCTCGCTGCGCATGTTGCGGATCTTGATCCATGCCCGGGAGCGCACCCCGGGTTCGTACGCCGAGTCCAGCCGCTTGCAGACCAGGCCCTCCATGCCGTGCTCGCGGGTGGCGCTCAGCGCCTGCCGTCCGTGCCCGACGAGGGCGGCGGGCACGGACCAGAAGGGCCCGTCGAGCCCCAGCTCCTCTAGAAGCCCCCGGCGCCGGACGTAGGGCAGAGCGGTGAGGTTCTCGCCGGCCAGGTGCATCACGTCGAAGAGCACCAGGTGAGCGGGCACCTTGGCGGCCTGACGTGCCGCCCGCGCGGGCGCGTGTGCGAGGCCCATCCGGGACTGCAGCAACTGGAAGTCGGCACGACCGTGTTCGTCCAGCGCCAGCACCTCCCCGTCCAGCACCGCGGCGGTGGCCCCCAGCGCCGCGCCGAGCTCCCGAAGCTCCGGATACGCGCCGGTGATCTCCTCCCCGGACCGGGCGCGCAGCCGCACACGGCCGTTCCCTTCGAGGTAGGCCACGACCCGCTGGCCGTCCTGCTTGGTCTCGTAGGCCCAGCGGGCGTCCTGCGACGCGGGCGGAAGTGTGCCCGGCGTGGCGAGCATGGGCGGGATCAGGGGGAGGGTCACGGGTGAGTTCTCGACGCTGCCGCCCGCCGTCACGCGCCCGGCCCACCGGTTTCCCCTGAACGGCGCTGCCGTCAGATGATGCCGCCGTTGGCCCGCAGCACCTGCCCGTTGACCCAGCGGCCCTCGCGGCCCACGAGGAAGGACACGACACCGGCTATGTCCTCCGGCGTCCCGAGGCGTTCCAGCGGCGGCTGTGCGGCCAGCCGGGCGACGGTCTCCTCGTCCTTGCCGTCGAGGAAGAGGTCGGTCGCCGTCGGGCCGGGTGCCACGGCGTTGACCGTGACGTCACGGCCCCGCATCTCCCGGGCGAGGATCAGCGTGAGCGCCTCGACCGCGCCCTTGCTCGCGGCGTAGGCGCCGTAGCCGGGGAAGGCGAGTCCCACGACGGAGCTGGAGAAGTTGACGAGTGCTCCGCCCGGTCGCAGCCGGCGCGCGGCCTGCTGGTCGACCACGAACGTGCCGCGGATGTTGGTGCGGTACAGGGCGTCCAGCTCGTCCAGATCGAGCTCGGAGACGGGGGACAGGGGCATCCGTCCGGCCGCGTGCACGACCGCGTCGACACCGCCGTAGGTGGCCTCCGCCAGATCGAACAGGGCGGCGACCTCGGCCTCGTCGCCGACGTCCGCGCGGGCGGCGTACGCCGTGCCACCTGCCGCCTCGACCGCCTGGACGACCTCGTCCGCGGCGTCCTTGTTGCCCGCGTACCCGACGACGACCGCGAACCCGTCGGCGGCGAGCCGCCGGGCGACCTGCCGCCCGATGCCGCGTGATCCACCGGTCACGATCGCCACCGGCCGGTCCTGCTGGGTCTGAGTGGTCATGACGTCATCCTTTGTTATCGCCGTTACGGCTTCTTCGTATCGACGATAACACGGCTGCGTAGCGTTGGTACAGGAGATTTCGTATCGACGCTACGCGTGGCGTACGGTGGTCCCATGGATGCGCGGGAGAAGATCCTGGAAGCGGCCACCGAGCTGCTGGCCGAGGCGTCGGTCGCCGACGTCTCCACACGGGCGGTGTGCGAGGCGGCGGGTGTGGGCGCGCCGATGCTCTACCGGTTGTTCGGGGACAAGGCCGGGCTGCTGGCCGCCGTCGTCGACCACGGCTTCGAGGCGTACCTCGCCTCCAAGCGGGCGGCGCGGCCCGGTGACGATCCCGTCGCCGACCTGCGCAGTGGCTGGGACAACCACATGCGCTTCGCGCTGGAGCACCCCAACCACTACCGGCTGATGTACTCACCCGAACTGACGGTCCCGCCCGCCGCTGCGCAGGAGGCGCACGCCCTGCTGCACGGGATTCTGGAACGCTGCGCCGCCGCCGGCCGGCTCACCGTCCCGCCCGCCCTCGCCACACAGATGATCATGTCCGCCAATGTCGGGGCGGCCTTGTCCCTGCTCACCAGACCGGAGCAGTACCCGGACCCGGCGTTCGCCGAGCGGCTGCGCGACGCCGTGCTCGACTCGGTCACCCGGCCGCCCTCCGACGAGTCGGCCGGCCCCGCGGGCGACGGGGACACGGGCGTGCCGGTTGCCGCGGCCACACTGGCGGCCCGGCTGCGTGCCGCGCGGTCCCCGTCCTTCACCCCGGCCGAATCGGCCCTCCTGGGCCAGTGGCTGGACAAGCTGTCCGCCGGCTGACCGGCGGGCCACTACGGGAGGGGGCGCCGTTCGCCGCGCGGCCTCGTAGCGCTCCCGCGGTGCACGGACGCCGAGGTTCCGTGGGGCGACGCGGCTTCGCGCGGGCTGCCGGGCGCGGCCTTCATGCGGTGGTCGCGAATGCGCCCTGGAGATCCGCCGGGGGAGCTTGCCGGCCCCTCGAAGACCCCCGCAAAAGGCCCCACAGTACGACCCGCAGAGGGCGCGGCTGGTGGCCGCGGGCCGTCGGTCCGCGGCCACCGGTGGCAGGCGGGTCAGCCCACCTTGGAGGTGTCGGCCGAAGGCTGGGCCGCGGGTGCCGGCGCGTCCGTGACGGCGGTTCGGCGGTTCGGGATGAACCACGCCACGGCGAAGGCCAGCAGCGCGGCTCCGGCGCCGAGGGCCATGACGACCTTGAAGCCGTTCTGCGACGGCAGCGCGTAGCCGCCGAGGTCGATCGTCAGGTGGGACAGGACGACACCGGCGAGCGCACTGGCCACGGAGGTGCCGATCGACCGCATCAGCGTGTTGAGGCTGTTGGCGGCCGCGGTCTCCGACGGGTCCACGGCACCCATGATCAGGGCCGGCATGGCGCCGTAGGTGAAGCCGATACCGGCGCCGATGACGCACGACACCAGCACCAGGTGCCACACCTCGGACATCAGCACGATGTTCAGGCCGTACCCGCAGGCCACGATCAGCGCGCCGATCATCAGCGTCACCTTCGGTCCCTTCGCCTTGGAGACGGCCGCGGACACCGGAGCGAACGCCATCATCACCAGACCGGACGGCGCCATCACCAGGCCGGCGGTCAGGAGCGACTTGCCCAGGCCGTAGCCCGTCTGCGAGGGCAGCTGCAGCAGTTGGGGCAGGACCAGGGACATCGCGAACATCGAGAAGCCGATCGCGATCGAGGCGAGGTTGGTCACCAGGACCTGACGGCGGGCGGTGGTGCGCAGGTCCACCAGGGGTTCGGCCGTACGCAGTTCGAAGAAGCCCCACGCGAGGAGCACCACGACCGCCACGGCGAACAGCCCGAGGGTCGTGCCGTCGGTCCAGCCCCAGTCGGCGCCCTTGGATATGGCCAGCAGCAGGGACACGAGCCCCACCGCCATGCCGACGCCGCCGACGGCGTCGAAGCGGCCCCCGGAGCGCACCTGGGACTCGGGCACGAAGAGCAGGACCAGCGCCAGGGCCACCGCGCCCATGCCGGCCGAGGCCCAGAACAGTACGTGCCAGTCGAAGTGGTCCGCGATCAGTGCCGCCGTCGGCAGGCCCAGAGCGCCGCCGACGCCGAGGGAGGCGCTCATCAGCGCCGTGGCCCCGGCCAGCCGCTCGGTGGGCAGCTCGTCGCGCATGATGCTGATGCCCAGCGGCACGACCGCCGCCGCAAGTCCCTGCACCGCCCGTCCGACGATCATCGGGGCCAGCGACTCGCTGAGCGCGCAGACGACCGAGCCCGCAACCAGCAGCACCACGCTGACCAGCAGCATGCGCCGCTTGCCGAACATGTCGCCGAGGCGGCCCACGACGGGCGTCGCCACCGCGGCGGCCAGCAGCGTGGCGGTCACCGCCCAGGCCGTGTCCGCGGCGGGGGCGTCCAGCAGCTTCGGCAGCTCCGGGACGATCGGGATGACCAGCGTCTGCATCAGCGATACGACGATGCCGGCGAAGGCCAGCACGGCCACCACGGCGCTGGACCGCGGTGCGGCCGGTCCGCCCGGGATCGCCGGACTGGGAAGGACGTCGGACATGAAGAAGCCTCCATGGGCAGGGAGAAGCCGGAAACCCGATCTGCTTTTAAGGCAGGCGATTGACTTAGTTTACGGGTTCGGTGCGCCCGGCGTCCGCCGGGTCCTCGCCGGACGTGCGTGAAGGGCGCGGCGATGGGCGGCTCGGTCCGGCGGGGAGCCGCAATCCGTCCTGAACAGGGGATTGCGTAGGCTTCCCTAGCTGGAACCCGCCGCACGCGCGGCGGACCTGCGACGGCTCGAGGGACTGGTCGGCGCGGGCTGAACGAAGTCCCGGTGCGGTGGTGAGCATGGCGGCCAGGACGGCACGGGCGGAACAGGTCAGCGCGACCAGGGAGCTGATCCTGACCGCCGCCGAGCGGCTGTTCGCCGAACGCGGGGTCAACGCCGTCTCCAACCGTCAGGTCAGCGAGGCCGCCGGACAGGGCAACAACACCGCTGTCGGCTACCACTTCGGCACCAAGGCCGACCTGGTGCGCGCCATCGTCCGCAAACACGCGACGCAGATCGAGGAGATCCGCGCCCGGCTGCTGGCCGGCATCGGCGACTCACCGGACGTGCGCGACTGGGTGGACTGCCTGGTGCGCCCCGTCCCGCAGCACCTCGCGGCCTTGGACGGTCCCACCTGGTACGCCCGCTTCTGCGCGCAGATCATGACCGACCCCGTACTGCACCAGATCGTCGTCGAGGAGTCCCTCACCTCCCCGTCGCTTCGGCGGATCATCGACGGACTCACCGCCTGTCTGCCCGACCTGCCGCCCGAGGTCCGCGCCGAGCGGGGCGAGATGGCACGTCATCTGATCGTGCAGATGCCCGCCGAACGCGAGCGCGCGCTCGCCGAGCACCGGCCCACCCCGCGGGCCACATGGGACGACGCCGCGACCGGTCTCGCCGACGCGCTCGTCGGCCTGTGGCTGGCGCCCGTGGCGAACCGGCCCTGACGCGGTCGGCAATCCCGGCTGCCTTGTGGGGAGGGCGATCACGAGGCCTCTCTACCCTCCGGTAACATCGCCCGGCAGGTCATCAGAGGAGGAACCGTGCCACGGTCCGAACGCTCGCCCCTGCTGCTCGCCGGTCTGCTTGCCGCCGCGGGCACCGCCCACTTCGCCGTTCCCCGCCAGTTCGACGCGATCGTCCCGCGCTCCCTGCCGGGTGCGCCGAGAACCTGGACGTACGTCAGCGGTGCCGCGGAACTCGCGCTCGCGGCGGGCATCGCGCTGCCCCGCACCAGGAAGACGGCGGCCCTCGCCGCCGCCGCGTTCTTCGTCGGCGTCTTCCCCGCCAACGTCAAGATGGCCGTCGACTGGGCGGACCGGCCCGCGCCGCAGAAGGCCGCCGCTCTGGGGCGGCTGCCGCTGCAGTTGCCCCTCGTCCTGTGGGCCCGCAGCGTCGCGAAGAACGGGGAGGGTGCCGCATGAGCCGGTCCGTGAACCTCGGCGACAAGGTCGACGACTTCGAACTGCCCGACGAGACCGGCACCGTCCGCACCCTGTCCGAACTGCTCGCCGACGGACCGGTCGTGCTCTTCTTCTACCCCGGCGCGCTCACCGCGGGCTGCACCGCGGAGGCATGCCACTTCCGCGATCTGGCCGCCGAATTCGCCGAGGCCGGCGCCCGGCCGGTCGGCATCAGCGGCGACACCGTCGAACGGCAGCAGGAGTTCGCCGACCGGCACACTCTCGGCATGCCGCTGCTGTCCGACGCCGACGGCGCGATCCGGGAGCGGTTCGGCGTCAAGCGGGGCTTCTCCCTGGCGCCGACCAAGCGGGTCACCTTCGTCATCGGGCAGGACCGCACCGTCCTCGAGGTCGTCCGCAGCGAGCTGCGCATGAACACCCACGCCGACCGGGCCCTCGAGGCCCTGCGGGCCGCACGACAGAAGTGACCGCACGGAAACGGAGGGCCGTGCCGGCCCTCCGTTTCGCCGCCGCCCCCGGTGTGGTCACTGGAAGGAGCAGCCCGGGTTCGGGACGTCCTCCGAGTACGGCGCGCCGTGCGGCAGCACGTACAGCACGTCGAGGACCAGCGGGGTGTCGCCCTCGTTGCGGCCCAGGTGGACGTCGCCGGGGCCGCCCGGCTCGCGGACCGTGGTGCCCTTCCGGTAGACGCCGTCGCGGGCGCAGTCGGCGTGGTAGTGGTTCAGCGTGCCCTGGCGGACGAAGCCGTAGACCACGCCGTCGTGGTAGTGCCAGCCGGTGCTCTGGCCCGGTGGGACGGTGATCTCGCGCAGCACGTAGTCGGTGTCCCCGACGGTGGTCGTGCTGATCAGCTTCGCGGTCACCCCCGGTCCGGGCGGCGTGGCCCCGGCGGTGCCGCAGGTCAGGACAGAACCGGTGACGATCGCGCCGACGACGGCGCTGCGGAGTGCGGTGCGCATGCTTGAACGGCCTTCCGGACGAGGGGCGAAGATCGAGTACCGCCGTGAAGATAGAGGCCCGGAAGGGCCGTTGGGGCCGGAACGCGTCAATCCGGCCACCTCGTCACCCGGTTCGCTCAAGCCGAGTCCCACTCGCCCGCCTCGGAGAACTCCCGCCGGTCGCTCAGCGTGGCCGGCATGGGCCGTGCGGCGATGTCCGTCCCCGAACGCGACGTGCGCAGCAGCCCGCGCTGTTCCTCGGAGAGCGAGTCGAACAGCCCCGGCACGGCCGCTCACTTCCGTCCGTCGTCGTCCGCGGCGACCTGCGCGAGCGTACGGCCGCTGGTCACCGAGCGGGCCCGCCGCGGATCGGGCGTCCCGTGCCCTTGGCCCCGTTCGCCGCCGGCCTTCACCAGCAGCCAGGACTCCCGCCCGTCCTCGTCCTTGCCGCCGCGGAACCGGGTCAGCGCGTACTCGCCGTGGAGTTTGGCGCCCTTCAGCCGGAACCGGGCGTGCCCGTGCTCCAGTGACTCCTCGAAGTCGACCGGCCGCCCTCGGCGGTCGTGGCTGAGCGGCTGATAGGTGCCGTGGTCCCAGACGATCACGGTGCCGCCGCCGTACTCGCCCTCCGGGATGACGCCCTCGAACTCCTCGTACCGCAGCGGATGGTCCTCCGTGGGCACGGCCAGCCGCTTGTCGTGGGGGTCGTCGGAGGGGCCCTTCGGGACGGACCACGACTTCAGCACGTCGCCCACCTGGAGCCGGAAGTCGAAGTGCAGGGTGGAGGCGTCGTGGATCTGCACGACGAAGCGGGGTGCGCCGTCCGCGGACGCGGACCGTCCCTCCGGCTCCCCGCTCCGCCGGACATCGCGTTTGCCGCGGTACTCCCGCAGCCGGTCCCGGTCACCCACTTCCGCTCCCTTCGTGCGTCCTGCCTCGCGGGCCCGCGAGTACCCCGCGGGCGCCTCAGAACTCCTCGTGCACCTCGGGGTCACCGCCCAGGCGGCGGTGGGCCCGGCCGGCGACGGCCCGCATCTGCCCCGCGTCCAGTTCGAAGCCGAACACGTCGAGGTTCGCGCGCTGCCGCCCCGGGTCCGACGACTTCGGGATGGGCACCGCGCCGAGCTGGATGTGCCAGCGCAGCACGACCTGGCCGGGGCTCACGCCGAGGTCCTCGGCGATCGAGACGAGCGCCGGGTCGTCGAGCAGGTCGCTGCCGCGGCCCAGCGGGCTCCAGCTCTCGGTGAGGATGCCCTTGGCGGTGTGGAAGGCGCGCAGCTCCTCCTGCGGGAAGAGCGGGTGCAGCTCGATCTGGTTGACGGACGGCAGGACTCCGGTCTCCTTCTCCAGCCGCTCGATGTGCCCCGGGGTGAAGTTGGAGACGCCGACGGAGCGGACCAGGCCGTCCTCGCGGAGCTTGATCATCGCCCGCCACGCGTCGACGTACCGGTCGACCCGGGGAAGCGGCCAGTGGATCAGATACAGGTCCACGTACTCCAGGCCGAGCCGGCGGCGGGAGGCCTCGAAGGAGGCGAGGGTCTCCTCGTAGCCGTGGTCGCGCCCCGGGAGCTTCGTGGTGACCACGATCTCCTCGCGGGGCACGCCGCCGCGGGCGATGCCGAGGCCCACTCCGGACTCGTTGCGGTAGTTGGTGGCCGTGTCGACCAGGCGACAGCCCAGGCCCAGCGCCTCGGCGACGGCGCGTTCCGCCTCGGCGTCGCTCATCGGCCAGGTGCCCAGGCCGACCGCGGGAAGCCGTGTGCCGTCGTTGAGCGTGTGCGTCGGGATGCTGACCACGGGGGGGACCCTTCCCTCGACTGTGCCGGACCTCCAGCGTCACGCACGGAACGGGGCTTGATCAAACGCACAGGTGGGGATGAGGGGCGTGGGGGAGAACGATGCGCACGAGTGACGGAGTGGCTATGACGACGGAGTGGGACGCGGTGGCGGAAGCGGGCCGGGCCGCGGGCGTCGAGGTGCAACCGGTCGCCGGACACATCGGAGCCGAGATCACCGGCGTCGACCTGGCCGACGCCCTCGACGACGCGGTGGTCGCCGCGATCCGGGCGGCCGTGCTGCGCTGGAAGGTGGTGTTCTTCCGCGGGCAACGGCTCGACCACGCCCGGCACGTGGCCTTCGCGCGCCGCTTCGGCGAACCCGTCGTCCTGCGCAAACGGGGCAGCGCCTCACCACCGGACGTCCCCGAGGTGGAGACCACCGCCGACCGGCTGGAACTGGGCGGACGGTTCGGCATGGAGCACGACGAGTGGCTGCAGCGCCGGCGCCACACCCTGCTGCGCGGCTGGCACTGCGACCACGGTGCCCGGATCGACCCGCCCGCCGCCACGATCCTGCGCGCCGAGACCGTACCGCCCTACGGCGGCGACACGACCTGGGCCAATCTGGCGGCCGCGTACGCCGGGCTGTCCGCGCCGGTGCGGGAGTTCGTCGACGGACTGCGCGCCGAGCACCGGCTCGGGGTGGGCTACCAGCCCCGGCCCGGCGACGACGCGTACCTGCGGCACCTGCTGGACCACCAGGTCGCCTCCGTCCACCCGCTGGTGCGCGTGCACCCGGAGACGGGGGAGCGGGTGCTGTACGTCAACGGCTACTACGTCGAGCAGATCGTCGACGTGTCCCGGCCGGAGAGCCGGGCCCTGCTGGAGATGCTGCTGGAGCAGGCGGTGCGGCCGGAGTACACCGTGCGTTTCCGCTGGGAGCCGGGCAGCGTCGCCTTCTGGGACAACCGGGCGACCATCCATCTGGCGCCCGGCGACAACGCCCACCTCGGCTTCCCGCGGATCATGCACCGGGTCATGCTCACGGGCGACGTACCGGTCGGCGTGGACGGCACGCCGTCGCAGCCCGTGGTCGGCACCGAACCCGGGAAGTGGTGAGCTCAGACGGAGGGCCGCCACCCCAGCGCCGGGCCGAGCCGCGTCGCCATGTCGGTCAGGATCTGCACATAGTCCTCGTGCGCGAAGGTGAACGGCAGGGCGAACGCCACCTCGTCCACCTCGCGGAACGCGGCATGCGCGTGCAGCCGCTCGGCGATCTCCTGCGAGGTGCCGACGATGTCCGGTGCGAACAGCAGCCGTGCCGGTCCCTGCGGTGACGTCGTGCGAGGGGTGCGTCCGGCGGCGTACTCCTCGTACCTGGCTCGCTGTTCGGGCGAGGCGGAGTCGGTGGGGATGACCACCAGGCCCTGGGACACCCGGGCGTGCTCGCCGTCGGGGTGGTGGGCGCGGAAGGCGCGGATGTGGGACAGCTGGATCTCGGCGAAGTCGAACGGCCCGTCCGCCGCCTCGGCCTTGACGACGCTGCTGGTCAGGAAGTTCATGCCGTGCTCGCCCGCCCAGCGCGCCGAGCTCAGGCTGCCGCCGCCGTACCACAGGCGCTTGCCCAGACCGGGCGAGTGCGGCTGCACGCGGTCGGAGAACACCTCGAAGCCCCGCACCCCGCTGAAGTCGGTGGCTCTCGTGCCGCGCACCAGGTCCAGCAGCCGCCGCACCCGCTCGTAGGAGAAGTCCTCGGCGGCGGCCGTGTCCGGGTAGAGCGCCTCCTTGACCTGGTCGAAATGCATCGGCGGGCCCACGCTGACGCCCGGGTTGACCCGGCCGCCGGACAGGATGTCCACGGTCGCCAGGTCCTCGGCCAGCCGCAGCGGGTTCTCCCAGCCCAGCGGGATGACCGCGGTGCCGAGTTCGATGCGTCGGGTGCGCTGCGAGGCCGCCGCCATGACGGCGACGGGGGAGGAGATGCCGTACTGCAGATGCCGGTGGCGCAGCCAGGCGCTGTCGAAGCCCAGCCGCTCACCCAGCTCGATGATCTCCAGGGTGGATTCGTGGCCCCGGCGGGGATCGTCCTCGTCGAACAGGCCGATGGTCAGGAAACCGAGCTTGCGCAGAGGACGGGAGATCGGCGGCACCGGCTGCTCCGTAGGTGTTTGACGTGTCAAGCAGTACGGCAGTGCCAACCAGGTCCCCGCGGCAGGTGTTCCCCGCCGCCGGGAGCGCATGGTCAGGCCAGCGGAATGGTCACCTCGTCCTCGACGGGCGGCTCGATCTCCTGGGCGAGAGTGCCGGTGGCCGCGAAGCACCGCAGCCGGACGGCGTCGGGGGTGACATCCAGGCGCAGGAACTGCTTGAAGAAGGGCGGGCTGTAGGTGGCCGAACCGGGGGAGAACAGCTGCGTGTAGATCTTGCGGACCGGGAGGCGGAAGCGGGAGGTGCGGTCGGGGCGACCGCCCGCGCCGAGCAGGCTCGCCACGAGGCGGATGCGGCGGGTCACGCGGACGGGGCCGCCGGGCGCGCGCGTGGGCGTGATGCCCAGCCGTTCGGCGACGACCGCCGTGGCCTCGGCCTCGGTGAGGGTGAAGAAGCGGCGCAGGCGCAGGCGGCGCCCGTAGAGCCGGCTGTAGAAGGCCAGGGAGTCACCGCGCAGCGGATAGCAGCGGAAGTCCTTCTCCGTCACGTTCGCGATGTTCACACGGGGGATGGTGTGGGTGGCGTGCATGAACGCCCCGCCGCCGCCCGAGACGACGTACTGGATGGTGCGGCCGTCCACCTGGACCGGATAGCGCTGGTAGTTGTGGATGTCGCCGCCGATCGCCGCCACGAAGTGGTGCTCGGGGTCGCGGACGATGTCGTCGACCGTGCCGCCGCCCCCTTCGATCGTGCACGGGTGGTGTTCACCGTCGACGTACAGGGGCGAGCCGGTGATGAGGATCTTCGGGCGGGGTCCCTGGGAGACCTCCCGCAGCCAGGCGCCCTGTTCGGCGTCGATGGTGCCGAGCAGACCCGTGTCGATGCCTATGAGCCGCAGCGGACCGGCGTCGATCGCCCAGTACGGGCCCGGCTGGACGGACTGTTGTGTGACGGCGGACCGCAACCGCCGCGCCTCGTCGAGATGCTGACCGTCCGTCGGGCGCGGGCGGTGCCACAGCAGCGACCTCCACCAGGCCCGGCTGAGCCGTCGCGGCGCGGGCTCCGCGGGAAGCGGCGGGGCGTCCCCGCAGAAGACGCGCATGAAGGCGCCGAGGCCCTCGTACCAGTCGTGGTTGCCGGGTATCGCGTAGATCGGCGCAGGGTAGTCCCGGTAGGGGCGGAAGAACTTGGTGCCGTAGTCGTCGGCGCTGCCCACCGGGTAGATGACGTCGCTGGTGATGACCGCGAAGTCCGTGCCCTGACCCACCTTCAGGAAGCCCGGCACGACGGCGTACTGGGGGGCGTCGCCCTCACCGGTGTCGCCGACGACCATGAAGGAGAACCGGTCCGGGTCCGCGCGCCGGATCACCTTGTCGGCCGGGGCACCGGCCGCTTCCCGCTCGGCCACCCAACGGCTGCGGGTCTCGCCTGTGGGGTCGCCGAACCAGGAGGCCAGTACACCGTTGCGGGCGGACCACAGCGTCCTGGGGTCGAGCCAGGAGAGCTTCTCGACCTTGGCGGGCATCAGCCGCTTGTACTCGCCGGGTTCCGCGGCGCCCCAGCCGGCGCCCTCGGCGGTATCGCGTGAGGAGTCAGACACCGGTGCACGGTAACAACGATCAAGCGGCGGACGAGAGGGGGGTGCGTCGCCATGGCGGCGGTGCCGGGCCTGAGGGAGGATCACGACCGAGGTCCGTCCGCGCGAAAGGTCCCGTATGACCGCCGACTTCATCGACCTGGTGCCCGATCCGGACCGGCCGGGCGGCCGGCTGCTGCTGGGCATCCGCCACTTCGACGAGCCCTTCCTGCTCACCGTCTCCCTCTCCCAGGGCCTGGGCTCCAGCGAGTTGCGGCTGGACCGGGGGAGGGCGGGCAAGACGCGGCTCGCGGAGTTCCGGCGGATCGGGGACCGGGCGCTGCTCGTCGTCCGCAACAAGCACTTCCAGACCTACGGCGACGCGGCCGCCGTGCGCGCGGGGCAGGAGTCGTTCCCGGTGTCCGTGGTGTGGAGCGGCCCGGTGCTGAGCGAGGAGAACGGCGCGGCGGTCGTGGACGCCACCGGCCTCGCCCTGGCCGACCACGACCGGATCGCCCAGTACCTGTACGACGAGGACCAGGGAGAGTACGCCGTCGACGACTCCCGCAGTCTGCCGCTCGTCGCGGACAGCCGCACCGGCCCGTCCGGCACCCGGCTGCCCGCCCTTCTCACCTTCGCCGGACCCGGCCGCGGCACGGCGGTCCGAGCGGTCGCCGCCGACCCCCGTGCCCTTACGGTCGTCCAGCAGCTCAACCTGGTCCGCCTGCCGTCCGAACCGCTGCCGGTGCGGCGCTTCCACCCCAACTCCGGCGGATACGGGATCGGTTACGCCGATCACGGCCGGATCGGCGTGGGCGACACACAGGTGAGGATGCAGCCGCGCTTCCGGGCCGGCCCGGAAGCCGAGCCGATCGTGTTCCGGGTCGACCCTGCCGTCCCGGAGCCCTTCCGCTCGGCGGTGATCGAGGGCGGCAACTGGTGGCGGGAGGCCTTCGCGCTGATCGGGCTGCCGGACGCCTACCGGGTCGAGGCCGGCGACGAGACGTTCGACCCGTACGAGGTGGGCGTCAACGGCGTGGTGTGGGTGCACCGTTCGGGCCGCGGCTGGTCGCTCGGGCAGGGACTGACCGACCCTCGCACCGGCGAGATCCTGCACGCCCGGGTCCGCCTCGGCTCCCAGCGCCTGGAGCAGGTCCGCGCCCTCGGCGAGGCCCTGCTCGCCCCCTACGGGCAACCCGACGAGGCCGAACGGCTCGCGGCCGTCGAGGAGTTGGTGCTCGCGCGACTGCGTCACCTGGCCGCCCACGAGATCGGCCACGCGCTGGGGTTCATGCACAACTTCGCCAGTACGACCCACCCGAAGCCGTCCGTCATGGACTACCCGCACGCCCGCGTCACCGTCACCGGCGACGACCGCATCGGCCTGTCCGACGCGTACAGTACCGGGCTCGGCCCCTGGGACCACTTCCTCGTCGCCCACGCCTACGGGCAGTTCGCCGACGAGGACGCGGCCCTGGCCCAACTGCGCGCCGAGGCCGCCGGATCGGGTCTGCGCTTCGTCTCCGACGAGGACGCCCAGGGCTCCCGGGCGGCCCACGCGGACGCCGTCACCTGGGTGACGGGCGGGGACGCGCCGCAGGCCCTGGAGACGATGCTGCGGGTCCGGCGCATCGCGCTGGAGGGGTTCTCGCGCGGTGTTCTCCCACCCGACCGGCAGACCGGCGAACTGGAGGAACGGCTGACGCTCCTGCACCTCCTGCACCGCCACGAGGTGATCGCCGTGGCCCGGCTCGTCGGCGGGGTCCGTTACGCCTACGGCCTGGCCGGCGAGGACGGCCACGGCACCGAAGCCGTGGACGCGGCCATCCAGCGGACGGCCCTGACCGGCCTGGCCGGGCTCCTGCGCGCCGAACAACTCGGCCTGCCACAGGCGGCGTTGAGTGCCGTGACGCCGCCGGCGATCCGCTACGGCCGCACGGATCAGTACCTCGACAGCGCCGCCGGACGGATCTTCGACCCGCTCGACGCCGTCCGGGTCGCCGTCACCCTGGTCACCGAACAGCTCCTGGAACCGGCTCGCCTCAACCGGGTCGCCTGGCAGCACGCCACCGACCCGGCCTCCCCCGGCGTCACCGAGCTCGTCGACACGCTGCTGACCGTCACCTGGCGCCGCACGGACCCGGTGCCGACGGATCTCCCCGGTGGAGTCGCCGTCCAGTACACGGCCGCCTGGACGCTGCTGAACCACCTGCTGACCGTTCTGCGGGAGGGCGCTCTGCACGCCGCCGTCCGCACGGCACTGCGCAGCGCCCTGGGCCGGTTCGCCGCCGAGCTGCGGCAGGGTGGCCACGACGGGCAGCGCGAGGCGGCCGACCTGATCAGTGGCTTCCTGGCCGACCCCGGCACGGTCCGTCTGGAACCGCTGCCGAGGGTGCCGCCGGGCGCCCCCAACTGAGGCCGCGAGGCCGGTCGCCGGGCCGACGGACCCCGAGGTGTCACGCCTGGGGACGGGTGGTCGTGGTGAGCCAGGACAGGGCCCGGGTGATGTCGGCGAGGGCGACGATGCCGACGACGCGACCGCCGTCGAGCACGAGGGCGCGCCGGTCCCGACTCGTCTGCAGCCGGGGCAGGAGGTCCACGACCAGGTCGTCCGGCACGGCGGTGACCACCTCGGGAAGCGGGCGCATCACCTCGCCGATCGTCGTGGTCGAGCGGGCCCGGAGCGGGCTGTGCTCGATGAGGCGCACGGTGACGAGACCGGCGGCGGTGCCGTCCGGGGCGAGGACGGGGAAGGCGGAGTGGCGGTAGCGGCCGAAGGGGCCCTCGGACAGGAAGGCCGCCAGGGGCATGGTGCCGGGGACGGTGATCGGGTCGGGGGTCATCACGCGGCCGACGGGGGTCTCGTCCAGTACTCCGCGCAGCTGTGTCTGGCGTTCTTCGGCGGTCGCGGTGGTGACCAGGAACCAGCCGATGAGCGCGGGCCAAAGGCCGGTCAGGTCGCCGGTGAGGACCATGGCGCCGAATCCGGTCACGATCATGAACCAGCCGAGGGCGCGTCCCGCGGCCGCGGCGCCGTGCGTGGCCCGCATCCGGTCCCCGGTGCGGTGCCACAGGAAGGCGCGCAGCAGCCGTCCGCCGTCCAGCGGGGCGGCCGGCAGCGCGTTGAAGACGGCGAGCACGATGTTGATCGCGGCGAGCCACGCGACCGCCTCGACCACCAGCCCCGAGACGTGCAGGGCGTCCAGCCACACGGCCAGCCCCAGGAACCCCCCGCCCGCCACGGCACTGGTCAGCGGCCCCACCCCCGCGATGCGCAGCTCCGCGGCGGGCGGGGGAGCCTCGCTGTGCAGGCGGGCGACGCCGCCGAGCATCCACAAGGTGATGCCGTCGACCTGCACGCCGTTGCGGCGGGCGACGACGGCGTGGGCGAGTTCGTGCGCGAGCAGCGAGGCGAGGAACACCACCGACGCCGACAGTGCCGATGCCCAGTAGGCCCAGGCCGGGTGGCCGGGGTGGGCGTCGGGGAAGCGGCCCTCGGCGAGGGTGAAGGCCACCAGGGCGATGATGAACAGGACGCTCCAGTTCAGGCCGACCCGGACGCCGGCGATCCGCCCCAGACTCAACGTCTCCTTCATCGGGCTCACCGCCTCGAAACGCCCGGTCGGCGGGAGCGGTGACCGGTGCGCGTGTGCCCCGCCGCCCGCTCCCGTACTGTCATCGTCGCGCGGGAGCGGGCGGCGGGGCGTGGGTCGATCGGGCCTTGTCCGGGACGGTCGGACGGTTCTGCCCGCCCCTTGCCCGGCCGGTCCGGGGCGTCACCGTCAGGCGATGGTGACGCTGTCGTCGAGGTAGACGTCCTGCACGGCGTTCAGGAGTTCGATGCCCTCGACGGTGGGCCGCTGGAAGGCCTTGCGGCCGGTGATCAGGCCGGTGCCCCCGGCCCGCTTGTTGATGACCGCGGTCCGGACGGCCTGGGCGAGGTCGCCCTGGCCGGCCGACGCGCCCCCGCTGTTGATCAGTCCGACGCGGCCCATGTAGCAGTTGGCCACCTGCCAGCGTGTGAGGTCGATCGGATGGTCGGTGGTGAGGGTGTCGTAGACGAGCGGGTCGGTCCTGCCGAAGCCCAGGGCGCGGTAGCCGCCGTTGTTCTCCGCCTGCTTCTGCTTGACGATGTCGGCCTCGATGGTCACGCCGAGGTGGTTGGCCTGGCCGGTGAGGTCGGCCGACGCCGAGTAGTCCACGCCGTCCTTCTTGAACGCCGTGTTGCGCAGGTAGCACCACAGCACGGTGAACATGCCGAGCTCGTGGGCGCGGGCGAAGGCCTCGCCGACCTCGCGCAGCTGGCGGTCGGCCTGTTCGGAGCCGAAGTACACCGTGGCGCCGACGCCGGCCGCGCCGAGGTCGAAGCACTGCTGGACGCTGCCGAACATGACCTGGTCGTAGTGGTTGGGGTAGGTCAGCAGTTCGTTGTGGTTGAGCTTCACGATGAACGGGATGCGGTGCGCGTAGCGCCGGGACACCGCCCCGAGCACCCCCAGGGTGCTGGCGACGGCGTTGCAGCCGCCCTCGACGGCCAGTTCGACGATGTTCGCGGGGTCGAGGTAGCGGGGGTTGGGGGCGAACGCGGACGCCGCCGAGTGCTCGATGCCCTGGTCGACGGGCAGGATCGACACGTATCCGGTGCCGGCCAGCCGGCCGTGTCCGAAGAGGGCCTGGAGGTTGCGCAGCACGCGGGGTGAGCGGTCGGTGTCGGCCACGACCCGGTCGACGAAGTCGTGGCCCGGCAGCACCAGGTCCTCTTTGGGAATCCCCAGGGCGACATGGGTCAGCAGGTCCTTCGCCTCGTCACCCAGCAAGCCTTGGATGTCGGTCATCGTCACACCCCCACCGCGGTCGTACGGCCGTCTCTCGGCCCACTGCCACCGTGCGGCGCGGCGCGGCGCGGTGGCAGAGCCCGTTGGGCACCCGGCGGAGGTCGAACGGCCCTCCCCTCAGCCGAAGAACACCTCGAACTCGTCGTACAGCGCCGGATCGACCACCTTGATCCTGCCTCGCGTCTCGTCGAGCGGGATCCGGACGATGTCGGTGCCGCGCAGGGCGACCATCGTGCCGAAGGCTCCGTCCTTGACCGCGTCCACGGCGTGCAGGCCGAAGCGCGTGGCCAGCCAGCGGTCGAAGGCGCTCGGGATGCCGCCGCGCTGGACGTGCCCGAGGACCGTGGTGCGGGCCTCGGTGCCCGTGCGTCCCTCGATCTCCCGGGCGAGCCATTCGCCGATGCCGGACAGCCGCACATGGCCGTACTCGTCATGTGACTGGTCCTTGAGGACCATCTCGCCCTCTTTGGGAACGGCTCCCTCGGCGGCGACGACGATCGGGGCGTAGTTGGTCTCGAAGCGCTTCTTCACCCACGCGCAGACCTGGTCGATGTCGAACGGCCGCTCCGGGAGGAGGATCACGTTGGCGCCGCCGGCGACGCCGGCGTGCAGGGCGATCCAACCGGAGTGACGGCCCATGACCTCCACCACCAGGGTCCGCATGTGCGACTCGGCCGTGGTGTGCAGCCGGTCGATGGCCTCGGTCGCGATGCCGACGGCGGTGTCGAAGCCGAAGGTGTAGTCGGTGCCGGCCACGTCGTTGTCGATGGTCTTGGGGACACCGACCAGCTTGATCCCCTGCCGGCTCAGCTCCGTGGCGGCTCCGAGCGTGTCCTCGCCACCGATCACGATCATCGCCTCGACGTCGTGCGCGGCCAGGGTCTCCCGGATGCGCCGCACCCCGTCCTCGTGCTTGAACGGGTTGGTGCGGGAGGACCCGAGGATGGTTCCGCCGCGCGGCAGGATGCCGCGCACCGCGGAGACGTCGAGCGGGATCATGTTGTTGCGCAGCGCGCCCAGCCAGCCGTCGCGCACACCGACGAACTCGAAGCCGTAGTCCTGGACGCCCTTCCGGACGACGCTGCGGATGACGGCGTTGAGACCGGGGCAGTCGCCGCCGCCGGTCAGCACTGCGATCTTCATGGCTTCCTCCCTATCCCCCCGGGCGGAGGCCGGCCTTCGATCCCGGCGTGACGCGCCGCACGACGCCCGCATGCCCGGCGACGTCGTCGGTCCACCTCCGCGGATGGGCACCCGGAGAGCCAGGTGTCTCTTCCTCCATCATGGGCGCCAGGAGTCCCGGCGGCGACTCCCGGGCGGCCCGCCGGCGAGGACCTTCGGCCCCGTGACGGTCTACCGCACGCGGCCGAGGACCTTCGACGCCGTGACGGTCTACTGCACGCGGCGCAGGGTCGCGGACAGGTGATGCTGCAACGGCAGGCCGACGGCCGCGAGCTCGTGCTCGAACGCGAGCGTGTCGTCGTCGGTGAGGGTGTAGCGGCGACCGGTGGCGTCGACGCGCTTGGCGGTCGGGGTGAGTGCCACCTGGTGCGTGGCGAGTTCGAGCGTCCCGCCGGCCGCGCGGCCGACCGCGATCTCGGCGATGCCGGTGGGCTGGGTGATCATCGCCTCCACCCGCCCGTCGGGCTGCAGCCGCCACCAGCCGCTCTCCCGCGCCGCGGGCCGCAGCGGCGCACCGTCCGCGTCCAGCAGCCAGGCCTGTGCCTCGTAGCGCAGGAAGGGCCGGCCGTCGTGGCTGAGGACGACGTTCTGGGCGTACGCGAAGTCCCCGTCGAGGGTGGGGTAACCGCCGTGGCCCCGCCCGTGCCACCTGCCCAGGAACCCGAGTACGGGCGCGAGCAGCGTGTGCGGCTCGGGCGCCGCGTCGGGCCGCACGCCGTCGGGATAGGGGCACTCCACCGCGGGGTCGAACACGTCTGCACTCCTCAAGCCGTTCCCATCCGGGCTGCAAGCCTAGGGGCACACCCGCTGACGTGGGTGGTCGCGGCGCTGTCGTTCCGCGCTCAGTCGAACCGGACCACGAGCCGCGCGTACGAGGACCCGTGCAGACCGGCGAGCGTGCGCATCACGTCCCAGACCGCCGCCCACCGGGTCCCCGGCTCGGCGACGCACCTCCGGCTCACCCGGCCGGACGCGTCCGTCTCGTCCCAGTCGGCGGCCTCCAGCCCCGTCCAGCTGATCCAGGTCGTACCGCGTGCGTCGCCGCCCCATGCCCGGAAGGTGGCCGGCAGGCCGTCCGAGGCGTCCGTCGGCAGACCGCTTCCTTCGGCGAGCAGGTGGAAGCCGAAGCTGTTCCGGATGCCGAAGAGGCAGCCGAGAGGGTCGTAGGCGTTGCCGGGGTCGAGGGCCCGGCCCGCCGACCACGCCGCAACCGATTTCCGTCTCCGGCGAGCGCGGTGCCGGAGGTCGCCGGCACCCCTTCGGCGAAAGTGACCGAGATTTTCATGAACGTGAAATCAGTTCGTGGCAGGAGGAGTTCGGGGTTTCCCGAGCGATGTCCCCGGCGCAGAGGGATAACCCTCGATTAGCCCTGACGTCGCTGACATGCCACGGTCAACCTGCCATTCTCCCTCCAACCGCCGCACACACCCCCCACGTTCTCGACACGCAGTCGGTCCCGCACAGCTCGGCTCGTCCCGGTCAGTACGCCCGTCTGTCCGGTCTGTCATCGGCCGCCCCACGCGGCCACCGCAGTAGGAGAACGAGTGAGACCCAATCCCCGCAAGCGGATCGCGGTGGGAGCCCTGCTCTCCACCGCCGCCCTCTTCGCCGTCGGCATCCAGTCGGTCCCGGCGAACGCGCAGCCCGCAGCCCCCCACCCCACCCCCCTCCGCACCGGTGGCCTGGAGGCGAAGCTCTCCCCGGCCCAGCGCACCGCTCTGATCAAGAGCGCGTCCGAGAAGACCGGCGCGACCGCCCGCACCCTCGGCCTGGGCGCCAAGGAGAAGCTGGTCGTCAAGGATGTCGTCAAGGACAACGACGGCACGGTGCACACCCGCTACGAGCGCACCTACGCCGGGCTGCCCGTCCTCGGCGGCGACCTGGTCGTGCACACCCCGCCCGCCTCCCTCGCGGCCGGCACGGTGAGCTCGACGTTCAACAACAAGCACACCATCAAGGTCGCCTCGACCACGGCGGACGTCGCCAAGTCGGCCGCCGAGACGAAGGCCCTCACGGCGGCCAAGGCCCTGGACGCCAAGCAGCCCAAGGCCGACAGCGCCCGCAAGGTCATCTGGGCGGGCACCGGCACCCCGAAGCTGGCCTGGGAGACCGTGGTCAGCGGCTTCCAGGACGACGGCACGCCCAGCAGGCTGCACGTCATCACCGACGCCACCACGGGCAAGGAACTCCACCGCTTCCAGGCGATCGAGACCGGCACCGGCAACACCCAGTACAGCGGCACGGTCACGCTGAACACGACACTGTCGGGCTCGACGTACCAGCTGTACGACACCACGCGCGGCGGTCACAAGACGTACAACCTCAACAACGGCACGTCGGGCACCGGCACCCTGATGACGGACTCCGACGACGTCTGGGGCACCGGTTCCGGCTCCAACACCCAGACCGCCGGCGCGGACGCCGCCTACGGCGCCCAGATGACGTGGGACTTCTACAAGAACACCTTCGGCCGCTCCGGCATCAAGAACGACGGGGTCGCCGCCTACTCCCGCGTCCACTACAGCAGCAGCTACGTCAACGCCTTCTGGGACGACAGCTGCTTCTGCATGACCTACGGCGACGGCTCGGGCGGCACCCACGCGCTCACCTCGCTGGACGTGGCCGGGCACGAGATGAGCCACGGCGTCACCTCCAACACCGCGGGCCTGGACTACAGCGGCGAGTCCGGCGGCCTGAACGAGGCGACCTCCGACATCTTCGGCACGGGCGTGGAGTTCTACGCCAACAACAGCAGCGACGTCGGCGACTACCTCATCGGCGAGAAGATCGACATCAACGGCGACGGCTCGCCGCTGCGTTACATGGACAAGCCGAGCAAGGACGGCGGCTCCGCGGACAGTTGGTACTCGGGCGTCGGCAACCTCGACGTGCACTACTCCTCGGGTCCGGCGAACCACATGTTCTACCTGCTCTCCGAGGGCAGCGGCACCAAGACCATCAACGGCGTCACCTACAACAGCCCGACCTCCGACGGCGTCGCCGTCACCGGCATCGGCAGGGCCGCGGCCCTGCAGATCTGGTACAAGGCGCTGACGACGTACATGACGTCGAGCACCAACTACGCCGGGGCCCGCACCGCCGCGCTGAACGCCGCCGCCGCGCTGTACGGCACCGGCTCCACCCAGTACGCCGGAGTGGGCAACGCCTTCGCCGGTATCAACGTCGGCAGCCACATCACCCCGCCCTCGTCGGGCGTCACGGTCACCAACCCGGGCAGCCAGTCCTCCACCGTCGGCACCGCGGTGAGCCTGCAGATCTCGGCCGGCAGCACCAACAGTGGCTCGCTGTCCTACGCCGCGAGCGGACTGCCGACCGGTCTGTCGATCAACAGCTCCACCGGCGTGATCTCCGGCACCCCGACCACGGCCGGCACCTACAGCTCGACCGTCACGGTGACCGACAGCACGGGTGCCACCGGCACCGCCTCCTTCACCTGGACGGTCAGCTCCAGCGGCGGCGGCACCTGCACCTCCGCCCAGCTCCTGGGCAACCAGGGCTTCGAGTCGGGCAGCACCACCTGGTCGTCCACCAGCGGGGTCATCACCAACTCCACCGGTGAGAGCGCCCACGGCGGCTCGTACTACGCCTGGCTGGACGGCTACGGCTCCAGCCACACCGACACCCTGTCGCAGTCGGTGACCATCCCGAGCGGCTGCAAGGCGACGCTCACCTTCTACCTGCACATCGACACCGCGGAGACCACCAGCAGCACCGCGTACGACAAGCTGACGGTCACCGCCGGTTCGACCACCCTGGCGACGTACTCGAACCTGAACGCCGCCTCCGGCTACGCGCAGAAGTCCTTCAACCTGAGCTCGTTCGCGGGCTCGACCGTCACCCTGAAGTTCAGCGGTGTCGAGGACTCCTCGCTCCAGACCAGCTTCGTCGTGGACGACACCGCCCTGACGACCGGCTGATCCCCTCGCACCAAAAGGGCCTCACCCCCGTGGGTGAGGCCCTTTTGCCGTCAGTTGAACGGGTCGAGCGTCAGATACGCCTGCTGCGGGCTGCCGTCCTGGACGAGCGACTCGTGGTTGCCGACGTCGTCGAAGGCGAACGCGTAGGCCTTGCCGTCGGCCATCTGCGCGTGGATGGCGCGCGCGTACTGGTTGGTCACCGCGTCCTGGTAGAAGTTCGCCGATGAGCTGTCCGGCTGGCTGGGGTTGGTCAGGAGCGTGGTGCGGTTGAAGCCCGCGCACAGGGTGCGCGAAATGGGTCCGCGCACCTGGTCGTTGGGGGCGTCGAGCAGTTTGTGGCAGCCGAAGACGCTGTCCGCGTCCGGCTTCTGGAAGCTGGTGACGACCGCGCCGGAGCCGTTGGTGAAGTTCATGACGCCGCCCGAGACCTTGCCGTAGTACTTGGTGTTGGGCTGGTCGGTGAAGGGAGTGACGGTCAGGGTCGACGAGGCGTACTTCTGCCAGACGCGGTTGATGTAGTCGTCCATGACGGACGCCGGCAGGGCGCCGGACTCCAGCCCGTGGCCCGGGGACAGCGCGCGCAGCACCGTGCCGTCGGAGCGGGTCTGGATCAGCCCCGCCCAGCCGCCGGACCTGCCGCGCAGGTCGTTCAGCACGCCGTTGTACCCGCCCGACTTGAGGTGACCGGTGGAGGCCGTGCTGCCGTCGGCCCGCTGCACGCCCACCGCGTAGGGCGCGGAGAACATGTCGACCTGCGTGCTGTTGATCCACAGCCCGGAGTCGTTGAGGGTGTACTCGGACCAGTTGAAGAGGATGTCGTGGTTGGGGTCGCTCGGGTTCTGCACCGCGGGCTGCACCAGACCGCCGGTGGTCAGCTTGAACACGAGCTTCTGGCCGTAGGAGAAGTAGATCCGGCCGGAGAACTTGGGGATCTGGATCGTCTTCGACTGGCCGGCGGCGGGACCCGGGATCGACGCGTCCGGCGCGGGTGTCGGCGGGTTGCCGCCGGCGGGCCACGCGTGGAAGGTGCCGCTCGCGTCCGCCCAGCCCTGCTGGCCCGTGGAGAGCAGGGTGCCGATCGTGTAGACGTAGACCGCGTCGCCGCGGCCCGAGTTGTTGGTCACCTTCAGCGGGATCGTCGCGGGGACGGCCGCCTCGGCCGTCGATGGCGACTGGACGGCGATCGCCGCGGCGATCAGTGCGGCTGCGGCTGTGGGGGCCGACAGCCGTCGAAGGAGCTTGTGACGCACGCTCCACCTCCGTGTGTGGGGTCACTCGAGGGGTTGGTCCGTACCTGTTTCTGAGAGCGCTCTCAAAGTGACATCCAGGTTGCGTGCATGTCAACAAATTCGCCGTGTGGGAAATGGGGGGGCGCCCGCCGAGCGAACCGGCGGGCACCCGAAGCGACATGTCAGAAGGTGCGTCCCAGGAGGTCGAGCAGCGTGGCCCAGTGCCGCTCCGCGCCCTCCTTGTCGTAGGCGGCCGTGTCCGCCTGCGTGTACCCGTGGTGCGCGCCCGGGTAGACCTCGCACCGGTGGCGCACGCCCGCCGCCGTCAGTGCCTCCTCCAGTCGCTGCTGCTGCTCGGGCGACATGGAGGGGTCCTCGTCGGCGTGACCGAAGTACACCTCGGCGGTGACGTCCGGGATCACCGTGTGCGGGCTGTCCGGTGCGTCCGTGGCCAGGTGACCGCCGTGGAAACCGGCCACCGCCGCGACCCGGTCCGGGTAGGTGCCCGCCGTGTACAGGGCCAGGCGTGCGCCCATGCAGTAGCCGGTCACGGCGACCTTGCCCGCGGCCACCAGCGGGGAGTCGGCCAGCCACCGCAGATACACGCCGGCGTCCCGCTTGGCGAGGTCCGGGGTGTGGGACATCATCACCGGTGCGACCTGCTCCCAGATCTGCGGCCGGGCCGCGGGATCGATGAACTCCGGCAGGTCGAACACCGGTGAACGGCCGTGCCGGTAGAAGACGTTGGGCACCAGCACCGCGTAGCCGGCCTCGGCCAGCCGGCGAGCCATCGACTCCAGGTGCGGACGCAGGCCGAAGGCGTCCATGTAGAGCAGGACGCCGGGGTGCGGCAGGCCGTCGTCGGGATGCGCCACATAGGCGTCCGCGACGCCGTCCTCGGTGGTGATGTCGACGGCTGTTCCCTGTACGGAGGTCATGGGGGGGGTGCCTCTCTGCGTGCTCGGCGACGGCCAACTGTCCGGCCCACGGGCCGGGCCCGGCCATCGTTGCACGCACCACCGACCTGGCCGACAGGACCCCCGGCCGAAGCGGAGCGCCCTATTCGAACCGGGTGACGTCGCCGGCGCCCCGCCGGATGATCTCGGCCTCGCCGCCGGAGAAGTCGATGACGGTGGTCGGTTCGGTGCCGCACTCCCCGGAGTCCACCACCCCGTCGAGCACATGGTCGAGCCGGTCCTTGATCTCCCAGCCCTGCGTCATCGGCTCCTCCTCGTCGGGCAGGAGGAGCGTGCTGGACAGCAGGGGTTCGCCGAGCTCGGCCAGCAGGGCCTGGGTGACGACGTGGTCGGGGATGCGGACGCCGACCGTCTTCTTCTTCGGGTGCTGCAGCATGCGCGGCACCTCCCGGGTCGCCGGCAGGATGAAGGTGTAACTGCCGGGCGTCGACGCCTTGATGGCGCGGAACACGTCGTTGTCGATCCGCACGAACTGGCCGAGCTGCGCGAAGTCCTGGCACACCAGGGTGAAATGGTGCCGGTCGTCCAGGTGGCGGATGGTGCGGATCCGCTCGATCCCGTCACGGCTGCCGAGCCGGCAGCCGAGCGCGTAGCAGGAGTCGGTCGGGTACGCGATGAGCGCACCCGACCGGATGCTCTCCGCGACCTGCGAGATGGTGCGCGGCTGGGGGTTGTCGGGGTGCACGTCGTAGTACTTCGCCATCCGCTGAGCTTATGCCGTGCGCACCTTGGCGACGAACGCGGCGAGGTTCGCCACGGTGCGGCGGATCTTCTCCTCCAGCGTGATCGTCTCGTGCATCCGCGCGCCGGCACCCGCGTCCTTCCGGCCGCGCACGTACAGCGAGCAGGCGAGGTCGTCGCAGAGGTAGGCGCCGACCGAGTTGCCCTGCTGCCCGGCTTTGCCCGCCTTCGGCGCGACAATCAGCGACACGCCGCCGGAATGGACGGTCAGGCATATCGAGCACATGCTGCGCCGCGCCTGCCACGAGCCCGCGGAGGAGGTGCGCAGCACGACGGCCACGGGGCGCGCGTCCAGTGCGGCGGCCAGGTAGGCGCGGTCGGGCGCCTGGGGGTCGCGCCAGCCGAGGTAGTCCAGGTCGTCCCACGGGCGGTCGGCCAGGTCGCGCGGTACGTGCAGCCGCTTCGCCTCGCCCTTGGTGCAGTTCACGAAGGCGGCGCGGATCTCTTGCTCGGTCAGCGGTTCCATAAGGCCACGCTAATTTGCCTAAAGCTTTTAGGCAAACGCATAATCGATGCAGGCGAGGGAAGAGGGCTGATCATGGGACGTGTGGGGCTGACCACGGAACGCGTGGTCCGGGCGGGAGCGGAGCTCGCCGACGAAGTCGGGTTCGAGCAGGTGACCGTCTCGGAGGTGGCCCGGCGCTTCGACGTGAAGGTCGCGAGCCTGTACTCGCACGTAAGGAACTCCCAGGACCTCAAGACCCGCATCGCCCTGTTCGCCCTGGAGGAACTCGCCGACCGGGCGGCCGACGCGGTGGCCGGCCGGGCGGGCAAGGACGCCCTGGTGGCCTTCGCCAACGCCTACCGCGACTACGGCCGCGAACACCCCGGGCGCGCGACGGCGGCCCGCTTCCCCCTCGACCCGGAGACGGCCGCCGCGAGCGCGGGCGTCCGCCACGCCCGCATGACACGGGCGATCCTGCGCGGCTACGACCTCGCTGAACCGGAACAGACGCACGCCGTACGGCTTTTGGGCAGCGTCTTCCACGGTTATTCGAGTCTGGAGACCGCCGGCGGCTTCAGTCACAGCGCCCCCGCCTCCGAGGAGTCCTGGACGCGCGTCCTGGACGCCCTCGACGTTCTGCTGCGCAACTGGCCCGCCACCCCCACCCCTTGATCGACAGGCTGAGGACATGGACACCGAGCACGACTGGATCACCACGCCCGTCACCGCCGAACTGCTGCGCGGCGCGATCGACGTGGAGCACACGGAGCGCGGTCTGCTGCCGCACCGGCTGCCCGCCTGGGCCCGGGACCAGTACGACGACGGGCAGCTGGCGATGGCGGAGTCCCAGCCCTCCGGGGTCCGGTTGGTCTTCCGCACCCGGGCCACCGCCGTCGAACTCGACGCCCTGCCCCTCAAACGCGCCTACACCGGCGCGCCGGCCCGCCCCGACGGCCTCTATGACCTCCTCGTCGACGGCCGCCCGGCCGGTCAGGCATCCGTGGCGGGCGGCGACACCGTCACCATCGACATGAGCACGGGCGGCACCGAACTGCGATCCGGCGAGCCCGGCACCCTCCGCTTCACGGACCTGCCCGACCGCCTCAAGGACATCGAGATCTGGCTCCCGCACAACGAGACCACCAGGCTCGTGGCCCTGCGCACGAACGCTCCCGTCGAATCCGCGCCCGACCACGGCCGCAAGGTCTGGCTCCACCACGGCAGTTCGATCAGCCACGGCTCCGACGCCGCGAGCCCCACCACCACCTGGCCCGCCCTCGCCGCCTCGCTAGCCGGTGTGGAACTGATCAACCTGGGCCTGGCCGGCAGCGCCCTCCTCGACCCCTTCACCGCCCGCACCCTGCGCGACACACCCGCGGACCTGATCAGCGTCAAACTCGGCATCAACGTGGTCAACGCCGACGTGATGCGGCTGCGCGCCTTCACCCCGGCCGTGCACGGCTTCCTCGACACCATCCGCGAGGGCCACCCCACCACGCCCCTGCTGGTCGTCTCGCCCATCCTGTGCCCCATCCACGAGGACACACCGGGTCCCACCGCCTGGGACATGAGCGCGCTGAGCGCCGGCCGCCTTCGTTTCCAGGCGGCGGGAGACCCGGCGGAGCGGGACAGCGGGAAGCTGACCCTGACCGTCATCCGTGAGGAACTGGCCCGGATCGTCGAGCAGCGCGCCGCCGACGACCCGCACCTCTTCCACCTCGACGGCCGCAGCCTGTACGGCGAGGCCGACCACGTCGAACTGCCCCTGCCCGACGACCTCCACCCGGACGCGGCCGCCCATCGGCGCATCGGCGAACGCTTCGCCGACCTGGTCTTCGCCGAGGACGGCGCCTTCGGCAAGAGCGGCGGTTCCTGAATTCCGGCGCGGCGGGACGGTGCGCATACGGCGCTCGGGCACTCGTGGGGTAACGTCCCCGCGACATGCCGAGGCCGATGCGATGCACGAGGAGAAGGGCGACATGACTGGCCCGACGGACGACGCCCGTCCCGCGCGGACGACGGGCGCCGCCGACGCCTCCTGGGCGCGGGAACTGCTGGAGCTGACGCGGCCCGGCGGGCGCGATGTGCACCGGGTCGTCGAATGGCTCGCCCGAACCGTGCGGGGGGCCGCCTGCCTGTACGACGGCGACGGCACCCTCCTCGCCGGAACACCGGTCCCGCTCGACCCCGACCTGGTCACCGACATCACCGCGGGCCGCATCGCCTCCGCCGCCTGGGGCGACCCCGGCCGCCACCTGCGTCTGGTCGGCGTGGGGCTGCCCCACCCCGGCACCTCCGGCGTCCTGGCGGTGTCCCGCACGAGCCCCTTCGACCGGCGGGCCTCGGACATCGTCACCCACACCGCACAGGTTCTCGCACTCCTGCTCCGGGCACGCGAGACGACGCAGGCGGCGCGGCGGCTCCGGCGGGCCACCTCCGACCTGCGTCTGGCCATCCTGCAACTGCTGATGGTGGAGGACACCGTCTCCGCGCGCCGCGTGGCCGCCGGTCTGTGGCCCGGCCTGCTCGACACGGACACCGCGTGCGTCTACGTCCTGGAAGGCGACGTGGGGGAACGCGACCACATCGCCGAGGAGTGTCTCGACGCCACCCGGGAGCGGGCGTTGGTGGTGCGCTGCCCCGCGATGGACGCCCACGTGATCGTCCTGGCCCCGCACGACGACGCCGCCGACGCCCTGCGCTCCCTCACGGCGCGAAGGCCCGGCCTGCTCCTGGGCGGCAGCGCACCGCAGAGCCTCGCCCGCACCGCCACCGCGTACGGACAGGCCGTCAGCGCGCTCGCCGTGGCCCGCTTCCGCCCCGACAAACAGGCCGTCTACGCCGAACGCACCCACCCCGAACGCCTGATGGACCCCTCCGTGCTGCGTGTGTGGACCGCCTCGCTGCTGGAACCGCTCGACGCCCTGACCCACCACACCCGTGCCGAGCTGCTGGCCACCTCCCGGCTCGGCCTGGAGTTCACCGCCGTGAGCGCCGCCAAGGTCCTCGGCGTCAGCCGCAACACCGTCCGCGCCCGCATGGAGCGCGTCGAGGCGCTGCTGGACGCGGACTTCTCCGACCTCACCGCCCGCGCCGTGGTCCACCTTGCGCTCAACACCCAGGTCGGCCTGGCCGACGACGACCGCCGGCCCGACCCCGCCGAGGCCGACCGAGCCCGGCTCGGCGACCTGCTCGCCGGCCCGGCACTGCGCACCTGGGCCCACGACCTGCTCACCCGCCTGGAGACGGACGCCCGCGACCTGCGGCGCACCCTGCGCACCTGGATCGCGTCCGGAGCCAACGCCGAGCGGGCGGCCCAGTGCCTCGGCATGCACGCGCAGACCGTCCGCGACCATGTGCGCAGCGCGGAATGCGTCCTCGAACGCCAGCTCCTGACCGGCGGCAGCGACCTCTACGAGGTCGTCCTCGCCCACCTCGCGCTCGGCGACCTGGACGAGCCGCCCCTCCACGGTACGAAGCGGGGCCATTCGGGCTCACCTGTGCACGGGTGAGCCTCGCGGTGCTCGCAGCGGGCACGGACGCGGTACCGGACGGATCCGCAGGTCACGTAAGTTCGGCAGACAGCAGGGCGCGACCGGGACGGGGGACTGGTCGCGCCCTTCGTGCGTTTCCGGGCCGGTGCGAGCACTGTCTCTCCAACGTTGTGTACCGCATTTGTAGCGCATGATTCGATCGTCGCGACGCGTGAATCCTTCGCCAGGTCTTGTCCTCGCCGCTTTTTCTGTCGTACGGTCCGATTGTTCGACTGTTCGCGCCCACGCCCCGAGGTGAACCATGGACCGCTCCCGCCTGCAGGACCTGCTGGCCCGCGAGACGGCGGAGGCCGTACGCCGCTGCCCGCGTTCGAAGGACGCCTACGGGCGCGCCGACCACCTCTTCGGACGGGTGCCGATGACGTGGATGAACAAGACCGCCGGCTCCTTCCCGCGCTATCTGGCGGCCGCCCGGGGCGCCCGGGTCACGGACATCGACGGGCACGAGTACATCGACTTCTGCCTCGGCGACACGGGCGCGATGACCGGGCACTCGCCGGCGGCCGTGGCCGACGCCGTCCAGCACCGGTTCACCGACCTGGGCGGCGCCACCGCGATGCTGCCGACGGAGGACGCCGAGTGGGTCGGCGCGGAGCTGACCCGCCGCTTCGGACTGGCCCGCTGGAGCTTCTCGCTGACGGCGACCGACGCCAACCGATGGGCGATCCGGCTCGCCCGCGCCGTCACCGGACGCCCCAAGATCCTCTTCAACAGCTACAGCTACCACGGCAGCGTCGACGAGTCCCTCATCGTGGTCGGCCCCGACGGCCGGGGAGAGGCCCGCCCCGGCAACGTCGGCGCCCCGTGCGACGTCACCCTCACCAGCCGCGTCGCCGAGTTCAACGACCTGGAGCAGCTGGAGCGCGAACTCGCCCACGGCGACGTGGCCGCCGTTCTCATGGAACCGGCCCTGACCAACATCGGCATCGTGCTGCCCGAGCCCGGATACCTCGAAGGCGTCCGCGAGCTGACCCGCCGTCACGGCACCCTGCTGATCAACGACGAGACCCACACTTTCTCCGCCGGCCCCGGCGGCTGCACCGCGGCCTGGGGCCTGGACCCGGACCTGCTCACCATCGGCAAGGCGATCGGCGGCGGCATCCCGGCCGGCGCCTACGGCCTGTCCGCCGAGCTCGCCGACCGGCTGCTGGGCCGTACCGACCTCGACCTGATCGACATGGGCGGCGTCGGCGGCACCCTCGCAGGCAACGCCCTGTCGGTGGCCGCGATGCGGGCCACCCTCGAACACGTCCTGACGGACGACGCGTTCGCCCACATGTCGAAGCTCTCCGAACGTTTCGAGGCGGGCGTCCGCGCGGGCATCGACGCCCACGGCCTGCCCTGGACGGTCAGCCGCCTCGGCGCCCGCACCGAGTACCGCTTCGCCTCCCCGGCGCCGCGCACCGGCACCGAGTCCGCGGCCGCCGCCGACGCCGTCCTGGAGGACTTCCTCCACCTCTACCTGGCCAACCGGGGCATCCTCCTGACGCCGTTCCACAACATGGCCCTCATGTGCCCCGACACCACCGAGCAGGACGTCGACACCCACACCGAGCACTTCGCCGCCGCGCTGGCAGAACTGATGTCCTGAAGGACGTGCACGGGCCGACCGGCGCCACGAGCCGCCGCGGATAGGGTCGGACGAGCCGACCGGACGAGGGAGAACGAGGAACGTGGACGAGATCGACCGGGCCATCCTGCGCGAACTGCAGACCGACGGCCGTATCGCCTACGCCGACCTCGGCCCCAAGGTCGGCCTGTCCGCGTCGGCGGCCCGCCAGCGCCTGCAGCGGCTGCTGGACACCAAGACCGTCCAAGTCGTGGGCGTCACCGACCCGATGTCCATGGGCGGGCAGGCCATGGCCCTGCTCGGCATCGCCGTCGACGGCGACCCGCGCGCGGTCGCCGACGAACTCGCCCGGCGGGAGGAGGTCGTCTACGCGGTGCTGACCTCCGGCGGCTTCGACCTGTTCGCCGAGGTCGTCGCACCCGGCCCGCGCGAACTCCTCGACTTCGTCAACGACGTCGTACGGCCCGTCGAGGGCGTCCGGCAGATCCAGTCGTTCCCGTACTTCGGCATCCACACGCACCGATTCCTCTGGGACGTCGGCTGATTGCCCGGCGTGGGACGGGTACTCGGACCTCTCCGGAACGACAACCGCTGGAGGAGGGTTCTGATGACCAGCAGCACGGAGACCGGCGGCGTGACCGGTACGCCGGACAAGGACTACAACCTCATCTGGTACGTCGAGGCGTGCCTGAGCAACGCCCTGCGCCTGGAGAACTACATCCAGGACGCCGAGCGCGAGAAGGACAGCGAGGTGGCCGACCTGTTCCGCAAGGCGCAGGCGGACAGCCGCAAGGGCGCCGAACTCGGCAAGAACCTGCTGCGCGCACGCCTCAACGGCGGCTGATCGACGCCGCCCGCACCGGGCCCGGACGCCGTGCACGCCACGGCGCCGGGCCTTCGACGCGTCCGGTGTCCGGCAGGGGAGCCGGCCGGCGCGGGTGTGGCAGATCCCACGCGTCCTGGCGGCCGAGAGGCATGTCGTCGCGGCGGGGCCGGAGGTTACCGTCTTCGCACAGCTCCCTCGCAGTACGGACGGCCAGCAGTGCTCACTGACCTCTCCCCGCTCATCGCCGCGACCGCGGAATGGCTCACGCGCGCCTACCCGGCGAGCGGCGGCGCGCTCGCCTCCGCGCTCTGCGAGGTACAGGCACGCCAGGCGGTGACGGTCGCCGCGTGGCTGCGCTACCCGACCGCGACGGACGCCGCGCTCGTCGGCATCGCCGGGCCCGGCGGATCCGGCCGGCTCGACTGGATCACGGGCGCCGACGCCGGCACGCACTCCGGCGACGACGCGCACGCCTGGCGCACCTGGGTCGACGAGGTCGTGGCGAGCTGGGCGGCCGCGCTGCTGACCGACCCGGAGCTGGCCCGCCTCGCGGTGACCGCGCTCGCCGAGGGCGGTCACACCACCGGCACACCGGTCCGCTTCCGCCGCCTCCTCGCGCCCGACGCCACCGACCGGCGTGCCGCGGCCCTCCTGCGCCACCCCGATCTGCTCGCTCCCGTCGCCTCGCTCCACCAGGACCAGCTCATGGACCTGCTCAAGCCCGGCCGGGCCCTCATCGCCTGACGGGGCGGAAACGCACACCCGTGGGGGCCCGCCGTATGCTCGGCGGGCCCCCACGGGTGTGACGCGGCGCGGCGTGCGTCAGTGGTCGAGCTTGCCGCGGCCGCTGAGCGCGTCGCGCATCCGGTCGACCAGGCCCGCGCCCGGCGCCAGAAGCTTGTTCGCCGGAGGGGTGTCCGGTGCGGAGGGGTGGGGCCGGGTCGGCGCCATCTTCTTGGCCTGACGGATCTTGTCGCCGAGCTTGTCCAGCGCCTCCGGAGGACACGCTGCACGCAACTTCGGGAACAGGTTCTGCTCCTCGTCGGCGATGTGAGAACGGACCTCCGTCATCAGCTTCCCGATGAGCCGGTCGAACTCACCGTGGTCCGCCTCGCAGCTCTCCAGGTCCTTCATGAGCTGCTCGGCCTCGGAGTGGTCCTCGATCTCCTTGTCCGCGATGGCGTTCCCGCCCGCGACGTGCTCGCGCACGGCCGGGTAGAGGTACTCCTCCTCGGCGACCGAGTGCCGAATGAGCTCCATCGTGGCCTGATCGGCGTACACCTTGCGGTCCTTGTGTCCCATCGGCAGGGCCTCGATCCGGCCGAAGATCTCCTCGACCTCGCGATGGTCGGTCATCAGCTCGTCGATGACGTTTCCGCCGTGTCCCATGCTCTTCACCTCCAGCCAGGAAGTGGCGGCTCCCGGTCCGGATCCGCCACGGCCATCGAGTGCCCTGGCGTCCGGCGAGCTAACGCACCGCTTCCGAAGCGGTGCTCTTGGTGTGGTGTCCCTCCTCCTTGGAACCCGGCTCCACGACATCGACGCGGAGGGCGAAGGGGAGGCCGACGTGGGGCACGCTGTGGACGAGGCGGTCGGACGAGTGGCGGGCGAGGTGGCCGTACGGGCGGACCGGCTGTGGGAGACGGCACGGACGCTGCACGGCGATCCCGAGTACGCGTTCGCGGAACACCGGGCGGCCGAGTTGCTGAGCGGAGAACTCGAACGGGAGGGGTTCACCGTCGAGCGCGACCTGGCCGGTCTGCCCACCGCGTTCGCCGCCCGGTCGGGCACGCCCCGGCGGCCCGCCGTCGCCCTGCTGCTCGAGTACGACGCCCTGCCCGGGCTCGGGCACGCCTGCGGCCACAACCTCATCGCCGCCGCCGGTCTCGGAGCCGCCCTCGCGGCCCGGGCCGTGCTGGGCGACGGGGACGGCACCGTGTGGGCCGTCGGGACACCCGCCGAGGAGGGCGGGGGCGGCAAGGTCATCGAGACCGACGCGGGCGTCTTCGACGACCTCGACGCCGCGCTGATGTTCCATCCGGGGGTCCACGACTGGCGGTGGGCGCCGCTGACCGCCCAGGCGCAGTACCGCGTCGGCTTCCACGGGCGCGCCGCGCACCCCACCGGCAACCCGACCGAGGGCATCGACGCCCTCGCCGCGCTCATCCAGCTGTTCAACACCCTCGCGGTCGTCGAGCGGCGGCTGCCGCAGGGCTCGCACGTCCAGGGCATCATCACCGACGGCGGCCGGGCGACGAACATCGTTCCCGAATACGCCGAAGGGCTCTTCGGGCTGCGCGCCGCGACGACCGCCGGTCTGGAGGACCTCGCGGGCGAGCTGCTGACCTGCGCGCACGGGGTGGCCCGGGCGACCGACACGACCGTCACGGTCGAGCGCGCCACGCCCCGCTACGAGCACTTCCGCGACAGCGGCGTCCTGTCCGGGCGGTTCGCCCACCACCTGTCCCATGCGGGCATCGACCTCACGCCTCCGCAGCCCGGCGTGTTCCTGGGCTCCTCCGATATCGGCAACGTCAGCGGCCGCGTCCCCGCGATCCACCCCTTCGTCGCCGTCATGGACGAGGACGGCTCCGACCACACCCCCGAGTTCGCGGCCGCAGCGGCGTCCGACCGAGGCCGCCGCGTGATGCTGGCGGCCACGGAGGCGCTCGCCTGCACGGCGGTGGAACTCCTGCTCTCCCCGGACCTGCGCGACCGAGCCTGGTCCGAACACGAACGCCACACCGTCGCGCCAGTGGGGTGAGCGGCGCAGAGGCTACGAGCGGTGCCGGGCCACGGTGACCGGGGCGTCGCGGGTGCCCTTTGCCGAGGCGAGCGGGTCCGAAGCGTAGGCGCTGCCCAGGTACGCGTGCGTTCTGCGGCCGGTCACCGTGTTGCGGTGGGTGGGGCTGTGGCACGCGTGCGCTCCGCGGCCGGCGTGCCGTCGTCGCCCCTCTGGTCGCTCACGCGCCGTCGGCCCCGGCCGGGTTGCCGCGTGATGGCGCTGCTGTCGGGCGCGGTGGTGTGGCCTCGCCGTCGCTTATGCGCTGTCGGTTCGGCGGGGTTGAGGTCGCTGCCGCGTGATGGCGCTGCTGTAGGGCGCGGCGGTGCGGCCTCGCCGTCGCTTATGCGCTGTCGGTTCGGCGGGGTTGAGGTCGCTGCCGCGTGATGGCGCTGCTGTAGGGCGCGGCGGTGTGGCCTCGCCGTCGCTCACGCGCCGTCGGCTCGGCCGGGTTTGCCGTTGCTGCCGCGCGATGGCGCTGTGGCAGGCCACGGCGGTGCGGGCCTCACCCACCCGCCCCCGCGCGGGTGACCCCGACCGGGTTGCCGTGCGGGAGGAGGCCGGACGTGGCGACCGTGGTTGCCAGCGGGTCGAGCAGGTCGGCCAGGCGGGCGGTGCCGTCCTGGCCCAGTGCCCTCCACGGCGCCTCGGCCACCGCGTCGGTCTGCGCCTCGATCGCCGCGCGCCCGGTGACACCCGCGGGGGTCAGGGCTCCGGCCTCGTCGAGCCAGCCCCGCTCCCGCAGCTGCGCCTCGGCCGCTCGCCAGTCCGCCGGGTCCCACTTGCGGCCCTCCCGCAGCAGCGCCGCGTCGGACTCCCCGGCGGCCGCCTTGAGCACCATCGCCTCCACGGGGGCGACGCCGTGGCCGACCAGGGTGGCGACATGCCCGTCGCCGCGGTGCTCCCGCAGCGTGGTCAGGGCCTGCCAGAGCCTCGTGTGGGGTCGCCGGGGCCGGTCGAGGGCCTGGTTGGCGGCGGCCAGCGGCCGGCCTGCCGTGTCCGCGGCCTCGGCTGCCCGCCACGCCAGTTCCGCCGCCTCCGTCATGAACGCGGAGGAGACGACGTCGGTGCCGAGCAGGCGCGTCATGGCCGCGTCCATCGCCTCTTCCCGTGCGTCGAGGACGTCGCCCGGAGCGGCGTACCGCCAGGCGTCCGGCAGGGCCCGCGCGACCCGGTCGGGGTGGAAGACGTAGAAGCACGCGGTGACGACCGGGGCGGACACCGGCCCCAAGGGTGCCGCGCGCAGCGCGAAGTAGCCCATCCAGAACCCGCGCATCCCGAGTCCGTCCGCGGCCTGGCGGGCCTCGGGCGCGAAGTACACGAGATCGTGGACCGGCTCGTACCGCCCCCACATGGCCCGTGCCGCCTGCGTCACCATCCCAGCTTCCTCCCGCTCGCCCGGTCGCCCGCTCAGGAGGCAGCATCTGTCATGACAGCCGTCATAACAAGCGGTTCCTGGAATCGGGATAGCCTCGTGGCGGAAACGCCCGGCCTGTATTCTTGATCCACTTCGCGGTGCAGGCCATTCACCCGCTCGACGACGACTGTCCGATCCAGCCGTGACGGGAATCGACATTGAACGCGACCCGAACGACGAGTGCGGCGGAGCCGGACGGCTCCGGCAGAACACCCCTGTCGGCGCGCGCCCTGGCCCGGTTCGCCCTGCTCTGCGTGGGCGGCGCCGTCGCGGCCGTGCTGGCCGGAGCCGGCCAGTGGTTGATCCTCCTGCTGGGCCTGGCCGGGCTCGCCCTGGCCGGCGCGGGCCTGTGGTGGGCCCTGGCACACCGCGGACTGGCCCGTCTGTTCGGCGCCCTGCTGGCGATCGGTGCGCCGATCGGCGTCCTCGTGCTGTACGCGGTCTCGGGCCTGTGGGTGGTGGCCGTGGCCGCCGTCGCGGCATGGACCACCGCGGTGGCCTGCGCCAGAAGCGCCCTGCGGCGGCTGCGCTCACCGCACGGCATGCGCCACCGCTCGGCCCGGCCCTTCCGGCGCGCCGTGTTCATCATGAACCCGCGTTCGGGCGGCGGAAAAGTCGGTCAGTTCGGCCTGGTGGAACGGGCCGAGGCGCTGGGCGCCCGGGTGATCCTCCTCGACCTCGACACCGCCCCCGACCCCGCGGCGCTGGCCCGTGAGGCGGTCGCCGAGGGCGCCGACCTGCTCGGCGCGGCGGGCGGCGACGGCACCCAGGCCCTGGTGGCGAGCGTGGCCGCGGAACACGGGCTGCCGTTCGTGGTCGTGGCCGCCGGGACCCGCAACCACTTCGCCATGGACCTCGGCCTGGACCGCGACGATCCGGGGAAGAGCCTGGACGCCCTGACCGACGGGGTGGAGCTCCGCGTCGACCTGGGGGAGGTGGGCGGCCTGCCGTTCGTCAACACGGCCTCGTTCGGTACGTACGCGCAGATCGTGCAGAGCCCGGAGTACCGGGACGCCAAGGCGGCCACGGCGCTCGAGCAGCTGCCGGACCTGCTGACCGGCGACGCGGCGGCCCCGCTGACCGCCCGGACGGACGACGAGGTCGTGGAGGCCCCGCAGGCCGTGCTCGTCAGCAACAACCCCTACGCCCGGGCCGATCCGCTCGGTGTCGGCCGCAGGCCGCGGCTCGACGCCGGCAGTCTCGGAGTGATCGCGGTGCGGGTGGAGAGCGCGGCACGCGCCGCCGAACTCGCCCTGCGCGGTGAGCGGGCCAGCGGCATCACCTCGCTGACGTCCCGCCGGGTCGTGATCGAGTCCGACGACGAACTCATCCCGGTGGCCGTGGACGGAGAGGCGCTCACCCTGCCCTCACCGGTGGTGTGCCGGGTGCGGCCGGGCGCTCTGCGGGTACGTGTGCCCAGGCACCGCCCCGGTGCCCCGTACATCGCACCGTCCGTCGACTGGCGACGGGTGGTGCGCCTCGCCTTCGACCGAACCCCCGACCCACGCGAAAAGGAACCAGGAGCACAGCGATGACCGACTGCCCGCCGCGCGAACAACGAGTGCCGCGAGGCCTGTTGCACGATCTCGCCGCCCTCGACCAGGCGCTCTACGAGGCCGTGACGGTCACCAGCACGCCCACGCTGGACGTCGCCCTGCGGCGGCTGTCCGCGGCGGCCGACCACTCCAAGATCTCGTTCGCGGTCGCCGGAGCCCTGGCCCTGTGGCCGGGCAGCTCGCGCCGCGCCGCCGCCCTCGGGGTCGCGGCGATCGGTGTCGCCTCGGCGACGGCCAACCTGCTCGGCAAGCGTCTGGTACGGCGTCCGCGCCCGCATCGCGCCGAGGACTCGCCGTTCCCCGGACGGCACGTGCCCATGCCGGAGTCCGCATCCTTCCCCTCCGGTCACACGGCCTCGGCGGTCGCCTTCGCCGCCGCCGTGGGCACCGCGTTCCCGGCCGCCACCGTGCCCCTCGGCCTGCTGGCCTGCGCCGTGGGCTACTCGCGCGTGCACACCGGAGTGCACTACCCGGGCGACGTCATCGCCGGCGCCGTGCTCGGAACCGGTGCCGCGTCCGCGGTCCTGACGGCCGCCCGCTGGGACGGGCTCAGCGACATCCGCCCGTCTGCGCTCGCGCCGTTCAAGGCATCCCGGAAATAACCCAGGGGCAAGTTCTGGCCAAAGGTTTAACCGTCACTCACCGCCCGTCGACGCGGCAGTCCTGCGGTATCGCCGTGCCCGCGCGGACCGCAGGCCCTGTCGGGGCCTTCGCGCCATGGCCGTATTTCGCCCCCGCGGACGCTCCGCTTCCGAGTTCCGGGAGATCTTGAAGATTCCGTGTGGGAATCCTGTCTAGGATCTGGAGCCGGTACGGAGAGGATGCACGTGTGAGTGAACAGGCGGGTCCCGGCTGCCCCGAGTGCGGCGAACCCCGGGCGGCGGACGGCACTCCGACCTGCTCCTGCACGCTCCGCGCCGCCGACGTCCGCAGCGAGACGCGCACGGTCGAGGCGGCGGCCGCGGAGGACTTCGACCCGGTGCGCATCCGGCCGTACGTCGAGATCGACGTCGTGGCCGGACCGGCCGACGGGTCCGGCGCCGACGGAACCGCTCAGCACCCCGGCATTCCGGGAGAGTTCGACGACCTGATCACGGCAGATGACGAGCCGACGGAGCCGTTCCCGCCGTCGTCGGGCGACGCGCCCCCGGCCCGTCGCCGACGGTCCCGGGCGCTGCTGGTCACGGGCGTGGGCGCCGCGGCGGCCGTCCTGGTGACGGGCGGAGTCGTCGGAGGCATCTTCTGGTACGACAGCCCCGCGCGGAAGGACTCCGTGGCGGACGGCGTACGGGCGGGCCTGCCGGACCAGCGGCCCTCGGCGAGCGGTCCGGCTTCCGGGAGGCCGTCGGCCACGGCGTCCTCGGCGGGGCCGTCCACGACGCCGAGTTCATCGCCGAGCGCCACCGTGAGCGACGGCCCGGCCACCCCCACCGGGTCGGGCACCCCGAGCGGAACACCCACGGCTACCGCCACCGCCACCGCAGCCCCCGCGCCGACCCGGTCCGGCGGCCGCCCACCCGTCCTCCGCCTCGGCGACAAGGGCCCGGAAGTCGTGGAACTCCAACTGCGGCTGCGGCAGGTCGGCTACTACGACGGCCCCGCCGACGGCACGTTCGACAGCGACGTGGAGAACGCGGTCCGCGGCTACCAGTTCACCCGCGTCATCCTCCAGGACGACCCCGGCGTCTACGGCTCGGCGACCCGGGCCTCACTCGAATCGGAGACCAAGGAGCCGTGACCGCCCCGGCCGGCGACGGCGCCCGCCCCTCGGCTCCGTCGCCCGGGGTGTCGTCCCCGGCTCCGGCCCGGCGCCGCTTCGTACACTGACGCCGTGTCCGGGCGGCAGGAGGTGCTGGTGGGCGGAGCCGGTGGCGAGAGGCGTCCGGCGGGGCTGTTCGTCGGGCTGTGCACGCTGGACGTCATCCAGCTCGTCGATCACGCGCCGGGCCCCAACGAGAAGGTGACGGCCCGTCAACAGGAGGTCGTGGCCGGCGGTCCGGCCACGAACGCGGCCGTGACCTTCCATCATCTCGGCGGCTCCGCCACGCTGCTGACGGCCGTCGGAGCCCATCCGCTGGGGGCCGGTGTCGCGGCGGACCTGCTCCGGCTCGGCGTGACCGTGTCCGACCTGGCGGCCGACTCGTCCGAGCCGCCCGCGGTGTCGTCCGTCCTGGTGACCGCGTCGACCGGGGACCGGGCGGTCGCCTCCACCAACGCCGCCGGCCACCGTCTCGCGCCGCCCGACGACCTCGACGCGCTGCTGGCCGGCAGCGATGTCGTCGAGTTCGACGGCCACCACATGGAACTGGCCGTGGCCACCGCCCGCCGGGCCCGGGAGACCGGCCGCACCACCCTCCTCGACGGCGGCAGTTGGAAGGAGGGCACGCCGGCGCTGCTGTCGTCGATCGACGTGGCCGTCTGCTCGTCCGACTTCCGGCCGCCCGGGGCCGGCACACCGGCGGACACCCTGCGGTTCCTGCGGGAGCACGGCGTCGCCTGGGCGGCGGTCAGCGGGGGAGCGGAGCCCCTCGTGTGGGAAGGCCCCGACGGCGGGGGCACGGTGGACGTGCCCCGGGTCCGTGTCGTGGACACCCTGGGCGCGGGCGACGTCCTGCACGGCGCCCTCGCCCATCACCTCGCGCTGCCGGGCCCGATCACGGCGGAGAGGTTCGTCGAGGCGCTGCGCGCCGCGGCCGCCACGGCCGCGCGGGCCTGCGCGTCCTTCGGCACGCGGGCGTGGCTGCGGGACGGCTGAACGCCGGGCGGCCCGCGCCGGCGAGAGGGAGACCTGCCCCGCCAGGGCGTACGTGACGTGCGGTACCGGGCCACCGAGGGTCAGATGGATGACATGCGAAGATCCATATCCGCTCAGCACGGCCGCGCACGCCGGCGCCTCGTCGCCTCCCTGACCGGCCTCCTCGCCCTCTCGTCCGCCCTGACGGCCACCCCGGCCTCCGCCGAGTCCATACCCGAGCGCGGCACCGCCTACATGGGCATGGGCATCATGGCCCACGACGGATTCGCCGGCGGCCCCGACGGCTCGCCCCCCATGACGCGAGCCGTCCACACCGAGGGTGTCGACGTCTCCAGCCACCAGCGCGAGGTCTCCTGGTCCACCTTGTGGAGCAGCGGCGTCACATGGGCCTACACCAAGGCCACGGAAGGCACGTCCTACCGGAACCCCTACTTCGACCAGCAGTACGGCGGCGCCCACGACACCGGCATGATCCGCGGCGCCTACCACTTCGCCACCCCCGACTCCGGCAGCGGCACCGCACAGGCCGACTACTTCGTCGACCACGGCGGCGGCTGGTCCGGCGGCGGACGCACCCTGCCCGGAGCCCTCGACATCGAGTGGAACCCCTACGGCGACTCCTGCTACGGCAAGTCGAAGAGCGGCATGGTCTCGTGGATCCGGGACTTCCTGAACCGCTACCGCTCCCGCACCGGCCGCGACGCCGTCGTCTACACCTCCACCTCCTGGTGGTCCAGCTGCACCGGCGACTACACCGGCTTCGGATCCAACCCCCTGTGGGTCGCCCGGTACGCCTCGACCGTCGGGGAGCTGCCGGCGGGCTGGTCGTCGTACACGATGTGGCAGTACACCTCGTCGGGGCAGACGGTCGGCGACCACGACAAGTTCAACGGCTCCGCCGACAAGCTGCGGCAGTTCGTCGACGACTGAGCGGCGTCGTGCCGCACGGGTGCCGGGCGGCGGCGCTAGGGTGCCGGTCATGCGCGTGCCCGCACCGGATCCGCCCCCGTCACCCCCTCTCCCGCGCAGGGCCTGTGAACTCGGGCTGGGGGTGGGCGGCTTGCCCGTCGGGCCGCACAACGCGCTCACGGACGTGCCCGGCGTCCGTGTCGGCCACACGACGCTGGAGCAGCCGCCGCGCGTGCACAGCGGCGTGACCGCGATCGTGCCCGACGGTGTCGGCCCGGGCAGCCCGCTACCGGCCGGCGTGTTCGCGGGCAACGGCTACGGCAAGCTGCTCGGCACCACGCAGATCGTCGAACTCGGCGCCCTGGAGACGCCGATCCTGCTCACCTCGACCCTCTCCGCCTTCCGGGTCGCCGACGCGCTGGTCGGCTGGATGCTGCGACGGCCCGAAGGGGCGGCGGTCCGCAGCCTGAACCCGGTGGTGGGGGAGTGCAACGACGGTCTGCTGTCCGATGTCCGCTCCCGCCCGGTGCGCGAGGAACATGTCCGTGCCGCGCTCGACACCGCCGCCGACGGGCCGGTCGCCGAGGGATGCGTCGGCGCGGGCACCGGCACGGTCGCCCTCGGCTTCAAGGCCGGCATCGGCACCTCCTCCCGCCAGGTGCCGCTCGCCGGCCGACGCGCCACCCTCGGCGTCCTGGTGCAGGCGAACTTCGACGGGACGCTGCGCGTCGCAGGCCGCCCCGTCACCCCCGCCGACGTCGGCCTCCCGGCCCCGCAACCCGGCCCGGCGCAGGGCTCCTGCATGATCGTCGCGGCGACCGACGCGCCCCTGGACGCACGCCAGTTGACCCGGCTCGCCCGGCGGGCGGTGTACGCCCTGGCCAGGGTCGGCGCCGCGTACGGCCACGGCAGCGGCGACTACGGCCTCGCGTTCGGCACCCGTCCGCCGGGCATGCCGGCCGGCCCCGCCGCCGTACCGGACGACGGTCTCGACCCCCTGTTCACCGCGGTGCTCGACGCGGTGGAGGAGGCCGTCCTGAACTCACTGCTGACCGCCAGGACGACGACGGGCCCGTGTGGAGACATCCGCCATCCCCTGCCCGCGGCGGCGCTGCTCGATCTGTTGCGGCGATGACCGCCGCGGACCCGTCGGTTACGCGCGAGGCCGTTCGAAGGTGAGGAGCAGGCCCTCGACGGCCCCGGGGCCGATGCGGCCCTTGACGTCGGCGGAGGTGATGGCCTTCAGCTGCCAGCCGTCCTCCGCCTGCTTGTTGAGCGTCTTCTCCAGCTTGTCGCTGTCCAGCGCGTCGCCGATGAGCGACTCCCGGAAGGTGACGACCTTGTACTCGTACGCCTGACTCATGGCTGCAACGTCCTTCTGTCTCTCCGGAACCGCGGATCGGTCGCGGTGACGGGGCCAAGCCAATCACGGTGGGACGCGGGCCTGCGCCGCGGGTGCCGGCCATGACGGGGCGATGCGGGGGCAGTCGTACGCACATGAAGGCGACGACGACAAGGCGGGTCCTGTCCCTGGCCCTCACGCTGACCGTGCTCCCGGCCGCCGCGGCGTGCGGCGGCCACGGAGACGCCGCGTCCCCCGCTCTCGCGACGGCGCAGCCTCCCGCCACGGGCGTACCGGGCGGCCGTCTCGTGGTGACCACCGACAACGGGCTACGGCTGCGCCCCACCGACGGCCACCGGGTCACCGTCGACGACCGCGTCCACGCCGAGTGGTCCCACCGGGGCCGCACCTGGACCCTGGACCTGTCGTGCCGCGACGGGAAGGGGACCGCCGACGGCTCGTGTCCGCGCATGCCCGCTGTGCGGGTGCCGGACGGCCTGAGCGTCACCGTCAGCGCCCGCAACGCCGGCATCGACGCCGCGGGCGTCGCCGCCGCACTGGACCTGACGACCGTCGACGGCGACATGACGGTGACCCGTTCAGGACGCGCGGACGCGCCCGTGCGGCTGGCCACCCGCAACGGCTCCGTACGTGTGACGGGTCTCGACGCCGCACGCGTACGGGCTGCGACCACCAACGGGGACGTGGTCCTCGCCTGCGCCACGGCACCGTCGAGCGTGACGGCGACGACCACCAACGGCTCGGTCGACGTCACTGTCCCCCACGACGCTCCCGCCTACCGGGTCACGGCGGACACCGACAACGGCCGCGCCACCACGAACGTCCCGGCCAGCAAGGGGAACCGGGGCCCCGACATGACCCTGACCACGGTCAACGGGGACGTCGAGGCCCGCCTCGGCTGAACCGGCGCGGCCGGCTGCAACTGCCGCCTTGCCACGGCCACTTCGCGCCTAGACGGCCCGCGCGATCAGCAGGGCGACATCGTCGTGGTCGTCGGGGTGGCGCAGGCCGTAGAGCAGGAGGTCGCAGGTCTCCTCCAGGGGGCGCTGGGGCTCGTCGAGGAAGCCCAGCAGCACGTCGAGCCGGTCGTCGATGGGGTGCTGCCGGGTCTCGACGAGTCCGTCCGTGTAGAGCACCAGCAGGTCACCGGGGTCGAGCCGGACGGTGGTGGCCTCGAAGGGGACGCCGCCGACGCCGAGCGGCGCGCCGGAGGGCAGGTCGAGGAGTTCCGGGGAGCGGCCGGGGTGGGCGATCGCGGGTGGCATGTGCCCGGCGTTGGCGAGGTGGCACAGCCGCGTGCGGGGGTCGTAGACGGCGTAGAGACAGGTGACGATGTAGTGCTCCAGATCGCAGGTGATCTTGTCGAGGTGCTGGAGTACGTCGGCGGGGGCGAGATCGAGGTCGGCGTAGGCGCAGGTGGCGGTGCGCAGCCGGCCCATGGTGGCGGCCGCGTCGATGCCGTTGCCCATGACGTCCCCGACGACCAGGGCGGTCTTGTCGTCGCTCAGCGGAATGACGTCGTACCAGTCGCCGCCGACCTCACTGGTGGCCTGCGCGGGCTGGTAGCGGGAGGCGAGCTCCAGGCCCGAGTGCTCCGGCGGATGGTCGGGCAGGAGGCTGCGCTGCAGGGTGAGGGCGGTGTTGCGCACGCTCTGGAACCAGCGGGCGTTGTCGATGGCCACGGCCGCGCGTCCGGCCAGTTCGGTGGCGAGGACGACGTCGTCCTCGTCGAAGGGGATCGGATTGCTGGTGCGCTTGAGGTCGAGCGCACCGATCACCTCGCCATGGGCGATCAGCGGCACCGCGAGGTACGAGTGGACTCCGGCGCGCGCCAGGAGCGACCCGGCCTCCGCGTCCCGGGCGATGCGCGGCAAATCCTGGGCGTCGACGTGCCGCACCAGCACCGGGCGGCCGGAGTGCACGCACAGCGTGACCAGCCGGTCCCCGTCGTAGGCGGCGAGTCCGCCCGGGGGGTCGGCCGCGCGCAGCGCCTCGGACGGATGGGCCGCCTTCAGCGCGAGGGCGCGGAAGAGCTCGGGGCCGTCGTCGGGCACGCGTGAGCGGCGGCAGGCCAGCGCGGAGTCGAGGATGTCCACGGCGACCACGTCGGCGAGCTGGGGCACCGTGATCTCGGCCAGTTCCCGGGCCGTCTCCTCCACCTCCAGTGTGGTGCCGACGCGCACGGAGGCGTCGGCGATCAGCGCGAGCCGCCGCCGGGCCCGGTCGGCCTCGGCCGCCGCACGGTGCCGTTCGGTGACGTCGACGACCGACATGGCCGCGCCCAGGACCCGCCCGCCGGGGTCCTCCAGCCGGTAGAAGGACAGCGACCAGGCGCGGTCGTCCTCAGCGTCCACCGAGAGACGGCCCACGTGGTACTGGTCGAGCATCGGTATCCCGGTGGTCAGCACCCGGCGCAGCGCCGACTCGATGGTGTCGATGTCGGGCAGCGGCAGGGTCTCCCGCAGCCCGCGGCCGACATGGTCCTCGGCGGACATGCCGTCGATGCGCGCCAGCGCCGGGTTGACCAGGACGTGCCGCAGATCGGGGTCGAGCAGGGCGAGACCGATCGGCGACTGGGCGATCAGCTTCTCGCACAGCGCCAGATCGGTCTCCACACGCTGGAGCAGGTTGTGGTCGGCGGCGATGCCCAGGGCGTAGAGGTCCCCGAGATCGTCCTGGAGCCGCATGTTGCGGAACTCCATCAGCCGGGTGCTGCCGTCCTTGTGCCGGATGGGGAAGGCGCCCGCCCAGCTCCGGCCCGTCTCCAGGACCTCCGTGAACAGTCTGACCACGGCCTTCAGGTGCTGGGGGTGGATGAACAGCCGGGCCGCGTACTTCCCGAGCGCCTCCTGTGCGCTGTAGCCGAAGAGTTCCTCGGCCTGCGGAGTCCAGAACACGATCCGTCCGTCGGCGTCGACGACCGTCGCGGCCACGCTCAGGACGTCCAGCAGCCGGGTGGGTGGGGGCGTGTCGATGCCGTACGCATCCCCCTCCGGCGGGAACGATTCGGCTGTCATCCGGACACCACCTCCACCGACCGCGGAATCAGGCGCTGCTTTCCGGCCACGCCGAAACTCCCGGATGCCGACCAACGGCACTTCCATGCTGCCTCCGGTCCGCGGACGGCGAAACCGCGGCCCGTCCCGGCCGCCGCCGACCGCTCCGCCCGGCACCCCGCCCACGCCCGTCATTCCACCCGCCTCACCTGCTGCGGGACCTGGGCTCGCGCGGCCTCGGCCTCCTCGATCCGCGCGAGCAGCTTCGCGATCCTGGCCCGCTTCGCCGCGATCCCGCGAGTGATCAGCCGCAGATGGGTCGTCGACTCGGGCACGGCCGCCTCGAATTCCGCCAACCTCCGCCGCTCTAGGGAGAGTTCGGTCCTCAGCCGGGCGACGCGGTCCGGGGGAGGGGGCGGGCGCACGCCGTTGAAGATCACGTTGTACTTGGGGCGCTCGGTCCACATCGCCTCGCGTTCTGCGGCCTCCGCGTCCTCCGGGTAGTCGATCCGTATCCCGACCACGAGCGATCTCCACGGCTGTTCCCGCAGATGCGTGCGTACCCGGGTGAGCGGGGCCACGGAGATCCCGACGTACAGCAGGCCCTCCAGGCCGTACAGCCGGTACAGCGCCGTCCGGCCGCCCGCGTGCAGGCTGCCCTCCTCGTCGAACAGGCCGCGCAGGAACTGCGCATCGACGTCGGCCATGACGCGGCCCTCCTCGGCTCTACGCGCACGGTGCCGGTCCCCTCACGCTCTCACGGAGGTCTGACAGCGGCCGTCGCGCGGCGGAACCGTCGGGGCCAGGGGGTGCGCTGAGCGCTGATCGGCGGGGGCGCCGCCGCGGTCGTCGTCGTAGGCGGTGACGCCGTCCTCCTCGTGCGCCGCCGGCGGCGCACGAGGCATGAAGCCTCTCGCGGGGCGCGTTCTCGCCGCCACGGCGCCGGCCGCCCTGCTCGTGGGCTGCAGCGACGGTGGGCGGAACTCCGCATCCGCGGCGGGGCGATCGGTCCGGGTCGGTCTGTGGATTCCCGCCGTACGGGGCGACCCCCGGCGCTGCGGCCGGGCCCGGCCGCAGACGGCGCCGTGCGGGCGACTGCGCAGACGCCCGGGATCTTGACGCCCGAGCGGGGTAGACGGAAAGGGACCGAGGGAGGAGAACAGTGACGACGTACGTCATCTCGGTGCCGGGGACCTTCACCGGCGACGCCGGGCAGCAGACACAGGACGAACTCGCCCGGGCCCTGCGCCCGGCGGACCCGCACCACACGCACATGGGCAACGAGGAGGATCTCGACGTCCTCACCGTCAACGACGACGGCACCTTCACCGTCCGCGTCACCGTCGACGCGCCCAGCGGCCCGGAGGCGGAACGGGAGGCCCGCCGCTATGCGGAGGCGGCGCTGGACTCCGTCGGGCTCGACGAGGGCAGCGCGCCGCTCGGACCGGCGGTGATCACGGGCATCGACTCCGGCGACTGAGCCCCGCGCGGGACGGCCGGCGTCACAGCCGGCGGCGGCGAGGGTCCAAAAAGCCGAACGGGACGTCGAGCGAGTCCTGTCCGGCAAGACATCGGGAACGCAGTCGGGGGTACCCCCAAGTCGGAGGTTGATGATGTTCGAGGCAAGCGACATCCGTGAATGGCGTGGCCACGACGTGGTCGACCCGAACGGACACAAGATCGGTGTCCTGGAGGCGATCTACGTGGACACCGCGACGGACCAGCCCTTCTTCGCGACGGTGACCGTGGGGCTGCCCACGCGCCGGCGCCTGGCCTTCGCGCCGCTGCCCGGCGCGACCGTGGGTCCGGGCTATCTGAAGATCGTCCATCTCAAGGACGTGGTGAAGAAGGCCCCGACCATCGACACCGACGGTGAGCTGCCGGCCTCGGACGAGCCCGACATCTTCGCGCACTACGAACTCGACTACGTGCCGGGAAGCGGCGGCGAGCGCCGCCTCGCCCGCCGCTGACGCCAGTGAACCACCGAAGCCACAGGGAGCGCCGATGAGCCTCTTTCTCTTCCTCGTCCTCGTGGCCCTCGTGCTGGGCATCATCGGATTCGCCGCACACGGCCTGTTCTACCTGCTGATCATCGGCGTGGTCGTACTGCTGGCCGATCTCGTCTACGTCGCCGTGCGCTTCCGCCGTGGAGGCAGGAGGCACCGCATCGCGCGCTGATCACCGCGCGAGGCGGACGGCTCTTCGTCCCGGTGCCGGGACCGGCGACGGTCCCGGCATCGACGAGGGCTGCTCGGGACCGAGTGCCTGCGCGGTGTCTGTACGTGTTGCGGGTCATGGGATAGCGTCGCCCTGCCCCAGCGTATTGAATCGTTTCAATGCGCGGTCCGGGGCAGCAGCCGCTTTCCAGGACGAGGTGCCATGACATCGATCAGCACGTCGGAGAACGCCGAACCGCCCGCCCCGCGCCGCCGCACCGTCATCGCGGCGGGCGCCGGGGCCGCAGCCCTGATCATCGGTCCGCCGGGTACGGCACCCGCCGCCGCGGCCCCCGGCGCGGACGCCGCCGTCAGAGCCCCGCGCCCGGGGACCGGCTGGCAGCGCTACGTCCACGGGCCCGCATCCCGCACCGTGCGGCCCGAACGGATCCTCGACCCCACCGGCGACGTACGCCACCCGGACGCACTGCTGAAACCCGGCGGCGCCGGCACCGTGCTGCACCGCCCGCAGCCCGCCCCCGCGCCCCGCTGGCCGGCGGGTACCACGGCCGAGGCGTCGACCACGCACGCCGGAAACAACGGCAACGACGGGCGACCGCGCACCTACGACGCCACCAACGCCGTCGACGGAGATCCCGACACCTTCTGGAACGACGACACCCCGGGCGCCTACCCCGACGTCCTGACCATCTCCCTGCCCGAGGCCCGGCAGCTGTCCGGGATCACGGTGATCTCCAACAGTGACGGGGTGCCCACCGCCTTCACGGTCGAGGTGGGGGCGGACGGCATCTGGACGACCGCCGCCACGGTCTCCGACAACGATGTCATCCAGCGGGCGGTGCCCTTCCGCGCCGCGGTCCTGGCGAGCCGGGTACGCATCACCGTGACCGCCGTCCAGGACACTCCTCACGGGGCGTTCACCAGGATCAACGAGGTGTGGCCGGAGCCCGTCGAACCACCGGCCCCGCCGCCCGCCGTCACGGTCGACTTCGGCAAGGTCGTCGTCGGGTACCCGCGCATCCGCTTCACCTCCGCCTCCGACAACGCGCCGGGGGTACGCCTCGCGTTCTCCGAGACCCTGCGCTTCCTCACCGACCGCTCCGACTTCACCCGCTCCGACCAGTCCGGCGGCGCGGGCCGGGGAACCGACCAGTTCGCCGTCCCGCCGCAGGGCGCCGACTGGACCGACCACAAGGGCTTCCAGGCGGGCGACAAGGTCTACGCCGACGGCCTGCACGGCTTCCGCTACCTGCGGATCAGCCTCGACGCCCTGCCGTCCGACGCCCCGGCGGCGCAGCCCTGGGGGACGGTCGAGATCGACTCCGTCAGCCTGGACTTCACCGCCTACCGGGGCACGCCCGCGACCTACCGCGGTTGGTTCCTCTGCTCCGACGACGACCTCAACCGCTACTGGTACGGCGCCGCGTACACCAACGAGCTCGTCACCGACACCTTCCGCCAGGACGACGTCGACCCGCGGGGCGCCTGGAGCGCCTCGCTCGAAGGCAGGCTCGTCCTGCACGACGGGGCGAAACGCGACCGCGACCCCTACGTCGGTGATCTGGCCGTGTCGGCACGGACGTTGTACCTCACCCACGACGACGCGGCGGCCGCCGCCCGCAACGTCCTCGCCGATCTGGCCCACCACCAGCGCGCCGACGGCTGGATACCCCCCGCGTCCATCTCCGGCTACACCCTCCCCCTGTTCGACTACCCCCTGTGGTGGGTCACCTGCAGCTGGGACTACGTGCTGTACACCGGCGACCGGGCCTACGCGGCGCGCTACCACCCGAACCTGGTGAAGGTGCTGGACACCTGGTACCCGAGCGTCACCGACGAGGGCCGGGCTGCTCAGCAAGGGGCTCAACGGCACCGGCGGATACGGCGACTACGCCTTCCTGAACCGCACCGGCCGGGTCACCTACTACAACGTCCTGTACATCCAGGCCCTCAGGGACGCCGCCCGACTCGCCCGGCTGTTGGGCCACGCGTCCGACGCGGCCCGCTGGACCCAGCGGGCCGAGGCGGTCACGGGCGCGATCAACACGCATCTGTGGGACGCCGACGCGGGCGCCTACCTCGACTCCGCCACCGGTCCGGTACGCCACGCCCAGGACGGCAACGCCCTCGCCGTCACCGCGGGCGTAGCCGACGCCGGGCGCGCGGCGGCGGCCCTCGCCCATCTCGACGCCACGACACGACTGCCGTACGGCAACGCGTTCATGGACAACGACACCCTCTTCGACGGCGCCGCCCAGCGCGTGTACGCCTTCACGTCGTACCCGGAGATCGTGGCCCGCTTCCTCACCGGGCGCACGGACTCCGCGCTGGACCAGATCCGGCGCACCTACGGGTGGACGGACGGGCACGATCCCGGCACCACGCACTGGGAGGGCGTCGGCCCCGGGGGGTCCCTGTACGAGGACGCCTACACCAGCATGGCGCACGGCTGGTCCACCGGTGTCCTGCCGGCCCTGACCCACCAGTTGCTGGGGGCGGTCCCGACCTCACCGGGATACGCCACCTGGCAGGTGCGTCCGCATCCGGGCGACGTGGCCTGGGCGCAGGGCCAACTGCCCACTCCCCACGGCGCTTTGCGGGTCGCCTGGGAGAACTCCGGACGGACCTTCCACGTCGTACTCGACGTCCCCACGGGGACGCGGGGCACGCTGGTCCTGCCGGGGGAGGGCCGACGGCTGACCGTGCGGTCCGGCGGCCGCACCCTGTGGGACGGGCGCCACGCCGTATCCGACGGGGTCGGTGTCATCGACGCGAGTGTCACGATCCGTGGAATGGGCCCGGGGACACACGAGTTCACCGCCCACCGCGACAGCTGACCGCTTTCTCGGCTCGGCCGCTCAGGAGGTGTGCGCAGCCGGCCCGTCCGTCTCGCGGCAGCCGATCCGCGACCACGGCAGCCGACGGGGCAGGTACCAGGTCCGTTCGCCCAGCAGCGACAGCACCGACGGCAGCAGCACGCCCCGTACGACGGTCGCGTCGAGCAGGATGGCCACGCCGAGCCCGACGCCCATCTGCTTGAAGTCCTGCATGGACAGGGTGGCCAGTACGGCGAACACCGCCACCATGATGACCGCCGCGCTGGTCACCACGCCGGCCGTGCTGCGGATGCCGTGGGTGACCGCCTGCCGGGTCGGCAGCCCGGAGTCGTGCGCCTCGCGGATCCGCGACACCACGAACACGTGGTAGTCGCCCCACATCGGCGGGGGCAGCCGGGCCAAGGAGGTGGCCGAGTCAAGTGCCCACTCCCTAGGATGGGTTGCCTGGCGCGCCGGGCCCTCGGCGCGCGACGTGCGGCTGGGGGAGACGATGGAGTCCGGGAAGCGGCTGTCCACCAAGATCGATGCCACGGTTCCGACGGCCGCGCGCATGTACGACCACTACCTGGGCGGCAAGGACAACTACGCGGTGGACCGGGCCGCCTGCGAGGAACTGGACAAGGTGGTGCCCAGCACACGAGCGCTGGCCCTGAACAACCGGCGTTTCCTGCAGCGGGTGGTCGCGGTGCTGGCCAAGGAGTACGGCATCCGGCAGTTCCTGGACCACGGATCAGGTCTGCCCACCCAGGACAACGTGCACCAGGTGGCGCAGCGGATCGATCCCGAGTCGCGGGTGGTGTACGTCGACAACGATCCGATGGTCCTGGTGCACGGCCGCGCCCTGCTGGACCAGAACGACCGCACCGCCGTCATCCAGGCCGACCTGCGCGACACCGAGGAGATCTTCTCCCACCCGGACACCGAGCGGCTGATCGACTTCTCGCAGCCGGTGGCGGTGCTGTTCAACTCGGTGTTCCACTGCATCCCGGACAGCGAGACCGAAGGGCCCGTCGCGGTGGTGCGCCGGGTGCGCGAGCGGCTCGCGCCGGGCAGCTGCCTGCTGATGTGTCAGCTGGTCAGCGAGGACGCGGAGGTCCGGAAGTTCGTCACGGACTTCATGGACCAGGCGACGCAGGGCCACTGGGGCCGGGTGCGCCAGGAGAAGGACGTCGCGGAGTGGTTCGAGGGTCTGGAGATCCTCGAACCGGGACTGGTGGAGGTCTCCACCTGGCGGCCCGACAACGACGTGGCCCCGCGCCAGGCCACCCAGGAGTGGATCGAGTTCGGCGGAGTGGGCCGGATGCCGTAGCCGTCACCGGACCGTGGCTCACACGACGCCGCAGCGCTGCGGGCAGGATCACCTGATGCCGTGGCGCTGCGGAGCGGATCACGTGACGCCGCAGCGCCGTGGGCCTCGGCTCACCCGAGGCGGTAGCGCTGTTCGGCCGTCTCGCGCAGGCGGGCCAGGGACTGGCGGGGGTCGAGGGCGTCGTCGGCCAGTTGGTCGAGCGTCACCCGGTACTGCTCCGTCTCGTCGCGGTCCTCCAGGAACGTGGCGCTCTTGATGTGCTCCAGGTAGACGACGTCCGGCAGGTCGAGTCCGCCGAAGCGCAGATAGGTGACGGGGATGGCCGGCGCGGAGGCGTTGGTCACGTCCAGCGGGACGATCTGCAGCGTCACGTGCGGAAGTCGGGCCATCTCGATCAGGTGCTCAAGCTGCCCGCGCATGATGTCCCGGCTGCCCAGGACGCGCAGCAGCACGGACTCGTCGACGACGGCCCACAGCTGTGGCGGGTCCGCACGCTGCAGCAACTCCGCGCGCTTCATGCGCAGTTCGACGCGCCGATCCACCTCGCGGGTCGGTGCCGACGGCAGCCCGCGCTGCACCACGGCACGGGTGTAGGCCGGGGTCTGCAGCAGTCCGGGAACGTACTGGATCTCGAAGGTACGGATGGAGTCGGCCGCTTCCTGCAGGCCGACGAGCCGGTCGAACCACTCGGGCATCAGACGCTTGTCGAAGCGCTGCCACCACCCCGGTTCCCCGGCGCGCCGCAGCAGTTGCAGCAGCACCGAGGTCTCGTACTCCTCGGTCTTGTACAAATCCAGCAGAGCGCGCACATCGACCTCGGTGGGTGGCCTGCGTCCCTTGCCCGCCTCGATGCGCGACAGCTTCGCCGGGCTGAACCCCACGGAGCGGGCGGCCTGTTCCTGCGAGAGCCCGGCGTCCTCTCGGAAGCCCGCCAACTGCACGCCGACCAGCATCTTCAGCAGAGTCGGCGCGGGCTCGGTGCGGTCCAGGTACGGTTCGAGGCGGGAGACGCGGGGTGACTCCGAGGGCATCCTGACTCCCAGTGGGCAGTGGGCAACAGCATGCATTATCGCATCTGTACGCCTCCTGCCGTAGGCGTCGGCCGAAGAGATTGCGTCCGTGCCGTCACAGCAGGTGGTCGAACTCGCCGTCCCGGACGCCCGCGAGGAACGCGGCCACCTCGGCCGGCGTGTAGATCAGCGCGGGCCCGTGCGGATCACGGGAGTTGCGCAGCGCCACGCCGCCCTCGGCCAGCGCCGCGACCTCGACACAGTTGCCCTCGGCGTTGCTGTGCCGGCTCTTGAGCCAGCGGACGTCCAGTGAGCTGGCTCGCACCCCGTTCGGAATCGAAGACACCGCTCTCTCCTCGCATGTGTCGCGCCACGCGGTCGCCACCGCTTTCGAGGCGGCCCTGTCCCAAGTGGCGCTGGCTGGCTGGAACTGCGCGCAATTTCTCGTGAAATTGCACGGAGTCGCTCTCAGGGTGGATACTAACCACGACGCCGACCTTCATGCCTGCCCCGTCCTGACGTCACTTCAGGAGATGCCGTGTCGCTCCCCGCGCACCCAGCACCCTGGTCCGGTCCCACCGCGTTCCCGGTGGGACGGGCCGCAGTCACCGGTACCACCCGGCCCGCCGCACCCAGGACGGTCCAGCTCTGCCTCTCCGGTGATCTCACCGGATGTGGCCAGGCCCGCGCGTTCACCCAACGCGCGCTCGTCGACTGGGGGTTGGACCGGTGTCTCGACGACGCCCTGATGGTCGTCTCCGAACTGACGGCGAACGCCATGCTGCACGCCCGTACCTGTGAACCGGGCGACGAAAGAGGGTCCGACGTGCGCCTGAGGCTCACGCGTCGGCGGGCTCACCTGGTGTGCGCTGTCACCGACCGGAGCGACGCCGTCCCGGTCAGCCCGCACACCCCGGACTCCTTCCAGGAGCACGGCCGCGGCCTGTTCCTGGTCGAGGCGCTCGCCCAGCACTGGGGCTGGACCCGCTACACCCCGGTCGGCAAGACGGTCTGGGCCATCCTGCCCACAGAGGCGCTCGCCTGACATGACGTCACAAGCCGGTGTCCTCGGCGGTCAGCGCCCGGTGGGGGAGGAGGGACTCCCCGTAGCGCTCCGGGACGTCGGCCTCATCTCCTGGCGCGACATCGAGGACGCCTCGGGATCCGCCGCGGCCATCCCCTTCTTACTCGCCGCCGTCGCCTCGGGCGACGAACCCGCCGCCCGCAACGCGCTGGAGCGGCTGCAACACCGCATCTGCCAGTACGGATTCGTCGTCGGGCAGGCGACCGCCGTCACCGTTCCCTTCCTGTGGGACCTCGCGCAGCGCCCGCAGACCGCCTGCCGGGCGCAGATCCTGCGGCTGCTGCGCAACATCGCCGCCGCCCGGCAGTGGGAGACCATCGCCGCCGCCTATCCGAAGCTCCGCCGTCTCCATGGCGACCACGTCGAATGGGAGAGCGCGGCCCGCAGCGCGGTGAGGGCCCAGCGCGGCGTGATTCCGGGTCTGCTGGCCGAGCCGGACGCCGAACTCGTCCACGCCACCAGGGAACTCGCCGCGACCCTGGCCGACTGAGACCCGCCAGGATCTCAGCCGACGCGGGCCACGCCCGCGTAGATGCCGCTGTCCTCCGCCTCCGTGGCCGCGGTCGAGAGCCCCCACTCGGTGGCGGTGACCAGGCCGGGTGACACGAGCTCCAGACCGTCGAAGAAGCGCTCCACCTCCGGACGCGTGCGGAAGCCGAGCCGGATGCCGCCCTTCGCGTACTCGGCCGTGACGCGTGCGGCGAGTTCCGGAAAGAGGTCCGACGCGGCGTGCGTCAGCACCAGATGGCTGCCCGGCGGGAGCGTGGCCACCAGATTGCGGACGATGCCGTGGGCGTCCTGCTCGTCGGTGATGAAGTGCATCAGCGCGATGAGCGACAACGCGATGGGCCGGTCGAAGTCGAGGACGTGCCGTGCGTGTTCGACGATGCCTTCCGGATGCCGAACGTCGGCCTCGATGTAGTCGGTGACCCCTTCGGGGTGGCTGATCAGCAGCGCCTCGGCATGGCGCAGCACGATCGGGTCGTTGTCGGCGTAGACGACCTTCGCCGCCGGCACGATCTTCTGCACGATCTGATGGAGGTTCGGCTCGGTGGGGATCCCCGTGCCGATGTCCAGGAACTGGTCGATGCCCCGCGCGGCGAGCCACGCGGCCGCCCGGTGCATGAACTCCCGGTTCTGCCGGGCCGCGTCCCGTGCCTGGGGAGGCAGTTGCTCCCCGACGGCTTCGTCGACCGGGTAGTTGTCCTTGCCGCCGAGCAGCCAGTCGTAGACCCGTGCGGGATGCGGCCGGCCGGTGTCGATCCGGGCGGAGGACTGTGGGCCGGTCGTCATGGCAGCTCCAGCGCGGCGGGTGTCAGAAGGGGGCCGAACACTCGATCATCGTACTCGCGTGCCAACTCGCCCCGACCACAAGGGAGTCGGGCCTCCGAAGGACCGACGTCAGGCCCTTTGCAGAGCCGATGAGGAGCACGCCCGGAACTGAAGAAGATTTTGCCTGTGGCCGATTCCCGTGGGGACCGCTCCGGCGACACCGGCGTCCCCGGGTTTTGCGTCTGCCAAGTGGGTCCGAAAACAAGGGGGTCGGCGCCTGGGTGACGTTACAGCCGTGTTGACCACCCCGAGCACACGGGGCACGCTCGAAATGCATGGCAGTTACAACTTATTTGTCCGTGAGCCGTCGTAGCGCGAGCAAAACCCCACGTGGCAGGGCGGCCCGGGCGGGCCCGGAGCGGGAGGCACCACATGTGCGGCATCACCGGCTGGATCTCCTTCGACCGCGAACTGAGCACACAGACAGCCGCATTGGATGCGATGACGCACACGATGGCCTGCCGGGGACCGGACGACCGCGGCACCTGGATCCAGGGCCACGCGGCCCTCGGGCACCGCAGGCTGGCGATCATCGACCTTCCCGGCGGCAGGCAGCCCATGAGCGTGGACACCCCGCACGGGACCGTGGCGCTCGTCTATTCCGGGGAGACGTACAACTTCACCGAGCTGCGCCGTGAACTCACCGGCCGCGGCCACCGTCTCACCACCCAGTCCGACACCGAAGTGGTCCTGCACGGCTACCTCGAATGGGGCGAGGACATCGCGGAACGGCTCAACGGGATGTACGCGTTCGCCGTCTGGGACGGCCGCCGGGACAAGCTGGTGATGATCCGCGACCGCATGGGCATCAAGCCCTTCTACTACTACCCGACGCCCGACGGAGTGCTGTTCGGCTCCGAACCCAAGGCGATCCTCGCCCACCCGCTGGCCACCGCCCGCGTCACCGCGGACGGCGTGCGGGAGCTGTTCACCATGGTCAAGACGCCGGGGCACGCCGTCTGGGACGGCATGGCGGAGGTTGAACCCGGCACCGTCGTCACCGTCGACTGGGCGGGGATCGACCGCCGCGCTTACTGGCAGCTGGAGACCAGGCCGCACACGGACGACCGCCACACCACCATCGCCACCGTCCGCTCCCTCCTCGACGACATCGTGCGCCGCCAACTCGTCGCCGACGTGCCTCGCTGCACCCTGCTCTCCGGCGGCCTCGACTCCTCCGCCATGACCGCGATCGCCGCCCGCCGGCTCGGCGAGCAGGGCGAGAAGGTGCGCAGCTTCGCCGTCGACTTCGTCGGCCAGGCCGACCACTTCGTCGCCGACGACCTGCGCGGCACCCCCGACACACCGTTCGTCCACGACGTGGCCCGCACCGCCCACACCGAACACCAGGACATCGTCCTCGACGCGCAGACCCTCGCCGACCCCGACGTCCGCGCCAAGGTCGTCCGGGCCCGCGACCTGCCCGCCGGGCTCGGCGACATGGACGCCTCGCTGTACCTGCTGTTCCGGGCCATCCGGGACCAGTCGACGGTCGCCCTGTCCGGCGAGTCCGCCGACGAGGTCTTCGGCGGCTACCAGCAGTTCTTCGACGAAGAGGCCCGCGCCGCCGCCACCTTCCCCTGGCTGGTGCGCTTCGGCCGCCACTTCGGCGAGGACGCCGAGATCCTGCGCCCCGGCCTTCTCGACACCCTCGACCTCGACGGGTACATCGCGGACGGCTACCGCACCGCCGTCTCCGGCATCGTCCGCCTCGACGGGGAGAGCGACTTCGAGTACCGCATGCGGCAGATCTGCCACCTGCACCTCACCCGGTTCGTCCGCATCCTGCTCGACCGCAAGGACCGCGCCAGCATGGCCGTCGGACTGGAGGTCCGCGTCCCGTTCTGCGACCACCGGCTCGTCGAGTACGTCTACAACACCCCCTGGGCGCTGAAGTCCTTCGACGGCAGGGAAAAGAGCCTGCTGCGCGAGGCGACCGCCGACCTGCTGCCGAAGTCCGTGTACGACAGGGTCAAGAGCCCCTACCCCTCCACCCAGGACCCCAAGTACGCCGTCGCGCTCCAGGATCAGGCCAAGGACCTGTTGTCCCGGACCACCCACCCGGTCTTCGACCTCGTCGACCGCGACCGTCTGCACCGCGTCGCACACCGGGAGACGGCGGTGAGTTCGCAGGCCGGGCGACGCGGCCTGGAACGCGCACTCGACCTGGCGCTGTGGCTGGACCTGTACCGCCCCGAGATCACGCTCGACTGACTCCTCGCTCCCCGCATACGGGGGGCGTGCGCTGATTGGGGGCCGGTGCCCGGCAACTCGCGGACGGCTCTTTCGCGTGATGGCAGGAAAGAGGCCGGGCACCGGAGGAGGCGGGCGTGCAGTTCATCGAGGTGACCGGGCTGGCCGGGGTGCGCTCGGCCGTGATCCGGTTCACGCGGCCGGGGACGGACCTGGCCTTCGTGCTCTTCCCCATGGTCCATCTGGCGGAGGCGGCCTTCTACCGGGAAGTGGCGGCACGGCTGCGCCGCACCTGCCACCTGGTCGTGGCGGAGGGTGTCGGGGAGGGCTCGCCCGGCGCCGACGCCTTGGTCGCCTCCTACCGCCGGCTGGACGGTCACGAACGCCTGGGCCTGGTGGTGCAGGACCTGGACTTCGACGCGCTCGGGCTGCCGGTGGTGTGCCCGGACATGAGCGCCGCTCGGTTCCAGGAGGGGTACGCGCGTCTGCCGTGGAGGGAACGCGCGCTGGTGGCCACCCTCGTCCCCGCCTTCACCACGGGGATGCGCCTGCTGGGCACCCGCCGCTGGCTCGCCCGGCATCTCGAGCTGGAAGACCTGATGAGCGAGGGGGAGGAGGCCGCGGCGGACTTCTGGCCGGGCCTGGACGACCTGGTGCTGCGACGCCGCGACCGGCTGCTGACCCAGGCCCTGACCGGCCTCGACGGGGCCTACGCGGGCCGCACCGGAGCCTTCTCCATCGCCGTCGTCTACGGCGCCGGACACATGCGTGCCGTCGCCGAGGCCCTGGTCGACCTCGGCTACCACGCCGCGGACGCCGAGTGGATCACGGTGTTCACCCTGGATCCGCCGGAAACGTCACGGCCTTGAGCAGGCCGGGAACGGTGCCCGCTCGGATACCCCTGCTTGAGGCGGCGTCGCCGGGTTACCCGGCAGCCATGGCGAAGCTGCATCTTCCGGGACGTAAAGACCAGGACCACCGCGACGACCACCCGGACTCCCGGGTGCCTTCGCCGCAGGAGGCAGGACCGGACGGGGAGGTCGAACGGGCCGCCCCCGACACCCCGGCCAAAATGCCGAAGGGCGCCTGGGGCGCCGTGTTCAAGGGCAGCCTGAAGGAGTTCAAGGACGACGAGCTCACGGACCGGGCGGCGGCGCTGACCTACTACGGGGTGCTGTCCCTGTTCCCGGCTCTGCTGGTGCTGGTGTCCCTGCTGGGCATCACCGGCAAGTCCGCCACGGACAAGGTGCTGTCCAACCTCAAGACACTGGCCCCCGGCTCGGCGCGCGACATCATCACCCGCGCGGTGGAACAGCTGCAGAACAACTCCGGGGTCGGCTCGGTGATGGCCCTGGTCGGTATCGTGCTGGCGATCTGGTCGGCGTCCGGCTACGTGGCCGCCTTCATCCGCGCGGCGAACGCCGTGTACGACATGCCGGAGGGCCGGCCGGTGTGGAAGGTGCTGCCGGTACGGGTCGGGGTGACGGTCGTGCTCATGGTGCTGGCCGTGATCAGCGCGCTGATCGTGGTCTTCACCGGTGGGCTGGCCCGCCAGGCCGGGCAGACACTCGGCATCGGTGACACCGCGCTGACGGTGTGGGCGATCGCCAAGTGGCCCGTCCTCGTCCTACTGGTGACCGTGATGATCGCGCTGCTGTACTGGGCGACCCCCAACGCCAAGGTCAAGGGCTTCCGGTGGATCACCCCGGGCAGTCTGCTCGCCCTGCTGATCTGGCTGGCCGCCTCCGCCGGGTTCGCGTTCTACGTCGCCAACTTCGCCTCGTACAACAAGACCTACGGCACCATGGCGGGCGTCATCGTCTTCCTCGTCTGGCTGTGGATCAGCAACCTCGCGATTCTCCTGGGCCTGGAGTTCGACGCCGAGACCGTACGGCAGCGGGCCATCGCCGGCGGCCTCCCGCCCGAGCGCGAGCCCTACACCCAGCCTCGCGACACCCGCACCTGGGACGAGGAGGACGTCCGCCGCCTGGAGACCGAATGACGGTCCACGACATCGGTCGGAATGATGACGGATGACCGGCAAAGCGCGACAAACGGAGATCCGCACGAGAGGCTGCGGCTGAAGCGGTCCTTCCCCGGGAGGGACCGCGGTCCCCTGCTCGAGGAGTCACCGTGAACGCGACCGACGACAGCTACCGCTTCGACGACCTCACCGCCCTGTTCATCAACTGCACACTCAAGCCGTCACCCCAGCGGAGCCACACCCAGGGCCTGATCGACAAGAGCCGGGCGATCATGACGGCGCGGGGGTGCGGACGGACGTGATCCGCGCCGTCGACCACGACCTCGCCCCCGGTGTCTACCCGGACATGACCGAACACGGCTTCGCGACGGACGAGTGGCCGGCGCTGTACGAGAAGGTCATGGCCGCCGACATCCTGGTGATCGCCGGACCGATCTGGCTGGGCGACAACAGTTCGGTCACCAAGCAGGTCGTCGAACGCCTCTACAGCTGCTCGGGCCTGCTCAACTCCGAGGGCCAGTACGCCTACTACGGCCGCGTCGGCGGCTGCCTGATCACCGGCAACGAAGACGGCGTGAAGCACTGCGCGATGAACATCCTCTACAGCCTCCAGCACCTGGGCTACACCATCCCGCCGCAGGCCGACGCCGGCTGGATCGGGCCGGCGGGGCCGGGACCCTCGTATCTGGACCCCGGGTCGGGCGGACCGGAGAACGACTTCACCAACCGCAACACGACCTTCATGACCTGGAACCTCATGCACCTGGCCGCGCTGCTCAAGCGCGCCAAGGGCATCCCGGCCCACGGCAACCAGCGCTCGGAGTGGGACGCGGGCTGCCGCTTCGACGCCCCCAACCCCGACTACCGCTGAGGTCTGTGCGCCCCCGTGGGGCGTCCGGTCCGGGGGAGCGGCGGTGACAGGTGAGTCGGCCGTGACGTCGGCACGGTAGAAAGGACCCATGCCGGAGCGCGACACCCCTGAGGGGGCCATGGACGATGTTGATGCTGTCACCAGGGCGGTACTGACCGCCTCCCGCCTGCTGGTGGCGGTCTCGGCCCGTTCCCTCGGCGAGGTCGAGGAACGGGTGACCCTCCCGCAGTTCCGGATGCTGGTCGTGCTGCACACCCGGGGTGCCACCAAACTGGTGGCGCTGGCCGAGCTGTTGCAGGTGGCGCCGTCGACGGCGATGCGCATGGTCGACCGGCTGATCGCGGCCGGGCTCGCGGACCGGCAGACCAACCCGGACAATCGGCGTGAGACGCTGCTGCAGCTCACCGAGGAGGGGCGGCGCACGGTCGAGGACGTCACCGCCCGGCGCCGCTCCGAGATCGCGGCCATCGTCGCCCGGCTCGGCCCCACGCAGCGGCTGGCCCTCATCGAAGCGCTGGGCGCCTTCAACAGGGCGGGCGGAGAGCCCCCGGCCGCGCCGTCGGCCGACAGCTCCGAACTGCACCCGCTCGGCTGGAGCATGGACGAGACGGTCGCCCACGACGTGTGAGAACCGCGGCGACCCCACGTGAGTCCGGTCATCCGGCGGCCGGTGACGCGCCGGGCGCGGGGGTGTCGGCCGGACCTGTCGTGACTCCCTGTGCCGGGACTCCCGGGGGCACGGTGATCGCGACCATCGGTGCCCCGGGTTGCGGCGCCGGGGGTGTGACCTGACTGGAGGGCAGTGTCGGCGGGCTCGTCTCCTGGACGTTGACCTGGTTGAAGTTGACCAGTCCGGTCGTCTCCATCTGGGTGATGTGGTCGAGGACCACGTCGTTCGCCTGGTCGGCGAGCCGGCGCACGAGGGTGTTCTGCGTGGTGGAGCGGACCTTGGCGATGGTGTTGAAGATCGAACCGTGAGTGACGCGCAGGGTGTTCGCGAAGTCGCTGTCGAACTGCTTGCCGGTATCCGACTTGAAGGTGTCCAGGAAGCCCTGCTGCTGCGGTGTCGGCTGGTTGGGGAGGGTGATGTTCAGCATCGGGGCGATCCTGCGGCAGCTCGCGTCGAGAGCGGCGTGCCCGATGACCAGGTGCCGGCCGGCTTCGCGGACGGCCGCGGTCGTTCCCTTCCGCAGGGCCAGCTCCCCCGAGGGGCTCTCCCACAGGCCGGCGGAGCGCACGAACACGACGAAGTTCCGGTCGGACTCGGTGAGCGGCCCCCACTGGGTCTGAGCGATCACGCGGGACTGGTTGGCCGACGTCGTCTGGACACCGAGCATGCTCGGATAGGCCAGGGCGGCCAGGGTCACGCTCAGTGCCCCGCCGACGAAGACGGTTCCGATCGTGCTGCGCGACTTGGGCATCGTGCCTCCTGGGGCGGACGGGACGTACGCCCACAGGTACGAGCCTCCACGGAAAGAGAACCTTTACCCGGAGTAAAGCTTGCACTATGCCAACATTCCGCTCCAGGCCGGCTGCTGACGGCCCTGCTCGGACGCACGAGCCCTTGTGGCGTGGTCCGGTGCCGGTGCGTCAGCCGGGTGCGTGGACCGTGCGGAGGGCGCTTTGGTGGCTGAGCCATCCGACGGGCCTGCCGTGTGCGTCGTCGAGGACGGGCAGGCCGGTGCCGGCGGCGGACAGCAGGGTGTGCAGGGCGTGGGCCAGGGGCTGGTCGGCGGTGATCGGGGACGGGGGTTCGGCGAGCTGCCCGACCCGGGTCGGTGCCGCCTCGGGCTGTTCCGCCAGGGCCTCGTCGACTGCCTGCGCGGTGACGACACCGACGTACGCGCCCCTGTCGTCGACCACCGGCAGTGCTCCGTGGCCCGACAGGCTCAGCAGGTCGGCGGAGTCCGCCAGGGTCGTGGACGAGGGCAGGGGTGAGGGCAGCGGTTCCATGACGGCGCCGACGTGCGGGGAGCCGATCGGGGCGCCGGGAGCGGGGCCTTCGAGGTCGATGCCGCGGCGGCGCAGTTTCAGGGTGTAGATGATGGCGCGGGTCAGCAGCTGCGCCTCGCCGCCCTGCCCGGCGCGAGCCGCCTGGTCGGCCTAGCGCCGGCCGGGAGGCGGCGGCCCGCCTTGCGGCAACTCGCCGCGGTGAGCCCGTGGTTCGTGGACAGCCCGGCTTCGAGCCCTCGCTTCCTGCGCTGCACGTCCCTTGTCGGGAAGGGTGCGGTGCCGCCTCGTTCCACAGACCCGGGAGGCCCCCATTGGTGACACGTCCGCAGCCCGGCCCCGCAGTCGTGGCCGCCCGACTGCGCGAAGCGCTGGAGGCCGCGGACTGCCGGCTGCTGGCCGCCGTCCTGCATCCGTACGTGTGCTGGAACCCCTCCGGACAGGCCGGTGCGAGCTGTCACACCCGCTCGCACGTCCTCAGCCGGTGCGCCCGCCTGCACGCGCTGGGACTGCGGGCGCGAGTCGAGGAGACCTTCACCTACCCGTCGGCCGTCGTCCTCGGACTGCGGATGCACGGCGCCGTGCCTCCCGCAGACCCGCAGACCGTGGTGTACCACGTGTTCGACGTCGGCGAAGGGCTGGTCACCCGCATCGGCGACTTCACCGACCGCGGCCGGGCCCTCGACGCCGCCTTCCCGCTCGTGCGTCGCGTCCGGTGAATCCTCGGCAGGACGCAGGTCCCCAGAGCGACGTCGGTGGCCGTCCTTTTCAGGCGGCCGCGACGAAGGTCGCGTCGATGGCGGTGTCGGTGCGGGCGTGAACGACCAGCCGGGGGCTCACGCTGTCGGCGTCGGCCTCCAGCAGGCGGCGCGCGGGCGCGCTGTGCGTGGCCACGGACATCAGGACGCCGAGCCGGCTGCACATGCGATGGGCGCGCAGTACCGCGCTGACCACCGGTGCTCCCGTGGCGGCCTCCTCGAGCACCACGACGACGGGCATCGGCCGGTAGGCATGGATGAGATCACTGATCTCGGTCGTGAGCGTGGCACGCCGGGCGATCCCGGGATCAGTGGAGACCGTGACGACGAGGACGCCACGTTCGAACGTATGAGACACCATGCCCCGTCCCCCTCCGCTTCCGATCGTTCATCGCGCAAGTACCCCGGGGGGATGGTGTGAATCAGGGGATTTGCGTGCTTTGTCGGGACGCACGGAACGCAGTCGGTGCGCGGCCTCAGGCCGGCGGGGCCGAGGTGCCGGCCAGGCGGACCGCGCACTCCAGCAGCAGAGCGTGGACGAAGGCCTGGGGCAGATTGCCACGCAGCTGCCGCTGACGAACGTCGTACTCCTCGGCGAACAGCCCCGACGGGCCGCAGGCCGAGCGGCTGCGCTCGAACCACCGGAACGCGTCGACCCGGTCGCCCAGGCGGTGCGCGGCCAGCGCCATGGCGAACCCGCACAGCAGGAAGGCGCCCTCGGCCTCGCCGAGATGTACCCCCGCGTGGTCGAAGCGGTAGAGGTACCCGTCCTCGGCCAGCCGGTCCGCGACGAGGGCCCGGGTGGCCGTGGCGGTGGGATCGCCCGCGGCGTGCAGACCGCGCGCCAGGGGCACGAGCAGGGCGGCCTCGGGGCCGTCGTCGTCGGCGGCCCGGCGCCAGTACCCGCCGGGGTGCAGGCAGCGACGCCGGGTCTCGGCATAGACGGCGTCGGAGAGGTCGGCGCAGCGGCGGCCGTCGGCGCCCGGCAGCACCTCGGCGATCTGGCGCAGACCGCAGACCACGCTCAGCCGGGAGTGGGTCCACCAGCGGTTCTCCAGTTCCCAAGGCCCGGCGTCCGGCCGCGTCCAGTTGCGTTCGATCGCACGCACCGCGACCCGGGCGGCCTCTTCGGTGTCGCGGGTGAACCGGTCCTGGCGGGCGGCGGCGGTGAACAGCTGAAGGACCTCGCCGAAGGCGTCGAGCTGGAACTGGTCGCCCGCCCGGTTGCCGACCCGGTCGCTGCCGCCGGGATAGCCGGGCAGCGGCAGCGTCTGCTCGCGTGGCATGGGGTCGCCGGTGACGGTGTAGGCGGGCCGCAGGCCGTCCCCGTCGGCCAGGACGCGTTCGGTGGTGAAGCGGACCGCGTCGTCGAGCAGTTCGTGCGGTCCGTGCGCGGCGACGGCCAGGCCGGCGTAGCACTGGTCGCGCAGCCAGGCGTACCGGTAGTCGTAGCTGCGCCCGGAGTTGGCCCGTTCGGGCAGGGACGTCGTGGCGGCGGCGACCATGGCGCCCGTAGTGGAGGTCAGTCCGCGCAGCACGGCGTAGGCATGGCCGGCGTCACGAGGCGCGGCCAGTCCTGAGCAGTCCGGCACCCGGTGCCCCCACGCGTGCTCCGTCGCGCGCCACAGCTCCCCGGCGTCCAGAGGGGGCGCGTCGTCACCGCGGGTGAGCTCCAGCACCAGATCGTGCTCCTCGCCCCGGCGCAGGTGGAACTCGCCGCTCAGGCCCTGCCCGGGGTCCCATGACGCGTGCCGTGCCCCGAGGAGCCGGAGCCGCAGCCCCTTGGCCTGCGCGACCCAGGTCCCGTCCTCGAGGCGTGGGCCGCTCATCCGGTGCTCGCCGAAGCCGGGACGCGCGTCCAGGCTCAGCCGCAGCCTGGCCTCACCCCGTACGACCCGCATCCGGCGCAGCAGGACGAGACGGTCCGGCGAGGCGGGCAGCGCCAGGGCGTCACGGCACTCGATCACGGAGTCCGGGCTCACCCACCGGTTCACCCAGATCAGGGAGCCCTCCGCGTAGGAGCCGCCCCACACGTGCCAGGGGTCGACCGGTGTCACCGCGAAATGCCCGGAGCCGCCGATCAGCGCGGAGAAGACGGCGTCGTCGTGCCAGCGCGGAGCGCACAGCCAGACGATCCTGCCCTCCGGATCGACCACCGCGCCGCGCTCGCCGTCGGCCAGCACCGCGTACTCGCGCAGCACCCAGGGCGGGCAGTCGCTGTCTACCGCGGAGGTGGGCGTATCGGTCATGTCTCCCGTCCGGCTCGGACCTACCGGGCTGGTCGGACGGAGACCGGCGGGGTGCTCCGGCCGGACCGACGGCGCCCGGAACCTGCTCGCCCGGCGGCCTCGCGAAGCAGGGCGCCGGTCGGTGACGCGCCGCCCAGGAATCCGCACATGCCGTCGGACTCGGCCCGTCACGTACGCGGCTCCGTCTCCGGGGCCACCGGGTGACCGGGGAGTACCCGAGTCCCGTGGCCGGAAACGCCCGCACGCGAACGGCCGGCGCCCCGCATGCCGCCGCGTCCGCCGGGAAACCTCGGTGGGGCAACTCGTCCGACCCGCGACCGCTTGACCTGCACTCCTGCGGGTACTGAAAGGTGTTGGTCAACGTCGGCGACCGGACGGGTGAGGAACATGGAAGCGTGCGCACAGCCTGGGGCCCTCGGGCCGCTCGACGTCGCCTTCGCCCGGGCGCCCGGCACCGTCTTGCAGCACTTCGCCGCCGCCCGTGCGGGCCTGACGGAGAAAAGCTGACCTCGCGTTGGGCGGACCCATGGGATTCCTGGCCCGCGTGGATGCCTACCAGCGACGCCACCGCTGGGTGGGCCTGCCGCTCGGGGTGGTGTACAAGTTCTACGACGACCAGGTCACCTACCTGGCCGCGCTGCTGGCCTACTACGCCTTCTTCTCCCTGTTCCCGCTGCTGCTGATCCTCGTCGCCGTCCTCGGAGCCCTGCTCCACGGCGACCCCGGACTGCGGCACCGTGTCATCGACTCCGCGCTCAGCGAGTTTCCCGTCATCGGCGACCAGATCGGCGAGAACGTCCACTCCTTCCACGCCAGCGGCGCCGCACTCGTGGTGGGCATCGCGGGCAGCCTCTACGGCGCGCTCGGTGTGGCCCAGGCCGCGCAGTACGCCCTCAACAAGATCTGGGCGGTGCCCCGGCACGCGCGGCCGGACCCCCTGCGTTCACGGCTGAAGGGCCTGCTGTTCCTGTCGATCCTCGCGGTGGGCCTGTGCGTGGCCACCGGGCTGACCACCGCCGAGGCCGCGGCCGGCGTCTTCGGCACCCGCCTCGCCATCGGCATCCAGATCGCCGCCGCGCTGGGGGCGACCGTCCTCAACGCCGCCCTGCTCCTGCTCGCCTACCGGGTGCTGATCCACCGCCGGCTCCCGGCGCGGAAGCTCTACGGCGCCACGCTCGGCGGCGCCTGCGCCTGGCAGGTGCTGCAGTGGGGCGGCTCGTACTACGTCGAGCACGTCCTGCGGGGCGCCACGGCCACCTACGGCATGTTCGGCATCGTCCTCGGCCTGCTGGCCTGGCTGTATCTCGGTGCCCTGATCTTCCTGACGACGGCCGAGGTGAGCTCGGTGCGCGTGATGCGCCTGTGGCCCCGCAGCCTGCTCACGCCGTTCACCGATCAGGTGCTGCTGAGCCCGGGGGACCGGCGCGCCTACCGGTCGTATGCCGAGACGGAGACCTTCAAGGGCTTCCAGAAGGTCCGCGTGCGCTTCGAGCCGCCGACCCGAACGCCGGGCGACGATCTGCCCGGGGAGGAGGGATCGTAGGGTCCCTGGCGCACCGTTTGGTGGTGAGCCGGTCGGGCACCCGGGCCGCCGCGGGAGGATCCGCACGTCACCGCCTCGCGCGGTCGCAGCGCCGCCGTGACGCGCGTGCCCGCCGGATCACCCCGCGGTCATGACGCCCGACGATCCTGCGGGAGGCCAGCCGATGAGCGAGCACACACCGTCCCAGGCCGAGGGCGAGCGAGACGACGACCCGTCCGGCACCCGCCCCGCCTACGACCCGCCCTGGACGACCCCCTCCCAGGCGGAGGGCGAGCGCGACGACGAGACCGAGGAGGAACGTCCCCTCGCGGGTGGAGAAGGACGACCGTCCGCAGACCCCCGGGCCCGTCACCCATGACCCTGTACGAGCGCTGCTCGCCGCGCGCGAGGAGGCGGCCACGCTCGTGCTCGTGGAGGGTCGGGCCGAGGTGGTCACCGTCGAGGAACGGACGTCGGACCGCTACTCCGGAGCCATGGACGTCATCTCCGGGGAAGACCTCGCCCGCCGGGCGGGCACCCGAGCACCGGGGGAGCAGGATCTGGAAGCCCTGGTCGGCATGGTGAACACCCTGGTCGGCAAGCTCGGGGCCTGAAGCCCGTGTTCCGGCAGGTCCCTGATCACCACCGGCCGTAGGTCCGGTCGGGGGCGACGGCGGGAACGGCCGCGGACAGCAGACCCGTGATGGTCGCGCCGATCACCAGGAAGACGGCGGCGCTCGCCAGTTGGGCGCCGATGTCCAGGGCGTGGGTGAAGGGCAGCAGCATCATGGCGACCGTCACCAGACCCGCGATCGTCGTGAAGAACGCCCGCGGCCGGGCGACGGTGACCAGCAGCAGATGCAACAGTCCCGTGGCCACCAGGGCGGCCACCACGGCTCACGCGGCGAGGTAGCCGGTGGTGGCGTCGCCCCACACACCCGCCCCGCGCGGCGCGAAGACCGCCACGTCCAGTACGCCGCGGATCAGCAGCGTGACCACGACGGCGGCGAGAGCTGCGACCACCGCCGTGGCGGCGCCGGTCGCCCACAGCCGTCCCGCCGCCACGCCGGTCGCCTGCCCGTCCTGGTAGCCGACCGGGCCGCGCGGCGGATAGTCCCCGTACGGAGCGGAGCCTGACACAAGATCACCTCACGGAGGTAGGTAACTGCGTGCTCCTTCGGGTGCCCCGCCTGCGCTGCGTGATGTGGCACCTGCGCCACGGGCGGCGGCGATCAGGCGGGCGCGGACGTCCGCCGGAACTTCTCGACGGCGGGCCGGCGTGACCGGGGTGAAGAAGTTGACGAGGTTGCCGTCGGGGTCGCGGAACAGCAGAGACCGGTTGCCCCAGGGCATCGTGGTGGGCTCGGTGACGAAGTCCGTGACGTACTCGGCCAGGTTCTGGTGCACGCGGTCCACGTCGTCGACGAGGAACTCGGTGATCACGCTCTGGTTGGCCGCCGGGCGGGCGGAGTCCGGGGCGAACAGGGGGACGGTACGGGTACCGGCGATCACGAGAGTGGCGTGTGCCGTCCTGATCTCGGCGAAATCCTCGGTCGCCCGGACCGCCGGCAGTCCCGTGGCCCGTTCGTAGAAGGCGACGAGACGGGCGACGTCGCCGGTGATGATGCGGATCGAGACGAACTCCATGGTGATCTCCCTGGCTGCTGAACCTGCTGTGGACTTCTTCGGAGAGGACCGCGTCGAACGGGCCGCCTCGGAAGCGCGCTGCACTTCGCAGACTAGGAGCAATAGAGGACAGAATCCGTCCTGTATCCGCTTAGGCTGTTCGCATGTCTGGACCCACCGGCCGTGTGCTGACACTCCTCGAACTGCTGCAGTCGGGCGGCACCCGGACCGTGGCCGAGCTCGCCGACCGGCTCGGCGTCGAGGGGCGGACCGTGCGGCGCTACGTGGACCAGTTGCTCGACCTCGACGTGCCCGTGGAGTCGGTGCGCGGCCGCTACGGCGGCTACCGGCTCGCCCCCGGGTACCGGCTTCCCCCGCTCATGCTCAGCGACGACGAGGCGCTGGCCGTACTGCTCGGACTGATCGCCGGTCGCCGGGCCGGGCTGACGCCGGAGCACACGGCGAGCGAGACCGCGTCGGCCAAGATCCGGCGTGTCCTGCCGAAGCGCACCGCCCGCCGCCTGGACGCACTCCTGGAATCACTCGACTTCACCGATGGGCCCGGAGCGGCCGCCGCCCCGGACACCGGAGTCCTGCTCACCGTGACCGACGCGGTGCGCCACCTCCGGCCCGTGTCGGTCCGCTACACCGACCGCGACGGACGGGTCAGCGAACGCGTCCTGCACCCGTACGGGGTGGTCGCCCACTCCGGTCGGTGGTACGTCACGGGACGGGACGCCCGGATCGGCGAGGACCGGACCTTCCGACTCGACCGCATCGCGGACGCCCGCACCCTGCCCGGCACGTTCGAGGTTCGCGAAGGCCCCACGCCGGCGCAGCGCCTGCTGTCGGGGTTCGCCACGGCCGAGTACCGGCACGAAGTGACCGTCCGGGTCCAGGGGACGGCCGAGCAGATCCGCGCCCGCCTGCCCGTCGGCGTCGCCACCCTGGCGGAGTGCGAACCGCCGGAAGGCGGGGGCGGAGGGTGGCTGCGTGTCGAGTTGCGGGCGGAGCGCCTCGACTGGCTGCCCGCGACGCTCGCCTCGCTGGACCGCCCGTTCGTGATCGAACGCCCCGACGAACTGCGCGACCGCGTCGCCGAGTTCGCCGCCCGGCTCGCGGCCTTCGCCCACCGGACCTGACACCGGGGCGTGGGTCCAAGGCTCCCGGCACCCGCAGTCGGCGGCGGGGCCATCGCGGCGGGCCCCGCGCGGGAGCGCCTACTGTTACAGCTGCTTGTACAGCGCGACGGCTCCGCCCCACAGGGCGCCCGGGTTCAGGCGGTCGGGGAAGCGTTCCAGCATGGCCTCGAAGAAGCCGAGCGCGTCGTCGTGCTTGCCGAGAAGCTCGTCGACGGCGTCGAGGTAGCGCCGGGTCTCGGCGATGGCACGGTCGGCGTCGTCGTCCAGTCGCTTGTTCTTGTGGCCGGTCACGATCCGGCGCGGGCGGAGCTCTTCCACCGCGGCGATGGCCGTGCGCCAGGCGTCGCGGCCCCCGTCACCGGACTCGGCCAGGTACTGGTGCACGCCGTTGTAGACGACGTCGCCGGCCACGACGAGTTCCAGGTCGGGGACGTGCAGGACGCTGGTCTCGTCGGTGTCGCTGTGGCCGACCTCGACGATGAGGAGAGCGTGTCCTTCGAGGGTGAGCCGGTTGCCCGGCACGGTGACGGCGGTGACCGGCGCGTCCGGGATCTGCTGGGGGAAGAGCCTGTCCCAGAAGACCGGGCGGAGGGCGACATTGCGGTGCATCTCGCTGATCGTGCCCTCGGTGGCGACGACCTGCGCCCCGAACCGGTCCGCCAGGACGCCGGCGGTGAACCAGTGGTCACCGTGGCCGTGGGTGGCGAAGATGTGCGTCAGGTTCTTGCCCGTCGCCTCCACCCAGTCGCCCACGGCCTCGGCCTGGGCCGACGTCAGCGGCGGGTCGATCAGTACGGCGTCCCGTTCGGCGTGGACGAGGGTGACGGACAGGGGCGAGAACATCCGCCGCTCTCCGTTGGGGACCGGTTCGGCGACGTTCTGCGCGATGGGGTCGGCGACGAAGACCTCGTAGCCGAGCGGACTGCTGGTGGACATGGGCGTTCCTAGTGATGGTTCGGGTGGGGATCGGGTGACCGGCCGGCGGCGGCCAAGGCGGCGTGGTAGGCCGGGCCTCGGACGACCGAGACATCGTCCTGGTGGACCAACTCGCCCTGGTCGTCCCTGAACTCGAGGTGTACAGGCCGGTCTGTGGCGGCCGCGTAGAGGATTCCCTGGCCCGTCTCCTGCGGGCGGTGACGGTCCCCCCACGCGCTGAGGGCGGCCAGGACCGGCAGGACGTCGCGGCCGGCCTCGGTGAGGACGTACTCCTCGCGGCCGCGCTCTCCCTCCTGCTGGTACGAGCCGCGTTCCATGAGTCCAGCGCACACCAGGTCGTTCAGCCGCTGGCCGAGGGTCGCGGTCGGGATGCCGATGCGCTGGAACTCCGCGAACCGGGTGCGCCCGAGGAAGGCCTCGCGCAGCAGCAGGAGGTTCCACTTCTGTCCCAGCACGCCGAGTGTGCGTGCGATCGAGCAGTGCTGATTGGCCGGCAGCGACAGGGCGTCCATGACCGGCAGCCTACTCTGACTCTGAAAACTGAAGCCAGGATCTGGCATCAGAATCTGAAGTCAGGGTGTGTGAGGTGCGTCGCAGGGTGTGCGGAGGGGGTGACCGGTGGGACGCGGTCAGGCGGCCTGCTGGGAGGCGGCCGCGTCGGGGTGCAGGTCGTCGAGGGTGAGCGGGTGCGCCGGAGGATCCGGCAGGGCGATCTGGCGGGTGACGTGGAGGTCGGGGCCGACGTGGAGCAGCTCGCCGGGCTCCAGCGGGCGCCAGTGGGGGTTGTCGTCCATGCGCTCGCTGGCGACGACGACCGCGGGATGAGCGGCCAGGTGCGCCGAGTGGACGCGCATACGGCCGTGGCTGCCGCTGTGGTCCAGATGCCTGCTGCCGTGCTGACCGCCCGCCGGGCGCTCCAGGACGTAGAGGTCGTGAGTGTCCGGGTAGCGCAGCGCCCACAGCTCGCTTGGGGTGATGAGGATCAGGTTCAGGGCGAAGAGGGGCACGTGCGCGGCGATCCAGCGGGCGGCGTCCCGCAGGCCGGCCGTGACGTCACCGTCGTGCCGGCGCGTCTCCCGGGTGATCAGCGCGAAGAACCGCTCGGAGTCGGTGTCGCCCCGGACCAGGGAGCGGTCCTCGCCCAGATGCTCGTCGAGCCGGTCGAGGCCGTCGATGACTCCGTTGTGCGCGAACAGCCGGCCGTCCTGCTCGAAGGGGTGGGTGTTGCGGACGTCCAGGCTGCCCGTGGAGGCGAAGCGCACATGGGCGACGAAGGTCGCCGACTCCTCCTGCCGGGCCTCCTGCGCGAAGGCGCGGTCGCGGTAGGCCGCGATGGGGGCCTTGTCCACGCGCGGGGTGCCGTCGGCGGCGAAGAGGCCGAGGCCGGTGCCGTCGGGGTCGCGGTGGCTCTGCCGGCTGAGGCTGTCCGGGGCGTCGAGGAGCCAGAAGGTGGCGTGGGTGCGGAGCGGGGCGCTGGTGAGGCCGAAGAGGCGGCACATGAGGTTCCTCCAGGACAGCCGGTCTGTGGTTCCGCGTGCGGGGTCGGCCGCGAACGGCGCTTTCTGTGGGTGGGGCGACGGAGGAGGGCTCTATCAGGAGTGTCCCCTCAGGCCCGGTGTGAATCCCGCACTCGCCGCCGCGTCTCCGGGGCCGGTGTCTCGCCTCACGGGGAACCGGCCTGACCGTACGCCGCGCGCCAGGCGGCGGGAGGCACGGCCTCCTGCCGTCGGAAGAAAGTGGTGAAGTTGCCGACGTCGCGGAAGCCGAGGCGCCGTGCGCAGCCGGTGACCGGGAGGTCGGTGTGGGCGAGGAGCCTCTTCGCCTCCAGCAGGATGCGCTGGTCGAGGAAGGTCTTGGCGCCCGTGCCGGCGGCGGCGCGTGTCGCCCGGGTGAGGGTGCGCGCGTCGTAGCCGAGTGCCCGGGCGTAGTCGGTCACCTGGTGCCAGTCGGTGAAGTGCGCCTCGACGGCAGCCCGGTAGGCGCGGAAGACAGCGGTGTGCCGGGTGCCGATTTCCGGCGCGTCGGTCGCGGTCGCTGTCTCGGGCAGCGTACGCAGGAGCAGTGCGGCCAGCAGGTGGGAGAGCAGGGCGGGAGAGGCCAGGTGCGGCGCGTGGGCCGCCGTCTCGTGCTCGCGGCTCAGGTGTTCGGCCGCGAGCAGGGCGAGGTCCAGGCGCTGCCCGTCCATCCGCCAGCTCACCGGCGCGGTGGTCTCCACGCTGGTGAAGCCGGGGAGGAAACCGGGCCGGAAGAGGACGAGCGGCCCGTCGCAGGCGTCGACGTCGCTCCAGCGGTGCACCGTCCCGGGCCGGATCCAGACGGCGCTTCCCGCCGACAGCGTGAAGGCGTGGAAGTCCGCCTCGTGGCTTCCGGTGCCGGAGCGGACGAGGGCGAAGACGTGGAAGTCGGGGCGCTGGGGGAGTGCGCGCCGCCGGCGGGGGTCCATGGAGCGCAGCCCGGCGAAGTCGAGCACCTCCACGCCATGGGGTGAGCCGATGGCGGGCAGGTAGCGCAGCTGTCGTACCGCATCGTGTCCGTTTTCCACAATCGCTGAGTCCCTTTTCACCGAGGGCCGGGATGCGCCCCACGTACCGTCGAAATCGACCTGAAAAGCAGGTCAGATAGTGCGGTCGAGAGTACGGCAGGGCGATGAACAGGTGCTTCGCCGAGCCGATGAGAGGTGCGGAGATGACGGAAACGACAATCCCGGTGACGGTCGCGGGCGGAGCGCTGGAGGTACGCGCCGGAGGCACGAGCGGGCCGGCGCTGGTGTTCGCCCACTACTGGGGCGGTTCCGCCGGGACATGGAACGGTGTGATCGTCCGGCTGCGACCGGAGCAGGCGACCGTCCGCTTCGATCAGCGCGGCTGGGGGGCCTCACGGGACCTGCCCGGCCCCTATCACCTCGACCAGCTCGCCGACGATCTCGCTCGCGTCGTAGAGACGTGCGTGTCGGGGCCGTACGTGCTGGTCGGGCACTCGATGGGCGGCAAGGTGAGCCAGCTGCTCGCGGCACGTCGGCCCACCGGACTGGCCGGGCTGGTCCTCGTCGCCCCGGCGCCGCCGCAGCCGCCCACCACGGTGACGGCTGAGTACCGCCGGGGTCTGTCCCACGCGTACGACTCGCCGGAGACGGTGCGCCACGCCGTGGAGCAAGTGCTGGCCGCCACCCCGCTGCCCGAGACGGAGTTGGGCGCCGTGATGCACGACAGTCTCGCCGCCGGTGACGCGGCCCGGCAGGAGTGGCCCCTGCGGGGGATCGCGCAGGACATCACCACGGCCGTACGCGGCATCGACGTTCCGGTGACGGTGCTGGCGGGGGAGAAGGACGTGGTGGAACCGTCGCGGGTGCTGCGCGAGTGCCTTCTGCCGCACCTCCCGCACGCCACTGTGACCACCGTCCCGGGTGTCGGGCATCTCGTCCCCCTGGAAGCACCGGAGGCCGTCGCGGCGGCTCTCCATGACTTCCTGGCCCACATCACGGGCCGAGCGGAGGCCGTGGCCGACGGCGGAGAAACGACAAACGGCGCCGGCATTCAGTGACCAAACAGGCGATTAGCGGCGGTTGCGGGCAAACCCAGACCTTGCGGTCGGCTGCCGGATAACTTCCTCATGTTGTCACACCGGGTGATCGTCCCGGTGCGATCCCGAGGAAGCCGTACGGAGGTGCGCCCATGGATCCGGCGACGTTGGTGGTGCAGGCCCTGGTCACGGGCGCGACGACAGGTCTCGGCGGTGCCGCTTCCGCCGCCGTGACCGATTCCTACCGGGCGCTGAAGGAAGCGCTGAGCAGCCGCCTCTCCGGCCGCCCCGGAGCCCTGGAACAGCTCAGCGCTCTGGAACGGCGGCCGGGGGCGCCCGCCGAGGGGCTGGTCCGCGAACTCTTGGTGACGGGGGCCGTGGACACGGAGGTGATGGAGCACGCCCAGCGCCTACTGGTCCTCCTCGCCCCGCCCGCGGCACCCCCCTCGGCCGGCGGGATCGATCTCCGCGAGGCCAAGGGCGTCCAGGTAGGCAACGGCACCACCCAGAACAACACCTTCCACTGAGCGGCCGTCCGCACCCGGAGAATCGAAAGAGCACGCAGCAGATGAAGAACAGCCGGATCAAGGGCGCCCAGGTCGGCGACGGGAACGTGCAGAACAACACCTATCTGCCCCCGCAGAGAGGCGGGCACCGCTCGCGGGTCCACGACTCCTCGGCGACCGTCACCGCGGGCGACCACGCCACGATCAACCAGAAGAACACCCACCTGAAGTTCTCGATCCCCGTGATCGGGCCTCTGCTGTCCATGACAGCCGCACATCCCGTGATCGCCGGCGCCGCGGCCCTCGTGGTCGTCGGGGGCGGAGGCCTCGCCACCAAGGCCGCCCTGTCCGACCCGCCCGCCACCGCGTCGACCGCACTGGTACGCGGCTTCCACCTGCAGGACAGCAACGAGGGCGCGCCCGTCGGGTACGACTTCTCCCACACCCCGCCCTCACGGGCGGGCACGAACACCGACGCGATCTATGTCTCGGGCGGCTATCTGAACGCCACCAACGGCAAGCTGGCCGACTGGGATTCGAAGAAGCTCCCCACCGCGTCCGACTGCCGTAAGGCGGTCGCCCGACATCCGGTCCGCCAGACCGTGCTCTGGTCCCTCGGCATCACCTGCTACGTGGACCGCGACGGCAACCCGGGGTACATCCAGGTGACCGGCTCCGACAGCGAGTCCACGATCGTCGACACCGCTCATCTGCGATGAGCGGGCCCGCCGACGCCGCTCGCGAGGCGGCCGCGATCAGCGCAGGCGGACCGGAAGGGAACGGTGGCCGTTCGAGATGAAGGAATCGACCGGCTTCAACTCCTCCTGGCCCACCGCGAGTCGCAGTTGCGGGAAACGGCCGAACAACGCCGGCAGCGCGATCCGCGCCTCCAGCCGTCCCAGCGGTGCGCCCAGGCAGAAGTGCGCTCCGTAGCCGAAGGCCAGGTGCTCCTTGTCGACGCGGGTGACATCGAAACGGTCCGCGTCGACACCGTGGCGGCCCGGGTGGCGTCCGGCGGCGGCGTACGCGGCCAGGATGGCCTCGCCCTTGCCGATCACGACTCCTTCGGGACCGCCGAACTCCGCCATCGCCAGGTCTTCCACGGCGTACCGCAGCGGCAGGCTGGCGACCGGTGCCTCGACGCGCAGGGTCTCCTCGACGACGTCGTCCCAGGAGGCGTCGCCGCCACGGACCAGGGCGAGTTGGTCGGGGTGGGTGAGCAGGGCGTGGACGGCCTTGTCGAGGAGGTTGACCGTGGTCTCGTGACCCGCGCTGACCATGAGCATCAGCGTGTCGAGGAGTTCCTGCTCGCTCAGGCGGGTGTCGCCCTCGTCGTCATGGGCCGCGATGAGCGCGGTGGTCAGGTCGTCACCGGGCGACTTCCTTCGCAGCGCGACGAGTTCGGCGAGGACGGCGTAGAACCGGGCGTACGTTTCGGTGACTTGCTCGGACGTGGCGGAGGTGTGGAAGACACCGTCCACGACGGCCCGCAGTTCGGTCCCCAGTTCCTCGGGCAGGCCGAGCAGTTCGCCGATCACCCGGATCGGCAGGGGGTAGCAGAACTCCTCGCGCAGATCGACGGTTCGTCCGCTCTCGCCCGCCGACTCGACCTGGTCCAGCAGGACTTCGGTGATCTCCTCGACCCGCGGCCGGAGCGCAGCGGTACGGCGTGCGGTGAACGCCTTGGAGACCAGGGCGCGCAGGCGTTTGTGCTCGTCCCCGTACGCGGTGAACATGTTCTGCACGGCCACCCAGCTGAACAGGGGCCAATCCGGCGCGATGTCGCCCCTGATGAAGCGGGACCAGTGCCGACGCGCGTCCTTCGAGACGCGGGGGTCGGTGAGCAGGCGCTTGAGCAGGCCGGGGTCGCTGACGGCCCATGCCTCGACGCCGTCGGGGAGCGCGACCGGGGTCACCGGGCCGCGGTCGCGGATCCGGGCGGCCTCGCCGTGGATGTCGCCGCCGGTCGCGTCGATCACTAAGGGGTTCTGGCCGACGACCAGGGGATCGGGGTGTGCCATCGCAGCCTCCGAGGATCAGGAAGATCACCGTACGCACGGCAAATTACGTCGCCGTGGCGTGGCCGCACGAGACCGCCCGGCACGAACCGTCACGATTCGTGCCCGCGACCGGCACGATCCGGCCGAACCGCACCTGCCCGGTGCCGCTATGACCCGGTGCCGTCGTGGAAGGCTCCGTCCGTGAGGACCGGCACCACGGCGCACGCGTCGAGTTCGGTCGCGACGGCCACGTCGTCGGCGAAACCGCTTCGGGCCAGTTCAAGGCCCGAGGAGCACGAGGCCACGGCGGCGGCGACGTCGGACGTCTGGGTGAAACAGGCCCGGGCGGCGGCCGCCTCGGGGGAGAGGGGGCCGGCGCCTCGCGCCCCCAGTGCGTCGATGACGGCCCCGGCGCCCAGCAGGTCCTCCAGCGCCGGGCGCAGGCTTCCGTCCGGCCACCGCTCACCCGCGGCGATCACCACGAGGGGACGCTGCGTGGTGCCGTGCCCCTGTCGCGCCAGCAGACGTCCCACTGCCGCGGCATTGCGCAGACAGCCCGCCACGACCGTCGAACCGGCCGCCGCCGCGGAGATGGCCGACCCGTTGGGCGAGGGGAGCACGAGACGGGGCGTGAACGGCGCCCGCCGGAGGGCCGCCGGAGACAGCGACCACGGCGAGGCCGAGGTGACGGCTCGCCGGCCCACGGCCAGTGCCGCCCCCTTGTCCCGGGCGAACGCGGCTGCCGTCTCGTCACGCCACGCACAGGGAAAGACCCGGGTGCCCGCCTCGACGGCGACGGTCACCGATGTCGTGAACGACAGCACGTCGACGACGACCAGGCAGACGGTGTCGGACGCCAGGTGCCGGGCGCCGACGGGGCCCCACTCGAACCGGACTCCGTACCGCCGTTGCAGGAACCAGTCGCTCATGGCGGCGAAGTCTGACACCGGGGCGATCGACGAGGAGGGAGATCCAGCATTCTGCTCCCGCCGCGGATCGAGGCAGCGGAGCAAATAATCGGTTGTCTCCCGGCGGTGGCCGTGGATGCAATGACCGGCATGGTCACCCAGGTGCGCCCGCAGGGCCGAGACGCGCGTCGGCCAGTCCTGGTACGCGGCGATCGGGGTGAACCGCCGACGACTCGCGAGGCGGGAGCTGCCGACGCATGAACACCTCACCCTCTCCGTCCGGTGCCGAGCGGGCCGTCCGGATCGGTGTCCTCGTTCCGCTCACCCGGCCCGGCTGGGTCGAGTCCGGCCGGCACCTGCTCGCCGGACTCGAACTGGCCGTCGAGGAGGTCAACGAGGCCGGAGGGATCGGCGGGAGACCACTGGAGCTGGTCGTCCGCGACACCGCGGCCGACCCGGGCAAGGCCACGGCGGCCGTGGAGGAACTGGCTCAGCTGGGTGTCGCGGCCCTTGCGGGGGAGTACCACAGCGTCGTCGCCCGCGCCGCAGCCGCCCGGGCCGACGCCCTCGGTCTGCCCTTCCTCTGCTCGTCGGCGGTGCTCGACGCGCTCACCGAGTGGCCGACGGACTGGGTCGCGCGCATCGCCCCGGCGCAGTCGTACGGCTGGCGCGGCTACGCGGACTTCCTCCTCGGCGCGGGCCACCGCCGCGTCGCCGTGGCGACCGAACCGAGCGTGTACTGGGCCTCGGGAGTCGGCATCCTCCGCGACCGACTCGCCTTCCGCGGCGTGACCTTGACCGAATGCGATGCGCGTACGCTCACCCCCGCCGCCCTGTGCGACGAAATCGCCGGCCACCGGGCGACCGCCCTCCTCCTGCTGGTCGGCTTCCCCGAACCGGCCGTGCCGATCGTCAGGCGCGTCCGCGACGACCCGCGCCTGGCCGGGATCACGCTGGGCGCTCCCGCCGGGCAGCCGGAGCTGGCCGAGTGGGCGGCACTGCTCGGTGACGACGGTGCCGGCGTCCCGTTCCTGCGCTACCTGCCCGAGCGGATGACCCCGCTGGGCGCCCGCGTCGACGCGGTGCTGCGCGAGCGGCTGGCCGGGGCGCCCTCCTTCGTGGCCTTCGAGGGGTACGACACGGTCCTCGTCCTCGCCGAGCTGCTGCGAGCGCACGGCACGGACCGGGCGCGCACGGCCGCGTCCTGGCCGCGCGTCGCCGTCGAGGGCACCCGTGGACGGATCCGGTTCACCCGCCGGCCCGGCATCGGCGTCTGGCAGTGGGCCTGGGCGCCGGTCCAGGTCGTCGACCGGGATCCGGAGCATCCCGACCGCTTCCGCGTCCTGCACACCGTCAGGTAGCCCACCTCGGGCCCTCATGGGCGTCGGCTCCGGCGGGCGCACCCGGCACACCGGCCCTGGTTCCCCCCCGGCGCTGTTCGCGCGAGCGACGAGTCGAGGCGGGCGCCGAGGGCGTCGAGGGGGTGTGCGAGTCTGGGCAGCGTTGCAGACGCGCTGTGGGACTGGAGGATGAGGGCGATGCGGGAGGCCTATCACAAGGAACTGGAGTCGATCAGCGAGGCGCTGGTGGAGATGGCGAACCTCGTCGGCTCGGCCATGGGCCGCGCCACCGGCGCCCTGCTCGACACCGATCTCCGGCTCGCGGAGAGCGTGATCGACACCGAGGGCCAGGTGGAGGAGCTGCAGCGGAATCTGGAGGAACAGGCGATCGCGGTACTGGCACGCCAGCAGCCGGTCGCCACGGACCTGCGCGTGGTGGTCACCTCACTGCGGATGAGCGCGGACCTGGAGCGCTGCGGCGTCCTCGCCCAGCATGTGGCCAAGCTGGCCCGGCGCCGCCACCCGCAGCACGCCGTGCCCCGTGATCTGCGCCGGACGATCCTGGAGATGGGCCAGCTCGCCCAGCGCCTCATGGCACAGGCGGCCGAGGTCCTCATCACCCAGGACGTCGACGCCGCCCTGCAGTTGGAGCGGGACGACGACCGCATGGACGAGCTGCACCGCATGATCTTCCAGCACCTGATGGACGAACGCTGGCACCACGGCGTGGAGACGGCCGTCGACGTCACCCTGGTGGGCCGCTACTACGAACGCTTCGCCGACCACGCCGTCTCCATCGCCCGCCGGGTGGTGTACCTGGTCACCGGCGAACACGCGGACGACTACCAGCCGGACACCCCGGTCATCCACTGAGAGCGGTGAGCCCGCGCGACCGGCGGGCTCGCCGTCCGTCACAGGGTCGCGGTCGTCTGCTCCCCGGCAGCGCTGCCCGTCAGCCACTGGTCCCAGGACAGGTTGAAGTCGGCGTAGCCGTTGTCGGCCGGCGCCTTGGCGCGGGGTGAGCCGGTGATGGTCACCGGGTCGCCCTGCTTGACCTGGCCGTAGAACCACTTGGCGTCCGACATGGACAGGTGGACGCAGCCGTGCGAGCCGCGGGCGCTTCCGCTGCCCGGGTAGGGGTCGCCCGTCGAGTAGTGCACATAGGTGCCGGACTGGGTGAGGTGGACGTCCCAGGGCAGGGTGAGGTCGTAGTAGTTGGCACTGCCCTTGTCGCAGCTGATGCCGACACTGCAGGAGGTCATGTGGACCTTCTCCTGCTTGTCGATGACGGCCATCGTGCCGTTCCAGGTCGGGTACTCGGCGCTGCCCGCGTTGATCGACAGGGTGCGCACCAGCTTGCCGTTGCGGGTCACCTTCATGGTGTGGCCGGTCACCGAGACGTCCGCGCGCACGTCGTCGCCGATCTTGAAGGTGTGCGTGTAGCCGTGCACGCCGTAGCGTCCGTTGCCGTTGCTGACGCCCTTGAGATCGGCGTCGATCTTGACGGTCGTACCGGAGGGCCAGTAGTTCTTCGGCCGCCAGTCGGCGCGCCTGTCGCCCATCCAGTGCCAGGCGCCCGCCACCGGCTGGGAAGCGCTCACCTTCATGTGCTTCTCGACCGTGGCCCGCGCCTTCGCCGCCACCGGGTTGCTGAAGATCACCGAGATCGGCATGGCCACGCCGACCGTGTTGCCCGTCTGCGGGGTGATGGTGTCCAGCAGCATCGGCGGGCCCGCGGGCTTCGTCGGCTTGGGCGAGCTGCTCGCGCTGGCCTTGCCCGAGGCCTTCCCGTCGTTCGCACTCGCCTTGTCGCCGCCGCCCCCGCCGCAGGCACTCGCGCCCATCAGCGTCGCGACCGTGACGAGTGCGATCCCTATGCTGCCCTTGCGCCGTCCCACGCCGTGCTCCGCTCTCTCTCGCTCCCCGGCCCTGACGGGCCCGCCTTTCTGTCAGACAGTGATGCACGGGGGCGCAGTTGCGTGCGGCACATAGATCTTTAGTGATCCACGTCACTTGAGCTGCCGGATCGGGCCGGTGTCGCGGGCCGTGGCACGCGCTGCGGGACGAGGCCCGCCGCGGCGGCTGTCAGGGGAACCTGGGCGATGTCGAGTCGGGTCGGCTCGGTGAGGTACCGGGCCAGTGCCGGGGAGCTCTCGCGGTAGGCCGGATCGTCGTCGTAGCGTCGGCGGGCGGTCGCCGAGACGTACTGCCTGTCCTCTCGATGGCCGATGGGCCGGTGCAGGGGCCTGAAGAGGCGATAGAGGCCCGTCCGGGACTCGTGCACCGGGCCCATGGGGTCCGCCCGCACGCGGAAGTCGATGCTCCGGTCCGGTTTCATCACGGCCGGTCCGCGCGCGCTGAACGCCTCGGCGTCGAACTCCAGACCGGCACGACGCGCCTGTTCCACCATCCACAGCAGGGCGATGTCGGACAGCCCGGTCTCCCGCTCGCCGCCGCCTACGTCGCAGTGCACGCCGGTGAACCAGACCTGCTCCAGCGTCTGGCCACCCGCCGCGGCCTCGGGCCGCTGGTTCCACAGCGTCGGCCGGAACGCCTCGCGCCGCTCGTCGATCGCCAGCGCGTGCCGGGCCACCCGGACCCGAGGACCGAGGTCGGTGTCGTGGAACGCCCAGCGGCGGTTGACCAGACGCACGACCGGAGCCAGCCAAGGGGGACCCGGTACGGGGATGCCGAGGGCGCCGACCGTGTCCCACACTCCGATGAAGTGGATGTCCGTCTCGTGCGCGTAGGCCCGCCGGAAGAGGGTGGAGGCCGCGCCGTTCGGCTTCTCGATCCGGCTGCGGTACAGCGCCCACGCCTCCTTGGTGCGGTGGGCGTTGCGGCGGCGCAGGATTCCGCTGTTGTTGATCAGCCCGGCCAGGCTGCGGGCGGTGAACGCGCCCCGGCTGAAGCCGAACAGGTAGACGTCGTCGCCGGGTTCGAAGTTCTCGACGAGGAAGCGGTAGGCGCTCAGGACGTTGTGGGACAGGCCCACGCCGAACGCCCCGCCGCGCAGGTGTTCTCGCCGGCGGGTGCCGACGCCGCTGTGGTAGTACACGCGCTGTGGTGTCCCGTCGGCGGAGCTGGGGAGAACGGCCAGGGCGACCTTGGTGACATTGGTCTTGCTGGGCTGGTCGGCGAGATTCCATGTCCCGTCGCAGCAGACGACCAGACGTCTGGCCATGTCGGGCCTCCTTTCGGGCGCCTCACACGGCACAGGGGTGCCGCCTTCATGGTCGCACCGCCGACGAGTCCTGCGAACCGTCCGTACACGACTTCGCCGTTGCCCGAGGCAAGCCGAGCGACCGCGCATCGGAGGCGCCGGGGACGGGCGCCGTTGTTTTCCGATGCGCGGTCGCTGCGGACCACGGGTGCCGTCAGGGTGCTGTGGCGCGGCCGGTCTGGGGCGAGATCCGCCCCGCGCACAGGCCGCGGGCGGCGAGCCCCTGCGCGATGCGCGGGATCGCGGCGACCGTGTTGGCGGGCCAGTCGTGCATGAGGATCACCTGGCCGTTGGTCAGGCGTCCGGCGGCCGCCACGATCGCGTCGGTACTGGCGCCGTTCCAGTCCTGCGAGTCCACGTCCCAGATGATCTGCGTCAGGCCGTACTTGGCCGCCACAGTCCGGACCGTGGAGTTGGTCTCGCCGTACGGCGGCCGGAACAGCTGGGGCGTTCCCCCGCCCGCCGCCGAGACGGCCTGCTGGGTGCGGGAGATCTCCGAGTCGATCTGGGCCTGGCCGAGCGTGGTCAGATGCGGGTGGGTGTAGGTGTGGTTGCCCACCCACATGCCTGCCGCGACCTGGGCCCTGACCTGGGCCGGGTAGGCGGCCGCGTACTGCCCCTCGTTGAACATCGTGGCCCGCAGCCCGCTCTGCTTGAGTGCGTTCAGCAGGTTGGGTGTGTTCCCGGACGGGCCGTCGTCGAAGGTCAGGCCGACATAGCCGTTGCACGTGGCGGCCCGGGCGGGACCGGCGTGCGCGGTCTGGACGGCGAGGGTGGCCGCGGCGGCCAGCGTGACAGCCGTGAGGGCCGTCGTCACGGGGCGGTGCGAGCGCCGGGTCGCGCCGCTCATCCCGACACCGTGATGTTGGAGCTGCCGCTGCTCTGGTATCCCTCCGTCGCCAGGATCATGTAGTACTTGAAGCTGCCGAGCGGCATCCCGGCCCGGCCCCAGGCGTCGAAGTGGTTGCCGGTGGTGATGGTGCCGCCGGTGCGCCTGGACTGGCGGACGCTCCAGTACTGGTTGAAGGTCTTGTTGCCCTCGACTGACGGGGCGTTGTACCGGGTCGTCTGGTAGATGTCGTAGGTGCCGCCGTCACTGCTGACGGTGCCCTTGTACGTTCCCGTGGGCCGGTAGGTGCCCCAGTTCTCGACGATGTAGTACTCGACGAGCGGGTTGGACGTCCAGCCGTACAGCGACAGGTAGCCGTTGCCGGACGGGTTGAAGCTGCCCGAGTACGTGACGTTCCTGCGGGCGCCGGTGCTCCAGCCCTTGCCGGCGACGAAGTTGCCGGTGTTGCGCCAGCTGGTGCTGTAGTTGCCGCCGGAGTTCAGGGTCATGGAGACCGTGCCCTGGGCGTCCGTCCAGAACGAGTAGTAGAAGCCGTTGTTGGTGCCGGTCTGGTTGGTCGTGACGACGGTGGCCGCGCGGGCGGTACCGGGCAGTGCCAGCGCGGCCGCGCCGCCCAGCAGCAGGGCGCCGACGCCCCTGCGGGTGATGTCGTGCGTCATGTGGGGGTCCTCCTCGTCCAGAGAGGCCGGGGTTGTGGTTCGGTCCGCCAGTTTTGGCCTGCACCCGTCAAGCGTCAATAGTTTCGGTAGGTATTTCGAAACATTCGACATTGATTCGTCACGGTCAGATGAGTTTTGGCCAAGAATGGAATCGCTTTTTTAGATCAACTGGAGGGAATTGATCTATCGAATGTTTCGGAGTTCTTCCGGTGTGAATAGGGCGGTCCGAATTCAGGTGTCCCCTTCGGGCCCGATCGTCTGCGTCCGTCGACCGCCTGGGCTCAGGGGCCCCGCGACCCGCTCGGCCTCCGACCGTACGGTGGGCCGGAGCCGGTCGGTGAACGTCTGCACATACGGCCACATGACCTGCTCGCCGGCGTACAGGGCGCGAGGAGCGGCCCGGACGACTCCGTCGTGGTCAATCCAGCGGGGCCAGTGCACGGCACCGCCCTGCTGGAGCCCGCGAACTCGGCACCTCACTCGGTGTCGCCCTGCTCGGCGCGCTGCTGTCCGCCGGATACCGAAGCGCCATCGACACCCGGCTGGATGCCGTGCCCGAAAGCAACGCCGACACCGCACGCCAGGGGATCGCCGACGCCGTCGACGCCTCCCGCGAGGCAGGGCCCCGGGCTCAGGTCCTGGTCCGCGCCGCACGGGACGGGAGTTGGATTCCGGGTAGCACGGCCTCAGGGTGCTGCCCGGCCGATGCGCGTCCGCGGCAACCCGGTTCGGAGAGCACGCAGTTGGTGGCTGCGGCGAGGCAACCAACGTGCTCCCGCACCCCTGTTCACATATGGCACACAGATTCCGACGTGCCTCACCATCCGCCCGATGCCGTCAGGCACTTGTGAACGAGGATTCGATGACCACGTACCACAGAAGCACGTTAGGTCGTTCGGCGATCGTCACCGCCGCGACGCTCACCATGGCCGCCGCCGCGGCCGGGGTCGCTCCCACCGCCGGAGCGGCGACGCCCGTCGCGCCGAAGCTCAAACTGATCGCCGCGTCCAACTCCGTGACCCTCGAACGGTGGAGCGGGGAGCCGGGCGTCTACCTGGACCTGGGGACCTACATCACCGTCGACAAGGCGGCCCTGGAGTTCCGGGTGACCCGCAAGTCCTACAACGACCCCGTCGTCGCCCAGCAGATCATCCGCAGTGGCGGAACCACGCACACCAAGACCCTTCCGGCCGGCCTGGTCAAGGACTTCACGGGCCTGCCCGGGTTCCTCGAGGTCACCGTCACCGACGCCGCGGGCAAGAAGGTGCTGAGCACGAAGCAGGCCTTCTGCCCGAACAACCGGGCCGGACGCATCCGCCCGGACGCCCCGGCGACCTCCCGCTACCCCGGCGGCTGCTCGGACAACCCCTTCACCCTCGGCGGTGTCTGGGGCACCGAGCAGGGCTGGGCGGCCGGGGTCGGCCAGAGCTGGGACAGCGCACCCGCGGACCTGGCCGCCGGTCAGTACACGGCGACGGTGCGGGTGGCCAAGAAGTACCGTGACCTCTTCGGCATGACCGACGCCCCGCAGACGATCAAGGTGAGCGTGCAGGACGCCGGCGAGGGCGGCGTGGGCGCGGCCCCGCGCACCCGTGCCGCCGACGGCACGGTGAAGGGCAAGGCCTCCTCGGGGGCGGCCTCACGCGTGCTGAAGCCCAACAAGCACCGCCCGACCGGCGCCCGTACCGACGCGGCCGCTCTGCCCAAACCCGACCTGCGGGCCCTGCCGGCGTACGGCATCTCCATCAACGACGGCTCGGACGGCGGCGCGGGAGCGGCCGCGGGCAAGGACTACCTGGCCTTCGGCGCCACCGTGTGGAACGGCGGCCCCTCCCCGCTGGTCGTCGACGGGTTCCGCAAGCCCGGCGCCGACACGATGGACGCCTACCAGTACTTCTACGACGCCAACGGCAAGCAGGTCGGGTACACGCCCACCGGCAGCATGGAATGGGACCCCAGGGAGGGCCACCAGCACTGGCACTTCCACGACTTCGCCAGCTACCGGCTGCTGGGCGCGGACAAGAACGAGATCGTCCGCAGCGGCAAGGAGGCGTTCTGCCTGGCCAACACCGACGCCATCGACTACACGGTGAAGAACGCCAACTGGCACCCGGACAACACCGACCTCGCCACCGCCTGCGGTGAGGAGAACTCGGTGTCCGTGCGGGAGGTGCTGGACGTCGGCAACGGCGACACCTACAGCCAGATCCGTCCCGGCCAGTCGTTCGACGTCACCGGCCTGCCGAACGGCACGTACTACATCCAGGTCATCGCCAACCCCGACCACCGCCTGAAGGAGACGAGCACCACGAACAACGTCTCCCTGCGCAAGGTCGTCCTGGGCGGCACGACCGGCGCCCGCACGGTGACCGTGCCGGCGGTCGGCCTCGTCGACGCGCCCTGATCCGACAGCCGCATCGCGGGGTCGGGCGGTCCGGCGGGGCCGCCCGACCCCGCGTCATGCCGTCGTCGACCTGACCGGATACGTGCCGGTCGACGACGGTGACGCTGTTCCGGCGCGCGGGTCGGTCAGTTCGCCGACGGGTCCGTCCCCGTCCGCTGCGACACCTTGGCGGTGACGTCGACGGTCTGACCGGCCGGGGGAGCGGTGACGTCCACGGCGGTGCCGAAGTCGCTCAGGTCCATGACGACCTTCGCGCGGGCCTGGTGCGGAATGGCACTGGAGCCCGTCTGCGCGGAGTTCTTGACCGTCATCAGGATCTGCTGGCGGCGGGTGCGCCCGCCCTTGTCGATCCAGAGGTCCACGGGAACGCTGTCTCCGAGCCGGGCGCGCAGTTTCCGCTCCTGTGCCGAGTCGCCCTTGGCCAGCTTGGAGAGATCGAGCAGGACGCGGTAGTGCGTGGTGGACACGCCGTTCACCGTCTCCTCGCCCACCTTGCGCACGTCCTTCCCGGACAGGGACTTGGTGTAGGCGAAGGAGTCGGCCGGGTCGCTCATCGTGGCGCCACTGCCCTGTGAGGTGTCGAGCCGGCGCAGGTCCACTTTCATCCAGCTCTTGCCTTGGGGGAGTCGGCCGCCTGCCGCCGGGGCCTTCTCGTAGAGGACATGGTCGACGATGCGCTGCTCCAGCTGCCGACTGCCCTGGCCCATGCGCAGGCGACTCGTGCCGTCGCGGAGATCGAGCACTCCCGAACCGGTGATCGTCTGCTCGTCGGAGCCGGCGGAGACGGTGGTCGACAGCTTGATCCGCGCGGTCTTCGCCTGGCTGGTCTTCGCATGGGTCGCCTGGACCACCTTCGCCGACGACCGCTGCGTCCTGCCCTCCGACACCGTTCCGTCGGCGCCGCTCGCGCCTTTCCCGCCAGTGTCGTTGCCGCATCCCGCAAGCAGCGCTACGGACAGCAGACCGCACGTGCCCCACGCGGCCGGACGGGATGTGCATAAGGACCGTTTCATGCGGCTCAACTCCTGTTTTTTTCAACGGCGTTGTTCCATCGGTCCTCCGGTACCAGGGCCGGCGTCGGCGAAACCCCGGTCGAGGGCGCGGCGGCGGTTCTACGGCAGCGGGGTGCCGCCGGTGGCGTTGACGATCTCGGCCGTGATGAAGGACGCCTCCTGCGAGGCGAGGAACACGTAGGCCGGGGCCATCTCCGCCGGCTGCGCCGGGCGGCCGATCGGGGACTGCTTGCCGAACTCCGCGGTGTCCCGCAGTGTCGCCGGGATCAGCGGAGTCCACACCGGGCCCGGAGCCACCGCGTTGACGCGGATGCCGCGGTCGATCAGCATCTGGGCCAGTCCCTGGGTGAAGGTGACGATGGCGCCCTTGGTCATGGCGTAGTCGAGCAGATGCGGGCTGGGCTTGTACGCCTGTACGGACGCGGAGTTGATGACGCTGCCGCCCTCGGGGATGTGCGGCACGGCGAACTTCGTCAGCCAGAACATGCCGTAGAGGTTGGTGCGCAGCACACGGTCGAACTGCTCGGTGGAGATGGCGTCGATGCCGTCCGGCTGGGACATCTGGTAGGCCGCGTTGTTCACCAGCACGTCGATGCGGCCGAACTCGGCGACGGCCTGGTCCACGAGAGCCCGGCAGTTGTCCTCCTCGCGGATGTCGCAGACGACCGGCAGCGCGCGCCGGCCGGCGTCCTCCACCAGCCGTGCCGTCTCCCGGGCCTCGTCCTTCTCCTCCTCCAGGTAGGTGAAGAGGACGTCGGCGCCCTCCCGGGCGAAGGCCAGGCACACCGCCCGGCCGATGCCGGAGTCCCCGCCGGTGACCACGGCCTTGCGGTCCGCCAGGCGGCCACTGCCGCGGTAGGACTCCTCCCCGTGGTCCGGAGGCGGGTCCATCGGTCCGGTCCAGCCGGGATGCGGCTGGTCCTGGGAGGGGAAGTCTGGCTGCGGGTGCTGATGCGTGGGGTGCTGTGGCTGGGCCACGGTACGTCCTCCTCATGTGCCGCCGCGATGCCGGTACGGCGCCCGGCGCGACGTGCGTGGTGGGGTGCCCCCAAGTACCCGAACCGGCACGGACCACACCGGAGACCGCCGAGCGCCCCGATTCCGTTATGGACCGCGGTCTTGGGGAAACCCGCAGTTCATGAGGGTGCTGACGGGGTTGTGCGAGAGCGACCGGATCGTGACACAGCAGGCCGCCGTTCGAATGCCAAGGCGTGTCGGCAAGGCGCTGACGGTGGTGGAGAAGGCCGCGCAGAAGACGAAGCTGTGGTGCTGTGCCGCGGGGACGATGGCCCTGTTCGGTGACCGGCGCGGTCGCCGGGCCGCGGTCAGCGGACTGGGCGCCGTCGTGGTGGCCCAGGTGATCTGCAGCGGTCTGTGCAAACAGCTCACCGACCGGCCCCGGCCACCAGAGGAATGGTTTCCGCACGACGAGGTCGAGGACCGCCCCGACTCGTCGTCGTTTCCCTCGGGTCACACCGCCGCCGCTGCCGCCTTCGCCGGCGCCGTCGTTGCCGCCTGGCCGGTCGCGGGAGCCCTGTGCGCCGTGCCCGCCGCCATGGTGGCCGTCGAGCGGGTGTGGAGCGGAGCGCACTACCCCACCGACGTCGCGGCCGGCGCCGCCATCGGGCTCGCCAGCGCCGGTCTGGTGCGCTCCACGCCGCGTCTGGTGCGACGCTCGCTGACCGGCCAGCGCCGCACTGTTCGCCCCGCCCCGCCCGCGTGGCTGCCGGCATATGGTCCTTGGACGGGGTCCGCGTAGTCTCGCGGGATGCATTCCCATCGCAGCTTCCACAACCCTCCCGCGCTGCCTCACGAGGTGGTGGCCGAGACGTTGGAGCGGGCTCTGCGTGACCGCTCGGCGGAAGGTGAGGCCGCCGGAGTCCTGGTCGGCACCGCGTTGCACGACGACGATGCGGAGTTCGTCGAGCACTGGTGCGTGCAGGTCGGGACGCGGGCGGTGCCGGGCAGTCCGCTGCTCGGGCTGGCCGGGTTGTGCCTTGGCCATGCCGCTCGTCGCTTCGGGTGTCTCAGTGCTGAGGCCCGTGCCCTGGTGGAGTCACTGGCGGCGCGAGCCGAGGCGGACCCGTCGGACGTGGACGGTCGGGCACTCGACGGCCATGACGATGTCCGGAGTTTCCTGCGCCTGTGGTGACGGCAGGGCCCTGCTCTAGTCGGCGTCGCTGGTGGCCCGGACGGTCTTCTCGCGGGTCTCGTCACCCCGCATGGGCAGTTTCAGCGGCCGGCCTTCGCGGTGGGACCAGATGTCACGAAGGATCACCTGAATCATTCCGGTGACGGGAATGGCGAGCAGGGCTCCGAGAATTCCCGCGATCTCGACGGCCAGCAGAATCGCGACCAGAACGGTCAGCGGATTCAGTTTCACCGTCCGGGAGAGAATGAGCGGCTGCAGCAGATGGTTTTCGACCTGCTGGTAGACGACGAAGAAGACGATGGCGGCGATGCCGGCCGGAAGGGAATGGATGAACGCCGCGACGGAGGCGACGACGGCGCCCAGCGTGGCTCCCACGAGCGGAATGAGGTCGGCGATGGCGACGAAGAGAGCCAGCAGCCCGGCGAACGGCACCCCGGCGATCAGCAGCATCACATAGGTCAGGACGCCACAGATGACGCTGATCAGCAGGTTTCCGGTCAGGTAGCCGTTGACGGTCCGGGCGCACTCGGCGCCCACCCTACGGATGCGCGCCGCGCGGGCCTCGTCGGTCAGGGCGAGCGCGCCGCCGACGGCCTTGGGCCCCTCGAGGACCATCAGATAGGCCAGGACGAAGATGGTGACGGCGCCTGCGACGGTGGTGGCCGCGCTGCGGACGAACGCCAGGGCGGGTGTGCCGAGGCCGGTGGCGAAGGAGCGGATCTGCCCGCGATGCTGCTGGACGTAGCGCAGGGCATGGGTGCGCTCCAGCAGGTTCCCGACCGGTCCGCGGCCGGCGCGGGCGTCCTCGATGAGGTGGGGCAGCCGGCCGGCGAGCCGGGAGCCCTCCTGAGCCAGCGGCGTGACGAAGAGCGCCACCAGGCCGCCGACGACCACGACCGCGAGCAGGAAGACCAGCAGCGTGGCCACCGAGCGCCGGCAGCGCGTGACTCGTCGCTCCAGCGCGTCGACCGCCGGGTACAGGGCGACGGCGAAGAACAGCGCGATCACGATCCACACCAGGACCCGGCGGGTCTGGACCACCAGTTGCAGTGCGACATAGGCAGTGAGCACCAGACCGATGGCGGCGAGAATGGTGCGTACCGGAACGGGACGCCTTTCCATGGCCACAGGGTGCCCGGCACCCGCTGGTGGAAACGGGTCGCGCGTCGTCGTACGTCTCACTCGGTGCGCCCGGTGAAGAAGTCCGCCAGTGCGGACGCGAGGGTCTGAGGGGCCTGTTCGGCGATGTGGTGCCCGGAGTCGATGCCGTGGCCGCGGACGTCCACCGCCCACTGCTGCCAGATCTTCAGCGGGTCGCCGTAGAGGTCCTCGAGATCGTCCTGCAGCGACCACAGGATCAGGGCCGGGCAGCCGATACGCACTCCGGCGGCGCGGTCCTTGTCCTCGTGCTGTCTGTCGACGGTCAGCCCGGCCCGGTAGTCCTCCAGCATGGCCCGCACCACGTCGGGATTCCTCATGGCCGCCCGCCACTCGTCGTGGTTCTCGCGTCCCATGCGGTGCGGGTCGCCGCGGTACCAGCTGTCGGGATCGGCGTTGATGACGCGCTCGGGAATGTCCGGCTGCGCGAAGAAGAACCAGTGCCACCACTGGGTGGCGAACTCGGCGGTGATCCGGGACAGATGCTCCGTGATGGGCAGGCAGTCGATCAGCGCCACGCGCGAGACGACGTCCGGATGGTCGAGGACCAGGCGCAGGGCGACGGCGCCTCCGCGATCGTGCCCGGCCAGCGCGAACCGGTCGTGGCCCAGGGCGCGCATGACCGCGACCACGTCCCCGGCGACGGCCCGCTTGGAGTGCACGGCATGGTCCGCGGTGGGCTCCGGGCCGGTCGACCGGCCATATCCGCGCAGGTCGGGGCAGACGACGGTGAAGCCGCGCCGGACGAGGCGCGGGGCGACCCGGTGCCAGGTCGCGGACGTGCGGGGATGGCCGTGGAGCAGCACCACCGCGGGTCCCTGCCCGCCGTACCGGACGAAGGCCGACGCCTCGCCGACGTCCACCTGCCTGGTCTCGAAGTCCTCGAACAAGGCTGTGCCCTCCCGCTCCTGCCGACCGAGCCTCCCCGGTACCCCGCAGCCGGTGCGGCACACGGCCCGGCGAGGCCGTCAGCTCACGGGCGCAGCCGTCACCGGCCGCGACGGTGCCATGGCCCAGCGGACCGCCGAGGTGACGGCCTGCCCCAGCGGCCGGACACACCACTCGTCGACCAACGGCAGCCTGGGCAGGCGCAGTTCGCGGGCGGCCCAGTCGGGCAGCAGGGAGACGGCGTTGGCGGCCAGCACTCCGTAGGGAAGCCGGGCGGCGAGCGGCACGGGCGGGTTGAGCAGCAGGAAGCGGGCGGCCTCCCTGGCCTGCGGGGAGGCCCGCAGCTCCGGACGGTAGGCGTCGAGGAGGCGCGCGAGCTCCGCGCGGTCGCGGGGCGGGTCGAGCACGCCCAGCTCGGTGGCGATGCGCGCGGCGTCGGCGATGTAGCCGTCGCAGCCGTCGTCGGAAAGGGGCGCGGTGCCGAAGCGCTGGTGCGCGCGCAGGAAGCTGTCGACCTCGGCGGCGTGCACCCAGCCGAGCAGATGCGGATCGGCGGCGTGGTAGGCGTCGCCGTCGGGGGTGAAGCCCCGGACGCGTTCGTGCACCGCCCGGACCTGGGCGCAGGCCTCCTGTGCGTGCTCGACCGTCCCGAAGGTGGTCGTGGCGAGGAAGGTGCTCGTGCGCTGCAGCCGGCCCCACGGGTCGCCGCGGTAGCCGGAGTGAGCGGCGACGGCCGCCATGGCGTGCGGATGCAGGGACTGCAGGAGCAGGGCGGACAGTCCGCCGATGAACATCGACGCGTCAGCGTGCACCCGCCGGATGGGCCGCTCCGGACCGAACCAGCGCGGGCCGGGCGTGCCGTGGATGCGGGCGCGGTTGCGCGGGCCGTCGGGCCCGGCGACACGGGTGAAGAGGCCTTGGCCCAGCTGCTGTCGCAGCCCTGGGCCGCCGAAAGGAAGCAGTCTCATCAGCCGAGGGCCCTTCTCTCGGTCGCTGGTTGAGGTGAAGCGGGGCCTCCAGTGTCGGAGGGTGGTCCGGGCGGGCGGAACAGCGGGGACGCCGGAGAACGGACGAGCGGGTCCGTCGGCTGGGCAGCCGCGGACCCGCTCTGTCGTGCCGCTTTCCCTACCAGCGGTACCAGCGGCCCTTGCGGCCGCCGTTTCCGGCCGGCCGGACCACGAACCCCAGCAGCCACAGCACCAGGACGATGACCGCGATCCACCACAGTGCCTTGAGGGCGAAACCGGCACCGAAAAGAATCAGAGCAAGCAGCAGAACAAGAAGCAAAGGAACCATTTGTTGTCCACCTCCGGCGCTTCATGTGCCCCGGAAGATGCGCCCTAAGCAGGGAATTCACAGTTGTTTGATCCGGGCTCGGCCGGGAATTCGCTCTGTTTTCGCATCGCCCTTCCTCCGCCGGATCAGCCGGGAAAGCGGCCGGTGGAGCGCAGCAGCCAGCGGCGCTCCGCGTAGGCCAGGTCCTCGCGCCAGAGCCGGCCGGCCGCCGACACCATGAACCGGCGCAGCACCGGTGCCGCCGTGCGGGCCACGGCGAAGCCGGGACGCTCCGAGGAGGCCACGACCGCCTCCACGACGGCGGTGCGCGGCCGCCCCCGCTCGTCCGGCCCGAGGGGCGTGGCGTGCGTCTCGACGACGGATCCGCGGCCCTCGCCCTCGGTGATGCGCATGACGATCGTGCGCGGTTCGGGACTGGTGAACACCGCGCGTACCGGGACGACCAGCCGTCCGGCGACCTTGAAGGAGACGTCGACGGTGAACCCGTCGTCGTCCGGCGTGTCCGCGTCGGGCGCGTGGGCCACGGTCAGGTCGACGAAGGAGTGCGGGTGGAACCAGGCTCCGTGCCAGGGGTCGAGCCGGTTGGCGACGATGTCCTCGGGCTCGCAGATCCCGATTCCGCTGTACACGGCGGCGACGGAACCCGACAGCGGGGGGCGCGCGGGGACGACGGGCGCCTCCAGCGGTTCCTCGCCGCCGACCGCGTCCAGGCGCACCCAGACGAGAACCCCGTCGTCGTGCACCGGCACCGGGTCCCAGCCGGCGAACGACGTGCCCTTCAGGGCCATGCCGTGCCAGTGGCACACCAGCGTGCCGCAGCGCACCGGGCTCTCGGCGAGCGGCGCGCCCAGGTGCGGGCAGATGCCGGGGCCCGCGACGAGGCGCCCGTCGGCGGCCCGCCAGACCACGATCTCGTGTCCGGCCACCGTGCCGGACAGCGGCCGGTCCTCGCGTACGTCACGGGTCGCGCCGACGACGTACCAGTTGCCGGACGGACGGGCCTGGGCCCGCTTCAGGGCCTCGGCGATGGCACCGGGACGGGCCTGGCGCCAGGTGGGCTGCTGCTTCTCCCAGCGTGGCGGGTTCCGCCGCAGGGAGAGGGGGTAGCGGCGCGGCTTCATGTGACCTTCTCGTGCTCGTGCATCGGCTCGGGCGTGGGCGTGACCACCGGTGCGGGCGGCGCGGGGTGCGGGGGAGGGGCGGGGACCGCGGTCGCCCGGCTGCGCAGCCGGGCGACCACGACGCGGGTCAGGCCGTCGAGGGCCACGGCGGCGCGTCGGCGGCGGGAGACCACCGCCCGGCGCTGCACCGAGCGGTAGCCGTCCTCGGCGACGGCGTCCAGGATTCCGCCGTAGAGGACGAACGCCGTGCGGATGCAGGGGCGTGACACCGGTTCGAGCATGGCCAGGCCGGGGGCCGCCTCGTCGTAGACCCGGCGGTTCAGCTCCGCGAACTCACGCAGGGCGGCGGTGATGCGCCGGTCGGTCCGCCCGGTGTCGCGGCTCCAGCGCAGCAGCGGCCGGTCCACGTCGTGTGCGGCCAGCAGGTCGGCGGGCAGGTAGACGCGGCCGCGGTCGAGGTCCTCACCGACGTCCCGCAGGAAGTTGGTGAGCTGGAAGGCCACGCCCAGCGCCGCCGCGTGCGGTGCCGCTTCCTCGCGCGGTACGACCGTGCCGAGGACCGGAAGCATCTGCAGCCCGATCACCTCGGCCGAGCCGTAGGTGTAGCGGCGCAGGTCCGCGTAGGTGGCGTAGTCGGTGACGTCGAGGTCGGCGCGCATCGCGGCCATGAAGTCGGTGAAGTACCGGTGGTCGATGGCGTAGCGGCGGGCGGTGTCGGCCAGGGCGCGGACGACGGGTTCGGCACTGTCGCCGTCGCGCAGTCCGGCCAGCAGGTCCTGCTGCAGACGGGTCAGCTGGGCCCGGCGGTCCTGGTCCGTGGCGGCCGGGTCGAGGGTGTCGACGATGTCGTCGGCCCAGCGGGCGAATCCGTACAGGGCGTGCACGGCGGACCGGCGCCGCACCGGCAGGAGGCGGGTGGCGAGGAAGTACGTCTTGCCGTGCCGGGCGTTCAGCCGCCGGCACCGGGTGTACGCCTGGCGCAGGCCGGGGTCGGTGATGCCGGCTGCGTCGAGTTCGCGGTCCGTCACGCGGGCCTCCCTTCCCGGCGGGCGGCAGGCCGCGGGCGGACACCGGCGCGAGGGGAGGCATGGCCGCCGGTGATCCGCGCCGCGGCCAGCTTGCCCGACAGCAGCACGGTCGGTACGCCGACGCCCGGCGTGGTGCCGCAGCCGGCGAGGACCGCGTTGACGGTGCCGCGCAGCAGGTTGCGCGGTCGGAACGGCCCGGTCTGGGCGAAGGTGTGGGCGGCGGAGAAGGGGGTGCCGGCCGCGTGTCCCTGCGCGTGCCAGTCGGCCGGGGTGACCAGGCACTGTTCCTCGATGGAGGACGCGATGCCGTCCATGCCGCGCCGCTCGAGTTCGGTGAGCAGGTCGTGCCGGTAGTCGGCGGCGAGGTCGCCCCAGGCGGTGGCACTCGGGCCGAGTTGGGTGTTCGGGCAGGGGGCGAGGATGTAGTGCAGGTGGCGGCCGGGTGGCGCGAGGGTGGGGTCGGTGGTGGTGGGGCGGGTGATGAGCAGGGAGGGGTCGCTCATCAGGCGTCCGGTCTGGGTGAGTTCGCGGAAGGTGCGCTGCCAGGCCGCGCCGAAGGAGATGGTGTGGTGGGCGAGCCACGGCCAGGTGCGGTCGGTGCCGGCGTGCAGGATCACGGCGGAGGGGGAGAAGCGCAGGGACAGCGGCCGTCGGGGGACGTGTCCGAGCAGGCGGTAGGTGACGGGCAGGTCGGGGGTCAGGACGACGGCGTCGCAGGGGATCCGCTCGTCCTCGGTGACGACGGCCGTGACGCGGTCCCCGGAACGCTCCAGACGGGTGACGTTCTGGCCGAAGCGCAGGTCGGCTCCCGCCGCCTCGGCGGCGTCCGCCATGGCCTGGGGGAGGGCGTGCATGCCGCCGCGTGGGAAGTACACGCCGGCCACGGTGTCCATGTAGGCGATGACCGCGTAGGCGGCGAGGGCGCGTTCCGGCGCCACCCCCGCGTACAGCGACTGGAAGGAGAACACCCGGCGCAGTCGCTCGTCGTCGAGGAAGCGGCCGATGCGCGCGTCCAGGCGGCCGAATCCACCGAGTGCGGCCAGCCGGCCGAGGTCGGGGGTGAGCAGTTGCAGCGGGGAGTCGAAGTTGACGTCGATGAAGCGCCGCAGCTGTGCCCGGTAGAGCTTCTCCAGCCAGACGCGCAGCCTGCGGTACCCGGCGGCCTCGCGCGCCCCGGCGAAGCGTTCGACCTCCGCCTCCATCGCCGCGGCGTCGGTGTGCACGTCCAGCGTGCTGCCGTCGGCGAACCGCGCCCGGTAGGCCGGGTGCAGGGGCACCAGGTCGACGCGGTCGTACAGGCTCTCGCCGACGGCGGCGAAGGCCTCGTCGGCGAGGTCGGGCATGGTCAGCACGGTGGGGCCGGTGTCGATGTGGTAGCCGTGGCGCACCAGCCGTCCGGCGCGGCCGCCGGGTGTGGCGTCGCGCTCCACCACGGTGACCCGGCGGCCGGCGCCGAGCAGGTGCAGGGCCGCCGCCAGTCCGGACAGGCCGGCGCCCACGACGACGACGTGGTCGGTGCGGCCGGGAACGGTTCGGGTCATCGGCGGGCCCCTTCTTCCGCGGTGGTCAGCGACAGGGATACGGGGACGACGTCGTCCGGGGTGGCGTCGGGCGCCTGCGGTGGCGGGGTGCCGGCCGCGGAGCGCAGCAGCGCGCGGAGCCGGTTTCCGGCATGCGGTGCGAGCAGTGCGCCGTCGAGGTGGCGCAGGCCCTGGGCCACGAGCCGTTCGATCTTGGCCTCGACGGTGCTGCGTGCCCCGGTGACCTCGAACACCTCGCGTACGGCGGCCAGTTCGTCCTCGCAGAGGTCGGCCCGGCCGAGAGACGTCCGCAGGACGGCGAGGGCGTGCCGGTCGCCCGCGGACTCGGCCCGCGCCTCGGCGACGGCGGCGAGGTAGGTGGGTTTGCCGCTGCGGATGTCGCCGCCCGGGGGTTTGCCGGTGTCGCGGGGGTCGCCGTAGACGTCGAGGAGGTCGTCACGCAGTTGGAAGGCGATGCCGACGCAGCGGCCGGCCGAGCACAGGGCGCGTGTCGTGGTGGGGGTGGCTCCCGCCAGCGCGGCCCCCAGCGCGAGGGGGCGCTCCACGGAGTACAGGGCGCTCTTGAGGCAGGCGGCGCGGATCGCCCGGGAGAGTGAGCGCGCCGAGGTCGCCTCGCCGTGGAGGTCGAGGTACTGCCCGGCGACCATCTCCATGCGCATGGTGCGCCACAGGTCCCGTACCTCCCGGGCGGTGGCCGGGGGCAGCTCGGTGTCCGCCACGACGTCGTCCGCCCAGGCCAGGGCGAGATCGCCGGCCAGGATCGCGGACGCCTGCCCGAGGCGCGCGGCGCGTGGACCGGAGGTCTCGCTCGCGTACCGGTCCGCTATCTCGGCGTGCAGCGAGGGGCGTCCACGGCGCAGGGGCGCGCCGTCCATCACGTCGTCGTGGACCAGGGCGCAGGTCTGGATCAGTTCCAGGGCGGCACCTATGCGCAGGGCGGGCCGCAGCATCGACGGGTCGCCGCCGCAGGCGCGCATCCCCCACCACACCAGGCTGGAGCGGCTGAACTTGCCGCCGTCCTCCGTGAAGCGGGCGACGCGGGCGGCCAGGTCCCGCGCGAAGAGCGGATCGACGGCTTCGGCCGCCGAGAGCCGCCGGGCGAGCAGGTCGGCGAGCACACCGCGTACGGCGCCCGGCACGTCCGCGTCGACGGCGCGCAGAGCGTCCGATCCGGTCGGATGTGCGCTGTGCCGTCGAGTGCCGTGGGGGCGGTGTTCCTGTGCCGCGGTGGGGCTCATGCCGGTTCCCGTCATCGAGATCCTCGTGATCAGAGCTGGCTTCGTCGTCATGGGTTCCGGCCGGGCGCGCAAGACGGATGCGGTGCGATCCGGAAAACGACATGTAGGTGGGCAGGGTTTCGGCCGCTGTGCTTGCGCGAACACACCTTCTGGCCGGTGAGCTGCCGGGTCGGGGCGTGCACGGGTTCTGTTCGCGAATGTGACACGGGTGGGCGGCGATCACAGGGCGCATTTTTCGACGCACAGACGATGCAAGTTGTTCTCGCTGCATCGATTTCGGAGGGTGGAGCAGTCACCGTCGCTCCAGGCGGGGCAACCGGCGATGCAGAGGAGTAGTCATGACGACCGCCCCCCAGATCAGCGCAGACCTCCTCGACGACGCCGAACTCGTCGACGGGTTCCTCGCCGGCGACGAGGCATGCCTGGAGGTCGTGCACGACCGCTGGCGCTCGCTCGTGTACGGCCTCGCCATGCGCTCGCTGGGAGACGCGAGGGACGCGGAGGACGTCACCCAGATGGTCTTCCTCGCGGCGTGGCGGGGCCGCGCCGGATTCGCTCCCGACCGCGGCACCTTGCCGGGCTGGCTGGTGGGCATCACCCGCCGGAAGATCGCCGACGCGCTCGCGGCGCGCACCCGGCGCTCCGAACTCGTCGCCGCCGCCGGTGCCAGACTGATGGTGGCGGCTCCCCAGGAGACGGTGCGGCCGGAGGCGTCGCTGGACCGCGTGCTCCTGGACGACGAACTGTCACGGCTGCCCGCCCCGCAACGCCGCGTGCTCAACCTCGCCTTCCACGACGACCTGACCCAGACCCAGATCGCCCAGCTCACCGGATGGCCGCTGGGCACCGTCAAGAGCCACGTCCGGCGGGGGCTGCACCGCCTCGCCCGCCGCCTCGACACGGACGACGCCGAAAATTCACCCCGCACGGGCAGGTGACCAACGCATCCGCACGGGTACCGCTCCGGAAATGTTGTCGACAGGCCGAGCAGTGACACGAGAGGGGCTGAGGCGGACGTGCTCGAGGCGGAGGTCGCCATCATCGGAGCCGGAGCGGCGGGGCTGTCCCTGGCCCACCGGCTGTCCCGACCCCTCACCGGCGGCCGTCCCCCGTCCGCGATCCTGCTGGACGCCCCACCCGGCCCGCTGCGGCCGCCCCAGCGCACCTGGTGCTTCTGGGAAGCGGGCCGCGGACGCTACGACGCCGCCCTGACCGCGTCCTGGCGGCGCCTGCGCGTGCACCCGCCCGCGGGAGAGCCCATCGAGGACGACATCTCGCCCCTGAGCTACAAGATGATCCGCTCCGAGGACTTCGAGGCCCTCGTCGCGCGCGATCTCGCGCGCAGCGGCCGCGTGGAGCGCCTGGAGGCCGCGGTCGACCACATCGAATCACTTCCGCAGGGCGCCGAGATCCACGCCCGCGCCGCGGACGGCCGGGAACGGTCCGTGCGGGCCCGCTGGGTGTTCGACTCCCGCCCGCCCGGCAGCCTGCCCGCCGCACGCACCACCCTCCTCCAGCACTTCCGCGGCTGGTTCCTGCGCACCCACCGCCCGGTCTTCGACCCGTCCCGCGCCGACCTCATGGACTTCCGCACGGCCCAGCCCGCCAAAGGCCTCTCCTTCGGCTACGTCCTGCCCACCGGCACACGGCAGGCCCTGGTGGAGTACACGGAGTTCTCGCCTTCCGTCCTGTCCCAGGACGCCTACGACGCCGCGCTGAGCCATTACACCGACTCCGTCCTCGGCCTGAAGGACTACGAGATCGTCGGGACCGAGACCGGCGTCATCCCCATGACCGACGCCCCTTTCGCGCGCCAGACGGCGCCGTCCGTCTTCCGCATCGGCGCGGCCGGCGGAGCCACCCGGCCCTCGACCGGCTACACCTTCGCCGGCCTCCAGCGCCAGACCGCGGCCGTCGCCGCCGCTCTGCGCCACGGGCGCCGCCCGGTGCCGCCGCAGCCCCACTCGGCCCGCTCGCGCGCCATGGACGCCGTACTGCTGCACGCACTCGACAGCGGCCTGGTCGACGGCGCCGCGTTCTTCTCCGGCCTGTTCGCCCGCGTCCCCATGGCGCGACTGCTGCGCTTCCTGGACGGCACCACCCGGCTGCCCGAGGACCTCGGCATCGGCCTGCACACCCCTGTCCTGCCCATGCTCCGCGCGGCCGCGGAGGTCCCGCGGCTGCCCCGGCGCCCCTTCACCGGTTCCTGAACCGCGGTGCGCCCCGCCCACCCCACCGACCCAGGAGAACGCATGACCCTGCTGCGCGACGCGGACCTGGCCACCGCGTTCGACCATGCGGCGCACTCGTACGACACGCTGGTGGCGGCCAACCCCGGCTACCACGCCCATCTGCGCCGCTCCGCCCGCAGGCTGGGTCTGCCCGGCCCCGGCCGCGGGCTGCGCGTCCTGGACCTCGGCTGCGGCACGGGAGCGTCCACCGCGGCCCTCCACAGCGTCCTGCCCGACGCCGACATCACGGCCGTGGACGCCTCCGCCGGAATGCTGGAGCGTGCCGCGGCCAAGCCCTGGCCGGAGAACGTCAGGTTCGTGTGCGCCCCGGCGGAGAAACTTGCCGACGCGGGCGTCGAGGGCCCCTTCGACGCGGTGTTCGCCGCCTACCTCTTCCGCAACGTCTCGGACCCCGACGCCGTGCTGTCCACCGTCTTCTACGACCTGCTCGCCCCGCACGGGCGGCTCGCCGTGCACGAGTACACCCTCAGCGGCCGCCCGGTCCACCGCGCGGTGTGGACGGCCGTGTGCCGGGGGCTGGTGCTGCCCGTCGCCACCGCGCTGGGCGACGGCGAGCTGTATCGCCACCTGTGGCGCAGCGTCGTCGACTTCGACACCGTCGACGCGTTCGCCGACCGGCTGCGGGCCACCGGTTTCGACCGGGTGCGTGCCCTTCCTTTGCCCGGCTGGCAGACCGGCATCACCCACACCGTCGTCGGCCGGCGTGCCGGCGCCACGGCGCGGACCGCGCGATGACCGGCCCGACGGCGCGCGGCGCCCACCCCGGCCGGGACCGTCGTGCCGTGCACCTGCCCGCGCCGCCCGGCGCGGCCCGGCTGAGCGGACCACCGCGCACCACGGCCGTGGTGGGCGGCGGCATCGCGGGGCTGGCCGCCGCGACCGCCCTCGCCGAACGCGGCGTCGAGGTCACGCTGTACGAACGCGAGCCCTACCTGGGCGGTCGCGTGGGCGGCTGGCAGGTCGAGCTGTACGACGGGTCCACCGCGACCATGAGCCGCGGCTTCCACGCGTTCTTCCGCCAGTACTACAACCTGCGCGCCCTGTTGAGCCGTACCGACCCGAAGCTGGCCGGCTTCACCGGTCTGCCGGACTATCCGCTGCGCCACGGCGCCGGACTGCACGACAGCTTCCGCAGGGTTCCGCGCACCCCGCCGCTGAGCGCGATGGGCTTCGTGGCGCTCAGCCCGTCCTTCCGCTCGCGGGACCTGGTCCGCATGAACCCGGCCGCCGCGCTCCCGCTGCTCGACGTCCGCGTCCCGGAGGTCTACGAGCGGCTCGACACCGTCAGCGCCCAGGACTTCCTGGAGTCCCTGCGCTTCCCGCGGGCCGCACGGCACCTGGCCTTCGAGGTCTTCTCGCGCAGCTTCTTCGCCGACCCCAGGGAGCTGTCGGCCGCCGAGATGGTCCTGATGTTCCACATCTACTTCCTCGGCAGCGCCGAGGGACTGCTCTTCGACGTGCCCCGGGAGCCGTTCCCGACCAGCCTGTGGGAGCCCCTGGCGAACCATCTGCGCGGGCACGGGGCCATCCTGCGCACCTCGACGGCCGTCGACCAGGTGGCGCCCACCGAGGACGGCGCTTTCACGGTCCTGGCCGACGGGCGCGCGACACGGCACGACACGGTCGTCCTGGCCCTCGACACACCCGGACTGCGCTCGCTGGTCGGCCGCTCGCCCGGGCTGTCCGACACCGCCTGGCGCGAACGCGTCCACCGGCTGCGCACCGCGCCACCGTTCCTCGTCTCCCGCCTCTGGCTGGACCGGCCCGTGGACCGACGCCGGCCCGGGTTCCTGGGTACCGCCGGATACGGGCCGCTGGACAACGTCAGCGTGCTGGAGCGCTGGGAGGGCGAGGCCGCAGGCTGGGCCACCCGCACCGGCGGCTCCGTCGTCGAACTGCACGGCTACGCGCTGCCCGAGGGCGGCGACCCCGAGGTGGAGGGCAAGCGCCTGAGGGAGGAGCTGTGGCGGGTGTACCCCGAGACCCGCCACGCGCGGATCCTCGACGAACGGCACGAGTGGCGTCAGGACTGTCCGCTGTTCCCGGTCGGCGGCTACGACGACCGCCCGGGCGTGCGCACCCCGCACGACGGCCTGGTCCTCGCGGGCGATCTGGTGCGTACGGACCTGCCGGTCGCCCTGATGGAACGGGCCGCGACCAGCGGATTCATGGCGGCCAACGTCCTTCTGCAGTCCTGGGGCGTGCGCGGCCACCCGCTGTGGACCGTGCCCGACCGCGGCCGCAGCAGGCTGCTGCGCGCCTTGGCCGCCCGCGGGCAGGATGCCGGGCCGCGCCCGTGAGCGCGGCCCGGCCGGTTCAGCCCGCGGGCACGTCCTGGCGGTCCGAGGCGGGCCACACATAGGGCAGATCGTCGGGCACGCCGGGAAACAGGTCGGCGTAGACCTCCGGGTCCTTGCGCACGAGGGCCGAGCGGTGACTGCGGTGGAAGGCCTCGTCGCCGAGCCAGGGCGGCAGCTCCCGGCCGGCGGCCAGGTCCGCCTGGTCACGCACGGGCGCCCCGGGGCGGTGCGCCGCGAGTCCGGCGACGAGGGAGGCGGCGCAGCTGTCCTGGTGCCCCTGCTCGCGCCACACGCGGCAGATCTCCAGGCCGTAGCGGACCAGCGCCTCCTCGTAGCCGGTCCACATCTTCACGGCGGGGTGGCGGCGCCAGCCGTAGCCCGGCACGGTCAGCCCCCGCAGCACCTGAAGGGCCTCGACGCGCTGCTTGCCCAGGCGGCGGCGGTCCAGCAGGAGAGCCGAGGCCCTGAAGTCCGGGTCGGGCAGGAACGTCTGCATGGTGGTCGTTCCTCGCTGTCCTTGCGGCCGCATGGTGGCCGCCGCGTTCAGGCGGTGGAACGGGCCGCGGCCTGGTCGGCCTGGCCCCCGGCACCGAGCGGACCGGTGTGCTGCCAGGGCTGCCGCTGCTGCAGCCGCGGCAGTTCCCGCCGGGACAGCCGCAGCACCACCGGGGGCATGGCCGCGCGCACCGGCTGCGTCAGACGCATCCAGGCGGGGGCGTAGACGGCCGTACGGCGCCGCTCCACGGACCGCACCAGCCGTGCCGCCGCCACGTCGGCCGCCATGACCCGGCGGGCCGGGGGCGGCATGTGGGCGCGCAGTTCCCGCAGCACGGCGTGCCGGTCGGCGTCGCGCACCATGTCGGTGTCGAGCCAGTTGAGGTAGGCGATGCCGACACTGACCCCCTCGTGCGCCACCTCAGCCCGCAGCGAGTGCGCGAACGCCTCCACGCCCGACTTGGACGCGCAGTAGGCGCTCATCAGGGGGGCCGCGCCGATCGACGCCAGGGAGGCCACCTGCAGGAAGTGGCCGGACGTGGCCACCAGGTCGGGCAGGAAGACCCGGGCGGTGTGGGCGCTGCCGACGAGGTTGACCTCGATGACACGGCTCCAGGTGGCCGGGTCCGAGGAGGCGAACGGGCCGCCCTCGGCGATCCCCGCGTTCGCGACGACGACGGAGGGGCGTCCGAGGCGGCGCCGGATGTGCCGGGCGGCGTTTCGCAGCGCCTCGACATCGGTGACGTCGGCTTCCACGGCAAGAGCCGGGCCGGGAAGGGAGGCCGCGACCGCGTCGAGCGCCGCCTTCTCGTGGCCCAGCAGGGCGACTCGGCCGCCGCGTTCGGAGAACGCGCGGGCCAGCGCCGCGCCGAGACCGCGCGCGGCTCCGGTCACCACGATCGTCCGGCCCGACAGGGGACTGCGGTGCGTCGCCATGGGCACTCCTTCCGGCTCGGGGCGAGCACGTCCTTTCGACGTGCTTCGGCTGTGGCGCCTGGATCGGATGCGGGTCACTCCCGGGGCAGCGGCGGTCGTGCCGTGTGGTCCGGGTGACCCTGCGTGCGGCGCTCCTCCTTCAGCTCCGCCTCGAACAGGTGGTCCCGGTGCTCGGCCAGCTCGCCCTTGGCCGTCGCCTCCAGTTCGGTGAAGGGCCGGTAGTAGGTGGCGTTGTAGGCCTCGATGATCTGGAAGGTCCAGTGCCCGGGAATCACGTTGCGGCCGAGAACCTCTTCGCTGATCTTCTCGGCCCATTCGTGATGGCCGGCCTCCCGCAGGAGCCGCACCGCGTCGCCCAGCTGGAAGTCGGCCGTTCCGGTGAGCTGGTGGAAGTCGTACAGGCGGCCTCTGGCCCGTTCGGTCGTCTCCAGGGCCTTCGACAGGGCGGCCAGCGCCTCCACGGTCTTGTCGTCGGTACCGTCCGGGCGCCGGTGGTGCGGGTCGGCGGGGGTCTGGTGGTGGTTCATGGGTGCTCCTGGTGTTGCCGCCGCGGTGGGCGTCGCGGCGCCGGCGAGGTCAGCGTTTCTTTCCGGTGCGGTCGCGGTGGGTCAGCAGGCGCTGGGCGCGGGCCAGGCCGGGCGGCCGATGGCGACGCAGGGCGGCGCGCGCTGCGTTGGCGCCCGGCGCGCCGTGGACACCGCCGCCGGGGTGGGCGCCCGCGGAGGCGAGGAACAGGCCCGGGATCGGCGTCTCGGGCCGCCCGGTGCCCGGCACGGGACGGAACACCAGTTGCTGGTGGACAGCGGTCGTACCGCCGTTGATGGCGCCGTTGAAGAGGTTGCCGTCGAGTGACTGCAGGGTGGGCGGGGCCAGGACGCGGCGGGCCCGTACGAGCGAGCGGAAGCCCGGTGCGAAGCGTTCCACCTGCTGCTCGACCCGGTCGGCCATGCGCTCCTGGTCGGTGGCCTTCCACTGCCCGGTGATGCCGTCGTCGCCGGCGTCCGCGGTGATCTCGTGCGGCACGTGGGTGTAGGCCCAGGCCGCTTCGGTGCCGCTGGGGGAGCGGGACGCGTCGGCCTTGGTCATCTGGCCGAACAGCAGGAAGGGCCGGTCCGGGACCTGGTGCATGGCGATCTGGGCCGCGAACCGGGTCAGCTCGTCCATGCCGTCGGCCAGGTGCACGGTCCCCGCGCGAGCCGCCTGTTCCGCCTGCCAGGGCACCGGGCCGTCGAGGGCCCAGTCGACCTTGAACGTCGCGAAGTCCCACTGGAAGCGCCGCAGGTCGGCCAGGAGCTGGTCGGGCAGATGCTCGGGGGCGACGAGGTCGCCGTAGAGGGCGGGCACCGATACGTCCGCGAGGACCGCCCGCCCGGCCGCGTACGACTGCCCGTCCTGCGTCCGCACGCCCACCGCCCGCCCGTCGCGGACGACGACCGATGCGACGCGCTGCCCGCAGCGCACCTGTCCGCCCGCGGCCTCCAGGCGGCTGGTCAGGGCATGGGTGAGGGCGCCCGCTCCGCCGACGGGGACGGGGAAGCCGTAGGTCTGGCCCAGCATGGCCATCAGCCAGCCGAAGCCTCCGCTGCCGGTCGCCTCAGGGGCGAGGTCGGCGTGCAGCGCGTTCCCGGCGAGCAGCAGCCGGCCGCCCTGTCCCTCGAACTCCTCCTCGCCCATGCGGCGCACCGGCAGCGCCAGCGTGCGGGCCATGCGCAGCCCGCCCGCGGCCCGCAGCCGGACCGCGAGCCGGGCTACCGACTTGACCGGCGGGAAGGGGGTGAACAGTGTGCCGAGCAGGTCGGGCCGCAGCTGTTCCCAGATCTCGTGCAGGCGGTGCCAGGCGGCGCCGTCGCCCGGCGCGAAGGCGTCGAGGGAGGCGGCCGTGGCGTCGATGCGCCGGTCGAGCACGGCGCAGCGGCCGTCGGTGAGCGGGTGGGCGAGCACGCTGGGCGCGTGGCTCCAGCGCAGCCCGTGGTCCTGCAGCCGCAGGGAGGCCAGGACGGGGGACGCGGCCGCCAGGGGGTAGAAGGAGCTGAAGAGGTCGTTGACGAACGCGGGGTCGACTCCCCGGTCATGGCGTACGGCGCCGCCGGGCTCGGGCTGTTCCTCCAGTACCAGCACGCTCCAGCCGGCGTCCGCCAGCAGATTGGCGGCCACGAGACCGTTGGGGCCGGCACCGACCACTACGGCGTCGGTCACGTCAGGTCCCGCCTTCCGTCTGCGCTGCCGCCGCGGTGACCGGTGCCTGGCCGGGGGCGGGGCGTTCGTCGCCGGTCCGGCCTTCGCACAGCCGGGCGAGGCGGGCGAGCATCGTGCGATGGCGCAGGTGGATGAGGGCTTCGAAGGCGAAGTTGTGCCACCTGCCGCCGGCTCCCTGCAGGGGGTGTTCGTCGACGATCACCAGGCAGTACTCGCCCCACGGTCGCAGTTCGATCGCGATCCGGGCCGTACCGAGGATGCCCGCGTGCGCCTCCAGCTCGATGCGGGACACGGGCTCGCAGAAGCGGACGGTCGTCTCGTTGGACAGCCACACGGGCCCCAGATGGACCTGGTACCGGATCGCCGCCCCCGTCTGCGGCCACGTACCGCGGACAGGACGGGAGCTGGAGGTGCCGACGACCCAGTCCGCGTACCGGTTGGGGTCCGACAGCAGGTCCCACACGACCTCAGGTGCGACTTTGATCAGGCGATGGCGTACGGCCACGCGGGCCTCCCGTGCTTCGTCGGCCGACAGGGGCAACAGCCATCGCCGGGTGCCCTGGATCACCGGAGCCCAACCAGGGCATATGACGAGCCGCGCCAGGGACCGGATCCGTGGCGGTGGATCACGCCGATGGGGGTACACGGGCCGCATGGCATCCCAGAATGATCAGTTCACGTCGCTGCCGGCCGCGAGGCAACTGCGCCGCATGCGGGCCTTCTACACGGCGGGCGTCGTGCTGTGGACCGCGTCGAGCATCTGGACGGGATGGGACTCTCCGGGCAGCCGGCCCATGTGGACGTCCCTGCTGCTCCTGGCCGTCTTCGCCGCCCTGCTGGGGCTGGCCTGCAGCTGGCTGCGGGGCCTCGACGGCGACGGTCAGGCCAAGGCGGCCCACCGGGCGGCACCCCGGCGGGCCCCCGCGATACGTCATACGAGCGCCTGAACCCCCTCGGAAACCGGGTCCCCTCTCAGGGACCCGGCCGCGTGCCGCCGCCCCGCAGTCGTCGTGCTCGACTGCGGGGCGGTGCTGTGCACGCTTCGCGGGCGCTCAGTTGGTGTAGACGGCCGGCGAGCCGCTGACGCTGCTGTCCGCGATGGGGGCATAGGAGGCGGAGAAGTAGCCGTTGGCCGCGCACAGCCCCGATCCGGACACCTTGCTGAACGCCTGGTTGGAGAAGGACAGGCTGTTGTCGCTGTTGGAGCTCACCGCCGCCAGGCTGGGCGCCTGGTAGACGCAGGTGACCGAGCCCAGCAGGGTCGACAGGACCACCGTGGTCTGGATCGTGCCGCCCGCGGCGGGCGTCACCGTGACGGTGCCGTCGGAGGCGGCGGAGGTGGTGTAGGGCAGGCCGTTGACGGTGATGCTGCGCACGCCGGTGACGCCGAAGACGTTGCTGCTGCAGCCGCTGAACGTCTGCGAGGTCGCGGACTCGGTGGCGGTGCCCGGCGCGGCGGGGTTGTCGGTCACGGTGGCCGAAAGGGTCGAGCCGGTGCAGGTGATGCCGGAGGAGCCGCCGCTGCTGGTGGCGAGGGTGGCCTTCGTGCCGGAGGCGAGCGACGAGGTGAGGACGTCGCCGACGGAGACGGCGTTGCCGCCGGCGCTGCCGTAGGTGAGCACGGAACCGTCGGCCGAGGCCGCGGTGGCCGGCAGGAGGGCCAGGGTGGTCAGGGCGGTGGTGGCGAGGATGGCGGAGGCCAGGTGTCTGCGCATGGAGGGTCCTCTGGTACGGGGGGTGGCGAAGAGGGCGGGGTGCCGCTCCGCCGGTGGGGGAGCGGCACCCCGCACGGCCGTTCCCGGAAGGGGGGGAACGGCGGACCGGTGCGGGTGTCCGGCCCGGCGTCGGGGACGCGGGCGCACTTGTTGCGGCCTTGCGGGTGCGTGAAACTGACGGCTCCGGTGGCGAATCGCCGCCGGTCCGGCCGAGTGGAAAACCTGTGAAGGTTGTAAACCTGACGGGTATTCAACGTCAAGGCACCGCACGCGAGTTGGTGATGAAGAAAGGTGCGCGATGGCAGAAAGCTCCTCGAAGCCACCTGTGTTGGTGCTGCCCGGAACGCGTACGGGACGCGACCCGCAGCGCTCCCTGCGGCCGGGACCGCGCCGGTCCTCGGCCGAGGCGGTCGCCGCCAACCAGCGCGACCGGCTGCTCGACGGATTCGTCCGCACCGTGGCCCAGGTCGGATACGCCGGTACCCGGGTCAGCGACATCTGCAAGGCCGCGGGCGTGACCAGGCCGGTCTTCTACGAGCTGTTCAAGGGCAAGGAGGACGTCTTCCTCGCCGCCCACCACCACGGCACCTCCCTCGTCTTCAACGCCATGGAGGAAGCCCACGGCCAGGGCCCCGACTGGCCCGGCCGGGTACGGGCCGGACTCGGAGCACTGCTCGGCATCCTCGCCGAGGCGCCGGCGTTCGCGGCCATGGCCATCGTGGAGATCGACGCGGTCGGTCCCGCGGGCCGGGCGGCGCGTGAGGAACTGCTGGCACGCTTCCGGTACTTCTTCACCGACGCGCCCGAGACCGACCTGCCCGTGCCCACCCAGGACGTGGTCGACACGGTGGTCGGCGGGGTCTACTCCGCGATCTACCGGCATATCGCCGCGGGCCGCACCGCCGACCTCCCCGCCCTGCTCCCCGTCCTGACCTTCTCCGTCCTCGTCCCCTTCCTCGGTCCGCAAGGCGCCGCCGCCCGCCTGGCCGACCCGCCGCCCTCCACCGGCCCGCTGCCGTCCTGCCTGACACCGGACGCCTGACCCCTCTGCCTGCCGTACGTCACGACGGCGGTCGGTACGGCAGCGAGGTGTCGGCGTCGAGGGCCGCCGCGTCAAGGGCCGCCGACACCCGGTCGGCCGCATCGGCGGGCGGGTGGGGGAGGCGGGCCAGGAGCACGCGCCGCTGCTCCTGGGGACCGCCACGGACGGGCAGGACGCGCACGCCCGACGGCGCGACGCGGGCCAGCACAGCGGGCACGGTGGTAAGACCGCAGCCCGCCGCGACCAACTGCAGCCTGGCTAGCCAGTCGCGGACGGTGTGCGCGATCTCGGGCCGCTCGTCCAGCCCCGGCCACACGCCCATCGACGTGTCCTCCCCGGACGCGGAACCGGTGATCCACCGCTGCCCCCGCAGATCGCCCACGTCGACGAAGTCACCGCGGGCCAGGGGGTGGGCGGCCGGCACCGCCAGACACAGGGCGCGCTCGGTGAGCGTCCGCAGGACCAGCGGGGGCGACTCGGCGTCCGGCGACCGGAACGGCGGCGCCGAGGCGATCAGCGCGAGGTCGAGGCTCCCGGCCCGCAGGGCGCGCACCAGCGCCGGAGTGCTGCCCTCCCGGCCGACGACCTGAAGCCCGGGGTCCGTGCGGCGCAGGGCGGCCAGGGCGCGGGGCACCAGGACGGCACCGGCGCTGGGGAACCAGCCTAGGCGGACGGTGCCGGCCTGCCCGGGCAGACCGGACAGCTCGCGCGCGGTCGCGTCGATCTCGTCCAGCACGACCGACGCACGGCGCATGACGACACGGCCGGCGGAGGTCAGTCGTACGCCGTCGCGCCGCCGCTCCAGCAGCTCCGCGCCCGCGGCACGCTCGATCGCGGCGATCTGCCGGGAGACAGCCGACTGGGTGTAGCCGAGCGAGACGGCCGCCGCGGTGAAGGTCCCCTGCTCCGCGACGGCGCGGAAGACGCGCAGCGCGGTCAGCGACACATCCCTGAAGTCCATGACGTTTACGCATACCACGCGTGCTGAAGTCTCGTTGGACTCATGGGCCCGACCGTTCCTAGCGTTGCCTGCATGAAGACCTCGCGCATCGCCCTCGTCACGGGCGCCAACCAAGGACTCGGCCGCGCCCTCGTCGAAGGGCTGGCGGCCCGGATGAGCCCGGACGACCTGGTCCTGCTCACGGGCCGCAGTCATCGGCGCGTGACGGACGCCGCCCACCAGGTCGCCCGCCTGCCCGGCAGCCGGGCCCGGGTCGAGGGCCGGGTCCTGGACGTCACCGACGCCGACGCCATCGCCCGCCTCGCCGAGGACCTCCGCTCCCGGCACGGCGGGGTCGACGTCGTGATCTCCAACGCGGTCGCCCGCGTGCTGCCCGAGGAGTCCCAGGCGGCACGGGCGGACGAGTTCATCGACGTCTCCAACACCGCCACGCACGCGATCCTGCGCTCCTTCGGGCCCGTCCTGCGGCCGGGCGGCCGGCTGCTGGTCGTGGCCAGCAGCCTGGGCACCCTCGGCCACCTCGACCCCCGGCTGCACCCCCTGTTCGACGGGGCGAGCCTGGAGCAGGTCGAGCACGCCGTCGAGGAGTGGCGCCGCGCCGTGCGGCACGGGACCGCCCAGGATGCGGGCTGGCCGGTGTGGCTGAACGTCCCCTCGAAGGTCGCCCAGGTCGCCGCCGTCCGCGCCCTCGCCGCCGAACGCCGCGACGGCGACCTGGCCACCGGCACCCTGATCGCCGCCGTGTGCCCCGGCATGGTCGACACCGCCACCTCCCGCCCCTGGTTCAGCGACTACCGTCACGCCCAGTCGCCGGCCCGGGCCGCGACGGCGGTCCTCGACCTGATCTTCGCCGAGCACGTCGACCCCACCCTGTACGGCGAGCTGGTCCGCTTCGGCAAGGCCCTCGACTGGCACGCGGGAGCGCCGCTGCTGGAACAGGACCGCCTGCTCACACCTTGATCGCCGCGCCGGAAGGCGAGTTGCACGAGAGGACGCATTCCGGCCAACGGCAAGCCGGTAGAGGCGCGGGCCGAAACGCCTCACGAGTACCTGAAAGGGGCGAACGTGTGGCCCGAACCGAGTACCTGGCAGGGGTGTGCCACCCCAGCCTCCGATGGGTGATTTTCAGCCAGAGACTCGTTCACGCATCCGATACTGCGTTAGACCGAGAATCCGGGGTATTCGGCAGCGCGAGCGGCTGACCGGCTGTATCGAGGACGAGGGAGAGACATTCATCATGACGGCGGCGTTGACCACGGAAGTCGGCACGGGACAGCTGTCGGAGCGCGTCGATGCCTCCCGTATCGCCCCCAAGGACGCCCGCGAGCTGACCCGTCAGTTCCTGGCGCGGCTCGCGGTCCTTGAAGAGGGCACGCAGGAATACCAGTACGCGCGCAACACACTGATCGAGATGAACATCTCACTGGTGCGCTACGCGGCCTCCCGGTTCCGCAGCCGCGGGCCCCAGGAGATGGAGGACATCGTCCAGGTCGGCGTGATCGGCCTGATCAAGGCCATCGACCGCTTCGAGGTCTCCCGCGAAGTGGAGTTCACCTCCTTCTCCATCCCCTACATCGTCGGCGAGATCAAGCGGTTCTTCCGCGACACCTCCTGGGCCGTCCACGTGCCCCGCCGACTGCAGGAGGCCAGGGTCCAGCTCGCCCAGGCCACCGAGGAACTCAGCAGCCGCCTGGGCCGCACGCCCACCGTGGCGGAGCTGTCGCAGCTGATGAGCCTGTCGGAGGACGAGGTCATCGAGGCCCGTCTGGCCTCCAACGGCTACACCTCCTCCTCGCTGGACGCCGCCATCTCCACCAGCGAGGACGGCGAGAGCGTCCTGGCCGACTTCATCGGCAACGAGGACAACGCGCTGCAGCTCGTCGAGGACTTCCACTCCCTCGCACCGCTGATCGCCGACCTCGACGAACGCGACCGGCTGATTCTCCACATGCGCTTCGTGGAGGAGCGCACGCAGGCCGAGATCGGCAAGGCCCTGAACATCTCGCAGATGCATGTCTCACGGCTGCTGAGCCGTCTGCTGGAGCGGCTGCGCGCCGGCCTGCTGACCGTGGAGTGACACTCACACCTCCAGCCGAATCGTCCCGAGCCGGTGGGCGGGGACGGCCACCAGGGCACCGGGTGCGGCGAACGCCGCAGCTCCTGCCCCCGGCGGCCGTCCCCGCCCACCGGCTCAGGCCTGCGCGTCAGCCGGCCGACGCCTCCGTCGCCTCGTGCCCGCGACCGCTCATACGACGCGTTCCATGCAGACGAGCCGCTCCCTCGCGTCCCACGACTCGGAGACGCTGAATCCCAGCCGTTCGTACAGCGCCACCGCGCTCGTCCGCCACTCCCACACCGACAACCGCACCACGTCGACGCCGCTCGTCCCGGCCTGCGCGAGCGCGGCACCGACCAGGCCGGAGGCGATGCCCAGGCCGCGGTGGTCCGGGTCCGTCCACAGCCGCTTGATCTCCGCTCGACCGTCGACGGGGGCGGTGAGCACCAGGCACCCCACCGCGGCGTCCCCGCTCAACGCCAGCAGCACGACGTCGTCGACGAACGCCGCCCGCGGATCCAGCACTTCGGCCCGGTAGCGTTCCGGCAACTCGTCCACACCGGCGACTTCCTCACCCTTCTCGGCCTGAGTCCGCAGATGGTAGGCCGCCAACAACGTCGCCGGCCCACCCTCGGGCAGATCGCCCGACCCCGGCCACCGGACGACGGAAACCCCGCTGTGATCAGTCATGACGCCAGCATCACATGACGCACGCGGGGGGACTCAAGGAGATCCCGGGGCGGCCGGTACCGCCTTTCAGCCGAGCTCCTCCGCCAGCCCGACGACGATGTCCTCGGGGCCGCGGACGTAGCAGAGCCGGTAGACGTTCTCGTACTGCACGATCTCGCCGACCAGCTCCGCGCCGCGGGCCCGCAGGCGGGCCACGACGTTCTCGATGTCGTCGACGGCGAACATGACGCGGCGAAGACCGAGCGTGTTCGCGGGCGCGTGCGCCGGCTCGGGGGTGACGGCCTGCGGCCGGTGGAACTTCGCCAGCTCCACGCGTCCCTGGCCGTTCGGGACGCGCAGCATGGCGACGTCCTGCCGGACGCCCTGGAGCCCGATGACCCGCTCCGCCCCAGGCCAGTCGAGTGGACCCCGGCCCTCGAGCTCCATGCCGAGTTCGACGAAGAACGCGATCACCGCGTCCAAGTCCTCGACGACGATGAGGACGTTGTCCATCCGGTGGATCGCCATGTCGTGTCTCCTTCGCGAGGCACGGCCACAGTAGACGCTTCCGAATCCCGTTCGGGCTCGGCGGCGGTTCCCCGACGTCCGCGGTACAGGCGGCGGTTGCTCGGGCGATGGCAAAGAACTTCTTACTCAGAAAGGCCCGTCCGCCTCGTTGACACACCATCAGCACGGGCGTTTCACTCGACACTTGTGCATGGCAACGTTGTCAGGCCGTCGTCGAGGCGACCCACGAGCGTTGCCTGCGGCCGGTGTTCCGCGCTTCTCGGGGTGCCGGCACCTGATGGGCGAAGCACGAACTGCCGCGGAGGCAACCGATGGTGAGACCCCGACGTTCAGCCGCGCAACGCAACCGAAAGAGACTCCGTCAACGCCTGGCCGTGGTCTGCGTCCTGGGCATGACCGCCCTCCCGCTCACGACGGCGGGCAGTGCCGAGGCCGCGGGCGCGCCGGCCCTGGTGAAGGACCCCGCGTCCCTCGTCCGTCCGCTCATCGGCACATCGGGCGCCGTGGACACCTTCCCCGGGCCCGACATGCCGGCCGGCATGGTCCAGTGGGGCCCCGACACCACCCCCCACCGTCCCGACGGCGGCGGCTACGAGTACGAAGACAGCAAGATCTCCGGCTTCAGCCTCACCCACGTCTCGGGACCCGGATGCCCCGTCGCGGGCGACCTGCCCGTCCTGCCGGTGACCGGCGCGCTGTCGGGCAAGCTCGGCGACACCTCCGTCGGCTTCAGCCACGACCACGAGCAGGCGGGGATCGGCTCCTACAAGGTCACCGATGACAACGGTGTCAGGACCGAACTGACCGACACCACCCGCGCGGGCCTGGGCCGTTTCACCTTCCCGGCGGGTCAGCAGGCGAACCTGCTGTTCAAGCTCAGCGGCGGTGCCACGCAGGTGGACGGAACGCGGGTCCAGGTGGTGAACGACCACGAGATCAGCGGCGCCGTCGACAGCGGTCACTTCTGCGGGGCGAGCAACCGGTACACGCTGCACTTCGACATCAAGTTCGATCAGCCGTTCACCGCGAGCGGCACCTGGGTCGGCGGCACGATCAACCCCGACGCCACGTCGCTGAAGGCGGGCAAGGTCCAGCCCGCGCCCACGGCATCCAGGACGGCGCCGCGGAAGGAGAAGCACTTCACCGTCCCGGCGCGGCCTGCCCCCACGATCCACGGCGGCGGCGCCAAGGGCTCGGGTGCGCCGTCCCCGGCGCCGAGCGCGAGCACCGGACAGCGGTCCTCCGCCAAGGCCGCCCAGCCGCCCACCACCGGCGCCAACGGTATGTACCTGACCTTCGACACCTCCTCCACGCCCACGGTGAACGCGAAGGTCGGCATCTCCTACACCAGCGACGCCAACGCCGCGGCCAACCTCTCGGCCGAGATCAAGAAGTGGGACTTCGACGGCGTCCGGCAGGCCAACCACGACGCCTGGAACGCCGTGTTGAAGAAGGTCCGCATCGGCGGCGGCACCGCGGACCAGCAGGCGCAGTTCTACACCGCGCTCTACCACGCCCTGCTGCACCCCAACGTCTTCTCGGACGTCAACGGCCAGTACATGGGCATGGACAACCAGGTCCACAAGCTGGCCAAGGGCCAGCAGGCCCAGTACGCCAACTACTCCGGCTGGGACACCTACCGCTCCCAGACCCAGCTGATGGCGATGGTCGAGCCCAAGGTCACCGCGGACGTCGTCACCTCGATGCTCAACGGGTACGACCAGACCGGCCTGCTGCCCAAGTGGGCCTCCAACAACGGCGAGAGCTATGTGATGGTCGGCGACCCGGCCGCCGGCATCATCGCCGGCGCGTACGCCTTCGGCGCGACGGACTTCGACACCGGCAAGGCGCTCGCCGCCCTCCAGCACGAGGCAACCGTCCCCAACAACGACCGTCCCGGCGAGTCCGTGCGGGACGCCAAGGGCTACCTCCCCCTGGACGAGAACGACTACGGCTGCTGCAACTTCTACGGCCCGGTCTCCACCCAACTGGAGTACGACTCCGCCGACTACGCCCTCGCCGCCTTCGCGAAGTCGCTGGGCCGGACGGACGTCTACGCGAAGTTCGCCGCGCGTGCCCAGGACTGGATGAACGTCTTCAACCCGCAGACCGGCTACCTCCAGGCCAGGAACAAGGACGGCCAGTTCGCGAACGGGTTCACCCCCGGCACCTCCAACGGCTTCGTGGAGGGCACCTCGGCCCAGTACACGCCCATGGTCCCCTTCAACCTGCGGCAGCTCATCCAGGCCCGGGGCGGCGCCAAGGCGTACTCGTCCTACCTGGACAGCCTGCTCGACGACATCACCCACCCGGGCGGCACCGACGCCGACCTGAGCAACGAGCCCAGCGTCGAGATCCCCTGGGAGTACGACTACACCGGACAGCCGTGGAAGACCCAGGCAGCCGTCCGCGCCGCCCAGCAGAAGCTGTACTTCAACGCCCCGGTCGGCTCCTTCGGCAACGACGACCTCGGCGCCATGAGCTCCTGGTACGTCTGGTCCGAGCTCGGCATGTACCCCGAGACCCCGGGTGCCGACACCCTCGTGCTCGGCAGCCCCGTGTTCCCGGTGGCCCAGGTGACGCTCGGCGGCGGCAAGACCGTGCGGATCAACGCGCCGCAGGCCGCGACCGACGCGCCCTACGTGCAGTCGCTCGACGTCAACGGCAAGGTGTGGAACACCTCTTGGCTGACGTACCGCCAACTCAAGGGAGCCGGCAGCCTCGACTTCACGCTCGGCACCCAGCCCGACACGGCCTGGGCGTCCGGCCCGTCGGCGGCACCGCCGTCGGACACCACGGGCGGCGACAGGGTGCTGGCCGCCACCGGTCCGTCGAGCGACGGCCTGGTGCTGGAACCCGGCACGTCCGGTGACGCCACCCTCGACGTGACCAACCTCGGGAGCAAGGCGGTCACGGTCGACTGGAAGGCCACCGCGCCCTCGGGCGTCACACTGGACACCTCCTCCGGGGCCCTGACGGTGCCCGCCTCGGGCAGTGCCGAGGCGAAGGTCCGGGCGACGGCGGGCGCGAGCGAGGGAACCTATCCGGTCGCGTTCGCGCTGACCGACCACGGCACCGGTGCGGCGCTGAGCGCGGCGACCCTCCGGGTGGCCGTGGCCAAGGCCGGTGCGCTGTGGCCGTACGCCACCAACGAGGGCGTCTACCCCGACGGAGCCGCCTTCTCGGGCGGCTTCGACAACGGCGGCTGGGCGTTCTCGCAGAACGCGCTGGCGGCGGCGGGCGTCACGAGCGGCTCGACCGTCACGGCCGACGGCATCTCCTACGCGTGGCCGAAGGTGACGGCCGGTCAGCTGGACAACCTGGAGATGGCCGGCCAGACCATCCGGATGCCGGCCGGCACATCGGGTGCCTCGCTGGGCCTGCTGGGCGCGGCGGCCAACGCGCCGACCGACGGCAGCGGCGTCTCGGGAACGGTGACCGTCACCTACACCGACGGCACCACCGCGAAGGCGACGGTCGGCTTCTCCGACTGGACGCTCAACGGCGGCTCCAGCAAGCCTCTCCCGGCGAACACGACGGCCGTCACGACCGGCTACCGCAACACCGGTGACGGTGGCCGGAACAACGTCAAGACGTACGTCTTCGCGACGAAGGTTCCGCTGGACGCGTCCAAGCAGGTGGCCTCGATCACCCTGCCGGTGACGGGCTCCACGGGCACCGACCACCTGTTCGCCTACGGCTTCGGACAGTAGGAGCCGTCGGCATTCGTCGGCGCGGGAGCGGTGCACGTCCGCCGAGGCGGCGGGCGTGCACCGCCGCGCAACACCATGCAGTGACAGGTTCTGGTCAAAGACTCGCCAAGACGTCGTCCGTGTCCTCCCTTCCATGATCGGGTCACTGCCGACGGCTTTTCGATGTCCGTTTGGGAGGACCTGGTGCCAGCACCAACCCGTAGAAGACGATGGCTCACGATCTGTGCCATCACTGCATCCGCCGGCCTCGTCGCGATACCCGCGGGCGCCGCGCCAGGCGGGAACGGCAACCCCTTCGGGGTCCGTGCGCTCGACCGGCTCGCCGCGCAACGCGCCCACGAGGCGGGGACGATGAGCCCGAAGGCGAAGGCCGAGGACGAGGACGGCGGCAACGAGGCGGACGAGATCGCCGAGGGCGCCGACCAGTACGCCGAGGCCCGCACCTCGCCGGGTGTCGTGGCCGCCGGCGCGTACGGCGCGGCGTGGAGCAGCCTCGCCAAGCTGCGCAGCACCGGCGGCAGTTGGCGCCACCTCACCGACCTGCCCTACAACTCCGACGACTCCCGCTACCGGGACATCGACTCCAACTCCAGCGGCGGATCCGGCAATGTCACCGGCCGCATGGCGGCGATGGCCGCCGACGACGACGGATACGTGTACGCGGGCAGCGCCGGCGGCGGCGTGTGGCGTTCCAAGCGGGGCGGCGGGCACTGGAAGCCCCTCAGCGACAAGCTGCCTTCCCAGTCGACCGGCGCGCTCGCCCTGGACGGCGCCGGGCGGCTGTGGCTGGGCACGGGCGAGGCGAACACCAACGCCGACGCCTACCTCGGCAGCGGTGTCTACGTCCTGACCCACCCGCACCACGGCACCTTCTCCGCGCGCAGCCGGGTCGGCGGCGACGAACTGGAGTCGACCACCATCCGCCAACTCCGCTTCGGCGGCGGCAAGGTGTGGGCCGCGACCAGCGAGGGCGTGTGGAGCCACTCCACGAAGAAGCTGACGGGCGCCTGGAAGCTGGAATTCGCCCCCAACCCCGACTACCTGCCGGGCGGTTCGAAGGCGAACGACGACGCGGCCGCATACAAGAACATCACCAACGACATCGCCGTCGACCCCAAGGACCCCTCCAAGGTGATCCTCGCGGTCGGCTGGCGCAGCGGTGACGACTACAACGGCTTCTACACCCAGGACGCCAAGGGCACCTGGACGCGCATCACCAGCGGCTTCGGCGACCTGCCGACCGACGCGGACAACGTCGGCACGGTCACCTTCGCGCACGCCGCCGACGGCTCGCGCTACTACGCCATCGACCAGTCGCCCGAGCAGATGGCGTCCGACCCGGACAGCGGCCTGGAGGGCATCTACAGCGCCGCCTCGCCGTTCGGGCCCTGGACGAAGGTCGCCGACTACAAGCAACTGGCCGCCGACGGCTCGGCGCTGACCTCCAGCGGCTACATGCCGGGCGTGCAGGCCTGGTACAACCAGTTCCTCACCGTGGACCCGGCCAACCCCCGGCACGTGTACGCGGGCCTGGAGGAGGTCTACGAGTCCAAGGACGGCGGCGCCACCTGGTCGACCGTCGGACCGTACTGGAACTTCGGCTTCTCCTGCTGGAGCATCGACCCGGCCAAGCAGACCGGTGACTGCAACCAGACCACGCACTCCGACCAGCACGGCGTCGCCATCGGCCGCTACCACGGCAAGGGCTTCGTGTACGTCGGCAACGACGGCGGCGTCTACCGGCGCCCGTTGAGCGGCTCCCAGGACGCCTCCGGTCACGCCACCGACTGGACGTCCCTGAACGACGGCACCATCGACGCCCTGCAGTACTACTCGGTCGGCGTCGGCAAGGACCTCGACCACGGCGGCGTCTCCGTCACCGGCGGTCTGCAGGACAACGGCCAGTCCGTCCTGCGCAGCAACGACACCGTGATGGGCTCCAACTTCGGCGGCGACGGCGGCGATACGCTCACCGACCCCGCCAACGGCTGTGACATCGCGGAGGAGTACGTCTACCTCGCGGTCCAGATTACCCAGAACTGCGCTGTCAACGACGGCAGTTGGACCACCGACCCGGCCAAGGCGACCTCGTACAACGTCGCCCCCGCCGACAACGCCACCAGCGAGGCCCGCTTCATCGCTCCGCTCACGGCGGACATGAAGAACAGCGACACCTGGGTCGCGGGCGGCCGGCACATCTGGGTGCAGACCCACGGCTACGCCATCCGCAGCGGCTCCGAGTGGAAGAGCGTGTACGACCTCGGCGCCGGGCGCACCGCCACCGCCGTCGCCGCCTCGGGCGGCAAGGTGTACGCGGCCTGGTGCGGCCCCTGCAACAACCAGGGCTTCGCGCGCGGCATCTCCGTCGGCAACGCGGACGGCACCGGCTGGCACGACATCACCCTGCCGGCGGACGGGACCGTGCCCAACCGCTACCTCAGCGGCTTCGCCGTCGACCCCAAGAACGCCGACCACGTCTTCCTCGCGGTCAACGGCTTCTCCCGGCACTGGACCGAGGGCCCCGGCGCGGGTGTCGGCCACGTCTTCGAGTCCGTCGACGGCGGCACCACGTGGAAGGACGTCTCGGCGAACCTCCCCGACGTGCCGGCCGACTCGGCGATCGTTCTGCCGGGCGGCGGCCTCGCCGTCGCCACCGACCTCGGCGTCGTCTACCGCGCGCCGGGCCGCACCCGGTGGCAGCGCGTGGGCTCGCTCCCGGCCGTCGCCGTGCTCCAGCTGAAGCTGAGCCCTGACGGACGTACCCTGTACGCGGCCTCCCACGGCCGCGGCATCTACACCGTCAAGGTGCGCGACTGCGACTGACCGCGCACGCGTCGTGGGGGAGCGGTGACCCGGCCTCGGGTCACCGCTCCTCGGCGTACGCGGCCTCTTTCGTCAGGCGTGGCCCTCGGCGGCGACCGCGGCCGCGGCGGCGTGGGCCCGGTCCGGGGCGAGATAGGAGCCGCCCGGTACCAGCGGGCGCAGCCCGGGACCCAGACGGTAGACGAGCGGTTCCGCGGTGGGGATGTTGAGCGCGCGGACGGCCGGTTCGTCGAGCCGGTCCAGGAGGGTGACCAGGGACCGCAGAGAGTTGCCGTGAGCGGCGACCAGGAGCGTGGCACCCCGTCCGAGCCTCGGTGCCAGTACGTCGCTCCAGTACGGCTCCACGCGCGCGAGGAGGTCGGCGAAACTCTCCACGGGCGGAATGGTCTCGCCGGGCAGGGCGGCATAGCGCGGGTCGGCTCGCAGCAGGGCCAGCCGGTCGGCGGACAGGGGCGGCGGAACCGCGTGCAGGGAGCGCCGCCAGCGCTCGTAGCGCTCGGCGCCGGCCTCATGCCGCATGTGCCGCTTGCTCCGGCCGGTCAGGGCGCCGTACTGACGCTCGTTGAGCCGCCAGGTGCGGCGCACCGGTATCCAGGAGCGGTCGAGGCGGTCGGTGACGATCTGCGCAGTGCGGACGGAGCGGTGCAGCAGCGAGGTGTGCACCTCGTCCGGCAGGAGCCCGGCGCCGGCGATGAGCCGGGCCGCGTCGGCGGCCTGTGCCTCGCCGTGCGGGCTCAGCCGGAAGTCCGCCCAGCCGCCGAAGACTCCGGCGGCGTTGGCCTCGCTCTGCCCGTGCCTGAGCAGGATCAGCGTGCCGAAAGGCGGATCGCCGGGGCGGCTCACGCGCGCTCGACCGGCGGGCGCGTGGCGCGTTCGCGGGAGGCGGCGATCTCTTCGTACGCCTGCTCGCGGCCCTCCCAGTGCGATCCCTCGACGTCCTTGCCGGGTTCGAGGTCCTTGTAGACCTCGAAGAAGTGGGTGATCTCCAGCCGGTCGAACTCGGGGATGTCGGTGATGTCCTGCACGTCGGCGTAGCGGGGGTCGTGGGCGGGGACGCACAACACCTTCTCGTCCGGACCGTGTTCGTCCTTCATCACGAACATGCCCACGGCCCGGCACTCGATGGTGCAGCCAGGGAAGGTGGGGTCGCCGGTCAGTACGAGCGCGTCGAGCGGTTCGCCGTCGCCGCCGAGGGTGCCGTCGATGTAACCGTAGTCCGCCGGATACTGAGTGGAGGTGAACAGCATGCGGTCCAGGCGGATGCGGTGCAGGGCGTGGTCCATCTCGTACTTGTTGCGAGAGCCCTGCGGGATCTCCACGGTCACGTCGAACTCCACGTCGATCTCCTCGTCTTGTCGGTGCGGTGCAGAGGTCAAGGCGTACGACGGCCGGTGAGGCCGGTGCCACCGCCCACCCTTCTCTTCGGTTACCCGCATATACGCCCCCGGACGGCATGCGCGCGCCCCTCGGCCCATTCCAGGCCAGGTCCGCCGCCGTCCGACAGGGGCCGGACGGGACAGACCACCAGGACGGCCGGTACACGATCAGGTGAGAGACGCAGGCCCTGCCTCAGGTCGACGGTGCGCTCGAGCCGGTCCATGGCGGATGATCGTGGTGAGGTCCGTGTTCATGGCCGAGCTGTGAGGGAGGCTGACCGAATGGCCGTTGTCGTCTGGGTCGTCGAGGGCACCTGGCCCGCGTGCGTGGACGCCGCGCACCGGCACGCCGCGGCGGACGCCGACGTCGTGCTGTTGCACGTCACCCCGTCCGACCTGCCGGAAGTGGCGCACGGCGTCTTCGCCGGGCTGCTCGGCCGAGGCCACCGCGAACGCGATCCGGGCGACCGCGTCGAACACCTCGCCGCCGCCTCCGCCGAGCAGCTCCTGCAGGCCGCCGCCGAGCGCCTGGACCGGCCCTGCACCCGCACCGAGCGGACCGGGCGCGTCGAACGCGAGGTCGTCGCCGCGGCCGAGGACGCCGACCTGCTCATCCTGGCCCGTGACGGCGACCGCACCCACCTGGGCCCGCACAGCCTCGGCCCGGCCAGCCGCTTCGTCGTCGACCACGCCCCCTGCCCCGTCCTGCTGGTCTGGCCCGAACCCGCCCCCGGCCTGGCCACCATCCCGCCCCCACCTCCGCATCCCCCACACCCCCCGCACCACTAGCCGCCGCATCCCGGCCCACCGCGTCACTCGTCGTGGAGCGAGCCGACGGTGCTACCGGCCACAGCGGCGAGGCCCGCGTCCGAGGGCCCGGTCCGACGCTCTCGTGGCCGCCTTCGGCGACATCGGTGATGACAACGTTGTACAGCCTCTTATCGGCACCCCTGTCCAGGACGTACTCTCACGCCACTCGTGTAGTTCCAACGACCCGAGAACGAAACAGCGTTGCAGGGAAGGGGAGTCGACATGACAGCCGGATCGAAGAGGCGGCGCCTGAGATCCATACGGCGGCGGATCGGCGGGGCCGCGGCCCTGGCGGTCGCCGCCGCAACGGCGTTGACGGGCGCGGGACCCGCTTCGGCGGGCGGTTCGCACGCCGCCCGCATTCCCACGGTCACCTCGGGGGACGCGCGGTTCGAGATCCTCTCGCCGACACTGATCCGCACCGAGTACGCCGGAGACGGCACGTTCACCGATGCCGCGACCTTCAACGCGATCGGCCGCGACGGCTTCACCCCGGCCGCCTACACGGCGACGACGTCCGACGGCTGGCTGACCATCAGGACGAGCGCGCTGACCTTGCGTTACCAGGTCGGCTCAGGACCGTTCGACGCCCGCAACCTGTCGCTGAAGCTGGCGGCGGGCGGCGCGCCGGTGACCGCCGCGCCCTGGCAGCGCCTGACCTGCGCCGTCGGCGCGCTGTGCGAGGCCGAGAACCTGCGGCTGAACGGACTGTCCGTCGCCTCGGACCACGCCGGCCACACCGGCACGGGCTTCGCCGCTGGGTTCGAGGGCACCGGCAGCTCGGCCTCCGCTGACATCGATGTCAAGACGTCCGGCGCCTACGCGTTCGCCCTGCGGTACGCCAACTCCCGTGGCGGCGACGGCCAGACCCGCACCCGCACCCTGACCCTGACGGTGGACGGGGGCTCCCCCCAGACCGTGACCCTGCCGACCACAGCCGACTGGGACACCTGGAACCGGGTCACCGCGAACCTCGACCTGACCGCGGGCCACCACACGATCGCGCTGACCCGCACCGCCTCGGACAGCGGTGACGTCAACGTCGACAGCGTCGCCCTGGTCCGCCCCGGTGACCCCTACCCGCCCGTCTCCAGCACCGCCATCACCGACTGCCCGCTCGACACGAGCTGCGAGGCGGAAGCCGGGCGGATCGGCGGCACCGCCGTCACCGCCACCGACCACCCCGGATACGCGGGCAGCGGATTCGTCGCGGAACTCGACAAGGGATCGAGCCTGACCACCCACCTGGTCGGCGTCCCGGCCGACGGCACCTACACCCTGAGCGTGCGCTACGCCAACGGCACCGGAAGCGACGGCCTGCACCAGACCCGTACCGTCTCCGTCACCTCCGGCGGCGCCACCCACACGCTGTCCCTGCCTGCGACGGCCGACTGGAACGACTGGAAGACCGCTTCCGTCCCCCTCACCCTGAAGGGCCGGCGAGGACGACATCACCCTGGAGTGCCCCGAGACGTCGAGCTGCCATGTCAACCTCGACACCGTCTCCGTCACCGCACCGCAGCAGCCCGCACCGGCGCCTCACCTTGCGCTCGGCGGCTACCGTCGCGGACTGGACGGCGTGAACGGTGACAACGGGGCCCCGGTGACCACCCCCGGACTGCTGCACCGGGACGGCTGGTACCTCCTGGACGACACACCGTCGGCGCTGTACGACACCGCGACGAAGAAGGCCACACCTCGTCCCGGGCACGGCGGCACGCCCTACCAGGACGGCTACGTCTTCGGCTACGGACACGACTACAAGCAGGCTCTCACCGACCTGGCCACCCTGACCGGGCCGCCGCAGCTGCTGCCCCAATGGGCCTACGGTGTCTGGTACTCGGAGTACATCGACCGCACCGCGGCCGACTACGAGAACAAGATCCTCCCGGCGTTCCGGTCCGAACAGGTGCCGCTGGACGTCCTGGTGACCGACACCGACTTCAAGGCCGTGAACAACTGGAGCGGTTGGGAGATGGACCCGGGCCGCTTCCCCGACCCCAAGGGCTTCTTCGACTGGTCCGCCGCGCAGGGCCTGCACAACACGCTCAACGTGCACCCGAGCATCCTGGCCTCCGACCCGCAGTTCGCCCACGCGCAGGCCACGGCCAAGGGCAAGCTCACCAAGGGCGGTTGCGCCGGTGCCGCCTCGGTCGAGGACAACTGCTACACCTTCGACTTCGGCGACCCCGACCAGCTCAAGGCCTACCTGGACCTGCACCAGACCATGGACCAGCAGGGCAACGACTTCTGGTGGCTCGACTGGTGCTGCGACGCCTCCCAGTCGTCGCAGCAGGGCGTCACACCGGACGCCTGGATCAACCAGCAGTACGCCGACCTCACCGGTGAGACCCTCGGCCGCGGGTTCGTCCTCTCCCGTGCCTACGGCTCGCTGCAGGCCGGCGGGTACAGCGGCCAGCAGGCGCTGCCGACCGGACCGTGGGCGGACAAGCGCACCACCGTCCACTTCACCGGCGACACCGCCTCCACCTGGGGCACGCTGGGATTCGAGGTCGGCTACACGCCGGGGGAGTCCGCAGCGACCGGGATGGCGGCCATCACGCACGACATCGGCGGGCACAACGACACCACGGGGCTGACCGGTTCGGAGACGTACACCGACGGCGGCCAGACCCGCACCACGCACAAACTCCCCGACGACCTGTACGCGCGCTGGGTGCAGTTCGGCACCTTCCAGCCCATCGACCGGCTGCACAGCAACCACAGCGACCGGCTGCCCTGGCAGTACGGCACCCAGGCGCGGAACGCGGCCGACAAGTTCCTCAACCTCCGCGAGAACCTGGTGCCTTACACCTACGGCCTGGCCCAGGAGGCCAACCGCACCGGCGTGCCGATCGTCCGCCCCACCTACCTGGAGTACCCGGACCAGGCGAAGGCCTACGAGAGCGCCGGCAGCGAGTACTTCTACGGCTCCGACGTCCTGGTCGCCCCGGTGACGAAACCGGGCCCGACGGCGACCACCACGGTCTGGTTCCCGCCCGGCCGCTGGACCGACTATTTCACCGGCAAGACCTACCAGGGCGGCACCACCCAGGACATCACCACCGGCCTGGACACCATGCCGGTGTTCCTCAAGGCCGGCGCCATCCTGCCGACCCGCACCCACGACGTCACCGACAACGACCGCAACCCGCTCACCGACGTCACCCTGACCGTCGCCCCCGGTGCGTCAGGCTCGTACCACCTGTACGAGGACGACGGAACCACCGCCCGCAAGGGTCACGCCGCCACGACGACCGTCCGCTACGGCCACAAGGCCGGACGCCACACCGTGTCGATCTCCCCGGCCACCGGCGCCTTCCACGGCCAGGCGAAGAGCCGCCGGTGGACCCTGTCCCTGCTGGGAACGGCCCACGCGCCCACCAAGGTCACCGCGACCGGCGTCCGGCTGACCTCGCGCGACTACCACTGGAACAGCTCCACCGGCACCTTCACGATCACCCTGCCCCGACGCTCGGTCCACAGCCCGATCACCGTCACCTGGCAGTAGCCGACGCGGCGGTGACGACGAGATCGTCGCCGCCCCGTCCCACCGCGGCACCGACGGCCCCTGCCCCGGGCATCCCATCGGTGCCGCGTTCGGCTCACAGCAGCCGGGCGAGGGCCGCCTCGGAAGGGCTTCCCGGGGCCGCCTGGTACGCGATGACGACCAGCTGTTCGGCGCCGCCCACGGTGAGTGCCTGCCGTCGTAGGGCCAGCTCGCCGACGACCGGGTGGACGAACCGTTTGAGCTCGTCGCGGGAGGGACGTGCGTCGTGCCGGGCCCACAGCCTGCGGAAGTCGTCGCTCTCCTCCAGCTCGGCGACCAGCGACCGGGTCGCGGGGTCGCGCGGGTCGGCCTCGGCGCGCAGGGCCGCCGCCGTCTGGGCGGCGATGTCCGGCCAGTCCGGGAGGAGCTGCCTTGCCCGCGGATCGAAGAACATGTCGAGGGCCAGGTTGTGCCCGGGTTCGTACATGGGGGACAGCGCGCGGGTCATCTTGTTGGCGGCCTGCACGTCGAAGCGCCGATTGCGCACATAGGCCGGAGCGCCGGTGAAAGCATCCAGCAACTGGTGTACATCCGCGCTGACTTCGCTCTCCGGCGGGCGTTCGGGGCGCGGGGCGGCGAGCGCGAACAGGTGCGCTGTGGCGTCGGCGTCCAGCTCCAGTGCCCGCGCGAGCGCCGCCAGCACCTGGGGTGACGGGTGGCGGTCGACGCCCTGCTCCAGCCGGGTCAGATACGGCTCACTGATCCCGGCCAGCCGCGCCAGCTCCTCGCGCCGCAGCCCGGGGACGCGGCGGCGGCCGGTGGCGGGCAGGTCGGCGCGGGAGTGCGGGACCCGGCCCCGCCGCGCCTTGAGGAACTCACCCAGCACGTTGTCGCTCGCCATGGCTTCGAAGGGTAACCCTGTGGGGGTGCTGGCTGCCGTCCGGCGTGCCTCGCAGGGTGGAGGCATGACGAAGAAGACATGGTTCATCACCGGAGCATCCCGCGGCCTCGGCCACATCTGGGCGCGGGCCGCCCTCGCCCGCGGTGACCGGGTCGCCGCCACGGCGCGCCGCCCCGGGTCCCTGGGGCCCCTCGTCGACGCGTACGGTGACGCTGTCCTGCCCCTGCCCCTCGATGTCACCGACCGCGCCGCCGCCACGGATGCCGTGCAGCGGGCCGTCGACGCCTTCGGCCACCTCGACGTGGTCGTGAACAATGCCGGGTACGGCCTGTTCGGCATGGTCGAGGAGACCACCGAGGAACAAGCGCGCGCCCAGCTCGAAACGAATCTGTTCGGTCCGCTGTGGGTGACGCAGGCCGCCCTGCCCTTCCTGCGCGGCCGGCAGAGCGGTCACATCCTGCAGGTTTCCAGCCTGGGCGGGCTGGCCGCCTTTCCGGGCCTGGGGCTGTACAACGCCTCCAAGTGGGCGCTGGAGGGGATGAGCGAGGCGCTCGCCCAGGAGGTGGGCCCACTCGGTGTCCGCGTCACCATCGTCGAACCCGGGCCCTACGGCACCGACTGGTCCGGCGCCTCGGCGGTGCACACCCGGCCCATGGCCGCCTACGAGCCCGTCCGTGAGGCGCGCCGGTCCGGCGCCACGGCCCGCGCACCGCAGGATCCGCAGGCCACCGCCGACGTCATCCTCGAACTGGTCGACACCGACGAGCCGCCTCTGCGCCTGTTTCTCGGCACCTACCCCTATCCGGTCGTCGAGGCCGCCTACCGACAGCGTCTGGAGACCTGGGACGCGTGGCGTCCGCTGGCGGCCAAGGCCTGACGGGCGGGGCAGGCCCCCGTGCGACGGCGCGCCACGGCCGCACGGTGCGCGCCACCACGTCAGGCCGGTGCGTCCGTCCGCGTGGGAACTGCGGCTGTCACCGGGTCGTACCGGATACGGTCCGTGGGGAGGCCCAGGTCGGTCAGTCGGCGCACTGCGGCGGCGACCAGCCCCGGCGGGCCGCTGACGTAGGCCGTGTGGCCGCTGAAGTCGCCGTGTCCTGCCAGTGCCCCGGTGACCGGCGCCCGGTCGGATCCGCCGGGTCCCGCGTCGATGACGGGCACCACGCGCAGCCAGGCGCAGTGGCTCTCCAACCGAGCCAGGACCGAGGCGTCGTAGAGGTCGTCGGCCGTGCGGGCACCGAGGAACAGGTGGGCGCGGCGGCCCGGTGGGCGCCGTGCGGCCAGGTCCTCCAGCAGGGCCCTGGCGGTGGCCCATCCGGTGCCGCCGGCCACGATGAGCACGTCGCGTGTGAGGCCGTCGTCCAGCGTGGTCGTGCCCTGGGCGGGGCCCAGACGCAGGGTGTCGCCCACGCCGGTGCGGGTCACCAGGGCGTCGCTCACTCCGTCGGGTCCGGTGCGCCGGATGTGGAACTCCAGTTCGCCGTCCGCGCCCGGGGTGCCGGCCGGAGTGTAGGGACGCCAGGTGTGCGGCAGCAGGGGCGTCTGCAGGGTCGCGAACTGGCCGGGACGGTACGGGTACGGCTCGGCGGTCCGCACCCGCAGGACGGCGAGGTCGGGGCGGCGGCGCTGGTGGTCGACGACCGTGCCGTTCCAGTACGTGGGTTCGGCCAGTGCCTCGTTCGCCCCGTCCACCATGGCCGCGGCGGCGAAGCGCACCATGCGCAGCCACGCCCGCTCCGCGTCCGCGCCGAGGTTGCCGTTCGCCGTTCGGCGCAGCGCCTCGACGAGGGCCTCCTCGAACAGCGCGTAGTGCACCGGCAGTACGCCGAGTTTGCGGTGGTCGCGGCCGAGCCGGGCGCAGAAGGCGGCAACGTCCTCGGGGCGGTGCAGATGCTCGATCAGGTACCAGAAGGCCCGCTCCAGGTGGACCTGTTGGAACTCCATCGAGTCGGGGAACAGCTTCCGCAGGTACGGGTGGCGCTCGAACATCGCCTCGTAGAGACGGTCGATGAGATGGCCGAACGGGGTGACCTGCGCCAGGGTCCGGACGATCGCCTGCTGGTCCGCGGCGCCGTCGTAGTCGCCGGTCGCGAGGGAAAGTCCGGTGGATGTGCCGGTGCCTCGTCCGGGGAGGGAGGCGGGGGTGAGCAGGCGGTCGCGCAGGCGCATGGCCTCCCGGCGGGCGAGCAGGGCGTGGTAGTTGTCGGTCATGTGCGGGCCCTCCTCGTACAGGCACCGCACGATCCGCCGTCCGCGCAGCCGCCGCCTTCGGCCGAAGGGCCCTTCGAGCGGGAGCGGCGGGCGTAGTACCAGGCCATGTTCGACGTCAGTGCGGTCAGCGGCAGCCAGATCAGGCCCAGCCAGGATCCCCGGGCGAAGGAGATCACCGCGGCGCCCGCGGCCAGGACACAGACGAGGGGAGCGAGAACGGCTGGGCGAACCATCGGCACTGTTTCCTGTCGTTCCTCGGTTTCCGAAGGGTGTGCGACCCGCCGGAACTGCCGGCACCGCCCTCACCGTCGCGGCGGGGCCGGAGCGCACGGTCGCATCCCATCACCGAAGATCGCGCCCCGGGCACAGCCGATGGACCCGGTCCTGCGGACGAAGGACCTCTTCCGGCAGTGGTCCTTCGCCTCTGTTCCCGGCCCGTGATGTGTGCTTACGGCGACGGCGCGTGGAGGCGCCGTCGCCGACCGTCCGGACTGCTGTGCCCGGTCACTGCTTCCGCGCGTCGTCGGGCGTGCGATGCCCGGCCGCGGGCCTCCGCGGGCGCATGGAAGCAGGCCACGACCGACTTGCCGTGACGGCAGGACCGGGCCTCCCATTCGTCGGCCAGGGCGTCCACGAGGAACATGCCGCGTCCACCGACGCGGTCCGTGCTGACGCCCCGCGGGACCGGTGGCTCGCTCGACGCGTCATGAACGCTGATGTGCAGGCACTGTTCGTCCCAGGTCATCACCAACTGGGCGTTGCTGTGCGCGTGGACGTGCGCGTTGGTGACCAGCTCGGAGACGGTGAGCAGCACCGCGTCGACCGTCTCGGGAGCGGTCGTGGTCCACCCGAGCGCGTCGAGGTGATCACGTGCCCAGTCCCGGGCCTCCTTGACCTCACTGTGCATGGGCAGCGAGCGGGCCCAGCCGACCGCTCGCAGCGACGAACCCTCCTTCGCCGGCTTTCGTGGCTTGCCGATGTGTGGTTCAGGCATGTCCCGTCCTGGGTGAGTGCGCGGCATCCCCACGGCTGGTCAGGGGCGCCACCCGAGCGGGCCCATGCGGCTCGCTCGGGCGGCGCGCGGCTGACAGCCGGGGCTGTGCTGTGGCGGGCGCTCGGCGGTCAACGGTGGCCACGCAGCTTGCCCAGCAGGCGCTGGGCCTGCGCTCGACGCCGGGGATCGGCCGCGGCCCGCCGTGCCTGCTCGGCCGCACGCCGGCCCTGAGGACTCCTGGCGAACTCCTTGATGCGCTCCATCATGCCTGGCATGACGCTCCTTCCCTGCGGGGTCTTGTCCTTCGCTGCGGTTCGGTTACCCCCGACGGGTCGGCTCAGCCCTGCCGCCTCTGCACAGCGTGACCGTGGGCCCGCTGTGGTCGATCGCCGCCGGGATGGTGGTCGATGGGGCGTGCGCAGGCGAGTTGGCGCGAGAACGCGGCGAATCCGGTTTGGTGGCAGAGGAGTTGTCGCGGCGGTGGCGCCCGGGCGTCGGGATGGCGCCGCTCGAGTACCTGCCTCGCTCAGACCGGCAGTGCTGATCCGATCTCGCCGACCGACACTTCCGGCACCGTCGCCGTACCCTTGCGCCATGCGCATGCGCCCCACCCTGACCTGGACCCCCACCGAGGATCTGCCGCCGAGCACGACGGATCTGCGGCCGGTCGCCGACGCGCTGGGGGCCGGCGGTGTGCTGGTGCTCAGTGGCGCGGGCATCTCCACCGAGTCGGGCATTCCCGACTACCGCGGTGAGGGCGGGAGCCTGAGCAGGCACACGCCGATGCTCTACCAGGACTTCACCGGCAGCGCCCAGGCCCGGCGCCGGTACTGGGCGCGCAGTCACCTCGGCTGGCGGGCGTTCGGCCGTGCCCGCCCCAACGCCGGGCACCGGGCGGTGGCCGCGTTCGGGCGCCACGGGCTGCTCGCGGGCACGATCACCCAGAACGTGGACGGGCTGCACCAGGCCGCCGGCAGTGGCGGTGTCGTCGAGCTCCACGGAAGTCTCGACCGGGTGGTGTGCCTGGGATGCGGCGCCTTCAGTCCGCGGCGTGAACTGGCGCGTCGGCTGGAGGCGGCCAATCCGGACTTCGCGCCGGTGGCCGCGGGCATCAACCCGGACGGTGACGCCGATCTCAGCGAGGACCAGGTCGGAGACTTCCGGGTGGTCCCTTGCGCCGACTGCGGCGGCATCCTCAAACCGGACGTGGTGTTCTTCGGCGAGGCCGTGTCACCCCGGCGGGTCGAACGCTGCCGCGAGCTGGTCCGCGCGGCGGACTCGCTGCTCGTTCTGGGTTCCTCGCTCACGGTGATGTCCGGACTGCGGTTCGTGCGTCAGGCCGCGCAGTCGGGGAAGCGGGTGCTGATCATCAACCGGGACGCGACCCGCGGCGACCGGCACGCCGCCGCGCGCGTCGACCTTCCGCTGGGGGCGGCGCTCACGGCGTTGGCCGACGGCCTGGGCATCTCCCTCGACGACGAGACGGCACCCGTGGCCTGAACCGGGGCACTACCGTCCCAGCACCCCCAGCCATGGATGCCCGGGATGCATGCCCGCCAGCCATTCCCCGAGCAGGTCGCGGCGCGCCCGGTTCAGCAGCGGCAGGATGCCGTGGAAGTCGGCATGGTCCTTGGGCCGTGTGTCCTTGGCCTTGAACAGCAGCACCAACTCCGGTACGAGGTAGGGGATGCCGTCCGCCGTCCGCTCGATGACGACGTCGTACGGCAGTCGCAGGCTCGCGTCCCGCCGGCAGATCCACGTCCCGCCCTCGTGCGGCTCGCGGAAGACGTCCATGACGAATTGGCCGCTCGCCGGGTCCCGCAGCCAGGTCTGGTGGGTGACCGCGAGTGCCTCGGCTCCCGCATCCGCCCAGATGCGCCCCGAGCCCACCGCGTCGATCGCGTAACCGGGCAAGTGGTCTCGGACCTCGGAGAATCCTGCTGCGGGCAACGCGATCTCCAGATCGCCGTGCGGTCGCGACTGCTCTCCTCGGAACAGGTCCAGCGCCCACCCTGCCGCGATGCACCAGGGCGTGCAGATACCGGCCAACCGTTCCGCGACCTGGTCCGGCCGCCAGGCGTCGGCCCACCGGGCATCCAGTTCGCCCGCGTCGACAACGGTGCCGCCGGGCAGCGGGGGCTCGGTCATCGGAACACCGTACTGCCGGGAATTCACCGAGGTGCGGGCGTCGGGCTCGTGGGGGCGTGGCCGTTCCGTTTGCGTCGAACGCCGACCCGGCATAAGCCTCGAAAGCGAAGAAACCCGGCACGGTGACGACCGGCAAGGAGGGCAGCGGTGGACCTGGAGAGCGTCGCGGACGAGCTGTACGGGCTGCGGCCGCAGGACTTCACCGCCGCGCGGGACGCCCGCGCGGCCGAGGCCCGTCGCGCCGGCGACCGCGCGCTCGCCGGGAAGATCGGCACACTGCGCCGGCCCAGCCTGGCGGCCTGGGCGAGCAACCTCCTGGTCCGTGAGCAGCCCGAGGAGATCGAACCGCTGCTGCGGATCGGCGATGGGCTGCGGCAGGCTCACCACGATCTGGACGGGGCGCAACTGCGCGAGCTCAGCAGGCAGCGGCACCTCGTGGTCAACGCCCTGTCGCGGCAGGCCCGGCAGCTGACGGCCCAGGCCGGGCACCCGATCGGCGAGGACGTCCAACGGGAGGTCGAAGGCATCCTCCACGCCGTCCTCGCCGACCCCGCGGCCGCACAGGAGTGGGCCGCCGGGCGTCTGGTGAAGGCATTCGACCAGACCGTCGGCTTCCCGGCCGCAACCGACGGCGCCCGCGCACGGCCCGCCCGGGCGGCACGCACGCGCAAGGAGGCTCCGCCCGCCGAAAGCCGTCGGCACAAGGCCGACGAGGAGCGGCGCCTGCGGCTGGAGCAGGCCCGGCAGGAGGCGGAGGAGGCCGAGCGCGTGCTCGCGGCTCGGCGGGAGGAGGCCGCGGCCGCCGAGCGGCAGGCCGACGACGCGCAGGCCGCGGTGCGGACGGTCGAGGAGCGTGTCAGCGGGCTGAGCGAGGAGCTCGCGCGCCTCGAAGAGCAGCGGGGGCAGGCAGAGACGAGCGCACGCACGGCACGGGAACAGGCCGCCGAGGCGGACCGGCGCCTGCGGGAGGCACGGCGCCGCGCCGAGACCGCCGCGGCCCAGGTCACCCGCCTCGGCGCAGGAACCGGCGGGCGGCGCGCCACGAGCAGGAAGTGAGCACGGCCCTGCCCGTCTCAGGCCCGACAGCAGCGGACGCCGGCATCAGCTCCGCGCGGCCTGCGAAGTCCGGCCCCTGCGGCACCCGTCTGTGCCGGAAGGCCAGGTCGGTCGCCGTCAAAGGCGGGTCGGGGGAGCGGCCCGGGTGGGGCTGGGCGGTGGGAGGATCGGCGCCCATGCGACGACCGAGCCGAAGGGCGGTACCGCCCTGTCGGCCGGGACACAGGCTGTCTCGGCCGGTGTCCACCGCCGGTCCGCGGTGCCGTCGAAGGAGAAGTCGCAGTCGGCGCATCCCTGCGGGGCACAGGGAGAGCACGGCCAGTGGGATCGGCTCGGTGTCGGCCGGGGAGCGGGACAGGTCGATGCCCTCGGCTGTGGCATGAGCGCGCGGCATCCGGCCGAACGCGTGGTCCATGTCGACCAGGGCGTCGCCGATCACCGTCACCAGCGCCGGGCCGGCCGCCACGGGCGTCCTGTCAGCCGACGGGTCCTGTGGCGGTGATCTCGCCGGAGCCCCGCTCGATCAGCCGCGTCGGCACGGTGACCGTACTGGTGGGCGACTCGTCACCGTCGAGCCTGCGGAAGAGCATCTCCGCGGCCGTCCGGCCCAGTCGCTCGATGTCCTGGGCGATGACGGAGATACCCGGACTGAGGATGTCGGCCAGGGGGAAGTCGTCGAAGCCCACATGGGCGACGGTGTCCTGCAGCCCCAGGGCGCGCAGTGCGCGGACGGCGCCGATGGTGACGAAGTTCTGGCTGGTGAACAGCGCCGTGGGCGCATCGGGCAGCGACAGCAGCTCCTTGGTCGCGGCGATGGCGGCACTCTCGCTGGAGCCGACGTGCCGGACGATCTCGGCGTCGTACTCGATGTGCGCCAGCTCCAGTGCGTGCCGGTAGCCGTCGAAGCGCTGCGCGGCGGTGGAGATGGTCACCTCGTCACCGAGGTAGGCGATGCGGCGGTGACCGGACTTCAGCAGGTGCTCGATCGCGGTGACGGCGCCCTGCCGGTTGTCGGAGACGACGGCGTCCGCGTCGAGCAGGCTGGGCTCGCGGTCGACGAAGACCATGCAGGTGCCCGAGCGCTGCTCGCTGATCAGGTAACTGTGGTCGCGGCCGGCCGGGACGATGACGAGGCCGTCGACCCGGCGGTCGATGAGGGCCTGGGCCAGTTCCCGTTCCCGGGCCGGATCCTCGTCCAGGCTGCCGACCAGCACCAGGCTTCCGCGGCCGCGGGCCACGTTCTCGACGGTGCGGGTCAGAGCGGCCGAGAAGGGGTTCGCGGCGTCCTCGACGAGCATCCCGACGGTGGCCGTGCGGCCGTCCCCGCGGCGCAGGCTGCTGGCCGTCAGGTTGGGCCGGTAGCCGAGTTTGTCGGCCGCTTCGCGCACCCGGGCGGCGATGGCCGGATCGACGGTGGGAACCCCGTTGACCACCCGCGAGACCGTCTTGATGGCCACGCCGGCCAGCGCCGCCACCTCACGCATGGTGGGGCGGCTTCGGGGGGCCCGCAGCGGCGGCTCGCCCTGAGTCATCGTTGTCTCCCAACCGGTCGCGCGTTACCCACTCGTTGCGGACGCATGTCTACCAGTGCCTTGACGGACTCGTCCATACGGGCCCAGTATCCCGGTCAGTCAACGTTGTCTCAGCATGGACCACGGGACGGCTCCGAAAGGGATCAAGCCATGAACATCTCCTCCAGCCAGGCGTCGAGCCGCCGCAGTCGGCGTACCCGGGCGGCAGCGATCGGGGTCACCGTGTGCCTCGGTGCCACCCTCGCGGCCTGCGGTTCCTCCGACTCAGGCTCCTCCTCGTCCGGTTCGGGCGGCGGCGGGAAGGTGGGTGTCTCGCTGATTCTGAAGACGCTCACCAACCCGTACTTCGTGAGCATGGAGAAGGACGCCAAGACCCAGGCCTCCAAGGACAACGTGAGCCTCACGGTGGCGGCGGGCAACTCCGACGGCGACACCCAGACGCAGATCACCGCCATCGACAACGCCATCTCCCGGGGTGACAAGGGCATCCTGATCACCACCAACGGCGACGCCGTCAACGCCGCGCTGAAGCGGGCCAAGCAGGCCGGTCTGTTCGTCATAGCCCTGGACACCGCGCCCAACCCGCCGAGCGTCGCGGACATCACCTACGCCACCGACAACGAGCAGGCCGGCAAGCTCGACGGCCAGTACGCGGCCGCCGCCCTGAACGGCAAGCCCGCGGTCATCGCGATGCTCGACCTGTTCAACAACCAGGTCGTGTCCGTCGACATCCAGCGCGACCACGGCTTCCTGGAGGGCATGGGCATCGACCCGGGCAGCAAGACGGAGAACGGCAAGGAGGCCAAGTCCGGGAAGTACACCGGCGGCAAGGGCGGCACGTACAAGATCGCCTGCCACCAGCCCACCCAGGGCGCGATCGACGGCGGGCGCACCGCCATGGAGAACTGTCTCTCCTCCAACCCGGACATCAACGTCGTCTACGCGATCAACGAGCCCGCGGGCGAGGGCGCGTACAACGCCCTGAAGGCCTCGGGCAAGGAGAAGAACGTCGCGATCTACGCGATCGACGGCAGCTGCTCCGGCCTGAAGAACGTCACCAACGGCAAGTTCGCCGCCGACGCCGTGCAGTACCCCGGCAAGATGGCCGCGCTCGGCGTCAGTTCCATCGCGAAGCTGGCCCGCGGCGGCAGCAAGCCCAGCGTCACCGACGGCAAGACCTTCTTCGACACCGGTACCGCGCTGGCCGCCGCCAAGCCGATGGGCGGTCTGAAGGTCCAGACGCCGACGCAGGCCGCGTCCGCCTGCTGGGGCAGCTGACCCCCTCCGCGCCGGGTGCGCCGCCGGTCCCCGACCCCGGCGGCGCACCCGCGCCCCACGTGCCCATGACTTCGTACCAAGGCCCGCTCGCGGAAAGATTCCGGAAGGACCCCCTGTGACCACCCACGTGGACAGTCAAGCCACACCGGCACCGGCGGAGGAGTTCCTCAACCGGCCCGCCACCCCGGCCCAGCGCATCCACTCCGTGCTGCACCGGCAGCCCGCCCTCAGCCCGGCGATCGTGCTCGTCCTCGCCGCGATCGTCTTCTCCCTGGTCAACGAGCGCTTCTACGCGCTGCAGAACCTGTCCCTGGTCGCCCAGCAGGTCGCCGTCATCGGATCGCTCGCCGTCGGCCAGACCGTCATCATCCTGACCGCCGGCATCGACCTGTCCATCGGCGCGGTCATGGTGCTCGCCTCGCTGCTGATGTCGAAGCTCGTCGCCGACAACCACCTTCCGGGTGTGGTGGCCCTGCTCGCCGGTGCGGCCGTCGCCGTCGCCGCCCAGGCCGTCAACGGACTGCTGGTCACCAAGATCAAGCTGCCGCCGTTCATCGTCACCCTCGGCACCCTGAGCGTCTTCACCGCCATCACGCTCATCTACGCCAAGGGCCAGACCGTCTCCCTGCAACCGGGCAACATCCTGATGTGGAGCGGCGAGACCATCTCCATAGGGCAGTTGAACCTGACCTACGGCGTCCTGCTGATGATCGCCCTGTACGTGGTGATCGGCTACGCGCTGCGCTACACCGCCTGGGGCCGGCACCTGTACGCCGTCGGCGACGACCTCGAGGCCGCCCGGCTGGCCGGCATCTCCGTCAACCGGGTCCTGCTGAGCGCCTACGTGGTCGGCGGGTTCGCCATCGCCGTCGGTGCGTGGATCCTCGTCGGCCGGGTCGGCGGCGGTGACCCCAACAGCGGTCTCAACGCCAACCTGCAGTCCATCACCGCCGTCGTCATCGGCGGCACCAGCCTGTTCGGCGGACGCGGCGTGGTGATCGGCTCGCTGATCGGCGCGCTCATCGTCCAGGTCTTCGTCAACGGCCTCGCGCTGGCCGGCATCGACCCCAACTACCAAGTCCTCGCAGTCGGCATCCTCGTGATCGCGGCTGTCTCCGTCGACCAGTGGATCCGGAGCGTGAAGTCGTGACGACCACCACCGCCCCCGTGCTCGAGGCCAAGGGCCTGGTCAAGGTCTTCGGCAGGGTCGTCGGCCTCAACGACGTCGACCTGACCCTCTACCCCGGCGAGGTCCTCGCCGTCATCGGCGACAACGGCGCCGGCAAGTCGACCCTGATCAAGTGCCTGTCCGGAGCGCTGGTCCCGGACCGGGGCAGCATCCTCGTTGACGGCAAGGAGGTCGCCTTCAAGCGGCCCCAGGACGCCCGCGAGGCAGGCATCGAGACCGTGTACCAGACCCTGGCGGTCGCCCCGGCGCTGGACATCGCCAGCAACCTGTTCCTCGCCCGCGAGATCCGCCGCAAGGGCGTGCTCGGCTCGGTGTTCCGCATGCTCGACACCGGCGAGATGAAGAAGCAGGCGGCCGACCACATCAAGCGGCTGGGCATCAGCACCCTGCAGAACATCAACCAGGCCGTCGAGACCCTCTCCGGAGGCCAGCGCCAGTCCGTCGCGGTCGCCCGGGCGGGTGCCTTCGGCGGCCGGGTCGTCATCCTCGACGAACCCACCGCGGCCCTCGGCGTCCGCGAGACGGGCCAGGTGCTCAAGCTCGTCCGCGACCTGCGCGACCAGGGCCTCGGCGTCATCCTGATCAGCCACAACATGCCCAACGTCTTCGACGTCGCCGACCGCATCCACATCCAGCGCCTCGGCGGATGCGCCGGGGTCATCACCCCGCAGTCGCACTCCATGGAGGACGCGGTGGCCATCATGACCGGCGCGAAGAAGCTCGTTCCGGAAGCCGGCTGACGCAGAGGAGCACGACCCCGTGACGAAGACCCTGTACGCCGAGTTCACCGCCCGCGAGGGAGTGGAGGCCGACGTCGCCCTGCTGCTGCGGGACTACGCCGAGAAGGTGCGCCAGGAAGAGGGCAACCTCGCCTTCGACAGCTACACCCGGGCCGGCGACCCGCGCGCCTTCTGGATCTTCGAGGTGTACCGGGACGAGGACGCCTTCCAGGCCCATCTGAAGGCTCCCTACGGCGCCCCGTTCAATGCCGCCCTCGCCCCGCTGATCGAGGAGGACGCCTCCGTGCTGACGTTCCTCGACCGGCTGGAGTGACGCGTCCCGTTGCGGTCGCATTCGCCAGGGCCCTTCCGGTGTTCCTCCCTACCACCGGACAGGGCCCTGGTCCACGCTGCCGTCCACCGCGCCAGCTCGGCTGGCGCTCCCCGAGCCCGTCGCCCGCGTCATCCGGCCGAAGCCGTGCGGCCGGCGTCCGTGCCGCGCCCTGCCGCCAGCAGTGCCGCCCCGAGGTCGGCGACGGCGTGGGGGTCCGAGAGCGAACGGCCGGTGAGTTCCTCGATGCGGCGCAGGCGGTAGCGGACGGTGTTGGGGTGGACGTAGAGGCGCCGTGCCGCGGTCGCTGCGGAGCCGCCGGCCGCGAACCAGCTCTCCAGCGTCTCCATGAGACGCGTCCGTTCGAGGCCGGGGAGGTCCAGCACGGGTTTGAGGACCCTGTTCATCAGGTGAGCCGCCTCCGCGGGAGCCGCGGCGACGAGCATGGCGAGGGGATTGTCGTCGAAGCGCGCCACTCCCGGTCCGTCGCCCGGCAGGCCGGCCAGCGCCAGCCGGGCGAAGCGCAGGGCCTGCGGTGTCTCACGCAGCGACGCGAAGCCGGGACTGACCCCCACCCGGGCGCCCGCGCGGCGCAGGACACGCAGACCGGTGGGCTCCGCGTCCGGTGTGGTGAGGGCGATGAGGCCGATCTGCTGGTCGGGCAGCAACCGCCAGGCCGATGGCAGATGCGCCTGCCGCAGTGCGGTCTCCACACCCGGCAGGGGTTCCTCGCCGGGGGAATCGGCCGCCGCGGCGACGACGGCGTACGGTCCTCGCTCCGGCAGGCCCAGTTCACGGGCCGCGTCCCACAGCGTGATGCGGTCGCCGATCACACCGGTGAACAGCGCCTCCACGAGCGCCGAACGGCGGGCGCCGCGCTGTACGGCCAGTTCGGCGGTGGTCTCCCGGTGCGAGGCCGCCACCGCCTGGGCGTAGAGGCCGAACAGCTGCCAGATCTGCGCGGAGCGGTCCACCAGCTGGGCGTCGGGAACCGCGGAGTGGGCACGCGCCTCGGAGAGGATCTTCGACCACAGGAACTCGAAGCCGATCCGGTACGCGTGCAGGACGTCCGCCAGCGGCATCCCCTGTTCGGCGCGGATCCGGCCGGTCTCCCGGGCGGGTTCGGCATCGGGCGCGCCGGTACGGCGCAACTGCCTGAGCACCAGGTCCGCGTTGTCGGTGCACGACCGGCACAGCGAGTCGAACGGGATGAGTGACTCGTTCCGGTAGGCGGGGACCTCGGACCGAATGCGGTCCGCGACCTGCTCACCCAGCCCGGGAAGCTGGTCCTGGATCGCCGCGATCACGGCCGACAGTTCCATCACCGCAGCTTAACGCCCTCCTTTTGTTCCCGGGAACAGATGACGGCGGGCAATGGTGTCACCGCGTCCATAGCTGGCGAGGTGCGCTCTGAGCACCATGGCGTTCGCGTGTACGACAGATCTCGACGGTGAGTTCATGGAGGCGGGCGTGGCCAATTTGTCGGAGTTCCTGGTGGAGACCGCGGCTGCGCGGCCCGACCGTCCGGCGTTGCGGCTGGGGGACCACACCACCTCCTACGCGGACCTGGACGTCCGCAGTGCCCGCGCGGCCGCGCTGCTGCGGGCCGAGGGCGTCAGGCCCGGTGACCGGATCGCGTTGATGCTGCCGAACGTCCCCGAGTTCGTCGTCCTCTACTACGGCGCCCTGCGCGCCGGGGCGATCGTGGTACCGCTCAATCCGTTGCTGAAGGAGCGGGAGACCGCCTACCACCTCACCGACTCCGGCGCCGTCCTGCTGTTCGAGTGGCACCAGGCGCCCGGCGAGGGCGCGCAGGGGGCCGCCGCGGCCGGGGTGCGACGGGTGGCGGTGGAGCCCGCGTCCTTCGCCGCGCTGCTGGCTGAGCACGAGCCGTCCACCGACGTGGCGCGCACCGCCGACGACGACGTGGCCGTGCTGCTGTACACCTCGGGCACCACGGGCAAGCCGAAGGGCGCCGCGCTCACGCACGGCGGCCTGCGGCACAACACCGAGGTCATGAAGGTGCACGTCACGCGGATGACACCGGACGACGTGGTGGTGGGCTGCCTGCCGCTGTTCCACATCTTCGGCCAGATCTGCACGATGAGCGTGGCCGTGCGCAGCGGTGCCTCGCTCACCCTCGTCCCCCGCTTCGACCCGCAGACCGTGCTGGACGCCATCGCGGCGGACCGCGCGACCGTGTTCGGGGGCGTGCCGACGATGTACGCGGCCCTGCTCCAGCACCCGGCCGACGCGGACGTGACCAGCCTGCGGATGTGTGTCTCCGGCGGCGCTTCCCTGCCCGTCGAGGTCCTGCACGGCTTCGAGAAGCGCTTCGGCTGTGCGGTGCTGGAAGGCTTCGGCATGTCCGAGACCAGCCCGGTGGTGACGTTCAACCACCTCGACCGTCCCCGCAAGGCGGGCTCCATCGGCACCCCGATCCAGGATGTCGAGGTCCGGCTGCTGGACGACAAGGGCCGGGACGCCGGCGCGGGCGAGATCGGCGAGCTGGCCGTGCGCGGCCCGAACGTGATGAAGGGCTACTGGAACCGACCCGAGGAGACGGCGGCCGCCATCCCCGACGGCTGGCTGCGCACCGGCGACCTGGCCCGGCGGGACGAGGACGGCTACTTCTACATCGTGGACCGCAAGAAGGACATGATCATCCGGGGTGGCTACAACGTCTACCCGCGCGAGATCGAGGAGGTCCTGCACGAGCACCCGGCCGTCGCCCTCGCCGCCGTGGTGGGCGTCCCGCACCAGCAGCTCGGCGAGGAGGTCGCGGCCGCCGTGGTCCTGCGCCCCAAGGCCCGAGCCACGCCCGAGGAGCTGCGCCAGTACGTCAAGGACCGGGTCGCGGCCTACAAGTACCCCCGTACGGTGCGCCTGATGGACGCGCTGCCGATGGGGCCGAGCGGCAAGATCCTGAAGAGGGAGATCAGCGCCCGGGCGGCGAGTGGGCAGCTCGCCGCGAGCGGGGCCGGCCTCGGCGCCGGGACCGGGGACGGAGAACAGGGGCACTGAGGTCAGGGTGCTGTCGCGGGGCCGCCGGTGGCGAGGGCGACGGCCGGGGGCACGGGCATCAGGTGACCCGCCGGGAGAGTGTCATCGCGCATCACCGTGTGGATGAGGACGCGGCCGCCGGATACGTCGCCGACGCCGGCGAGACATCACCCTCGTCGAGAGAGGAGAAGCCACCGTGTCCAAGCCCCCGCTGCCGCCCGAGGCCCAGGAACCGCTGCGCCGAGCCAACCCGTGCGTGATGGCCACCCTGCGCTCCGACGGGACGCCCGTGTCGACGCCCACCTGGTACCTGTGGGAGGACGCCGTGCCCTGATCAGCCTGGACGAGGGCCGCGTCCGCCTGAAACACCTGCGCCGCGCCCCCCGCGTCACCCTCACTGTCCTCGACGGCGACGACTGGTACCCGCATGTCACGCTCATCGGCCGCGTGGTCGAGACGAACGAGGACGAGGGCCTGGCCGACATAGACCGCATCGCCACTCACTGCACGGGCAAGCCCTATCCGGACCGGGTGCGCCCCGGGTGAGCGCCTGGATCGAGGTCGAGCGCTGGCACGGCTGGGGCGCGATGAAGGACAGCGGCCAGGCCTCCACGTGAGGACGGCCGTCCGGGTCAGGAGGGTGATCTTCCGCGGCTGAGTTCCGCCAGGCAGGCGTCGAGCGGCTGGAGCGGGCCGGGCAAGGGCTCCCGCAGGTCCCACCAGCGGACGGCCACGATCTCGGCGTTGGGCGTGAAGCGCCGGGTGCCGTCAGCGGCTTGTCCGGTGAACAGGGCGCCGTATTCGGCGCGTTGATCGGGTACCAGGGTGAAGCGCGCGAATCCGGCGAACGACAGCCGCCCTTCGGCCGCGTGATCGGTCTCCTCCAGCAACTCGCGCGCGGCCGCTTCCCGCGGCGTCTCGCCGGGGTCGATCTTCCCGTCCGGAAGTTCCCAGGCTCGCCGGAACCGGTTGAGCGCCAGCAGGACCCGGTCGCCCTGCCACAGGGCCACCAGCGCGAGCGGCAGGGGCGCGTCCGCGGGCGGTTCGTCCTCCGCTCCCCGGTCGAAGGAGACCAGGGCGTTGCCCCGGTCGTCGACGGCGAGCGGTCGGGAGCCGAAAGCGGGCACCTTGACATGATGCCCGCCGTGACGTCGGACGGTCAGTGCGCAGCTGGGCCCGCCGGCGCTCCGGGGCGGGTGAAGCCGTGGCTGCGCTCGACTTTCGCCACATGCAGGGTGTAGCTCTGGTACCACTCCGCCTGTCCGCGCTTCTGCGCCGCGCGGTGCTCGGCGTCGCTCCGCCACTGCGTGAGGGCGTCGGCGTCGCGGAAGAATTCGACGGTGATCCCCAGTCCGCCGGGAGTCTGCGCGTGGTCCATCCCCAGGTAGCCGGGGACGTCCTTCACCAGGTCCTCCATGCGTGCGTTGGTCTCGCTGTAGCCGCTCTGGTCCTGCGTGCGCACGGCGGTGAAGACGGCAACATAGTAGGGCGGTTCGAAGGCTCGGACGGGCGTGACAGGCGCTTCGGGATGATCACTCATGGCGCCACTGTAGGGAGGGTGAGCTGACCGGTCCGGCGACTTTGCCGAACGGGAGACGAAAGGGATCAGGCTCTTGGCGAGCGTGCCCGCCGGCCGGCCTCGCTATCGGGTGACTGTCACGGTGACGTCGTAGCGTTCCTGCCCCGGCGAGCAGCGCATGGCCTCGCCGCAGGAGCGGCGTCGGGCGGTGACGTGCACCGTGCCGGGCCGTAGCGCGGTGAACTGCGCGGAGGACAGGCCGCAGCCCCGGCCGGGCGGGCAGGTGCCGGCGGTCGTCGTGCCGCCGCCGACGGCATCGAGAACCTGTGGATTCGAGCCGGCGGGGGTGGACCAGTAGGTGCTGTGCAGACGCACCACGAGATGCGTGCCGGCGGTCACTCGGACCGTGGTCCCCCGTGCCCGTTCGTCGAGAACGACCGAGTGGCCTGCGGAAGCGGAGGCGGACGGCGGGGGAGTGGTCGGTGCGGAGGACGCGGTTCCGGCCGAGCCGGCCGAGCAGCCGCCCAGCGCGCCGAGCGCGGCCGTCGCGGCCACGGTGGCGAGCCCTGCGCGCAGTGCGTGCCGGGCCGTGGGAACGCGGACCGGGGAAAGAGACAAGGGGTCCTCCGGTGGGTGCCGCCCGGGCCGGAGGCCGGGACGGGAGTGGGGGCGGGCCGTCGGCCCGCCCCCACCGTGCGGTGCGAGGGATCAGGAGACGGTCACGTCGTCGTAGTAGGTGTAGGTCGCGTCACCCGAGTAGTTGTCGTCCTTGTTGGTGAGGGTGAGCGTGTAGTTGTGGCCCGCGGTCACGCTGCCGGTGACCTGCTTCCAGCCTGCGCCCTGGGTGCAGGTCTTGGCGAGCAGGGTCGAGGTCGTGCCGGCCGTGGTGTCCTGGAGGGTGGCCGTGGCCCAGTCGTAGGTCACCGTGTCCGGGCAGGTGACGTTGTACCAGAAGGAGACCTTGCTGGTGCCGGACGGGGCGGTGAAGGACTGGGTGAGCGAGGAGGTGTTGGTCGGGCCGGTCGAGCCGACCATCGCGCCGTAACTGCCGCTGTGCGCCGCCGAGGTGGTGGCGGAGGTGCTGCCACTGGTGGTCCAGCTCGACAGGCTGCCGGTCTCGAAGGTGCCGTTGGTGAGGGTCCCGCCGCCACCGCTGCTGCCGCCGCCGACGATCGCGTGGGTGATGGCGCAGTTGTTGGTGTCGTTGGACCAGCTCGCCTGCTCGGCGAAGGTGCCGGTGCCCATGGTCACGTTGGCCGCTCCGCCCGTGCTGCCGGGCGAGATCCAGGCGCACTCGTCGGAGTTCTCCTGGCCGTCGTAGGAGCTGCCGGTGTGGTTGGTCCAGCCGCCGGCCGGGTTCTGGTCGGACATCATCTCCTGCCACTCGTGGCCGAGCGTCATGGTCCAACCGTCGAGCGTGCCGGGCGAGTTGACGAACCCGACGCCGCAGCCGGAACCGGAGTCCATGTTGTACGGCTGGTTGCTGAAGGCGATGTCACCGTAGGAGGAGGACACGGGGCCGCCGGAGAGCGTGCTGTCGCCGTTGTAGTCGTGCCAGGCGCAGTACTGGCCCTGGTAGTTGTCCGGGTTGGTGTTGTGCGGCGAGAGGATGACGTAGTACGCGTCACGGTTGGACGCGGCCGTGGTGTTGCCGAAGTGCCCGGCCGCCTTGACGGCCTCGGTGCCCAGCTGGTGGCCGGTCGCGGCGCTCGGGGAGGCTGCCGAGTTGTCGTACCAGACACCGGAGAGCACGCCGCCGCTCTGGTACGGGATGAAGTTCGCGTTGGACGGGCAACTGGTCGCGCCCGAGGACACGTTGGGTCCGTCGCACCACTGGGTGAGGTCCGCGGACCACCGCTCGCTGCCCGTGCCGATGTCCTTGAACATCTCCTGGGCGACGGGGGCGGCGCCGTCCGGGTCGCCGGAGAACGTGGCGTCACCGCTGCCGTTGGTGCTCTGCGTCCCCCACTGCGAGCCGTAGAAGACCAGGTAGACCTTGGAGTGACCGCTCTGGACGCCGATGCCGTCGATACCGCCGCCGTAGGACAGGGTCTGCGGGCCGGTCGCCGCAGCCGTGGCCGGGTGGCTGGCTGCCCACGACTTCATCTTGGCGTTGCGCTGGATGGTGGGAAGGGCGCCGTGCCGGTAGGGGTGCTTGTACGCGGGGCTGTAGGGGTTGGATCTCGCCGCGTGCACCGTGGCCTGGGGGGCGGCTGTCGCCTGCGGGGTGATGGCGAGTGCCAGACCGGTGGCCAGGGACAACGACGCGAGACCGGCGAGGGTTGCTCGGGCTGCGCCGCCTATGTGGGGAGTACCCATGGGTGATGGGGACCTTTCTTCGCACGGACCTCCGCCGTCGATGCGGGGAGGTGGGTTGCATGGGACGCCGACGGGGCGCACCACCCGACAGCCGCCTCCGGACGTCGACATCGACGCCGGCTTCGTCGCGGAGCAGGACAAGGGAGCCGAGCGGCGGCTGCTCACTGCACGGGCGGCGGTGTGCCGGCAGTGGGCAATTGACGCGCGGCATTGCTATCTGCGGGGAATCCAGTCCTGACCTGAACGAAGGAAAAGGGCAGTGAGAAGGGTCGCGCTGCACCTTTTTTGACGCTGGAAAGGTGATGCGTTGTCAGACGCGGCAGATCACATCAGATTTGACAGGCGCAGGTCAATGGAAGCGGACAGCTTTTACACAGGGGCGCGGACGACGCCCTCCCGTGCCCGGCCGCTCCCGCGTCGAGCGAGGTCGGTTTTGGCTGGTCGGACCACAAGTCAGGCCCCCTGCCCACCAGTTGACGAGGTGACGCACAGGGTGTGTTTCATGACTGATCGTTGACCAAGGGGGCGGGTGTCATGCACACCGGGCGAAGAAGGCGGAGAAAGCGGGGGGCAATACTTCACCAAGAACGGGTAAGCGGCTGTCTATTGCTTTGCATGGTTTCTTTTCGGATTCCCTGCCCCTTGATGGCGGGTGCCGCCGCCTATACTCCGGCGGTGAACAACATACGGTGCACCCAATGCGGTGCGGTGGGGCTGGAACCGGGCTTCGTGGAAGACGGGGGGCAGGGCGCTCGCGGGTACACGAGCTGGATCGCCGGGGCCCTGGAGCGAGGCCCGCTCGGCGGAGCCAGGAGAGCGGGCCGGCCGCACTGGCAGATCGATGCCTACCGCTGTCCGGTGTGCGGGCACCTGGAGCTGTTCGCGGTGCAGCCCGCCTGAGGGGGATGAGCGGAGGCGGGCACTGAGGGGACGTGGTCCTTGTGCATAGAGGGGACCGGGCGCTCAACTCAGGGGGCTCTTGCCCGCCTTCGCGACCCCTGCCTTGGTGCGCCCGACTCTCCACGGCGTCACTGGCACCCCCACGGCCAGGACCCCCCTCGATCGCCGCCAGAAGCAGGAATCCTCGGGTGGCACCCGCGGACAGGGTGATCCCCAAGGCGATGGCAGCACCGGCGGGGAAACCCCATGAAGGCCGCCAGTCATCGGTACGGATCACCGTCCAGCCCAGAAGCGGGAGCGAGAGAACCGCGATGACGGCGTGGACCCCGTACCAGCGCCGGTGACCATGTCCGCGGAGGGGTGCGGACCGGCGGCGGAAGTCCGGGGGCCGCCTGCTCCGAGGACCACGGGAACCTTGCTTGCGTCCCGTGAGGTGGCGTGATAGCGCCGCTTCGGGGCACTCGGGAGGTAACGTCCGGTCACGCCAGGAGGTACGTCATGATCGCGCTCGGCATCATTCTTCTCATCGTCGGTTTCCTCACCGGCATATCGATCTTGTGGACCATCGGCATCATCCTGGCCGTGGTCGGCGCCGTCTTCTGGCTCCTCGGATCCATGGGGCACGCCGTCGCCGGCCGACGCCACTATTGGTGACCGCGACGCTCCTCGAGCGGAGCCATACCTGACTCGAAGCCCGGCCTGGTGGTGACGGTGACCAAGGTGAAGGATCGAGGGCGCGGCCGCGCTGCCACAGCGCAGGCGGCCGCGCTCGACCCTGCGGCTCCCCGGCGCCGGTCACGAGTCAGAACTCTCCGATCGGACACTCGCACCAGCCTCCTTCGCGGCCGCCGGCCCCTTGGTCTCAGAGCCAGGGGCCGGCGGCCCGACGCTGTTCCGAGCCCCTGAACTGGGCGCCTTTCCCCGACGAACTCATGAGCCTTCGCCAGAAGATGCGTCCGCTGCCGTGCAAGAGGTGGCTGGGTGGGTACCTGCGTTCGGTGGCCGGCCGACGACGGGTGCCTGCCGATGCCGATCTGTGAAGCAGGGGGAGGGCGAGTTGAGGTTGCGTGAGGGGCAGGACGGACGGTCCACGCGGTGCAACGCTCGAATACTGGCGGGCCGTTACCGACTGGACGAGATGATCGGTTGGGGTGGCGCTGCGGACGTGCACCGCGGTTTCGACCTGAGCCTGCGGCGGCCCGTGGCGGTGAAGATCTTCCGGTCCGGTACCGGCTTCGACACCGAGGACGACTTCCGCAGCGAGGCAGTCATCCTGGCCCGGCTGCAGCATCCGGGACTGGTGACCGCCTACGACGCCGGACGGCACGACGGCGACGCCTACCTCGTCATGCAACTCATCGACGGCCCCACCCTCAAGACCCGCATCGCCGAAGGCCCTCTGCCGCCCGCAGCCGCCGCCAGGCTCGGTGCCGGGCTCGCGGACGCCCTGGACCACGCCCACGCAAAGGGCATCGTCCACCGGGACGTCAAACCGTCGAACATCCTCCTGGACCTATCCGACAGGCCTCATCTGACGGACTTCGGCATCTCCAGTCTGCTGGACGCCACCACCCACACCGCCACCGGCACCCTCATCGGAACGGCCGCCTATCTGTCCCCCGAGCAGGTACTGGGCAGGCCCGTCGGCCCGCCCGCCGACGTCTACGCTCTCGGACTCGTCCTCCTCGAGTGCCTGACCGGCCGGCTCGAATACGAAGGCGGCCCCCTGGAGGCGGCCATCGCCCGGCTGCACCGCCGGCCGGCCCTCCCCGACTTCCTGCCCGAGGCGTTCGGCGACTTGCTGAACCGTATGACGGCTCTGGACGAACAGGAGCGTCCCACGGCGCGCGACTGCGCCCGCGTACTGGCTCACCTCGCCGACGTCACGGCCACTGCGGAACCTGTTCGGCCGAAGGCCGCGACCCTGAGCAGCGCCGTGTCCCGGTCGACCGCGCACAGCGGGGCCGGCGACAGTGACCACACGCACCACAACCCCCTGCCCGCACAGCCGATCGGTGCCGCAGCCGCAGCAGCTGGGCTTCCCCGGGCGGCCTCCCGGCCCGCCTTCGCCCGCAGCCGTGTGGCGATGTACGGATCAGCGGCCGCACTGGTCGGCGTGATCACCGCCGGGCTCATCGCCGTCGACGGCTTCTCGCAGCACAGCGCCAACGGCGAAGCGGCTCGGTCCACCAGTGATCACACCGCTTCCTCCACGTCCCCGAAGACCTCGGCCGACGACGATGGCAGCCCCGCCGCGTCGAAGACCCCACGTTCCACCCCCTCGGCCGCTGCCCATCCCCTCCGCGCAACGGTTCCGGGCAGCAGTGTTGCCTCAGCCTCCGACGATCAGCCGACACGGCACCTGAAGGGTCCCGCTGCCCCGAAGTCCGGTGGCGGTACAGCAGACGAGGCGCCCGGGGGGAACGTGGCAGTCAAGACGAAGGGTCCCGTGGACCCGCCTGGGCATGCGCGCAAAGGCGGTGCAGGACAGCGCGGACGCGGGTGAAGGAGCGGGTACCGGCCGTACGGCAGTGGCGGCCCGGTGACGGTGACCCGCACACCATGGCGTTCCTGGCCGCTGGAGGGTCGTCCCCCTCAGTCGTCCCCCTGAGGTGATGGTCTCCACCGCAGCCGGTCGCGACCAGCGGTGGGCCACCCGAGGGACATGGGGAGGGACCGCCCGGCCAGGAGGGTCACAGGGAGGTCAGCCAGGCCGCGGTCTCGTCGGGATGCGCGAAACGGATGGTACGGAGAGGGGCGAAGCGGGCGTCGTTCACCCGGAGCGCTACTTCACGGTGGCGAGGCCCGTGTTGGGACCATGCCCACCAGGCCGGGTGTTCCCGGCTCAGCCAGTCCCTCCATGTCTCCCGGTTGCCGCCGAAGAGGGCCTCGCGCGTGAGGGTGCGCCGCAGGGACCGGCGCAGGACGCGAGGCATGATGACGCGCTTGGGGTAGTCCAGCCAGATCACCGTGTCGGCTCGGTTCCACAGCAGGTCACGGACTTCCGGATAACCGATGGAGTCGATGATCCAGCGCGGCTCGGAGGTCAGCCGTGAGACGTCCTCGATCAGCTCGTCGTTGACGGACCAGCCGGGGCCGTTGAAGTACAGGGCGTCCATCTCGTGGTGCGGCAGGCCCAGACGAGTACTCAAGACGCGGGCGAGTGTGGACTTGCCTGCGCCGGTGACGCCGACCACCAAGATCCGTTCCATTGAGGTCCCCAGTCCTGAGCTGCCCCTGCTCACACATCAGCGGCGACGACGCGTACGCGTTCGCGGCCATTGTCTCCCCGCGATGGTCGGTCAAGGGCCGGCCCCGGCTCAGGAACCACCGCGCTCGCGAGGGATCTTGTGCCCGGCCTCGATCGCCACCGGTAGCCGGTTCTCGGCCGGAGGCAGCGGGCAGGTGGCGAAGTCCGTGTACGCGCACGGCAGGTTCGCGGCCCGGTTGAAGTCCACGACGACCGTGCCGTCGGCGGCGGGTGCTTCCAGGATCAGGGACCGGTTGGCCGCGTAGGTGGTGACACCGGAGGTCGCGTCGGTGAACAGCACCATCAGCCGGCCCGCTCCCGGGCCTGGGAACGCGGTCAGCGACAGCTGTTGCCCGTTCAGCTCGAAATCGACCCGGCCCGGAGCGTCGTAGACGTGCTCAAGACCCTCCACCGCGGCGCCCACGGTGGTCGGCCGAGGCGTGTCGAACGGGAGGTATCGGCCCGTCACCGACCAGCGGAGGTCGGGGGCGTAGGCGGGCGTTCCGGTGAAGGCCGTGCGCAGCGGTGCGTCCGGGTGCCGGGGGCGCACGATGTCCTGTCCGCCGCGCCGGGCGACCTCGATCACGGCGTCTCCCCAGAGGGCGTCGACGCCGCCGCGCTCGGGGAGCACACCGAAACGGTGCTCACCGCGCACCGGGTTGCCGCCGACGACCAGTTCCTCGCCCTCGCCGAGGGCCACGACGACGCCGTCGGGACCGGTGTGCCAGTCGCCGGGCGCCTCCGGGAAGCGCTGCGGCCGGTCGTCGAGCCAGTGCAGGCCGGTGACCGCCAGGAACCCGTGCGGTGCGGCGAGCCGGGCGTCCTGGGCGCGGTACCACTCCAGCCATGTCTCGGTGAAGACATGGAGCTCTGTCGTGGTGGCCTCGGTGGTCATGAACAGACTCCTTTCGGGTCGGGGGTGTGTTGGTGCGGAATTCGTGGCGTCGCCAGCTCAACGGGCCTCTTCCGCGGTCCAGTTCGCGCAGCAGCTGCCTTGCGACGGCGGCCTTCTCGTCGCACATCAAGACAGGAATCGCCGAGGCAGGAGTCGTCGAGACAGGGGTCGCCGAGACAGGAGTTGCTGAGGGCAGGGGTTGCTGAGGCAGGGGCACGACGACACAGGGCTACGACAAGACGGCCGACGGGACAGCCGGCAGCTGTCAGATGTGTGTGGAAGGACAGACGGCGGAGGACGTACGGTAGAAGTCGACATGCCGCCGGGCAACGAGGTGCGCACCAGAGCATGCACCGTTGGGTGCCGCGCCTCGTGCGTGCATCAAAGCCTCCGGTGGTCAGCGAATTCCTTTTCAACGTATGTCGTTCTCCCCTGCGGGTGTCAAGGTTGGACCCGGCGGCGGGACATCTCGCCGGACGCGGTGCGGCGCTGCCTGTCCGCATGGCAAGACCTGTCCGGGAAGGCATTGACCGACGTGGGGAACTTCTGCTGAACTCCCGTCCCATGAACCCGCGCGTGGACCTGACTCGGCGGCGCCACATCGATCTGGCGCACGTCTCCAGCGCGTTTTGTTGTCGCTGACTCGCCGGCCAGTGGTCGTCGGCAGCGGCGAAGGTGCGTGCTCGGCGGACTGAAGCGGTGTGAATCCGCCCGCGCCGCGATGCTTCCCCAGGTGATTCGCCGTGCCCCTCTCCCGTGAGCTCTGCGCCTCGCAGCAGCAGGGAGTCCTTCCGCGTACGCCGCCCCGATCGCTGACAGCGCGGCCGTAGCGGTTCCGCGACCACGTACCTCTTCTCACCGGCCCGGCCGCCTCGGCATTCGGCGTGCCGGTCGATCGGCCCTGCGCACCGTCAGCGCCTTCATTCAGTCGTCCGGCACACCTTGCTGTGCCCATCCGTCCGAGAGGGACCCCTCATGCCTTTGTCCATCCATCAGCTCACCGGCCGTATCGGCGCAGTCGTCGAAGGCGTCGACCTGGCGGCGGCGCCGGACTTCTCGACCATCACCGCGCTCCGGGACGCCCTCAACGAGCACAAGGCGATCGTGTTCGACGACGTGCGCCTCGACAACGCCGACCAGGAGCGTGTGGCCGGGTGGTTCGGCGAGTTGACGACCGCGCATCCCAACGTGCCGGCGGCGGACGGCACGACGAACGTGCTCGCCGTCGACAGTGAGACGTCCAAGGCCAACACATGGCACACGGACGTCACCTTCGTGGTCAACCCGCCCCAACTCACCACGCTGCGCTCCGTGGTGGTCCCGCCGTACGGTGGCGAGACGCTCATCGCCAACGCCGCCGCGGCCTACCGCGACCTCCCCGAAGCGCTGCGCTCCCTCGCGGACTCGCTGCGGGTCGTGCACAGCAACCAGTACGACTACGCGCGCCCCGCGGCGGCGACCGCCGAACAGCAGGAGTACGACCGCCTCTTCGTCTCGACGCCGTACGAGGCGGAGCACCCGGTCGTGCGGGTGCACCCGCTGACGGGCGAACGCGGTCTGTTCGTCGGCGGGTTCGCCAAGAGGATCCTCGGCCTGTCGAGCAGCGAGTCCGCCGACCTGCTGCGCGTTCTCCAGTCGTACGTGACCCGCCCGGAGAACCTCCTGCGCTGGAGGTGGTCCCCGAACCAGCTGCTGATCTTCGACAACCGGATCACGCAGCACTACGGGGTCGACAACTACGACGACCATCCGCGTCGCCTCAACAGGGTGACCGTCGCGGGCGAGGTGCCCACCGGTGTCGACGGCCGGCGCAGCGAGCAACTCGTCGGAAATTCCTCGCACTACAGCAGTGTGTCGGCGGTGGCGGCATGACCGAGCTCAGCCTCGAGGCCCCCGCCGCCCTCGAGCGTCCGGACGCCGGGGCGACGAGCGCGCGGCCCCGGGAGGTGTTCCTGCCGCACGGCGCCCGCCGCCGGACGCCGCTCAGCGCACTCCGCGAGCGCCTGCGCTGGCCGCTGGGTATCTACACGACGCCGGTGCTGATCCTCCTCGCCTGGGAGGTACTCGCCCGGGCCGGAGCGGTGTCGAAGACCTACGCACCGGCGCCGACCTCGATCGTGAAGTCCGCTTTCGAACTCTGGCAACAGGGCGTCCTTGGACCGGACTTGGCCATCTCGCTGCAGCGGGCCGGTATCGGTCTCGCCATCGGCCTGACGGCGGGCATCGTCACCGGTGTGCTCGGCGGCCTGCTGCGCAGTGGCGAGTTCCTGTTCAACGGGCTTGTGCAGGTGCTCAACACGATCCCCCTCCTCGCGGTGCTGCCGTTGATGATCGTGTGGTTCGGCATCGACGAGCTCACGAAGGTGCTGCTGATCTCCTTCGGCGCCGGTGTCCCGATGTATCTCAACCTGTTCGCCGCGATCCGGGGCGTCGACCAGCGGCTGATCGAGATGGCGCGGACTACGGGTGCGGGCACCTGGCGCCTGGTGACGCGGGTGCTGGTGCCCGGCGCCCTGCCGGGGTTCCTGGTGGGCCTCCGGTTCTCCCTCGCGTACAGCGTCCTGGGTCTGGTCGCCGCCGAAACGGTCAACGCCGACAAGGGACTTGGCTTCCTCATCACTCAGGGGCAGACGTATCTCCAGACCAACCAGGTCTTCGTGGGGCTGGTGATCTACTCGCTCCTCGGTCTGCTCGCCGACCAGTTCGTCCGGGCTCTCGAGCGGGTGCTGCTGCGGTGGCGACCCAGTTATGAGGCGTCATGAGCAGCACGATTGCGACGGAGCCCTGTCGGCAGACCGGGGTCGTCGTCGAACAGGTGGTCCGCCGGTTCGGTGACCGGGTGGTCCTCGACCACCTCGACCTCACCATCGCCGACGAGGAGCTGGTGATCCTGCTCGGCCCTTCGGGCTGCGGCAAGAGCACCCTGCTGCGGCTGCTCGCGGGACTGGACCGCCCCGATGGCGGGCGCGTGGAGGTCCCCGCCCGGCGGGCGATCGTCTTCCAGGCCGACCGACTGCTGCCCTGGCAGCGGGTGCTGCGCAACGTCACGCTCGGCCTGCAGGGGCCAGACGCCGGACAGCGAGCCCGTGACGTGCTCGCCGAGGTCGGTCTCGCGGGCCGCGAGAAGGCCTGGCCCAAGGAGCTCTCCGGCGGTGAGGCCCAACGGGTCTCGCTGGCACGGGCGTTGGTTTCCGAGCCCGAACTCGTGCTGCTCGACGAGCCGTTCGCGGCTCTCGACGCCATCACCCGGCTGCGCATGCACGACCTCGTACGCGCGCTGCGGACCAGGCATCAGGCGGCCATGCTGCTCGTCACCCACGACGTCGACGAGGCGATAGCCCTGGCGGACCGCATCGTCGTCATGAACAACGGCCGCATCGGCACCTCGCACGAGGTGCACCTCACCGCCGCCGACCGTGAGGCGAGCGTCGCACGCGAAGAACTGCGCGCCCGGCTCCTGGAAGACCTCGGCCTGGCCGGCCGGCACTGACTGTCCGAACACCTTCACCCAGCACAGAAAGCACGACAACCCATGCGAACAAGACCCACGAGACTCATCGGCGCCGTCGGCTCGCTCGCTCTGGCGAGCAGCCTCGTCGCCTGCGCAGGATCGTCGTCGGACACCTCCGCGCCGCTGAGCAACGCCGTCAATGCGAGTGACGCCAAGCACCCCGAGTGGAGCAAGTACACCTTCACCATCGGCGACAACGGCGGTGACGGCAGCCAGGAACTGGCAGCGGTCACCGGCGTGTTCGCCAACGCGCCCTACAAGGTGAAGTTCGCCCGCTTCACCTACGGTCCGCCGCTCGTGCAGGCCGCCGCATCCGGCGACATCGACCTCGGCAGCGTCGGCGACGTACCGCCGATCACCGGCGCCGCAAAGGAGTACGGCTTCAAGGTCGTGGCAGTCAACCGCTCGCTCACACCCACCCAGTCGAACGAGAACATCATCGTGCCGAAGGGCTCGCAGCTGAAGACGGCCGCCGACCTCAAGGGCAAGAAGATCGCCGTCCCGCAGGGCAGTTCGGCCCACGGTCTGGCCCTCAACGCCCTGAAGAGCGTCGGTCTCACCCCGAAGGACGTGAAGCTGGTCTTCCTCGATCCGGCGGCTGGTGCCACGGCGTTCAACACCGGGAAGGTGGACGCCTGGTCGATCTGGAACCCGCAGTCGGCCATCGCGGTGAAGAACGGCGCGCGGATCCTGGTGAAGGGCCTCCCGCCCATCGACCAGACGAGCAGTTACTACGTCGCGAGCGACAAGTCGCTGAACGACAAGACCAAGCGGGCGGCTCTGACAGACGTACTGAGGAGGCTGTCGCGAGAGTTCGCCTGGGCCGTCAGGAACCCCGACAAGTACGCGCAGGCGCTCTCGAAGGAGCAGGGCATCCCGCTGGCCGACGCCAAGGCATCCGTGGCCGCTTACTCGAATCGGGTCACCCCGGTGGAGCAGCCGGACATCGAACTGGAGCAGAAGCTCGCCGACGCCTTCCTGGAGGCGGGGCAGATCACCAAGAAGGTCGACGTCCCGTCGATCGTCGACAACCTCCTCCCTGCCGGTTACGACAGCTCGAAGCTGAGGGGCACCTCATGAGCGCGGGACAGCGGCGGCTGCACCTGAATGCCTTCCTCATGGAGGGGGGCCACCACGAGGCGGCGTGGCGCCTTCCGTACAGCAACCCCCGCGCCGACTTCGACCTGCGGCACTGGATCGAACTGGCACAGCTCGCCGAGAGCGCCAAGTTCGACTCGCTGTTCCTTGCCGACGGTCCGGCCCTCATCGGCACCGGCGAGTTCAGGCCGCCGGGCCAACTGGAGCCGCTGACGCTACTCACCGCACTGTCGCAGGCCACCAGCAGGATCGGGCTCATCGCGACCGTGTCGTCGACGTACAACGAGCCGTACAACCTCGCCCGCCGGCTCGCGTCCGTCGACCACGTCAGCGGCGGCCGGGCCGGCTGGAACATCGTCACCTCGGCGGGAGCCGACGAGGCCGCCAACTTCGGCCTCGACAACCGCCCCGGCCACGCCGAACGCTACGCCCGCGCCGACGAGTTCCTGAAGCTCGCCAAGGCGCTGTGGGACAGCTGGGAGTCCGAGGCCGTCCTCGCGGACAAGGTAGCGGGACGCTACGCCGACCCCGCCCGGCTGCATCGGGTCGGTCATGACGGCACGTACTTCAGGGTGGCCGGACCGCTCAACGTCGAACGCCCGCCGCAGGGCTACCCGTTGCTCGTCCAGGCGGGCTCCTCGGAGGACGGCAAGGACTTCGCCGCCCAGCACGCCGAGGCCATCTTCACCGCCCACACCACGTACGAGCGCGCCGCCGCCTTCTACGCCGACATCAAGGCACGCACCAGTGCCGCCGGGCGTGAACCGGAGGGTGTGATCGTCCTTCCCGGCATCGTCCCCTACATCGGATCGACCGAGGAGGAAGCCCGCGCGCTCGCTCGGCGGTTCGACGAGCTGCGTATCCCGGAGTACGGGCTGCGCCAGTTGGCGGCGGTCTTCGAGACCGATCCGTCGGTCTTCGAACTCGACCGTCCGTTGCCGGAGTTCATCCTGGCGAGGCCGAAACTGGAGGGTTCGCAGAGCCGGTCCGATCTGATCATCGACCTGGCGGTGCGCGAGCGGCTGACGGTCCGCGAGATCATCTCGCGGCTCGGCGGCGGCCGCGGGCACTTCGAGTTCGTAGGGACGCCCGAGCAGGTCGCGGACACGATCATCGGCTGGTTCGAGGGCGGCGCGGCGGACGGCTTCAACATCATGGCCCCGGCGCTGCCGTCCGGCCTGGCGGCCTTCATCGAGCACGTCCTGCCGATCCTGCGGAGCAAGGGTCTGTTCCGCGAGGAGTACGAGGGCACGACACTCCGCGAGCACTACGGCCTTCCCGTCCCCGCGAACCAGTTCCATGGCTGAGCCGCGGGCAACCTGGCCGGCCGGGTGTCCTGGCGAGTATGTCGCCGTCCATCGGGATGTCCGCGATGCGGGACGGCCCTCTTGACGTCCGCGGCCCGTGGATCGACACTCGGTAAGGAATCCTAGTGAACAGGTAGGGAAACATGAGGCGGCTTGATGGGGTCACCGTCCGAGTGAGCCGTTCGCCTCTGCTGACCTCCCGGCGTCACATCGACCTGCTCCGCGTCTGCAGCGCACTCGGCCCCATGGGCTGACCTGCGCACCTGCCACGCCGCCGCCTCCCACGCAACGTCGTGCCGTTCGGCGTGCCCAGGTGAGCCCCGCTCCGGGGTTCCGTCGTCGCACCCCCGTAGCCCCCGGCGGGCCCGGCACCGAGTGCCGGGCCCGCCCTCCGGGCCGAGGAGGATCCGGCCACAGGGCCCAGCCCGATGTCGCATCCGCCGCGCGTTACTTCCGCGCCCGCTCTCGGGGAGAGTCATGACCGTCACATCGCCGGCCGCCCATGTTTCCGTCCGGCCCGCGCCCGCCTTCCGCGGTCGCATCGGCAGGGACGCGCGCAGCGGCCACTACGCCGTGCCAGGCCGCTACCGGCTCCATCTGTCGACTGCGTGTCCCGACGGCCTGCGCATCGCCGTCACCCACACCCTGCTCGGCCTGGACACCGTCTGTCCGGTGACCTTCCTCCCCGCCGTCCCTGACTGTCCCGAGGGCGGTCACTCGGCCCTGCTCCCGCTGTACGAGGCGAGCGCGCACCGCTACCGCGGGCCGGCCGCGGCGCCGGTGCTCAGTGACGGCTGGTCCGGGCGGATCGTCAGCACCCACGACCGGGACATCATGCGCGACCTCGCCCACCGCTTCGACACCGGCGGCTCCTCGCTCTACCCGTGCGGCGCGGAGTCGGAGATCGAGGCCGTGGAGCGGTTGTGCGTGGAGGGGATCGAGGGGGCGGCGCAGCGGGCCGGGGCCGTGGGCGGGGAAGCGACGGAACGTGACAGGGCACTGGCCACGCTGCTGCAGACCCTCGGAGCCCTCGACCGCTGGCTGGTCGACCGCGCCTACCTGATCCGCGGCGAAGTCACGCTCGCCGACGTCGAGTTGTGGGTCGCTCTGGTCCGGCTCGACACCGTGCACCGGCACCACCTCGACGCCGCCGCGATCCAGCGCATCGCCGGCCACCCGGTGCTGTGGTCCTACGCCCGCTGTCTGACCGCCCACCCGGCCTTCGGCGCTCACCTCGACCTCGACGGCATCGACCGCCGTCACCACTCCCAGTGTCGCGGGCTGGAGGCAGCAGGATCGGCCGTCCAGATCCTCGACTGGGCGGCACACTCCGCCCGTTAGCCGTTCCACCTGGTGGACCGGCGTTGACATACGTTCGGGCCATTGTCTTAACTACGGCCCAGAACGGTCATGAGTGTCAGCGACAAGCCCTGGCTTGCTGACCGGCAACCCTCGCACCGCGGTGGGGTGCCCCAGGTGACGACCCGGCCGATGACCCATCGGCAAGCGCGAGGCCCCCAGGGCCGGAACAGTGACGGTGACGCCATGTACGCAGCTCCCAGAACGGCCGCACGCCGTTCCCAGGGCTGCGTACGGACGTACGCGAACATGCTTGTCGCCAACCGCGCCGTCGATCTGCTCCGCGTCAGCAGCGCACTGTGTACCGCACCGGGCCGTGCCCGCTGTCGGGGCTGACACCTCCCCGCAGCTCCCGCACCCCCTGACGAACACCGCCCGCGCGGTGTGCCGTTGCCCTCCCCACCCCCGGCCTCACGCAGCCGTGTGCGACCCCGCATGCCGCCGCGCCTCCGGGGTGTGCCCACGACTCCGGAGCCCACCATGAGCGAACCCCCAGGCGCCACTGCCCGAGGCGCCCGCCACCACCGAACCGCCCAAGGCCCTCACCGCCCAGCGGGTCCAGCCACTGAGGCGCCCGGGGCGCTGGATCGCCACCGCGGTCGTCCTGGTCCTGGTCGCCCAGTTCGTCCACGGACTGGTGACCAACCCCTTCTACCAGTGGGACCGCTGGAACTACTGGTTCCTGCGGCCGACCATCTTCGACGGCCTCCTCATCACCCTCGAAGTCGCCGCTTACAGCGCCCTGTTGGGCCTTGCCGGCGGTGTCCTGCTCGCTCTGGCGCGGCTGTCGAAGAGCCCGGTGCTGCGCGCCGTCAGCTGGACCTACGTCTGGGCGTTCCGCTCCATCCCGCTCATCGTGGTCCTGATCTTCCTCTACAACTTCAGTGCGCTGTACAAGACGTTGAGCGTCGGCATCCCCTTCGGGCCGGCCTTCTTCTCCTTCGACGAGTCGAAACTCGCCACCGACATGGTCGTCGCCGTCGTCGGCCTCAGTCTCAACGAGGCCGCCTACGCGGCCGAGGTGGTGCGCGGCGGCATCCTCTCCGTCGACCAGGGCCAGCACGAGGCGGCCGCGGCCCTCGGCCTGCCCAAGGGCTACCAGTTCCGCAGAATCGTCTTTCCGCAGGCGCTGCGCTCCATCATCCCCAACTACGTCAACCAGTTGATCGGCCTGATCAAGGGCACTTCGCTGGTCTTCTACGTCTCGCTGCTGGACCTGTTCGGCTCCGCGCAGACCATGGGCTCCACCTACCCCGGCGACATCGTGCCGCTGCTGCTGGTCGTCACCGTCTGGTACCTGATCCTGACCAGCGTCGTCTCCGTCATCCAGTTCTACGTCGAGCGGTACTACGCCCGCGGCGCCACCCGCAGCCTGCCGCCGACGCCACTGCAGAAGCTCCGCACCGGTCTCACCGACCTGCGGGCCCGAATCCGCCGGGAGGCCGCCGTATGACCGCCAAGACCGCCGACGCCCCGGCGGACGTCGAAGCCGCCACCGTCGAGGTCCACGACGTGCACAAGTGGTACGGCAGCCACCGGGTCCTGGACGGCGTCGACCTGACGATCCGTCCCGGCGAGGTCACCGTGATCCTCGGCCCCTCCGGCTCCGGCAAGTCCACCCTGCTGCGGCTCGTCAACCACCTGGAGAAGCCCGAGATCGGCCACGTCAGCATCAACGGCGAGCCGATCGGCGTGAAGCGGCACGGCGACCGGCTGAAGGAGCTGAGCGAGCGCGCCATCCTCACCCAGCGCGGACGCATCGGGTTCGTCTTCCAGAACTTCAACCTCTTCCCGCACCTGACGGTCCTGGACAACGTGGCCGCGGCCCCGGTCGCCACCGGCCGGCTCGGCAGGCCCCAAGCCCAGGAACTGGCCCGCGAACTCCTCGTCCGGGTCGGCCTCGCCGACAAGACCGGCGCCTACCCGCGCCAGCTCTCCGGCGGCCAGCAGCAGCGCGTCGCCATCGCCCGCGCCCTGGCGCTGCGCCCCGGAGTCATCCTCTTCGACGAGCCCACCTCCGCCCTGGACCCCGAACTGGTCGGCGAAGTCCTCGCCGTCATCCGGGACCTGGCCTCCAGCGGCACCACCCTCGTCATCGTCACCCACGAGATCGGCTTCGCCCGCGAGATCGCCGACCGGGTCGTCTTCATCGACGGCGGCAAGATCATCGAGCAGGGGCCGCCCTCCGAGGTCCTCGACACACCACGGCACGAGCGGACCAGGGACTTCCTCAGCAAGGTCCTGTGACCCGCCGCCCCCACGACCTCCCCCCCCCACGCCACCACTCTCATCACCGCCCCTGAGCGACAAGGAACGGCCATGCGCACCCACTTCACCCGACGCAGCCTGATACGCGGCATCACCACGGCGACCGCCGTCGCCTCCCTGGCCACCGGGCTCGCCGCCTGCGGTGGCGACAGCGACGCGGCCACCACCACCGACACGGCCGCCACATCCGGCGAGGTAGTCATCGGCCAGGTCTCCAACGGCGCCGCCCAGCAGACCGCAATCAAGGTCTCCGAGGTCAAGTCCATCAGCGCCGAACTGCCCGCCGCCCTCAGAAAGAGCGGCAAGCTGGAGATCGGCATCGGCGCCCTGCCGGCCGGCTTCCCGCCGCTGGCCTACGTGGGCAGCGACCAGAAGACCCTCACCGGCGCGGAGCCCGACTTCGGCCGCCTGGTCGCCGCCGTCCTCGGACTCAAGCCCGAGGTGAAGAACTCCACCTGGGAAAACCTCTTCGTCGGCATCGACAGCGGCAAGGTCGACGTGGCCTTCTCCAACGTCACCGACACCGAGGAACGCAAGAAGAAGTACGAGTTCGCCTCCTACCGCCAGGACAACCTCGCCTTCACCGTGCCCAAGAAGAGCACCTGGAACTTCGGCGGCGACTACGAGAACCTCGCCGGCAAGACGGTCTCCGTGAGCGCCGGGACCAACCAGGAGAAGATCCTGCTGGAGTGGAAGACCAAGCTGGCCAAGGAGGGCAAGAAGCTCACCGTCAAGTACTTCCAGGACAGCAACAGCGTCTACCTGGCCCTGTCCGGCGGCAAGATCGACGCGTACCTCGGCCCCAACCCCGGCATCGCCTACCACAACCGGCAGACCGCCAACACGCCCAACGCCACCCGTACAGCTGGTACTTACTCCGGCGCCGGAGCGAACCTCCAGGGGCTGATCGCGGCCACCGCCAAGAAGGACAGCGGCCTGGCCAAGCCCCTCGCCGACGCCATCAATTACCTGATCAAGAACGGTCAGTACGCCGAGTGGCTCAAGGCCTACAACCTCTCCAACGAGGCCGTCGCCAAGTCCGAGGTCAACCCGCCCGGACTCCCGCTCGACAACTCCTGACCACCGCGTCCCGGGGACTCCACCACCCATCTCGCGGTGGCGTCCCCGGCACGCCGGACACCCCGAGCCGCACCCGGAGACCGCCACGCCATGTCCGTCACCACCGCCGAAGCCACGTCCTCGCACGTCCTGGACAACCCCGCCTGGGCCGCCCTCACCGGACCCCACGCCCACTTCGCCGAACGCATCGGCCACGCCGCCCGCTACCGCCAGGACGTGGCCCCCTTCCACGCCCTCTCCGACGAGGACGACCCGCGCGCCTGGGCCGACCTGGGCCACCTCGTCGGCCCCGGCGGCACCGCCGCGGTACGAGGCGTCACAGAGGCGCCGGACGGCTGGGAGGTCGTCAGCCTCGGACACGGCGTCCAACTCGTGGACACCTCCCTGCGGGCCGAGCCCGACCCCGAGGCCGTACGCCTCGGCCCCGACGACGTACCCCAGATCCTCGATCTGATCGCCCGCACCGAACCCGGCCCCTACCGGCGCCGCACCGTCGAGATGGGCACCTACCTCGGCATCCGCCACCGCGGCCGGCTGATCGCCCTGGCCGGCGAGCGGCTGCACCCGCCCGGTTGGACGGAGATCAGCGCCGTGTGCACCGACCCCGACCACCGGGGGCGGGGGCTGGCCACCCGGCTGGTCCGTGCCGTCGCCGCAGGCATCAAGGAGCGGGGCGAACAGCCCTTCCTGCACGCCGCGGCCGCCAACGCGCACGCGATCCGGCTGTACGAGTCGATCGGCTTCACCCTGCGCAGCCGCACGGTCTTCTCGCTCGTCCGGCACACCGGCGCCACGGCCCTGGAAAGAACGGCATGACCACGCCGTCGCCCCTCTCACTCCACCTCCAGGAAGGCACCCCGGTGTCCGCAACTCCACGCACTCCTCTGCACCTTGCCGTCGCCCTCGACGGGACAGGCTGGCACCCCGCCTCATGGCGTGAGCAAGTCGCCCGCCCCCGTGACCTGTTCACCGCCGGACACTGGGCGGGCCTCGTCGCCGAGGCCGAGCGCGGACTGCTCGACTTCGTCACCTTCGAGGACGGCCTCGGCCTGCAGTCCTCGCACTACGGTGAGTTGGACGGCCGCACCGACCAGATCCGCGGCCGGCTGGACGCCGTACTGACCGCCGCCCGGATCGCACCCCTGACCCGGCACATCGGCCTGGTGCCGACCGTGATCGCCACCCACACCGAGCCGTTCCACATCTCCAAGGCGATCGCCACCCTCGACTACGTCAGCACCGGCCGCGCGGGCCTGCGCGTGCAGATCTCCGCGCGGCCGCACGAGGCCGACCACTTCGGCCGTCGCACCTTTCCGCCGATCGACCTGAGCGAACTGCGGAGCCCGGTCGGGCAGGAACGCTTCACCGACCTCTTCAACGAGGCCGCGGACCACGTCGAGGTCATGCGCCGGCTCTGGGACAGCTGGGAGGACGACGCGGAGATCCGGGACGCCGCCACCGGACGCTTCATCGACCGCGACAAGCTGCACTACATCGACTTCCAAGGCGAGCACTTCAGCGTCAAGGGCCCCTCCATCACCCCGCGCCCGCCCCAGGGCCAGCCCCTGGTCACCGCCCTCGCCCATCAAACCGTCCCCTACCGGCTGGTGGCCCGCCAGGCCGACGTCGGCTACGTCACCCCGCAGGACGCCGCGCACGCCCGGGCGATCGTCGCCGAGATCCGGACCGAGCAGGAGGCCGCCGGACGGGCCGGAGAACCCCTGCACGTCTTCGGTGACCTGGTGGTCTTCCTGGACGACGAACAGGCCGCCGCCGAGAACCGGCGCGCACGGCTCGACGCCCTCGCCGGGGAGCCGTACACCAGTGACGCCCGGATCTTCGCCGGCACCCCCGTACAACTTGCTGATTTCTTGCAGGAGTTGGCGGGGGAGGGGTTGAGCGGCTTCCGACTCCGGCCCGCAGTCGCTGGACACGACCTGCCGGCCATCACCCGCGGTCTGGTCCCGGAACTCCAGCGCCGGGGTGTCTTCCGCACCGCTTACGAAGCCGACACCCTGCGCGGCCTGCTGGGCCTCGCCCGCCCCGCCAACCGCTACACCGCCGCCTGAGCCGGAAGGACCCCGCACCGACATGAGCAGCAAGCCGTTGAAGCAGATCCACCTGGCCGCCCACTTCCCCGGCGTCAACAACACCACCGTGTGGAGCGACCCGAAGGCCGGCAGCCACATCGAGTTCACCTCCTTCGCCCACCTCGCCCGAACCGCCGAACGCGCCCGTTTCGACTTCCTCTTCCTCGCCGAAGGGCTGCGACTGCGCGAACAGGGCGGAAAGATCTACGACCTGGACGTCGTCGGCCGCCCCGACACTTTTACAGTCCTCGCCGCGCTCGCCGCCGTCACCGAGCACCTCGGCCTGACCGGCACCATCAACTCGACGTTCAACGAGCCCTACGAGGTGGCCCGCCAGTTCGCCAGCCTCGACCACCTGTCCGGGGGCCGGGCCGCCTGGAACGTCGTCACCTCCTGGGACGCCTTCACCGGCGAGAACTTCCGCCGCGGCGGCTTCCTGGCGCAGCAGGAGCGCTACTCCCGCGCCAAGGAGTTCCTGGCCACCGCCAACGAGCTCTTCGACTCCTGGCACGGCGACGAGATCGTCGCCGACCAGGGAACCGGCGTCTTCCTGCGGGACGCGAAGGCCGGCTCCTTCGCCCACACCGGACAACACTTCGACATTCACGGCCAGTTCAACGTCCCGCGCTCTCCGCAGGGCCGTCCGGTGATCTTCCAGGCCGGCGACTCCGAGGAGGGACGCGAGTTCGCCGCCTCCAGCGCCGACGCCATCTTCAGCCGGCACGCCACCCTGGAGGGCGGTCGGGCCTTCTACGCGGACGTCAAGAACCGGCTCGCCAAGTACGGCCGCCGCCATGACCAGTTGCTGATCCTGCCTGCCGCCTCGTTCGCCCTCGCCGACACCGACGCCGAGGCCGAGGACCTCGCCAGGCAGGTGCGCCGCCAGCAGGTCAGCGGTGCCACCGCCATCAAGCACCTGGAGTTCGTCTGGAACCGGGACCTGTCCTCGTACGACCCGGAAGGGCCGCTGCCCGACGTCGACCCGGACGTCGGCGACCACCACATGTCCAAGGGCCGTGCCCAGGTGCGCATGTACCGCGACCCGCTGGCCACCGCCCGTGAGTGGCGCGAGCTGGCCGCCGCCAACAACTGGTCCATCCGCGACCTGGTCATCCACACCGGCAACCGGCAGACCTTCGTCGGCTCCCCGGCGACCATCGCCAGGACCATCAACGACCATGTCCAGGCGGACGCGAGCGACGGCTTCATCCTCGTGCCGCACATCACCCCCACCGGCCTCGACGACTTCGCCGACAAGGTCGTCCCGCTCCTGCAGGAACAGGGCGTCTTCCGCACCGACTACGAGGGCCCCACCCTCCGCCACCATCTGGGGCTCGCCCACCCCGAGGCCGTCGACGACCGGGTCGCCTCGTGAAGTTCCAGGACACGCCGTGCGCGTGGCCACTGGTGCTTCCGGCGACGCCCCTCACCAAGGAGTCCATCTATGCCTGACATCGCCCTCGGCGTCCTCGATCTGGTCCCGATTCCGTCCGGCTCGACGGCAGCGGATGCCCTGCGCAACTCGATCGACCTCGCGCAGCAGGCCGAGCGTCTGGGATACGCCCGCTACTGGTTCGCCGAGCACCACCTCAACCCGGGAGTGGCCGGCACCTCACCCGCCGTCGTCCTGGCCCTGACCGCTTCCGCCACCTCGACCATCAGGCTCGGCTCCGGGGCCGTGCAGCTCGGACACCGCACCGCGCTGTCCACCGTGGAGGAGTTCGGGCTGCTCGACGCGCTGCATCCGGGCCGCTTCGACCTGGGCCTGGGCCGCTCCGGGGGCCGTCCGCCGGGACAGTCGGACGCACCGCCGCCCACGACGACCCCGGTCGTCGACGGCCGCGCCCCGAACGGCCTGCTGATCCCGCCCCCCTTCTCCTTCGCGCAGTTGCTCGGCTCCCCGCGCATCGCCCTGCAACGCAGGCTCCTCCTCCTGCCGGGCGCGGAATCACAGGACTACACCGAGCAGATCGACGACATCCTTGCGCTGCTCGCCGGCACCTACCGCTCCCCGGAGGGCGTCGAAGCGCACGTCGTGCCCGGAGAGGGCGCCGATCTCGAGGTGTGGATCCTGGGCAGCAGCGGCGGCCAGAGCGCGTCCGTCGCGGGCCGCAACGGCCTGCGGTTCGCGGCGAACTACCACGTCAGCCCCGCCACGGTCCTGGAAGCGGTGGAGGGCTACCGGGCCTACTTCCAGTCCTCCGAGGTCCTCGACAAGCCCTACGTCAGCGTCTCGGCCGACGTCGTCGTGGCCGACGACGACGCCACCGCCCGCGAACTCGCCACCGGCTACGGCCCGTGGGTCCGCAGCATCCGCACCGCCGGGGGCGCCATCCAGTTCCCCACGCCGCAGGAAGCGCGCGCCCGCACCTGGACCGACGCGGACCAGGCCCTCGTCCAGGACCGCCTCGACACCCAGTTCGTCGGCTCGCCGGGCCAGGTCGCCGACCAGCTGGAACAGCTCCAGGAGGCCACGGGCGCGGACGAGTTGCTCATCACGACGATCACCCACGACCACAAGGACCGGGTCCGCTCGTACGAACTACTCGCGGAGGAATGGCGCCGAAGGGGTCACTCGCCCCAGCCGCCGAGCTGATACGTACGCCCGTCCGCGAGGAAGTTCACCCCGACCAACCGAAAGGTCCTGCCATGGCCACCATCCTGTCCGTCTCCGGAAGCCCCTCCCCGACCTCCCGCACCGGAAGGCTGCTCCGCCACCTCGACCAGCGGCTCACCGCCCAAGGGCACGAGGTGATCCCCCTGGACGTGCGCACGCTCCCGCCGGAGGCCCTGCTGCACGCCGATTTCGGCCATCCCGCGATAGCCCGGGCCGCAGCCCTGTTCGAGCAGGCGGAGGGCGTCGTGATCGGCACCCCCGTCTACAAGGCCGCCTCCTCCGGGCTGCTGAAGGCGCTGCTGGATCTCCTGCCGCAGTACGCGCTGGTGGGCAAGACCGTCCTGCCGCTGGCCACCGGCGGCAGCACCGCCCACGTCCTGGCCATCGACTACGCCCTGCGGCCGGTCCTGGCCTCCATGGGCCCCGCCCACATCACCCCCGGCTGGTTCACCCTCGACAAGGACATCACCGTGCGCGACGACGGCACGCTGACCGTCGCGCCGGGCTCGGCCGAGGCGCTGCTCCAGGTCACCGACCAGTTCTCGGCCGCGCTGGGCGGTCGTACGACGCTGCTGGCGGCCACCGGATGACAAGCGCAACGGCCATAGGGGGTTCGGCGAGGGCGTGCTGCCGAGGGTCGCGGCGCAGGGCCTGTGGCGGCATCCTTTCGACACGCAGAGCGCCCCCGCCGCGTAGGTGCCGTCCGCGTGAACGGGCCTGAGGGGAGCGTGAATCAGCCAGATCACTTCTCTATCCCTAGTATTCCTATCGAATTACTAGGAAAATGGCAGGGGTAGTCGAAGGTCGTATTGAGCGGGGGCAAGCGTGACGGTGACGGCGGACGACGCGACCGAAGCGGCAGCCGGGCCGCGGGCCGACTGGGCGCTCATCGCCCGTGAGGTGGCCGACGACCTCGCCACCGACGCGGTCGAACGCGAGCAGGCCGGCAAGGCGCCGCTCGACGAGGTCACCCGGCTGCGTGACGCGGGCCTGCTGTCGCTGCTGGTACCGGCCGAGCACGGGGGAGGGGGCGCGGACTGGCGTACGGCCTACACGGTCGTGCGAACGGTCGCAGCGGCCGACGGGGCCATCGGCCACCTGCTGGGCAGCCACTACTTCCTTTCCTCCAGCTCCCGTTTCCTCGCCGGGCCCGGCCACATCGCCCGTGTCGAACGGGAGTCGGCGGCGGGGCAGTGGTGCTGGGGAGGCGGCATCGCCGCACACGAACCGCCGCTCATGCTGATCCCCACGGCGGACGGCCATCTGCTGGACGGCTACCAGAGTCTCGCCACCGGAGTCGGGGTCGCCGACCGGCTACTGGTCCGCGCCTTCAGATCCGGCACCGCCGAGCCGCTGGCCGTCCTCGTCGACCCCGCCCGCCCGGGCGTCGTGACCGGAAGCGGCGGGGACACCTTCGGGCAGCGGCTCGCGGCCGGCGGGAGCGTCGAGTTCGACTCGGTGCCCGTCGCGGCGGACGACGTACTCGGTTCGCTCTCACCGGACGAGGGCGTCCTGTCGCCCTTCGCCTGTCTCGCCGCGCCGACCGCCCGTCTGGTCTCCGCCCACGTCTGCCTCGGCATCGCCGAGGGCATGCTCGACGAGGTCCGCGAATACGGCCGGATCGTGAAGTCCCCCTGGCAGCCCTTCTCCGCCCAGCCGTGGCCCGGCAGCCCACCGCAGGACCCGCACGCACTGGTCGCTTACGGCGAACTCACCGTCACCGCCCGGGCCGCGTCCGCCCTCGCCGACCAGGCGGTGGACGCCCTGCTCCGCGGCCTCGCACAGGGAGAGGCCCTCGACGACGAGGAGTGCGCGGAGATCACCGTCCTCGCGAGCGCGGCCGAGGCCGCCGCCTCCCGCGTCGTGCAGGAGGTCACCACCCGCGCCCTGGACGTCATCGGCGCCTCTGCCGCCTCCTCTCCATCCGGCTTCGACCGCTTCTGGCGCAACGCCCGCACCCACACCCTGCGCGAGCCGCGCACCCACCGGCTGCGCGAGGTCGGCGACTATTTCCTCAACGGCGCACACCCGCCCTTCGCGCTTCCGGCATGACGACGCCCGTCGTCGGCTGACCGGGCCGCCGTATTCGCTGGGCGATCTCATCGCCGGCCGGTACCGTGTGGCCTGGGAGCGAGGGGGATGAGCCGGTGCCGCCGGTGTTGTTGGTGGATGTCGACGGGCCGCTGAACCCGTACGCCGCGAAGCCGTACCGTCGGCCCGAAGGCTATCGGACGCACCGTCTGCTGACCCCGCGCTGGGAGGCCGCCGAGCGGCGGCGCCTGACAGAGTGGGGTCTGCCGAACCGGCCGGTCAAGCCGCTGCGGGTGTGGCTCAACCCGGATCACGGCCCGGAGTTGGAGGCACTTCCCTACGACCTCGTGTGGGCGACGACGTGGGAGCAGGAGGCCAACGTCTTCGTCGCACCGGTCCTGGGACTGCCCGAACTGCCCTTCATCAGCTGGCCCTCACCGCGACCCGAGCCCGCGGACGGCGTGTTCTGGAAGACGCCCGAGACCGTCGCGTGGGCAGCAGGCCGTACGTTCGCCTGGATCGACGACGAGATCACCGAGGCGGACCGAGCCTGGGTGAAGGACCACCATGACGGCCTCGCCCTCTTGCATCGGGTCGACCCCCGACGCGGTCTCACCCGTGACGACTTCGCGGTGCTGGCGGCATGGGCGAACAGCATCGACTGACACACAAGGCAGAGAAGATGACCACGCAGATCCAACAGCCCGACCACGAACTGATCCAGGCCGCCGCCCAGGTCGCGCGTACCCGCTGCCGCGGTGACAACCACACCATGGCGGCGGCCGGCCGTGCTCCGGACGGCCGCATCGTCACCGCGGTCAACGCCTACCACTTCACCGGAGGCCCCTGCGCCGAACTGGTCCTCATCGGCACGGCGGCCGCCCAGGGCGTCTACCAGCTGGACACCATCGTCGCCGTCGGCGACCGCGACCGCGGGGTCGTTCCCCCGTGCGGCCGCTGCCGGCAGGTCCTGCTCGACTACTTCCCTGCTCTGAAGGTCATCGTCGGCGCGGGTGACCGCACCCGAACCGTCCTCATCTCCGACCTGCTGCCCGAGAGCTACGTCTGGGCCGACCATCAACTCGACGCCGAACAGATGCCCTTGCCGTAGCCGAGTCGTTCGGTCAGCTCCTCACGAGCAGGCCGCGGCTGCGCAGGACCCGGCGTTCGAGGGGGCTGAAGACGATGAGGTCGATGGCGATGCCGACGAAGAGGATGAGGAGGATGGCTTCGAAGACCATGGCCATGTCGGAGGCGGTGCGGGCGTTTTCGAGGAGTTGGCCGAGGCCGACGCCGAGGTCGGGGAAGCTGGCGATGATCTCGGCGGCCATGAGGGAGCGCCAGGAGAAGGCCCAGCCCTGTTTCATGCCGGCGACGTAGCCGGGCAGGGCGGCGGGCAGGGTGATGTGCCAGGTGCCCTTGAGGCCGGTGGCGCCCATGGTGCGGCCGGCGCGCAGGAAGAGCGGGGGGACCTGGTCGACGCCGGAGACGAGGCCGTTGGCGATGGAGGGGACGGCGCCGAGCAGGATGACGGCGTACATCATGGAGTTGTTCAGGCCGAGCCAGATGACGGCGGGGGGTACCCAGGCGACGGAGGGCAGGGACTGCAGGCCGGAGAGGATGGGGCCGAGGGCGGCGCGGACGAACTTCACGCGGGCGACCAGCAGGCCGAGCGGGGTGCCGATGAGCAGGGCGAGGCAGAAGCCGAGCAGGCCACGCGAGACACTCGTCCAGATGTAGCCCAGCAGCGTGCCGCTGAGCCAGGACTCCCTCAAGGTGCCGGCCACCGCGCCCGGCGACGGCAGCTTCGAGGGATCGTCGACGATCGGGTAGAGCACGTACCAGGCGACGAGGACGACGGCGATCGCCGTCATCGGCGGCAATATCTTGTCGACGAACGTCTTCCGGAACGGCGTCCGTCCGGTGGTGGTGGTCTCCAGGGCGTCGAGGCCGGCCTCCACGCTCCCGGCGTCCTGGGCCGGTGTGGTGTCAGTGCTGGCCATGGCGGCGGATCTCCCCACGCAGGACTTCGGTGATCTCCAGGGACAGTTCGGCCACGGGCGCGTCCTCGATCCGGCGCGGCTGGGGGATGTCGACCCGCCACTCGCGGGCGATACGGCCCGGGCGGGAGGACAGCAGGATCACCCGCTGGGCCAGCCGGACGGCCTCGCGCACGTTGTGGGTGACGAACAGCACCGACAGGCCCGTCTCGGCCCAGATGCGGGTCAGTTCGTCGTGCAGCACGTCGCGGGTGATGGCGTCCAGCGCGGCGAACGGCTCGTCCATCAGCAGCAGCCGGCTGTCCTGCGCGAGCGCGCGGGCCATCGCCACGCGCTGGCGCATGCCGCCGGACAGCTCGTGCACCCGCTTGCCGTACGCGCCCGTCAGCCGCACGAGTTCCAGCAGTTCCTCGGTGCGCTCGCGGCGCTCGGGTTTGGCAACTCCGCGGAGTTTGAGGGCGAGTTCGATGTTCTTGCCCGCGCTCAGCCAGGGGAACAGGGCGTGTTCCTGGAACATCAGGGCCGGGCGGCCGTCGGTGGTGATGGTGCCGGTGCTGGGCCGGTCCAGGCCGGCGACCAGGTTGAGCAGGGTGGACTTGCCGCAGCCGGAGGCGCCCAGGAGGGTGACGAACTCGCCGGGGGCGACATCGAGGCTGATGTCGTCCAGGACGAGCTGCTGCCCGGCGGGGGTCGCGAAGGACTTCGAGACGTGCTCGATGCGGGCGGCCTGCCCGACCGTCTCGTCGGCCTTGGCGAGCGTCGTGATCGTGGCCATGGTCGTCACCTCCTGGGATCTCGTCGGACCTGTGTCAGCCGACGCCGAGACCGGCGTCGTCGACCGTGCTCTCGCCCTCGGCCTTGAGGACCTTGTTGAGGAGAGCGAGGTCGTAGATGCCCTTCAGGTCGGGCTTGGTGAGCAGTCCGGCCTTGACGGCGTGGGCGGCCTCGGTGTCGAGGGTGGCGGCCAGTGGGTCGTCGGTGAAGCTGATCGAGGACCAGGCCGGGTCGAGGACGTTCGAGGGCAGGGCCTTGCCGGAGTCGGCCTCCAGCTGCTTGTTCGCCGCGGCCTTCGCCTCATCCGGGTTGGCGTTGATCCACTTGTTGGACTCGACCGAGGCCTTGAGCACCGCCTCGACGGCCTTGGGGTGGGCGTCGAGGAACTTCTGCGACACGATGATGTTGGTGATCACGAACTTCTTGTCCGGCCACAGCGACGACTCGTCCAGCAGGACCTTGCCGCCCTCGGCGACCAGCTTGGAGGCGGTCGGCTCGGGCACCCAGGCGCCGTCGACGGAACCGGACTTGTAGGCGTCCGGGGTGATCTTGTTGTCGGTGCGGACGACCGTGACGTCGCCCTTGCCGCTCTCCGGGTCGATCTTGTAGCCCTGCTCCGCGGCCCAGTTGAGGAAGGCCACGTCCTGGGTGTTGCCCAGCTGCGGGGTGGCGATCTTCTTGCCCTTGACGTCCTTCAGCGACGTGATCTTCTTGGGGTTGACCACCAGCTTCACGCCGCCGGATGCCGAACCGCCGATGATGCGCAGGTTCTTGCCGTCCGACTTGGTGTAGCCGTTGATCGCCGGGGACGGACCGATCCAACCGATGTCGATGGAACCGGAGTTGAGCGCCTCGATCTCCGAGGGGCCCGCGTTGAAGGTGGCGTACTCGGCCTTGGTGGCTCCGAGCTCCTTCTGGAACAGGCCCTGCTCACGGCCCACCAGCGCGGTGGCGTGGGTCAGGTTGCCGAAGTAGCCGATCCTGACCGAATCCAGACCGTCGATCTTCTTCGCCCCGGCGGCGACCTTGGCGGTGTCGTCGCTCTTCGCCTGGGAGCCGTAACCGCAGGCGGTGAGCAGGAGGGGGAGCGTCGCTATGGCGGCGAGGGTGCGCAGGGTGGCGAGCGGTCTTGCGGCAGACACGAAGGTGTCCTCTCAGGGGAAGGAAGGGAAAGGCGTACGGCGCGACGGGGCGTGTGCGGCCCTGGGGCGCTTATCTGAACCTGGCCGGTGTTGCGGACGGCCTCAGACAAGGCGACAGATGGCGCTGGACGTACGGCGGAGGTCGATGTGACGCCGCGAGGTCAGCAGAGGCAGCGACGGCTCTGCGAAGTCACGCGCGCTCATACCCACCCCCGAGATCCCTAGTTTTCCTACCTGCTTGCTAGGGATCGTGACAGAAGGAAGGGCCGAGCCCAAGGGCGTGTTCATATGATGGACAGACGGATCTCGCGTATTGAGATGCGTGAGATTTGCCCAGCTGGGGGCCCTGTCCGTGCGGCCGCCGAGCAGGGGGCGAGGAGCTGGGCGCTCGCCGACAGGGACTACGCCCGGCGGCGGGTCGACCGGAGCGAGCGCGGCTGGTTCGTGGCCTGGACGAGCGAGCGGACGTTCCGCACCGCGTGCGGGCCGGTCAGCTTGGCCGAGGCGCTCGGTCTGTTCCGCACCTGGGTGTCCGAAGGCGCCGCTTGAGCAGCGTGGTCGTGGGGGTGAGGGTCATCACGATCACTTCGCGAGGATCGCCCCCGCGACCACGTCGACGAGGTGGCCGGCGCGCGGTGCGAGCGACGGCTGGTCGCCGAGCCAGGCGAGGGCGGCGATCAGCGCGAACAGGTCGGCACCGTCGATGTCGTCGCGTGCCTGCCCCGCGGACTGGGCGCGGGTGAGCAGCCGTGCACCGGCCGTGCGCAGGGTGACGCAGGCGGCGTGGAGTGCGGACTCGGGGTCGTCGATGGCTGCCGCCATCAGTTCGGTCACCCCTCGGTATTCGGTCGTCCAGGCGACGCAGTCGCGCAGCCATGAGGCGAGGGCCTCTTCGGGCGAACTCGCCGTCTCGAGCTCGCCCGCCTTGGCCGTGAGTTCTTCGAAGCTCGCCCGCAGGAGTGCGTCGAGCAGTGCCTCACGCGTGGGGAAGTGGCGCAGCAGCGTCGCGAGCCCGACGTCAGCCCTGCGCGCGATGTCGCGCAGGGACACCTCGACGCCCTGCTCGGTGATGGCGCTTCCCGCCACGGCGAGGAGGTGGTCGCGGTTCTTCCTGGCGTCGGCCCGCATGTGTCCCTCTTGCTATCCGGATCAGTGGTCCATATATTCGGATCAGTGGTCCACTTATGTGGATCGCTGATCCGAATAAGCCTATCCCGCGATGCGGGCAGGAGTGAGCGATGTCGACACCCACGACACCCACCATGAAAGCCGTCCGGCTCCATGAACACGGCGGGCCCGAGGTGCTGCGGTACGAAGACGCCCCGATCCCCGAGCCGGGAGCGGGTGAGGTCCTGGTCCGCGTGCACGCGGCCGGCGTCAATCCTCCGGACTGGTATCTGCGCGGAGGGCTGACCGAGATGCCGGGGGAGAAGGGGTCGGCGGTCAGCCTGCCGGTGATCCCGGGCACGGACGTGTCGGGTGTCGTCGAGGCCGTCGCCCCGGACGTCGAGGACTTCGCCCCCGGGGACGAGGTCTTCGGCCTGCTGCGCTTCCCCAGCTTCGACGGCAGCGCGTACGCCGAGTACGTGGCGGCGCCCGCGTCGGACCTCGCCCACAAACCGGCCGGCGTCGACCACGTGCACGCCGCCGCCGTGCCCATGGCCGGGCTGACCGCGTGGCAGTTCCTGATCGAGGTCGGCCACGACCACCCCTCGCCCTTCCAGCGGGCCCCGCATCGCCCGACAGCCCTCGACACCGGCACGACGGTCCTCGTCAACGGCGCCGCCGGAGGCGTCGGGCACCTCGCGCTCCAACTGGCGAAGTGGAAGGGCGCACATGTCACCGCTGTCGCATCGAGCGCGCACGAGGCCTTCCTCCGTGAACTCGGCGCCGACCGGTTCATCGACTACACCAAGCATCGTCCCGAAGACCTGGTCCACGACCTCGACCTCGTCCTGGACACCGTGGGCGGCCCCGCCGGCAGCCGCTTTCTGCGCACACTCAACCGCGGCGGCTCCCTGTTCCCCGTCTTCCCCGCGGAGGTCGCCGAGGAAGAGGCGACGAAGCTGGGCGTGACGGTGTCGACCGCACAGGTCCGCTCCAGCGGCGCGCAACTCGCCGAACTGGGGAGGCTGTTGGACAAGGGAACGGTCCGCGTCGCGATCGACGGCACGTTCGCCCTCTCGGATGCCCGGGCGGCACACGAGCGTGCTGCCCGGGGGCACATCCAGGGCAAGGTCGTCCTCACGGTCCGATGAGGTTCGAGTCGGTCGAACTGCGGCTGCCGGCGCGTGAAGTGTCTTCTGTGCACGCAGTTGGCCGAAAACCAGCGTTCCTGTCGTGAACGAGACGTTCCGGAGAGCGAATTCGGTCGCCGGTTGATCGGGTGACGGGGCCGCTCCGAGCGGACATCCGGGGTGTGTCGGGCGTTCCGGATGCGGAACGGTCTCTATCACGTCGATCTGTCGAAGCGACGTGATCGCGACGAAATCGAATCGTGGGCGGACTATGCAGCTTGTCCGATCTCGGGGTGCTGAGGAATGACTAGCATGAGCCGGTGTTCGGTCCTCCGGATCGAACCGTCGCGTGTCGGCCAAGCCTGTTTTTCCGTTTCCCGTTCCCAGGACCGAGGACCGCTGAATGTCCGTGCCTGCACCGCCCAGTCAGCATGGGTCAGTCAAACCGCCCCGTGCCGTGCCGGTCGCACCTCTGGCCGTACTGCTGGTGGGCGCTGCCGGCGCCGGCGCCGCCGTCGCGATGGCACCCGCGAACGCCCGTACCTGGACGCTCGTCACGGCCCTGGTCGCCTGGCTCCTCATGGCGGTCGTCGTGCTCTCCAGCGCCGTGCTGCTGCGCCGCTCCGGCCGGTCCACCACGGCGCTGACCGCGGAAGTCGCCCATCTCAAGGCGCAGTTGTCACAGCAGTCGGCGGAAGCCGCCCACCTGGGGAACGTGACACTGCCCGCCGTCGCCAAGCGGCTGCGGGACGGCGCGCGGGCCGGTGAGGTGCTCGCCGGCATGCCGGTGCCCTCCGAGCCCCAACTGCGGCTCATCGTCAACGCGTTCGCCGCCACGGTCGAGCAGGACGTCCGGCAGGCCGCCGCCCTGGACGCCGAACGGCAACAGGTGCGGCGCGAACTGGACGCGGGCGCAGCCGAACTGGAACGGCTGACGACCGAGACCCTGCCCGCCGCGGTCGCCATGCTGCGCGAGGGCAACTCCGCCGACACCGTGCTCGCCGAACTGGACTGGCCGCGGCTGCCGTTGCTGTACCGGCCCGCCGAGTCGTTCGTGCGCGAACTGGCCCAGAGCGAACGACGGGCCGCCGCCGCCCAGGCGGCCTCGGCCAAGGCGCTCAGCCGGGTGCAGGCCAAGGCCGTCAGCATGCTCGCCGACCTGCGGGACATGCAGGAGCGGCACGGCGAGGAGGTCTTCGGTGACCTGCTGAAGCTGGACCACAGCACCTCGCAGCTGGGCCTGATGACCGACCGGCTGGCCCTGCTCATGGGCGGTCGCGCCAGCCGCGCCTGGAACAAGCCGATCGTGATGGAGAGCATCCTGCGCGGCGCGGTCGGCCGTATCGCCGCCTACCAGCGTGTACGACTGCACTGCCCGACGAGCGCCGCGATCTCCGGCTTCGCGGCCGAAGGCGTCATGCACCTGCTCGCCGAACTGATGGACAACGCCGCCAACTTCTCGCCGCCCATCGACGAAGTCCATGTCTACGTCGAGGAACGCAGCGCCGGCATCGTCGTCACCATCGAGGACAGCGGCCTGAAGATGGCCGACGCTGCCATGCGGCGCGCCGAGGAGGCGGTGTCGGGGCGGATGACCGACCTCGCCACGCTGCAGGGCACCCGGCTCGGCCTGGCCGTCGTCGGACGGCTCGCCGTCAAGTACGGCATCAGCGTCAACTACCGCCCCTCCTCGCGCGGCGGCACCGGCGTCGTCGTACTGCTGCCCCTGCAACTCCTCGCCCAGCAGCGCGAACCCGCGCCGCGGGAGAGCGTGCGCCCGACGGCGGCCGCGGTCGCGACACCCGGGCCCGCCGCCGCGGAGGTGCCCGCCACCGCGCCGCCGCCCGCCGCACGCCCCGCCGCGCGGCCGGCGGCCCCCGAACCCGATACGCACCAGCGTGCCGCGGGCTCCACGCCGAACGGTCTGCCCGTCCGCGCCCCCGGCCGCACCATGGCCGAGGCCGAACAGGAGCGGCAGCAGCGCAGGGCACGCGCCGACGCCCCCGCCCGGGACGAGGACCGGTCCGGCGGACGCCCCGCACCGCGCAACGCGGGCGCGAGCTTCGGCGCCTTCCACCGCGGTCGCCAGGCCGGCACCGGGACCTCCGGTGCCGGAGGCCGCCCCGAGGACGAGCCGCCACCCGGCGCGTAGGCCCCTCTCCTTCCCTGTACGGCGCCCAGGGCTCTGGCGCACATGCCCCCGCTCGACTTCCTGAGATTGGAGGAACGGGTCGGTGACCGGACAGCCGGGCACTACCGCCCCATCACCCACCATGCAGACCACCGACAACAGCCTCGTCTGGCTCCTGAAGAACCTTCTGGAGCGCACCCCCGGCACGCGGCACGCCCTCGTCCTGTCCCGGGACGGCCTCAAGCTGTGCTGGACCGAGCACCTGACGCTCGACCAGGCGGACCAGCTGGCGGCGATCTGCTCGGGCATCCAGGCCCTCGCGCAGGGAGCCTCTGTCGAGTTCGGCGACGGGTCCGGCGGCGTCCGCCACTCCATGACCGAGTTCCACGGCGGCCTGCTGTTCATCGTGGAGGCCGGTGAAGGAGCGCATCTCGCGGTCCTCGCCGAGGAGAACGCCGATCCCGGCGTGGTCGGCCATCAGATGACCGAGCTGGTGGAGCAGATCGGCGAGCATCTGCGGGCCGAGCCACGCCAGCGCATCCAGGAGAGTGCCTCGTCGTGACGCGCAAGCCCGTGGACACCGGTGATCCCGACCGGCTCTACACGGTCACGGGCGGACGCAGCCGCGCCGACGACTCGTTCGACCTGGTCACCCTGGTGGTCAGTGAGTGCGAGCCGACCAGCGGCATGCAGTCGGAGCACGCTCGCATCCTCGACCTCTGCCGGCATCCCACGGCCGTGGTCGAGGTCTCCGCGGAGCTCGGACTGCCCATCACGGTCGTGCGCATCCTGCTCGGCGACCTGCTCGCCATGGGCCGCATCACCGCCCGCCATCCGCGCGCGGCGCAGTCCGTCGCCTCGCTCCCCGATTCCGCCCTTCTCAAGGAGGTGCTCCATGGGCTCCGTAACCTCTGAGCTGCCTTCCCGGCGAACGCCCCTGGCCGACGCTGCCGAGACCGGCCTGAAGATCGTCGTCGTGGGCGGATTCGGAGTCGGCAAGACGACCCTGGTCCGCTCGGTCAGCGAGATCCGGCCGCTCAACACCGAGGAGGTGATGACCCAGGCCGGCGTCGGCGTGGACGAGACGCAGGGGGTGGCGGCGAAGACCACCACCACGGTCGCCTTCGACTTCGGGCGGATCAGCCTCAACGAGCAGATGGTGCTCTACCTCTTCGGCGCCCCGGGCCAGGAGCGTTTCTGGTTCCTGTGGGACCGCCTCTTCTCCGGCACGCTCGGCGCGGTCGTCCTGGTCGACACGCGCCGGATGGACGACTCCTGGTACGCCATCGACCGGCTGGAGCACCACAAGACGCCGTTCGTCGTGGCCGTCAACCGGTTCGACGACGACCCCTCCCGCTACTCCCTGGACGAGATCCGCCAGGCGCTCGCCCTGCCGCAGCACGTGCCGCTGATCGACTGCGACGCGCGGGTCAGGACGTCGGGCAAGGACGTGCTGATCACCCTCGTGAACCATCTCTACGAACTGGCCATGACCCGGGAGACGACACCGTGACCGACGCCGGATCCTCCTCCCCGCCCGAAGTCCCCGCGGGCTGCCCCGCCCACCCGGGCGCGGTCCGCCTGGGTGGTCTGGAGTACCAGCAGACGCCGTCGCAGCTCTACCGCGAACTGCGCAGGAGGCACGGCTCGGTGGCTCCCGTGCTGCTGGACGGGGACATTCCCGCCTGGCTGGTGCTCGGCTACTCCGAGGTCAGCTATGTGACCAGCCACGACGAGCTCTTCGCCAGGGACTCGCGGCGCTGGAACCAGTGGGAGCACATCCCGGCCGACTGGCCGCTGATGCCGTTCGTCGGATACCAGCCGTCGGTGCTGTTCACCGAGGGCGAGGAGCACCGGCGGCGGGCGGGGGTGATCACGGACGCGCTGGAGGGCGTCGACCAGTTCGAGCTGGCCCGCGACTGCCAGCAGATCGCCGACCGGCTCATCTCGGACTTCGCCGGCAGCGGCCAGGCGGAGCTGATGAGTGCCTACGCGCACGCCCTGGCGATGCGTGCCGCCGTGCGCATGTGCGGGATGCCGGCGACCGGCGAGGACACCCAGCAGCTCGTGGAGGACCTGCGGATCTCCCTCGACGCGGCGGAGGGCGACGACCCGGTGGCCGCGTACGGGCGGGTGGGTGCGCGGATCCAGCAGCTGGTGAAGGACAAGCGCGACCGACCCGGACCGGACGTCACCTCGCGGATCGTGCTCCATCCGGCCGGGCTGACCGACGAGGAGATCGTCCAGGACCTGATCTCCGTCATCGCCGCCGCCCAGCAGCCGACGGCCAACTGGATCTGCAACACCCTCAGGCTGCTGCTCACCGACGAGCGCTTCGCCCTGAACGTCTCGGGTGGCCGGCTCAGTGTGGGTGAGGCACTGAACGAGGTGCTGTGGCTGGACACGCCGACGCAGAACTTCATCGGCCGCTGGGCGGTGCGCGACACCCAGCTGGGCGGGCGGCAGATCCGGGCCGGCGACTGTCTGGTGCTCGGGCTGGCCGCGGCCAACACCGACCCGCAGATCTGGCCCGACTCCTATGTCGGGGCCGAGAACGCCGCGCATCTGTCGTTCAGCAACGGCGAGCACCGCTGCCCGTACCCGGCCCCGCTGCTGGCCGACGTCATCGCCCGTACGGCGGTCGAGACACTGCTGGAGCGGCTGCCCGACCTGGTGCTGTCGGTGGAGCCGGCGGAGCTGACCTGGCGGCCGTCCATCTGGATGCGGGGACTGACCTCGCTGCCGGTGCAGTTCACCCCCGTGGTGCACTAGCGTCCGGGCCGGCGGGGGACGGGGTGGGCTGTGGGGCGCCCACCCTCCGGGCTTGCGCGAGGGTCAGCCGGTCACCGGCGTGAACCGCACCGGCAGGGACTGCGGGCCCCGGGTGAACACGCCCTGCTCCACGGGGTCGTAGCCCTCGGCGAGCCGCATGTCGGGCATGGCGTCGAGGAGTTGGTCGACGCCGATCTCGACTTCGGCCTTGGCGAGCAGGGCGCCCACGCAGAAGTGCCGGCCGAGGGCGAAGGCGAGGTGGTCGGCGGCGGCCGAGAAGGCGGTCGCCGACGTCAGGTCCTCGCGGAAGATGTCGAACCGGTCCGGCTCGCTGTAGCGGTTCTCGTCCCGGTTGGCCGCGCCGATCAGGCAGGTGACGGTGGCGCCGGCCGGGATGGTGCCGCCGCTGAGTTCGACCTCGGCCGCCGACTGCCGCATGATCATGTGGACGGGCGGGGTGTAGCGCAGCGTCTCGGCGAACGCGCGGGCGATCAGGCTGCGGTCCTCGCGGACGGCGGCAAGCTGCTCGGGGTGCAGCAACAGGTTCGCGAAGATGCTGGCGATGGCCTTGTCGGTGGTCTCGCCGCCCGCGGCGAGCAGCAGGCTGCAGAAGGCCTTGATGTCCTCGTCGCTCATCTTCACGCCGTCCACCTCGGCGGCGCACAGCGCGGACAGCAGGTCGTCGCCGGGCTTCTCGCGGCGCTCCCGGATGATGGGGAACATGTACTCGGCGAACTCCACCCGGGTCCGCTCGCCCGCCGCGGTCACCTCGGGGTCGCCGGAGAGGTTGCCGAGGAAGGCGATGACCGAGGTGTACCAGCGGTGGAAACGCGGGTGGTCGGCCTTGTCCAGGCCCAGCATGTCCGCGATCACGTTCACGGGGAAGCGGGTCGCGTAATCGGCCACCAGGTCGGCGGAGCCGGTGTGGCGGAAGGCGTCTATCAGGGCACGGGAGTTCTGCTCGATGACGGGCAGGAACTTCTCCTGCAGGTCGCTGCCGCGGAACGCCGGGGCGACCAGTGCCCGGCGCACCGCGTGCTCGCGTCCGCTGAGCTGGAGGATCGTCTTGCCGTGTACCGGCTCGATCTGCCAGTTGTAGTTGTCGGTGGTGAACTCGCTCTTCTTGTCCTTGAAGACGCGCTCCACGTCGTCGTAGCGCGAGATGATCCAGCTCTGGGTGGGCTCGTGCCAGATGAGCGGAGCCGTTTCGCGCATGACGCGGTAGGCGCTGTAGGGGTTCGCGGCGAACTCGGGCGAGAGGATGTCGGGGACCTGTTGGGCGGTGGACATGGAGCTCCCTGAGGGCAGTGACGAACCGGTCGCCTCAGGTTATTGATCATCTCCCGCACGCAACAGCCGTGTCCTGGCCGACTGTTGAGTAATGGACAATGGCTGGCCGAAAATCGCCGCTCGCCCGTGCCTACTTCCCGCTGTCGGCCAGCGGGTCGTGACCCCAGTTCATCAGCGAGTGGCGCCAGCGCGTGTCACGCACGTCCCCCTCGGGGCGCTGGGCGAGGTGGCGGTGGATGTACCCGTTCACCTTGCGCATGTGCGCGTAGTCCGCGTCCGTCAGGTCGCCCTTCTTCTTGCGGAGGATGTCCGCGATGGCCCGGCCGGAGGCGTGCCCGGTCGACTCGCCGCCGTCCTTGTGCCGGCCGGCGGCCTCGGAGTCGTCGGTGGCGAGCCACTTCTCCAGCGAGGAGGGTGTCATGTTCACCAGCTCGCGAAAGCTGTCCCAGGTCTCGCGCTTGTCGTCGTCGTTCGTCACGTCGGCCCGTCGCCTACTTCTTCTTGTTCTTCAGCGCGGAGGGCTTGTGCACCGCCGTACGTCCGGACTTGTCGCTGCGGACCTCGTACTGGGGCTCCTCCTCGGAGGCGTCGACGGTGCGCCCGGCCGCCTTCGTCCGCTCGGTGATCTTCTTCTCGACGGTGCCGGTGGTTTCGCTGCCGTGACTGCTCCAGGCGACCTTGTCGCCCTTAGCCGGCTCCTTCTTCCCCCGGTTGTCCTTGTTCTTCGCCATCACGGACTCCTTGCATGCGGGTCGGTACTCGTCCACCCACCACCTTGGGGGCGGTGACCGGGGTCCGCATCCGGAGTGGGCAGGCTCATGCCCGATGCAGTGCCGTGTAGATGGTCGCGGTCATCGGTGCGGTCACCGGGCCGGGTCCGAGGCGGTCCGTCATCTTCCGGGTCACGGCGGCCTGGAGGGTCTCGGCGTCCGGGCGGGCCTGCAGGGCGGCGCTGACCGGCGTGCCGTTGAGGAAGCCGGTGGCGACGGACGCGGCCGACTCCGCGACGCCGTCCAGGGTGATCTCCTCGGCGTCGGCCAGGGTCAGCCCGGCGGCCGTCAGGTCGGAGGCAACGACGGCAGGATCGGTGTAGCCGTGGGGCACCTCCCTCAGGAACGGAGGTGCTTCGCCGGGCAGGCACTCTTCCAGAGCGGTCTGGAAGGCGTCGTCGAAACCGTGCGCCGCCAGCGGGCCCCAACTGCTGAACACGAACCGTCCCGGCGGTGCCAGGACCCTGCCCACCTCGGCGTAGGCGGTGGGCCGGTCGGGGAAGAACATCACTCCGAACTGGCACACGACGAGGTCGAAATAGCTGTCCTCGAAGGGGAGTTGCTGGGCGTCCGCCTGCTGCCAGTGCGCGCGCGGCTCGCGTGCGGAGCCGGCGGTGACCATCGCTTCGTTGAGGTCGGTCGCCACCATCGACGCCTCGGGCACGGCGGTGAGCAGAGCCGAGGTCAGCGCTCCGGTTCCGGCGGCGAGCTCCAGGATCCTGCCGGGCCGAAACACGGCCGCCCTTGCGGCCAGGGCGGCCGCGAAGGGACGGAAGAGGGCCGGTACCAGGTGACGTTCATAGGCCTCGGGCATGGACGCTGTCCATCGCCGGTTCGCATCGTCTGCGTTCACTCGACGCAGAGTAGACCCGGGAAAGACGCGACGGCGGGCGGTCGCGGCGACCGCCGTTTCGTGTCGACCTCGCAGGGAGGAGATGCTTCCCGCGATGCCCTCTGTCGGGCTGGTTACGCCGGCCCGCCATGATCGACCGGAAAGGTGGCCGTCATGAGCCAGTACTTCGACATCGGCGACGAGACGGTGTGGAACCCGTCCAACGGAGTCGCCCGCCTGTTCCTGCGCCAAGTGGCCGTGTTCGAGGCGGAGCTGGGGCTCGCATCGGGATTCGGGCCGATGGAGAACGACGAGTGCCGGATGGACCCGGCCGCCTTCGAGATCTTCGTCAATGCCCTGCTGGCTCAACACCGAAGAACCGGCCACGCCATCATCCTCGCCCTCGGTGAAGGCTTCACCGCCACGACGCTTGTCCTGGCCGAGCGGGCCGGCATCCCCGTGGACCGGGCCCTGCTCGGCGCCCCGCCCCAAGGCGCGCTCACGGATGTGCAGGTGTCGTCGCCCACGGGCCTGTCCGCACCGCCGGACGGCGAGACATGGGCGTCGCGCCTGCGGCAGAAGGCGCAGGAGCTGGCGCGTTCCATGCCTCGGTGACCCGCAGCCGCCTGGGTTGCGCCGGCGCGTAGGGTGCCGGAGTGATCGCGATGCCGGAGGAATTCGCACGGGGCACCATCGACCGCGAGGGGGAGGCGGGGGCGGCGTGGCTCGCCGCGCTCCCCGGGATCGTGGAGGAACTGCTGGGGCGCTGGGGGTGTGTGCCGGACGGCGAGGTGGGACACGGCGGTGTCGGCGTCATCGTGCCCGTGCGGCGGGCGACCGGTGAGAGCGCCGTGGTGAAGGTGTCGTTCCCGCATCCCGGCAACGTCCATGAGCCGGACGCGTTCGTGGCATGGGGCGGACGCGGTGCCGTCCTGCTGCACGAGCGCGACGACGGACGGTTCGCGATGCTGCTGGAGCGGGTGCGGCCGTCGACCCTGGCCGAGATCGAGGACGGCGACGAGGTGGTGGCGGTCGCGGGGCGGCTCAATCGCCGTCTGGCGATCCCCGCACCGTCTGGCCTGCCCCGGCTGCGCGAACAGGCCGATGCCTGGGACGAGGAGCTGGGCAAGGACGCCGGGGAGTTCCCGCACGCGCTGCCTCGCCGGGTCCTGGACGCCGCCCTGGAGACCGTTCGTGAGCTGGGGCGGACCCAGCCGGACACGCTCATCCATGGCGACCTGCATGCCCGCAACATCCTGCGGGCCGGCCGCGAGCCATGGCTGGCCGTCGATCCCAAGGGATACGCGGGAGACCCCGCCTACGACGGCGGCACCCTGCTGAAGTCACGCGCCCTGACACTCCTGGAAGCCGACGACCTGGGCCGGGCCGTCCACCGCGTCCTGGACGTCTTCGCGGAGGCCGCGGAACTCGACCGCGGGGCTGTCCAGCGGTGGGCCCAGTTCCATGCCGTCCGGGCTGCCTTCTGGGGCCGCCGTCACGGTTTTCGTATCGCCCGCAGCGGACCGCGGCTGGACTGGCTCACCGAGTTCGTCGACCGCCTGGCCGAGATGCTCACCGGATCCTCGTAGACCGGGACCTTCGGGTGGAGGGAGCCGGTCGTCCGTCTGAGGCCGAGGAGGACGTTTCCCCCGTTCGGCGCAGACTGGTTGTGCAGGGGTGGGGCATTCGATGGTCACCCCCGGGGCGTGATCCTCCTGGCGCGCCTCGGGGTGTGGAGGTGCGGGTGTCGTGGCCATCCCCGAGTCGCTGCGGCACACCGCCCGTCCCTCGGCAGCGGCCCCCTTCGCTGCTGTCCCGGCCGAAGAGGTGCGGCGGCCCGAGACGTTCAGAGGCCGAGGGCTTGGTGGAGGGTCTCGCGGCAGTCGATGATGTCGTCCACGCCGACGATCTGCAGGGTGCGCCGGACCGACCCGCTGGGGGCGGCCAGACGCAGCCAGCCGTTGGCCTGCAGGTGCGTGCGGTGGGCGGCGATGAGGATGTTGATGCCGGTGGAGTCCATGAAGGTCAGCCGGCTCAGGTCGAGGACGGTGCGCGGGCGGGCGCCGTCGGCCGCCTCCAGGGCGTGGCGGAGGATCACCCCGGTGTCGTGGTCGATCTCACCGGTCAGGCGAAGCACACGGATGCCGTCGGTGGTGGCGGTCACGACCGACAGCCTGGCGGGGGATCTGGTCGGTTCGGTCACGTGTCCTCGTCCATGCCGGTGATACTGGCGGGAAAGCCTGGGCCAGAATGGTGCGACACACCGTACGGGTGACGCACGTACGAGGTGGGCCATCCGGGGGTGGCGGAGGGTCAGGCCCGCGTGTACGGGTACACGCGTAGGTGTGAAACGGGGAGTGGAGGCGACGGTGATGGATCCAGGGCCGACGGTCGACCGCGACAGTACCGCGCTCCGGCACGGTCTGCGTGGCTTGCAGACGTCCGTCGCGTTGGACGGGGACGGCGCCTGCATCGCCCGCGCCCGCCATCTGGCGGCGGACTTCCTCGCCCACGTCCAGGCCGAGCGCGGTGTCGAGGTGTCCGCCCGGGCGCTGGACCTGACGCAGTTGGTGGTCAGCGAGCTGGTCACCAACGCCTGCAAGTACGCACCGGGACCGATACTGCTGCACCTGAGGGTGACCGGTGCGGTGGTGGAGGTGGTGGTGTGGGACTCGGAGCCGGCGCTGCCGGTGGCGCGAGGTGCCGACGCCGGGCGGGTGGGGCAGCACGGTCTGGAGATCGTGACGGCCCTCGCGCAGAGCGTCGACGCCCGCCGTGAGCCGTCCGGCAAACGCATCACCGCTCGAATCACGTTGAAGGACACCGCCCCTGGCCGGTAGCAATACCTGCATGACGACGGAGAACGAACGGGCTGTGCAGGCGGCGATCGACGGGGAGCTGCGGCTTCTCGACCCCGAGGTGCGTGCCTCGCCGGAGCGTGTGCTGGCGCTGCTGGATCCGGAGTTCACCGAGATCGGGGCCTCCGGACGCCGGTGGGACGCGGAGTCGATCCTCACGGTGATGAGCGGCGGTTCGGTGTCGGCGGACTCTCCTGTCGAGGTCCGTGACATGGCGGGAGTGGTGCTCGCGCCGGGTGTCGTCCATCTGACGTACTTCGCCGACAATCAGGGTCGTCGGGTGTGGCGGAGCTCGCTGTGGCGTCTTACGGAGGCGGGCTGGCGGGTGTTTTTCCACCAGGGCACGCTCACGGACTGAGCTGCCGTCCGCCGGTTCCCGTCCAACAGAGGGTGCGCGACAGAAGGCCCGCAACAGAAGGCCCGTTGTCCAGGCACACATGCGTGGACAACGGGCTCTGGCCAGTGGACGGTCGGTGACTGCTCAGCGCTGTTGCCTGGCCTCATCGGTGATCTGCTGCCCCGACGCGCGCGCCTGATCCGTCACCTGTGTGCCTTGGTCGCGTACCTCTTCCTGGGTGGCGCGAGCGGCGTCGGCGGCGGTGGACCTGACCTCTTCGGTAGCCGTCTGCGCGGCTTCCTTCGCGCCTTCCTTGAGGTGCTGCGCCGATTCCAGGGCGGCCTGCTTGACCGGCTCCAGTGCCTCCCCCTCGCGTTCCATGAGAGCGGAGACCGCTTCTTCCTCCGTGGAGGAGGCAGGCAGCAAGGAGGAGGCGAGGACACCGACACCGAAGGCGATCAGTCCCGCGGCCAGGGGACTTCCCTGGGTCTGCCGCATGACCTGGTCGGGTGCCCGTCGCACGGCGTCGCCCGCCTGTCCCGCGGTCTCGCGCACCGAGTCGGTCGCCTGCCCGGCACTGTCCTGCAGCGAGTCCGCCGCCGACCTGGCACCTCCCTTGACCCCGTGAGCGGTGTGCGAGGCGGATCCCATGACCCGGTCCCGCAGGCCCGTGAAGGTGCCCTTCGCCCGTTCGGCCCGGCGGTGCACCATGCGACGAGGGCTGGTCCGGTCGGCCAGCTGGTCCACGTTCGCGGACAGTTGGTCGCGGGTCGCATCGATGTCGGCCCTTATCCGCTCGGGTGACGTGCCCATTCGGCGTTCTCCTTCATCGTTTCGACGGTCTGCTGAGGCGTGGGCGAGACGGTGCGCATCTGGGTGCGGCCGCGTTGGTACAGCACTGCAGCGACGATCGCCCACACTCCGGTGACGATCAGGGAGGCCCAGCCGCCGTCCATGACGTTGGACAGGCCCAGTACGGCGGCCAGGGACAGGAACAGCAGCACCATGTAGCCGGCGAAACCCGCGCCGCCGTACATGCCGGCCGCCTTGCCCGCCTTGGTCGTCTCCTGCCTCACCTCGGCCTTGGCCAGTTCGATCTCCTGGCGGAACAGCGTCTGGACATCGGACGTCACCGCCGACAGCAGTTCGCCCACCGACCTGTCCTGCCCGTGTTCGGCCGGGTCCCGGGGGAACGAGGACATCTCACACCTCCGGATAGGGCCGAATCGGCGGCGGGTCCTGCGCCGGCTCGAAGGGGTACGGCGCCTGTGCGCCGGCCGGCGGTACGGGCGGCACCGGCGGGGCCTGAGGCACGGAGGCGGGCGGAAGGGGCGGGACAGCCGTCTCGTTGGGCTGCTGCGGAAGCTCGGAGGTCGCCGCCGAACCGCGCTGCCCGGACGACGACTGTCCGGCCCGGCCCGCAGCCTTGGCCAGTCGTCCGACCGCCAGGCCCGCCAGCACAGCGCCGCCCAGGAACGCGCCCGGCCGCCTGCGGGCGAAGTGGCGAAGATCGGTCAGTACGCCGTCGACGCCCTGTTTCTCGAGGTAGTCGGCGGCCCGGTGACCGTTGTCGGAGATCTGGGAGGCAAGGTTGCGGGCGGGGGAGTCACCCGGCGCGTGATCGGCGAGGCCCCCTATGTCGTCGGACCACTGGCGTAGTACTCCCGCGGCGCGCCGGGCCTGTTCCTCGGCCTCGGCCACCGTGCGGCTGCGCAGGTCGTCGAGGGCGCGGCCGGCCTGGTGCCGTGCCTCGCCGACCACGGCCTTGCCCTGGTCCGCGACGGTTTCCTTGATCTGCCCCGCAGCCTGCCTTGCCTGGTCGGCGGTGGCCGTGGCCTCGGTCCTGGCCGTCTCACCGGTTTCCCTGAGCCTTTCGGCACGGTCCTGTTCGGCATCACTCATTACGACGTTCCTCCTGCCGCGGAGTGGTTCCATGGGCGATCCGTAAGACCGGTGGCCGTGATGGCGTTCGGGTCCCTCGGCCATGCATCCGCTGCAGCCCCGAGTAACAATCCGCCGGGGGTCGACACATAAATCAGCTCATTGCTTTTATGTCACGTCGTGAGGGTTTCTGTTCGGACAGCCGGGCTCGCCGCCGGTGCGGCGAGCCCGGCTCGCTCGGCTCAGCTCAGGCCGAACCTCTGGGCGGTGGCTCCGTTGCAGTCCCAGATCTGCAGGCGGGTGCCGTTGGCGGTGGCGCCGTTGGGGGAGTCGAGGCAGCGCCCGGACGGGGGGTTGAGGAGGGAGCCGTCGGCCTGCTGGACCCATTTCTGGCCGCCGACGCCGTTGCAGTCCCACAGTTCCACCTTGGTGCCGTTCGCCGTGCCGTTGCCGACGATGTCCAGGCAACGGCCCAGGGTGGAGAGGGAGTTGTCGGATTGGTGGACCCAGTGCTGGTCCTCGGCGTAGGTCTGGCAGTCCCACAGCTGGACGGCGGCGCCGTTGCCGCCGGTGTCGTCGGCGGCGACGTCGACGCACTTGCCGCCCGGCCCGGTGACGGTCCCGCCGCCGTTGACCGAGAACTTCTGCGCGGCTGCGCCGTTGCAGTCCCAGATCTGCAGGCGGGTGCCGTTGGCGGTGGCGCCGCTGGGGGAGTCGAGGCAGCGCCCGGACTGCGGATTGCGCAGGGAGCCGTCGGCCTGCTGCACCCACTTCTGACCGCCGACGCCGTTGCAGTCCCACAGTTCGAGCTTGGCCCCGGCCGCCGTGCCGTTGTTCTCGATGTCGAGGCAGCGGCCGAGGGTGGAGAGGGAGCCGTCGGGGTTGTGGGTCCAGTGCTGGTCCTCGGCGTAGGTCTGGCAGTCCCACAGCTGGACGGCGGCGCCGTTGACGCCGGTGTCGTCGGCGGCCACGTCCATGCACGTGCCGCCCGGTCCGGTGACGGTGCCCTGTGGCCCGTTCGGGACGTCGGTCTCGCCGCTGTAGCCGACGGAGGTGATGTTGGCCTGCACGGCGTTCTCCGCGGCGTCGGTGGGATAGCCGGAGACCATGACGCCCTCGAAGAACGTGCCCCGGTTCCAGTTGCTGTTGTCGCCGCCGATGCCCAGGATGATGCCGCCCTCCTGGTGCATGGGCTGGTAGCCGCCTCGCGTGGGCAGCGCCCCGTCCCACCAGGTGGTCAGGCCGCCGGATTGCGCGTTGCCGCCCTTGAGCGCGTATCTGGTCTGCCCGTTGTTCTTCAGGACGGCGGTGACGAAGGTCGACTTGTTTCCCAGGTTGGCGGTGTTGGAGCCGTTGCCGCCCTGGAACATACCGTTCTCCAGGTCCGCCTCGATCCACGGACCGGTTCCGGTGCAGGGGGCGAAGTAGCAGGTGGTGGCGATGGATACGGCGTCCATGTGCCCGTTGCCGGTGTCGGCCGGGGTGCTTTCGGCGTTGCCGTAGTCGAAGCAGCAGGCGGAGCCCACGTGGGTGCCGCTGGCCACCATGTAGGCCCCTTCGGGCTGGCCGTTGACGGCGACGCCGGAGGCGACACCGGTGTAGCGGTAGCCGACACCGGGCGAGATCCACAGACCGTAGACCTTGTGGCCGCCCGCGCTGACGGAGATCTCGGAGGCGTCGGCGCCGCGGTCGGCGCCCGTGCCGGCGGTACCCGCGGGGCCGGGGGTGAGGTCGTTGTGACGGCCGCTCTGGTCGTAGATCTTCGTGATGCGACAGCCGCCGCTGGTGGCGCAGAAGGCGTCCTGCGCCCCCGCGTCGGCGTAACCGCCCTGCGCGAGCAGGCCGATGTCGCTGGTGGCTCCGTCGGAGACGCGGGTCACCTGGTAGAGCGGTCCGTTGTACGAGGACAGCAGGGCGCGGGTGACGCTGTGCGCGGCCACGCACGGGGTGCCGGCCGCGGCGTAGATGTCGCAGGGGAGGGAACCGGCCGCCTCGGAGGCGGCGGGGAAACCGAGCAGGGCGCCAAGGGCGAGGACCAACGCGCTCAGCAGGGTGGCCGCGGACCGCCAGGGTGCGCGCGCCGGACGCCGGAGGAGGCGTAGTGGCGTTCTTGGCGGGCGCATGACAGCCCGAGAGGCAGGAGGGGAACCGTGCATGGAAGTCCCTTCGATGCTCGACGAGCGGGGGTGGACGCGCCGTTGGCATGACGGTGCGACTCTTCGATCGGCACGCCCGGAACCTACGCACGCTGTTCGAGAAGGTCAATATTTGTTGCCTTTTTTGGTACAGACCAAAGAGGGTGGCAGGGGCATCCACTGCCGTCGGAGGTTGACCGCAAGCATCGAGCCGCGGGGACACTGTGCCATCCCTGATCTTGCGTGGGTATCCCCGGCTTCAGCCGGGGAGGGAAACGCATCCTCGACCGGAGGCGCGCAGCGCTGGAGTTCGCTGCGCATCTTCGATGACGGTCAGGTGGGCCGCTTCTGGCCCTCGATGTAGTGACGGACGGCGCTGAGTGGTGCGCCGCCGCCCGATCCGGCGAAGTAGGAGCGGGACCAGAACACGGAGCCCAGCCCGATGCGGTTGATGCGGCCGGTGTACTCGGCGCGCAGGTGGCGGGAGCTGACTCCCTCATTGCCCGCCGTGCGCACCGCACGTGTTCGTGGCACCGGCACGAACCACGCGTCGAGCGATGGGCGCGTCCGGCTGCTGTAGTCCGACTGCTGGTCAGTATCGCCGCCCGTGGCTGTGTGCCGCACTGGCTGGCGTCGCGGTTTCGTCGCTCCGCACTCGCCCACCGTTGACGGCATTGGCCGTACCTCACTGGGGCCAGGAGACCGCTGGTTGGGGCGGCGGCACCTTGAGAAGTGGCCCGGATCCGCACGGTGGATCGGCGGGGTCCCGGAGTCCGGGGCGCTGAGGCCCCGGGTGGGGCGGTGTGTCTGGGGTGTGCTGGGCCCCGGGCCGGGTCTGTGTGTGGGGCCCGCAGGAGCCTTAAGCAACTTTGAATTGGGCCATCATGCCCATCGCGGAGTGGTCGATGAGGTGGCAATGGTAGAGGTAGGTGCCGCGGTAGGTGTCGAACGTCGCCTGCAGTTTCACTGTCTCACCCGGCATCACCATCACCGTGTCCTTGAGGCCTGACTCGGCGGGACCCGGGGCCTGACCGTCGCGTTCGAGGATGCGGAACTGCACCAGGTGGAGGTGCAAGTTGTGCGGGACGAACTGGTTGGTGTTCGTGACGGTCCATATCTCGCTGGCGCCGTGGCGGATCAGGGTGTCTATGCGGTCGGGGTCGTAGGTCTTGTCGTTGATGTAGCCCTGGGGGTCGGGGCGGCCGTCTTCGTCCATGTGCAGGGTGATGGTGCGTTCGGCGGTGGGGGTGGGCAGTGGGGGCAGGGTGCGGAGCTGGGCGGGGATCTCGCTGTGGTCGACGGCGGTGCGCACGACGTCGAAGCGCATGACCTCGCTGAGTTGGTCGGCGGGTCCGCCTTCGAGGTTGGTGTTGTTCAGGATGAGTTGAGTGCCGAGCGGGTATCGGGAGAAGTCGATGATGACGTCGGCGCGTTCGCCGGGCGAGAGGGCGATGGCGTCGGTCGTGTGGGGGCGGGGGAGCAGGCCGCCGTCGGAGCCGATCTGGACGATGTCGGAGCCGTCGGCAAGGCGCAGGCGGATCGAGCGCAGGTTGGCGCTGTTGAGCAGGCGCAGGCGGTAGGTGCGGGCGGCGACGCGGAGGTACGGGTAGGCGCGGCCGTTGGCGAGCAGGGTGGTGCGGTTGGGGTGGTCGCCCATGACGTAGATGAGCTGGCCGCTTTCGTCGAAGCGGGCGTCGCGGATGGCCAGGGGGATGTCGTAGGGGCCGGTGGGCAGGGGTAGGTCTTGTTCGAGGTCGTCGGTGAGCAGGTAGGTGCCGGCCAGGCCGCGGTAGACGTGTTCGGACTCCATGTGGTGGGCGTGGTCGTGGAACCACAGGGAGGCGTGGGGTTGGTTGTTGGGGTAGGTGTAGGTGCGCTGCTGGCCGGGGGCGATGGTGAGCATGGGCTTGCCGTCGTCCTGCTCGGACACCGAGGCGCCGTGCAAATGGACCGAGGTGGGCATGTCGAGGGCGTTGTGCTGCTCGACCGTGACGGGGCGGCCGGAGCGGGCGCGGATGACGGGACCGGGGAAGTGGCCGCCGTAGGTGAGGACGTCGGTCCACAGGCCGGGCAGGATCTGTGCGCGGGCCGGCCGCATGGTCAGGCGGTAGCGGTCTGTGCCGTCGGCTGTCGAGTAGGGCTGGAGCGCCCGCGGCAGCGGCAGGGGCAGACTGTACTTCTGCACCAGGGGCGCGGTGGCCGCGACGGGGCGGGTGGCCGGCGTGTGCCGGTTGCGCAGCAGCGGCCCGAGGGCACCTGCGGTCCAGGCGGCAGAGCCGGCTGCGGTCAGGCCCGCGGTCAGTACGGAACGGCGCGTGGGCATGGTTCTCCTTCATCGACGGGCCGCGCTTGGGACGGGGAGTGTTGCGCGGTGGGTGCCGACTTCAGCAGGTGTGCCTTGAGCGGTGGTGGGCGGAGCGAGGAGATCCGCTCCGCCCGTCCCAGACGGCACCCCACCCGCCCACGTCCGGCATGCTGAAGTGGCCCGGGAGGCGGTGTCGAGGGCGACGTCGGACGCTTCCGCCGTAACCGCCTGGTCCGGTCCCCGAGATACCAACCTGGCCGAGACGCATGGGATGCCGCAGACAATCGGCGTCGCGTCGGCGCCAGGCCGCGGACCGTGGGCAAGTGATTCGCCACCGAATAGCCGCTGCTCAGGCCGTTTCCTGACGAGCCGTTCAAGGCCGGCCGCTGGTCCGGCCTGCGGGTGGACCGCTCCGGACAGGTCAGCGTCCGTATCACTCGCCACTCGGTCCCGGTGCGGCTGATCGGACGGCAGGTGTGGGTCCTGCTGCACGTCTTCGGGGTGGTCGTCTACGACGGCCGCGCGGAGGTCAGCGTGTCGCCCGTGACGCCCGCATGCGTACGCGCAAGAAGGGGCGCTCGTAGGCTGGTCCTGCTCGAGGCTCGTCGCGGGGAGCCCTACCAAACGGTGTCCCCGTTGCCCGGGCTGGTCGTCGTCCTGACTCTGCTGGCCTTCGCCGACCAGTTGATGCTGCGCGCGGGGCGGGCCGGCGTGCTCCCGTGGCGCAACGGCGTGCGGCAGGGGCAGGTGGCGGCGACCGGGTTCGAGCAGCTGCACGCGAGTCTTTCGCCCGGCAAGCAGAACGAGTTGAAGGAGCGGCAGTCGGCCCTGGTCATGCCGGACGGCGAGGACGACGGAGCTCCGCCGAACAGGACCACGGTGGACCTGTACGGAGGAACCGCGGTCGTCCGGATGCCTTGCCGCGACCGATGAGGCAACACCCCCAAGGGGTGCGGGGCGCACGGGAGGCGGGGCCACGGTGGCCCACTCGACCAGGGCGCGGGTCTGGTCGAGTGCGGCTGTGCGTGGGCCTTCCGCGCGGCACCGTGATCACATGGCGGCCGTCGAAGCGGCTCCCCGACGGTGGTCAGGCAGGCTGCTGTTCCGCCTGCTCGCTCTGCTGAGCGGGCTCGGAGGTCTCCGGAGTGGTGTAGAAGACGGACCTGCCCTGCTTGGTGCGCTGGGCCTGGTTCTTGGCCACGAGCCCTTCGAGGGTGAGGCGCACGATCTTGGCCTTGAACTCGCGCTCGGGATGCTGCTGTTCCAGGGAGGTCGCGATCTCGGCGGCGGAGCGGGGCTCGTTGAGTCCGGCCAGGTGTTCGCGGACGAGATCGACGAGCTTGGTCGAAGGTGCCTGAGCGGCCGGTGACGCGGCGGCACTCTTCTTGGCCGCTCGCTTGCGGGCCGGGGCGGAGGACTTGCGGGCCGGGGCGGAGGACTTGCGAGCCCGAGCCGGCTTGGCCGCGGCCGGTGCGGCTGATGTCTTGCGCTTGCGAGGAGCGGGCACCGCCGCGACGGCCTCCGGCTCCGGCTCGACGGATGCCGCCGGGCCTCCCAGAGCCTGCTGGATGTTCACAAGGACCGTCTGGTCCTGCTGCAGGGCGGTCAACTGCGCCTGCAGTGCCTCGATCTCGCCCTGGACGCGCTCCTGCTCCTTGAGGTTGCGCTCAAGGTCGCCGGCCACCTGCGTGCTGTACTGCGACGTCAACTCGGTGGTGTTGGTTGTGGTTTCGGACATCGTGCTCACACCCTTTCCCTGGCGCCACGGCCGGTGGGTAGCAGGCTGCGGCATGTGCGGAATTTCATGCGTGTGCTGTTCATCCTGATAGCCAGGTTCGCGGCAGCCGTTACTGCTGCACACCTGTGTCTTAGCGATAGTACGGAAGACATGCGCATTGTTCTCCACCGCATGGCTGAAATTCAACAAATGGGGTGGTGGCCTCGGTCGAGGAGCAGAGCTGTGTGCGGCGGGGTATATGTCGTGCGGCAGGCGAGCCAGCGAGACAGACAGCTTCTGCCCGCCGACTCGGCGACTGTCTCGACGAGCACGCGCGGAGGTCGACCGCGACAACGAAGTGGCCTTGCGCAAGGGCTCCTCAGAAAGCTTCCTGTCACGGCAGGGTGATCTGGCCGCACAGGTCGGCGAGGCCGCTTGGGCGCGCATCAGGCGTCCGGGAAACGACGGGAAGCCCATCCTCAGGTGACCGGAAATCCGCTCCCACCTCCCGGCCCGCGATCCTGATCCATCCGGAAACGGGCACCCATCGGGCACGTCGGGGTCCGCTTGCAGTCACCCGGTCCCCCCTCCCCGACGCGTTCCGCCGCGGCGAGCAGGGAATCCGTGTCCGGCGAGACGGTCACATTCGGTCACGAACTTCGTGACGACGAACCTGGTCAGCAGCCGCTGTCCCCTTGTAGAAATTTGGCCACCGGAGCCCGAACGGGACGGGCTCGGGGATCGGCCCACTCGGGCACATCATGCGGAGCCGTGGAACGGAGGTGTCGCCGTGGACACCGAGGAACGAAGACGGGGAATCCTGGAGACGGCACGCCGTGACGGATCCGTCGACGTCGGGCAGCTCGCCGTAGAGCTGCGGGTCTCCAAGGAGACCGTGAGGCGAGACCTCAACGCACTGGAGAGGCACGGGCTCGTCCGCCGTACGCACGGCGGCGCACACCCTGTGGAGAGCGCTGGCTTCGAGACGACGCTCGCCTTCCGCACCACCAGGCACGTCCCCGAGAAGGCCAGGATCGCCGGCGCCGCGGTCGAACTCCTCGGTGACGCCGAGACCGTCTACATCGACGAGGGCTACACCCCGCAGCTCATCGCCGCCGCCCTGCCCCGCGACCGGCCACTGACCGTGGTCACCGCCTCGCTGTCCACCGCCGGCGCCCTGGCGGCCGCCGAGAACATCAACGTGCTGCTGCTCGGCGGCCGGGTCCGCGGCGGGACGCTGGCCACCGTCGACCACTGGGCCACCCGCATGCTGTCCGGCTTCGCCATCGACCTGGCGTTCGTCGGCGCGAACGGCATCTCCCGCCAGTACGGACTCACCACTCCCGACCCCGCCGTCGGCGCCTTGAAGGCCGAGGTCATGCGGGTCGCCAAACGCCGGGTGTTCTCCGGCGTCCACACCAAATTCGGTGCCGTCAGCTTCTGCCGTTTCGCGCAGGTCACCGACTTCGAGGCCATCGTCACCGACACGGGACTGCACAGTTCCGAGGCCCGCCGCTACGCGCTGCTGGGTCCTCAGGTCATCCAGGCCTGAGCCGCAGCCCATCCCTCGTCCATCCCACCCCGCAAGGCCGGGGCGTGGTTCCCCATGCCCTCGAACACCCTGGAGTCAGTCATGCGTACACGGAGAATGGTTCATGTTCTCGCCACGGCCACGGCCGCCGGCTCACTGCTGGTCGCCTGCAGCGGCGCGGGTGGTTCGTCGAGTTCCGGTGGCGGCGGCAAGAGCATCAACGTGCTGATGGTGGGCAACCCGCAGATGGAGGACATCGCCAAACTGACCAAGAGCACGTTCACCAAGGACACGGGCATCAAGGTCAACTTCACGATCCTTCCCGAGAACGAACTGCGCGACAAGGTCACCCAGGACATCGCCACCCAGGCCGGCCAGTACGACGTCGCCACCATCGGCGCCTACGAGGTGCCGATCTGGACCAAGAACGGCTGGCTGCACGAGCTGGGTTCCTACGCCGACAAGGACGCCGGCTTCGACAAGGCCGACCTGCTCAAGCCCATCGTCACCTCCCTGTCCGGAGCCGACGGCAAGCTGTACGCCCTGCCGTTCTACGGCGAGTCGTCCTTCCTGATGTACAACAAGGACGTCATGAGGGCGAAGGGCGTCACGGTGCCCGAGCACCCCACCTGGCAGCAGATCGCGGACATCGCGGCCAAGGTCGACGGCGCCGAGCCCGGCATGCGAGGCATCTGCCTGCGCGGTCTGGCCGGCTGGGGCGAACTCGGCGCACCGCTGACCACCGTGGTCAACACCTTCGGCGGCACATGGTTCACGAAGGACTGGAAGGCCCAGGTGGACAGCCCCGCCTTCAAGAAGGCCACCAACTTCTACGTGGACCTGGTCAAGAAGCACGGCGAGGCGGGCGCGGCGCAGTCCGGCTTCACCGAGTGCCTGAATGCCATGAGCCAGAAGAAGGTCGCCATGTGGTACGACGCCACCAGCGCCGCCGGATCTCTTGAGGACCCCGCCTCCAGCAAGATCGCCGGGCACGTCGGCTACGCCTATGCCCCGACCGCCCAGACGAAGAGCAGTGGGTGGCTGTGGTCTTGGGCCTGGGCCATGCCCAAGACCACCAAGAACGCGGACGCCGCGGCGAAGTTCATGCTGTGGGCCGGCAGCAAGAAGTACGAGAACCTGGTCGGCCAGAAGCTCGGCTGGGCCCGGGTTCCCTCCGGCAAGCGGGCCAGCACGTACGCGATCCCGCAGTACCAGAAGGCCGCCGGGTCCTTCGGTGACATCACGCTGAAGTCGATCGAGGGTGCCGACCCGGCCGACCCGGGCGTCCAGCCCCGCCCGACGGTCGGTGTCCAGTACGTGGCCATCCCGGAGTTCCAGGACCTGGGCACGAAGGTCACCCAGGAGATCTCCGCCGCCATCGCCGGCAAGACCAGCGTGGACACGGCACTGAAGGACGGCCAGAAGCTCGCCGCCGACGTCGCCGAGAACTACCAGAAGTGACCTCGACCGCCCGGCCGGTCCTCCCCCCGGCCGGGCACCGCTTCCCCCATTCCGGCCGTCCCGGCAGAGGAACCCTCCATGACCACGCTCACCGCCCCACCCAAGACAGCTCCACCTCCCGTCCGCCCCCGCGCCTCCCGCGGTGCCGGCGCCTGGAAACGCCGCTTTCCGCTGCTGCCCGCGCTGGTCTTCACGATCGTCGTGACCCAACTGCCCTTCGTGGCAACCCTCGTGATCTCCACCCTCCAGTGGAACATCCTCAAGCCGGGCGAGCGGCACTTCGTCGGCCTGTCCAACTTCACGTTCGTCTTCACCGACGAGCGGCTGCGCACCGCGGTCCTCAACACCATCGTCCTGACCGCGTCGGTGGTCCTCATCAGCGTGCTCCTCGGCCTCGGTCTGGCCCTGCTGCTGGACCGGCGGTTCGCCGGCCGCGGCCTGGCCCGGACGATGCTCATCGCGCCGTTCCTGGTCATGCCGGTCGCGGCGGCGCTGCTGTGGAAGCACGCGATCTACAACCCCGACTACGGCCTGCTCAACGGCACCCTGAACGCCGTATGGCGACTGTTCGGAGCCGCCAACGGCCCCACGGTCGACTGGGTCTCGTCGTACCCCATGCCCGCCGTCGTCATCTCCCTGGTCTGGCAGTGGACACCGTTCATGATGCTGATCCTGCTGGCCGGCCTCCAGGCCCAGCCCGGTGACGTGCTCGAAGCGGCCCGCATGGACGGGGCCTCGGCGACGCAGACCTTCCGCCACATCACGCTGCCGCACCTGCGCCAGTACATCGAACTGGGCGTCCTGCTCGGCACCATCTACGTCGTGCAGACCTTCGACGCGGTCTACACCATCACCCAGGGCGGTCCCGGCTCCCAGACCACCAATCTGCCCTACGAGATCTACCTGACCATGTTCCGCAAGTACGAGTACGGCCAGGCGGCCGCCGCCGGTGTCGTCGTCGTCCTCGGCTCGATCGTGATCGCGACCTTCGCACTGCGCACGATCGCGTCCCTGTTCCGTGAGGAGGTGTCCCGATGACCGCTCACGCAGCGACAGCCGCGCCCGGCGCTCCCGGCGCGCGGCTGAGGAAACTCGTCCGCCGCCGTGACGACCATGGCGACGCGCCGAGGCTGTCCCCGCTGTGGACCTTCGTGGCCTGGCTCGCCACGCTGGCGTTCTTCGCGCCCGTGGCCTGGATGGTGCTCACCTCCTTCCACCAGGAGGCGGACGCGGCCACCAACCCGCCGAGCCTCCTCGCACCTCTCACCTTCGACCAGTACAAGCTGCTGTTCAGCCGGGACATCACCCCGTTCCTGCTCAACTCGGCCATGGCCAGCGTCATTTCGACCCTGCTGGTTCTCGCCCTGGCGGTGCCGACGGCCTACGCGCTGTCCATCAAGCCGGTGCGGAAGTGGACGGACGTCATGTTCTTCTTCCTGTCCACCAAGTTCCTCCCGGCCATCGCGGCCCTGCTGCCGGTGTACCTGATCGTCAAGGACGCCGGGATGCTCGACAACGTGTGGACACTGATCGTCCTCTACACCGCCATGAACCTTCCGATCGCGGTGTGGATGATGCGTTCCTTCCTCGCCGAGGTCCCGAAGGAGATCCTGGAGGCCGCCGAGGTCGACGGGGCCAACCTGCTCACCGTGCTGTGGCGGATCGTCGCCCCGGTCGCCATGCCCGGCCTCGCCGCCACCGCGCTGATCTGCTTCATCTTCAGCTGGAACGAGTTCATGTTCGCGGTCAACCTCACCGCGACCAACGCCTCGACCGCGCCGGTCTTTCTGGTCGGCTTCATCACCAGCGAAGGCCTCTTCCTCGCCCGCCTCTGCGCCGCCGCCACGCTGGTGTCCCTGCCCGTGCTCATCGCCGGTTTCGCCGCCCAGGACAAACTGGTCCGCGGCCTGTCCCTAGGAGCAGTCAAGTGAAAGCCGCCGTCATCGAAGCCCCCGGCCAGGTCACCGTCACCACGGTGCCCGACCCCACCCCCGGGCCGCGCGAGGTCGTGGTCGACGTGGCGGCCTGCGGACTGTGCGGAACGGACCTGCACATCCTGCAGGGGGAGTTCGCACCGACCCTGCCCGTCGTCCCGGGCCATGAGTTCGCCGGCGAGGTCGTCGGCCTCGGCAGCGAGGTCACCGAGCTCGCCCTCGGCGACCGGGTCGCGGTCGACCCCTCGCTGTACTGCAACGAGTGCCGCTACTGCCGGGCCGGCCGCAACAACCTCTGCGACCGCTGGCAGGCGATCGGCGTGACCGTGGCGGGCGGCGCCGCCGAGTACGCCGTGGCTCCGGTCGCCAACTGCGTACGACTGCCCGAGCATGTCGAGGTCCAGGACGCGGCGCTCATCGAGCCGCTGTCCTGCGCCGTGCGCGGCTACGACGTCCTCAACAGCAGGCTCGGCGCGCACGTCCTGATCTACGGCAGCGGGACGATGGGCCTGATGATGCTGGAACTCGCCAAGCGCACCGGAGCCGCCTCGGTGGACGTCGTCGACCTCAACCCGGAGCGGCTGGCGACCGCCGAGAAGCTGGGCTGCTCCCAGGCAGCCGCCAACGCCGATGAGTTGGGGCGACCGCGGGGCTGGGACGTGGTGGTCGACGCGACCGGCAACGCCGCCGCCATCCAGGACGGCCTGGAACGCGTCGCCAAGGCCGGCACCTTCCTGCAGTTCGGCGTCTCGGACTACGCGACGACGGCCACCATCTCGCCGTACCGCATCTACAACCAGGAGATCACCATCACCGGTTCCATGGCCGTCCTGCACAGCTACGAGCGGGCGGCGGAACTGTTCGCCACGGGGGTACTCGATCCCCAGGTCTTCATCAGCCACCGCCTGCCCCTGACCCAGTACCCCCAGGCACTGAACCAGTTCGCGGCGGGCCAGGGCCGCAAGATCGTCGTAGTGCCCTGACCCGGACCTCATGGCGATGGCCGGTCGCCGAGAACCTCAACTCGGGAGGGAGCGCAGGTACTGGGTGAGGGTGCGACCAGGGATCGAGCCGGACGGCACGCGGCCCACGGCGACGCCTCCCATGGCCTCGTAGAAGGGCTCGGCGTTCGGATCCGCGTCGATGGTGAACTCGGTGAATCCCAGCACCTTGGCGGTCTGCGCCACCTGGTTGAACAGCATCCGGCCGATGCCCTGCCCGATGACGTCGGGATCGACGAACATCATGCCGAGAACGCCCCGCGGTGGCTCGCCCTCGAAAGTCGTGAAGCCCACGATGCGGCCGTGGTGTGCCGCAACAGCCGTACGACGGGCGGCGAGTTCCGTACTCCTGAGGGTGAGTTCCTCGCGACACGACGCGAGGAACTCTGGGTCGTACCCCCAGTGGGCCTTCGAGCGAAGAGCCAGATCCGTCAACAGGGCCGCTTCCTCTTCCCGGGCGGGCCGGATCGAGATCGTCACGAGGTCATGCCTCCTGCTGCGCGTCGATCTCGGTGATGAGGGCCTCGATGCGCTTGCGGATCTCGTCGCGGATGGGGCGTACCACCTCGACGCCCTTGCCCGCCGGGTCCTCCAGGGCCCAGTCGAGGTAAGTCTTGCCCGGGAAGACGGGGCAGGCGTCGCCGCAGCCCATGGTGATGACGTAGTCGGACGCCTGGACGGCCTCGGTGGTCAGGATCTTCGGCGTGGCCGCGGAGATGTCGACGCCGACCTCGTGCATGGCCTCGACCGCGGCGGGGTTGACCTGGTCCCCGGGGACCGAGCCGGCCGAGCGTACCTCGATCCGGTCGCCCGCGAGGTGGTCGAGGAATCCGGCGGCCATCTGCGAACGGCCGGCGTTGTGGACGCAGACGAACAGCACGGAAGCGAGAGGGCTGGAGGACATCGTTCTTCCTTCGTCGGTGGACGTCGGTGGACCAAGGGGGCGGGAGAGGCCGGACGTTGGGACGACGCACAACACATCAGTGCTGGCTGGTATCAGCTCACGGTGATGTGACAGTATCAGCCCATGATGATGTCGGTCGACACTGATCTGATGCGCGTCCTCGCGGACCCGCTGCGCCTTCAGATCGTCACCTTGCTGGCCCGGGAGACGCTCTGCACCACCCACCTCATCGAGGAGACCGGTGCCCGGCAGACCAACCTGTCCAACCACCTGAGAGTGCTGCGCGAGGCGGGGGTCGTGGAGACGGAGCCGTGCGGCCGGTACACGTACTACAGGCTGCGCCCCGACGTCATCGCCTCGCTGGCCGGCCAGTTCGCCGAACTGGCCGAGTCCGCTCGCCGCGCCGCCGAGAACAAGAGGGCCTGCCCATGACCCGCACAGAGACCGCGACCGCCAAAGAGTCCTCGGTCGTCGCGCAGTTGTCGACGCTCGACCGTTTCCTCGCCGTCTGGATCCTGGCCGCCATGGCCGCCGGCCTCGGTCTGGGCCGGGCCGTCCCCGGCCTGAACGACGCCCTCGCCCGGGTCGCGATCGGGGGTGTCTCGCTGCCGATCGCGCTCGGCCTGCTGATCATGATGTACCCGGTCCTGGCCAAGGTGCGCTACGACAAGCTCGACGCCGTCACCGGCGACAGGCGGCTCATGATCTCGTCGCTGGTCATCAACTGGCTGATCGGCCCTGCCGTGATGTTCGCGCTGGCATGGATCTTCCTGCCGGACCTGCCGGAGTACCGCACCGGCCTGATCGTCGTCGGGCTCGCCCGCTGCATCGCCATGGTCATCATCTGGAACGACCTCGCCTGCGGCGACCGCGAGGCGGCCGCCGTCCTCGTCGCGCTCAACTCCCTCTTCCAGGTCCTGGCGTTCGGTCTGCTCGGCTGGTTCTACCTCGAACTGCTGCCCGGCTGGCTCGGATTGGGCGACGGCCGGCACCTGGACATCTCCATGGGAAAGATCGCTCTGAACGTCGTCATCTTCCTCGGTGTCCCGCTGCTGGCGGGCTTCCTCACCCGTCGCATCGGCGAACGGAAGCTGGGCCGCGACGGGTACGAGACGCGCTTCCTGCCCAGGATCGGCCCCTGGGCGCTGTACGGCCTGCTCTTCACGATCGTCGTCCTTTTCGCCCTGCAAGGAAAGACGATCACTTCCCAGCCCCTGGACGTGGCCCGCATCGCCCTGCCGCTGCTGGCCTACTTCGCGATCATGTGGTTCGGCACCTTCGCCCTCGGCAAGGCCATCGGCCTGGCCTACGACCGCACGGCCACCCTCGCCTTCACCGCCGCGGGCAACAACTTCGAGCTGGCGATCGCCGTCGCCATCGCCACCTTCGGCGTCACCTCCGGCCAGGCGCTGTCCGGCGTCGTCGGTCCGCTGATCGAGGTGCCCGTCCTGGTCGCGCTCGTGTACGTGTCCCTCGCCTGGCGGGGCAGGTTCGCGGCCGCCCGGCAGTCCGCACTCGCGGCGCAGGAGAGCTGAGGCCCGGCCCGCCCGCTGTTCCCCGCCGTCCGGCTCAGACCGCGGACGGCGGGATCGTCAGCAGTCGGCCCATCGTGGCGAGGACGGACGGCTCGACCCGGTAGTAGACCCAGGTGCCGCGCCGTTCGGAGGTGAGCAGACCGGCGTCCTTGAGCTTCTTCAGGTGGTGGGACACGGTCGGCTGCGAGACGCCGACGTCGGAGATGTCACACACGCACGCCTCGCCGCCCTCGTGCGAGGCGACCGCGGAGAACAGCCTCAGCCGCACCGGATCACCCAGGGCCTTGAACATGCGCGCGGCGCTCTCCGCTTCGTCCGCGGTGAACGGGCGCTCGGTCAGGGGCGGGCAGCACGGCGCCGTCCCCTCACCGGTGGCGGGTTCCAGCAGCGGCAACACCTTGGTGTTCGACATACGTCTATGTTGACACATGTCGAACCAAGGTCTTTGATTCGATATCTGTCTATGTTGACGCTCGTCGAATCAGATGGCATGGTGGGCGCAGAGACATCGACGAACGTCGAAGCAAAGGGGAATCCCGTGGCTGTGCCCACCAACAGCGTGTCCGCGACCGAGCAGCTGCCCGTCGTGGTCGTCGGAGCCGGGCCCATCGGCCTGGCCGCCGCCGCCCATCTCGTCGAGCGCGGCATCGAACCGCTGGTCCTGGAGGCCGGACCGTCCGCCGCCACCGCCGTACGGGCCTGGGCGCACGTCCGGCTGTTCTCGCCGTGGGCCGAGGTCACCGATCCCGCCGCCGAGAAGCTGCTCGCCCCGACCGGTTGGACCCGCCCCGACGGTGCCGTCTATCCGACCGGCGGAGACTGGGCCCAGAAGTACCTGCAGCCGCTCGCCGACGCCCTCGGGGACAAGGTCCGCTACGGCGTCACGGTCACCGGCGTCGCCCGCGCGGGCCGTGACCGCATCGTCGACTCCGGCCGCGACGAGCAGCCCTTCGTCGTGCACGTCCGTACCGCGAGCGGCCATGAGGAGCGGATCACCGCCCGCGCCGTCGTCGACGCCTCCGGCACCTGGTCCACCCCCGGCCCGATGGGCGCGGACGGCTTGCCCGCCCTCGGCGAGAAGGCCGCCGCCGACCGTGTCTCCTACCGCGTACCCGACCTGAGCGACCCGGCCGTGCGCGCCCGGTACACGGGCAGGCGGACCGCCGTCGTCGGCTCGGGCGCCTCCGCGTTCACCGCCCTGGCCTACCTCGCCGACCTCGCCGAGGAGGACAACGCCACGCACGCGGTGTGGATCCTGCGGCGCGGCATCCGTACCGACACCTACGGCGGAGGCGAGGCCGACCAGCTCCCCGCGCGAGGAGCCCTGGGACTGCGCGCCAAGGCCGCCGTCGACAACGGCCACGCAGGCGCGGTCACGGGCTTCCGCATCGCGGCCGTCGAACGCGACACCGACGACCGGCTGGTCCTGGTCGCCGAGGACGGCCGCCGCCTCGACCCGGTCGACGAGGTGATCGTCCTGACCGGCTTCCGCCCCGACCTGTCGTTCCTGTCCGAGGTCCGCCTCGGCCTCGACGAGCGCCTCCAGGCCCCGACCGCGCTGGCCCCGCTGATCGACCCGAACGTCCACTCCTGCGGCACCGTCTACCCGCACGGCGTCAACGAGCTCTCCCATCCCGAGCAGGGTGTCTACCTGGTCGGCATGAAGTCCTACGGCCGTGCCCCCACGTTCCTCGCGATGACCGGCTACGAGCAGGTCCGCTCCATCGCCGCCGCGATCGCCGGCGACCGCGAGGCCGCCGAACGCGTGGAGTTGACCCTGCCGGAGACCGGCGTCTGCGGGGGCGCGGGCCTGTTCGACGACCCCGACGCCGTACAGGGCGCTGAAGGCGGCGGATGTTGCGCCGCCCCGGCCACGCTCCAGATCGGCATCGGTGCCCCGGCGGCTTCAGGCGGCTGCTGACGCGCCGACGGCCCGCACCCCGGCGCCGCCCTCGGACCGCATCCCCGGCGCACGGTGCGGCGACAGCGCGCAGGACGGGTACTCGCCGCGCGACGGTCGCGCTGCCCGGCGACCGCGTACGGACGCCCGGAAGGGGAGCCCATGGCTGCCGACCAGCCCGAGGTCCTGGTCTTCGACGTCAACGAGACGCTCAGCGACCTCACGTCGCTGCGCGTCCGCTTCGAGGACACAGGGGCCCCGGGGCATCTGCTGCCGACGTGGTTCGCCGGGGTGCTGCGGGACGGTTTCGCCCTGACGGCCGCCGGTGCCTACGAGGACTTCACGTCCGTGGCCCACGAGGGGCTGCGGACGTTGCTGTCCGGCCTCGACGGCTGGGAAGGCGAGGAAGAGGCCGCGGCCGGGCACATTATGGGCGGCTTCTCCCAGCTGGACGTCCATCCCGATGTGCCGGACGGGGTACGGACGTTGAGCGAGGCCGGGTATCGGCTGACGGCGATGACCAACGGCAGCGTCGCCTCGACCGAGCGGCTGCTGGACAGGGCGGGAGTGCTGCACTGCTTCGAGGTCCTGTCGGACGTCTCCGGCCCTCGCTGCTGGAAACCCGCGCCCGCCGCTTACCACCATGCCGTCGAACGGGCCGGCATACGACCCGGGCGGGCGATGCTGGTCGCCGTGCACCCCTGGGACACCGACGGTGCGCGGCGAGCGGGACTGCAGGGAGCGTGGCTGCGGCGCGGAGCGTCCGTATATCCGCGGACGATGACCCCTCCCACGCGCAGCGCACAGGACCTGCGGGACCTCGCGGACGAACTGGCCGCCGCGCGGCGGAAGAGCGGAGGCGTCCACGGGGGCACCGTGTGACGTTCCCGGTGTGCCACCCACCCCCCTGCATCCGCCCGGCGGCCGACCGGCGAACCAGACACGTACGTCCAGGTGGTCGGCTGCGAACGGGAGGCAGGGCATGGACCTGCGCGGTGCACGGATTCTGGTGCCCGGCGCCACCGGGGAGATCGGGGGCGCGCTCGCCGTCCGTCTGCACACCCTGGGCGCCCGCACGGCACTGGCCGGTCGTGACCGCGAGGCCCTCACCCGTGTCTCGGCGGCGTGCGGGCACGCCCCCGCCTGCACCTTCGACGCCTGGGACGTCGACTCCTGCGCCAAGACGGTCGACTGGGCGGTGGCGGAGCTGGGCGGCCTGGACGCTGTCGTCGTGTGTGTCGGCGTCGCCGCCTTCGGGCCGGTCGGGGAGGTGGAGGACGCGGTCCGCGAACACCTGATGGCGGTGAACGCGCTGGCCCCGATGGCGTTCCTGAGGGCCGCCGCGGACCGGGTGCCCGAGGGCGGTGTGCTCGCCGCCGTCACCGGGATCGTGGCCGAGGCGGCACCGGCCCGGATGGCGGACTACGCCGCCGCCAAGGCGGCGCTGGCCACCTGGCTGACCGCGGTCCGCCGCGAGCAGCGGCGCAAGGGCGTGAGCGTACTGGAGGTCAACCTGCCCCACATGGACACGGGCTTCGCCGCGCGCGCCGTCGTGGGTGACGCGCCGCCGCTGCCGCCGGGACTGCCGGTCAGGGAGGGCGTGGACGCGATCGTGGAGGCGCTCTCCGCGGGAGCGAGGCTGGTTCGCCCCGGCTCCGGCGCGACGCTCGACGTGGTGCGGTAGAGCGGCCATGCCCAGAAGACGTCTCGCGTACAGCCCCCCGTCCCACCGCGCCCGGCCCGCGGAGGCGCTGACACCGCTGGCTCCCCGTACGGTGCGGCGCGTGCTGTTCCGGCAGCGCTGGCGGGACCTGGTGTTCCTGCACTGGCCCGCCGACCCGTTCGAGGTGGCCCGGCTGCTGCCGGCCGGTACCGTGCCCGACCTGTACCGGGGCCGAGCCTACGTCGGCCTGGTCTTCTTCCGCATGGACGACCTCGCCTTCGGCCGGACGCCGGCGCTGCCGTACCTGGGGAGCTTCGGCGAGGTCAACGTCCGGCTGTACAGCCGCGACGCCGCGGGGCGGCGCGGGGTCGTGTTCCGCTCGCTCGACTGCGACCGGCTGCTGCCCGTGCTGACGGCGCGCGGCGCTTTCGGGCTGCCCTACCGGTGGTCCCGCATCAGCGGCCAGTGGTTCGACAACCGGCTGCTGTACAGCACGCAGCGGCGCCAGGGTACGCGCGCGGGGGCACGTGTGTGGCTGGACGTCCAGGACGAGGCGGTGGCGGCCGGGCCGCTGGAGGAGTTCCTCACCCAGCGGTGGGGGCTGCACGAGCGGTTCCTCGGGCGCACCTACTACCTCCCCAACGCGCACCCCGCCTGGTCCTTCCGCAGGTGCAACCTGCTGGGATGGGAGGACGACCTGGTCGCGGAGGCGGGTCTGTCGAGGCCGCAGGGCGAGCCCGTGAGCGTTCTGTACGCGCCCGGCCTCCCGGTGGTCTTCGGACCGCCGGTGCGGCTGCCCACATCCGGTATGCCGTTCGACTGACCGCCGCCGGGCGTGTGCCGGGGCGACGGCGCCGGATCAGTCCGCCGACGTCCGCCGGGCCATGGCGGCCAGCAGTTCACCGGCTGCCCACCGGGGCCCCCGCCGCCGTACCGACGCGGCCAGGTCGGGCATGCGCGGGCTCACGGTGCGCCACACCGTCTCCAGTGCCGCGGGAACGTCGGCCGGCGAGAGCCTGTTCGGGTCGAGGACCACACCGGCGCCCGAACGCTCCGCGTCCCGGGCCACGGAGAACTGGTCGCTGGAGAACGGCAGCACCACCGCGGGCACGCCCGCCCTCAGGCACTCGGTGAAGGAGTTGCTGCCGCCGTGATGCACCATCGCGTCCACCCGCTCCAGCAGCGCGCGCTGGGGCACCGACGGCACCACCACGGCCCGCTCGCCGGCGAGATCGGCCAGCGCCGCGGACCGTTTCCCGGCGGCGACGACGACCGACACGTCCGGCCTGCCCTGGAGCAGCCCCGTGACGACCGTGCGCAGGACGTCGTCCCGTGCGGACAGGAACGTGCCGAGCGCGACGAGGACGATCCGCTCCTCCCCGCTCGCTCGCAGCTTGCGCAGGCGCGTGTCCCACTCCTTGTCGAGGGGCTCCGGGGCGGCGGCCATGTGCCCGGCGTACAGGCGGGCCGGCCCCGGCGGAGGTGTCGGCAGCCACGCGAACTCCGGGTAGGCGTAGACGACGGCATGCGGCGAGCTGAGGGCGAAGGCCCGGCCCGGAGCCGGCCGCGCGGGCGCGTGCCGCCGGGAGAAGGAGGCGAACAGGGCCGTGAAGGCCTCGTCGTTCTCCCGCGCTGCGGCCCGCAGTTGCCCCAGGGGGTCCGGATCGGGGCGCAGCGCGTCGGGCCAGGCGCAGGGGACGCCGAAGTAGGCGTCGGGGCCGCTGAGCACGTAACTGGGGTGCCCGGGACAGAAGGTCGCGTAGGGCAGGCCGAGGCAGTGCAGTGCCAGGGTGACCGGGTAGCTGAGCTGGTCCACGACGTACCAGTCGGGCCGCAGCCGCCGGTCGGCCGAGCGCAGCGCGTCGAGCACGCCGTCGGGGTCGGCCAGCATGTCCGCGCGCCGGTGGCGGGCCTGGGCGAGCAGCGTGGAGACGGCGCCCTCCCTGGTCGCGTCGAGGAACTCGGCCAGCCGCGCCGCCTCTTGGGCGTCCTGCTCGGTCGCCTCGGCCACCCCGGTGTTGGCGTTGCGCGTCACGGACAGCGGCTCGAAGCCCACCCCCGCCTCCCGGGCCAGGTGCTCGAACGCAGGAGCACAGGCGAAGTACACGTCCGCCCCCCGCAGATGCAGGGCACCGGCCAGGACCGACAGCGGCCGCGCATGGGACATGAACGGGGGACTGACGACAACGACACGCGGCATACGCACCCCTCGGCGAGACATCGTGCGCCCACCCTCCGTCGAAGCGGCGCCAGCGCATCGTAGGCACGTTCGGGCAGGTCGGACGGTGTGGCGATGGGCACGGACGGCAGGTGCATCCAGAAGGCCGACACCCCGGGAACCACAGAGGTCAGCGCCGTCCCTGAGACAGGAGAACCCGTGGCCGGCACCGCTTTCGCATCCCCCTCGGCCGCTCACGAGCCCGGACGGTCGGCAGAAGTCGGCCACGGGGGCCGTGACCCCTTGGTGGCCGCCCGGACCGCGTTCTTCGACGGCTCCGGCTGGACCGCACACCTTCCCGAGCCGCGACCCGACAGACGCCTTCCGGACGCGGCGGGCGAACTGGCGAGGCTGCTGGAAGCCGAATACGGGCTGCGGCCACGCGCCGTGTCGCCCGGCGACGGGCCCGGCGTCGACCGCCACGACAAAGCCGTGGCGGGGCTGCGCCGCGCCGCCCGCCTGGGCGTACCGCTGACGCCGGAGGCCCTGCTCGCCCACGGGGCGAGCGACCCGCGGCTCATGGCCGTCCTGACGGAGCTGTGGCCGGAGACCGTGCGCTGGCACGGCCCCCGGCACGCCGAGGAGGTGCTGCGCGCCACGCTCGGCGACTCGCGCGACGGACCGCCCGTGGGCCGGCTGCTGGACCTCGCGGTGGCCTCCGGCCTGCGTCCCTTCACCCCCGCCGAGGGCGCGTCACTCTCGCGGGACACCACCCACCGGGCCGTACGCCATGCCGCCTGGCGCTACCTGCACCAGCTTCCCGGCGGCCGGGCCCACCTGCCCGGCACCTCCCACGCCGAGGACGCCTACGAACGCCTTCTGCTGGCGCCGCCGACGCCCGTGCTCGGCCCGCAGGGGGAGAAGCTCGCGGGCCGGCTGGTCGCCCAGAGCATGCTGCTGGGCGGCCTGGACACTCCCGGGCAGGGGCTGAGCGGTGGACTGGCGGTGCTGCTCGGCGGGCTCGGCGACCGGCTGGCCGAGACCGAGGACATAGCCGGTGTGATCACGGTCGTGACGGCCGGGCACGAGGACCTGGCGGCGGACGGCCGGCTCGCTCATGAACGCGCGCCCGGGCACTGGGTGCTGCGGCTGCCCGTGGACGCGCCCTCGGCGCCGGCCCAGCCGGAGATGCACCGCCACCGCCCGGCGCTCACCTGGTGGGCGACCCGTCTGCTCGGGGACATGCCCCGCCCCTTGGACGTCCTGCACGTCAGATACGCCGACGACGGCAGCCTGGCACTCGCCGACGCCGCCGAGCGCCTGGGCGCGGCCCTGGTCTTCACGGCCACCCCCGACCCGCATCGCGGCCTCGCCGAACGCCATGCCGCCAGTGATCCGGCCGACCCGGCGGCGGCGGAGGCACTGCGCAACGACCTGCACCGGGTGTTCGTGGCCGACCGGCTCGTCGAGCGCGCGGACACGGTCGTCGGCATCCCCGGACGCGGTGGCACACAGGACCTCGTCCGCCACTTCCCCGGCCTCGCGCAGCTGAACGGGGGAAGCGGACCCAGCGCGCCGCCCGAGGGCATCGCCCCCTACCGGGACGCACCCGACGAGGACGACCGGCGGCGCGAGGCGCTGGCGCGGCTCTACCGGGACGGGTCGCGCCCCGACGCCCTGGACCCCCGCGACCGTGACCTGCCCGTGCTGCTCTGCGTGGGCCGGCTGCACCCGGTCAAACAGCAGGACCTCCTGCTCCGGGCCTGGCTGGCGACGGGTGCCCACCGCACCACGACGCTGGTCCTCGTCGGCGGCAGCCCCGGGACCGGCACACCGGTCGAGGACGACATCCGCCGCCGTATCGACGCCCTGCTCGCCGCATGCCCCGAGGCGGCCGGTCGCCTGGCTCTGCTGCCCGCCCTGCCGAACGCCGAGGTACGCCGCCTGCAGCGTGCCCTGACGGAGCGCACGGCCGACGCCTGCTGCTGGTACGTGTGCCCGAGCGCGAAGGAGGAGTTCGGGATCGCGGTGCTGGAGGCGATGGACGCGGGCCTGCCTGTCGCCGGTCCCCGCCGCGGGGGCGTCGCGCACTACCTGCGCGACCAGGTCAACGGCATCCTGATGGACACCTCCAGCCAGACCGGACTGATGAGAGGGCTGCGACGTATCGCGGCCACCTCCGCCGACGACCGAGGCCGCTACGCGGCCGAGGGCAGGAAGCTGGTCGCCGAGCGGTTCTCCGTGGGCCGCATGGCGGACGAACTGGCCGCCGAGTACACAGCCCTGCGCCCGCGCTGACGAACGGGGCCCGAAGGACACCAGTTGGACGGTGTCCTTCGGGCCCGCAGGCGGGACGTCACCACATCAGGGTGCCCGGCGCGCCCTTGAACGGCCCCCGCACTTCCGAGGTGATCCAGCCGCCGTAGAAGTCGCCCTCCTGCGCCGTGACGTCCTCCCCGTCGACGGTGCAGCGGTCCATGCTGCCCGGGTAGAAGGCGAAGAAGCGGGTGAGGGTCGTGTAGCCGGGCTCGGGCTCCGGATAACTCCACGCGGCACGAGCCCGTACGTCGTCTCCCACGACGACGTCCCAGTACCGGGCCGCTCCCTTCCACTCGCACCAGGTGCGACCCGAGACCGCCGGAAACAGAAGGTCCGTGCGGACGTCCGCCGGAGGAATGTAGAAGACGGGGGGATGGCTGGTCTCCAGCACCCGGACCGCCCTCCGGCTCTCCGCCACCACCTGGCCGGCGCACTCGACACGCACGAGGCGGTCGTCCTCCTGCACGGCGGGAGGCCGCGGGTAGTCCCAGACCGACTCGGGCGTCCTCGGCGCGGAACGTGGCACGGACCCTTCCGGGAGCGGATCCAGGTACACCTCGTCCTCGTAGCACCAGGCCCATTCCTGGCCGGCCGCCAGGGAACGTGCCACGGGGTGGCCGCCGGAGTGGAAGTGCGCCGTGGCGTGGGCACCGGGGGAGCTGTCGTCGCACCCCACGTGCCCGCAGGTCAGGCAGAGCAGCAGGCCTGACGGCGCACGCCCGCGCGCCAAGCACTGGGCGCACGTCTCACCCTGCGGCGCGGGGTCCGCGGTCCAGATGTGGGAGCAGGACCTGCCCGAGGGCCGTCCGCCGTCGGGCCGGGGCATCCACTTCGTCATCGGGGACCCCCCGCCGGTGATGTGCCGTTCACGATCTCTCCTCTGCAGTCCCGGTCTCGCCCTTTGCTTCACCCCCACCCCGTGCCGGGGATGCAGACCCGAGCAGGTGGGACGCGCGTCGAGCACGTCGGACTTGCCATGGAGTGCGCTCCAAGTCATAGCGTCGAGGACGTAAGGGCGCACAAGGACTGGGAAAGGCTGGGACACGACATGCGGAAGCGCAGTCTGCGGGACTTGCAGGTATCGGCCATCGGCCTGGGGTGCATGGGGATGTCCGCCTTCTACGGATCCGCCGACGAGGCCGAGGGCATCGCGACCATCCGGCACGCCCTCGACCTCGGGGTGGACTTCCTCGACACCGCGCAGATGTACGGGCCGCTCACCAACGAGTCCCTCGTCGGCGAGGCGATCCGGGGGCACCGTGACGCGTACGTGATCGCGACGAAGTTCAACTACCGGATGGACGACGCGGTACCGGGCGACATCAGCACGGTCGGCCCGCAGGACGGCTCGGCAGAGCACGTCCGCAGCTCCGTGCACGGCTCCCTGAAGCGTCTGGGCACGGACTACATCGACCTGTACTACCAGCACCGGGTCGACCCGAACGTGCCCATCGAGGAGACCGTCGGCGCACTGGGCGAGCTCGTCGCCGAGGGCAAGGTGCGCCACATCGGGCTGAGTGAGGCGAGCGCGCAGACCATCCGGCGCGCCCACGCCGTCCACCCGGTCACCGCGGTGCAGAGCGAGTACTCGCTGTGGTCGCGGGACGTGGAGGCCGAGGTGCTGCCCGCCTGCCGGGAGCTGGGCATCGGCTTCGTGCCGTACTCGCCCCTCGGCCGCGGCTTCCTCGCCGGGCGGTTCACCTCGCCGGACGACCTGGACGTCGACGACTGGCGCCGCCAGAACCCCCGCTTCCAGGACGCCAACCTGGAGGCGAACCTGCGGCTGGCGGCCAAGGTGAAGGAGATCGCCGCCGAGAAGGACGTGACGCCGGCGCAGCTGGCCATCGCCTGGGTGCTGGCCCAGGGCGAGGACCTGGTGCCGATCCCGGGCACCAAGCGCCGCACCTACCTGGAGCAGAACGCCGCCGCGGTCGACATCACACTGACCAAGGACGATCTGGCCCGTATCGACGCCGAGTTGCCCCAGGCGTCCGGCGAGCGCTACGACGAGGCGGGCATGCGCTCCGTCAACCGGTAGGCGCGGGCTGTCTCATCGACCCGCTGAGCGCCTGACCGAGCGTGGTGAGGCGCCCAGCTCCCGGTGGCAGGTCTTGTTGAACGCCTGCAGGTCGGGAATGCCGACGGTCGCGGCGATCGCCGGGATGGCGAGCGTCGAGGCGATCAGCAGGTGCCGGGCGCGTTCCATCCGGCGGTGGCGGATGTAGCCGACGACGGTGAGCCCGGTGTCCTTGCGGAACAGCCGCGTGAGCTGCGTGTGGGAGATCCCGGCGGCACGGGCGATGTCCGGGACGTTCAGCTGCTCCGCCAGACGCTGCTCGATGTGGGCCATGGCAGCCCGCAGGGCGGGGTGCCGGGCCCCGTCTCCGGTTCCGGACGTGCGCGCCAGGGTGGTCGTGCGCCACAGCACGGTCCACAGTTCCGCGGCGGCGCGCGTGGGGGACTGGGTGCCCGCCGCGACCGTCTGCCGCAGCATCGCGGTGAGCATCGCCGCGTCCGCGCCCGCGTCCTGCATCGCCGGGACGCGGCGCCGCTCGCCGTCTCCGGGCAGCGTGAAATGGGCGTACAGGTGCTGGCTGGGCGCGTGGTCGTAGTGGAAGTGCACTTCGGTGGCGGGCGGTACGAGGCTGACGTGTCCGGGGCGGATCGGATGCCGGAAGCCGTCGAACTCCAAGGTGCCGGAGTAGGCGTACAGATGGAGCTGCCACAGGTGCGGCAGCCGGAACACCTCGTGAGGGCCGGCGTGGCCGTGGACGCCCACCCCGGCGTTCTCCACGTGCGGAGGCAGGTCCAGGGCCGGCTCCACGTAGTGCGTCATGGCGGAAAAGTACCAGCGGCCGCTGATTACAGCCCATTACGGAACGGCCGTCCTTTCCTACGGTTGCCGTATGCCAACCACACGACAACTGCTGAGCTCCGCCCAGGTGGCGCGGTTCGTGGCCCACGGTTTCCTGCGCCTGGACGGCGTCGTGCCCCGTGAACTCAACGAGGAGGCGCCCGGCGTCTTCGCCGCGGGCCTGCCGTCGGTTCCGTACGGCACCGCCGTGCCGAAGGCGTTCGCCGAGCGGTCCTTCGCCCGGCGGCTGGTCGAACTACCTTCGGTTGCGGGCGCGTTGGAAAGCCTGGTGGGCCCGAACCCCACGGTCGACCACCACTTCGTGCACACGCGTGAGCCGCGCGAGGGCAGTGCGCAGCCGCTGCACGCCGACGCCCTGATCGACCTGCGCACCGACGCCTTCGACGTGCAGCTGATGTACTACCCGCAGGAGGTCACCGCGGACATGGGCGGCACGCTCATCGTCCCGGGCAGCCATCTGCGGCGCACCAACGAGTCGGACACCGGCCGGTACCAGAACCTGCGCGGGCAGACCCGGCTGACCTGCCCGGCCGGCACGGTCGTCCTGCTGCACCACGGCATCTGGCACGGCGGCCGCCGCAACGACAGTGACACCGTCCGCCACATGTACAAGATCCGTTTCAACCCGACGGTGCCGCAGGTACGGCTGTGGGACACCACCGACCTCCACGACCCCGCTGTGCGCGAGGAGTTGGGGCGCACCTTCCCCTGGTACGAAACGGCCACCGGCCGTCTGGAGATCCACAACCGGATCAGGCTCTGGCGGGCCCTGTCCGCCGACCCCGACTTCGACATCGAGTACTGGGCCACCCGGATCTCGAACCGACCCGCGCAGAGGAGCCACGCGTGACCAGCTCGGACACCGTACGGCAGCAGGTGCTCGTCCTGTACCTGGACACCTCGGCACTGGATTCGCCGGTCGTCGGATGGGCTCGGTACGACGGCACCGGCGCGAGCCGGCCCACCACCGGGGACGCGGACGAGCCGCCGTACGAGACCGGCGTCGCCGCCCTGCAGGACGGCTGGCGCCTCTTCCAGGCCGCCCAGCTCATCCCCCCGTACCCGGGGGCGGAACACGAGACGTCGTTCCTCAAGCACGAGTTCTTCTTCGAGAGACTGGTGACCCTGTGAGCCGGGTACGACGGGGGTGCGGGTGCGTCCGGCAACGTGACTGAGCCGGACGGCCCAACACCTCCCGCCGCGCGCTGCTGCCTGCTGCGGCTTCAGTCGGTGGGTTCGCCGAACCAGCGACCGAGGTGGTCGTCGAGTTCGTGCTGGTCGTCGCCGACCCAGGCGACGTGGCCGTCGGGGCGCAGCAGAACGCACGGGACGTCCAGGGCCGCGGTGGGATCGGCGACGTGGTCGACGCGGTCCGACCAGCCGCCGGCGGTCAGGCGTTCGGTGCGGTCCAGCAGCAGCCCGCGGCCGCGGTGCAGCAGACCGTAGAGGCGCCCCCGCTTCACGTCGATGTCCCGCAGCCGGCGGCCGAGCAGATCGTGGCCAGCGCCGAAGTCGTAGCGGATGCCGATCGCGGTGATCTTCTCGGTCAGGAAGCGGTTGACCTCGTCGAAGTCCATCAGTTCGGTGAGCAGCCTGCGCACGGCCTGCGGGCCCGGTTCGGTGGAGTACAGATCCATCTGGGCGCGGGTGTTGTCGAGGACGTCCTCGGCGACCGGACGGCGTTCGCGCGGGTAGGTGTCCAGGAGTGTCTCCGGTGCCCAGCCGTGGATCTGCGCGGCCAGTTTCCAGCCGAGGTTGAAGGCGTCCTGGAGGCCCAGGTTGAGCCCCTGTCCGCCGGTGGGCGGATGGATGTGGGCGGCATCGCCGGCCAGCGGCACCCGCCCGACCCGGTAGCGTTCGGCCAGCCGGGTGGCGTCCCCGAAGCGGGACAACCAGCGCGGGGAGTGGATGCCGAAGTCGGTTCCGGCGACGGCCCGCAGCCGGCGCCTGAAGTCTTCGAGGGTGGGTGGTTCCGCGCGGTCGCTGACGGCGGCGGCGGGGACCACGAGGCTGTAGACCCGCTCGCCGACCGGCCGCAGCCAGAATCGCGGCTGGGCCGCGCGGATCTCGCTCACCTTGGCGGCGATCTCGTCCTGCGGCACGCCCACTTCCACTTCGCCCATCAGCGTGTCGTTCCGTGAGGCTTCGCCGGGGAAGCCGACGCCGAGCAGTTTGCGTACCGTACTGCGTCCGCCGTCACAGCCGACGAGATAGCGCGAACGCAGCCGTTCGCCGTCGGCCAGTTCGACGGTCACGCCCTCGTCGTCCTGGTCCAGAGCGGTCACCGCACTGCCGTGCCGGACCTGCGCACCCAGGTGGACCGCGTGTTCCTCCAGCAGGCGCACGACGGTGGGCTGCGGGATGCCCAGCAGATAGGCGTGCGCGGAATCCAGGTCCTTGGGCGCGGGTTTGGCGATCGCGGCGAAGAGGCCGCCGGCCGGGCGCTGCCGTCCGTGGGCGAGCATGCGCTCCAGGAGCCCGCGCATGTCCAGCAGTTCGAGGCTGCGTGCGTGCAGACCCACGATGCGGGCGAAGGACACGGGTTCGGTTTCCCGCTCCACGACGAGTACCCGCACGTCGTGCAGGCGCAGTTCGGCGGCCAGCGTAGCGCCGGTCGGCCCGCACCCGGCGATGATCACGTCGAACTCGCGGGGCGCGCGGTGGGCGTCGGAAGCCTGCGAACGGGGTGCAGAGTCCATGGGTGTTGCCTTTCGGGAGTGCCTTGTGGTGGAGGCGCTCCCGGCGACCTGTACGTCAGTCGCCGGCCGTGACCACAAGGGGGAGCACCCACGTCGATACAGCGTTCATGGGTCTCACCTCCTCGGGCGGTGTCACGGTCCACTGCAAGCTACAAGCCCGGGCATCGCCCGTCCAACGCTTTTCGCGGCCATGCCGCCTGCCGGGCTCGTCGGACCGGCCGCTGCGCCCTTCCCCTTGCCGACGGCAGGGCGTCGAGAAGGGGAAGGGCGTCCGTGGGCGTCGGCGGGTCAGAACCGCGTCGCGTAGGCCACGCGCCGGCGCAGGGACTTGGTGCGCTGCGCCTCGTGGAAGCGGTCGTCCTGTTCCAGGACCTCGGTGGCCTGCCGCACGCGGTGGTGCGCCTGGTCGATGGCCTCGTCGAGCGGCATCACCAGGGGCAGGCCGAAGATGTCGACGATCTGCGCCACCCGGTCGCGGACGCTGCCGCCCACGACGTGGTACGGGATCTGCAGTTCCTCGAGCGTCTCGATGAGCAGGTCGTCGGAGAGCTTGCGGAACTTCTCCGACACCGGGCGGTGACCGTCGGCCTTCATGGCGAACTCGACGGGCAGGTGCACATAGGCGTCGTAGATGCGCTTGGCGCGTGCCTTGGTGACCGCGCCGTAGGCGTCCATGTACTGGCGGTAGAACCGCTTCACCGGCAGCCCGGCGATGTTCTTCACCGTCTTGACCAGGAGGCTGGCGCCCGGATTGATGCCGACGCGCATACGCGCCTCGCCGTAGATCCACTCGTGGATGACGGAGCCGTCCGAGATGAACGGTCCCGCGCCCGCCTCGTGGTGGATGCGTTCTTCGAGGCGCCGCAGGCCGAGCATGGTGAGCTCGGACGCGCTCAGTTCCTGCACCTGTTTGCCGGGGACGAGATCCATCAGGATCTCGCGGGAGGTCATCGCGTGGGTGCGAGGGATGCCGGTCGCGATCGACAGGGCCTCGGTCGTGGTGCTCTTGCCACTGGAGTACGTCCCGGAGATGGCCAGGTGGAGGCCGCGCTCCGGCGCGGGCGCCGCGGACGGTGAGTCGGTCCGGGGCGTCGGGGTGTGCGTGTCGGTCATGGCGTGTTCTCTTCTCGTCGTTGGTGTCGTGGCGGTCTCGTCGCCGGTGTCATGGCCGGGACGGGCGGGCCGGCGGCCAGGGACCGCGCGAAGGCGGAGCCGGCGGTGCTGCGGCCGGTGGCGTCGCGGGTCAACCGCCCAGGCCCAGGCCGCCGCTGACGGGCAGGACGGCTCCCGTCACATAGCGGCCCGATTCGCCGGTCAGGTACCGGACCGCGGCGGCGACGTCCTCCACCTCCCCGGCGTGGCCCAGGGGCGTGATGGCCAGCAGGTGCCGGCGCCGACCATCGGTGATCGCACGGCTCATGTCGGTGTCGATCAGACCTGGTGCGACGACGTTGACCGTGATGTTGCGGGGACCGAGCTCCCAGGCGAGGCTGCGGGCCATACCGAGCATCCCGGCTTTGGCGGCGGCGTAGTTGACCTGTCCCGGCGCCCCGTACGCGTAGGTCATCGAGGACATCAGGACGATACGGCCCCAGCGGGCACGCATCATGCCGCGCACCGCGCGCCGCACCGTGCGGAAGGCGCCTTGCAGGTTCACGTCGACGACGTCGGTGAAGTCACGCTCCTCCATGCGCAGGAGCAGCCTGTCGCGGGTGATGCCCGCGTTCACGACGAGGACTTCGACCGGCCCGTGTTCCGCCTCCGCCTTCTCGAACGCGGTGTCGATGCTCTGCGGATCGGTCATCTCGGCGCGCACCGCGAGGAGCCCGTCCGGCGGCCGGGTGTCGCGGTGGGTGACGGCGACGCGGTCGCCGTCCGCCGCGAGGGCTCGGGCGACGGCGAGTCCGATGCCGCGGTTGCCGCCGGTGACCAGCACCGAGCGTCCCATCAGTGGCTCCTTCGGGAATCGTCCTGGTGGTGCGGGAGACGGCGGTCCGCGGCACGTCGGCGGGCGAGCATGAGGTTGGCGGCCGCGGTCGCGGCGATCAGCGAACCGATCTCCGTGTGACTGGGCATCTCGAAGAGGCTGTCCGGGAGGACGGTGGGCAGTTCGCCCCGGCCGAGGCCGCCGTGCGGGAGGTGTTCGTGAGCGCGGAGCGTGCCCATGGTGGCCTTCGTGCCGCTGCCGGCAGCGATGCGGCTGTTGTGAGGTGGGTGCTTCATCGGCCTGCCCCGCTTCCCGGACCCGCCGCGGCGCATCGCTGCGAGGCCTCCGCGAAGAGGTGCTCGACGGCCGCGGCGAGCCGGTCCGCGGGCAGGACGCCCGGCAGGATGCGGCGGGCGAAGCGGGGGCTCGGCGGCAGCCCGTCGTGCCCGTCCTCGGTCAGCAGCGGCGGCAGGAGTGCCACCGGTGTGCGGGACAGGGTCTCGTCGCTGTCCTTCAGGAACCGGGCGGCACGGTCCCGGTGGGCGTCCGGGAGCCAGTCGAGGAAGGGCAGGCGCAACTCCACGACCTCGTCCTCCCCGGACTCGTCGGAGTGGGCGCGGGTCAGGGACTCGAGCAGCTGACAGGGTGCGGACCGCATCTCCTGGCGCAGCACCGGCACATGGCTGCGGGCCTCGTCCAGCAGCACCAGAAGCGGTCGTTCCTTTTCGATGTGTTCGTGCACCATCGCCAATTGGTCTTGATCCGGCCAGATTCCCGCGGGTGTCCAGGACCGGGTGCCGGGTTGCCGCGGCTGCTCTTTCCAGAGCACGCGCGCCGGTCCTTCGAGTACGACGATCACTTCTCCGAAGCGTAACGTCGGTGAAAAAAGCATGACTGATATTCCCCCGTACGTTCCTGCAATTTCGCGATACCGCACAGTCGAATTCCCGATGGGCAGGCCGAGTTCCTGGCATGGTCCGTTCGGGCATACTGAGCGGATTGAATACGGCCTTTCGCCGCGATGTCGCGCCGTGCGGTCAGGAGGCCGCGGGCAGCCGGTGCGCGAGTGAGCACCGGCCGCCGATCCCCGCGAAGTCGTCGACGGCCAGGTCCGCGGTGCGCCAGGTCTCCCCGCGCATGGTGACCAACCGGGTCCCGGTGGTGCGGACGTTCGTGGCGAAGCTGCGGCCCAGCGGCCGTACCGGCGTACGGGCGCCGATGACGAAGCGCCTCATCCACAACGTGTCGGTACGGCCCCGGGACAGCCCGTCCTGCGCGTAGAGCAGGGCCTGGGCCAGCTGGGCCACCCCAACGAGCGCGTCGATCGGCGAGACCGAGGGCCCGTACTCCGCTTCGGCGCCGTGGGTGTCCGTGCCCGCACCCGGCTGTTCGGGTACGACGCGCTGGCGGCCTTGGATGCGCTGTCCGTCCAGGTCGACGTGGACGTGGTTCGCGTACTGGATGCGGTTTTTGTAGCCCTCGCCGTAGTGGCGGCCACTGGCCGGCCCCAGGGCCTGCGAGGCGTCCGCGTAGGTGTGCGGGCCACCGCTTGCGTGTTGATCCCGTTCGTGCGCGAGAGTGCAGCGCACCCGCAGGCCGCCGACCCGGCAGCCGAACGTGGTGCTGACCGGCGCGGAGGGGCCGGAGTCCGGACCCTTGGACGTGAGCAGACGGCCCTCCACGGGGAAGTCCGCGAGGTCCTCGTGCGGGGTGCTGCCGGCGCGTACGTCGGCCTCCCGCAGCCAGGTGCGCCGCTGTTGCGCCGGTGTCAGCCCGAAGGCCCGGCCGATGTGCGTCTCGGCCAGCGTCACGGCAAGTACCAGCGCGTCGATGCTGCTCAGATGCGGCCGCAGCTCGCCGGCGCCCGACTTGCGGGACCAGTCCTGCGGGTAGTGCAGGGTGCCCCGCGCGGTGACGAGAGCTCCCGGTTCGGCCGAGCCGTCGGTGCTGATGTTCCTGAGGTCCTGGCCGACTCGTTTGTAACCACTTCCGAAGAAGCGTGCGCTGCCCGGACCGAGGCAGCTGTCGAAAGATCCGTAGAACAAATCCTTGCTGCTCATTCCCCCGTTGACCTTTCCCCCTGTTGCGGGCTTGACCCGCGTGCCGGATCCGACCTGGATCGGTCGGCTTCGGACACAACGAGACTAACACGGTCGAGTTGGGGTCCAGCGGGAATCAAGGACCATGTGAGACTGTCCACAATTCCGCCTGAAGGTGTATCAGGAGGGGATTATCGAATTCCGCGGACAGGCTCACGGAAACTCATGAAGGATCGCGAAATGCGGATTTATGAATTCCGGCGAAGCGGAGAAGGAGAAACCGTGCCCGCGCGCCCGCAGGACGGTCACTCGCAGGCGATGACCCGCGGCCAGCGGTCGGCGAGCAGTTCGCCGAGCAGCGTCCGCAGTCGCTCACGGTCCGCCTCGGGTACGGCGGCCAGGAACTCCCGCTCCACCGCGTCGACCGCGTGACCCGCGCGCTCGAGGGCCTCACGGCCGGCGTCGGTCAGGCTCAGGATGTAGCGCCTGCGGTCCGAGGGGTTGCGGCGGCGCTCCACATGGCCCGCGCCCTCCATCTCGTCCACCAGCGCGACCATGGTCGTCGGATCGAGGTTCAGCAGCCGGCTCAGGTCCTGCTGGGACAGGCTGAGGCCACTCTCCAGGGCCGCGAGGACGTAGAAGTAGCGCATCCTCATCCCCTGTGCCGCCAGGGCCCGTTCGGCATCCTCCATCAGCAGCACGCCGGCCTTGTGCAGCAGATATCCGGTCCTGCGGACAAGTGGCAGGTCCAGCCCGGCGGGCTCCGCCGGGCCGCGCATCGCCTGTGTCATCCGGGCCGCTCCCCTTGTCGAATGAGGTGACCGGGACCTGCCGGGAGACCCTTGGCGTTGCCGAGCGTCCCCCGTGCCGATCATCGGTTCTTCGAAGCGTAACGGCAGTGGTGCCGGCCTCCAAGACCGGGCAGCCACGCCCCCTGGTCCGTGGCTGCCCGGTCGCTCGTCCGGCCCGTCAGTGGGCCTCGCCGGCCGGCTCCCGGCTCTCGCTCCGGCTCCACGCGACGGAAACGGCGCCACTCTGTTCCGCCTCGTCGCCCGAAACGGCCGCGGGTGCGCCGGCGTCCTTCGACGTCTCCGTACGGGCACTCTCGTGGAGGTCCCGGGTGCGGACGAAGGCGAATCCGACCAGCGCCCCGACGGCCGCGACGGCGGCACACACGAGCATGACGTCGGTCAGGCCGTCCACGAAGGCCGTGCGCGCGGCCTCGTCGAGGGCCGGAACCAGGTGCCGGGGCGCGCGGCTGAGGGCCTCGGCACCGCCGCCGGCCGCCACGGCCTCGCCGAACCCGTGGGCGGCGGGGCCCAGTTGGCGACCTGCGGCGGCCTGGGTGAACAGGTCCGTCACCCGGCTGTGGAAGACGGCGCCGAAGCCGGCGATACCGATGGCCACGCCCACCTGCTGGAACGTCTCACTTATGCCGGAGGCCATACCCGCCTTCGACGGCTCCACCACGGCGATGGACAGCGATGCGCGGGAGGGGTTGAACAGCCCCATGCCGATACCGATGCCGAACATGCTCGGCAGCAACGCGGTCCAGGCGGTGTGCGGGCCGGTGAGCGCGACGAGGGCCAGTCCGACGGCGATGAGAGCCATGGAGGTCCCCATCAACAGCCGTTGCGGCACCCGGGTCGTCAGCGAACCGGCGACGGCGGCGGCCACGAACAGGGTCAGGGTCAACGGCAGGAAGCGCAGTCCGGTCTCCCACGGCGAGAACGCCAGCACGTTCTGGACGTAGGAGACGAGCAGGAAGATCGCCGACATGGTGGCGGCGGCGCACAGCAGCGTGACGGCGGAGACGCCGTTGAAGGTGACGTTGCGGAACAACGACAGTTGCAGCATGGCCTGTTCGCCGCGCCGCCTCTCGACGACGGTGAACAGTGCCAGCAGAACCACGGAGGCGCCGAACATGACCGTGATCGGCAGGCTGCTCCAGCCGTCGGTCTCGCCGCGCAGCAGCCCCAGCACGAGGAGGCTCAGCGCTCCGGAGAACAGCACCAGACCCCACCAGTCCAGAGCCGGCGCCTTTTCGGGGTGCCATTCACGCATCCGCAGCAGGCTGATGGCCAGCGCGACGAGGCCGACCGGAACGTTCACCAGGAAGATCCATCGCCAGCCCAGTCCGTCGGTGAGCGCGCCCCCGATCAGCGGCCCGAAGGCGATGGACAGGCCGACGACACCACCGAAGACGCCGAAGGCCCGGCCCCGGTCCTGGCCCCGGTACTCCTGCCCGATGAGCGCGGGACCCACGGCGAACAGGACGGCGCCGCCCAGTCCCTGTACACCGCGCGAGACGGAGAGGGCCACGGTGTCGTCGGCGAGGCCGCAGGCGAGCGAGGCCAGGAGGAACACGACGAAGCCCGCGTTGAAGACGCGCTTGCGGCCCAGCCTGTCCGCCAGCGAGCCGGCCGTCAGCAGCACCGCCGCCAACCCCAACGCGTAGGCGTCCAGCACCCATTGCAGGGACGTGAAACTCGCGTCGAAGGCCTCCCGGATGTCCGGCAGCGCCACGTTCACCACGGTCAGGTCCAGCAGCAGCATGAACGTGGCGACACACACCACGGCCAGTGTCCACCCCCGGCCACCGGGACCCGCCTCGGCCGCGGGCCCGGACGCCGACTGCGGCGGCCTGGTCGTTCGTTCGTCCATCGTTCCCCCGAATCTCGATGATCAATAGTTCAAATCATCGGCAACGCCGATGATTTGAAAAGCTATGGATGTCCCGGGACGCCTGTCAATGCGCCGACCGCCTTTCGGCCGACACCGGGCCGGAAAACGCGCCTCGCCGCCGGGCGAAGGGAGGGGGCGTCGTGCCCGTGACGTCGGCACTGTGCCGGTCTGTCTGGGGCCCACTCGGCCGGCGGTCGCGCCCGGGGCTACTTCACGGGTTTCGCCGGCGCATCCCCCTTCACACCAGCTACACACGGCGTGCGAAGATGCCGTCGCCCGGTACGTACATCGGTGTGCCGGCAGAGGGGAAAATCGAGTGAAATCAAGGAAACTGAGCCGCAGACGGCGTCACGTGACCATAGTGACGGCGGCCGCAGCATCGGTGGTCGCCGGTGCGGCGCTGCTGCCCAACTGGAGCGCGGGTGCCGCGGTCGGGGCCGACCAGCCGACCGTGGACCCGACGACCAAGGCCACCTTCCAGAAGCTGGCCGACGCGGTCTTCACCGAGCGCACCGACGCTCTGCTGGACAGCGGCAAGGGGCGCAACAAGCCGCTGTCGTCCCGGTTCTCCGGCGACGTACGCATGTCCTCCACGCTGTCGGACGACGAGAAGTCCGCTCTGTCCCAGCTGCGCACCCGCAAGTCCCGTCTGCGGGCGCTCGGCGAGAGCTACAGCGCGGGCAACACCAAGGTGTCGCTGGACCGGACGGTCGTCCAGGGGCGGCATGCCACGGTTCAGGTCACCGAGACCACTACGCTGACGTACAAGAAGGTCAGCGGTAAGAAGGTCAGTGGCAACGAGCCGAAGACGACCGGCTTCCAGGCCCACCACCGGCTCACCTTCACGGCCGACGCCAACGGCAACTGGCAGCTGTCGAAGATCCGGGAGACGGACGCGGGCTACCTCGCCGTCAACCAGCCGGCCAAGCCGTCCATCAAGGCGGCGCCGACCACGGCCGACGACAACATGCCGCAGGCGGCTCGCTCCGCCACCACGTGGCCCGCGCCGTCGAACCCGAAGAACTTCTCCGCCAGCGGCTACGACTACAAGGCGATGGCCGCGTACGCGGAGAAGTACTGGAGCAACTACAACCCCGCCTACCCGAACTTCAACGGTCAGGGTGGCGGCGGCGACTGCACCAACTTCGTCAGCCAGTCGCTGAAGGCGGGCGGCTGGAAGCACGTCCCCGGCTACGTGTACGACTACACCAAGTGGTTCGGCAACTCCGACATCCAGTCGGACTCGTTCGTCGGCGTCAACGAGTTCTCCTGGTTCGCCCTGAACTCGAAGCGCGTCACCAGCCTCGCCAACGTCTACCAGCTGGACGTCGGTGACGTGCTGCAGATGGACTTCGACAAGGACGGGTCCAAGGACCACACGATGATCGTCACCTACCGCAGCCCGCAGGGCGTGCCGTACGTGACGTACCACTCCACCAACACCTACCGCAGGTCGGTGGCCAGCATCATCGCGTCGTACCCGAACGCGGCGTACTACGCCTACCGGACCTGACCGGTGCGTGAATGGGGACCGGGCGACCGGTCCCCGATTCCGTCGAGCGGTGGTGAGGGGCGACCGTCCGGGCTGCCGGGCGCATGCCGGGAAGTCCGGACGGTCAGCCGATGACCCGGCTCAGAGCCGGTCGAGGATGCTCTGCAGCTGCTCGACCTCGACCGACTGGCTCGTGGCGATGTTCCCGGCCGTCTTGACCGCGTCGGGGTTCTTGCCGTTCTTCTGCTCTTCCTTGGCCATGGTGATCGCGCCCTTGTGATGCCCGATCATCATCTGCGCGAACATCTTGTCGAACGCGGCGCCCTTCATGGCCTTGAGCGCCTTCATGTTCCTGTCGGACATCATGCCCTCGCCCATGTCCATGCCGGGCATGTCCCCCATGGCCACCGGCCTGCCCCAGGACCGCAGCCAGCCCTTCATCGCCGTGATCTCGGGGTTCTGGGCCTTCTCGATCTTGCCCGCGAGGCTCTTGACCTCCGAGTCCGCGGCCCGGCCGTCGGCGAACCGGGCCATCTCCAGCGCCTGCTCGTGGTGCGGGATCATCATCTGGGCGAACGTCACGTCCGCGTCGTTGAAGTCGCCGGCGGAGGGAGTCTTGCCGGCGTCGGCGGCCGCGGTGGAGGACGGCGTGCCGCTGCCGTGGTTCATGCCGGGCATGCCGGCCGTGTCGTCGCCGTTGCCGCCGCAGGCGGAGAGCAGCAGGGCTCCCGCCGCGACGACGCTCGCGGCGGCGACGCGGCGGGCGGGCGTGCGGCGCAGGGCACGCGTGAAGGCAGTCATGATCGATGTCACCTCGTGTGTCTGGTGTGTCCGGTTCTTGTGGCTGTTTCGGCGCATACGACGTCGCCGGCGCGCGCGATGGCACGCGACCGCGAGGACGGTTCGGCCTACAGCCTCAGAACCGACAACCGGGTGAGATCGGGACCTGGTGGGGGAGGGGCGGGCCACAACTGGGCCAAGGCCCGGGACAGCAGATGCGCCGGCCGGTCGGGATGACGGGCGAGGGCGGAGCGCAGAAGCGCGGCCAGGACCCAGGCCCCGAGCAGCACGGCCAGACACAGCGTCAGCATGTCCATCGCCATCAAAGGCATCTGCAAGACCGGCGCGTGCGTGAACTGCAGGTGCTTCAAGGGCATGTACGCGGATGACGCCTGCGCCGGGTCCGCCGCCCCGTGCGCGTCCACGCGGGTGACGGCGGCTGCGTGAGCCGCGGCAGCGTCGCCCGTCGCCGCTGCCGGCGCGTGGGACGCCGCGCTCATCGCGGCCGAGGACGCGTCGGCCTGGTGTCCCACGGTGTGCATGACGAAGACGCTGAGTGCGAGCACCACGACGAGCAGCAGATGCCCGAGGGCGCTTGCCGCGCGCACGCATCGGCTCACTCGCACCGCGTACTCCTGTCCGCTCGCTGTGGATCACTGCCTCTCGACAGTAGCGGAGGGGCGGTGGGTGCGCAGTCGGATGCCCGGATGGACCACATACCCCGTCTGGGTATAGTGGGGGCCTGTCGGACGAAGCAGGGTGCGAAGCGATGGCGGCAGTCACGGATGAGCGGGCCCGCCCCAGCGGCGGCGCCGTCCGCTGCGCACGGGCGGTCGTCGTCGCGCTGCTCGCGGCACTCGCCGTGCTCGTCCATCACGACACGACGTCCATGGCCATGCCCGCTCGTGCCATGAGCGCGATGACCGGCATGGGCCACGCCTCCGCGCACGCGGACATGACGGCAACGACCACCTCCACCGAGGACGCCACAGTGCTCCGGACGGTGGACCTCCCCATGAACGGTGACGACGGGGCCTGTTCCGGTTCCGCGATGCAGCACTGTTCGGCCGGCGACATCGGTACGGCGAAGCTCGCACCCCCGGCCGCCGCCGTCATCGTCGGCCGGTCGCCCCTTCCCCCTGCCGCGTTCGCCGGGCACCGGTGGCCCGGCAGGTCACACCGTGCGCCCCCCGATCTCTCGCTCCTCTCCCGGCTGTTGATCTAGGCCGCTGTGCGCGAGCCGCCGCCTTCGCACGGACATGCGAGCGGCGCCGCCCACGCTCGGTCAGGCCAACGACACGTCGACAAGAGGACCTTCCCCATGAACAGCATCCACCGCCGCTCCGTCCTGCTGGCCGGACTCGGCGCCGCGGGCGCGGGCGCGCTCGCCGCGTGCAGCAGCGGCTCCGGCGGCTCCAACGGCGCCCCGTCTCTGGTCAGCCCCGACGACAAGGTGGTGGCCGCCACCGACAAGAAGCGCAGGAACACCGGCACGGTGCGGCAGGTGACCCTGACCGCCGCGTCGGCCGTGCTCGACCTCGGCGGCGGGGTGACGGCCAAGAGCTGGGCCTTCAGCGGCCGCACCCCGGGCAAGGAGATCCGGTTGTCGGCGGGGGACACGCTGGCCGCCGAACTCTCCAACCAACTGCCGGACCGGACCACCACCTCGATCCACTGGCACGGCATCGCTCTGCGCGCCGACATGGACGGCGTGCCCCCGGCCACCCAGACCGCCGTACGAGCAGGCAGCACCTTCACCTACCGCTTCATCGCCGACGCCCCCGGCACCTACTTCCTCCACCCGCACGTCGGCGTCCAGCTCGACCGCGGCCTCTACGCCCCACTGATCGTCGAGGACCCCAAAGAGCCGCTGTCGTACGACGACGAATGGGTGGTCGTCCTCGACGACTGGGCCGACGGTGTCACCGGTACCCCCGACCAGGTCTTCGCCGAACTCAGGCAGGGCATGGGGGGCATGGACATGGGCGGGATGGACATGAGCGGCGGAGGTACGGGCGGCGGAAGCATGGGCGGGATGAACTCCTCACCCTCACCCGCCTCCTCCTCCGGGGGCATGTCGATAAAGTTCATGCTCACAGGCGCCGAGAGCGAGCTGCTCGGCGGCGACGCCGGCGACGTCAGGTACCCGTACCACCTCGTCAACGGCCGCATCCCGGCCGATCCGGACAGCTACACCGGCAAGCCCGGCAAGCGCGTCCGGCTGCGCATCATCAACGCGGGCGGCGACACCGCGTACCGGGTGGCGCTCGGCGGCCACAAGCTGACCATCACCCACACCGACGGCTTCCCGGTCCAGCACCAGCAGGCCGACGCCCTGCTGGTCGGCATGGGGGAGCGCTACGACGTCCTGGTGACCCTCGCCGACGGGGTCTTCCCGTTGGTGGCGCTGGCGGAGGGCAAGGGCTCCGGCGGGATGGCGCTGGTGCGCACCGGCTCCGGCAGCGCGCCGAAGCCGACCGTGCGCCCTGCGGAGCTCAACGGCCTGATCATGACCGCCGCGCAGCTGAAGGCGGCGAACGATGTCCGGCTCGACTCGAAGAAGGTCGACCGAGTGCACCGCATCGAGCTGACCGGCGGAATGATGCACTACGACTGGGGCATCAACGGCAAGCGGTTCGACATGAACAACCCGACGGCGAACCCCATCCTGGTCGAGCAGGGCCAGCGCGTGCGGCTGGACTTCGTGAACACGACCACCATGTGGCACCCGATGCACCTGCACGGCCACACCTACCAACTGGGCACCGGCGGCCCGCGCAAGGACACCACCCTCGTGCTGCCCAAAAAGACGGTGTCGGTCCACTTCGACGCCGACAACCCCGGCCAGTGGATGCTGCACTGCCACAACGCGTACCACGGTGAGGCCGGGATGATGGCGCTCGTGGCCTACCAGGCCTGACGACGGATCCCCCCGGCCGGCACCGTCCTCGGGACACGGCCGGCCGGCGGGATTCATCCCGACTGTTCCAGCTCGCTGCCCCAGGTCGGGGCGGGTGTCGTAAGAGTCGCGTCAAAGGCGTGTAGGTCGGCGTATGAGCGCCGTCAACGGCGCTCGGATGCGGTCGGAGATGGGGTTTTCTCTATCCGTCCGATCCGCTCGCGGATACCCGCACCCCACTCCAGGAGTTCACGATGGCCGACCTGGCCTTCGTCCTCACCACGATCGCGTGCTTCACGCTGGTGGCTCTCGTCGCCAAGGGGGTGACGAAGCTGTGACCGCCGAGAACATCGTCGGCCTGGTCGCGGCCGTCGCCCTGCTGGGCTATCTCGTCCTCGCCCTGATCTTCCCGGAGAGGTTCTGAGGCACGACATGGGTCCCGTACCGGCCGGCTTCCTCCAACTGCTCGCCCTCATCGGCGCGCTGGCCCTCGCCCACATCCCGCTCGGCACCTACATGGCCAAGGTCTACTCCTCCGACAGGCATCTGCGGGCCGAGCGCTGGATCTACAAGGGCATCGGCGTCGACCCCGACATGCAGATGCGCTGGACCGCCTACCTGCGTGGCGTCCTCGCCTTCTCCGCGGTCGGCGTCCTCTTCCTCTACCTGCTGCAACGGCTGCAGGGCGGCCTGCCCGGCTCCCTCGGCTTCTCGTCGGTCGAACCCGCGCAGGCGTTCAACACCGCCGCGTCCTTCGTGACCAACACCAACTGGCAGTCGTACTACGGCGAGCAGACCATGGGGCACGTCGTGCAGACCGCCGGTCTGGCCGTGCAGAACTTCGTGTCGGCGGCCGTCGGCATCGCCGTCGCGGTGGCGTTGGTGCGCGGCTTCGCGCGCTCGCGCACCGGTGAACTGGGCAACTTCTGGGCCGACCTGGTGCGCGGCACGACACGGATCCTGGTGCCCGGCGCGGCGATCGCCGCGATCGTGCTGGTGGCATGCGGCGTCATCCAGAACTTCTCCGGCATCCACGAGGTCGGCCAGTTCATGGGCGGCTCCCAGCAGTGGAACGGCGGCGCGGTCGCCTCGCAGGAGGCGATCAAGGAGTTGGGTACCAACGGCGGCGGTTACTTCAACGCCAACTCCGCCCACCCGTTCGAGAATCCGACACCCTTCACCAACCTCTTCGAGATCTTCCTGCTGCTGGTGATCCCGTTCTCGTTGACCCGCACCTTCGGCGTGCTCGTCGGCTCGGTGAAGCAGGGCTACGCGATCCTCGCGACGATGGCCGGCATCTGGGTCGGCTTCGTCACCCTGATGATGGGGAGCGAGTTCGCCCACCACGGCCCGGCCCTGCAACTGGCGGGCGGGGCGATGGAGGGCAAGGAGGTGCGCTTCGGAGTCGGCTCCTCCTCGATCTTCGCGGTGTCCACGACGCTGACGTCGACCGGTGCGGTGGACTCCTTCCACTCGTCGTTCACCGGCCTCGGCGGCGGGATCGCCCTGCTCGGCATGATGCTGGGCGAGATCGCGCCCGGCGGCACCGGATCGGGCCTGTACGGCATGCTGATCATGGCCGTGATCGCGGTGTTCATCGCCGGTCTGATGGTCGGCCGTACGCCCGAGTACCTGGGCAAGAAGATCGGCTCGCGCGAGATCAAGCTGGCAGCCTGCTACATCCTCGTCACACCGGCGCTGGTGCTGGTCTTCACCGCGGCGTCGATGGCCCTGCCGACACCCCCGCACTCGATGCTGAACTCCGGTGCGCACGGCTTCTCCGAGGTGCTGTACGCCTTCACCTCGGCGTCCAACAACAACGGCTCGGCCTTCGCCGGCCTGAACGCCAATACCGACTGGTACAACACGATGACAGGGCTGGCCATGATCCTCGGCCGCTTCCTTCCCATGGTGTTCGTGCTGGCCCTGGCCGGGTCCCTCGGCGAGCAGCGGCCGGTCCCGGTCACCGCGGGCACCCTGCGCACCGAGAAGCCGTTGTTCGCCGGCCTGCTGGTGGGAGCGATCCTGATCGTCACCGGTCTGACGTACTTCCCGGCGCTGGCGCTGGGTCCGCTGGCCGAGGGGCTGGCGTCATGACCACCCGTACCGAGAACCAAGAGGGCTCGATGTCCACAGTCACACCGACCCGGGCGCCGCACAGTGACCTACCCACCGGGCACAAGCCCGCCGAAGGACGCGTCGGCGCCGGCCTCTTCGATCCCCGGCAGCTGGTCAGATCGCTGCCGGACGCCCTGCGCAAGCTCGACCCGCGGGTGATGGTCAAGTCCCCCGTGATGTTCGTCGTGTGGATCGGCTCCGTGCTGACCACGGTCTTCTCCTTCACGAACCCGGGGGACTGGTTCGGGTGGGCGATCAGCGCCTGGCTGTGGCTGACCGTCGTCTTCGCCAACCTCGCCGAAGCCGTCGCTGAGGGCCGCGGCAAGGCCCAGGCCGACACCCTGCGGAAGGCCAAGACCGACACGGTCGCGCGCCGACTGCTCACGGACGGCACCGAGGAGCAGGTCCCGGGCACCGCCCTGACCGTCGGAGACCTCGTGGTCTGCGAGGCCGGCGACGTCATTCCCGGCGACGGTGACGTGGTCGAGGGGGTGGCGTCGGTCGACGAGTCGGCGATCACAGGGGAGTCGGCGCCGGTCATCCGGGAGTCCGGCGGCGACCGCTCGGCGGTCACCGGCGGGACGAAGGTCCTGTCCGACCGCATCGTCATCAGGATCACGACCAGGTCGGGCGAGACCTTCATCGACCGGATGATCAACCTGGTCGAAGGCGCCGCCCGGCAGAAGACGCCCAACGAGATCGCGCTGAACATCCTGCTCGCCTCGCTGACGATCGTCTTCCTCCTCGCCGTGGCGACCCTGCCGCCGTTCGCCGACTACGCCGGCACCGACCTCTCCATGGTCGTGCTGGTGGCGCTCCTGGTCTGCCTGATACCGACGACGATCGGCGCGCTGCTGTCCGCGATCGGCATCGCGGGCATGGACCGGCTGGTCCAGCGCAACGTCCTGGCGATGTCCGGCCGGGCGGTCGAGGCAGCCGGTGACGTCTCCACCCTGCTGCTCGACAAGACCGGCACCATCACCCTCGGCAATCGACGGGCGTCTGCGTTCGTGCCCGTCCCGGGCACCACCGAGGCCGAGGTCGCCGACGCCGCCCAGCTGTCCTCGCTGGCCGACGAGACACCCGAGGGGCGCTCCGTCGTCGTACTGGCGAAGGAGGAGTACGGACTGCGCGAGCGCCACCAGGGTGAGCTGGCGCATGCCGAGTGGATCGAGTTCACCGCGCAGACCCGTATGTCGGGCGTGGACGTGGACGGGCGAAGGATCCGCAAGGGCGCGGCCGCTTCGGTCATCGCCTGGGTCGAGGAGCACGGCGGAACCGTCGCGACGGACGCCCGCACGCTGTCCGACCGGATCTCCGAGGCGGGCGGCACCCCGTTGCTCGTCGCGGTCGAGGACGACCGGGGCGCCCGCGTCCTGGGCGTCATCCACCTCAAGGACGTCGTCAAGGACGGCATGCGGGAGCGGTTCGAGGAGCTGCGCCGCATGGGCATCAGGACCGTCATGATCACGGGTGACAACCCGCTGACGGCCCGGGCGATCGCCGAGGAGGCGGGCGTCGACGACTTCCTCGCGGAGGCCACCCCGGAGGACAAGATGGCCCTCATCAAGCGGGAGCAGGCCGGCGGCAAGCTGGTCGCGATGACCGGTGACGGCACCAACGACGCCCCGGCCCTCGCCCAGGCGGACGTCGGCGTGGCGATGAACACCGGAACGTCGGCCGCCAAGGAGGCCGGCAACATGGTCGACCTCGACTCCAACCCGACCAAGCTGATCGAGATCGTCGAGATCGGCAAGCAACTCCTCATCACCCGCGGGGCGTTGACGACGTTCTCCATCGCCAACGACGTCGCGAAGTACTTCGCGATCATCCCGGCGCTGTTCGCGGCCGTCTATCCGGGCCTGGACAGGCTCAACATCATGGGCCTGTCCTCGCCGAACTCCGCGATCCTGTCCGCGGTCGTCTTCAACGCGCTGATCATCATCGCGCTCGTCCCCCTGTCCCTGAAGGGTGTGCAGTACCGGCCGGTCAGCGCCGACAAGATGCTGCGCCGCAACCTGACCGTCTACGGCCTGGGCGGTCTGATCGCCCCGTTCATCGGCATCAAGCTCATCGACCTGCTCATCTCCCTCATTCCCGGGCTGTAGTTTCTGGAAAGCGTGCTGATCGCCATGAACAACTCCGTGACCCACACCGCCCAGTTGCTCGCGGCGGGCCTGCGCGCCCTGCTCGTGCTGACCTTGGTGACCGGCGTCATCTACCCCTTGATCGTCACCGGCATCGCCCAGGCGCTGTTCCACGGCAAGGCCAACGGCTCCGCGATCACGGCGGACGGCAAGGTCGTCGGCTCCTCCCTGATCGGGCAGTCGTACAACCTGTCGCCGAAGAAGGGCCGGCCCACCCCCGAGCCCGACCTGAAGTGGTTCCAGGGCCGTCCGGCCAACGGGCTGGGCAGCAACAGCATCAACACCCGCTACCAGCTGATCCTGTCCGGCGCCACCAACCTCTCCGCCGACAACAAGGACCTGATCCAGCAGGTCAAGGCCGCCAAGACCGCCGTCGTCAAGGACAACTCGGTGCCCGGCTGCACCGTCAGGCCGTCCGAGGTCCCCGCCGACGCGGTCACGTCCTCCGCCTCCGGCCTGGACCCGGACATCTCCCCGCAGTACGCGCGGATCCAGGTCCACCGGATCGCCGAGCGGAACGGCCTGTCGGTCTCCGAGGTCGGCAAGCTGGTCGAGGACCACACCCAGGGCCGTACGCTCGGCTTCATGGGCGAGCCCCGGGTGAACGTCCTCGAACTCAACATCGCGCTCAGGACACTCGTGGCCAAGACGAGCTGAGGCGTCCCCCGACGATCCGCACTGCAGCCGGCGACCGCGACGCGGTCCCGGCTCTGCCGCCTTCGCGGGGTGTCGACGCGGGGGCTGGTCTCAAACGCCGATGCGGGGGCCCGCAGCGCGGCGGAGGCGGTTGGCGATCGCCAAGCCCAGACCTTCCTCCACGGGCAAGGAGGCCACGATCAGGTCGCAGCCCTGTCGGTCGAGGTCGCGCAGGAACCCGAACAGGTTGTGCGCGTAGGCGGTCATCGAGTCGGGTACCGGGACCACGGCGTGGGCCTTGAGCGCGGCATCGGCGTAGGAGGAGGGAAGGAAGACACCCACCTGGTGCCCCAGTGCCTGCGCGCGCTCGGCCTCGGCGACGACGCTGTCGGGATCGACGAGGACGACTCGCGCGCGCGGCGCGTAGTGGGACGGATGCTGGCCCGGCACGCGGATGTCACTGGTCGTGGGGACCGCGAGTGGATGTCCCAGTACCGCTTCCAGGTCCTCGCGCGTGACCCCGCCGGGCCGCAGGATGGTGGGCACCTCTCCCGTGGCGTCGACGATGGTCGACTCGACGCCGACCTCGCAGGGGCCGCCGTCGAGCACGCAGTCGACCGCGTCGCCGAGCTCGGCCCGGACATCGTCCGCCGTGGTGGGGCTGACAGAGCCGAAGCGATTGGCGGACGGGGCGGTGACGCCGCCGCCGAAGGCCGACAGCAGAGCGAGGGCGGTGGGGTGGGCGGGCACGCGTACGGCCACCGTCTCCAGGCCGCCGGTCGCCTCCAGGGGCACGCGGGGACCGCGGCGCAGGACCAGGGTGAGCGGTCCCGGCCAGAAGTGCTCAGCCAGCAGGCGAGCCGTTTCCGGTACGTCCTCGGCCCAGTCGCCGAGCTGCTCCGCGCTGCCGATGTGGACGATCAGCGGGTGGGACGGCGGACGTCCTTTGACCTGGAAGATGCGCGCGACGGCGGCGGGGTCCTCGGCGTTGGCACCCAGGCCGTAGACGGTTTCGGTCGGAAGGCCCACCAGGCCGCCGGCGCGCAGCACGCCGGCTGCCTTGTCGATATCACTGAAGCTTGCCGTCACGCTCGTCATTCTAGGTGCGGCCAGGACCGACGCCGTCCATGATCGATCTCGGGCGGGGTGTTGACGAGGAGTTCTCGGTGGAGGCAAGTCGGGGCCGGTGACCCAGGTCACGGCTTTCGCCGGGGGCGCAGGTCCCCGGCCCTTTGAGGTCTCCCGCGAAGCGGTACCGCCGCGGGGCAGAGCCGAGTGGTGGCGCTTCGGTGCGAGGGGCCGGTGTCACATGTGCGGCTGCGCAGAAGTGATCACGAGGTGGAGGAGGACGGTCCAGGCGCATGCCGCGGTCGCGGCGACGCGCAGTCTGCGGCGGCGCGTGGGCGTGATCGGGACCTGGTCCTACGGGGAGCGCGACCGGAACCGGGGCTTGTTCCGGCACGGCCTCGGGCCTCGCGGATGTCCCCGAGGCCGGCGGCCGCGGCGTGGGTCGGCTCTCGGGCCGGCCGGTGCGCGCATGGCATCGTAGGGCGCGGTCAGCTATGCGGGTTCGGGACTGATGGTGGACCAAGGGCCGGTCTCCGCCGCCGGTTCGCTGCGGGTGGCCGGGACGGTCGGGTGCGGCACCGAGGGTGCCGACGGACGGTGCACGGTCAGGGTTTCGACGCGGTAGGACAGTTCGGTGGCCTCGGGGTCGGGGGGCGGGTGGTACCGGCCCGCGCACACGGAGAGGTTGACGATCAGGTAGGCGCGCCAGTGCGATCCGACACCCCGCCCATCGGCGAAGACCTGCGTTCCGCCGAGGGACCACACCACGTCGCGGTGGCCGAACGTGACCTCCAGGTCGACGGTCGCGCCGGGGCGCACCGACGGGTGCCGGAGATAACGGTGGCCTTGGCGCACGTGGTTGGAGAGTTCCAGGAGGTCCGGGTTGTCGGGGTGGTACTCGAAGACGTCGACCTCGTTGCCGCCGTCCCGCCAGGTCCAGATCGCGGGCCACGCACCCAACCCGGTGGGCAGGCGGACCCTCGTTCTGAGCTGGTCGCCGGTGCGGACGGTGAAGCCTTCCTGGCTCCCTTCGGTGGTGAGCAGACCGGCGTTCCACCAGCCGTCCGTTCGGCGTGTGGCGCGGAACGTGCCAGTACGGGAGTAGGCGGGGTCCGGGGTGAGGTAGTCCAGTTTGTTGTCGCCCGGGTTGGTCGGGCCGCCGTCGGGATAGGCCCACGAACGGCCCGCGACCCACTGGCGTTCGGAGGTGAAATCGGCTGAGAAGACGACATCGCTCACGTGCGTGCTCCGTGGTGGCCGAATACCGCGTAGGGATCGGCCGAGTGCTGCCCGCGCGGAACCTCGGCCATGCGGCGGCCGCCGCACCACGCTCCCCTTTCGTTCTCCCGGGTGAGCGACGTGCGTCGTGCGGTCGAACGCCCGGATGAGATGCGAATGCAGGCGCCCTTCGTCGCGATGCGCGAGCGAGGTGTCGCCTCATGCGCTCCCGCGCCCTGACGGCCCGGCCAGCAGGAGATGTTCCATGGCCTCGTAGCGGTCTCCTTCTCGTGCGGCCGTCCGTCTGCGCGTCAGTACGGTGCCCAGTACGCCGCACAGGAAGCCCGCCGGTACCGAGACCAGGGCCGTGGTGGTGAAGGGGAACCAGTTGAAGTCGGCGTCGGGGAAGGCCGATTGCGGGGTGCCGGAGACGAGATTGGTGCCGGTGATGAGGACCAGGACGCTCAGCGTGCCGCCGATGAGGGTGCACAGCAGCCCGGTGCGCGTGTAGCGGCGCCAGAAGAGGCTGTAGACGAGCGCGGGGGCGATCGCCGAGGCCCCCAGGCAGAAGGACAGGATGGCGAGCGGCTGGAGGCTGCGGTGCTGGGCCACCACGGCGAGCAGGATCACCGGCAGGCCGACGGCGAGTGCGGCCAGCCGCGCCAGGGCCGTCTCCCGCTGCGGCCCCAGGGGGCGGCGCGTGGCGGCGACGTCGTGGGCCAGGGAGTTGGCGCAGGCGAGCGTCATGCTGGAGACGGAGGCCAGCAGCGTCAGGAAGATCGCCGTGGTGACCGTGGTGAACAAAAGGCTCTCCGCGTGGGACAGCCGCATCCCGAACGCCGCCCGGGCGCCGAGCAGGTAGGCGGTGTTGCCGCGCGCGTCCGCGGCGGTGACGCCGGTCCGCCCGATGAGGGCCGTGGCACCGACCGCGATGACGACCACGACGGCCATGAACAGGGCCACGGTGGAGACCGCCCAGCTCATCGCGCGCCGCACCTGGCGTGCACTGCCGGCGCTGTACATGCGCATGGTGACGTGCGGCAGACAGGCGCCGCCGAGCACGATGGCGCACTGGGTGCTGACCATGTCGAGGTCGCTGTGCGGGCCGTTGGCGAACTGCAGGCCGGAGCGCAGGTAGGCGTCACCGGCTCCGCTGCGCCGCGCGGCTGTGCGGAAGAGGCTCTGGGGGTTCCACCCGAAGGTGTGCAGGATGAGCCCGGCGACGATCAGCCCGGAACCGAGCAGCATCACCGTCTTGAGGATCTGGATCAGCGCCGTGCCCCGCATGCCCCCGAGGGCCGCATACGTGATCATCAGGCCGCCTGCTCCGATGACACAGCCGGTCCGCATCGCGCTGTCGGTGAAGCCGAGCACATACGCCAGCAGTTGGCCCACTCCGGCGAGTTGCACGACCATCATCGGCACCAGCGATGCCAGGGTGACCACACACGCAGTGATGCGCACGGCGCGCCCCGACAGCCGTCGGCCCAGTGCGTCGCCCATGGTGAACCGGCCGGTGTGATGCAGGGGTTCGGCCAGCAGGACCATCAGCAACAGCAGCGAAAGCAAGGTGCTCAGGGCCAGTACGACACCGTCGTACCCGCAGAGGGCGATGACGCCGCCGATGGTGAGCACGGTGGCCGCGGAGATGTAGTCACCGGCGATGGCCAGTCCGTTGCGCAGGGGCGACAGGGAACGGTAGCCGGTGTAGAACTCGGCGAGGTCGTCGCGGTCCGGGCCGGTCAGCACGCACAGCAGAAGGGTGAGGGTGACGACCGTGCAGAACGCGACGAGCGACCAGGACTGGGCGGTGCCGGAGAAGTCGGTCACGGCCGCCCCTCCCCGTCGTCGGCGCCGCATGCGTACCGGCGCACGCGCCGGGCAAGGGGGTCGACGTACCGGCGTGCGGTGAACTCGTAGAGGAGCACCGCCAGCCAGGTCACGGGGAGTTGGGCGAGGGCCAGCAGAAGGCCGGTGGGCAGCCCGCCGGGTGCGGGGCGGGTCATGAGGGAGGGGAACTGGACGGTCAGGGTGAGGAAGACGGCGAAGTAGCCCAGTGCGGCCAGCGTCGCCACGCGGCGCAGGTGTCGGCTCGCCCGCCGCAGCAACCGCAGATCGCGGTGGGGACCTGTCCATGAACGGACGCGAGTCGGGACCCGCACCTCGCTCGCGCGACGCGACTGCGGGGCCGGGCCGGGGAAGGCGTGGCGGGCGGGCCGGTGCTGCGCCGGATATAACTCGGAGCTGTCGGAGGACATCCCAAGATCTCCTGGTGGTCTGGGCCCAAGAGGTGCGGACCGCGGTGTGTGGGGGAGCGGTTCGGGATACCGCACGTTATGCGGCCTGCGGGCCGTGCGCAGTGGCTTCCGGTGAACTGCCTGGTGGCGCCCAGTTCCCGCGTTGACCTCGGGTGTTGCGGGTGTGGCGAGTGTGGCGAAGGTGCTCGGCCGGGTGCAGCGACGGCGACGCGTACGGCTCCGTCCCGGGGGTGCGCCACGGACCGGCAGCGTGATCGTCGTCAGGCGCCGCCGGGGAGACGGACGCGGGATTCACCTGTGCGGCCCAGTGTGGGTGCGCGCGGGCGGGGCAGTCGATGGTCACCTCCGGCAGGTGATCCTCCTCTTGCCTTCCGGGGGATGCAGGCGCGGATGCCGCAGCCATCCCCGAGTCGGCTGCGGCATCTCGCGCTTTTCCAGTGCCGGGATGCTCGCGTGGAGAGGGTGCGGCGGAGCTCGCGCGGAGGTGCCTTGACCCGGCCTGAGCGCGCGGTAATCGCGTGTCGACCTGCTTCCGTGGCTTTCTGCCGGACTTGGCTGGAGTGCACGGAGCAGCACTGCGAAGCCCTCCCCGATGGCGATGAGGATGCCGACTGATCGCGACGAATTGTTTCTGCCGAGCAACAGTTGGCATATAAACTTGTCAGGGTCTCGGCAAGGCCTTTCATCGGGCGGGGACCGGTCTTCACCTGGCACGCACAACTTGGGGGGCGTCAGTGGCCTGGTTCTCGAAGCGAAGACGGGACGAGCCTGCCTGCGACGCCCGAGACACCCCCGTGGCCTTCGCGCTGAGTCAGACGGACTTCAGGACTCTCGTCCGCGTGGTCGAACATGCCAGAGAGCGGATGGAGGCCACCGGCGGCAGTGATGCCGACACCATCCGCAACGCCAGCGGGGCTGAACTCCTGCCGGTGCTCTATCCCCGCGTAGGGACCGCGGTCGCTCGCGGTCACGGTGTCGCGATGCTGGTGTCCGAGATCCGGCATGTGGAGGCTGCCGTCATCAACCTGGAGTCCTACGGGGGCCACGAGACCGTCCTCGCGGAGGGCTACGCCCTCTTGAAACGGCTTGCCACGCTCAAGGAACAGGCCGCGGCGGCGGAGACGGTCGACGGCATCCTCACCCTGCCGCCACCCACACCCCACGCCCCTTGCGGCTGACTCGCCGACTGGCTGAAACGCGATGCCACATGGCTGTTGCATATCGGCCGCATTGTCACGGAACGTCTGCGAGGCGGTGGGCGCATGGTCACGGACGGCAACCAGGCCGGACCGGTACCGGTTGAAGACGTCATGAACGAGCACCCCCAGCACGATGAGTACGTTTCCGGTGTCCGCGCCGAACAGTTCCTGCCGTCCGTCCATGACGACAGCTGTCATGCGGGCACCGGTGTGGAGTGCGCCTGGTGTGCCCAGATGCAGGCCGCTGAGGAGGCGGCTGTGCGTGCGGGGCGACAGGACAAGCCCACCTTCCAATGGCCGTGACGCAGGTGTCGCGGCTTTGTCGCCGTCCGCGCATCGGCGGATATGACAAACACCGGATTGCATCCTCTGCGTGATTAGGTCCGCAGATCGCAACTGACAGCCCAACGAATCGCCTCTCCCACATCGACAACCACACCACCTGTGAGCAAGGAGCGCGGCATGACCCTGACGACCCACTCGGTGATCAGCTCTCTCCACACCGACGACCACCTGCTGCCGCCTCCCAACCCCGCGCACCGGCTGCCCCGCCACATCGAGCCGCGTGATCTGCGCCGTCTGGAGCTGCACGCGGTGCTCACCGCGGCCGGCATCGCCCCGCTTCCCGGCGACTGCGAGGCCATCGACCAGATCAGTGCGCTGCCCGCCGAGGTGCATCAGGCCCTGCACCGGTGGCTGACCGCGTAGGCGACCGGGGGACCGACCGGTGGGGTGACGACGCCCCGCGGTGCGGCGGAGTTGGCGGAGACCGGCCGCCATACAGCGGCAGATGGACGCAGAGGCGGGGCCGCTCGGCCCCGCCCGCTCCACGCTCGGCCCCGCCCGCTCCACGCTCGGGCCCACCGCTCCGCGCGCCCGTGCGGAAGGCCGGCCGAGTGCGTCCCGCCGCCCTGGATGCCTGGTCAGCTGCCTGCGGCCACCCCTGTCTGGAAGCGGTGGTGCGGGGCATGCATACAGTGGGGGCGGGTGTTTCGTCCGGAAGCACCCGCATGATGCGCTCGTGCGCGCAGCACCATCGTGTGACGCCGCACGGTCGCCGCGAAGGTCTGGAGGCCCGACCGTGACCGACACCCCCAGCATGCCCGTCGCGCCGTCGGGCGGGGAGCGCCCCGTCACCGGGGACGCCGTACGGGACGCCGAGGAGGACGTCGTCGGGCAGCGGAACCGGCGGCTGGCGCACGCCGGTGTCGCACGGGCCGAGGAACTGCTCATGTCGCGTTACGGGATCTCGTCCCGCCAGGAGGCCTTCGATCTGCTACGGCGCACGTCTCAGCGGTTCAACATCAAGCTCCACGTTCTCGCGGACGTCGCGGTGCGCCTTCCCGCCCCCCAGATGCAGGCTCCCCACTGGGCGCCGAGCCGTCCGCGCAGGCCTGAGCCGCCGGTGCCCGCGCTGCGGGCGAGCGGACCGGCGCGGTCCGGCTACGGTGCGCTCCTCAAGGCCGCCCTGGAACGGACGCTGCACCTCACGGGTGCCGAGATGGGGAACGTACAGGTGGTGGAGAGCGGGGTGCTGCGTATGGAACGGCACACCGGCCTGGACCGCTCCTTCACCGACTACTTCGCTTTCGTGGCCTCTTCGACGACCTCCTGCGCGCAGGCCGCCGAAGAGGTCCGGCAGGTCACCGTCAAGGACGTCGGGGCCTCCGACATCTTCGACGAAAGCTCCCGGCAGACGATCCTGGACGCCGGTAGTCAGGCCTGCCACAGCGTGCCGCTGCTCGGTCCGAACGGCGCCGTGAGGGGCATGATCTCCTCCCATCACGCACGGCCGTTGAACGATCTGTCGCCCGACCGCCTCGGCGCGCTGCACGAACTGGGCAGACAGGTCGGCCTTTGGCTGTCGTGGCACCGCGGCACCGTCGTCCCCTCCGCGCTCGACCACCTCCACCGGACCGTCACCGGCAGGCGCTGACGGTCCGCTGCCTGCGGCGCGTTGGGGTACCCGACGACACCTGCGCCCTGCGGCTACGGCCCCGACGAAACGGAGTGCGGATGTCGGTCGACCTCATCGGCTTTCTCGGAGTGGTCCTGGCGGCCTATGTCGTCCCCGGCCCCGACTTCCTCGTCGTGCTCAGATCGGCTGCCGAACACCCCCTCAAGGGGCGGGCCGCAGCGCTGGGGGCCCAGGCCGGCTTGTGCGTGCACATGCTCGCCGCGGCCCTCGGGCTCTCGCTGGTCGCCGCGCGTTCGCCCGTGGTCTTCGACGTCGTCAGGCTGCTGGGTGCGGCTTACCTCGTCCACCTGGGAATCCGGGCGGTCTCGGCCGCTCGCCGGGCGATCCGGGAGCGGCGCGCCGGGCGCGCGGAGACCTGCGGCGCCGAGACCTGCGGCGCGGGGAGCGAGGGCACGGGAACCGTCGACACGAGCACCGGCGACACGGAAGCCACCGCAACACCGCTCAACTCGCCGGAGGGTGAAGCCGGTCACCGCCGCTGGCGGTCCGGTTTCACCCAAGGCCTCCTCACCAACGTACTCAACCCCAAGGCCGCGTTGTTCTTCCTCAGTGTCCTGCCGCAGTTCGTCCATGGCGGCGGATCGACGACCCGGCAGATCTTCTTCCTCGGCTTCCTGGACGTGCTGATCGGCGTCGCCTACTGGTTCGCCCTGGTCGCCGTCGCGGGACGGCTGCGGGCACTTCTGGCCCGTCCGAGGATCCGTGACAGGTGGGAGCTGACCACCGGCTGGCTGTTCATCGCGATCGGCATCGGCGTCGCGGCTGCCTGAGAGACACGCCGCTCGCCACGACGATCCGCCGCTTTCAGCCGGCGCTGCGCGCGCCGGGCCGGGTGGCCGGTGACGCGGCGGGAGGTGTGTCCGCGGTGCCGAAGAGCCGGCGTCGCAGGGGCGGATGGAGGTTGGCCCGGGTCAGGTCACTGGTGTAGTGCGTCATCAGCCGGTGGTCCATCACCCGGCGCCACAGCGGCGGGAACCAGGCCAGCACGATCATGGTGGCGTAACCGGAGGGGAGTTGGGGCGCCTCGTCGAAGTGACGGAGGGTCTGGTAGCGGCGCAGCGGGTTGGCGTGGTGGTCGGAGTGCCGCTGCAACTGGAAGAGGAACAGGTTGCTGACCGTGTTGTCACTGTTCCAGCTGTGGCGGGGAGCCACGCGCTCGTAGCGGCCGTCCGGTCGGCGCCGGCGCAGCAGGCCGTAGTGTTCCAGGTAGTTGACCGTCTCCAGCAGGCAGAAGCCGAGCACGGCTTGCAGCGCCAGGTACGGCAGGACCTGCCAACCGAACACCACGGTGAGTGCGGCGAACAACGCGGCCGAGAGGGCCCAGGCGGTCAGGATCTCGTTGTGCGGGCCGTACACCGCGCGTTTGCGCCGGGTCAGACGGCGCGTCTCGAGTTCCCAGGCCGAGCGGAGGCTGCCCCACACCGTGCGCGGAAGGAACCGCCAGAAGCTCTCGCCCATCCGGCTGCTCGCGGGGTCCTCGGGTGTGGCGACCCGCACGTGGTGGCCGTGGTTGTGCTCGACGTAGAAGTGCCCGTACCAGGTCTGCGCGAGCGCCATGCGGCTCAGCCGCCGTTCCAACTGCTCACGCTTGTGGCCCAGTTCGTGGGCCGTGTTGATGGCGACGCCGGCTACGACTCCTGTCGTCGCGGCAAGACCCAGGTCGTCGGCGACCGACAGCCGACCGGTCGCCCACTGGCCGCAGGCCCAGATGAGGGCGCCGAACTGAAGCGGCAGATAGAGGTAGGTGCACCAGCGGTAGTAGCGGTCGGCCTCCAGGCGCGGCATGGCCTCGTCCGGCGGGTTGGCACCGTCCGGTCCCGTCAGCCAGTCGATGAGCGGGATCAGGGCGAAGGCGAAGAACGGTCCCCACCACCAGAAGGCGCGCAGGTGCGTGAGGGCGACCAGGCCGCCCGCCTGGAACGGCAAGGTCGGCACTGCGAGGGCGAGCAGCCACAGGGGGCGCTTGGGATCCCGCCAGGCGCGGGCATCGTACGGCGCTGGCTCCATGAGGACTCCTTGACGAGGGCGCGGGCTTCCGCCGCACCGATCCGGGACGGCGGAAGCCCGCGCTGGGGGGGGGTGGGCCGACAGTGCCACGGAGACGAGAGCGCTGACAAAGGGGGCGCCGTGTAAACATTCTGACCTCAAGTCAGATATGCGGTATGCGGCTCGGGGTCACGGGAAGACGAGGGGATGGCACACTGCCGGGGTGCGTGAGAGCCGTCCTTCCCTTCCCTTCGAGCCCCGCCCCGATCCGCCGCGTGTGGCGTGGCGCAAGCAGATGCGCGAGCGGGTGCTCGAAGAGGCCCGCGCGCTGGCCGCCGAGGGCGGCTGGGACCGGGTGAGGGTGGCCGACCTCGCGCTGCGGGCGGACGTCTCCCGGCCCTCGATCTACAAGGAGTTCGGTGACCGGGCGGGCATCGGGCAGGCGCTGGTGTCCCGCGAGACGGAGAAGTTCCTGCTGGGCCTCGCCGTGGTGCTGGACGCGCGCCGTGACGACCTCGCCGCCGCGTTGCGGGCCGGGGTCGCCTACGCCCTGGTCGAGGCGGGTGCCAACCCGTTCATCGGCGCCGTACTGACCGCGGCGCGTGGTGGTACGGACGCGCTGCTGCCGTTCCTGACGAGCAGATCCGAGCCCGTCTTCACCAGCGCCTGGCAGCTGCTGGCGGAGTGGCTGGGCGAGGTGGCGCCGGGGGTGGCGGCAGAGCGCCGGGTGGAGGCGGCCGACCTCGCGGTGCGGCTGACGATCAGCCACATGCTGCTGCCCTCCCCGCTGACCCCGGACGCGCCCGAGCGCGTCTCGCGCGCCGCATGCGCGGTCCTGGGGCTGCCGGCTGCTTCCTGAACAGCGAGCGAGGGTACCGAGTTCCCGATCACCGGGCGCGGACATCGAGCTCGCGGCCACAGGGCGCGGACATCGAGTTCCCGAACACCTGGCGGGGCCGACTTCAGGACGGCCGTCCGGCACCCCGCCGCACCGCTGTGATCCCCGCCGTCCGGCCGGGCCGCCTGCCGGGCCTCGCGGTGTCCGCTGTGACCTGCGTGGGTGCAGCGGAGGACGCGGCGGGGGTGCCAGTGACCCCCGTCGCACCCGTCAGGCGGTGCGCCGGAGCAGATGGAACATGGGCTCCGCCTTACGCAGTGGAGCCGGCATCCCCTCGGTGGGGGCGGGCTCGCTGTCGATGAGGCGCCAGCCGGGAAACGCGATCTCGATGTCCGTGGCATCGGCGCCGCGCGGCAGAGGCTTCGGCACGGCACCCGGCCGGAACGCGAGCAGGATCAGCAGAGCGTCCGGCGCCGCCACTGCGGTGACCGAACGTCCCATGGCGGCGCGCTGTCCGTCGTCCAGGCCGTGGAAGCAGCCGATGTCCACCAGCAGGCGGTACGGCCCGCCGACCTCGGTCCGTTCCAGCGCGGTGACGTCACCCTGAAGAACACGGGCCGCCACGCCCGCATCGGCCAAGCGGGCCCGGGCCCGGCGCACGGCCTTGCCGATCAGATCCACGCCGGTGGCCTGCCAACCGCGCTGGGCGAGAGCGACGAGGTGCAGCCCCGATCCGCAGCCCAGGTCGAGCGCGCGTCCCGGGCCGCCGAGCTCGGCCTCGGCCCGGGCGATCAGTTTGTCGAGTGCGGCCGCGCCACCGGTGCCGGCGCGCTCCCAAGGCGTGAGGTTCAGTGCGTACGCGACGGCGTATCCCCTGCTCATGACGGCTCCCGGGTCGAATCGTTTGGGGTGACCGTAGGAGCCGGCCGTGGTCGTCCGCATCGGCAGAACTATGCAGATCGCCCGCAGATCGCCCGCAGATCGACCGTCGCGTCAGACCAAGTGGTGTTCGTAGGCGAACGCGGTGGCCGCCGCCCGCGACGACAGGCCGAGCTTGGTGAAGATGTTCGCGACGTGCCGGGCGACCGTCTTCTCCGACAGGAACATCGCCTCGGCGATCGCGCGGTTCGTGGCGCCGGTCGCCACCGCCCGAAGCACCTCGACCTCCCGCAGGGTCAGCCCACCGGGACGAGCGGGCACGTCGGACCGGTGGGTCAGGCGGTCCATGCGCCCGATCTCCGGTACGGCTCCCAGCTGCTCGAAGATCCAGCGGGCCGCGTCGTACGGGGCCGGAATCGCCTGGGCCAGCGAACAGGCCCGGCGCAGGCAGGGCAGCGCCGCCGCGGGGTCGCCCTCGGCGAGTCGGACGGCTCCGATCGCCTGCTCGGCGGCCGCGTCGAGCAGCGGGGCCGACCGGCGGCCGGAGACCTCGACGAGTTCCTCGGCCGCGCGCCGGGCCGCCTCGACGTCGTCGGCGGCGAGCGCGATCTCGACGTACGCGGGCAGCATGCGCACGCGCAGTGACGGACGGCTCGCTTCGTCGACGGCGCGGCGGATCGCGGCGAGCGCCGCGCCGGTTCGCCGTTCGGCCAGGCGCAGCAGGGCGAAGCCCGGCTGTGGGTCGTGCCCGACGCGAAGCGCCGCCTGGTAGGCCGTGTCGGCGGCGACGAAGTCGCCCCGCAACCGCAGGAGTTCACCGTGCTGGTAGAGCGCCATCCCGGTGGCCGGGTCATGGGCGAGGGCCTCGGCCTGCGCACGCGCCCGGGCGACCTCCGCGTCCGCATCCGGCCAGGAGCCGGTGAGCTGGAGGATCTCGGCACGGTGGACGGTGCACTGCCCGCGGTAGGAAACCAGGTCCGGTTGTGCGGCGCACCACCGGCTGAGCGCGCTGGTCCACTCCCTGCTGCGGCGGACGTCGAAGACGTCCCGGCAGGTGTTGATGACCGCGCAGTAGACAAGGCCGACCAGTTGAGGCGAGACGTCCTCGGCGGTGGTCACCCGGACCATCACCTCGTCCAGCTCGGAGAGTCCGGCTTCGACGTCACCGCCGCCCACCAGGGCCTGGCCGTGCGCGTTGTGGGCAAGGACGGCCAGGTCGGCGTCGCCGAACCGCCCGGCGTACTCGATCGCCTGCTCCGCCACGGCGAGCGCCGTCGGCAGATCGTTGCCGAAGAACGCGGCCATGGCGCGCGGCACGAGCAGGAACCCGGCCCACACCGAATCGGTCACGCTGTGAGCGTCGAGGACGCTTCGCACCCGACCGAACCATCCACCGCCGCGGGCCGCCTCGCCGCGCAACGTGAGGGCGAGGGCCAGCCAGTACGCCACCCTGCACGCACCGTCGACGTCACCCGCGCGCGCGTAGGCGTGGTGCGCCCGCTCGCGGGCGGCGTCGGACTCGGCGTCATGGCCGGTCAGGAACGCGGCGAGCCCCCACCGCTCCAGGTCTACGGCGGTGAGGTCGCCGCCCGCCGCAGCGGCGAAGAGAGCACGGGCGGCGCCCCATCGATGCTGGGCGTATGCGGCACGCGCCGCCTCCGGTCCTGCCGTCACAGCGGGGATCATATGCGGGGCGATGCCACTCGGGTCGGTCCGTGGCCGGTGTCTTATGGTTCCGGAATGAGCAACTCGGCTGCGTCTGCTGTTCTCACCACCGGTGACCTGTCTGAAGCGATATGTGCGGCGCGCACCTTGCTGGGTCTGGCGGACCTCAGTCAGGCAGAGGTCGATTTCGAAGCCGTCGTCAGGTCACCGGGTGTCCTGGCGCAAGTACGTCACGTACTGCCTGATCTGCAATGGTGGGCGCTGGCCGGCAAGGAGCACGGTTCGGCGGAGGCCCGGCGACGACCCGGCGGACTGCCTGCCGATCCGCGTGTTCGACTGGTGTCGTCCGCTGGACCGTGCCGAGCCCTTCATCGCCGCTCTGGGGCCGGACCCCGCGGCCGTCCGGTGGGATCTCACTGCCTGGCCCGCGGTTCCCGAAGCGGGACTGGAGGAGATCTCGCAGAAGTACGCGTACCTCACGCTGACCGTGAACTCCCGGGATCTCTACCAGGACGAGCCCTCGCAGGACCATACCGTTCATGTGCACGGCCGGGATGGCGACGCCGACCAGATCGCCCGTGTCCACTGGTCGGCCGCCCGGGTGGGTGGTCGATTCACGGGCAGAGTGGAGTTGGCACCTCTCTAGCAGCGGGTAGGGCGGCCGTCGGCCGACCCGACGCTGATCGGTGGGCTCTGCAAACATCGCCTAACGCCTCCGTGCCCAGGAAGCAAGCGCCGGTCACCCGAAGGTGTGACGCTGCGGCGCAGATGCAGGAACGGTCCTCCTGGCAACGTAACGTCATATGCCGGTCGATCATGGCCGGAGGCAACCCGCAGGACGATGACGGGAGAGGACGGCATCACGCAATGACGGAGACGGACTGGAGTGAGCAAGGGCTGTGCAGGAAGGCCGACCCCGACGCCCTGTTCGTCGAGGGGGCCGAACAGAACCGCGCGAAGGCGCTGTGCAACGGCTGCATCGTCCGCACGGAGTGTCTCGCCTACGCCTTGGACCAGCGCATCGAGTTCGGTGTGTGGGGCGGCATGACCGAGCGAGAACGTCGTGCCCTGCTGCGGCGACGGCCGACGGTCACGTCCTGGAGGCGTCTGCTGGAGATGGCCCGGGTGGAGCACGGACGTACGGGAGCCGTCACCGCGGCCGTCCGGCAGGCGAGTTGATGCTCCGCTGACCTACCGGGAGCCGACGGGGCCCCTCAGGCAGGGGAGGGGGCCGGGCCGTGCGCTGCCGCTGTCAAGCCGTTCCAGGCGTCCTGGGCGCTGGCATGGGCGGGGAAGCGGTCGAGCAGACCGCCCGTCAGCAGCACGAAGTCGATCACCGTACTGCTGTGGACGACGCGAACCCAGCCCTGCCGGGCCCTGCAGTCGTCCCACGCCGCCGCCAGCGGCTCCAGGATGCTCGTGTCGGAGAAGGTCACTTCACGGAGGTCGACGATGAGGAAGACGCGCCCCGCTCCGGCGCGAGCCTCATCCAGGGCGTGGGCCAGGGATGCGACGGTCCTCGGGCCCAGATCGCCCCGGGCGAGCACCATGCGGCATTCGGCGAACAGTTCGGGCGTGGGGGAGGGCTCGGCTGGGTCGGGACGAGGACGCATACGGTCCATCTCCTGTGTCCGGTCTGTCCGGTGAACGCTGTGACGAGGGGCGGCCGAGTGCCCGTCGCAGGTGTCACGCGTCGCGTCGGACGGGGCTCCCGAGCAGTGCTGAGGCGACCTGGAGAGGGGTGAAGGCTTCCGGGGCCTCGGGTGTGGCGGCCTCGGGACGGCGGTGGCAGGTGAAGCCGAGGTGGGTCATGGCGCGGGTCACCTCGCCGCCGGTGAAGTCGCGGCGGTCCTGCCGGGTGATCACCTCACCTACCTGCATCACGGGATAGCGACGGCGGCCGATGGTCACGGAGTCGCCGATGACCGGTTCGGGCCGGACCCCGGCCATGGAGGCCAGCACTCCGTTCCTGGTCAGTTCGAACGGGTACCGGGCGATGACGCAGCGCATGGTGCCTCACAGGGAGAAGACGGAAGGGGAGACGGCGACCGGGCGCGGAGCGCCGAGGACGTCACGGAGGCGGACGCGGTCGGTGTAGGCCAAGCTGTCGCGGTGCGCGACGAGTTCGGCCCGGGAGACGGAGCCGGTGCGCTCGTCGTCCGCGTCGCACAGGAGCAGGCGCGCCACCCCGGCGCCGGCCATGACGGACAGAGCCACCTCGACGGTCATGTCGTCACCGACCCGCAACTCGGTCGAGTCCAGGTGGTCGGGCCTGGTCGCAAGACCGGAACCGAAAGCGGTGTGGCTGGGACGGGTCTGAACGGGTGTCACGGCTGCCTCCTGCGGCACGAGTGGGTGTGGGGCATGGGATGGCATCGGACCGGCGGTCGGCGCCGGGTCGGTGGCGGGCCGCCGCCCCGTCACGCGGCGCGTCGTGTTCCCGTGGACCGGCCTCGGGCGGTGCCCCCTCGTCGGCCTCGGGACGACGCCGACGTGCCTGCCGCGGTCCGGCGGGCGGGTTTCACGGTCGGCGCGGCGATGACCACCGGCACACCCGACGGGGCCTGGGCGCCCGTGATGCGGCTGAGCGCCACCTCACCCGAACGCACCGCAGTGACCGTCGGTTTGATGCCGGCCGTAGCCATCATCCGGGCCACGCCCCGGCGTTGGCCGGCGGTGACGAGGGTGACGACACTGCCGGACGCGCCGGCCCGGGCCGTACGGCCGCCGCGGTGCAGGTAGTCCTTGTGGTCGCCGGGCGGGTCCACATTGACGACCAGGTCGAGGTCGTCGACGTGGATGCCGCGCGCCGCGACGTTGGTGGCCACCAGCACCGTGACCTGGCCGTCCTTGAACTGGGCCAGTGTGCGGGTGCGTTGCGGCTGGGACCTGCCGCCGTGCAGGGCGGCGGCGAGAACGCCGTTGCCGAGCAGGTGCTCGGTCAGCTTGTCCACCGCGTGCTTGGTGTCGAGGAACATGATCACTCGGCCGTCTCGCGCCGCGATCTCAGTGGTCGTGCGGTGCTTGTCCGCCTCGTGCACATGGAGGACGTGGTGCTCCATCGTGGTGACGGCACCGGCCGAGGGGTCGACGGAGTGGACCACCGGGTCGCTCAGGTAGCGGCGCACGAGCAGGTCGACGTTGCGGTCCAGCGTGGCGGAGAAGAGCATGCGCTGACCGCCGGGACGCACCTGGTCGAGGAGGGCGGAGACCTGGGGCATGAACCCCATGTCGGTCATCTGGTCCGCTTCGTCCAGGCCGGTGACGGCGACGTCGTGCAGGCGGCAGTCACCCCGCTCGATGAGGTCCTTGAGCCGCCCCGGTGTCGCGACGACGACCTCCGCCCCGTCCCGCAGCGCACGCGCCTGCCTGCCGATCGACATCCCGCCGACCACCGTGGCCAGCCGCAGTCGCATGACGCGGGCGTAGGGGGTGAGCGCGTCGGTGACCTGCTGCGCGAGCTCGCGGGTGGGCACGAGAACGAGTGCCAGCGGCTGCCGCGGTTCGGCGCGCCGGCCCGCGGTACGGGCCAGCAGGGGCAGACCGAAGGCGAGGGTCTTTCCCGAGCCGGTACGGCCACGGCCGAGGACGTCACGGCCGGCCAGGGAGTTCGGCAGAGTGGCCGCCTGGATCGGGAAGGGAACGGTCACGCCCTGTTGGCGGAGCGCGGCAAGCAGGGCCGCCGGCATGGCGAGTTCCGCGAACACCTCGACCGGGGGCAGCGCCGGTTCGATCGTCTTGGGAGGCTCGAACTCGGCGTGTGCAGCGGGAGAGGGGACCCCGCGGCCCTGCGGACGGCTCCTGGTGTGGGTGCGGCCCGCCGACGGGTTCGCGGAGCGGTCGTACGAGAACGGGGTGCGGGTGGCGCGTGATGAGCGAGCTCGGTTCATGCGGAACCTTCCTCGATGCGGGCGCGTATCAAGGAATTCCCGCAGCACGTCGAACGGTGCAGAGAATCGCCGGAACGTGCCGAAGGCAACGGGGGTGAATCCCCCGTGAAAAAGCAGCGAACTGGGGCCCGCACCCCAAGGTGCGGGCCCCAGCTGCGAAAGATGCGTCAGAGCCGGTGTCAGGCCGGGACGATGTTCTCGGCGGTCGGGCCCTTCTGGCCCTGAGCCACGTCGAACGAGACCTTCTGGCCTTCCTGAAGCTCACGGAAGCCCTGAGCGGCGATGTTCGAGTAGTGCGCGAAGACGTCGGCGCCGCCGCCGTCCTGCGCGATGAAACCGAAGCCCTTTTCGGCGTTGAACCACTTCACAGTGCCGGTGGCCATGTCATTTCTCCTTCGGAAACGGTGCGCGGAGGCGCTCGTGCGCACTCCGTGTCGCCGTGATGATCAACCCGTCAGAGAATGAACCCTTTTGGCAAACCACAACTGCAACCTGATTCGACAGTAGCACGGCGTGCTCGATCATGGGGCCGGGAATAATCTCGTGAATTTCGTGTTTCAGCGCCGATTTACCGTCCGGCCCCGGCCGAAAATCGGGCGGCCGTGTCGGCGGGCTCCCTGGACGGTACGACAAGAGACACCCAGCGTCCCACCGTCTCGCAGTCCAGGGTGATCAGGCCGGTGTCGTGGACGGCATCGGTCGACTCCACGGTGATCACGCGGCCGGGCGTCATCACAGTGGGGGGTCAACAAAGCCACGAGCGAAGGCAGTTCGAGCAGTTCGAGTTCCAGGAAGCCGCGTACGGCTGTCCGTCGCGTCACTCGCCGGGAACGGGCCTGCCTTCCCTTCGCCGGGGCGCTCAGGCTCGCAGGAGGCGACCGGCGAGCTCCCGGTACTCGCGCAGGGCGAGGCGACATTCGGTGGACTGGGCCTCGGGGTCCAGGTCCGCCCAGCTCGCGCGGAGGGCCCGCCGCCGCTCGGCGAGAGCGTCGACCAACTGGGCCGCGGCTTCGTCGAACGCGCCCTCCGCCTCCTCCAGAGCCGCGCGCGGGTTGTCCGCGAAGGCGTTGACGGCGTGACCGAGGCGGCGCACGATCTCTTCCCGCCCGTCCGGGGGGAGCAGCGGCTCCGGGCCCGTGGCACGGCGTCCAAGGGGAGCGGAGGCCCCGTCCGCGGGCTGCTGTGCGCGTGTCTGGTCGTACATGGTCGTGTGTACCGCTTTCCTGGAAGTTGGGGCACCGTCCGAAGACGCCGTTCGCCTTCTCGACGGTTCGCTGCAGGCTTGAGGAGACCCTGTCGACCCTGCCCCTGCGGGCCCTGCGCCGTCCAGCCAGTCAACGTCCGACGACCACAGGTGTCAACGTGACTCCGCCCGGACGCGCGCCTGCCCAGGGCGCCCATCAGGAACACTGCGGTCTTTCCCGCACGAAGAGTAGGGTGGGGACGGCAGGTAGGTCCCGCCTACCCGACAGGTCGTCCCGGGCACACCACCATCCCCAGCGGCAGTCCGTGACCTCGGCCGCATCTCGGCTCCAGTGGCCCGGCCAAGCGCAGGGCCGTTTCCGCGTCAACCAGCCCCAGACCTACGACGGCCCCCTTCTCCTCCGCCGGACGGCCAGGCTTCCGCGCGTGAGGGAGCAGAGTGGCCGTGCCACGCCGGGTCGCAGCTCGCTAAGCCCGACCTCGGCCTCTCATTCGTGCAAAGGCAGTTGCCAGGAGCCGTCATGAACACTGCACAACCACCCCCGCCTCCCCTCCCTCCCCCCTTGCGTCTGCGGCTGGTGCCCCAGGGTGCCCTGCCCAGGCCCATCGACGGAGCGTGGTGGCCCCGTTCGTACGACCTGCTCGCCGAACTTCCCAGCCTGCTCGCCGGGTTGCCGCGGACGTGGGGTCACGTCACCAGCGTCACCGTCAACGGCGCGGTCTGGCCCACGACGGCGGGCCGGATGCTCGTGTTCAACCAGGTCGTACACGTGCACAGGACTCTTGCCGCGTCCGCCCCGCACACAGTCGTTCTGCTCGCCCCGGGCCAGGGACGCTGGGACCTGCTGGTCGTACCTCCGGACACGACCGCGGAAGCCGCGGAACCGCTCATGGCGGCCGCGGCGGGCTCCTCCACGGGAGGCTGACCATGGACACCGGCCAGCATTCTCCGCAGGCGCCCCGACTCGCGCCGCACGTCCACGGCGACGTGAAACCCGGTACGGCCGTCGTACGTCTGGAAACGACGGATGATCGGCAGGGCGTGCTCGACGGGGCGTGGTGGCCGCGCTCCCACGACATCGCGGCCGAACTTCCCTCCCTGGTCTCCGCGTTGACCGCGCACCTGGGGCCGGTCACACGGATTGGCCTGGACGCGGCGGCCTGGGAGGAACTGCCGACGCGGCTGATCGTCGACGACCGTGTCGTCCACATCGACTCCTTCCCGGTCGGCGACGACACCGTCCTCGTCACCCGGGGTGAGGCGGACCACTTCTCCCTCCTCGTGATCCCGCCGGACGCCACGCCCGAATCGGCGCGCGCCGCCATGGCCGAAGCGGTCCGCGCCGACAATGCCACCCCGGCCGCACAGATCCTCATCGACACCGGCATCGGGATGTAACAGCGGCCGGCCGCCGCGGGCCGGCGTCCCGGTGTCGATGTCGGTGCCCGCCCGTAGCCTGACGGGTATGTACGAGACCCGGCTCACACGGCACCTCAACGCCTCGCGCACGGCGGTCTACCGCGCGCTCACCGACCCCGAGGCGCTCGCGAAGTGGCGGGTGCCCGACAACATGACCAGCACAGTTCATGAGTTCGAGGCACGAGAAGGCGGTGCGTTCCGGATCTCGCTCACGTACACGACTCCCGGTGACACGGGTAAGTCGTCCGAGCACACCGACACCTACCACGGCCACTTTCGACGACTCGTCCAAGACGAGAGGGTGGTGGAGGTCTTCGCGTTCGAGACGTCCGATCCCGCGCTCTGCGGCGAGATGACGCTGACGACGACGCTCGCGGATGCGCCGGGCGGCGGCACGGAGGTCACCATCCATCACGAGGGCGTCCCGGACGCGGTGCCGCCCGCGGACAACGAAGTGGGGCAGCGCATGGCCCTGGACAACCTGGCGAAGCTGGTGGAGAAGCCGGCCTTCTGAGATCGGCACCGCACGTGGGTCGAGCGACGTGCTGGGAGAGATCGGGCGGCGGTTCGGCAAGCCGGTGCTGATGGATCCGGAGGGTGGTTACGGCCGTCCGCTGCTCGGGTTCGATGTCGCGGCCGACCGCGTCGTTCTCCTCGCGGAGCCACTGGCCAGGTGCGCGCACCCCGACGCCGACCGGTGAGCAGGGGCCCGGTGGTCAGGAGTCGACGGTCACTCTTCGGCCCGTGTGAACGGGGCCGTGCCAGTCCAGGCACAGGGTGGTGGCGTCGTCTCGTACGAACCCGTTGCAGGCCTCGCTGACCTCGGTCACCAGGGTGCGCACGACCTCGCGCGGGTGCTCGGAGGCGGTGGAGCGGATGAGGTCATGCAGGTCGACCTTCGCCGCTTGGCGTTCCTGCATGCCGTCCGTGTAGAGCACCAGGCGGTCACCGGGGCGCAGGTCGAGGTCCTGCACCTGGTACGGGCCCTGCCAATGGACACCGAACGGCAGGTTGACGGTCAGGCGCAGTACCTCGACCTGGCCGTCGCGCAGCCGGAGCGGCCATGGGTGGCCGGCGTTGACGAGCTGCGCGCGGGTGCCGTCGAGGGCGATGCGCAGGAACTGGCCGGTGGCGAAGGTCCGTCGACCGTGGTCCAGAAGGGCCTGGTGGGTCAGGCGGGCCTGTTCGGCCAGGTCGACGCCGGAGCGACGGGCGCCCCGAGAGGCGTTGACCAGCAGGGTGGCCATGAGTGCGGCGTTGACGTCGTGGCCCATGGCGTCGGTGATGGACAGGTGCAGGGTGTCCTGATCGAGGGAGTAGTCGTAGGTGTCACCGGCGATGTCGGAGGCCGGGACGAGAGCGCCCGCGAGCGCGAACTGGGCGGCTTCACAGGACGGGGCCGACGGCAGGAGCTGGCGCTGGATCTCGGCGGCCAGGCTCACCGAGGTGGTGCGGTTGCCCCAGTGGTAGAGGTCGGTGAAGCGGCGGTCGGTGACGATGATGTAGGCCAGCGCGTGCGCGGCCTCTTCCACCTGCTTCAGCACGTCCTCTGTCACATCGGTGAGGAACAGTTCCAGTACGCCGATGGCGTCGCCGCGGTTGGTGACGGGGGCGAGTACGCGTTGTCCCTGCTCGCCCTCGGGCGCCAGCACCAGTTTCTGGGTGCGCAGGACCTCGTCGTAGACCCCGCTGCCGCTGAGAGGGACCTGATCGGTGCGTTGCCCCGGCCGTGTCTCCGCCTCGTCGCTGACCCGCAGCAGGCGCCGGCCCACGACGTCGACGAACAGGAAGGACACGTACCGCGCGTCGAACCGGTCGCGCAGATTGCGTGCCACGACATCCAGGGAGCCCACCGGCGCGGCGTCCTCCGCCGCCGTGAGCACCTCAGCCAGTCCGATCCGATCGCTTGCCACTCCAGCCTCCCTGGGTCGGTAATCCTTCTTCCCCCTGAGACGGCGGTATTGCATCCGAGCTGCGGACGAGGCTTCGGCCAGGGCGGTACGGCGCCCCTGGCGACTCGCGGCCCACCGAGCAGGCCCCGCGCGGGCGACACTCCCTACGGTGGTTAATCACCGGGTGACCGAGAAGAACTGCCGGAGGCGGATGTGACAGTGAAGCGGCTCGGCCTGGTCGTCCACGGTGGGCGTCCCGAGGCCGTGGAGGCGGCCGGCGTGGTCCGTGCGTGGTGCGAGGAGCACGCCGTGCGGTGCGCGGACATCGACGTGTGGCACGACGGCGGGCGGCGCGGCGCCCGCGAGGAGGTCGCGGCCGCGGGCGATCCCGAGCTCGTCGTCACCCTCGGCGGGGACGGCACCTTCTTGCGCGGTGCCCGGCTGGCGGCGAAGAACGACGCCCTCGTCCTGGGGGTCGACCTCGGCCGGGTGGGCTTCCTCACGGAGGTGTCGGCCGCCGGGGTCCGGGAGGCACTGGACGCGGTGCGCGAGGACCGCATCGGGATCGACAGCCGCATGCTGCTCGCCCTGCGGGCCTCCCGCCGCCTGGAGGTGCCGGAGCACATGGAGCCGTGGGTGCGGTACGGCCGCGGCCCGCTGCTGCCGCCGCCTCAGGTGCGTAGCGACTGTGACGTGGATGCCGACTGGGGCATCCCGCTAGACGTCACGGCCCTCAACGACATCGTCCTGGAGAAGCTGGCCAGGGACCGCCAGGTCTCCGTGGGCGTCTACGTCTCCGGCCGCCTCCTGGCCTCCTACTCCGCCGACGCCTTGCTCGTGGCCACCCCGACCGGCTCCACCGCCTACAGCTTCGCCGCAGGCGGCCCCGTCGTCTCGCCCCGTGCCGAGGCCCTGATCTTCACACCGGTCGCCCCGCACATGGCCTTCAACCGCTCCATCGTCACCGCCCCCGACGAACCGATCGGACTGCGCGTGCTGGAACGTTCGGGACCGGCGGCGGTCAGCATCGACGGCCAGCTGCGGGGCGTACTGGATCCGGGCGACTGGATCGGGGTGTACGCCGCCCCGCGGCGTCTGCGAGCGGTGCGGCTGGGTCCGATGGACTTCTACGGCCGCCTGCGCGAGCGCATGAACCTCACGGACGCCCCGGCCGCGGTGGCCGACGGGTCCCCGCCGCCGCTGTGGTCCGTGACGACGCCTCCGCCCGCGGACCTCGCCCATCTGGCACTGCTGACCACCCCGGACGGCTCCTCACCGCTGTGGTGAGCGCCGTCACCAAGGTTCCGCGTCCGGGTCCTGGCCCAGCAGCTTCGCTGCGGCCGCGCAGAGGTCTCTGCCGAAGATCTGGTTGCTGCCCCAGTCGGAACCCCACAGGTCGGACGCGGCCCTGCGCCACCGCGCGCCAGGAGTAATCCTCATCGCATCGCCACCTGCGGATCTGCGCGGCCATCTCCGGTGTGATCGTCGTCGGGTCACCGATGCGCTCTGTCATTCCGGCGACCCTAGGGACGCCGGGCGAAGGGGGCCACCGCACCGGATCGCTCGCCTGCCTTCGGCGCGGGTGTCACACGGTCGTCAGCGTTCGCCCGCTCGGCACCCGCACGTTTGGTGCGGCGAAGCCGCTGCGCACGCGGGCCGGGATGCGCCGCAGGCTGATCCTCAGGTCCTGGTCGGGGACGGTGCAGTCCAGGTCGGCCAGGCGGATCGCGAGGGCTTCGAGGAGACCGATCGTGAGGCCTTCGCCGGGGCAGCGGTGGCCGGTGCGCGGCTCGCCACCGCCCTGCGGGATCAGTTCGTCCCGCTGGACCGTGCGGTGAGAAGCCGTCGTCGGACATCTTCCAGCCGCTGACACTCACCGTGATCGCACCGGTGTTGTACAGCTCCACCGTGTCGTTGTTCGAGGAGGTGACCTCGTCGATGCGGACGTTCTGGTAGCCCGCCGGATCCGCGGCGGCCGCGGGCTGAGCGGCGACCAGCCCGGTGGCGAGCAGTCCTGAGAACGTCAGAGCCGCGGCGCACACGGAGGCGACGCCGACGCGTGAGTGTGAAGTAGGCACGAGGCGGAACTCTGGTGAAACCACTTTGAAACGGCGTGGACTCCGGCTGAATGCCGCCTGCTGGCCGTCGGAACGCCAGGCGATCGCGCCGGTCCCGCCGGAGACGGCCATCTGCTGCCGTGAACGCCCGACAGTCCATATGGCCTCACCCCGCGCCTGCCTGACGGGCGCGAGCCGGCGCCCGCTCGGCCCGGCGCTGGAAGCCCGGGCCGTACCTGCCCTCCGCGATTCCCCGTACGACGCCGTCCACGGCCGCTCGCCGGGCCGCGTCGTCGACCAGGGACAGGGCCTGGTCGAGGTCGTCGCGCAGACGCCGGGGCGCGTCCCGTTCCGGGCCGCTGGTGGTGCGGCGCCACGTCGGCCTTCGCAGCCTGCCTCCCATGCCGTGCCTCCTCCGTCTGTCCGTGAGCACGAGCCTGACGGGGTGTCATGAGCCGGATGTCAGGGGAGTGTTCGGTGCGTGTAAGGGGCGTCGGGGCGTGACGGGAGCCGAACGGTGAAGCAGGCGCCGCCCTCGGGGGCCCGGCCCGAGGCGGTGATGGTGCCGCCGAGGCGGGTGGCGAGACGGTGGGCGATGGCCAGGCCCAGACCGCTGCCGACGGGTCGCACCCCGCGGTAGCGGTCGGTGAGCGCGCCGCGTTCGAAGGCGACCGCGATGTCGTCGTCGGTGAGGCCGGGGCCGCCGTCGCGCACCTCCAGCAGAGCGCCGGGTTCCTCCGCCCGGACGGCGAGGACGAGGGGTTTTCCGGCCGGGGTGACGCGCAGGGCGTTCTCGGCGAGACCGTCCACGAGTTGCCGTACCCGGAAACCGTCGGTGATCAGCGGCAGCGGGTGTGCCGGGCGTTCGACGCGGAAGTCCACGGCGTGCTGCGCGCAGCGCACCGACCATGCCTGCGCGGCCTCCGCCACCAGCGCGTCGAGGTCGACCTCGACGCTGTCGAGCCGGAAGTCGTCGGCCTCCAGGCGGGCCAGGGCCAGCAGGTCGCCGACGAAGCGTTCGAGACGTTCGATCTCGCCGCGCAGGATACGGCCGGCCTCGGGCACCTCGTCGCCGGTGACGACCTCGTCGGCGAGGGCCTCGGCGTAGCCGCGTGCCGTGGTCAGCGGGGTGCGGATTTCGTGGGACACGGAGAGCAGGAATTCCCGCTGCCGGTCCTCGCTGTGGGTCAGCGCAGCATCGAGCAGGTTGAGCGCACCGGCCAGCTCCGCCACCTCCGCCGGGCCCTCGGCCGGCACGGTCAGCCCGCGCTCGCCCTGCGACAGGCGGTGCGCGGTCCGCGCGGCCGACACGAGCGGACGGGCCAGGCGGCGGGCCAGCAGCGCACCGGCGAGGGCCGCGCCGGTCAGGCCCAGGACGAACGGCAGGACGAGGCTGCCGCGCATGCGGTCGGTGGCCTCGTCGACGGCGCTCATCGGCTGGGTGAGGACCAGGCCGCCGCCGGTGGGCGTCGGCGCTCCCTCCACCAGCACCTCGCGGCCATCGAGCCGTGCCGTCGCGGACAGTTCCTCCCCGGACAGCAGCGCCTCGCGGCTCTTGGCGTCGACCGCGGCCGCCGCGGGCCCGTCCACCGCGCCGGAGGGGCGGACGAGGGCGAGCCGGATGTCGTCGGCGCCGGCGATGCGCTCCTGCCGGTCGAGCATCCAGGCGGCGAGCGGGGGAGTACGGGCGAGGACCTCGGCCTGCCGGGAGAGTTGCCGGCGTTCCTGGGTCTCCGCGTTCGTGCGGATGACCCGCCAGGCGAACAGCCCGGTCAGCACGACGGCCACGGCGGCCACGGCGGTGGTGAGCAGCACGATGCTGCCGGCCAGGGAGCCGCGGCGGCCGGGTCCGCGCAGGGTGATCATCGGCCGTCGGCGTCCGTGACGCTGTAGCCGACCCCGCGGACGGTGCGCAGGGGGCTGGCGGAACCGAGCTTGGCGCGCAGCTGCGAGACGTAGACGTCCATCACGCGCGTGTCGCGGTAGCCGGCGTACCCCCACACCTGGGCGAGCAGCTGCTCGCGGGTGAAGACCTGGCCGGGGTGCCGCATCAGGAAGGCGAGCAGGTTGAACTCGGTCGTCGTCAGCTCCACCGGCCGGTCGTCGACGTGCAGGGTGCGGCGGCCGGCGTCCAGCGCGAGACGTCCCACCCGGCGCACGGGGTGCTGCGGCGGTCCGGCGGCGCGCCGCAGCAGGGTCTTGACGCGGGCCACCAGCTCCTGCGGCGAGAACGGCTTGGTGAGGTAGTCGTCGCCGCCCAGTTCCAGGCCGAGGATGCGGTCGGTCACCTCGTCCCGTGCCGTCACGAACAGCACGGGCGTCCAGTCGCCCTCCTCGCGCAGCCGTCGGCAGACCTCCATGCCGTCCATGCCGGGCAGCGCGATGTCCAGGACGACCGCGACCGGGCGCATGCGACGGACGGCGGCCAGAGCGGCGTCACCGGTGCTCTCGACGTGCACGCCGAAGCCTTCCCGGCTGAGGTAGCGCCGTTGGAGGTCGGCGATGTTGCGCTCGTCCTCGACGACCAGGACGAGCCCCTTGCTCTCCGGCATGTGCCTCTCTTTCCGCAGCCCGGCCACTGATGCTAGCCACCTCCGGCCGGCCCGAGCGTCCGCGCGAGCGGCCCTTACACACCCCGAACATGCGCCGAACCTCCCGCTCGTACGCCCCGGCCACGCTGAGACCGCCGATCAAGAGACGGCCGAAGGGCTGACCCGCTCGCCGGGCGGCCATGGACCACCGGCAGGGTGTACCCCACCGGTGCGCCACGACCAGGGACAAGGCCGCCGGCGCAGCACCCCGCCCTCACCCGACACCACCACTGACCACCCCCACACACCACCGACCCAGAGCCATGAGACGTGGCCCGAGAAGGAACGACTGCATGACCGACGCGCCGGCCACCTCCCCACTACCCGACCGCCCCGAAGCGCCCGAACGCGCCGGACGGCTCCATCGGCTCGGCCGGTGGTGCGCACGGCGACCGTGGTGGGTGATCTCCGCCTGGCTGCTGGTGCTGCTCACCGCGCTGGCCGCCGACCGTGCCTGGGGCGGCAGTTACGACGACGATTTCGCCCTTCCCGGCACCTCCGTGCAGACCGGTTCCGATCTGCTGGACGCGCACGGCTCCGACAGCGTCCGCGGCACCGCCGCCCAGATCGTGCTGCACACCGCCACCGGTTCCCTCGCCGCACACAGGAGCGCCGTCGACACCGCGGTCACCGACTTGAAGAAGCTGCCCCAGGTGATCGCGGTGGCCGATCCGCTGAGCACGCCCGGCGCGGTCTCCACCGATGGCACCACCGGCATCATGACGGTCCGCTTCACGGAGAACCCCGCCCGCTTCGCCCCCTCCTACCTCGACGGTGTCGACGACGCGGTGCACGGCCTGCGCGCCGACCGCGTCCAGGTCGAATACGGCGGCCCGCTGGGCCAGTTGGCCCGCCCCAAGGCCGCCGACCGGCTGTCGGAGGTGATCGGCCTCGTCACCGCCGTCGTCGTGCTGCTGGCCGGATTCGGCAGCGTGGCCGCCGCCGGACTGCCGCTGCTGACAGCGGTCGTCGGGCTGCTGACCGGGATCTCGCTGCTCGGGCTGCTGGCCGCGGCGTTCACCTTCGGCAACGCCGCACCCACGCTGGCCACGATGATGGGCCTGGGCGTCGGCATCGACTACGCCCTGTTCCTGATCACCCGGCACCGCCGGTTGCTGCGCGACGTCGACGATCCGGCGCCGGCCGCCGGCCGGGCCGTCGCCACCAGCGGCCGGGCCGTGATCGTCGCGGCGGCCACCGTCGCCCTCGCTCTCGGCGGCCTGTACGTGTCCGGCGTGACCTTCATCGGCACCCTCGGTGTCGCCGCCGGTCTGACCGTCCTGATCGCCGCCGGCGCCGCGCTCACCCTCGGACCCGCCTTCCTGGGAGTGGCGGGCCGCCGCATCGACCGGTGGCGGGTGCGCACCCCCGTCGACGAGCCGACCGGCACCGGCGACACCTGGCATCGCTGGGCCGCCACCGTGGGCCGCCGACCCTGGCAGTTCCTCGCCGTCGGCGCACTCGTGCTGGCCGTCCTCGCGATACCGGCCGCCTCCATGCGCCTGGGGCACGTCGACAACGGTGCCGACCCGGCCGACTACACCGACCGCCGCGCCTACGACCTGATCGCCGACGGCTTCGGACCGGGCACCAACGGCCAGTTCACGGTCGTCGCCGACCTCACGGACGCACACGTCGACAGTGCCGCGCTGTCCCGGACCCTGCATGACGCTCTGGCCGCGACCCCCGGCGTCGCCCGTGTCACCCCACCTGCCGCCGTCGACACGACCCTGCTCATCGCCACGGTCACACCGCACACCGGCCCACAGGAGCAGGGCACCTCTGACCTGATGCATCGCCTGGAGGACCACACGCTCCCCGACGCCCTCGCCGACTCCGGCGCCCGCGGCTACGTCACCGGCGTCACCGCGGCCCAACTCACCTTCCGCGACGTGGTCCTGGACCGTCTGCCGGTCATCGTCGCGGTGGTGGTCGCGGCGGCCTTCCTCCTCCTGCTCACCGTCTTCCGCAGCCTTCTGGTCGCCCTCAAGGCCGCCCTGCTCAACCTGCTGTCGATCGGGGCCGCCTACGGAGTCGTCGTCGCGGTCTTCCAATGGGGCTGGGGCGGCTCGCTGCTCGGCGTGGACGAACCCGTCCCCGTGGAGTCGTACGTACCGATGATGATGTTCGCGATCGTCTTCGGCCTGTCCATGGACTACGAGGTCTTCCTGCTCTCCCGCATCCGCGAGTCCTGGCTGCACACGAAGGACAACCACGCGAGCGTCGCCGCCGGGCTGGCCGGCACCGCCCGCGTCATCACCTGCGCCGCCCTCATCATGACCAGCGTCTTCCTGGCCTTCCTGCTCTCCACCAACGTGGTGATCAAGATGCTGGCGCTCGGCCTGGGCGTGAGCGTGATCCTCGACGCCACCGTGGTGCGGCTCGTCCTGGTGCCCTCCACCATGTACCTGCTCGGGCGGGCGAACTGGTGGCTGCCGCGGTGGCTGGACCGGCTTCTGCCCCACCTGGACCCCGAAGGCCCCGCGCCCGCCCAGGCCCCGGCCGGCCAGGCCCTGCCGGCCGCGACGACGGGAGGCAACGGATGATCCGCGCCGCGTTCCGGCGACACCGGGCGGCAGCCGTCACCGCCCTCGCCCTGGCGCTCGTCCTGCTGACCGTCACCGCGGCCGAAGTCGCCGCGCGCACGATGCTGCGGGAGCGCCTGGCCGTGGCGGCCGGCCGGGCCCTCGGCCAGGACAGCACCGTCGACATCGACGGCGGCCCGGCCCTGCTCGCCCTGCTCGACCGGCACCTCGACGCCGTGACCATCAGCAACGACCACGCCACCCTCGGCCGTATCCCCGACGTGTCCGTCCGCGCCCGCCTTCAGGACGTACGCCTGACCGGGGACCGCTCGGGCACCGTCTCCGCCGTTCACGCCGACGTCGACGTCCCCGCGGCGTCCCTGCGGAGCATGACCGGCGCGAACGGGGGCCGGCTGCCCGTCACCGGCGTGCGCCTCGACGAGAAGAGCGGCACCGTCGTCCTGGACCTCGGCCAAGGCGGCCTCGGGCAGGCGACCGTGCGACCCGCCCTCCAGGACGGCCATGTGACGCTGCGTCTCCAGGAGGCCGAGATCCTCGGCCGTCCCGCGCCCACCCGCCTGGTCGGCCGTATCCAGAACGCACTGACCGCGCGGACCGACGCCGACTACCCCCTGGGCCTGAAGGCCACCCGCCTCGACGTCACGGCCTCAGGTCTGTCCATCGGCCTCGACGCCGGCCGCACCCGGCTGCCGGAGCGGACGAAGACATGACGAGGGAACGTGGCGATCTGAGCGAGCGACGGTTCGCGGACAACGTGGGCTGCACGGGTCGCCGGCGCCGTGCAGGAAGGCACTCGAGGGTCTCACCCCGACCGCTGAAGCGCACCGGGCGAAGTGGCCCGTGCGCCGACGAACCGGGAAGTGCCAGAGGTGCGGGTATGGTCCTGACCCTTCCCGGCCGTCGCCCACATGATCGAGGGTGCGACCCCCGGTCCCGATAGGGCCGAACAGTCCCTGCCTGAGCCTGTCCATAGGGGCCAACGGCCCTATTTTTGGAAGCGGTTGAGACCTGACACCGGCTGTCGGCCCCGGGGCCTTCCCGTAGGGGCCGGACACCTCATGGCTTGACGAACTCATTACGAACCCAAGAGGTTTTCCGGGGCTCGGCATACGTATCCCTGGGAGTGCGGGTATCGAATCAGAAGCAGGAGAGACGGTGCTCGTTTCACGGAAAGCGGCGGGAACCCTGTTCGTGGGTGGTGCGCTCGCCACCACCTTGGGGGCCCTCCTCTACCCCAGCATGCTCGGAGTCCAAAGGGTCAGCAGCGAACCAGAACTGGTCATCGCCCACCCGGCGACCGGGCCGCTGACCCAAGCCGACCGGGACTTCGTGGTCAAGGTGCGCTCCGCCGGCCTGTGGGAGTACCCCGTCGGTCAGATGGCGCTGAAAAAGAGCGCGACGAAGCCGGTCAAGGCGGTCGCGGAGCAACTGATCGCCGGTGATGCCACGTTGGACGCCGCCGACCGCAAGGCCGCCGCCCAGCTGGGCATCACGCTGCCCAACCAGCCATCGCCGCAGCAGCAGGACTTCGTGACCCGGTTGAACGGGGACAGCGGCAAACAGTTCGACACCGACCTGACCACCATCCTGCGGGCGACGAACGGCCAGATGCTCGCCACGATCGCGAGTGTCCGCACCACCACCAGGAACTCACTGGTCCGTGACCTGGCCGACCTGGCGAACAACACGGTCCTGGATCACATCACGACCGTGGAGAAGACCGGCCTGGTCGACTTCGACCAGGCCCTGTCCCTGCAGACCACCGCACCCCAACTCCCCGCCCGGGACCTGACCCCGCCGCCCCCGGCCGCGGGCCAGCCCCAGGTCGTCCTCACCCCGCCGGCGAACAGAACGGTCTCTCCCAGTCCTACGGTGAGGTGAGGCCCCGGGCCGAGCCGCCCCTTGCCGACCGTGGCCGGCAAGGGGCGGCCGTGGCCGGCGCGGGCAAGCGGTCGGCGCACGCTGAGGATCGTGCGCCGACCGCCGTCACGGCTCACGGCGTCCGGAACCCCCGGAAGGTCACCTGCGTGCGGCTTTCGAAGCCGAGCCGGTCGTAGAGGGCGATCGCGGCGGTGTTCGTCTCGGCGACGTGCAGAAAGGGACGTTCGTTCCGGGACAGGACGCCTGAGACCAGTGCGCTCACCAGCCGGGCGGCGTGGCCTCGCCCGCGCGCCTCGGGCGCCGTACACACGGCGCTGATCTCGGTCCATCCGGGCGGCCGGAGCCGTTCGCCCGCCATGGCCACCAGGCTGCCGCCCTCACGGACTCCCACATAGGTGCCCAGCTCGTGGGTGCGCGGCCAGAACGGTCCGGGCTGCGTCCGTGCGGCGAGGTCGAGCATCTCGGGCACGTCGGTCGCGCTCAGCTCGACCAGGTCGCCGCTCACGGCGCGGGGCTCGACAGGGCGGTCGCGGGTCCAGATCATCTGCCGTCCGTCCAGGGCGAAGACCGGCTCCCAGTCCGGCGGCGGTACCGCCTGGCAGCTGAACAGGTCCGCGAAGCCGTCCCGGCCGAGCAGCCGGGCGAGGTCGGCCCAGTCGGTCGCGTCCGGATCGCGGGGTACGGCGCAGAACGTCGCGACTCCCGGCAGGTAGGTGTCGGCCCGGCCGAGTCGACGAGCGAGCGCGGTGTGGTGGCCCCGCAGCGACTCGCCCACCGGATCGTCGAGTACGGAGGCGTCCTCGCTCCTCATCGCGCTGTCGCCTTTCTCGTACCGTCACAGACATTCACGCACCGGGGAACCGCCCGAGACGGTGACCGGAATGATGCGGACAGACACCCTGTCCCCGTCGCGCATTCCCGCGGACGCGCCCGGTAGTGGCTCGGCGGTCACGGAGCCATAACCGCTGTCAATCACCGGTGCTCTCGGCGGCCTCCTGCGTGAGAGCCGCGACGAAGTCCTCCAGGTCGGCCGCGAGCGGTGTGCCGTTGTCCCAGACGGCCTCGTACGCGATCTCCACGGGCGCCCCGGCCCGCACGAGGGGGCGGTAGCCGCCGTGGGCCTGTGTGATCTTCGACTGGGGCAGCAGCGCGGCGGCCACGCCCATGCGCGCCCATTCGTCCAGCACACGGTAGTTGGAAGCCTCACCGGGATAGGTGCGCAGCGCCAGGTCGTGGCTGCGGAACAACTCGGTGGTGAACGTGGTCAGCCCGCAGCTGTCCGGTACGAGGATGTAGGCGGCGTCGGCCGCGGCCCGCAACTCGACGGGGCTCTCGGTCCGGGTGGCGGCCGGGTCGATCACGACGACCGGTTCGCGGGCGATGACGCGGTGCCGGAAGGCCGGCATGGCTTGTACGGCCGGCACGAGGAGGATGTCCAGGAGGCCTGCCTGGAGGTCCTTGCGGAGGTGGGTGAGATCGGCCTCCCGCAGGACCAGGTCGCGCGGGCGGTCCAGGGTGCGGGCGGCGTCGAAGGCCCGAGCGACGAGCTCGGCCCCGATCAGCGGGGAGACGCCCATGCGGATGGTGTCGGGCGCCGGGTGGGTCAGCCGTCGCGCCTCGGCGACGATCGCGTCCAGGGCGTCCAGCGCCTGGTCGATCATGGGCAGGATGCGGGTGCCGTCCGGGGTCGGCCGGGCCCCGCGCGGCGATCGCTCGAACAGCGTCACGCCGAGCTCCTGCTCCAGCCGCGCGATGCCGTTGGACAGCGCCGGCTGCGTGACGCCGTAGGCCCGGGCGGCCGCACTGAACGACTTCGTCGTGGAGACGGCGCGGGCATACCGCAACCCCTCGATGTTCATGACGCTCCCCTCCCGGCCATAGCCGCCCCTTATACCCCCATTCACCATGATCCTCTACCGGGCCCGTCCGGGAGGCTCTACCGTGCAGACGGAATCACGCGCGAGCCATTTCCTTGGATATCGGCTCCTCTTTTCCTTACAAGGAGAGATTTTTCGTGCCCCCCGACGTCCATCATGCTCACACAGCCGCACAAGTCGCGGAGTCCGGGGCCGCTTTGCGGGTCGTCCCGGTGCGGGGGCAAGAACCCGGCATCGGCGAGGTGCGCATCGACGTCGAGGCGACCGGCATCTGCGGTGCCGACGTCGGCACCGCTACCCCGCCCCCTTCTGGCGGGACGCGGGACTCGCGGGGGCCGCGATCAGCAGAACCGGCCCGCTGCGGGAACTGCACGACATCTCGGGCCCCGGCGGGCGGCCCGCCGCGCTGTTCGGCTTCGCCGCGGCCCAGACCACCGGCCGTGACCTGGAAGAAGCCGTCACCGCCCAGCTGGCCCAGCTGTTCGGTCCTGCCGCGGCCGAACCCGAGACACTCCACCTGCAGGACTGGAGCGGCGAGCGGTGGACCGCACCGCCCGGCGTCCACCGCCTGACCGACTACTCCCTGTTCGGCCACCCCCTCTACCGACGGCCCGCGATGGAGGGCAGGCTGCACTGGGCCTCGACCGAGACGGCCACCCGGTACGCCGGGCACATCGAGGGCGCCCTCGCCGCCGCCGACCGAGCGGTGACCGCGTCCCTGACCACGAAAGAGGCGAACCCATGCTCCGGGTAGACGCACTGCTGCGCGAGTACGACCGAGCTCGTGCCTACACCGACGACCTGTGGAAGGACCTCACCCCGGACGAGGTGACCTGGCGCCCGCACGAGAACTCCAGCGCCATCGGCTGGCACCTGGGCCACCAGGCCCACGTCGCCCACTTCATGATCCGCAACCTCACCGCGGCCGAGCCCAGCCCCGACCCCGAGCTGGACGCCCTGATGGACTCGGCGAACCCGGAGAAGTTCCGCGGCACACTGCCCACGGTCAAACGGCTCACCGAGTTCCGCGACACCGTCGCCGAACGCGTCCACGCCCGCATCGGCGACATCGCCGCCGGCCGCGTCGGCGCCCCCACCCAACTCACCATCGTCGCCACGCACTTGCTCACCGCGTTGATCAACCACGAATACCAGCACGACCAGTGGATCAGCGAAGTCCGCGCCGGCAACCTCGGCCACGCACTCCCGCCCGACCCCGACAGCGAGCACCTACGCCGCATCGACGGCTATCTCGTCCTCGACGTCCTGCAGCCATAGCCATAGCCATAGGGAGACACCCCCGTGACAAGCACAGCCGCGGACGCCGCCGCCGGTATATCCCCGCGACCCGAGGCACAGCGCCGCGTCCTCGCCGTCCTCGTCACCAGCCAGATCCTCAGCGGGGCCGGCCTCGCGGCAGGCGTCACCGTCGGAGCCCTGCTCGCGCAGGACATCCTCGGCTCCACCGACCTCGCGGGCCTGCCCAGCGCCCTGTTCACCGCAGGCTCGGCCCTCGCCGCCGTTGCGGTGGGCCGCATCTCGCAAGCCCACGGCCGCAGACCGGGCCTGGCCGCGGGATACCTGACCGGCGCCGTCGGCAGCGCGGGCGTCATCGCCGCCGCCGTCGCCGACAACCCCGTACTGCTGTTCATCGCCCTGTTCGTCTACGGCGCCGGAACCGCCACCAACCTCCAGGCGCGCTACGCGGGAGCCGACCTCGCCGCCCCCGCCCACCGCGCCCGCGCCGTCTCCACCGTCCTCGTCGCCACCACCCTCGGCGGCGTCGTGGGCCCCAACCTCGCCGCACCCACCGGCAACCTCGCCCGCCACCTCGGCATCCCCGCCCTGGCCGGGCCGTTCCTGCTCGCGGGTACCGCCTACGCGCTGGCCGCCCTCGTCCTCGCCGTATGGCTGCGCCCCGACCCCCTGCTGCTCGCCCGCACTCTCGACCTCCGTCAGCCGACCGAAGCCACCCCGGCGCGGAGGGGCGGACCCGGGCTGATACCGGGCTCGCTGACGATGATCCTCACCCAGCTCGTCATGGTGGCGATCATGACGATGACGCCCGTGCACATGCACGACCACGGTCACGGCACCGCCGCCTCCGGCCTCGTCATCGCCATCCACGTCGGCGCGATGTACCTGCCCTCCCCTCTGACCGGCCGGCTCGTGGACCGTCACGGTCCCCAAGCGGTCGCCGTGGCGTCCGGTCTCACCCTCCTGGCCGCCGGCACCACCGCCGCCGCGGCACCCGAGGGCCTCGTCTCCGGCACCGCGATGATCACGAACGCCGTGCCGCTGGCCACCAGGGCGAAGACCCAGGGCACGGTCGACGTCGCCATCGCCATCGCCGGCGCCACCGGCGGTCTGAGTTCGGGCGTCGTCGTGGCCGCCGCCGGCTACCCCGTGCTCGCCCTCGCCGGCGGCGTCCTCGCCCTCGCCGTCCTTCCCGCCATCGCCGCCACCGCGACCAGCCGGTGACCCGGCCCCCGCGTCCACCGAGGCACCGAGCGCCGAAGTCGCCCTCCCGGTCAGCAGTCGTAGGTGAAGCGGGCGCTGCTCTCCCGGTGGGTGGGGGAGAGGATGCGCAGTTCGGCCCGGGCCGTGCGATGCCCCTTGCCCCGGTAAGTCCATCGCAGGTGGAGACGCGCGTGCTTCTGGCCCCGGACCATCACTTCGTGGAGCACACCGGAGGCGGTCCCGTCGCTGCGGACCCAGCGATAGGACAGCGTGCCCGCCCGGCCGTTCGTGATCACCAGACCGACGACGTCCGCGGTGCCGTCGCACCCCAGAACCGCCGGCCGTGAGGTGACGGCGACTCCGCTGACCTGCACGGACGGTGCCGAGCGCTGCCACAGCAGAAAGGCGAGCACGGCAAGCACCACAAGCGCCGGCAAGGCGTGCCTGCGCAGTCTCCGACGCCGGGGCACAGGTGGGGGCGACAGGGGTGCGGCGGCCGGCGTCCGCTGATGACGGTGCTCGACGACGGCGGTCACGCCCGGACCGAACCGCAGCACAGTGCCGTCGACGCGATCAGGGCGCACCGATGGAGCGCTGGTGGGCGACTCCTCCGACTCCTCCGACTCCTCGACGAGGGTCCGGTCGAGCTCGGGCCGCTGAATCCAGTGGCTGGCCAGGACGGTGGCGCTGTAGCCGTCGTCCGCGTCGGCGGGAGTGTCGCCCGGGGTTCCGCCGTCGGTGGCGTCGAGGTGGACAGTGGCGGCCTGCGCGTCGACGGGAACGAGCCTTCGGGTCGCCTCTTCCTCCTCCGCGGGCGGGGGAGTGACATCGTCGTGAGTGGTCATCGCAGCTCGCACTGTCTGGTCAGGATCTGCTGGGAGGAGCTGCCGGAGGCGGCTGCCGGGGTCGTCGTGGCCTGCACTGCCCAGTAGCAGCCGGCGTTCTGGAAGGTGTGCTGGACGGCGAGCGTGTAGTGGGTGGCTCCGCTTCGCTCGAAGGTCTGTGACGCGCCGTCCGGGGAGCCGAGCGGGCCGGCGAGGTTGCCCGTGAACCAGGAGACGGTGAGGGTGACCGGTCCGGTCCCGTCCGTGGTGATGTCGACGGTTGCCGTCGCGGTGGAGGGGCCCGTCTGTTGGAGTGCCGACACGGCGACGTTCTTGACGGCGGCAGCGGCGGGCGAGGTCGGGGAGGACGCCGTCGGGGTGGCCGGCGCGGTCGTCGCGCCGGTGGTCGTGTCCGAGGTGGGTGCGGAGGGGGCGGACGCGGTGGGGTCCGGGGTGTCGGTGCTCGCCGAGGCCGAGGGGGAGAGAGAGGGGGAGGGCGACGCGTCGTCCGACGGGGACGGTGACGTGGGCGGGGCCGTGTCTCCCGGTGACGCGGCTCCGGTGTGGGCGCTGGTGGTGGCCAGGGCCTGGGCGGACCGCTGCGCGGCGGCTCCCGGGGCGGCGTGGATGCCGTAGGTGAGAAGGACGCCCAGGAGCACGGCGGAGCCCGACACGAGCATCCCGGGGCGGCCGGGCAGCCATGACCGCGCCCCGCCGAGGTGCGGCTTCTGGCTCAGGATCGTGCGCGCGGTGTCGGTGGTGGTCCGGGGAGCGCGGGCCGACGGCAACAGCATCGCCAGCAGGGCCACCAGGGCGGCGAGGCGGGCGCGGCCGCGGTTCTCCCAGTCGGGGCCGTAGGCGGTGAGGGCGGCCGTCTCCAGTTCCGTGACGAAGGCATCGGCCTGGGACGGTCGTTCGTCCGGTTGCTTGGCCAGACCGCGGCGGACCAGTTCACGTACCGCCTCGGGGACCTCGTCGACCGGGATGGGGGCGTCGACGTGCTGCAGGGCGAGTTCGGCGAGGTTCTCGCCCGCGTACGGCTTGTGTCCCGTCAGGCACTCGAAGAAGGTGGCCGTGGCCGCGTATACGTCCGTGGCGCAGGAGGCGGGCTCGCCGGTCCACTGCTCGGGGGCCATGTAGGAGGGGGTTCCGGCCACGCCGGCGCTGGTTCCGGCGTCCACCGCGATGCCGAAGTCGACGAGCTTGGACGATCCGTCCGAGGCGACCAGGACGTTCTCGGGCTTGTAGTCGCGGTGGACGACACCGATGCCGTGCGCGTCGGCCAGGCCGAGCAGTGATCCCTTGAGAAGGACGAGCGCGGCCTCGGGTTCGAGTGGGCCCTGGCGTTTCAGCAGGGTCCGCAACGAGACTCCGTCGACCAGTTCCATGACGATGGCGGCGCCGTGCGGGCTCTCCACGTACTCGTAGAAGCCGGTCACGTGCAGGCTTTCCAGGCCGCCCAGGAGGCGTGCCTCAGCCCGGAAGTCGTGTACGAAGCCCGGGCGCTCGCGCAGGGACTCGCTGAGGTACTTGACCGCGACGGGAACGCCCGTGTCCCCGTGCACGGCCGATACGACGCGTCCGCTCGCCCCTGACCCGAGTTCGTACGACTCGGTGTATCCGGGAACCACCCATGTGTTCACATCTTCCCCCCGATCGTCCTGCTGCCGTGCACGGCCACCTCCGAAGCGGCTGCACCACGCGTTGAGAGACACATTTTCAGCCACAGCGGTTGCGGCGCAGCACCCTACCGGCCTTCCGACCGGGCGCTGCGCCTGATCGCCCCCGTAAGCCTGAGCTCACGGGGTGAACTCCTCGTCCAGCCGGTCGATCGCCCCGTCGGCGCCCAGGTGGTACTTGAACACCAGCCCGCTGTTCGGGTGCGCTTCCAGCCAGTCGAGGAACTCCTGGACACCGATGTGCTGGTTGTCGGTGCTCTCCACGATGGGGTTGGTGACGGTGATGTACGCCGCCTGGTCCATGGGCATGTACGTCTCCTTGCCCACGGTCTCGAAGGGTGCGCCGTCGGAGTCCGCCGGGGCGCAGCCCCAGTTGCCGTACTTGACGATGAGGCTGAGGGAGCCGCCTTCGGGGGTGTAGCGGTAGACCGCCACCTCGTCGGGTGAGATGGGCATCTTGTGGTCGCAGCCGTCGTCGCCGGCCGTGCCGGAGGCGAGGGGTTTTGCCGGAGCGGGTGCCGAGGGGGCGGGCTTGGTGGCGGCGGACGACGATGTGCCGCTGCCTGTGCCCGTGGGCTTGGTCGCCGGCTTGGCGCCGGTCGTGGGGGCACCGGCCGCCGTGGCCTTGCCGCCCGCCGTCGCCGTCTTTGCGTCGGCGGGGGAGGCTGTCGAAGTCCCGTTTCCGTTGCAGGCCGTGAGCACCAGTGAGAGGACGGCGGCGGAGGCGCCGATCACGGTCGTACGGAGAACGGTGCCGGGTCTGTGCCGGTCGGACTTCGTGGAGGTCGTCATGGTGATCCTGTCTGGTGAGTGGCAGTCGAGGGTGACTGTCTCAGGCACAAACGATTTCCAGCCAATCACCGGTTGCTTTGGTCACCGGGCCGTTGCCGGGTCGTGACACGGCTACAGGCCCGCCTGGGTGCTTCAGAATGCTCGGATGGTCATGCTGGAGACTCCCCGTCTGCTCCTGCGCCGCTGGCGCGAGGACGACGCCGCGCCCATGGCGGCTGTCAATGCGGACCCCGAGGTCATGAGGTGGATCGGTGACGGCAGCGTCCGCGACGCCCGGCAGACGCGCCTCGGGATCGAGGCGATCGAGCGCGAGTGGGACGCCCGGGGCTTCGGGCTGTTCGCCGTGGAGATCCGCTCGACGGGGGAACTGGCCGGGTTCACCGGTCTTTCGGTCCCTGACTTCATGCCGGAGTTGCTGCCCGCGGTCGAGGTCGGCTGGCGGTTGGGTCGGTCCCACTGGGGGCGGGGTCTGGCCACCGAGGCGGCTCGGGCCGCTGTGCGGTTCGGGTTCGAAGAGCTGAGGCTGGAGCGGATCGTCAGCGTCGCTCAGGTGGGTAACGGCGCATCCGAACGGATCATGGCCAAGCTGGGGATGCACATAGTTCAAGAGGCCGTCGATCCCGGCTGTGGGCGCCGCGTGCGGGTGTTCAGCCTGTCGTGCGATGAACGTGTCAGGGCCATCGGTTGAGGCGCACGGGGCGGGAGGCGGCCGGCCTCACGCAGAAGGGGGTCACCGAGGGCTGGGCGAGGGTCGCGTCCGGTCGGTGGTGGTGATGCGTGTGACGGCTTCGCGCGTGAGGCGCCGGTCGTGCGGTGCGGTGTCGAGTGCGCGGTGGAGGGCGAGTCCCTCGATGAGGGCGTCGAGTTGGCGGGCCGTGTCGGCGTCGAAGTGGCGTTCCAGGAGCTCTCGGCTGCGGATCATCCATCGGCGTGTCAGCTCTCGGTACTGGGGGTGCCGGGCCGCGAGGGTGTAGAGCTCGTGGGTGATGATCAGATCGCGCTGCGGTCCGTCGGAGAGTTCGTGGATGAGGTCGGTGACCGCTTCGCGCGCCTCGTCGGCGCTGCCGGCCCCGTTCAGGTGCTGCTCGAAGAGGGCGACGACATGGTCGGCGAAGCCGGTGAAGGCTTCGTGGAGCAGTTCGCCGATGCCTTCGAAGTGATAGGTCATCGAACCCAGCGGCACCCCGGCCCTGGCGGCGATCTTCCGGTGGGAGACGCCGGCGACGCCTTCGTCGGCGATGTGGTCCAGGGTGGCGCTGAGGATGCGCTCGCGGCGCTGTGGGTCGGTGTGTCCGGTGGCCATCGCAGGTGGGTTCAGAGGCTGCGGACGGGGCGGGCGGGGCTGCCGACGGCGACGACGTTCGCAGGGATGTCCTTGGTGACGACCGATCCGGCGCCGATGACGCTGTCGTCGCCGATGTTCACCCCGGGGCAGACGATGACGCCGCCGCCGAGCCAGACGTTGTCCCCGATGGTGATGGGCAGGGCGGCCTCCAGCTTGTCGCGGCGGGGCTGGGGCTCCAGGGGGTGAGTGGGGGTGAGGAGTTGGACGCCCGGGCCGATCTGGCAGTCCTCGCCGATGGTGATCGCCGCCACGTCGAGCGCGGTCAGGTTGTAGTTGACGAAGGTACGGGCCCCGATGGAGATGTTGCTGCCGTAGTCCACGTACAGCGGCGGCCGCACCTCGATCTCCTCACCCGCGAAGCCGAGCAGATCCTCGAGGAGCGATCGGGCGTCGGCGGGATCGTCCAGGAACGCAGCCCTGTAGCGCTCGGCGAGGCGCATGGCGTGGCGTTGCCTGGTGGCGATCTCGGGGTCGTCGGCGATGTAGAGATCGCCCGCGAGCATGCGCTGCAGGTTGGTCCGCGGGTCATCGGCAAAGTGGTCCACCGTCATGCGTACGATCGTACGCTCCAGAAGGTACGTTCGTACACTCCCGCCGTCGGCACCACACGGGACGTCGTCGCCGCCCCCGGCCCCGGCGGCTAGACGCGCTTCGTGTCCTCGGGTCGACGATGCGAGACCTGCTCTCGTGCGGTGCGCCAGCGCAACCGGGCCTGTTCGATGATGCCGTCCCACTGCTGGCGGATCTCGTGGTCCGAGGGGCGGTCGCCGGCACGGATCCGGGTGAGTTCCTCGTGGACCTCGCGTCCCAGGGCCGCCGAGGCCACCGTCACCAGCATGACCCCGAACAGGGCCGAGATCATCGCGAAGACGGCGCCGATCGCTCCGTAGCGGGCGGCATAGGAGTTGAACAGTCTCGGCAGGTACACCTTCGCCCCTACGGAATAGACGGAGGTGAGTGTCGCCGTGATGATCCCGAAGGGGAGCAGCCGTATCAGGCTGATCCGTTTGGCGGACAGGACGCGGCCGCTCCACAGGAGGAACACGGCGGTCACCGGTGCCTCGACCAACGCGGCCGTGAGGCCGAGCCGGCCGCCGCCGAGTACCGCCTGGATCCAGCCCGAGACCGCCGCGTAGGCGCCGACACTGACGATCCACACCAGGTCGTTGCGTGTGTTGCGCATGCTGAGGGGTTTGAGTTCCCAGCACTGTTCGAACAGGCGTTGCGCCGCGCGGGCGAAGCTCAGCGCGGAGATCGTCAGGAACACCACGCCCAGGATGCCGACGCTCGCGCCGCCGCCCTCGGCCGGATCGAGGAGCGAGCGTACCGCGTCCGCTCCTTTGCCGGTGAGGCCGTACCGGTTGATGATGCGTTCGGCCGCGTCGTAGTGCACGAAGTTGCTCAGGACGGCGCCCGCGAGGATCGCGAGGGGAATGAGCGCGGTCAGGGCGCTCGAAGCCAGGGCCATCGCCCGGTCGAACCCCACGATCTTCTGGAAGCGGTTGAGGACGCGCAAGGAGAAGGCAGGGCGCAGCCAGAACGTCAGGGTTCTGACAAGGCGCTCGCGCCTGAGTCTTTCGTGGCCGTCGACGTCCGGCATGCCGCGCCTAGTAACGCAGGGCCCTGGCGACTTCGGCGCGGACAGGACCGGAGAGCTTGCGGTTGCTGCGGGCGGTGGCTTTGCCGTCCTTCCCGGCGGCGACGTTGTCGACCGTCACGACGCATGTGTCCAGGAGATTGCCCTTGCTGTCGTTGAGGCTCACCTGGACCACGAACGACTTGGCCGAGTTCGCGGTGTTGTGCACGGTGACGGGGACGGTGATCCGGCCGTCACCGGCCGAGGCCGGGGCGCCGAGGCTGACCTCGTCCTTGGCGTTGATTCCGTTCTTCACCTCGTCCAGCCGGCGCTTGGCCTCTGCCGAAGCCGAGGCCAGCGCGGAAGCTCCCTGAGATGCCAGGGAGGCCACGGCGGAGGAGGCCGCTGACGCCGCCGCGGACGCCGCCGAGGCTGCCTTGCTGCGGGCAGGCGAGGTCGTTGACGAACTGCCGGAGCAACTGCTCACGCCGGCCACGGCACACGCCATGAGCAGGGCGACCGCGGTGCACCGGTGTTTGCTCTTGCCCATTCGTCCTGCCATGTCTTCTCCCGTGCTGGACCGGCGGTTACGGACTTCCAGTCAAGGACACCCGGCGGGGGGCCGCATGCCGCACGGGGGTGGGCCAGGACGGTTCACCCGTATGGCAGGGCAGGCACCGCGGGTGGGATCTCAGTGGACCGGGTCCTGGATCCCGCCCCCGCTGAAACCACCCACCGAGTCTTCCGGCGAGCGGAGCGGGCGCGTATCACCCTTTCCGGGTGAGCGACCGCCGGTGGCGGGAAGGATTCACGATCGCTGAGCGGTGTCAGTGGTGCCCGTTACTGAGCGGGCATGGGCTCGAGTGGGCGGTCGAGCCAGACGCGGTCGCGGAGTTCGATGCCGTCGACGAGGGTGCCGGGCTCGTAACCGGTGCGGGCAGTGAAGGCGTCCCGCTCGATCGTCCTGATGCGGAACCCCTGGCGCTGGTAGAAGCGCAGGTTGCCGATGTCGGCCGCGGCAGTGGCGACCAGCAGACGGGTTCCCCTCTCCCGTGAGACCAGGTCGATCGCACCACGCATCAGAAGCCTGCCCACACCGCTGCGCTGCAGGTCCTCGCGCACGGCCATGTTCTTGATCTCGAAGGTGTCGGCGCGGTCGGTTGCCACCAGCTGCAGGTGACCGATGGGAGTCGTTCCGCGCAGGGCGACGAGCACACGTCCGTCGTCGATGTAGGAGGCGAGTTGTGCCGCTGAATCCTCGGCCAGTTCGAACAGCGGGCGCAGTTCCTCCCGGGCGCCGTCGAACTGCACCACGCGCACCTCGTCCGTGGCGTCGGGCTCCGGACTCCTCGAGGCGGCCTCCTTCACCAGGATGGCGCGGGTGTACAGCAGGTGGAATCCCCGACGCTGCACGTTCTGCTGGGACTTGGAGGCGGGTTGGGTGGTGACGACGGCGATGTCGCAGCCGGCGGCGGCAGCGTCGGCCAGGCGGGTCGAGAGCAGGGCGGTCTGCACACCTCGGCGGCGGTGCCGCGGGGCCGTCGCCGCACCTGTGAGCTGCGCGACGCCGTCCGCGATGCGCAGGCTGCCCCCTCCGGCGACGGTGCCGTCGCACAGGGCGATGTAGTGCAGCACGCCGGCCGCGGCGAAGTCCCGTTCGGCGTTCGCGAGCGCCTGACGCGGGAACTCCTCGTGCGCGGGAACGCCCTGGTCGTCGGGGTGAGCGAAGCCGTCGGCCACGGCATCGAGCCAGGCATCGAACTCTTCCTCGCGGCATTGCCTCACCTCGATGCCCGGGGGAGTCACCCGTTCGAACGTGCCGTCGAGGGCGAGCCCGAGGACGTTCTCGAACGACGTCAGCCGGTATCCGCGATCCGTGAACAGGGCGCCGACCGCCGGGTCGGCCAGCTGGGCCACCTCGGCCTGCACGGCGGCACCGCGGTCGGCGAAGGCGCGCTCGATGCGGTCGAGCACGGCGGCGTCGGGTACGCCGTCGAATCCGAGTCCGGCGATCTTGTTGAAGGGGGAGTCGTCCTCGGCGAACGTGGCCACCGCGCCGGCCACCCGCAGCACGAACCCCGCGTCGTCTCCTCGGCGCAGGCGAGCGGCTTCCGCGGCAGCGGTCATCAGCTGGGTCTCGGCGCGCTCGATACGCTCCGCCAAGGCCACTTCACAGAAGAGCGGCGATCGATTCATGTCCGGCCGTACCCCGTGTTCACGCTCATGGTCCGAGGCTAACCGCGGGTTCGCGGCCGAAGCGATCGAGATTCTTACGGTTTCGGGAACGGGCCCGCGCACAGACCGCGTCCGGTGTCTCCACGAGGTCTGGGCTACCGCTTCCCGACGGTGTAGGTCAGGTGGGTGACCCGCGACGACGGGTCGACGCGTGTCTGGTCCAGCGTGAGGTGATCGGGGTCGACGCGGTCGAAGAGGCGGATGCCGGTGCCGAACAGTACGGGCGCCAGGCTGATTGAGAACTCGTCGATCAGGCCGCTGTCCAGGTACTGCTGGATGGTCTCGGCGCCCCCGGCGATACGGACGTCGCGGTCGCCGGCTGCCTCGCGGGCCTGGTCGAGGGCGCTGGAGATGCCGTCGTCGACGAAGTGGAAGGTGGTGCCGCCCGGCCGCTCCCACGGTTCGCGCCTGGTGTGGGTGAGGACGAACACCGGGGTGTGGAACGGCGCTTCCTCCGGCCAGGCCAGCTCGCCGGCGTCGAACATCCGCTTGCCCATCACGCTCGCACCGGTGCGCTCGTACGTCGCCCGTGCGATGTCGTTGTCGACGCCCTCCTCGCCGCCCTCGCCGAGCTTGAGGTTCTCCCGGAACCACCGCTGGGGGAACAGCCAGGCCTGCAGTTCCGACCACTTCGTCAGCCAGCGCTGGGCCCTGGGGTCGTCTCGGCCTTCGGGCGAGAACACGTGCTCGACGGGCACGGGCTCGGGCGCCATGAAGCCGTCGAGCGACATCGTCACACAGAAGAACACCTTGCCGGCCATCAGCTCGTGGTTCCTTCCTGTCCGGTCTCCCGCTCGGTCGTGGTCTCGCCGGCCGTCGTCGGCCCATGGCCCGTGGTGCGCTCCAGGGCGATGTCGGCGACGTACGCCGCGAGGTTGGCCAGCGTCTGCTCGCCGCCCTCGACCGCGTGGTACTTCTCCACCGCCTCGTCGCGGTGTTCCCTGGTCGGGAACACCGTGCGCATCACGATCCGGGTCTTGTCGGCTGTGGGCTCGAACGTGACGACGGACTCGAAGGCGTTCGGGTCGTCGCGGGCCTCGCCGTGCAACAGAGCGATGCGCTGCGGCGGGACGATCTCCCGCCAGGTGATCCACTCCTGGTAGTCGGTGCCGTCGGGTCCGTGCATAACGAAGTCCCACTCGCCGTCCACGCGGAACTCGAAGGACCGCGTCGTGGTGGTGAAGCCTTCCGGTCCCCACCACCGCGACAGGTGCTGGATGCGTGTGAACGCTTCGAACACCAGCTCCCGCGGGGCGCCGATCACCCGGGAGATCACGATCTCGCGGTCCGCGGTCGTCCGCGCGGGTTCGCCGCCGCTACCGGTCGTCGCCATCGTGTGGTTCCTCGTGTCTTGCCCGCTCCAACTCCTGCACGTACGCGTCCAGTCGGTCGAAGCTCCCGTTCCAGAACCGTTCGAAGCCGCCCACCCACTCGTGGACCGGCCGGAGGCCGCGGGCATCCAGGTCGTACAGCCGCTGCTTGCCCGACCCGCGGACCCGCACCAGCCCGACCTCCCGCAGGACCCGCAGGTGCTTGGACGCCTGGGGCTGGGTCATGCCGAGGTCCCGGGCCAGTTCGGTCACCGGGCGTTCGCCGCCTCGCAGCAGCACCAGGATCTGTCGCCGCTGCGGTTCGGCGATCGCGTTGAACGCGTCCGAGGTAGTCGCCGCCCTTGCCATGACTTCATCGTATGCCTATATCGGCATGTGTCAACGGTGCGTCTGGCGCGTGCGGTCGGTCGGGGTGTCTACGAGTCGTTCAGGAAGGGACTCGGCGGCCGGTCGGCCGACGGGCTCGCTCAGTGATGTACGGCGAGTCCCGGGCGGTGGCGCCGCATCGCGTCCACGATCTCCTCGGGCGGCACCGGCAGGGTGTTCGTCGCCATGTTGGCCGGACCGAAGCCGAGCCGTGCGTTCATCGACGCGGTGCTGCGCACGAGCTTGGGTGCCCGCGCCAGGTAGGCCTCCGGGTCGTGCAGCACCAACTCGATGAACCGCTGGGAGGTGTTGCGTACCTGCTGCTCGCGTATCCGCACGGCGGCTATCTCGTCCCAGCCGAAGCGGCCCAGCCGCACGTGCTCCACACCGGCGTCGTCCAGCACCAGCTCAGGGCGGCCGCGGAACAGGCGCTGGACGATGAGCACGGCGCACAACCCGAAGAAGGGCACGGCCAGTGCTCCCGCGACGGTCATCTTGACGGTGCTGTGGGCTATCAGGAACACGATGCCCAGAGCGACGAAGAGCAGAGAACCGACCAGCATGAGCCATACGCGGGTCTTGGCGAGCGGGTAGACCGTCGGGGACTGTGGAACGCCGTTTGTGATCACGGGCTCAGACGATAGGGCCGAAGCGCTCGTCGGCGGAAGTCTTCGAAGGACCGTGCGGGTACCCGGTCCCGGCAGCGAGCCGTCATGCTCCGGGCACGGGCCCTCCGCCGGCGGCCCAGGAGACGAGCGTCTGCCGGTCGCAGGCGGCCGCCTGCCGGCAGATGGCGTCGTAGTTCCTTTCGCCCATGGCGTCCACGAGCCTGTCCTCGCAGTCGTCGCGCAGTGACGCCAGCTCCGGTGTGCCGCGCTGGGGATGGCCGACGGTCTGCCACAGGTGCGCCGCCGCACCGAAGGCGTAGGCCGCGGCGTGGTGGTCTCCCGTGTCGGTCAAGGAGATGGCCAGGAGGTCCATGATCATGGCGATCCCGAAGGCGTCTCCGATGTGCCGCTTGGCGGCCAGGGCGGCCCGCGAGTGGCCGACGGCGTCCTGGGTGCGCCCTTCCAGGAAGGAGATCAGGGCCAGTTGGTGCTCGGCGTAGGAGAGCGTCCAGTACTCGTCGGACGCCCTGCAGACGGCGCGCAGCTCACGGGCCTCGTGGCGGGCCTGCGGCAGGCGTCCTGACCCGGTGAGGGCGAAGACGTGGACGAGACGGCACATGGCCGTCGGGCCGCTCGGCTGCCCGGAATCGGAGGCGTCCGTGCCCGACGTCATCGACTCCACGACCTGTGCCGCCGCGAGCGGGCGGCCCTGCAGCAGGTGCAACAGGCCGGACAGATAGGCTGCGCGTGCCATTCCGTCCGTGTCGAAGACGGCCGCGGCGGCGTCCCGGCAGTCGGCGGCCACCAGTTGCGCCGCCCGGTGTTCGCCCTGCAGCGTCAGGGTCAGCCCCAGACTCCACAACCCCTGCACCCAGACGTCGTCCTGGCCCTCCTCGACGGCTTCCGTCGCCAGCTCCAGGTAACGGCGAACTTCGTACAGGTAGCCCGAGCACACCCAGAAGAGGGTGACGTTGCCGATCAGCTCCAATGCCGCCGCCGGGTCGGTGGCCAGGAAGTGATCGGCCGCGAGGCGGATGTCCGCGTGGAGGAACTCGATCCGCTGGTACCAGCCGCGCTGGGCGGGGCCGAACCACTCGAGATGGGCCTGGCGGGTCTGGGCGAGCACGTGCTCGGCGTGGCGGCGCGCCAGCTCCTGCTCGCCACCGAGCTCGTGCAGCCACATCCGGCCGTACTGCCGCACGGAGTCCAGCATCCGGTACGTGCCGGTCCGCTGGACCACCACGGACTTGGCGCACAGAGAGGCGAGGGTCTGCGCGACCCGGCTCGGAGAGAGAGGTCCCCCGCTGGCCACCTGCCAGGCGGTGGTGCCGTCGAACGAACCGGGCAGGAACGACAGTCGGGCCCACAGCAGCCTCTCCAACGGGGTGCACAGCTCGTGGCTCCAGCCGATCGTGGTACGCAGGGCGGCGTGCCGCGGCGGGTGGGTGTGAGCCTCCGCCGGGGGAAGGTCGATCGCCGAGAGGGGCCCCGTGCAGAGCTCGGTCAGTGGCATGCCGCGCAACTGCGCCGCGGCCAGTTCCAGCGCCAGCGGCAGGCGGTCAAGGTGCTCGCACAGGCTCGCAGCCAGATGGTGGTCGCTCTCGTCCTTGAGCGGGCTGCCCGCCGCGGCGGCACGGTCGGCGAACAGCGCGACCGCGTCCTGCGCCGACGCGAAGGGTTCGATCTCGACGACCGTCTCGCCGTGCACACGCAGCGGTTCCCTGCTGGTGGCCAGGATCGTCACGTTCGGGCAAGCCGCCAGGAGATCGCCTGCCAGAGTGCGGCACTCGGCCAGCAGGTGCTCACAGGAGTCGAGGACCAGCAGGACAGGGTGGTCGCCGATCCAGGCGCAGACCGCCTCCGTCGGCAGCCGTGGGGTGTGATCGGACAGCCCCAGCGCATCCGCGACCGTGGCCGCCAGGAGCGGGGGGTTGAGCAAGGGCGACAGATCCGCCCAGGCGACGTCCCGCTCGGTCTGCGGCCTGGAGAGAGACGCGACGCGCCCGGCGAGCCGCGTCTTGCCGACCCCGCCCGTCCCGGTGAGCGTCACCAGTCGGCTGCAGCCCATCGCCGCGCGGATCAGACCGAGTTCCTCCGACCGGCCGATGAAAGAGGTCTCTTCGTCCCAGAGCATCCACACCATGGCGGCATTTTCACCGGTGATCTGACGTGTTATCAGCAGATCAGGCAATATCGCACGGACTATGTCCCGAGCTCTTACCATGGAACGCCCACTGCCGCAGATCTCCGGGCCGCGTCATCGTTGGCCGTGGCGCCTCGCAGCCGGTTCGGTCGCTCTATCGTTGGCCGGCATGAGGGCGTTGATCATCGGGGGCAGCGGGTTTCTGGGTACCGAGCTGGTACGTCAGGCGGCTGCCGCCGGCTGGGAGACCGCCGCAACCTGCTTGTCCCGCCCGGGCGGCATGCCCGAGGCCTCGTGGTACCCCCTCGATGTTCGAGTTCCCGGACAGGTCGACGAGGTACTGGCGGCGGTCGCACCCCACGCCGTCGTCAACGCGATGAGCGGAGGCAGTGACTGGGCGGTCACCGCAGACGGCGTGTTCCACGTGGCGGCGGCCGCGGCACGACACGGCTGCCGCCTGGTCCACCTCTCCAGCGACGCCGTGTTCTCCGGTGCTCGCATCCCGTACGACGAGACCTGCCTGCCCGATCCGATCACTCCGTACGGTGCGGCGAAGGCCGCCGCGGAGACCGCTGTACGGTTGCTGGCGCCGACCGCTGCCGTCGTCCGCACCTCGTTGATCATCGGGCAGGGCCGGTCCGTGCACGAGCGTATGGTCCACGCCCTGGCCGACGGCTCTTGGGACGGCGTCCTGTTCACCGACGACATCCGCTGCCCGGTGCATGTCGAGGACCTCGCCTCCGTCGTGCTGGAACTCGCCGTGTCCGACGAGGCCGGGATGTTCCATGTGGCCGGCGCCGACGCCCTCAGCCGCCATGAACTCGGTGTGCTGATCGCGCGACGGGATGGACTCGACGCCTCCCGACTGGCCTCCGGCCGTCGCTCCGAGAGCACCGTGCCCGGGCCCCTGGACGTCCGACTCGACTGCCGTGCCACCCAGCAGCGCGTTCGCACACGCCTGCGTGGTGCGCGGGAGTTCCTCTGCGGCAGGTGAGTGCGGGAGAGTGGGCCGTCGTTCCCGTACATGATCAGCTCGGCGTGTTCTTGTTCGACGTTCGTGCGCGACCGCTATCTTGGCCCGATCATCCGACAGGCGGAGCGGCAATGCAGGAAACAACAGAACGCATCGAGACGGCCGAGCATGCCGACTCGGACACGACCGTCGATGCCGAGGCCGCTCCCGGCCGGCCGCGGACCTGGCCCCTCATGCTCCTCGGGGCGGCCATCGTGCCCGGCACGGTGCTGTACCTCGTGGGCAAGGGGCTGCAGACGCCGGCCATGCAGGCATGGCGGACCGTCTGCCTCGCCGTGACGGTACAGGCGCTGCCGTTTCTCCTTCTCGGCACGGCCCTGTCCGGTGCCATCAACGCGTTCGTGCCGGCACGGGTGTTCAGCCGCGTGCTGCCCCGTCGTCCGGTCCTCGCCGTGCCGGTGGCCGGCTTGGCGGGGGTCGTGCTGCCGGGTTGTGAGTGCGCGTCGGTACCGGTGGCGAACAGTCTGATCGGCCGGGGCGTCACGCCCGCTGCCGCGTTCGCCTTCCTGCTGTCGGCGCCGGCGATCAACCCGGTGGTGCTGACAGCCACCGCTGTCGCCTTCCCCGGACAGCCGGCCATGGTCGCCGCCCGACTGCTGGCCTCGATCGTCACGGCGTCGGTGATGGGCTGGCTGTGGTTGGGGCTGGGGCGGGCCGAATGGCTGCGGCCGGTCGCCCGGCACACCGGGCATGAGACGGGCGCCAGCCGGTGGCGCGAGTTCCGGGCCGGCTTCCAGCACGACTTTCTGCACGCGGGCGGTTTCCTGGTGGTGGGAGCGATGGCGGCGGCCACGTTCAACGTCGCGGTGCCCCGTTCCGTGCTGGAGACGTTCTCCGGTTCCGCCTGGTTGTCGGTGCTGTTCCTGGCCGCACTGGCGATCGTGCTGGCGGTGTGTTCGGAGGCCGACGCCTTCGTGGCGGCCTCGCTGACCGGGTTCTCCCCGGTCGCGCGCCTGGCGTTCATGGTGGTCGGCCCGATGGTCGATCTGAAGCTGATCGCTCTGCAGACCGGTACCTTCGGCCGGGCCTTCGCACTCCGGTTCTCCGCCGCCACGGTCGTCGTCGCGGTCCTGTCCAGCGCGCTGATCGGAGGAGCACTGCTGTGAGACGACCGCTTCAGATCACCCTGCTCGTCCTCAGCGGGATCGGCCTGCTGCACATCGCCCTCTTCACCGACTTGTACCTGCGCTACGTCAAGGAGGGGATGCGTCCGCTGCTCGTCGCCTCCGGAGTGCTGCTGATCCTGCTCGGTGTGGCGGACGCGGCGTCGTACGGGCGGCGGGACAAGCACGAGGAGCACGCTCCCCACAGCGAGAGCGGCCACGGGCACGACCACTCCAGCGCACCCCGGGTCGCATGGCTGCTGTTCCTTCCCGCTCTGAGCCTGCTGCTGTACGCCCCGCCCGCCCTGGGCGCGTACACCGCGTCCCGCGAGCCCGCCAAGGCGGTCACACATCAGGACGCGTTCGACCCGCTGCCCGCCACCTCGCCGATTCCGATGACCCTCACCGACTTCACCCTGCGCGTGCAGGAGGACCGCACGCGGGCCGTCAAGGGACGCACGGTCCAGTTGAGCGGTTTCGTCACGCCCGGCACACAGCAGGGCAGCTGGTTTCTGACCCGGATCATCATTTCCTGCTGCGCGGCCGACGCCCAGTCCGTGAAGCTCCGCATCTACGGCTCGGCGCCGAAGGCCGACACCTGGGTGTCCGTCACCGGTACCTGGCACCCCGGCGGAACCCTCGGCACCAGCTCCGCGTCCGTCGCGCTCGACGCCCGTTCCGTGGAGGAAGTGGCCAAGCCGGTGAACTCGTACACCGACGACCTCCCGCTGACCCCGACGCGGTAGTCAGGCAGAGCGAAGCGCGCGGCCGCTACGCCGTCGATCGGCCGGTGTCGGGGTCGACCAGCCAGGCGACGAGGGTTCTCCACTGCTCGGGCTGGTCGGTGTCGCGCGGCCCGACGAGGTAGACCTCCTCGACGAGGTCCTGGGACCGCAGGCCGTTGCGGGCGGCGAAGGAGCCCACGGCGCTGTAGGTGACGTCGAGGTCGTCGTGCGGTCCGCGATGCGTGGCGACGGCGGCGGTTCGCCGAGGGAGGTGGAGCACCTGCACGGTGGAGGGCGCTCCCGGTGGCAGAGGCGCTTCGGCGGGGAGATAGACGGTGGCGTGGCCGTGCCCGTCGGTGAAGAGGGTGTGCTGGTAGCGGCCGCCCGGAGGGAGCACCGGACGACCGGCGGCCGCTGCGTCCAGGTCGTTCATGGCGGAGTCGTACCAGCTCAGGTCGGCTCGGGGCGGCACGTCGAGGGATACCGCGAGAACCTGCTGCGGCGGTAGATCCTCCAGGCTCACGGTGCGCTCGGCCCGCGGGTCGAGGAGTTCCCGGAGTGTCCGCACCGCCCGCTGGGTGCGGCCGAGCCGGTCTTCGAGCCGGCGGAGATGGGCGGCGACGATCTGCTGTGCCGCCGGATGGCCCGTCTCGTCCGCGGCGCCGGACCCGGTCCGGAGGAAGTCCCGGACGTCCGCCAGCGGGAGGTCGAGTTCCCGCAGCCGCCGGATGGTCAGCGCCGGCCTGATCTGCGCGGGGGTGTAGTAGCGGTAGCCCGTGACCGGGTCGACCTCCGCGGGGACGAGGAGGTCCTGCTCGTGGTAGCGGCGGAGTGTTCGGATGCTCAGGTGAGTGATCCGGGAGAACTCCCCGATGGTCCATCGTTCTGCCACGCCGTCCTCCTCGTCGTCCGCGTCCGGCCTCGCCGGGTCTCGATATCAGGGTGCGATGTCCAGCAGAGTGATCTTCCCTCGTGCGTCGCGTTCGAAGCTGAAGCGGAGGGTGACCGGGCTGCCGGGGAAGTCCCCGGAGACCTCCGCGACGGCCGTGCAGGCGGGGGCTGTGCCGGTGACGCCATGGATGTCGTAGCGCACGGGCGGGACCTCGGCGCGCCAGCGGCGCACCGCCGCGAGTCCCTGGTGGCTGTGGCCGTCGTCGTGTACGACGACGTCGTCGTCGAAGAGCGCGAAGTAGCGCTCGCGGTCCGAGGCGATCGCCGCGTCGAAGTACTCCTTGGCGAATTGCTGGGCGTCCTGCACGGCGTTCTCCCTAAGCGTGAGAAGGCGGCTGGTCAGAGGGTGCGGACGGTGCCGCCGTCGATGACGTGCTCGGCCCCGGTGACCGCGCTCGCCCGGTCCGAGGCGAGGAAGGCGATCAGTTCGGCCACTTCTTCCGGCTCGGCGGGCCGCCCCAAGGGGATACCGCCGAGCACCGTCATCAGATCGTCGAGGGCGGCCTCGCGCGTGACGCCGCCCTCGCTCATCCGCCGTGCCAGGAGGCGCTCGGCTCCGTCGGTGCGGATGAAGCCGGGAGCGACCGAGTTGACCCGGACACCCATCGGCGCCACCTCGTTCGCGAGGCCCTTGCTGTAGGTGGCCAGGGCGCTCTTGGCCGCGGCATAGGCCAGTGTCGAGTCGTGCAGCGGCATCCGGCGTTGGATCGAGGTCACATGCACGACGGCACCCGACCCGCGGGCGGTCATCCCAGGGATCAGCGCGCGATCCAGCCGGACCGCGGCGAGCAGATTGAGGGTGAATTCCTCCGCCCACGCTTCGTCGTCCAGAGCGGCATACCCGCCGGCTGGCGCGCGAGAGCCGCCCGTGACATGCACGAGGATGTCCGGGGCGCCGATGAGGTCGCCCACTGCCGCGGCCGCCGACGCGGTCCCCTCGGGTGTGCTCAGATCGGCCCGGACGAAGAGGGGGTCGGCTGGTTCCGGCGGCGTACGGGCGATGGTGACCACCTGCGCCCCGCCGGCTCGAAGCCGGCGTCCTGTCGCCAGTCCGGTTCCCTTGCTGCCGCCCGCCACCACGGCACGGCGTCCATGGAGATCATTGCTGTTCATGGCTGCGACCCTGGACCCTCCCGCGGGGAGAGGGTCAAGACGGATCGTCCGGTGGCGAAGGGGCCGGGCGCGTCCTCTTCGCTGTCTCGTCGGCTTCGAGAGAGGCGGCGGTTCCTTCAGACCGCGGTGATTCCCTCCATGCCGGACTCGGCGAAGGGAGGCAGTCCGGTGGCCGTGGTGACCTTGGTGAGGGAGCCGTTCCTGCCGATGCGGAAGCCGTCCACGGTGCCGGACGTCGCGTTCTGGACGTACAGGAACTTCCCGTCCTGGGTCACCGCCAGGTCGATGACTCCCTGGGACATGGCGGAGGGTGCGGTGGCGATGCCGACCTCGTTGGTGAGGGCGAGCCGGCCGTGCCGGTCGCTGCGGTAGCCGGTGACGGTGGAGTTGCCGGTGTTGCCGCCGTAGAAGAAGTCGCCGGCGCGCTCCAGCCAGCACAGCGTGTTCTGACCGTTGGCCAGGGGCTTCTGGACGAGCCTGAGCCGGCCGTCGGCGAGCACCTTGTAGGTGCTCACCGTCGATTTCGCGGCCTCGGCCACCAGCATCCGGCCCGTCTTGTCGAAGGTGATCGCGAACGGAACGGCGCCGGCCGACTTGTTGACCTGAGCCCGATGTGCGGGACGTCCGTCGGGGCCCATCGGGAACACCTCGATGGTGTTGGCCGACTTCGTGGTGACGACCAGTTCACGCCCCTTCGGCGTGAACGCGACCTGGCCGGGCGAGCTGCTGAACAACGGCACCTTCTCGTTCGCAAGCCCCAGAGAACGGTGGGAGCCGACCAGCGGCTCGAGTCCGGTGGCCGTGATCCTGAAACCCTGGACGCTGCCGGCGCCTCCGGCGTTCATGACGTAGGCGAGGGTGCCGAAGACCGTGACGGACGAAGGGAAGTCACCGCCGGTGCGCACCACCTGCCGGTTCGTCAGCTTCTGTCCCTCGACCCGGAAGGACGTCACGGTGCCGCTGCCCGCGTTGACCGCCAGCAGCAGATGCGAGCGGCGGTCGTAGACGAGCGAGCCCTGGGAGGCGAGGGAATCGGTGGGTGCGTCGACCTGGTCCCCGCCCTTGCCGCCGGTCGGATAGGTGCCCGCGGCGGTCAGCCTTCCGTCCTCGCCGCGCTTGAAGACGTGGATGGTGTTTCCGGCGGGTTCGTTGCCCTGGACGAAGACGGCGTGGTCGGCTCCCGCCTCGGCGCTCTTCGTCGTGGCGACCGCCCGGTCGTGGGGGACTTCGTCCGCCGAGGCGATGGCCACCGTGGTCGCGACCGCCGCCGAGGCGAGAACGCCGAGGCCGGCGACCGTCATCCGGACCTGTGATGCCGACCTGCGCCTGGTATGCCTGCTCACGTCTGACTCCTCGTCCGTCGTGGCCACCGCTGGTCGGTGACCCGATGTCAGAGTTGCGTGTGGGGCGGATGGGACGCCGGTGTTCGATCGTCGCGTCAGCTTCTCGTAAGAACTTCCGCCGTGCCGTCAGTGGCGGTCGGTGGCCACGAGGTGGGCGAGGAGTACGGCTGCGTCGTCGTTCGGGTGGGCGGTGGTGAGGCAGGCGGTGGTGATCTGGTGCAGGGCGAGGGCGGCCGCGTCGTGCACGGTGGCCGCGAGCTCTGTGTGGAGCTGCCTTCGGGCCTGGTCGGGGTCGGTGTGAGGAGTGTCGGTGAGCCCGTCGGTGTGCAGAAGGAGTCTGCTCCCGGGCGGAAGGGTCACGCGGGTGGTCGCGTACGACGCATCGGCGAGGACGCCCAGCGGGAGGCCGGGCGTGACATGAGGGGCCGGCACGCCCTCCGGGGTGTGGACGAGGGGCGGGGGGTGGGCTGCCGTGGCGCAGTCGAGGCGGCCGGTGTCGGGATCGAGGGCCATGAGGCAGCAGGTCGCCAGGAGGGCTTGCTCGGGCTCGGCGTCGTTCTCGGCGGTGAGGAGGTTGTTGGTGTGGTGGAGGATCGTGGCGGGGTCGGGGGTGAGGGCTGCGTAGGCGCGCAGGGCTGTGCGGAGACGGCCCATGAGGGCGGCGGCCTTGGTGTGGTGGCCTTCGACGTCCCCGATGGTCAGGGCGATGCGTCCGTCGGCCAGAGGGAAGGCGTCGTACCAGTCGCCGCCGGCGTGGGCGTGCGGGGCGGCGGGGTAGTAGGCGGCGGCCAGGTGCAGGCCGGGGTGCTGGGGCAGGTGGGCGGGCAGCAGGCTGCGCTGGAGGCGGACGGCGCGCTCGTGCTCGGCGTCGTAGGTGCGGCAGCGCTCCAGGGCGCGTCCCAGGAGCGCGCCGGCGGCGATGAGCAGGGGTTGGTCGGAGGCGTGGAAGGCGTGGGGGCGGTTGAAGGAGAGCATGCAGGCGGCCGGGATGTCGGGGTCCGCCAACGGCAGCGGCAGAGCGGCCCAGGCGTGGCGTTTGAAGCGGGGCAGAGTGGCGGTGCAGTGGGGGTAGGCGGACAGCAGGTCGTGACGGGAGGGGGAGAACACGGCCTGCTGGTTGCGCAGGGCGTCGGTGAGCGGGGTGCGGGCGGTGAGGCAGACGCGGTCGACAGCGGCGCGGTGTTCGTCGTCGTAGCCGACGGTGGTGACAACGTGGGTGCGGCCGTGGCGTGCCTCTGCGATGACCAGGGCGTCGGCGCCGAAGACGGCCAGGGCCTCGCAGGCGGCGGCCGCCAGTTCCTGTGTTCCGCTCGCGCTGGCGGCGCTGGCCGCGAGGGAGATCATGCGGTCCGCGCGGCGGATTTGTTCGCGCAGGAGTGCTTCCCGCTGGCCGAGTTGCTCCGTGTCGTCGGTGATGTCGGTGACGTGGCCGGTGACCGTCGTCGACTTGCCGGCGTCGTCCAGGTCGCTGGTGCAGTGTGCGCGCAGGTGGCGCATGCGGCCGCCGTCCGTGGTGAGGCGGTAGTTCGCCTCGAAGGTGCCGGGTTGGGCGCGCAGGCGGTGCAGGATCTCCTCGATGGACCCCAGGTCGTGGGCGGGGATCCGGCGCAGAATGTCGGTCAGTGGGTGGCGTCCGGGACCGGGCAGGGCGTGTTGCCGGGCGAAGGTCTCGTCGCACTGCACTTCCTCGTGGGCCAGGTCGAGGCGGAAGACGCCGGTCGCGCGTGGTGTGAGACGTGGGACGGATGCCTCGGTGCGGCTCGTTCCCACCACGCCGGGGAGGTAACGATCCATCAGGTTCGCCGCTTCGCGCAGGAAGTCCTGCTCCGTGGGCGGGAAGGAGACGATGCCGGGACGCAATGCCACCGCGACTCCGTGGCCCTTGGTCAAGGGCACCACCATCCAGGCCGTGACCCCGGCTTTCGCCGGCAGGGGGAAGGGGCCCGGTGTTCCGCAACCGGCACGCTCCTGGCCGAGGGCCGCCCGGCTCACCGGCCACACCTCGCCCGTGGACAGGGGGCGCAGCGGAGGCTGCCAGCGTCCGCCGAGGCCGGCCACCCCGCACGGAAACAGATGCGTGCCGTCCACTTGGAAGAGCATCACGGTCCAGCCCACGCGGCCCATCCACCCACACGCCCGTGCCAGCGCTTCCGTCATGCCCCCCAGATCGGCCGCCACGGCGAGCGACTGCTCCAACTTGCCCAGCCTGGGGGCGGCGTGACGGTCCTCTGCGCTGTCCCCGATGCTCACGGCAGCCTTCTCCTTTCACCGCCTTGCTTGGGAAGAAGACGACCGTATATCTGACATAACGACCTTTCATGTCGCTGTCCGTTAATGACCGTTAAAGGGAGGCGCTGGGCCGTGTGGGAGGCGGAGGCTGGCCTTGTGCGGTGCGAGCACGTGTCGAATCGGCACGTGCATCGGTTCTGCCTCGTTTGACGGACGGGCCGGTTCATCACTCCGCGGCCGGGTGGCGGACTCAGGCGAAGTCTGCTGCCGTGAGGCCGTCGGCGTGTCCGGAGGGCCACTCCACCAACTCGATCCGGTAACCATCCGGGTCCGTGAGCCACGATGTCTTCGGGCCGTGCGGGCCGCCCGGGCACTGGAGGGGTTCGGGGCTCAGACCGGCCTCGGTCAGCCGGTCCAGCGTGGTGGCGAGGCTCTCCACCTGGATCGCGAGATGGTCGAAGCCACTGCCCACGTCGACTGGATCGTGGCCGGGGCGGTGGACCAGTTCCAGCGAGGCCGCCGGTTCTCCGGGGAACTTGAGGATCAGGAGGCGAGCCCCGTCGCCGGCCTCGACCCTGCCCAGTTCGTCGTAGCCCAACGCCGTGTAGAAGCCGAGCGAGCGATCCAGGTCGGTGACGCGATAGGAGACGAACAGCGTCTTCACGCGGCCTCCCCGGACCGACGCACCCGATAGCGCAGATGCGTGACGTCTCGGTCCTCGAGCCGCCGGACGAGGTCGAGTTCGACGTGATCGCCGCCCAGACCGTCGAACAGCCGTCGACCCTCCCCGAGGAGGACCGGAACCAGGTGGATCTCCATCTCGTCCATCTGGCCGGCGCGCAGCAGTGCTTGAGCCGCCCCCGCCCCGTGCACCATGACCGGCCGGTCTCCGGCGGCGGCGCGAGCCTGACGGGCGCAGTCCTCGACGTCGGTGACGAAACGCGCGTGGCCGGGTGGCACGTCCCCGTCGTCGACCTGGTGGGTCAGGACGAAGATCGGCACGCCGTCGTGATGGTCGCCCTGCCAGCGCCCGGCGAGTTCGAAGGTCCGTCGGCCGGAGATCAGCGCGCCGGTCGCCAGCGCTTCGCGGTAGACCTGCCCGCTCGGGCTCTCGGATTCCCGGTCGTCGAGCCAGTTGAAGAGCCGTCCGCCGTCGCGTCCGAGCTCCTGCCCCGGCCGATCGTCCGGGCCGGCGATGCAGCCGTCGAGCGACATCGACATGTACAGCCGAATCGTATTGCTCATCCTGGCCTCCCTCTCCTCCGTGATACCGGAATCGCGCTTGGTCCGCCGATGCGGCGGACCCGTCACAAGGAAGACCTCGGGCACCCGGCGAACTCATCGCAAGGGCGGAGCGGAGGGGTGGCAGACGCCATGGGGCTGGTCTGTTTCGATCCTCGGCGGAGTCGGCTCGGGCCGGCACAGCAGGGAGGGCGGCACAGGTGCGCACCTTGTGCCGCCCTCCTGCCGCACTGCGTCAGACGGCTGGCTGAGCGGCCTCCGCGGTCGGGGCGGGCTCCGTCTGTGCCGCGGCGGCCCGGCCGGGCAGGCTGAGCACGGCCAGGAAGCCGGCGACCGCCACGGCGGCGAAGAAGTAGAAGCCCCAGGGGTGGCCGATGCCGGCCGCCACGAGGGTGCCGGTGATCGACGGGCCGACGATCGAGCCGATACGGCCGATGCCGGAGGCCGAGCCGAGGGCGGTGCCGCGGACCGCGGCCGGGTAGAAGTTCGTCACGTACGCGTAGACCAGCACCTGGGCCGAGAAGACGAACACGCCGGTGAGGAAGACGACGGTGTCGAGCAGCAGGTCGCTGTGCATCCGGATGCCGAGGCAGGCCGGCATGGCCACCGAGACCGCGAACCAGCCGAGCGTGGTGAGCTTGATACCGCGCCGGTCGGCCACGAAGCCGCCCAGCACCAGACCGGCGACACCGCCGACGTTGAGGATCAGCAGTTGGGTGACGGCCGTGGGGACGGGGTAGCCGGCGTCGTTCATCAGCTGGGGCAGCCAGGTGTTGAGTCCGTAGACCAGGAGCAGACCCATGAAGGAGGCGACCCGGATGCCGATGCCGGCGCGCAGGTAGGCGGGCTCGAGGAGTTCGCCGAACGCCACGCGCCGGGAGGCGGGTGCGTCCTTGGCGCGGACGAACGCCTCCGACTCCGGCAGGCGGAACCATTGGATGGCCGCGACGAGGAGTCCGGCGACGCCGAGGACGTAGAACAGGACCTGCCAGTTCTTCGTGACCTGCAGGGCCAGCAGGGACGCGATCACGGCACCGGTGTGGTAGCCGGTCATGGTCAGTGTGCTGGCGCGCGCCCGGCGTGCGGCGGGCAGGTGCTCGGTCATCATCGTCAGCGACGCCGGCATGCAGGCACCTGCTGGAGCACACCGACCTCATCGCGATCGCCCCGAGTACGTCGGCGAGGTCTTCACCGCCTCCCACCGCCTTCGCCTGGTGAGACTCCCGTTCGACACGGAGCCCATCGAAGTGGCGTTGTACGCCCGGCGCGAGGCGTCACGCACTCCGTCCCAGCGGTGGCTGGTGCAGTTCATGGCGGACGTGCTGGGGGAGCTCGTCAGCCCGGCACAACTGCCGCCGAGCGCCCCCTGAGCGGGGAGGGCCTGTTCCCGCCCTTCGCACGCCCGGGGCCTGCGCGTGCGCGCGTCTGACGGCTCGGCGGCCGCTGCACCAGGGATGATCGCCGGTAAGCTGCGACGGTGCGCACAGTCGAGCTCCTGTTGGACCAGTCGGCGGAGTCGGCGGTCCGCGAAGCGTGGCGGCGGCTCGCGGACGCGGGGCTCCCCAGCCAGGCACGCCACCGGTCACCGACCAACAGGCCCCACCTCACCCTGGCCGCCTGCCCGGAGCTGACCGCCCCGATCCGCTGGGAGCTCGCCGAAGTGGCAGCCTCCCTGCCGCTGCCGGTGCGCTTCACCGGCGTGATCCGCTTCGAGCGGCCCACCTCGGTACTCGCCTGGGCGCTGGACTGCGACTCCGCGCTGGTCTCCCTGCACCGCCGCGTGTGGGACGCGGTGGCCTCGGACAGCGCGCCCGGGACCCTCAACCCCTTCCACGAGCCCGGGCGTTGGAGCCCACACATCACCCTCGGCCGGACCCGCCGGGCCGGTGCCTTCGCCGACCGGCGCGTGCCCGAACTGCTGCCGACGCCCCCGCTGTCGGTCCATCTCACCACTCTGCGCAGCTACGACACCGAGACGGGCGCCCTGGAGGTGCTCCGGCCCCGCCCGTGAGACGGTTCTGCCTCGGAACGGGACTGCCGCGACGCCCGCCGGACACCGCCGACCGTCCTACGGCCCCTCAGACCACTGCCTCGAAAGGCACAAGCCGTCACCGCGACGGCGCCGATACCCTCACGGACGTGATCGACGAGGCGACGACAGGCATGGGTGGAGGCGCTCCCACGACGGCGCGTCTCCGCGATGTCCTCCACCGCGCCGCACGATGAGTGATCGCCGAAACACCTCCTGCCGAGGTGCATTCCGCCGACGTGGCCCGGATCGTGGCGAGCGATGCCGCGATCGCCGAACTGGCCGAGCTGCTGGCCGTCGTGGACGGCGGAACCGGCGACCGGTTTCGCTGTGAAGGCTGGCCGACGACCCTGATCTACGGCACGACGGGCGAGCAGATCGCCTGCTGGACGCTCCATCACCGATCCGGTGTTCGCGGCATCGGTGACTGCGATGCCGATCTGCGAGACGGCCCCGCACTCACCGAGTGGCTGGCGGAGCGCGGGCTTACCCGATCCCGGGCGGTCCAGGAGGAATTGGCCGCGCGACGGGCCGAGGAGGACCGGCGCCGGCTGCGGTGGGTGCAGGCAGCGCCCGCCGGGCTGCGCGTCGCGGCCAGGAACGTCTGCAACCCGCCGGGACCCGACACGCAAGCCTGGTCAACACGGCTCGGCCAAGGCCCGGCTCGGCGCACTAGCCCACGACAGCTACCCCGACGGGATCGAACGGATCCGCGTCCTGATCGCTTGGGCCGGGGTGACCGCCAGAGAGTCCACCGGCGGCCTGAAATGGTATGACATGGCGGTCCAGCAGCAGTTGCTCGCCGAAGATCCCGATCACATTTTCGCCGCGCTCACCGTCCACCGGCCGAACCCTGCCCAACTCGACGGCGCGCCCAGCTCTTCGCGTCGCTCGAGTGGATCGGAGCGTATGGCCGTCAACTGCCCGAACCCTTGCGGTCAATGCTGATCGAGCACATCCGGACACATGGCACCGAGCCCACGAAGTTCCGGATGCGCCCACGGCTCTACGGCACCGAGAAATCCGTCTGACAACCCATCACGCGCACGACCACCGCGCGTACGACACCCCGTCACCCGGCGGCAGCCACACGCCGCAGAAGCTCCTCCTGCGTCACGTCTTCGACGTGGGTCAGAAACACCCACAGGTGACCGGCAGGGTCCTTGAGGATGACAGTGCGGTCACCGTGGAACATGTCCTTCGGCGGCTGGACGATCTCAGCCCCCGCGGCTTTCGCGCGTGCCGCAAGGGCGTCGACGTCCGGCACGAAAACATGCAGCGTGACGGACGTACCTCCGCCGAGCGAGGCAGGCGCGGCGAAGGAGGCGGCCTCCGCCTCGTCCACGCTGGCGTCGCCCAGCATCAAGGTCGACCGTCCGACGGTGATCTCGGCGTGCAGAATCCCGCCGCCCGGAGCGTCGACCCTGAAGTCCTCACGGGCACCGAACGCCCGCTGGTAGAAGTCGATCGCCGCGGCAGCGTCGTCGACCATGATGTGGGGGATCACGGCATAGCGGTAGCGGTCGGGGATCTCGATGGGGGCGGTGTGCTCGGTCACGTCGAACCTCCAGGAAAGGCACCGCCGGTCGGTCCCTGCGGCACTGGAACGAACCTAGAAGCTCGAGCTTGGTTGAGGTCAAGCGTGTGAGTCTCCGAGCGGAATGCCCGCGCTACCAATCGTGGACGGTTCCGTCGCGCAGCCTGTTCACCGGCAGGTATGCCGGCTGGTAGGGGAACCGGGCCGCTGCCTCGGTGTCGAGGTCGACACCGAGGCCGGGGGTGTCGGAGGGGTGCAGCAGCCCGTCCTTGAACCAGTACGAGGTGCGGAAGACCTCCAGCGTCCGGTCGGAGTGCTGCATGTATTCCTGGATGCCGAAGTTGTGCACGGCGAGGTCGAGATGGAGTGCGGCGGCCATGCCCACGGGTGAGATGTCGGTGGGGCCGTGCATCCCGGACTTGATGCCGTAGACACCCGCGAGGTCGAGCAGCTTCTTCATCCCGGTGACGCCGCCGGCGTGGGTGACCGCGGAGCGCACGTAGTCGATCAGCCGCTCGTGCAGCAACGTGGTGTAGTCGTAGACCGAGTTGAAGACCTCGCCGATGGCCAGCGGTGTCGTCGTGTGCTGCCGGATCAGGCGCAGCGCCGCCTGGTCCTCGCCCGGTGTGGCGTCCTCCAGCCAGAACAGGTCGTAGGGCTCCAGTGCCTTGCCCAGCCGTGCGGCCTCGATCGGCGTCATCCGGTGGTGCCCGTCGTGGAGCAGGGGCAGTTCGGGGCCGAACTCGGCGCGTACGGCCTCGAAGACGGTGGGGAGGTGCCTCAGGTAGGCGCGGGTGTCCCAGGTCTCCACTGCGGGAAGCGGCCGTTCGCTGCCGGCGGTGGCGCGGCGTGCGGGTTCGTAGTCGTAGCGCTCGCCGCCGCCGGCGCTGGAGGTGGCGACGCCGTACACGGAGTCCAGGCCGGGTATGCCGGTCTGGATGCGGATGGCGCGGAAGCCCGCCTCCAGGTGTGCGCGGACGGAGTCGAGGAGTTCGGGCACGTCACGGCCGGAGGCGTGGCCGTAGGCGAGCGCTCCGGTGCGGGACGCGCCGCCGAGGAGCTGGTAGAGGGGCATGCCGGCGGCCTTGGCCTTGATGTCCCACAGCGCCGTGTCGACGGCCGAGATGGCCGCCATGGTGACGGGACCGCGCCGCCAGTACGCGCCGCGGTACAGGTACTGCCAGGTGTCCTCGATGCGGGAGGCGTCGCCGTCGGCGATCAGCGGCAGGACATGGTCCTGCAGGTAGGACCTGACGGCCAGTTCGCGGCCGTTGAGCGTGGCGTCGCCCAGGCCGACGAGGCCGTCCTCGGTGGTCAGACGCAGGGTGACGAAGCTGCGTCCGGGGCTGGTGACGATCACTTCGGCGGACTTGATGCGCATGGCGGTTCCCCCAGTGTTCGGTCGGTCGGTCGGTGGTCCGGCAACACGCCCAGCGGGGCTGGGAGTCGGGCGTCAGTGGGCGCGGATGCGCCGGGCCAGTTCGGTCTGGACCTCGGCGACGATCCGCTCGGGAGGCAGGGTCGCGTCGAGCGTCATGCCCGCCTCGTCCTCCTCCAGCGGTTCGAGGTCGGCGAATTGCGTGGACACCAGGGAGGCGGGCATGAAGTGGTCCTCCCTGCCCGCCACTCGGGCTCTGGCCTGGTCCTCGTCGAGCGCGAGGTGGACGAAGAACACGTCGGGGCGGGCGACGCGCAGCAGTTCGCGGTAGATGCGTCTGAGGGCGGAGCAGGTGATCACCAGCCCCTCCTCCGGGGCGGCGGCCCGCATGCGGTCGGCGATGGCGGCCAGCCACGGGCTGCGGCTGCGGTCGTCGAGGGGGTTGCCCTTGGTCAACGACTCACGGTTGCGCGGGGGATGGAACAGGTCGCCCTCCTCGAACGGAACGCGCAGCGAGTCCGCCAGGTAGCCGCCGACGGTGGTCTTGCCGCATCCGCTGACCCCCATGACGACGACGGGGACGTGCCCGGCGTGGATGACGGCGGCCATGGCTTTTCGGAAGCCCGAACGGTAGGCGGCGGGCAGCCCGTCCACGTCGAACTGGCGCAGCCCGGCGCGCAGTCGGGCGAGGACGACGGGGTCGTGCAGTCGCCCGCGCCGGATCTCGGCCATGATGGCCTCCGCGAAGGCCTCTGCGGCCGTCGCCAGCCCCTGGTCGACGGCGTAGGCCAGTCCCATGTGGAACCACATGGCGATCGGCTGCGGCCGTACCGGATAGTTCTGGACGGTGTCGGCACCGGCACCGACGGCGGCCGGTACGGGGGCCAGCCTTGGCTCCTCGTCCCCGTAGGACCACCGGTCGATACGGTGGTTGAGGGCCATCACGACCGGGTGCGCCAGGCGCAGGAAGAGCTCGTTGCGCGAGCCGGCGAGAAGGCTGCGGTGGAAGGCCGCGTCGACGTCCCGGAACCGCTGGCGGACCGCGGCGCCCTCCCGCCGACGCGCGAAGTCCGGGTCCTCGCTGAGCGCGAGCAGGGTGCGGGCGTGGCTGGTCAGGTCGTGGCAGATCTCCGCGGAGCGGCTGACGGCAGCCAGTCTGGCGGCGCGGGGCTCGATCACCTCGCGCAGCTCGGTGAGCGAGCGCATCTGGCTGGAGGGCGCCACTTCCAGCCGCCAGGAGATGACGTCGGCGTCCAGCAGGTCCCAGCGTTCCAATGGCTGTACGGTGGCGCCGATCCGGGCCTGCAGATTGACCAGGCCCTTTTGGTGCAGCGCCTGCAGCGCCTCGCGGGCCATGGGTCGGGTGACCCCGAACTCGTGCATCACGGCGTCCACCGTCAGGTGCTGGTCGCGGGGCTTGCCGCCCTCCACGATCTGACACCCCAGCCGGCCGACCAACTTCGCCGTAGAACCCCGCAACGCGTCCTCGGACCCTGCGGGCAGGTCCGGTTCGGGACCAGTCATGGCGTTGATGCTAGGTCACAGCACTCCTCTGGTCACCGCTCCAGCGAGGGATGGAAGGAGTGCGGGGAGCTCTCGGGGGCGCACGGCGGAGCGCATATGCGGCAACGACTGCTCCCGAGCGACCTGTTGGCGACGTGATAACACATCAGAAGCCTTTTCTGATACTGCTCACATGCGTACCGTGGTCGACATTCGAGTTGCTTCGGTGGCGCCGGAGCGCCGGCCGGGAGTGCGCGTCCGAGGCGACGCCACCGGGCCGGTGCGGGCGCGCGGCAGCCGGCACCGGGCTGCCCCATCCCGTCCTGACGCAGCCGCAGGAGAGCCGCATGCCCGAACCGACCTCGCCCACGCCCCCGCCGGAGCGATTGTCACTGCGCTGGGCCCTGATCCTGCTGGCCTCGGTAGTGGCGGGCCTCCTGGCGGGCCTGCTCACCTACGCCGGATCGGGCAACTGGCCCGGCTCCCTGCTGGCGGCGCTCGGCGCGAGCGGAGCGGCATTCACGGCACTGCCCCTGCTGCTGTGACACCGCCCGCGATGAACCGGGACCTCACGGACGTGATCCACGAGAGAACTCGCGCTGTCCGCTGCCCGGCACGCGACCGAGCCGATCGCCGGCGATGTCGACGCGGCGCAACTGCGCGACTGCTACCGGTCGTAGGATCTGCTGCCTGGTGGCCTGGAGACCGTCATCGGCGCCGACGGCTCCCTGAATGACACCGTCGACCGCATCATGAACGACACGGGTCTGGTCCACCTGCCCGCCATGGAGCGTTGACTTGCTCAGGGATGTCACAGAGGGTGCGCTCGCACGCCGTGTGACCGGGGGAGTGCCGGTGAGCCGCGCGGCATCGGGCTAGCCTTCTGCCGTGGAGCCCTACTTCGATCCGGTACCTCTGCTCGGCGAGGCGCGTGAAGCGTTCCTGGGGCGATGGCCGGATCGGAAGTGGCTCAACGTGCCCGGGCCGTTCTACGGGGCCGAGACCGACAACTGCGGCACGGGCCGACTCCATGCCCCAGGGCTCGTGCTCTACGAAGCGGACCACTTCACGGAGTACGTCTACCGGCAGCCCCGGACGACGGACGAGCTTCGGCGGCTGGTCGACGCGGCGCAGGCCGAGACGTTCTCGGGTTACGGCTGTGACGGCGACACCCACTGGACGCCGGCAGCGGTCCGGGAGTGGTGGCGCGACCGTGGGCGGGTCAAGGAGTATCTGGTGAGCCGGCGAGCCGACTGGGAGGCCGACGACGCGAAGGCGGGGCAAGGGGTGGCCTCGGCCGCCGAGCACTACGCCGCCTACCTCGACGGCGAGCTCGCTGCGCACCTGCGGGCCTACGTCTTCTGGTTGGAGGAGCGACGGTCTCCGACGGAGGCGGACCGTCTGCCGCTGCTCTGAGCGGGGCGTCGCCGAGCGTTCGGCAGGCCGGGACGGAACGCCCCGGCCGTACACAACGTGCCTACTCCTTGGGCGGCTTGACGGCGATGTCGAGGTAGAAGGCGTCGATGCTGCGGACGGCCGCCTCGAAGTCCTCCAGGTTCACCGGCTTGGTGACGTAGGCGTTGGCGTGGTGATGGTAGGCGCCGGTGACGTCGTCGGGGGCCGCGGAGGTGGTCAGCACGACGACGGGGATGGTCCGCAGGTCGGCGTCCTCCTTGACCACGGCGAGGAATTCACGGCCGTTCATGCGGGGCATGTTGAGGTCGAGCACGATGAGGTCGGGGCGCTCGTTGTTCGGGTCGCGCAGGTACTCGAGGGCCTCGACGCCGTCGGAAACCTGCGTGAGGTTGCGGGTGCCGCGTTCGGCGAGGGCGTCCTGTATCAGCATCGCGTCGGCGAGATCGTCCTCGACCAGCAGCACGTCGTAGGGGCGGGTTGCGGCGGCAGCGGCCATGAGTCACGAACTCCAGGGTGTGGGACGGGGGGCTGGGTGGGCGGTGCTGTTGGTGATCAGGCCGGGCCAGCGACGCCGGGCTCCTTGACGGCTCATGCTCAGGGCACGGCCGATCTCGGGATAGCCGGCTCCGCTGGCGGCCGCGGCGTGGGCGGCCTGGTCCTCCAGACGACGTGCGGCGAGTTTGACGCCTGCGAGGATCTGCAGCCGCAGCAGAGCGTGTCGCCGCAGGTCTTCGGCCGCCTCGGCGGCGGGTTCCACCGAGGCGCCAGGGCTTTCCTGCATCAGCTTTCGGGTGAGCTCCTCCACCAATTGAGTCAGCAGCGTGGCCATGTCCTCGTTCGGCGGATGAGTGGCGAAAGGCGGACGGGGCATGGGATCACCCTAAGACGTCGATCTCGGATGCGACAACACACGTTGTCGGTGCCACGGGTAAAGTGTGCTGGCCGCGCATCACGGCGCGACCCGGATGGCCGGCCGAGGGAGAGTTGTGGACCGCGATGACGAGTAAGCCGTCGCATCATGAGGGCGCGTTTTCCGCGTGGACCACGCGGCGCTGGCTGCGGCTGGGCGTGGCAAGCACGCTGGCCGTCCTGACGGTGCTGGGATCCCTCGGCGGCTGGGCCGTGTGGCGCACCTCACAGACCACGGCTTTGCTGACGGACCGGCGCTCACCCGCTCTGATCGAGTCCATCCGCTTGGAAGAAGCCCTGGTCAACCAGGAGACCGGCATTCGCGGCTACGGCATGTCCGGACGGCAGGACTTCCTGGCCCCTTACGCGGAGGGTGTGTCCGACCAGAAGGCGGCCATCAAGCGGCTGCGGCCCCTGCTCCGCGGCGATGAACGAGCCCTCGGCGACATGGCCGAGGTGGAGAGGCGTATCAGCACCTGGCAGGACCGAATAGCCCGCCCGGTTTCCGCTGCGTCCCCCGCCCGGGCAGCTCAGATCTCCACGGCACGTACTGGCGAGGGCAAGACCACGTTCGACGCGCTGCGTCGGGCGATGGCCGACCAGCAGACCCACCTGCAGGACGAACGGACGGCGGCGACCCGCGACCTGCGACGCGCGGAAACCCTGCGCAACTGGATGTTCGCCATCATCGCCGCTGTCATCGTCATGGTCGCCGTCCTCGTCTTCGAGGGCCTGCGGCGTGGCATCACCGGGCCGCTGAGCCGGCTCAGCGCAGCCGCCCGCGACGTCTCGCAAGGGCGTTTCGACCGATCCCTCACGGGCGCCGGCCCCGCCGACCTGCGCCGGCTCGCCTCCGACCTGGAGGCCATGCGCCTGCGCATGCTGGAAGAGTTGCGGTTCAGCGAGGCCGCCCGCACGCTGCTGGACGAGCAGGCGGAGGACCTGAAGCGCTCCAACACGGAGCTCGAGCAGTTCGCCTACGTCGCCTCACACGACCTGCAGGAACCGCTGCGCAAGGTGTCCAGCTTCACCCAGCTCCTCCAACGCCGCTACGGAGGGCAGCTGGATGCGAGGGCCGATCAGTACATCGCCTTCGCCGTCGACGGCGCCAACCGCATGCAGACCCTCATCAACGACCTGCTGGCCTTCTCCCGGGTCGGCCGCGTCCACAACGACCATCAGACGGTGGATCTCGAAGCGGTCCTCGGCCGGACTCTGGACACGTTGAGCGTGGCCGTCGAGGAGAGCGGCGCCGAGATCACCCACGAGACCCTGCCCACCGTCGTCGGAGACCCGACGCAGATGGGCATGCTCTGGCAGAACCTGCTGTCCAACGCCATCAAGTTCCGCAGCCCCGACCGGCCGCCCCGCATCCACATCAGCGCCACCTCCGACGACGGCCTCTGGGAGTTCGCGGTCACCGACAACGGCATCGGCATCGCGCCGGAGTTCCAGGAGAAGATCTTCGTCCTCTTCCAGCGGCTGCACACCAAGGACGCCTACCCCGGAACCGGTATCGGCCTGGCCATGTGCAAGAAGGTCGTGGAGTTCCACGGCGGCACGATCAAGATCGACCCCGAGTACAGGCAGGGCACCCGCGTCGTCGTCAGCCTTCCCGCCATGACGGCCGAGACCACTGCGGCCGCCGAGACCGCTGCCACCTCCGAGACGGTCGCAATCGCCGGGGCGGCCGCAACGGCTTCGACGGGGGACGCAGACAGGAGACAGTCGTGACCGCCCCCCTCGCAGGCCACGACGGGTCGTACGACCTGCTGCTGGTGGAGGACGACGACGGCGACGCCCTCCTCGTCGAGGAACTCCTCTACGACACCGATCTGCCGCACAACCTCACCCGCTGCCGTACGGCCGCCGACGCGCGTCGCGTGCTGGCCGCACGTGCCGTCGACTGCGTTCTGCTCGACCTGCACCTGCCGGACGCGTCCGGGGTGGAGACGGTCAAGGCGATCCAGAAGGACACCCACGCCGCCATCATCGTCCTGACCGGACTGGACGAACCCCGTGCCGGAGTCGACGCCCTCGCGGCCGGCGCCCAGGACTACCTGATCAAGGGCAAGGTCGAACCGGACCTGATGCAGCGCGCCATGCGCTACGCCATTCAGCGAAAGCAGGCCGAACGCGCCAACGCCGCCCTGCAGATCGGCCGCTTGCGCGCCGAGGAGAACGCACGTCTCGAACGGGGCCTGCTGCCGGAGCCCCTCCTGTCGTCCGCGACCGTCACCGCCTCCAGCCGCTACTACCCCGGACGGGCACAGGCCCTGCTGGGAGGCGATTTCCTCGATGTCGTCCAGACCGACGACGGACAGGTCCACGCCGTCATCGGAGACGTCAGCGGCCACGGACCCGACGCCGCGGCACTCGGCGTGTGCCTGCGCATAGCCTGGCGCGCACTGACCCTCGGCGGCCACCGCAACCAGCAGCTGCTCCACCTGCTGGAGCAGATCCACATCGCCGAGCGCGCCGGCAGCGACCTGTTCACCACCTGCACCCTCATCACGCTCGACCCGAACGAGGCCAGCCTCACCCTGCACCTGGCCGGCCACCACGAACCGCTCCTCATCACCCCCGACGGGACCGGCGAGGTCACCGCCGCACACGGAGTCGCGCTGGGCATCGCACCCGGGCTGGGCAAGTGGCCCGCCACCACGCTCGCCCTCCCGCCGCGTGGCGCGCTCCTCGCCTACACCGACGGTCTCATCGAAGGCTACGCGGGTGACACGACCACACGGCTGGGTGTGGAGGGACTTCTCCGTATCATCGACACACTCCCCACATCCGACCCCGGCACTCAGCTGGACGATCTCATCGCCCGCACCCGCACCCTCAACGCCAGCAGGCACACCGACGACCTCGCCGTCCTGCGTCTCGACTGGAACACCGACGCTCCTCGTCGTGCGGCTACGAGGCGGAGCAGCGCAACGTAGCCCCTGCGGCATACTGACGTGTTCGGCGCCGCACAAGCCCAGGAAGCCTGGGGGATCATCGCGCCTGTTCCCTGGGCCGTGCGGCACGCCTCGCTTGGATGCGGAGGTGCGGGGCGCCCTCAGAACGCTGACAGTGTGAGTGCGACGCCGGTCGGCCGGGTGTCCTGGATGTACGAGGCGAAGTCCGCGACATCGTCGAACGCGAAGCCGTAGGCCTTGCCGTCCTTGGTCGCCGCGTGGATCGCCTTCGCGTAGTGGTTGGTCAGCTCGCCCTGGTAGAAGGCGGCGGGGTCGGTGGCGGGCTGGGCGGTGTCGGTGAGCAGCGTCGAGCGGTTGAAGCCCGCCCCCAGGACGGCGGCGACGGGGCCGGTGGTGCCGTCGTTGGGCGCGGCGAGTTTGCCGTCGCAGAAGAGGACGTCGCGGGTCGAGGGCTTGGCGAAGGAGACCGAGGCCGGCCCGTCGAAGGCGAGGCGCTCACCGCGCACGCGTCCGGTGAACGTGCCGGCGTCGGTGGTGACCTTGAGGTCCTTGCCGGTGTACGTGCTCCACACCTCGTCGATGTACGGGGCGAAGTAGTCCGCGGCGAACAGGCCCGCGTCCAGACCGTGACCGGGAGCGATGATGCGCGTGTCGCCCACGACGAGCCGCGCGAACTCCTCGACCTGCTTGACGGCGGCGAAGGCGGCGGCGCGCCCGCCGTCGCGCAGGGCACCCGTCGTCTGGTCCTTGTCACCGGTGAGCCGGATGCTCATGGGCACGCTGAACATGTCCACCATGGTGGTGTTGCAGAACATCCCGGCCGCGTTGTACGTGAACTCGGCGCAGTCGTGCAGGATGCCGTAGTTGGGGTCCGAGGCGACCCACCCGGCCGGGTACTGGAGCGCCGCGTTGCCGTTGCCGTCGGTGACGGCCTTGAACTTGAGTTTCTCGCCGAGCGAGACGTAGATGCGGCCCGACATGTAGGGCAGGGACAGCTTCGTGTCGCCGCTGCCGGACAGGGGGATGGCGTAGTCGGTGAAGCCGTCGGCGCCGTTGTCCGACAGGGAGATGGGGGCGACGGTTCCGTCCGGGGTGAGCCGCACCTGCTTGCCGTCCAGGTTGCCGACGACGTAGAGGTGCACGGAGGTGTTGGCGAACGAACCGCTGTTGTTGACGACGGTCACCGGGAGCGAGTCGCTCGCGGCGGTGCCGTCCTGGCTTGCCAGGGCATACGGGGCGATGGTGGCGATCGCCGGGACGGCGACGGCCGCGCCGCCGAGGGCGAACAGCATCTTGCGACGGGTCAGGTTGCGCTGATGACGGGGTGTCATGAGGACTCCTTGGGTCCCGGCCTGCGAAGCCGGGGTGCTCGGGGGAACGGGGAGAAAACGCGGGTGGCCGGCCGCGAGCCGGGGAGGCTCAGCTGAGGGTCCACTTCTGGTTCGCGGCGCCGGTGCATGTCCAGATCTGCAAGGGGGTGCCGTCGGCGGAGGAGTTGCCCTTGGCGTCGAGGCACCTGTCGGCACCGGTGTTGGTCAGGTCGCGAGCGGCGGTGTAGGTCCACTGCTGGGCCGCCGTACCGTTGCAGGTGTAGAGCTGTACGACCGCGCCGTCGTCGTGCGAAGCGGCCTTGACGTCAAGGCACTTGCCGAGGGCCCGTACGGTGCCGTCGCCGCCCAGGGTCCACTTCTGGGCGTCGTTGCCGGTGCAGTCGTGCAGCTGGACGGGAGTGCCGTCGGCGGTGCCGGCGCCCGCGACGTCCACGCACATGTCGCCGATGCCCTTGATCGCGCCGGTGCCCGTGGTGGTGCCGGTACCGCTGCTGCCGGAGTCCGAGGTGGTGACGTGCACGTAGTCGACGGTCATCGTCTGTGGGAACGAGGTGGTGGCGTCGGGGCTGCCGGGCCAGTCACCGCCGACGGCGAAGTTCAGGATGACGAAGAACGGATGGTCGTAGACCCACTTGTTGCCGTCCACGTCGGCGGGGGTACGGGTCTCGTAGACCTGGCCGTCCACGGACCATTTGATCGCGGACGGGCTCCAGTCGACGGCGAAGACATGGAAGTCGTCGGCGAAGGACTTGCGGTTCGGCAGGGTGTACGCGGCGCCGATGCCGCCCGAGCCGGAGTACCCGGGGCCGTGGATCGTGCCGTGGACGGTGCCGGGCTCGCTGCCGACGTTCTCCATGATGTCGATCTCACCGCTGTCCGGCCAGCCGGCGCTGCCGAGGTCGTCGCCCAGCATCCAGAACGCCGGCCAGACGCCTTGGCCCCGCGGCACCTTGATGCGGGACTCGAAGTGGCCGTACTTCTGAGTGAAGGTCTTCGCCGTGTTCAGCCGCGCCGACGTGTACTGGCAGGTGCCGTACCAGCATTGAAGGCCCGGGTCGCTGTTCTTGCGGGCGGTGATGACCAGGTTGCCGTTGCCGTCGAGAGCGGCGTTGCCGGTGCTGTTCGTGTAGTACTGCAACTCGTGGTTGCCGTTGCCGCCGCCGCCCGTCTCCAGGGTCCACTTCGAGGAGTCGGGCGCGCTGCCCGCGGCGCCGTTGAAGTCCTCGGACCATGTCTGCGCCGCGGCGGCGTTCGCGCGGTTGGTGGCCGGACCGGTGGTGCTGAAGAGGACGGCGCACGCGAGGGCGGTGGTGATCAGCAACACCAGCCCTCCGTACGACCAGCGGCGAGCGCGATGAGCTGCCATGCGGGAACACACCTCGTCTGTGGGGAAGTTGGGCGGCGGGCGGCGGGCGGCCCGTCGGGGTGCACGGGCAGGGGAGCGCTTGGGGGAGGCTGAGAGCGCTCTCTCGCTGCGCACCGGGGTGCCGCCGGTGAGCCACGACCATACGCACGATCACTGGCCCTGCCAACCGGAACGCAAAGCCTCAAATGTCGCTGACCTGGGTTTACTTGAGGAAGCGGGTGAGATCGAAGAACGTTTAATACGCGTTTAAACCACGCTTAAGGCGGCGGCCGCCGGTCGCGATCGCCATGTCCGGGATGCCCTACGGCCACCGTGGCGAGAGCGAGGCTTGAACATCGTCACTCTGCGAGCCGGCGTCCGGGGCGAGCCGGGGGCTCACAGCTCGATCTGCCCTGTCAGCCGCCACTCGAGGTACTCGGCCAGACTCGGTGCCACCCAGGTGCGGCTGTCGTCCTCGTTGTTCCAGACGAAGACGTCGGGCCGGTCGACCCTGGAGCCCTTCTGAGCCTGGCTTTGGGGTGAATCGACTCACCGCCCGCCTGTACGGGTGCGGGGCGGCGACTTGACCAGTGTGACTGTTACCCCGCACGAGCGGCGGGCGACCATCTCGCCGCACTTGGCGAAGCGCTTGCGGGGCGTCGGGCAGCTAGCCGGCTCTCTTGGCAACGATCGCGATCAGCGCTGTGTCGTAGGCATCTGATAGGCCATGGCCATGACGTTCTTGGTGATGGTCGAGGGAGATGCGGGCGGATGGCACGTCGATCGGGATGCGCTGACCGAGGTGATCCGCAATCGGTGGGCCGACGCCGAGATCGATCCATCAGATCGCAGTGAAGTCCGCAGTCTTGTCTGGGAGTTCGATACGGACAACGGCCGAGGTGAGGCCTACTTGCACAAGGACGGTACCTGTCTGTACATGGACGTCTGGGAGGACGAAGGGATCTGGTTGGCGATCGCCTTCCGCAAGCTGACACCCGTGCACCTCGACCTAATGTTCTGCGACGCGGGTTATACCTTCGACGTGCGTCTGCCAACCGGGACAACTGAGGCCGAACTGATGGCGCTGGTCAACGCTGAAGGCCGAGTTGAGCCCGACATGGCGAGGTGAAAGACCAGGCGGTCGACATGGCGTCGGTCCTGCGGGCCGTACCCCATCGGGACTTCCGCAGCAGGCACCTTGCTTCAGGGTGGCCGTGGTTTGCTCGCCGAGCCGCTCAGCAGACCAGGCCGCGTCGGTGCGGCTGCCGGTGGCTCATGTCATGATGCGCCTCGTGAGTGACCATCGACTTTCCCGCGCGTGGCTGGCGGCCTGGGCAGGCACAGTCTCCGGGATCCTCAGGGCGATGACAGGCGAGTTCGCGTCGCGTCACGGCTTTCCCCCCGGCATCAACCAGGTCCGACTGGCCGACTGTGACGATCAAGCGGCGGCTCGCGCGCTTGCCAAAGTGAGCGTCATGCCGGCAGACCTGGTCACCTTGTACGACAGCGTCGGCGACATCACCTGGGCGGACGTCGACAGCGGCTACTTCCTGTACCCCGCAAGTGGCGTCCTGCTGCGGCTCCAGGAGTATGGCCTTGTCGACTTGGGCGCGGACCACAAGAGCGATGGGCTGGTCATCGGCTCGAACGGCGGCGGCTTGTCCTACGTGCTGGGCACTGATGGGACGGTTCACCGGACACGGACCGCGTCATTGGACGAACCAGAACTCGACAAGGTGGCCGATGATTTGCGGCACCTTCTGGAGCTATGGGAACGATCCCTGAGACGGTTCGTCGCCAATACCGGACCTGGCTATATGTGAGTCGGCTCCAGAGGAGGCCGGCCGTCGAAATCCCGCAGAACCGACTGCGGCGAGCGCCATGCCGACGAGTGGGGAGGTCGCAGTCCGCAATGAATCGCAGTGACCAGCACGTCCCAGCCAGAGCCTAGAAACGGATGTGCGTGTCCGCACTCCCTCCGAAGCGGGAATTATGGGGACCGGCACGCAGGTCCCGCCTCTCAGCCACGCCAAGAAGGCCGGGACTGGGTTGTCGCTCCGGGCGTGTGAGCCGCCGTGCCCCGCCGCACCTGGCTGTTGCTCGAACGGTGACAGCGGTGAACGTGGCGGATCAGATGTACCTCATCAGCATCGCGTCGTTCCGGCCCGGCGTTTCCGCTGCCGGACCGCGTCCTCCGCGCGAACGCGATGCGTGAACATCGTCCCGTCCTCGGACCAGTCCGTGGAGGCCACGGAGCAAAAGAATTCGCGGGACACTGGGACCCGGAGCAGGGCCGACCGGCCCCTCGCGTCAGCCGTTCCCCGCCCGGTATGCAGGGATGAAGCGACAGGGCCCACGGCGAAAGGCGCCGCACGGGGCACCGGCCGCCGGTGCGGACAGGCACACGGCCAGCCGCATCGACGACCGCCGTGCCGGTGCCCGCACCCCGCGGGGGCCGTAGGTGCGCGATCCCTCGAGCCCCGCGTACCGGACTCCAGTCTCCTGCCGCGCGTCTCCACGACCTGGCGCACCCATCTTGACCAGGGAGGACACGATGAACGAGCAGCAGTCATGCCGACGGCGATCGCAAAGCCGTCTGCTCACCTTCACGGTGGCCTCCGCCGCCCTGGCGCTCTACGCACTGCGGTTCAGGCCGCGCTTGCTGACCTGGGGCGCAACCCCTGACGAGGCCGTCTGCGCTTACCCCGGCGACGAACTCGTTCCCGAAGCCGACGGCGCCTCGACCATGGCCACCACCCTGCCGGCGCCACCCGAGAAGGTCTGGCCCTGGCTGGTGCAGATGGGTGGAGACCGCGCCGGCTGGTACAGCTGGGACCTGCTGGACCACTTCGGAGAACCCAGCGCCAGTCACATCGCACCCCAGTGGCAGACCCTGCAGGAAGGGCAGCGACTGCCGGCGACGCGCGACGGCCAGGCGTGGTTCACGGTGGCCCGCCTGGAGCCGAACCGGACCCTCGTGCTGCGCTCCGATCTCGGCCTGCCTTCCGGCCACTCCTTCGACCCGGACTGGGAGGCTCGTCCAGCCGCGCGCATGGGCGGTGTCTGGAGCTTCCATTTGCGGCCGACCGCCGACGGCATGACCCGCCTGGTGGTCCGCACCCGCGGACAGAGCCGTCCACGGCTGCTCATGCGGCCGTTCGACCTGCTCATGGGCGAACCTGCCCACTTCATCATGCAGACCCGGCAGTTCCACAACCTGCGGACCCGGCTCGCCGCCGCAGCCTGACGCGGGGCTGAGCCGCCGTGGCAGGCGCGCCGTCTTCGGCCGGCCGGAGTCGGCAGTCCGGAGCCGGACCGAGGGGCGCGGCCACCGTGCCGACCCGTCGCTGGGCCTATCTGACGTCAGGGGTGTTTACCGCATTCGGGTCATTCAGAATAATGGGGACATGTTCGACTCGGTCAGCCCCTTGGACCCGGATGTGCGGCGCGCCTACCTCGCGCGTCTCGACGTCGAACCGGCGCCACCGTCCGTGGAGGCCATGCGGCTGTTGGTACGGCGTCACGCTGAACGCGTTCCGTACGAGACTCTGTGGATCCAGGCCGGTGAAGCCTGGAACATCGACCCGTACGACTCCGCGGCGCGGATCGCTCTGCGCGGCCGAGGAGGCTACTGCTATCACATGAACGGGGCACTGGGCCTGTTGCTCACATCGCTCGGTTATGTCGTACGCGGCCACGTCGGGGGAGTGCACGGCCCGGAGGGCCCCCACGCCGAGGTGATGGGGAATCACCTCGTGCTGACGGTCGAGCAATTGCCGAGCGACACGAATCCGGGCGGTGTCTGGTACGTCGACAACGGGCTGGGCGATGCTCTGCACGATCCGCTGCCGTTGACCGAGGGCAGGCACGAGCAGGCGCCCTTCGTACTCGGTCTGGAGCAGAGCCCCGACGGGGCGCAGTGGCACCTGACCCACGACCCGGCCGGCGGCTTCACCGGAATGACCTGGACCATGGCTCTCGCGCACCCGGCCGAGTTCGAGGCGCAGCACCGGTGGTTGTCCACGTCGCCGGAGTCGGGGTTCGTCCAGGTCCCGATGGCGGAACGCCGCGATGCCAGCGGAGCGGACGTCATTCGTGGCCTGGTGCTGAGCCGGATCGGTGACGGTGCGCGCAGGCATGAGCCGGTCACTCGCCGCTCGGAGTGGTTCGACCTGCTCGCTGACCTGTTCGGCCTCAGGTTGCACACCATGGTCGCGGAGAGGCGTGAACAACTCTGGACGAACGTTCTCTCGGCGCACCAGCGCTGGGAGGAGTCGCAGGATGCGCGCCATTGAGCCCGGGGGCCCACCGGTGGCTCATGCCAGTTCCATGAGGATGTCGGCGCGGGCGTAGTAGTCGGCCACGGGGAGGCGGTCGCGGGGGATTCTGACGAACCCCGCATCCTCGTAGAGGTGAAGAGCGGGCGCGAGTTTCGAGTTCGTGCCGAGGAACAGACGCCTCGCCCCGAGAGTGTGGGCGCGTTCGACGGCTGCGGCGACGAGTCGGCGGCCGATGCCGCGTCCTTGCGCTGCGGGGGCCACGGCCATCTTCGCCAGCTCGAAGACGGCGTCCGCATGCGCCAGTAGGGCGATGCAGCCGAGTACGGTCCCGCTGCCGGCCACGCGCGCCACGAGCACGTCGCCGCCCGCAGCCACGATGCGGCCGAACGGGTCGCTGAGAACGGCCCGGTCCGCCTCCTCCAGGGTGAACAACCGGGAAATCCACTCCTCGTTGAGCGCGTAGAAGGCGTCGGCGTCACTCTGCGAGGCGATCGAAGTGACGCTGGTCGAGGCGGAGGAATGCGGCATGAGAAAGGTTTCCTTCCCGGCGTGGCTGCCTGTAGCCTCCGATCCCGCTCACCCATATGTCCAATACAGACACCGACGCCTATCCATAAGATTGAGCTATGGATCGCCGCATCGAACTCCGTCATCTGCGGTACTTTCTGGCCCTGGCAGAAGAACTGCACTTCGGCCGCGCCGCCCAGCGACTCCACATCGCCCAGCCCGCCCTGTCCCAGCAGATCAGGCAGCTGGAGAAAATCGTCGGCGTCGAACTGTTCCTACGAACCTCTCGAAGCGTCCAACTGACCGAGGCGGGAGCGACTTTCCAACCAAGAGCCCGCGTCCTTCTGGACCGTCTGGCGGCCGACCTCGACGAGGCCGCGCGCGTCGGCCGCGGCGAGGCCGGCCGACTGGACGTCGCTTTCATCACCTCGGCCGCCGCGATCGTCAGCGAGCATCTGCGTGCATTCGCCCGTCGCCGCCCCGAGGTGCGGGTCAAGCTGCGGGACGGCTTCACCACCGACGTCCTCGCTGCCCTGGAACGGGGCACCGCCGACGTCGGCATCGTCCGGGATGCCGAGGAGCGGGACGACATCGACCTCTCCCTCTTGGCGTCGGAACGGTTCGTCGCGGTCGTCCCCGCTGAGCACCCCGCGGCCAAGGGCGACCGGCTGGACGTGAGGGAGCTGGCCGCAGATCCGCTGATTCTGTTCCCGCGCTCGGCAGGACCTCAGGCGTTCGACACGAACACGCGGCCTCTACGAAACGCCGGCATCGACGTCCGGATCGCGCAGGAGTGCTCCGACTGGCACACCATCATCACGCTCGTCGCGGCCGGCCTCGGTGTCTGTATCGCCCCCCACAGCGTCACAACCCTGCTGCCCGCCAGCGCACGAAGGCTCGAACTCGCCGGACCTCCCACCATGAGCCGGATCTTCATGGCCACCCGCCGAGGGGACGACCGCGCCCTTTTGAAAGCCTTCGTCGCAGCATCCGAACGTCTGGCCGAGCATGGCCACGCCCGGACGACGGAAGTGCTCTGACCCCGCGCGAGCAATGCCAGGGAGGGGTGCGATCAGGTCCGCGCGGCCTCACATCCGGGATCTCAGCACGTCGACCTCGCAGCCCGGTGCGAAGGGGTCGAAGCCGTGCTCGGTCAGCCAGCGAACGATCAGCAGGCTCCGCAGCGACCACCAGGCATGGATGACGTCGAGGTCGATGTCGGTGCCGTAGCCGGCGATGACGTCGTCGAGATGCTCCTCGTGTCCGAGAGTGAAGGTGGCGAGGTCGTACAGGGCATCGCCCTGGCCTGCCTCGGACCAGTCGATGATGCCGGTGACCTCGTCGCCGTCGACGAAGACGTGATCGATCTGCAGGTCGCCGTGGGTGAAGGCCGCAGTCCAGGGCCGGAGCGCGGCCTCGGCGACCTGGCGGTTGCGGTGGACTAGGTCGGCGGGCAGGACGGCGTTCGTCACGAGCCGCTCGCACTCGTCGTCGAGTTCCACCGCCAGTTCGACGCGGCTCCGGCCGGCCCGGCCCGTTCGGGGCGGCAGCGGTGCTTCGTGAACCTTCCGGATGGCGGCGCCCGCCGCGGCCCACGCCGCCGGCGTCCCGATCGACGGCCCGCCGAGGCGCCCGAGCGTCGTCCCCCGGAGTGCGGCCATCGCGAGGACGTGGGGCTTGTGCCACAGGACCTGCGGAGTCGGGACCGGCACCAGGGCCATCGCCTCGATCTCGACGTCGATGCGCGCCTGATCGGCGTCCACCTTCAGGAACAGGTCACCGACGCGCAGCGTCGCGCGCTCGGAATGGGCGACGACGACTTCGACCTCATCCATGGGCGACCAGTATTCCGGGGCCGATCGCCGACGTCGCCGGCTTTATGACGAGCGATGACGCGGCTGACCGCACCTGTCACCAGTCGGCGCCGTGCGCGTCCCCGAACTCTGGAAGTCCATGGACGACGAGCCGGTTCTGCGCTCCGTCGAAGGTGTCGGCCAGGACCTCGGCCTCCTGCCGTTGCCCGTTGAAGAGGCCCCGCTGGTCGACGTGCACGACCAGGATGTCGTGACCGTCGATCCTTTCAGAGATGCCTCGGGTCTCGATCGTGTCCGACCACGCGTTCAGGTTCCGGCCTGCCAAGCAACGTTGCCCTGCCGGGCGTGGGCGTGGGCGTGGGCGTCGGCGGGCGTGGGCGGGTCTTCTCGGTCGTATGCCCATGTCTTCGCCCGCCCCGCAGAGCCTGACGGGGCGGGCGAAGATGGCGGGCGGTGCTACTTGGTGAGGGGGGCCAGCTTGGGGTCGTTGGCGTAGGCCTCGGCCGCGTTCTTCTTCGTCACGATCACGGGCGGCAGGAGGTAGGCCGGGACGACCTTGTCACCGTTGTTGTACGACTTGGTGTCGTTGACGGTTGGCTTGTCGCCCTTCTGCAGCGACTTGATCATGTTGACGGTCTCCGCGACGAGCTTGCGGGTGTCCTTGTTGATCGTCGAGTACTGCACACCGGCCATGATGGACTTGACCGACTCGACCTCGGAGTCCTGACCGGTGACGACCGGGACCGGCTTGCCGGCACCCTTCACCGAGGTGAGGATCGCGCGGGCCAGGGTGTCGTTGGGGGACAGGACGCCGTCGAGCGTCTTCTTGCCGCTGTACGCCGAGGTCAGCAGGGAGTCCATGCGCTGCTGGGCGTTCTCCGCCTTCCAGCCCTGCGTGGCGGTCTGCTTGATGTCCTTCTGACCGGACCCGACAACGATGTCGCCCTTGTCGATCAGAGGCTGGAGGACCTTCATGGCGCCCTCGAAGAAGACCTTGGAGTTGTTGTCGTCCGGCGAGCCGGAGAACAGCTCGATCGTCCAGGGGCCCTTCGGCTTCTTGGCCTTCATGCCGTCGATCAGGGCCTGGCCCTGGAGTTCGCCGACCTTGAAGTTGTCGAAGGCGATGTAGTAGTCGACGTCCGGGGTGTTGGTGATGAGCCGGTCGTAGGCGATGACGGTGGCGCCCTCGTCCTTGGCCTGCTTGACCTGGGTGGCCAGCTGCGAGGCGTCGGTGGCACCGATGACGATGACCTTCGCGCCCTTGGTGACCATGGAGGAGATCTGCGCCTGCTGGTCGGCGACCGTCGTCGAGGCGCCCGCGTACTGGACGTCCGCCTTGAAGCCCGCGTTCTTCAACCCGTTGGTGAACAGGTCGCCGGCGAGCACCCAGTTCTCGGAGGTCTTGGCGGGCAGGGCGACGCCGATCAGGGAGCCCTTCGAGAAGCCCTTGCCGCCGGCGTTGTCACTGCCGGAGGAGCCTTCGCGCTCGTTGGAGCAGGCCGTGGCCAGGGTGAGGAGGGCGGCGGCGCCGACGGCGGTGATGCTTTTGATGAGGGTTCTGCGCATGGTGGAGTGGTGCCCTTCGTGGGTGCTGGTTGCGGGTGTGCGGTGTGCCGTCGAGCGCGGCTGAGGTGGTGCGGTTCGAGCGCCGGACTGTGTGTCGGTGCCGGGTGGTGCGGGTTGGGGGAGCCGGACACCCGGTGGTCAGGGGACCGGGTGTCCGGCCGTCCGGGGTGGTGGTGAGCGGACGGTTCGTGGAGCCGGGTCGGGGACATGTGCGTCCGGTCCTGGCTCGGCGAGCAGGCGGTACGGTCAGCCCGCGACCTTGGTCTTGTCCGTGTCGGAGGTCGGGGCGGGCGGTGCGGCCGTGCCGGCCGGGTCCTCGCGCCGGAACGGGCGTGTCAGCGTTCCGATGATGGAGAAGCGCCCCTGGCTCTTGTTGTAGACGTCGAAGGCGACGGCGAGCAGCAGGACCAGGCCCTTGATGATCTGGACCATGTCCGAGCCCACGCCCTGCAGTTGGAGTCCGTTGTTGAGCAGGGCCATCACCAGGCCGCCGACGATCGAGCCGCTGACGGTGCCCAGGCCGCCGGAGACCGCCGCCCCGCCGATGAACACGGCCGCGATGGCGTCCAGTTCCCAGCTCAGGCCGTCCTGCGGGCCGGAGGCCGCGGAACGGGCCACGAAGATCATGCCGGCGAGAGCGGCCAGCACCGACATGTTCATCATGACGGCGAAGTTGACCCGCTTCAGTTTCACGCCGGACAGCTCGGCGGCGCGTGCGTTGCCACCGACGGCGTAGATGTGGCGGCCGCCGATGGTGTTGCGCGTGTAGTGCGAGTACGCCAGGACCAGGGCGATCAGGATGATGCCGGAGATCGGCAGGCTGGTGCCGACGCGGCCGCCGGCGAAGCGCAGCGTGGCGAAGACGACGACGCCGATCATGACGGCCAGACGGACGCCGGTGACCCACAACGGCGCGAGGTCCGCGTTCATCTCGCGTCGGGTCTGTCGTGCCTTCCACTCGCGCCAGACGACGCCCGCGCAGGCAGCCAGGCCCAGCAGCAGGGTGAGGTTGTTGTACCCGGTGTCCGGTCCGACCTCGGGCAGGAAGCCGGCGCCGATCTTGCGGAAGCCCTCGGGCACCGGAACGGTGTCGGCGTTGCCGATGTACTGGTTGGCGCCGCGGAACAGCATCATTCCGGCGAGGGTCACGATGAACGCCGGCACCCCGATGTAGGCGACCCAGAAGCCCTGCCAGGCGCCGATCGCCGCGCCGACGAGCAGGCCGAGCAGAATGCCGAGGGGCCAGGGGAGCGAGTGCTCCTGCATGGCCTTGGCGACGACGATGCCGGTGAGCGCCGCGACGGAGCCGACCGACAGGTCGATGTGCCCGGCGACGATCACCATCAGCATCCCGACGGCCAGGATCAGGATGTAGGAGTACTGGCTGACGACGGCGATGAGGTTGCCGGAGGTCAACGTCAGGCCGTCGGTCCAGATCTGGAACAGTACGACGATGGCCACCAGGGTGGAGATCATGCCGAACTGGCGGGCGTTGGAGGTCGTACCCCCGAAGAGGTTCTTCTGCAGGTCGGTTATGCGGCTCATGGAGTGGGGCTCTTCTTGTTGGCGGTCATCTGCTTCATCAGGACTTCCGGGTCCGCGTCCGCGCGGGTCACCTCACCGGTGATGGCGCCCTCGAACACCGTGTAGATGCGGTCGCACAGGCCGATCAGCTCGGGCAACTCCGAGGAGATGACGACGACGCCCTTGCCCTGGGCGACGAGCCGCTGGATGATCCCGTAGATCTCGAACTTGGCGCCTACGTCGATCCCTCGGGTCGGTTCGTCGAGAATCAGCAGGTCGGGGTCGGTGAACATCCACTTGGCCAGCACGACCTTCTGCTGGTTGCCGCCGGAGAGCTTGACGACGCCCTCGTCGACGCTGGGTGTCTTGATCCGCAGGTTGGTGCGGTACTCCTCGGCGATGCGGTGCTCCCGCACCGGGTCGATGACGCGTCGGCGGGCGATCTTGGACAGCTTGGCGGCCACCATCGAGGTCTTGACGTCGTCGAGGAGGTTGAGGCCGATGGACTTGCGGTCCTCGCTGACGTAGGCCAGTCCGTGCCCGATGGCGTCCGCCACGGTCTTGAGCCGGATCTCCTTGCCGTCCTTGAAGACCTGCCCGGACAGCCAGGTGCCGTAGGACCGGCCGAACAGGCTCATGGCGAGTTCGGTGCGGCCCGCGCCCATGAGTCCGGCGAAGCCCACGATCTCGCCGCGGCGGACCTGGAAGGAGGAGCCTTTGCAGACCATCCGTTCGTCCGAGGTCGGGTGCCGCACCGTCCAGTCGCGGACCTCGAAGAAGACCTCGCCGATGTCGGGGGTGCGGTCGGGGAAGCGGCTGTCGAGCTCGCGGCCGACCATGCCCCGCACGATGCGGTCCTCGTTGACGCCGTCGGCCTTGACGTCGAGGCTCTCGATGGTGCGGCCGTCGCGCAGGATCGTGATGGTGTCGGCGACCGCCTCGATCTCGTTCAGCTTGTGCGAGATCATGATCGAGGTGATGCCCCGCTCGCGGAAGCCGCGCAGCAGGTCCAGCAGATGCTGGGAGTCGGCCTCGTTGAGGGCCGCGGTGGGCTCGTCGAGGATGAGCAGCTTGACGTCCTTCGCGAACGCCTTGGCTATCTCGACGAGTTGCTGCTTTCCGACGCCGATGTCCTTGATCAGGGTGTCGGGGTCCTCGCGGAGTCCGACCTGCTCCATCAGTTCCAGGGCCCGGCGTCGGGCGCTCTTCCAGTCGATCGAGCCGCGGCGGCGTGGCTCGTTGCCGAGGAAGAGGTTCTCGGTGATCGACATGCCGGGCACCAGGGCCAGTTCCTGGTGGATGATCACGATGCCGGCCTGCTCGCTGGCCCGGATGCTGTCGAACCGGACCTTCTCGCCCCGGTAGACGATGTCGCCGCTGTAGCTGCCGTGCGGGTGGACCCCGCTGAGCACCTTCATGAGCGTGGACTTGCCGGCGCCGTTCTCGCCGCAGATCGCGTGGATCTCACCTTCCCGTACGGCGAGGCTGACGTCGGCGAGCGCGGTGACGCCGGGGAAGGTCTTGGTGATCGACCGCATCTCCAGCAGGTTCGGGGCGGTGGGGGTCATGAGCGGCGCTCCTGACCGCCGTGAACGCGCGGAGGCGTCCCCGGGCCTTGGGGCCTGCGGCATTGCATGGACATCAACTTGCCTCCGATGGCACTGCCCTGTGCCGTCGTGTCCGAGATTTCGTCTGCGGCACCGGACACTAAATCCATTTGTTTTACTAAGTCAATGGGCCGCGAGAGATAGATTGGCGAGGGGTAACGAGAGAGGACCGTGCGTGCGGCAGGCAGGAACGAACCTTCCGAAGGTCGGGCGATACAACCGGGCCGTCGTCCTGGACCAGATCCAGCTCGCCGACGGCATCAGCCGCGTCGAGATCGCCGAGCACACGGGCCTCACCCCGCAGACGGTGTCGGGCATCGTGCGCCGGCTGCTCGACGAAGGCATCGTGCGCGAGGACGGTGCGAGCAGGGTCTCCAGCGGCGGCAAGCCCCGCACCACCTTGCGCATCAACGCCGACGCGGGCAGCGCGGTCGGCCTGCACTTCGACCCCGTCCAGCTCAGCTGCACCGTCGTCGACCTGCTCGGCCGCCCCCTGGTCGTCAAGAAGCGCCCCACACATCCCGGCGACGATCCGGCCGAGGTCGTCAAGGCCATGGCGGAGCTCGTCGCCGACGTCCTGGCCGAGACGGGCGTCGACCGCGACAAGATCCTCGGACTGGGACTGGCCACGCCCGGGCCGATCGACCTCGAACAGGGCGCGATCGTGGGCGCGCCGCAGCTCGCCCGCTGGACGCGGGTGCCGGTGCAGCACATGCTGAGCGAGGCGACCGGCCTGCCGGTGACCCTCGACAACGACGCCACCGCCGCCGCGGTCGGCGAGCGCTGGTCCGGTGCGGGCAGGGGCGTGGCGGACTTCGCCTACTTCTTCTTCGGCACCGGCGTCGGCGGCGGCCTCATCCTCAACCACCAGGTGTACAGGGGCGGTTCGCTCAACGCGGGCGAGTTCGGGCACTCCTCCGTGCTGCCCGAGGGCCCCGAGTGCTACTGCGGCAACCGCGGCTGTCTGGAACGCCTCGTCAACCCGACGGCCATCGTCGCGCAGGTGCACCGCAGACTCGCCGCCGAGCCCCACCCCGACAGCGCCCTGGCGCGCGCCTTCGCCCACGCCCCCGAGAGTGTCGACCACGCGGCCATCGGGCTGGCCGCGGCGGCCGGTGACCCGGTCGCGGCGGCGGTCATCGACGAGACCGCGCAGCACGTCGCCTCGGTCGCGGTCGACATCGTGAACTTCATCGACGTGGACCTGATCGTCCTGGGAGGGCACGGCATCCAGCACGTGGAGCAGCGCTACGTCGAGGTCGTCGCCGCCGCGCTGGCCAGCCGCCCGCTCTCCCGTCATGTGCGGGTCGTCGACGTGGAGGCGTCCTGGCTCGGCACGGACGCGGCCGTCGTGGGCAGTGCGGCACTCGTCCTGCACGCCACGTACTCCCCGCAGCTGTCGGCACTGCTGGGCGCCAACGTGGCTCCCGCCGGGAGGCGTTGACCCGGCCCGACGCTGCGCCTCTTCCGGGTGCTCGGTGCACGATGCCGCTCGCCGCAGGAAGGGTCGCCGGAGCGAAGAGCCGACCCGCTGCCTGGTCCTGGCCCGCGCTCACATGGCCACGGCAACAGCCGTCAAGTGGGCCGCACCCTCAGGCTGTCGCAGCGATCTCGACCTGCGAAGATCAGCCTGCACATGTGTCCGCCCCGTCGGTGTCGGGCGGCAGTGGGGGGAGTTCCGATGACAACGATCGACGAGTATCAGCGACGCTGCGAGCAGCTGTTCCTGGCCGGGGGGAACCCGGCCGTGAGGCGCGCCGCGAAGCAAGGCCTGGACGAGCTGGGCCCCCACCCCGATCTCTATTGTTGGCTGGCCCTCGGACACGCCGCCGAGGACGACGACGACCACGACGACTCCGCGGAGGAAGCCTTCCGGGCCGGACTCGCGATCGACGGCGACCATTTGGGACTTCTGGCCGGTTACGCCGAACTGTGCCTGCGTGCGGACGCCTTCGAATACCCGGGCAGGGCCGCGCGGGCGGTCACCCTGTCCAAGCGGCTGAAGGAGCTGGCACCGCAGTCCGCCGAAGCCGACCGGCTTGCCGCCGCCGAACACTGGGCCCGGCGCGGCTATTGGGACGATCTGCGGATGCGAGCCGCGGCGAGTGCGGTCCGGGGCCGTGCCACCGAGGCGCAGGCGCGTGCCCTGGCCGAGGATCGCCGGCAGGGCGGCGACGCGGCGATTGGCAGCGTGAACATCGAGGACCGCGAAGCCGTCGTACGCGCCGCCACCATCAAGGCGCTGTCCGGGCCCTGGAACGCCCCGGTGCGCTTCCTGGGCCGGCATCGCACAGCAGTCTGGATCGTCAGCGGCATCCTGTGCTTCCTGACCAACACGATCCTGCGCCGGACGGGAGTCGTCAGCTCCTTCAGCGTCTGGGGCTACCTCTGGGCACTCCCGGTACTCATCGTCGACCGCCGTTTCGCCACTATCCGCAGGGAGGCAGAGGCGCAGCACATCGCCATCCTGGAAGCGGCGCTCGCCGAACCGCGCTGACGGCGGGCATTCGGCATCTGGCTGCCTGCGGGCGGGCGGGCGTGAGTGAGCGCAGGCGATGGTGGCGACGGCGGTCAGCGGTGCCGAGGACGTCGATGTGACGCGTCCCGTGCCGCTGCCTCGCAGGACCTCATCCGCGACCGGCTGCCTGCGTTCGCCGGCGGGGAGGGGGTTGCGATCCGAAGTCCTCTCCCCGCCAGTGAGCATCGCCACGGTGTCCGGCGGCGGGCGCAGCCGGATGCGGGCGTCGAGACCGGTGCCGGGGGCGGGATGGAGGGTGATGGTGCCCCCCGAGGCGTCGACGAGGTGGCGGACGATGGGCAGGCCGAGGCCGGTGCCGTCGTGGTGTGACTCGGAGGAGCGCCAGAACCGGTCGAAGGCGTGCTCCCGGGCGGCGTTCCCGTCGCTGCTCATGACGGCGGCACTGGTGCAGAAGACGAGGCGGAACCGGGGACGACTCGTCCAAGCAGACGACTTCTAGGAAGCGTCGGCGTAGGCGAGATGGGCGCCGCAGACGGTGCAGCGGAAGAGCATGGCGGTTGCCCCCTGACCCAGGTGCATCAGGAACTGTTCAAGCTGCTTCTCGTCGTGCCAGCCGTCGAGGCGCATGTCGGTCCGCAACTGATCGAGCGCTTCGGGATGCGCCGCCAACTCGGTGTAGCCGACTTCGCCCACGAAGGCCGCAGCGTTCCGGCAGTGGACGAGCCAGTGCGGGTCCTGCCAGGCGTGGAAGCCGGGGGTGCGGCGGGTGACTTCGTGCAAGACGTCCCTGCTGACACCGGCGAGCCCGTAGGAGTCGGAGAATTCACCCGCGAAGCGTTCAGCAGCGCTGCCGTCTGCGATGCACCACGGACAGAAGTGTCCGTTGACCTCGTGCGCAGTGTAGAAGGTGGCCGTATAGATCCATCCTCTGTCGCGCCTGCAGCAGACGCACGTCTCAGCGGACGCGCGGATGGACCCGCTTGCCAGAGGATCTGGGTGATAGCGAAAGAAGGGCAGGCCGGCGCTCATCGCCGGTTCCCGACCTGTGCCCTGGTGGCCACGCGTACTGATCCCACGGGGAGCAGTCTGTACCGGAGCACGTTTCCGATCAAGCGCGGTACCGGAGACCGGGCCCGTTGCGGGCGTGCTAGGCGGGCTGGGTAGGTTGGTGGCCACCGACCCAGGAGATGTTCCGTGCCCGGCCGCCCCAGCATTCTGTTCGTGACCGATCTCGCCTACGACGCCCGGGGGCGGCGTTACTGCGACGAGGACATCTTCCTCTCCTCGCGGCTGCGGAACGACTTCGACGTCGCCTTGTGCCACCCGCTGGACGCCACCGCTCTGATGGACACCTTCGACGCGGTCGTGGTCCGCAACAGCGGTCCCGTGCTGCACTACCAGACGGAATACGACGCCTTTCGGGAGCAGGCAGCAGCCCGTGAAGCCCGGGTCTACAACCCGCTGTCCGGCCGGGCCGACATGGTCGGCAAGCAGTACCTGCTGGACCTGACCGCAGCCGCATACCCGGTGATCCCCACGATCGACCGGCTGCAAGACCTTGGCCGCCTGCCCGAGGCCGACCAGTACGTCGTCAAGCCGAAGGCGGGGGCGGACTCCATCGGCCTCAGCGTCGTGCCTCAGGAGCGGCTGTCCACCCTCGCTTACGGCGACATCCTGGTCCAGCCACGCATCGACTTCCGTTACGAGGTGTCCTTCTACTTCGTGGACGATGCCTTCCAGTACGCCCTTCACGCGCCCGACCCCCAGCGGCGCTGGGTCCTCGAGCCCTACGAGCCCACCGAAGCCGACCTCGACTTCGCCCGCCGCTTCATCGACTGGAACACCCTCGATCACGGCATCCAACGTGTGGACGCCTGCCGCACCCAGGAGGGGAAGCTGCTTCTGGTCGAACTGGAGGACCTCAACCCCTACCTCTCCCTGGACCTCCTCGACGGCCCGACCCGCGACACATTCGTCACCAGCATGACGACCTCACTCCACCGGTTCCTGGGCACGGCACCGGGCCGCTGAAACAGCAGGGGACGGGCGGCGGCGAGGAGAGGACACCCCACTGTCCCGCGGTCAGTTCACGCCCGGTCCGAACCGCTCTCGGTAGGCCGACGGGGTGATCCCTGTCTCGCGGCGCATCAGCGTGCGCATATTGGCAGCCGTGCCAAGCCCGCTGCGCCGTGCCACCACCTCGAAGCGGGACTCACCTCGCTCGATCAATCGGCAGGCCAAGGCGAGGCGTTCGCCTGTGAGCCACGCCAATGGCGTCGTTCCCAGTTGTGTCCGGAACCGGCGATGCAGCGTCGCCGCACTGACCGCCGCACGGGCCGCAAGGTCGGAGACCGTCAGCGGTGTGTCCAAGCGCTCCTGGGCCCAAGCCAGAACGGGAGCCAAGGACTCGGTCGCTTGGTCGGGTATGGGCCGTTCCACGAACTGCTGCTGCCCGCCGTCCCGGTGTGCGGCGAAGACCAGCCGCCGGCTCACGGAGTTGGCGACCTCCGCGCCGTAGTCGCGGCGGACCACATGGAGTCCGAGGTCGAGTGCCGCCGCGCTTCCCGCAGCGGTGAGGATGTCTCCGTCGTCCACGAACAGCACGTCTGCTTCGAGGTGGACGCCGGGGAAGCGAGCCCGGAAGGAGTCCGCCCATTGCCAGTGCGCGGTGGCGCGCCGGCCGTCGAGGACCCCGGCTTCGGCCAGCGTGAAGGCGCCGCTGCAGAAGCCGATCAGGCGCGTACCGCGTGCGTGCGCCCGTCGGACGGCATCGAGTACGGCGGGACGGCGGGGTACCTCGATGTCGGGGCGGTTGGGGACGATCAAGGTGTCTGCCGTGTCGGCCGCGTCCAAGTCATCGACTCCGGTGAGCGTGAAGAATCCGTCGCGCATGAGCGTGCGGGGCTCGGGTGAGCAGAGCCTGAAGTCGTACAGGTCGCGACCGATCTCCGGTCGGCGCAGACCGAAGATTTCGGTCGCGCAGCCGAGCTCGAAGGGGTTGGAGTTCTCATCCACGATCACAACGACCCGGTGTGAGCCGGCCGCGTGAACCGCGTGCGAGGATTCTTTCGCCATATGCGATTCCTAGCACTCACACCGCCTGTGGGGAACGGCTCAGGATGAACCCATGAGCAACGAACCCATCCTCCTCGGCAACGCTCTGGCCTCATTCGACGCGCTGTGGAGTCCTCGCATCGTCACGCGCGTCAACGACTATGACGTCCGCATCGCCAAAGTGGAGGGCGAACACATCTGGCACGTCCACGACGACACAGACGAGTTCTTCCTGGTGCTCGAGGGAGAGCTGCACATCTCCCTGCGCGAGACCGAGGGCGAGCGCACGGTCCTTCTCCCGCAGGGGGCAGTCTTCACAGTCCCCCGAGGCACGGAACACAGGCCGTACGCTCCGTCCGGCGCCGCCATCCTCATGTTCGAGCCCGCCGGGACGCTGACCGTGGGCGACCGCCACGACGAGGTCCCGGACCACGTGGACGCAACCACCGGGCATGCGCTCAACCCCTGAGCCGACAGAGCAGCGCCAGAACCGACCAACACAGCAGATGGGTTCCTTAGCCGAGTCCGACCAGTTCGGCCATCGTCCCGCCAAGGACCCGATCGCGAACTCCGCCCGGGCTGGTGACCCGTTCGACCAGGGCTCGGGCGAGTACCGGGTCGCCGTACGGTGCGTCGGAACCGAACAGGGTCCGATCCGGGATCTCCTTGATGGCAAGCCGGACCGCGAAGACGATGTTGGCCGTGGACAGCTCCAGGTACATGTTGGGCGTGTCCCGTAGCAGTTCGATCGCCTGCATCCAGTACTGCCCTCCCAACTGGCTGACCACCAGTGGTACGTCGCGGTACCGGCGGGCCAGCGAGGCCAGCGTTGCCAAGTCCTCCGCGGTGGCCGGCGCGGATCCGTGGACGACCACGGGCAACCGCCCGTGATCGGCCGCCGCCTGGAGGACCGGTTCGATGAGCCCTGCTCCTCCCGCTGGCGGCGTCAGCTCCCCGATCCCGCACAGTCCGCGCCCGGCCACCTCCTGCTCCACGATCTCGGCTGTCGCCGGCGATCCCAGGCCCAGCGGCACTGACAGGAAGCCGATGAACCGGTCCGGCCTTGCGGCAAGCGCCGCGTCCAATTCCGCCCACGCCCCCCGGTACGCCTCGACCGTGCCGGCCCGGCCCGCGAGGGCCTTCTCCAGAATGGTCATCTCCTGGCGCAGTTCGGCCAGATCGCGAGCCCGTTCCGGGTGCGGTCGTGTGGCGAACAGGACGGCGCGGTCGACTCCGGCCTCGTCCAGCAGCTTCACGTGCATCTCGAGCGGGTCGTGGACGTGGCTGTGCGCGTCGATGATCACTGATGCGTTCCTCTCTCTTCCGGCGGCCCGGAATGCGGCCGCTCAGGGCACTGTTGCTCCCTGACACCGTTGGAAGGTCAAGTCGGAAGGAACGGATCGGTGCTGATCGGAGAGCTCTCGCGGCAAACCGGAGTGAGCGAACGGCTGCTGCGCTACTACGAGCGGACAGGACTGATCCATGCCGAGCGCCGCGCCAACGGCTACCGCGACTACGAGGAACAGACGGCCGAGACCGTACGCCGCGTGCGCGCCCTGCTGGCCGCCGGCCTCCCCACCCGCATCATCCGTCAGGTCCTGCCCTGCATGCAGGACCCGCAGACGCTGCATCCCTGCCCCGGAGTCGTCAGCAGCCTGCGCGACCAACTGGACATACTCGATCACCGCGCCGCCGAGCTGGAGACCGCCCGTCGCCTACTGCGCCAGACGATTGCCGCTACCGAGCGCACCGAAGCACCGCAGACCGAGCTCGAAAGCCGGGACCCCCGAACTGCGCGATCGCACTGACATCTCGCAGGTGAACCACAGCCGCACGTCACGCCATCGACTGCAGAATGCGGTCGAGTGTGCGGCGCCCCATTCTGCTCATCGTCGGATTGCTCTGGGCGTAGTACCAGACGAGACCCATCGCCTGTTCGAACGCCCATGCCTTGCCGCGCTCCCACTCCAGATCGCCGCAGCCCAGTGTCCGCCGGAGCACTTCTCGGGGGCCCGGCTCCAGCAGGTGCCAGGCACCGACCAGATCCAGGGCGGGGTCGGCCGGTCCGAAGCCGCCGGTGTCGAGTACCCCGCTGAGCCGGTCTCCGGTGACCAGTACATTGCCGGGGATCAGGTCACCATGGCTCATCACGTCGGCATCCTCGCGCGGCAACTCCCTGAAGGAGTTCCACATGTGGCGCAGGCGGGGTACGTCGAGCAGACTCTCGCTCTCCTCGAAGCACTCCGCCATCCAGGCGTCGTGGTGCGCGATAACGCCGCCGCGATTGTCACCGCTGAAGCGCCGCCCCCGCGTGTCGGCCTCCCGCAGGGCGGCGATGAAGGCCGCCAGGTCCTCGGCAAAGGCGTTTGACCCACTGGGGTCGGCATCGAACGCGATCGTTCCCGGCAGCCATGTCTGAACCGACCATGGCATGGGGTAACCCGCTCCCGGCTTCCCCAAGACGACGGGTTCAGGGACAGGAAACCGAGACACCTGTGCCAGCTCCGCGCTCGCCCGGGCTTCCTGTTCCAGAATCGCCAGCGCCTCATCGGCGTCGGCCAGACGCAACGGGAAGCGCGCTGAGAGGTCTTGCCCGATACGGAAGATGGCGTTGACGGTCCCGGTCGACGCAAGTCGGCGGATCTCCCTGCCGTTCCACTCAGGGAACTGTTCCTGGATCAACATCGCAACGATGTCGGGGGTCACGTCCACCTGGTCATCGTGCATGGTCATTCCGACGGCCCTTCCACTAGTCCGATGCGAAGCGCCGGAAACAGACCGGATCAACTGCGACGACAGTCAGTATTCATCCGCCAGGGTTCAGATCAACTGGGATTTTCGCCTGGCTCAAGCTGTGGAGCGCCAGTGCCCGCGTTGCTTCAAAAGCTCTGTGCAGGAGGCAACTTGCGCGGAGACAACGCAACTTCGACATGGCCCGCTCAGCGAGATGGCGCCGACTGGTGCGTTGAGTCGGCCACGCCCCACGAACCTCCGCCACCACGTGCAAGCCACCGAACCGGGTCCACACAGTTCCTCACCCAGGGAGAGACGCGTGCCCCATCCGGAGCACCTTCCCGACCATGGCTCCGCCCCGCACGCCCTTACCTTCCACTACGCGTTTGCCCCGGACGGAAACTGACCACCGCACAAAAAGGGTGGTGTCACGAGCGGTCGATGGAAGTGACCTGAGGGGACGCGGCCGCAGACCGTCTGACTCACCTGTTCGGCTGCACGACGTGTCCGGACTGCGCTTCAGAATTCTCGGTACCGGATCGGATCGCGGCTTTCCAGGCCCAGCAGCTGATGGGACCTCCTGAGGCGTCTCCACCAGATGGGTGTGCAGGCACGGAATACGAGAGTGAGTGACGGGCGGCAACCGCGACCTCAGCGGACGTACGGGACTTCTGTGGTGACCTGCGGCGACCAAGTCGTGCAGGCCGGCGAGGAATACATGCCGCATCAGACCGCCGACTCACGACGGTCCTCACGCCTGTCGTCTCCGACAGGCACGTCCCGACCTCTTGAAGCAAACTGCTCGTGACCCGAGCCGGACGACAGGGGAGCCTGACATGGGCGATGTCGACACACTCGTGGTGGGCGCTGGCCCAGTAGGCCTGACGGCAGCGGCTGAGCTGCGGCGGCATGGTGTGGACTGCCGCATCGTCGACAGACTGGCCGTCCCGGAACCCCATGCCAAGGCCATCGGTATCGTGCCCCGCACCATGGAGGTGTGGGACGCCATGGGCCTGGTCCGCCGAGTCCTGGACGAGGCGGTGCCGCACCTGGGCCAGCTGGTCTACATCGACGGCAAGCCCCGCCCCCCGGTCGAGCTGGCTCTGCCGCCCGAGATCCCCTATCCCTTCGTGACACTGCCCCAGTACGCGACCGAGCGGTTGCTCGCCGAGCACCTGGCGAGCTTCGGCACGCAGGTGGAGCGGCCGACCGAGCTCCGCTCTCTTCAGACGCACCCGGACGGCGTAGAGGCCGTTCTCGCGCATGCCGACGGACGGATCGAGCGACTGCGGGCCCGCTACGTCGTGGGCTGCGACGGCGCGCACAGCCTGGTCCGCAAGGCGGCGGGGCTGACCTACGAGGGCGATGCCTTCCCCGAGCAGTACATGATCGGTGACGTCGAAGTCGACTGGGGACTGCCCGCCGGCTACAGCATGCGGGCCGTGAACCTGGACCCGAACGGTGAAGTGGACGACATGCTCGTCTGCATTCCGATGCCGGGCGTTCGCAGGTACTGGCTGTCGATGCTGCGCCCCCGCGCCGAGGCCGAGGGTGTGGACGGCTCGAACGCACCGGAAGACGCCGGCCTCGGCTCGGGGGACGAGCAGGGACTGAACCTCGAGCAGATCCAGGCCGTGCTCGACCGGCTGTCCCCAGAGGTGACGACCGCCTCCACGCTGCGCTGGTCCTCCACCTTCCGGACCAGCCACCGCCTGGTCGACCGGTACCGCAACGGGCGTCTCCTCGTCGCCGGGGACGCCGCGCACATCCACCCGCCGATCGGCGGGCAGGGTCTGAACACCGGCGTACAGGACGCCTACAACCTCGCCTGGAAACTGGCCCTGGTCGTCCGCGGAGTAGCCACTGACGACCTGCTCGAGACGTACCACGCCGAACGGCACCCGATCGCTCGGGAAGTCGTCGACCGCACCGTCCGGCATGCCCGCAACGTCCGCAAGGCCGGCTCGGGCCCCCTCAACAACGGTGCAGACGCAGGGACGATGCTGCGGCGACAGGCCCAGCTGCTGGTCGCCTACCCGGACAGCCCGCTCACCCAGTCGCAGGCGGACGGCGCCCCTGACGCCGGCCCTGCCCCCGGTGACCGGGCACCTGACTGCCGCGGCCTGCAGAGCGAACTCGCCACCTATCCGCGGCGGCTCTTCGACCTGCTGCGCACCCCACGGCACGTGCTGCTGCTGTTCGCGGGGCCGGAGCACGCATCGGGCGACGGCGCCGCCCGGCTCGAGGCGTGTGCCGTCGAGGCGCATCGCGCCGCCCACGGTCTGCTGGACGCCTATCTGGTCACGGCCGCCGATGTTCCGCGGGACGCCCGACCGGTCGGCCTGCGTCCGCCGCTGGTGCGCGACGCGGCGGGCGAGTTCCAGGACGTCTATGCGCCGCGGGACGGCGAGGCCATCCTGATCCGTCCGGACGGCTACCTCTCCGGACGCTTCCATCCCGCCACACCGGAACGCCTGGCAGCCCACCTGGGCCGCACCTTCGCCTGATGGTCACGGCCGACTCCGGCCGGCCGCCGCACCGATGCCGTCCCCGCAGGTGGGACCGGCGGTGTGCAGCGCGGCATGCGCGAGGCGCACGGAGAGTTCGATGCGGACCTCGACCGACCGGCCGACGGAAACACCGGCAACGCCGCCCCGCCATGGGCCACGGCTATGACGAGGCCGGAGTCATGATCCCGTACGGGGGTGATCTCGTGACCGTCCACCCAACCGCGGTCGGCCGGCTGACCGCCGCCCTGCGGATGGAACAGACAGTGCTCGGCCACCCACGGTGTGCCGCCGCGCTCTCCTGTGGCGGCGACCCGGGTCTGGGCCCGCTCCTCGTATCCCCGCGCTCGGCACCGCCGTCCCCGCTGCGCGCGGCCGCCTCGCCAGCACGGTCATCCTGCGAACCGGAAAAGTGATAAAAACGGTGTTCTGGGCAGAAGCGGAGGAGTGGCGGACGCTGTCACCCCCGGGGCGCACGGCTCGCCGCCGCGCTGTTGCTCCTTCCCGCCGGAAGGCGGGAGCCGCCTGTAGGGAGCGAGGGGCCTTGACCGGTCTGGGTGATCCGAGAGCGGAAGCGGATACGAGCGCACTGGATGCCGTGTTCGCGGAGACGGTTCGCCGCACCGGCGCGTCCATCGGCGCCCTGTACCTGCTCGCCCCGGACGGCCGCCTTCTGCGTCTGGACGCGCTGTGTGGAGCACCGGTCGAGTTCGCCGCACCCTGGTCGACGGTACCGCTCGCCTCACCGGCCCCGGTGGCCGAGGCCGTCCGCGAGGAGCGCATGGTGTGGGTGGGCAGTCAGCAGGAGATGGCCCGCTCCTATCCGCGCACCGCCATGGTGCTCCCGTACCCGATGTCGCTGGCTGCCGCCCCCGTCGTCGGCGTAAGGTCCTGGGGATGCCTGCTGTTGATGTGGTCGGGTACGCGTCCGCCGCACATGACCCCGCGCGAGCGCGGCAACATCATGTCCAGCTGCCGCCGTCTGGCCCGGCTGCTGGAGGAAGCCGCGGAGCAGGGTGCCCGTCCCCGCTCCGGAGGGCCCCGCGCCGTGCCGGCGGGAATCGGCCGCCAGTACGCACCCCCGGAGCTGGCCCTCGCCGACTTCGTCGAGCGGCTGCCCGGCGGAAGCTGCGCCCTGGACCTGGAAGGCCGCTTCACCTACGTCAGTTCGAGCGCCGCCGACCTGCTCGGCCGTCAGCCGGCCCGGCTGCTGGGCACCCAGCCGTGGCAGTCGCTGCGCTGGCTCGACGACCCCGTCTACGAGGACCACTACCGGGCCGCGGTCATCAGCCGGAAGCCCGTTTCCTTCACCGCGTGCCGCCCGCCGGAGCAGTGGCTCGACATCCACCTGTATCCCGACGAGAGCGGCATCAGCGTCCGTATCCTTCCCAGCCATGCGCGGGAGCCGTCCCCGTCGGCGTCCGGCCGGTCCGCCGTCCCGGCCCGGGCCGGCCAGCTGTATCAGCTCACGCATCTGGCCGCCGCGCTGACCGAGGTCGTCGGCGTCCAGGACGTCGTCGACCTGGTCGCCGACCAGATCATGCCCGCCTTCGGCGCCCAGGGACTGGTCCTGTCCACCGCGGACGCCGGCCGACTGCGGATCACCGGCCACCGGGGGTACGCCGACCACACCATCGAGCGCCTGGACGGGCTCCCCCTCGACACCGCCTTCACTCCGGCAGGGCAGACCCTCAGCAGCGGCATCCCCGCCTTCTTCGCCGACCCGGAGGAGATGCGGCGCACCCACCCCGACGCGCCGCAGGTCAGCGGGAAACAGGCCTGGGCCTTCCTCCCGCTGATCATCTCCGGCCGCCCCGTCGGTGTCTGCGTCCTGTCCTACGACCATCCCCACACCTTCCCCGCCGAGGAACGCGCCGTTCTGACCTCGCTGGCCGGACTGATCGCCCAGGCATTCGACCGCGCCCGCCTCTACGACACCAAGCACGAACTCGCCCACGGCCTCCAGCAGGCGCTGCTGCCGCGCAGCCTCCCCACGATCGACGGACTGCGGGTGACCGCCCGCTACCTGCCCGCCACCCACGGCATGGACATCGGCGGAGACTTCTACGACCTCATCCGCCTCGGCGACACCGCGGCGGCCGCCGTCATCGGCGACGTCCAGGGCCACAACGTCGCCGCCGCCGCCCTGATGGGCCAGGTGCGCACCGGCGTGCACGCCCACGCGGCCCTCGGCACGCCCCCCGACCAGGTCCTGCACCGCGCCAACCAGCTCCTGACCGACCTCGACCCCGGCCTGTTCACCAGTTGCCTCTACGCCCACCTCGACTTCGGCCGCCGGCGTGTCACGTTGGCCAATGCCGGGCACCCCCCACCGATCCTGCGCCTCCCGGACGGTGAGACACGCCCTCTGCAGGTCCCGCCCGGGCCGCTCCTCGGCATCGATCCCGGCGCCGTCTTCCCGGTGACCGAGATCCCCCTGCTGAAGGGGATGCTGCTGGCCCTGTACACCGACGGTCTCGTCGAAGCGCCGGGCGTGGACCTCGACGACTCCATCGCCCTCCTCGCGCACGATCTCGCCGAAGCCGACGTCGGGGACCTGGAGCTGCTCCTCGACACGGTGCTGAGCAGAGCGGGCACCAACGGGCAGCGCCTGGACGACGTCGCGCTTCTCGTACTCCAGGACACCCTCTGACGGGCGGCACCCCCACGAGAGCGGTTGCTCGACACGGTGGACACCGTCGGCCGGAGGCCAGCGGACTTCCGGCCCCGCGGCGGCGAGGACGCCGGTCTCACCTCACCTCGTGTGCGGACCCGTCCGGATGGCACCAGCCACCGATCTTCCCGCCCCGTCGGCCGGCCGGTGTTCGGCTGTCATGCTGACTCCGTCCCCGGGACGGACTGCGCGCACCAGATGGTCTTGCCGTGGGTGGTGTGCCGGGTGCCCCAGCCCTGGGTGAGTTGGGCGACGAGCAGCAGGCCCCGGCCGCCCTCGTCGAGGTCGCGTGCCCGGCGCAGATGCGGGGCGGTGTTGCTGGAGTCGGAGACCTCGCAGATCAAGGCGCTGTCGCGGATGAGCCGGAGCCGGATCGGGGGCTCGCCGTAGCGGATGGCGTTGGTCACCAGCTCGCTGACGACCAGTTCGGTGACGAACGCCGCCTCCTCCAGGCCCCAGGCCTCCACCTGCTCGACGGCGACCTTCCTGAGGTGCGGTACCTGTGCGAAGTCCGGTTCGACGTCCCAGTCGGCCACGTGCTGGGGATCCAGGGCGCGCGTGCGGGCGACCAGCAGCGCGGCGTCGTCCGTGCGGAGTTCGGCCGGCGTGGCGGCGTCCATCACCGTGTCGCACAGGGACTCCAGGGAGGCCCGGGGATCCAGGACCCGTAGCAACTCGGCGATCCCCTGGTCGATGTCGAGTGCGCGGCTTTCGACCAGCCCGTCGGTGTAGAGGGCGATCAGGCTGCCTTCCGGCAGCTCGATCTCGGTCGCTTCGAACGGCAGTCCGCCGATGCCCAGGGGCGGTCCCGGTTGCGCCGAGACCGGGGCCGTGGAGCCGTCGGGGCAGAGGATCAGCGGGAGCGGATGTCCCGCGCTCGCCAGCGTCAGTCGGCGGGTGACCGGGTCGTAGACCGTATAGAGGCAGGTGGCGCCCGTCTCGCCGGTCGTCTGGGCATGGCTCGTCGACTGGAGGTCGCTGGAGAGGTGGAGGACCAGGTCGTCCAGGTAGGTCAGCAACTCGTCGGGCGGCAGGTCGACATCGGCGAGGGTACGGACCGCGGTGCGCAGCCGCCCCATGCTGGCCGAGGCGTGAAGGCCGTGGCCGACGACGTCTCCGACGATCAGCGCGACCCTGGCGCCGGACAGGGGGATCACGTCGAACCAGTCGCCGCCCACCTCCGCGCCGGTGCCCGCGGGCAGGTAGCGCGAGGCGACCTCGACGGCTTCCTGCTTCGGCAACCCCTGCGGCAGCAGGCTGCGTTGCAGGGTCAGCGCGGTGGAGCGCTCGCGGGAGTACCGGCGGGCGTTGTCGATGGCGACGGCCGCCTTGGCGGTCAGCTCTTCGGCCAGGATCAGGTCGTCCGCGGTGAAGGCCTCGGGCCGGTCGGTACGGCAGAAGGCCACCACTCCGAGCAGTGCCCCGCGTGCGCGCAGCGGCACCGTGATCCGTCCCGTCAGTCCGTCCACGGCGAGGGAGGCGTCGATCACCGGATTGCCCGGCGGCCAGCGGGCGGGGTCGGCGGCGAGTCCGGGTCCGAAGGCCCACTCGCTGCCGGGACCGGGTTCCTCGGCGACCTCGACCAGGGGGTTGCCGGTGGCCATGCAGCGGGCTGCGACGGAGTCCGGGGCGAGGGTGACCGGCGGCGGGGGTCCGGCGTGTCCGTCGGCGTCCTGCCCGGCGCTGTGCCGGGCGGCGCGGCTGAGCGTGATGGCCTCCCGGCCGGCGAGTGTCGACGCCGAGGGAGGCTCCTCTCCGCACAGCACCTCGTCGAACAGGTCCACGGTGACGAGGTCGGTGAAGCCGGGCACGGAGGCCCGCGCCAGGTCCTGGGCCGTTCCGATCACGTCGAGGGTCCGGCCGATGTCCCGGCCGGCCTCGTTGAGGATGAGCAACCGCTGCCGGGCCCAGTACTCGGCGCTCATGTCGAATCCCCAGTTGGCGACCGCACGGACCCTGCCCTCGGCATCGCGGACGGGCCAGATGCTGGTGGCCCAGGCGTTGGCGTAGTTGCTGCCCAGCGGGCGGAAGACGGTGATCAGGCGTGCGGGTTCGCCCGTCCTGGCGACCTCGGAGAGCTGGTCGGTGTAGGGCTCGTCGTCCCTTTCGGGAAACAGCGTGCGGTCGAACACGGGAAGCACCTCGCGGTACTTCTTGCCGAGGACTTGGTCCTCGGAGTGCGCGATCACCCGGCCCGACGAGGCGTTGATCCACAGGAACCGCAGGTCCGGGTCGTAGACGCCCAGGGCGAAGGGGCACTGCTCGAAGGCCCGGTCGGCGATGACCGGTCGGCCGTCCCAGCGTTGGACGGTCAGGACCTTGCCCTGTGCGTGCCCGTGAGAGCCGAACAGCGGCTGGGCGGTCATCACGGCGTCCACGGACGTGCCGTCCCGGTGACGCAGGGTGATGAGTCCGGAGGCGTCGGCATCCGTTCCGTGATGCTCGGGGAAGCCGGTGGGAGCGGGTCCGACCAGCAGGTCGGTCACGGGCCGGCCGACGGTGTCCTCAGCCGTCCAGCCCAGCAGCTGACACCCGCCCTCGCTCCAGCCGCTCACCTGGCCGTCCGGGTCGACCACGACGACGGCAGTGGGCGCGTCCTGTCGGTCGGCCATTTCCACGCACCACACCTCCGTCCGGACACGGTTGTCCGCAAGGGCTGATGTCCAGCCTAGGTGCACTCCTGCCGCACGGCGTCCCAGCCGGTACGTCCGGGCTAGGCAAGACCCGGCCTCGCACGGACCGGCAGGTGGAAAGCGCCGTCAGGCCCCTTGCCGGTCCTCCTCGGCGATGTCGGCCTGTGGGAGAGCGGTGTCGGCGCGGTCGGTGATGGGGGCGAGGCGCTGGGCGGCCGTGCCGAGGAGTTCCAGATCGGCCTTGGTGTGGGCGATCGCCGCGTCGATCAGAAGGGTGACCAGGGGATCGTCCGCTCGGGTGCGCCGCAGCCGGGTCAGGCCGGCCAGTTCGGCGACGTAGGTCTGCTGCTGTGCGGTGACGAGCGCGTCGAGGGCGTCTCGGCCGAGAGAGGAGGCGCCGAAGAGTTTGAGGAACAGCTCGTCGCGGAAGCCCCCGGTGCGCACCCAGGCACTGGTGGCCCAGTTCCGCAACTCCTCGTGACCGGCGGGCGTGAGGGTGTAGCGGGTCTTGTCGGGGCGGTCCGCCTGGTTCACATGGGAGCGGACGACATAGCCGTCCCGGACCAGGCGGTCGAGGATCTGGTAGAGGTGCCCGATGTTCAGGCCGCCCCACTGGGGGCCCATGGCCTGCTCGAATCGGCCCTTGAGCTCATAGCCGTGGTCCGGGCCGTCGGCCAGCAGCGCGAGCACCGCGTGGTGAAGCGGCATGGACCCTCCTGCAACGCCATTTACATGCCTGATGGATTGTGACAATGTACCGCTACATTGTGACAATGCAGGAGGGTGGCAGCACGGTGGATGTGACGTTACGAGGCGTGACGCGCCGGTATGCGCAGCTGGTCGCGCTGGACGCCGCCGACCTGCGCATCGAGTCGGGGACAGCCGTCGCGCTGACCGGTCCCTCGGGGTCGGGCAAGTCCACGGTGCTGCATCTGCTCGGCGGCATGGACCGTCCCAGCGGCGGGACGGTGGAGGTCGACGGCGACGAGCTCACACCGCGGCGGCTGGACGCGCACCGCCGACAAGTCGGCTTCGTCTTCCAGCGCTTCCATCTGCTGCCGGCGCTGACCGTGCTGGACAACGTCCTCGCGCCGGTGCTGCCGCGGCGCGTGGACTTCGACCGGCAGGCACGTGCGAAGGAACTCCTGGAGGCCGTCGGCCTCGCGGAGCGTGCGGACGCGCTGCCGTCGGAGCTGTCCGGCGGCCAGCAGCAACGGGTCGCCATCGCACGGGGGTTGATCAACCGCCCCGGGCTGCTGCTCGCCGACGAGCCGACCGGGAACCTGGACAGCACGACCGGGCGGGAGACAGTCGAACTGCTGCTCTCGCTGCGCGAGCGTTACGGCACGACCATGCTGGTGGCCACCCACGACGTCGAGGTGGCCGCGAACTGCGACCGGATCGTACGGCTGCACGACGGCCGGATCGTGGCCGACGACCGGGTGACGCCGGACGGCGACGTCCTCGGCCGTCTCGGAGGCCTGCGCCCGTGATCGGCATGATCCTCTCCCAGCTGCGGCGCCGGCGCGGGCGGGCCCTCGCCCTGGCCCTGGGCATCCTGGTCGCGGCCACCGGCTTCACCCTGCTGACCTCGGCCGTCAACACCAGCCGCGCCCAGACCACCGGAGTGGTCCGGCACAACGCCCGATCCGCCTACGACATCCTGGTCCGCCCGCCCACCGCGCAGACCCCCCTCGAGCGCCAACGCGGCCTGGTGCAGGCCAACTTCCTGTCCGGCGTGTTCGGCGGCATCACCCTCGACCAGTACCGGCGCATCGAAAAACTGCCAGGACTCGACACCGCGGCCCCCATCGCCAACATCGGCTACCTGATGGTGGACGGCCGCCTGCGCCTCGACGTCTCCCGCTTCCTCGATTCCCAGGCCCCCGCCCAACTGCTGCGCCTGAAGCCGACGGTGAAGGCCGGCCTCGGCAGCTACCCGGCCGCCGACCAGTACGTCTACCTGACCCGCAACCCCATCGGCATCCGCAACGACCTCATGGCCGACACCGGACTGACCGGACTGGAACAGGAGACGGCGGCCGGGCGCACGTACTGGGTGTGCTGGTACTACAACAGCGACAAGTCCGATACGACGACGGGCGTCGACGGCAAGACGCTGACACCGCAGGCCGACCCCGGCTACAACCCCGTACCGACGTCCGCCTTCGACCGGGACGCCCGGTCGCGGATGACCTGCCGGTCGGGGCAGGGCAAGGCGTCGGCGGATATCCCGGTCGCCTTCCCGGTCCTGCTGTCCGCCGTCGACCCGGAAGCCGAGGACCGGCTGGTCGGCATCGGCGACACGGTCACCTCCGGCCGGATGCTCACCGCGAAGGACCGTCCCGTGTGGGGCCCCGACCCCTTCGACAGCGGCCCGGCGGCCAACCGCCAGCACGACTACCAGGTCCCGGTCATGCTCAGCAGCCACGCCCTGACCTCCACGACCCTGACGGCGAAAGTACAGCGCCTCGAAGCGGGCGACCCGGCCGGACTGCCCAGCAGGCTGGGCAGTCCGGCCGCCCACCGGTTCGTCACCGCGCTGCGGGGCCGGACCGTCGGCACCGTCGGCGCCGACCTCGACACGGCCTTCCGCTCCGTCGACCACGCCGGCAACTTCGACGCCGGCGGCTACTGGACCGTCGGCCCGGTCGCCTACGCCACCTCCACCGACGGCCTGGTGGCGCGGACCCGCCCGCAACAGCCCGCCGACGTCTGGAAGAACAACCTCGAAGGGACCTCGGCGCTGTTGTCCGACGTGCCCGAGGAGAACGGCGGCACGCAGTACCGCACGGTCGCCGGCCACGCCTCCACGAACTGCGGGGGACACAAGACCTGCAGCGGCCCGGACAGCGGCCGCGCCCCGATCCCGGTCCTCCATCTGGTCGGCCGCTACGACACCACACGGCTGCACGGCTTCTCCGCGCTCTCCGCCGTGCCGCTGGAGACCTACCGCTCCCCACAGGTCACCGGCGCCGACGCGGTCACCCGCTCCGCGCTCGGCGGCCGACCACTGCACCCCGACCGCAACCTGGGCGGCTACCTCACCCCTCCGCCCACCCTGCTCACCACGCTGGACTCCATCGGCGCGTTCACCAAGAGCCGCCACACCCCAAGCGCCCAGGAAAGGGCGCCGGTCAGCGCCATCCGCATCCGGGTGGCCGGCGTGAGCGGCGTCGACTCCGCCTCCCGCGCCCGCGTGAACGCCGTGGCCGCGCGCATCCATGACACGTTCCCGCACCTACGCGTCGACGTCACCGTGGGCAGTTCCCCGGCACCCCAGACCGTCGCCCTCGCCGGCGGGCTCACCGTCCGGGAGAACTGGACCGCCAAGGGCGTGGCCCTGCACATCCTGCAGGCCGTGGACACCAAGAGTGCCGTGCTGTTCGTGCTCGTGCTGGTGGTCTGCGGGCTGTTCCTCACCCAGGCCGCGCTGGCCGGCGTGCGCTCCCGGCGCACCGAGATCGGCACGCTGCGCTGTACGGGGTGGAGCGCGGCGGAAGTCCTGCGCCTGATCCTCGGCGAACTCGCCGCGGTCGGCCTCGCCGCGGGCGCCCTGGGCGTGCTGTTCGCCTACGTCCTGGGCACCCTGCTCGGACTCTCCCACTCGTTCGCCAAAGCCGCCCTGGTACTGCCGGTCGCCCTGCTCCTCGCACTGGCGGCGGGGCTGCTCCCCGCCTGGCGGTCGACCCGGATCAGCCCCCTCGACGCCGTCACGCCTCCGGTCGCCCCGGCCCGCCGCTCCGTCCCCGTGCGTTCGATCGCCGGTCTCGCCCAACGCGACCTGCTGCGGGCCCGCGGACGCACCGTGCTCGGCGCGGCCGGCCTCGCCCTGGCGGTCGCGGCGTTCACCGTACTGCTCTCGGTCACCTTCGCCTTCCAGGGCGAGGTCGCGGGTTCCCTGCTGGGCGACGCGGTGGTGGCCCGGGCCCGTACCGCCGACTACCTGAGCGTCACCCTGACCCTCCTGCTCGGCGCGGCCGGCGCGGTGGACGTCCTGGTCATGTCCCAGCGGGAACGGGCAACGGACCTCGCGGTGCTGCGCGCCACCGGCTGGACCACACGCGAGCTGGCCCGGCTCACCCTCTACGAGGGCCTCGGCCTGGCCCTGCTCGGCAGCCTCACGGGCGCCGCCGCCGGACTGGGCACCGTCCTCGCACTCGGCGAAGGAGTCCTGTCCGGGCACCTGCTGCCGGTCGCCGCGGCCGCCGTGACAGCCGTCCTCGTCTCGACGGGCCTGGTCTGCGCGGCGCTGACCGTCCCCATCCGCACCCTGACCCGCATCGCTCCTTTGCGCGTTCTGACCGCGGACTGACGACGACGACAAGACGACAAGAACGTCCCCGGCGCGGGGTGAATAGTGTCCCTAGGCGTCGGCAATCCAGCTGCCGTGAAATCCCAGCGGTACGCGGCCGGGCAGCTGGATCCGGGCCAGCGGGTGTCCGCCGAAGTCCTGGGCCGACAGGATGACCAGGTCGGTCGCGCCACGGTCGGGGTCGTTCACGTACGACAGGACGTAACCGTCGTCCTCGTCCCGTGCGCCGTGCCGGGGAACGAACACCGGCTCGCCGGCCGCCGCGCCCTCGGGGAGGCGGTGTACCTGCCCACTGCCTCGCAGCATGTCCTGTTTGATCAGGTAGTTGGAGAACTTCTGGTCCGGCGGCACGCCGTCGACGGTCTCGTACGCGCGCCACATCTCGGCCGCGCTCGCGGTGTAGGCGTAGCGGTGCCGGCGTGCGACGAGGGATTCGTTGATGCGGGGGAATTCCTGCGGGCGGTCGTCCAGCCGGTCGCTGCGCACCCGGCCCGCCCGCGGGTCGATCGTCCAGCGGTCCAGTGTCGGGGCACCGGTCGCGCAGGGGCCGCCCATCCCGCGGCCGGCGGCGTAGAACGGCGCGGGGAACCCGATGTACTCCATCACGACCGTGTCGCCCTGGTCGTACGCGTTGAGCGTGTGCGAGTAGTACACCGGGTCGATCTCGAACCAGCGTGTGGTGCCACCGCTGCGCGGCAACAGGCCGATGCGCATGGGGTGTCGGTCGTTCCACACGTACGGCACGATCGCGCCCGCCTCCGCGGCGTCGGCGTCGAAGGTGATCGGCACGTCCACGATCACCACGTACTTCTCGGTGAGCGCGAAGTCGTGCATCATCGGGGCGTCCGCGACGGGAACCCGCGTGGTCCGTGCCACCCGGCCGGTTCGGTCGATCATGATATGTCGCACATGGTCCCAGGTGGGGTAGTAGGCGACCGCGTGCAACTCGTCTGCCTCCGCGTCGTACTTGGTGTGCGCGGTGAAGGCGCCCTGGAGGGTGGAGCGGAAGTCGTAGGGGCACACGGTGCCCAATTCGCCGTCCAGCTCGTACGGCAGAGGTCCGCCTTCCTGCAGCGCCAGGATGCGGCCCTTGTACGGGATCACGTGGGTGTTGCACGCGAAGTCGTCCGGCGGCACCTGCCCCGGATAGGTTTCCCCCAGTTTCGTCGTCACCCGTGAGGACCGCACCCAGCGGTTGCGGTACCACTCCGCGCGTCCGCCGCGCAGCCGGACGCCGTGCACCATTCCGTCGCCGAGCATCCAATGATGGGCCCGGACATCCTCGAGGCCCAGCGCGTTCGGGCCGTTGCGCAGATAGCGGCCGTCAAGGTCATGCGGGATGCGGCCGGTGACCTGGAGGTCAAAGGCGGTCAACTCCTCGGTGACGGGGGCGAAGGCGCCTTCCAGAAACGGCCTCGCTCCGCCTGCGCCACCTTTCCCGCCCGTGGCCGCCGCCTGGGCCGCGGTCGTGCGGAGGTTCGGCCCCAGACCGCCCCCGACGATGCCGCCCGCCGCCGCAGCCGCGGCGCCCTTGAGGACTTTCCTTCGTGTGTGACTGGCCATCATGCTTCCCCGTTCAGATGTCTGCACTGCCGCTGACGGCCGCAGGTGCGGCCGACGGAGCAACTCTCCTCTGAGGTCGCCTGTGGAGCAGTCGGCCCAAGTGCCGGATCAGGGGTGGTGCCGGCACCACCCCTGAAACCCCTGTTGAACCCCACTGGCCTCTGTCGCGTTGTGCTTCTGCAGTTCCAGCAACATCGCGGAAATGGGGTAATGGTGGACACGCTCAGGAAGATCATGGACTTGCGGCAGGATCCTGCACCGCAGGCGAGCAATCCGCGCCAGGAGGCCATGTCGTACATCCATGGAGTGCTCAACCAGGGCGGGGCGCAGGGCGTCACCGTGGGGCACGCCGTCGCGGCCGCGATCGAAGGGATTCGCTACGGGGCGGGAGAACACGGCGCACGGGATGTGCACAGGGTATTCATGGACCCGGCACTCACCAACGCGTACCTGACCCCGCTGAACAGCGAGCATGCCCCGGCGGCCCACAGGCAGATCGCTCAGGCCGAGTTCAACTACTGGGCTCAGCAGAACACGCAGGCCCCCACCCGCGGGACCCAGGTGGCAGTGTCTTTCGATGTGGATCAGCGAGTCCAACTGCAGTCCAACATCGGCCGCTTGGTGCAGGCGGGCGAATCCTTCACTCGGCACCTTGCGAACGAGCAGACCTTCAGCACGGGCACCGAAAACCCGGTCGCGCTCTATGCGGGCATGCACCTGCAGTCTGGAGCGTCCCAGCCCCGGGCGAGCCAGCAGTCGGCCAGCTCCCCGCCGCCGGCAGCTCCTGCTCCCGCCGCCAAGGGACCGCGCCGCTAGGTTGCACGGTTCGAGTCACCGGGCCGAGATGAGTTGCCCGTGAGGTGCGGTGCGGCCTGGGAGGCGAACGCGAGTCCGTTGGTTCGCGCAGTCCCAGGCCGCGCCCTTGCTTTCGTGGGCGTCGCGTCCTGGATGCTCCACGACTGCGAAGACGCCGAAGGCAAGAAGCACGCTCCGGCCGTGCCCGGCCGTCCTCCACGGAATGCCACTTCGCCAGTACGGACAGGCCAGGTGAGCGCATGACCAGGTGACGCACGGCCCGCTGTCACAGCCCGAAGGCGCCGCCCTCGACGAGGATGAGCAGGCCGATGGCGATCAGGACCAGGGGCAGCAGGATGTGGCCCCAGCGAGAGAGCGCCTTCGCGATGACGGGACGGGTGGCGAAGAACTTGCCCGCCCAGCACCACACGGCCACGAGCACGAGGAACACCACGGCGTACACGCTCATCCCGCCGATGCCCGCGGTGGCGAACACGGGCACGTAGACGCCGATGTTGTCGCCCCCGTTGGCGAAGGTGACGGCTGCGACCTCCAGCGGGCCCGGCCCGCCCTCCCTGGCCCGTTCCTCCTCGTCATCGCTGCCGCCGTGGCGGTCCCTCCATGCCCGCCAGGCGGCCTTCAGGCCCAGGGCGAGCGGCAGAAGGCCGAGGTAGGGGATGACGGCCTCGGGCAGGAACGTCGCACCGAGAGCGGCAGCCACCGCCACGGCGAGAATCACGGCGAAGCCCAGGTACTGACCCAGCATGATGCGGCGGGCGGATCCGGGGTGACCGGCGCCCTGGGCGAAGAACAGTGCCAGCACCAGGATGTCGTCGATGTTGGTGACGGCGAACAGGCCGACGGCCTGTCCGATGATGCCCAGGTGCACAGTGGCTGCTCTCCTCTGCCGCGGGTTGCCTGGTGAGGCTACCCGCAGGCGTGGGGGCACCTGGCCTGCGCGCTCGAATCGCTCGGGGGCGCCGGAGTGCGCTCCGTCGACGCCTGGGACTTCGCCGAGCAGCATCCGCCGGACAGCGGCGGTACGGCCGTATGGACCTCGCCTGCGCCGACACCTGGAGCGGACCCGGCGACGTGACCGTGACCCTGCGGACGAGCAGGGACACGCCGACCGCGCCCGCCCGCACGGTCGCGCGGGCGCGGTCGACCGCCGCCTGCAGCCGATTCGGCCAGAACATAGCGGCGACGACCGGACGGCGGTCACCGAGTGGTCACTGGTGCGTGCCGGCAGCCGGCAGCAGGGCCGTGACACGTCTGTCGGTGAGGAGGAGGGACGTATCGGCGATGAAGGAGGGACGGACCCTCGACGCGCCTGCCTCCCACAGACCCCGAACCCAGCTCCGGGCCACGCTGTCGACGGGAGAGCGACTGAACGCTCTCGGGTCCCCGTGAGGGACTGGGCCGTCAGCGCGTGGCGTTCCGCCGGACGAGGGAGGCGTTCAGACCGGTGGCGAAGGCGCACCATGCCGCATAGGGCAGGAGGGTGCGGGCCGCCGTCGCGTCGGTGCGAGCGGTGTGACGAATGAGCTGCGCGTTGCTGAGGTCGAGCAGCAGCGTGCCGACCAGAGCGGCCTTGGGGTTGCGCAGACGGAAGAAGAGCCAGTTCCAGCCCGCGTTGAGTGTCAGGTTCACGGCCAGGCTGGTGGCCAGGCGCGTGCGCTCACGCCGGTCGGGGACCGTACCGAGAGCGTGGCCGGCGGCGTAGGCGAGGGTGGCGTACAGCGGCGTCCATACGACGCCGAACGCCCACGACGGGGGCTGCCACTCCGGCTTGCGCAGCGACCTGTACCAGGCGCTGTCGGCGTCGACCGCTCCCGCGCCGGCCACAGCCGTGGCGGCCACTGCCGCGGCGCCGGCGCCGTAGCGCATCCATGGACTCGGCGCCCGCCCCGAGCTTGTACGTCCGCTGATCAGTTTCATGCTGATACGGCTTCCCTGTACTGCGCAGTGCGTACCACCGATCGCGGGACGACCTCGGACCGCGATCACGGCTCCGGGAAGGCCACGCCGGCGCTGTCAGCAGCCAGCACATGAGACGCCGCCGCGGGGGCCGGTGCCCGCAGGGTGGTCGGAGACCAGACATGCTCCATCGCCTCGCCCACGCTCACCGTGCGATCCGCTGGTGTAGGCGAAGCGGGGCCGGGTGTTATTGAATGAGGTTTGCGGTCAGGAATCCCGGACAATCCGTCGCCCGGGTTCTGGTACGGCCCCGGCGTGGTGCCGGGGTTGGCGAGCGAGCTGAGAGAGCCGCATGGACTCCACCCCACCCCCGTCGTCTGCGTCACCGTTCGACATGGTCAGCAGCGCTTTGGGGAAGTACATGCCAGCCGACGGAGCGGCAGCCGCCGCCGGTTCCGCCGACGCGCAGGGGGACAACGCCGCCCGCCACCCCGCACCCGCCGATCCCGCCCCCGCCCGTCAGGAGCAAATTCTCGGCGCGGTCAGTCTGGACCAGGATCTGAGAATCACCCGCTGCAATCTGGACGCCCCCGTCTTCTCGGGGGTGGAGGCGGTGATCGGGAACCCTTTCGTCGATCTCCTGCCTCCCTGGGACGTACCGACGGTCACCCGGCGGCTGCGGCAGGTTCTCGAGAGCGGTGAGCCGCACGTCGCCCGGGTTCAGCGGCTGCGGCGCGGCGACGGGTCGGAGCTGGTGGTCTCGATGAGCATCCTGGCCGCCGCCGCGCCTCAGGAGGGCCTGACCGTCTCGCTGATCGCCATGGCCAAGAGGCTGCACCTGTACGCCGCCGAGACCGCGATCGGCACCTCGTTGGACATCGGCGAGACCGCGCAGTCGCTGGCGGAGTCTCTGCTGGCCTGGGGAGACGTGACGGCCATCGACCTCGACTTCGCCGTATGGACGGGCGAGGTGGTCACCGAGCAGCCGCAGGGGCGCATCCGGCTGCGGCGGGCAGCCCTGGTGCCGGAGCGGGCGTGGCCCGACGGTTATGTGACTCCGGGTGACGATCTTCCCGGAGACGCGAGTCGCCTGCTGTCGCAGGTGATACGGCGTGGCGATGCCGCCCAGCCCATCGTCATACCCGACCGGGCGGCGATCGAGCGGGTCCTCGGCAGCCCGCGGCTGGTACGTGCCCTGGTTCCCGGTGACCAGGCGTCGGGCGTGGCGTGCATTCCACTGGTGCTGGAGGGCGAGCCGCCCGTCGTGCTGGGTGTGGCGGAGGTCTGGCGGCGGGCGGACCGCCCCTTCGAGGACAGCGAGCTGTTCGACCTGCAGGAGCTGGTGGCCAGGACCTCTCACCACGTCGATCTGGCCCGCCAGCACCAGCGTGAGCACACGCAGGTGCTGGCGTTGCAGCGCCGGCTGCTGCCACGGTCCAGCGGCGACACCATCGAGACGGCCAGCATCTACCAGCCCGCCACCCCCGACAGCGCGGGGGTCGGCGGTGACTGGGTGAACAGTTTCCCGCTGCCGGACGGCCGTACCGCGCTGGTGGTCGGGGACGTCGTCGGGCACGGCCTGGGGGCCGCGGCGACCATGGGGCAGCTGAGCATGGAGGCTCGCGCGCTGCTGTCCGCGGGGCTGGCACCCGACGAGGTGCTGGAGCATCTGGACGAGACGGTGTCGCTCCTGGACGAGCCCGACTCCGGGTTGGCGGCCGGTTACAGCGCCCTCGGCTCGACCTGCTGCATCGCCGTGTACGACCCGGTCAGCCACCATGTGTCGCTGGCGAGCGCCGGCCATCTCCCCCCGATCCTGGTACCTCCGGACGGGCCGGCCGGTCCGGTCGCGATCCGCCCCCACCCCGGGCTGGGCACCGAGTTCGCGCTGCGGGAGCCCTACGACGTGCACGCCTTCCCCGCGCCCCCGGGCTCGCTGCTCGCCCTCTACACCGACGGCCTGGTGGAGGATCCCGCCCTGTCGATCGACGAGGGCATCGACAGGCTGACGGCCGCCGTGTCCGCGGTGCACCCCTGGGACGCCCTCCAGGAGGCCGCGCGGCGCGTGGTCTCGGCGCTGACACCGCCGCGCCGGCGCGACGACGTGACCCTGCTGCTCGCCCGCATGATCGGTTACCGCAAGGGGGACACCGCCACCTGGCGTCTGCCCGCGCGCGGCGACGCGGCCGCGCGGGCCCGCACCCTGGCCTCCGAGCTGCTGAGGCAGTGGGGCACCAGAGACGTCATCCGGGACAGCGTGATGCTGGTGGTCGACGAACTGGTCGCCAACGCGGTCCGCTTCGCCGGCGGGCCCATCACGGTGCGGCTGATCAGGGCCGGTCACGGGCTGCTGTGCGAGGTGGGCGACACCGGCAACGGCAGGCCGCGGCGGGGTCCGGGCGGGCTGCTCGACGACGCCGGCCGTGGCCTGCACGTCGTGCATGCGCTCACCACGCGGTGGGGGGTGCGGTGGACCGACACCGGCAAGGTGGTCTGGGCGTCGATCGAGCGGTGAGGAGTCTTCGGCCGGGTACGTGCCCTGGTCAGCCGGGGTCCGGGGCGGTCCAGGTGGTGCGAGTGCGTTCTACAGCCACTGTCCTTCCAGGGCGGTGGCTGTGAGGCCGGGGGCCGCCGCGTACAGGACGGCGCGGCTGCCCGGCTCCTGCCCCGCGTCGTAGGCCCTCCGCATGATGTCGAAGACGGCGGCGCCCCCGCGGTTGCCGCTGGTGTAGCTGTCCCGGCTGTAGTCCAGCAGCCCCGACGGCCACCCGTCGGGCATCGTCTGCTCCATGTACTCCAGCACTCGCGTCCCGCCGGGGTGCGCGAGCAGGACGTCGGGGTGCCAGGAGGCGGGGTCTTCCTGGTAGCGCCGGCGCAGCCACTCCCACATCGCGGTGACCGTCTCCTGCACGGCGCGCGGCCCGCGCCGGTCCATCACGAAATGGGTGCCGTCCTCCCGCGTCTCCAGACGGTGCAGGTCCTGGGTGCCGGGCAGCGTGTGATGCCAGGAGGCGTCCAGCCGCAGCACCGACTCATGCCTCGGGCGGCCTGTGACCACCGCGGCGACCGCGGTGTCCGCGAACAGCAACCGGACGATCAGGGACTCCAGAGTGTCGTCCGCGGGCTGGTAGGTCGTGCTCAGTGCCTCCGCGATCACGACCAGGACCACGCGGTCGGGGTCCGCGGCCACGAGATCGGCCGCCAGTGCGAGGGAGCGGGTCCCGGCTATGCACGCCCACTGAGTGGCCGGCAGCAGCATGACGTCGCTCCGCAGCGGGAGCCGGTTGGCCAGAGAGACATCCAGCCCCGGCAGTGCCGGCGTGGTGGAGTGACTGGTGATCAGACAGTCGACGTCCGCGGCGTCCAGCCCGGCGATCTGCAGGGCCCCGCGTGCCGCGCGCTCCCCGTAGGACTGCACGGCCGCCCAGGCCGGCGCGGTGCGCTCCTGGACGGTCTGCGGCGCGGGTATCGACTCGAGGGCGGCGACGACGCGATCCACGTCCTGTTCGGTGAATCCGTCGTCGGCCAGCGCCTCCCGGGTCGGCCCGATGCCGGCAGCCGGCAGGCCGCTGCCCTTGCCCGGCGCGACGGCGGCCTCCAACGGCAGCATCCAGCCCCGGGTTTCGATGCCCGTACTGGCGGCGATGCCGTCGATCCGCGGCGCCCACGCCGCGTGCGGGTGCCGACTGCGCACTTCGTCAGTGATCTGGTTGGTCTTCACAGCGTGCTCGCCGTGAATCACGGCAGGCGGGCACAAGTAAGCGGCCACGATGGGCACCTTTCTCCAGAGAACGAGATGGAACGTCACGAACGCTGTGTCATGGGCCACTTAGGCAGGGTTTGAGCAAATCGACGACAGCGCGCTCAAGTTCGGGGTTCCGTGTCTGTCTCGAGCATGGATGCAAAAAGGGCATTTGCGCTGTGACCTGGGCAACTTGGGAGGGTCTGCGATGCGTGAGACGGCGCACACTGCCGCACAGGGGATCGGCGCGGTGTCGCGCCCGGCGTCCGGCCTGTCGGCCGACCACCATCAGTACAGGGGCCTGCCCCAGCCCAGCTAGTCGCCGCCGCCGTCCCCGCCGGAGTCGCCGCCGTCACCGCCGTCTTCACCCCAGCCGTCGCCGCCAGGCTCGTTGTCCTCGCCCACTCTCCCCAGGTTGCTGAACCAGGGGCGGTCCCAGTCCCCGTCGACGGCAAAAGGCTCACCGCTGTTCACCGCGCGTCGCTGCGTGCCGAACCGCGCCATCCCCGTCGCGTCTCCCAGCCCGAAGGCGACAGAGAAGACGTGAGCCATGACGGCGTCCAGGGGGTCGGTGCTCTCGTACTGCACGGGGGTCAGTGGCCGCACGACCGTGGTCGGTTCGAGCACCGGCCGGCGGGCGGGACACGTCAGGAGGGCGACGCGCCGTTCGTCGCGCAGCAACCACGAGGTCGTCATGTCCTCCCGCCGCAGCACCCAGTGCTGCCCGGGCAGCCGCGCCTCCACCGAACTCTTCGACTTGCGCCGCTTCTTGTTCAGGGTGAGCTGCGCCGGGGTGTCGCCGACGGTCAGACGCAGGCCCTGGGAGGGGTCCGAAGAGTCGCGGTGGAAGCCGTGCGGCGCCCGGATTCGTACCACGGGAGCCTGCGGCCCCCACACGTCCACGCGTGCCAGCCGCCGGTCCACGGCGACGCTGACGGGCCCGGCGGGTCCCGGCGTCTGCCGTCGCGCCATCCACAGGGGTACGTCCTCGGCGCGCGCCTGGGCCGCCAGGGCAGCGACGCGCTGTGGCCCGCCGCACTGCCGTACCGCCAATTCCCCCAGCTTGCGGGCGAACTCGGCGGCCTGCCGCACCCTCACCGGTGTGGTGGTCCCGGTGACGCGCGTCACCGGGACGATGCCGACGCCGTCAGCCAGCTGCTCCAGCGGGCGTTCCGCTCCGCCGCCCCCGAGCCAGAAGCCGCGCTGGAACGCCTCGGCCATGGCGGCGAGATTCAGCTCGCCCAGCGGCGTGCTCCTGCCGCCCCTGCGCAGGGCGGCCTCCGTCAACTCCACTGTGCGCGCGAGCGGATTCCACGACCGCTCGCCATACAGCACTTCGCTCACGACAACCCCCGCTCCTGCGGACGGCAGAACTCGCCAGGTCCCGCCCCAGGGACCGTACTACTTGCTGGCGGCGAACTCCGTAATCGGCGGGGCGTTGCGGGGTGCGGTCCCGGCGCTCAGCGCTCGAAGGTGCGGTCGGTGGCCTCGGGGGCGGTACGGCCGCCACCAGGACGCGTGCGATGTCGGCGCGCGGCCCGGTCGCACGATCGTGCAGGCGAGGCCGCTTGCCCGTACGAGACGGTCCTGCCCCAGCGAAGGAGTCGTCGGAGGCGATGGCAACGGAGTTCTGGCGTCAGCAAGACCCGGACCTGGCGGCCGATGAACCGAGTCGGGACCGACTGAAGGTCCGTGCGGACGGTGACTGGGGAGAACCGGTTGCCGCGATCTGGCCCTCGACGCCGCCTTTCTTCGTGGACGCTCTCGATTCCTGGCGTGCAGAAGAACGGCTCGATGCCGTAGTGGGACCGAAATGCGGTCCACCCGTCGGTCTCGACCCGGCGCCGCGTGCAGCCGAGCACCGACGCGACCGCGGCCTTCAGGTTGGCATACCGGATCTTGCCGACCGGCACACCGCCCAGCACCAGCGTGCTCGTGGCCCTCGAAGAACGCCTCCTGACCGTCCGAGGCGAACACCCGGTGCACCGCCTTCCCGGAGAACGACAGCCGCAGGCAGAACAAACGGCACTTCACCAGCTCGGCCCGCAAACGGACCGCGACCTCGCCGAAGGCGCTCCCGCAGGACGCGCAGGGCGCCCAGGGCCATGAGGTCAGACGCGACGAACCCTTGCGAAAACCATTGGTGCCCGGCTTGCTCCGCTGATGGACTGACGACCTACCGTGAGTCTGCCGCGTGACGGAGGTGGTGGTGGTGACGGGTTATGACGTGCTTGCCGAGGTGTACGAATGGCTCATCTCGGATGCAAAGTTGCCTCCAGCCGAGTTCGCTGCGTCGTTCGACGACGTCCTCGATCTCCTGCCGTCGAACGCTCACGTCCTCGACTGTTCGTGCGGAACCGGGCAGTTGGCGGTGGGCCTCGCTGGTCGTGGCATGCAGGTTGTCGCAACTGACGCCAGCGAGGCGATGGTTCGTCGGACTGCAGAGTTGTCTGAACAGTTCGGGGCATCCGTCCGGGCCGTACGGGCGAACTGGGAAGCGTTGCCCGACCATTTCCAGGACGACACCTTCGACATGGTGTTCTGCGTCGGCAACTCGCTTCACCATGCCACGGGCGCGACTGGCAGGGGTGCTGCTCTGGAGTCGATGTCACGGCTTCTGCGCCCCGGCGGACGCTTGGTACTCACATCCCGCACTTGGGAACTCGTGAGGGCCAGAGGTTCCCGGCTGGAGATCAGTGACCGACTCGTCCGCCGGAACGGTCGCGATGCGGTCGTGGTCTACCGCTGGGAGATCGCGCCGCATTGGGAGGAGGAGCACCACATCGAGATCGCGATCGCGCAAGTTGATGCGACCGGGGTGGTTCTTGTCCGCTCGGAACTGCTGTCCTCCTGGCCCTACCGGTACGAGGAACTCGAAGTCGAGTTGCACCGGGTCGGACTCCGGACGGAACTGAGCACCTTCGATCTTGAGGCCGAGAACTACATGGTGGTCGCGAGCAAGGTATGAACACCGGCACTCTCAGCCCCTGGCCGGACCGCGCGGTTGCTCGCGGGACCCTTGCGCCCTCTCACCGGTGCGGGTTCAAGTGGTCAGGCAGCGCCTCGGACGAGGAGTGCTCGTCGATCAGACGGCGGTAGATCCGGGGTGACGGTGTGGCGCTGTTTCCTGGTCGCATCCAGATCAATGAGCAGGATCTCGTCGATCAGCGGCGTGAAGGGATCCTGCTTCGACGGCCGCGCCGAGCGGTTGTCGTGCGTGGCTGCGGCCAAGCCGAGGTCAAGGCCTTGTTGACCGTCGTCCTCCATCACCCCGGCGTGACCTCGGCGATCATGGGGCCACGCACGATGGAGCAGTCAGAGGCGTTCCTGCCCGCCGCCGACGTCATGCTCCCGGCGGAGGTCCTCGACCGCATCGACGAGATCGTCGCCCCCGGGGTGACGATCAACCCGGCCGACAACAGTTACGGCGACTTCGTACTCCGCACCGAGCAGCGCCGACGCCGAAGACGAGCGCCAGCGGACGCCTTGTGGTCCTGAGGCACTGGCCTCGGGTGACGCTCGTCGGCATGACGCCAGTGGTGGGGGAGCGGGGGAGACCCGACCGCGTCGTCCGGTTCTGGCTCCGTGATGGTCCCGTCCCTAGACTGGGTCAATTGCACCGACGCACGGTTAGTCGCTGGGAGAGCTGATGGACAGGGCGGAAATCGACTTCAGCATGATCTAGATGTACTCGGCCGTCAGGTTGGTGACACGTAGCTGTCGGTAGTTGATCAAGGGGGGACCTCCGGGCGTAGTGGAGGTAGCCGTCTTCACTCACCTCGGAGGTCCTGGTGGCCCACGCTAATGCCCGGCTGACCTTTCACGGCAGATGTCTGCTGGTGCGTCGCGTCGTGCTCGACGGGCGTCCGGTCGCTCACGTCGCGAAGGAACTCGGCGTATCCCGCCAGTGCGCCCACCGCTGGGTGAACCGCTACCGCGCCGAGGGCTGGTCCGCACTGCACGACCGCAGCAGCAGCCCGCACCGCCGTCCCACCCGCACGCCTGCACCCGTCGAACGCCGCGTGCTCAAGGCCCGCCGCGCCCTGCGACGCGGACCGGACGTCCTGGCCGAGCACACCGGCGTTCCCGCCCGGACGGTCAGTCGGATCCTGCGCCGCCACCAGATGTCGCCGCTCGCCGCCTGCGACCCGCTGACCGGTCAGGTCATCCGTGCCACCAGAGCCAGCGGCCGACGCTACGAACATTCCCGGCCCGGCGACATGATCCATGTGGACGTCAAGAAACTCGGCAAGATCCCCGCCGGCGGCGGCCATCGCGCTCATGGCAGAGGCGAACGGCCCGGATCGCTTCGAGGCCTGGGCTACGACTACGTTCACGCGGCCGTCGACGATCACTCCCGCCTCGCCTACGCCGAGATCCTTCCCGACGAGAAGGGCGCAACCTGCGCGGGCTTCCTCACCCGCGCGGCCGAGTTCTTCCACGCCCACGGCATCACCCGTATCGAGCGGGTCATGACCGACAACGCCAAGAACTACCGGCTCTCGCACGACTTCCAGGCCGCCTGCCAAGCACTCGGCGCACGGCAGAAGTTCACCCGCCCGCACTGCCCGTGGACCAACGGAAAGGTCGAGCGGTTCAACCGCACCCTGCAAACCGAATGGGCCTACCGGAAGGTCTTCACCAGCAACGCTCAACGCACCCGAGCACTCGCACCCTGGCTCGACTTCTACAACACTGGCCGCCGACACACCGCGCTCGGCGGCCAGCCACCGATCAGAGCGGTGTTCGGCGCAGTCCCCAGTCCGTGCCTGGTGCTGACCACGGATCTCGAGATCGTCGACGCGAACCAGGCGTATCTGGAAGCCACCGGCCGTCCCTTCGAGGATCTGGCCGGTCGATTCCTGTTCGACGCGTTCCCCGACAACCCCGAGGACCCTCATGCGGACGGGACGCGGAACCTGAGTGCCTCCTTGAACCGAGTCCTGGCCACGGGGGCCCCGGACACGATGGCCGTGCAGAAGTACGACATCCCGGTGGCCGGACAGCCCGGAGTGTTCGAGGAACGGTACTGGAGCCCCGTCAACGTCCCCGTCCTGGACGCCGAGGGCAAGGTCGTGCTGCTGCTGCACCGGGTGGAAGAGATCACCGCGTTCATCCGTGCCCGCGGCGGAACCGACGTCGCGAGCCGTGCCGAGGAGATGGAGGCGGAGCTCTTCGCGCGCCCAGGAGCTGCAGCGGCTCAACGAGGAGCTGCGGGCCGCGCACGCCGAACAGGGCCGCCTGCACGAGCAGGCCGAGCAGCGGCATGCCTGGGAGCGGGCGCACGCCGAGATCACGACAGCCCTGCTGCAGGGGCGAGAGCCGGATGAGGTGCTGCGGCTGGTCGCGGAGCGGGCCCGGGAGGTCGCGCGGGCGGACATCGCCGCACTCGCGCTGCCGGGTCCCGGTACATCGATGCTCGTGGTGCGCGAGCCGGCCGGGCCGCACACGACGGGCCTCGCCGGCCTGCAGCTGCCTGTGGACAGCTCGCTGTGCGGCCAGGTCTACCGTGAGGGAGCCCCCCTGATCAGCGACAGCATGGCCACCCCCCCTGCCCGGCGGCGCTCCGTCCAATACCGGCGCGGGCCGGCTCGGGCCGGTCATGATCGCCCCGCTGGCGGAAGGGCAGCACACCACAGGGGTTCTCTTCGTGGCGCGTACTCAAGGCAAGCCGGCCTTCGATCAGCACGAGCTGGACATGCTGACACTGTTCGCCGGCCAGGCCGCTCTTGCCCTGCAAGTGGCCGCTCAGCGAGCCCACTTGGAAGCCATGCACCAGATGGAGGACCGGGAGCGCATCGCCACCGCCCTGCGTGATCGCACGATCAAAGAGGTCTTCGCCATCACCATGACACTCAACAGCCTCGCCACGGCGCTTCGGGCCGATCACCAGACGGCCGTGATGGACGTGACCGTACGCCTGGACAAAGTCATCCGCGACATCCGGACCGCGGTCTTCAGCGCAGCCCCCGACGCCGGCCTTGGCGAGGCATCTCCCGGCTCGGGGGACAGTGAGTGATCCATACCGCCCTTTCGTTGCCGCGGTCGGCACACGATGTCGCGAGGGCTGTTCGGCTTGTCTGTAAGTGACCATCTGGTGGGGCGACGGCTGCAGCGGATCGTCGCATCCTGGCACCGGTACGCGGGGGCGCGATCCATCCCGCTGGACGTGTGGCTGATCGACGGCGACGCAGTCACGACGCGCTTGACGACCGGTTCGGACTGGTGTCTGATCGTGGAGCGAGCAACCCCCTACGAGGGTTACGACATGGGGGCAGGGGGCTGCGTCGAGGTGGCGTCGGCCGAGGACGAAACGCCGTTCGCCGCTCACCTGGGGGAGACGATCGTGGCGGTACGGGAAGAAGGAGATGCTGTCACAGGGCGTATGGCGTTGGACATCACCTTCACCTCGGGGTGCGTCCGGTGCGAGAGCTGGGCCGGTGAACTACGGCTGTCCGTGTGCTGACCCGTGCATTGCCATCGCTGGGATCCGTGTGAGGCTAGCGCGGTGCCTGACGTGATCGCGGCGTCCCAGCTTTCCTACTGAGTTTTTCGTTAGTTCTGTGGGGGCTGGGCGTGGAGGGTGAGGCCGGTGTGTGTGAGGAAGGACCATGGGAGTTGTTCGCTGGAGCAGACGCGTTGGATGCCGCGTTCGGCTGCGTCAGCGACATCGGCGAGGTGGTCGCCGGCGAGGTTGGCCAGTTCGCAGGTCTTGATGGCCGACCACAGCAGTTCGACGGGGTTGAGTTCGGGCGCGCAGGCCGGCAGCCGCTCGAGCGTCAGCCAGTCCTGCTCGGCCGCCCAGGCCCGCATGCCCCGACTCCAGTGGGCGGAGAGTCCATCCCATACCAACACCACCGCCTCCCCGGCGTAGAAGGCCTTGATCTGCTCCAGCACGTCGATCAGGGACGCGGTGTCGTAGGTGCCCGGCTCGAGGTGGAAGCACAGCCGCGGGCCCCGCTCGCAGTCGGCGGCGTGGTAGCCCAGTGCGGCGGCCATCCCGGCTCGTTTCCAGTTCAGTCGGTGCCGCAGAAGCGGAGTGCGGCCGCGCGGCGCGTAGGTGCGGCGCACCTGAGGCAGCAGCGATATACCCGATTCGTCGAAGAACACGATCCAGGCACGTTTCTTCACCGCCCCTTTTTGATGCGTGGCCATTCCTGAGCGACCCATCGGGCGATCTCGGACTCGTCCCGCTCGACCGCCTGGGCCGCTGCAGGCTCCACCCCAGCCGCCCGGTCAGCAGGCGCCATACCGAGGCCCGGGCCAACTTCACCCCGGTCACCCGCTCCACCACCACGCCGGCCCGTTCCAACGTCCACAGGTCCGCCTCGAACCCGTGCGCCTGAGCGCGTTGCTCCAACGCGGCCCGAACGGCCTCGACTTGGGCATCATCCAGCTTGGGCGGCCGCCCGGTGGCCGGGCGCCGCCGCAGTGCCTGAGCACCGCCCTGCTCCCATAACCGTTTCCAGCGGCGCACGCTCTCGGCATGCATCCTCACCATCCGTGCAACCTCGGACGTGGAACGCCCCTGCTCAAACAACTCCACCGCCCGCATGCGACGGGTCTCGGCCAACTGGGGCCGTGTCAGGGGCGGAACAGACACACCGGAAACCACGGCCTGCGACTCGAAAGACACACCAACAGCCTCACACCGTTAGGGCCACTGCACCCACAGAACTAACGAAAAACTCAGTAAGACACCATTTCAGTTGGTGTGATCTTGCGGCAGTCTGGGGTGATGACTGCTGCGCTTGTCGAGCGGATGGCGCCGGAAGAGCTGTGGACGTTGTTCCGGCGGGTGGTGCCGCCGGCACCGGTTCGTCCGCAGGGCGGAGGTCACCGCCGACGCGGGGACCGTGAGGTGTTGGCGGCGATCATCTTCGTGGCCACTTCGGGCTGCACCTGGAACCAACTCCCCCCAGGCTTCGGGCTGTCGGGGGTCACTGCCTTCCGGCGGTTCACCGAGTGGACCGAGGCCAGGGTGTGGGCCAAACTTCACCGCTTGGTCCTGGACGAACTCGGCGCCCGGGGCGGGCTGGACTGGTCGCGGTGTGCGATCGACTCCGTGAGCGTCCGGGCCCTCAAAGTCAAAGGGGGCAGCTGACGGGACCGAATCCGACCGACCGCGGCAAGAAGGGATCGAAAATCCACCTCATCGTCGACCGCCAGGGCCTGCCCCTGTCTGTTGGTATCTCCGCCGCCAACCTCCATGACAGCCAGGCCCTCATCCCGCTGATCCGCGGCATTCCGCCCATCCGTTCCCGCCGCGGCCCGCGACGTCGTCGGCCCGGCAAACTGCATGGCGACAAGGGCTACGACTACCGCCACCTGCGGCAATGGCTCGCTTCCCGCGGCATCGGGCACCGCCTGGCTCGAAAGGGCATCGAGTCATCCCGACGCCTGGGCCGGCACCGCTGGGTCGTGGAGCGGACAGTGTCCTGGCTGTCCGGGTGCCGACGCCTTCACCGTCGCTACGAGCGCTAGCCGGAACACTTCCTCGCCTTCACCGCCATCGCCGCGGCCCTCATATGTCACCGCAGACTCGCCAAGTGAAATGACGTCTAAGGAGCCCCGTCCACCGGTCCGGCCCGCCCGGCATGTCGTAGATCATCGCGGGGCAGGCGGGCCAGTGCTGTTACTTCTGGCGTCCTTCCTCGCGGGCCTGGTGGAAGGCGTCTGCGATGGTTTCGGCGGCTCCGGAGAGGGCGCCTTTGGTCTTGCCGCGGGCGCCGGATTCGGTGAGCTTTTCGGGGAGTTCGGTCAGGCCGGCGGGTTTGCGTGGTCCCGATTCCAGGTCGAGGCGGTTGCAGGCTTCGGCGAAGCGCAGGTACGTGTCGACGCTGGCGACGACGACGCGGACGTCGATCTTGAGTATCTCGATGCCGACGAGGGAGACGCGGATGAACGCGTCGATCACCAGTCCCCGGTCGAGGATGAGTTCCAGTACGTCGTAGAGGCCGCTGGAGCCTCCTCCGCCGCCCTGCTGTGTTGCCACGGTCATCACGACCCACCTCTCGCCCTGCGCGGGATGTGCGCCCGCGCACCGGTCTCCGATACGGGAGCCTGTCCGCAGCTGTGTCGACGTTCCGGAGCCGCGGGCAGGAGTCGGATGTCGTGTTGCCTCTCCCCGCAAGATCAAACACGCGTACGAACGGCGGCCTGGGGTGATTCCGGTCGTTGTGGATCTCTATCGGCGGACCGTGAACTTCAGGTGCAGCACGCGCTCGCCTTGGATGACCACGTGAGGGTCGTCCAGGAGACGCTGCTCGTAGATGCCGCCGAAGTAGCGCCTGCCGGAGCCGAAGATCACCGGCACCACGTCCATGGCGACTTCGTCGACGAGTCCGGCTGCCAGCATCTGCGCGCCCACGTCGCCGGCGTTCACGGCGACGGTCCGGGCTCCGGCGAGCCGCTGGGCCGTGTCGATCGCGGCCGTGATGCCGTCTACGAAGTGATAGGAGGCCTCGGGGTGCCAGCCTGCCGGTTTGGGCCGGTGGGAGACGACGACCACGTGATCGCCCGCGGGGGGCTTGCCCTCCCAGCCGTTGACCTGGTCGAACAGGGTGCGGCCCATCACGATGGTGCCGATCGACTGCCACATCGACCGGACGTACTCCGCCGAGGCGGGGGAGACCTTGATGCGGCTTGCGGCCGCTGAGTGGTCGGCAGGTTCGTCACCGCCGACGGTGATGGGGACGTCTCCGCTGAAGTACCACTCGTGAAGGGGCCCGACGTCGCCGTTGTCGTCGGCGATGAAGCCGTCCACCGACACCACGCTGTGCATGATCACCGTGCCCACGGGTCCTCCCGGAGGTCTGTGTGCGTGCTCGGGTCGATCCTTTCCCGGTGGGAGGTGCGCGGGCATGTAAGAAATCAATCAGCGGGCATCGGGCCCCGCTCGTGCGGGCCTTCCGGCTCGGCGGCCAACCGGCGCCTGAGGGCCAGGTACTGCGTGGGGGTGTGGCCGGTGAACTCCTTGAACTCCTTGCTGAAGTGGGCGTGGTCGAAGTAGCCGGCCATGGGTGCGAGCTGCGACCAGTCGACCGGGTGCAGGGCGTCCACGGACAGGATCAGCCGTGCGAAGCGGTAGATCCTGGCCATCCGCTTCGGGGTGACACCGACGTGCGTCTTGAAGAGGTGGGCCAGGTGGTCGCCGCTCACCCCGGCTGTTTCGGCCAGTGTGCCGACCGAAATCGTGCCGTGGGAGGCCTGGAGACGGTTGCCGGTGTGCACGACCAGGCCGAGGCCGCGGGCCGGTGCCTGGGCGAGTCGCGACCGCAGCTCATCCTCCAGCACCTGCAGGAGGCCGGAGGGCGACGCGGCGTCGCCGAGCCGGTTTCGCATCCGGTCCACTGAGCGTTGCCAGACGGCGTCGACCGGCGCCCATCGGTTGCACAGCTCGCCCGTCGGTACGTCGATGAACGGCGGCATACCCCAGGGCTTGAAGTGCACCCCGACCAGCCGTACCCGGGAGGGGTACTCGAAGAGGAAGCGCCGGGTCCACACGCCCATGAACCATCCGTCGGTGAACACCGCCGGCGGCACCGAAGGATCGCTGTCCCACAGGCGGACGGGCCCGTCCAGGTGAAGGAACAGGTGGGCCGATGGCATCGGCGGGACATTCATCAGCCGGTGGTGCGGCTCCCCGGTGAGGCAGTAGATGTCGTCGATGAACCGGTCCAGCGGCGCCGCGGGTACCCGGCCGACGTATTCCATGACTCCAGTGTGGCGGGGTGCGCCGCAGGAGCAAGGGCGGCAAGGTGCTGGTTCGGGGTCCTTCGCCAAGTCGATCAGGGGCGGTCCGCGATGGGAGACCGCCCCTGCCTGGGACCGCCTGTCTCAGGCGAGTGTCACCTCTACCGGCAGCTCCTTGATGCCGTTGACGAAGTTGGAGCGCACGCGCGGGACGTCGCCGACGAGGCGGATGTCGGCGAGGCGCGGGATCAGCTCTTCGAACATGATGCGGATCTCGGTGCGGGCCAGCAGGTTGCCCAGGCACAGGTGCGGGCTGCCCTTGCCGAAGGTGACGTGGTCGTTGTCCTGCCGGGTGACGTCGAAGTCGTAGGGGTTGCCGAAGACGTCCTCGTCTCGGTTGCCGGAGGCGAACCACATGACGACCTTGTCGCCCTCCTTGATGCGCTTGCCACCGAGTTCGACGTCCCGGGTCGCGGTGCGGCGGAAGTGGTAGACGGGGGAGGCCCAGCGCAGGAACTCCTCGACGGCCACCGGGATGAGGGACGGGTCGTCCTTGAGGCGGGCGAGCTGCTCGGGGTGCTGCAGGAGGGCGAGCATGGAGTGGGTGATGGTGTGCCGGGTGGTCTCGTTTCCGGCGACCACCAGGAGCAGGAAGTAGTTGTCGAAGTCCTGCGGGGAGAGCGGCACTCCGTCGCGGGGGGTCTCGTTGACCAGCCGGGAGATCAGGTCCGTGCCGCTGCCCCCGCGCCGCTGCCGGGCCAGTTCGCGTCCGTAGGCGAAGACCTCGAGGGACGCGGGGGAGCGGAAGGGCAGGTCGCGGTACTGCTCGCTCTCCGCGCTGTGCAGCAGGACGTCGGCGTAGTCGGGGTCGGTGTTGCCGATGATCCGGTTGCCCCAGTCGATGAGCTGCTGGTTGTCCTCCGGGGGCACGTCCAGCAGGCGGGCCAGGACGTTGATGGGGAAGTCGGCGGACACCTCCTTGACGAAGTCGAAGGTGCCCTTGGTGAGCGCCGCGTCGAGGGTGGTGGCCGTCAGGCCGCGCAGGAAGTCGGCGTAGCTGTTGATGACGCTCGCGCCGAACTGCCGCTGGAGCAGGCTGCGCAGGGCGCGGTGACGGATTCCGTCCAGTTCGAGGATGGAGGCGCGCTTCTTGATCTGGTCGTCGTCCACCTCTTCGAGGTTGACGAACTTCATGGAGGTGAAGGTCTCAGCGTCGCGGTCGACACGGGCGATGTCGGCGTGCCGGGTCACGGCCCAGAACCCGGAGTTGGGGGCCTCCTCGGGCTGCCAGTGGACGGGGTCCTGGTGGCGGAGAGTGTGGAACATCCGCCAAGGGGTGACACCGTCGGTGAAGTTGTCGAGGTCCGCGAGGTCGACGTCGGCCAGCGGCAGCGGCTCGCGCGCGGCGTCGGCCTGGCGCGGGGTGGTGGTCGTCATGCGGTGGGTCTCCTCAGCAGGTCGTAAATGAGCACGTCGTAAATCAGCACGTCGTAAATCAGCACGTCGTCAAGGGGTGGCGGCGTCACAGGTGGTAGGCGTACTCGGTGAACTCCCAGTCGGTGACGTGCCGTTGGAAGCGCGCGACCTCGTCACGCTTGTACGCGAGGTAGGAAGTGGTGAAGTCCTTGCCGAGCACCTCGGTCAGTGCCGTGTCCGCTTCCAGGGCGTCGAGGGCGGCGGGCAAGGACATCGGCAGGGCGGGCGACTTCGTGGTGTCGTAGCCGTAGCCCTGCAGTGGGGCGGGAGGTTCCTCGCCGGTCAGGGCGCCCAGCAGGGCGGCCGCGACGGTGCCCGCGATGAGCAGGTAGGGGTTGGCGCTCGCGTCGCCCAGGCGCAGTTCGAGGCGGGAGCCGGAACCGCGCTCGGGCGGGATGCGGACCATGGCGCTGCGGTTGTCCAGGCCCCAGTCGATCAGCCAGGGGGCCAAGGTGTCGGGGCCGAAGCGCTTGTAGGAGTTGATCGTCGGGTTGGCGAGCGCGGCCAGCGCCGGGGCGTGGGCCAGGACGCCGGCTATCGCGTGGCGTCCGGTGGCGGACAGGCCGTAGGGGGCGGAGGGGTCGGCGAAGGCGTTGGTGCCGTGCTCGTCCACGCAGGAGAGGTGGAGGTGGAAGCCTGATCCGCCCGCACCGTTGAAGGGCTTGGCCATGAAGGTGGCGAGGCGGCCCTCCTTGCGGGCGAGTTCCTTGACCGCCGCCTTGAAGCGGAAGGCGTGGTCCGCGGCTGTCATGGCGTCGGAGTGGGTCAGGTTGATCTCGAACTGGGCGCCGTCGAACTCGTGGTTTCCGCTGGTGACGCCGATGTTCATGTCGCGCAGCAGGCGCAGGGTGCGCAGCAGGTGGTTGTCGTCGTCGGCGCGCAGGCCCGCGGTGTAGACGACACCCTCGGCGTCGCTGTACCTGCGCCATCCCGTCGGTGTGTCCGCGGCCGCGTCGCACAGGAAGTACTCCAGCTCGGGGCCGACGACGGGACGCAGGCCGTGCTCGGCACACCGGTCGAGGACGGTGCCCAGCAGGTCCCGTGGTGACTCCGGTGCCGGTCGCCCGGTGGCCGGGTCGGTGACGTCGCCGAGGCAGGTGGCGACGCCGGGTTCCCACGGCAGGGCGGTGAGCGTGTCGAGGTCGGGGCGTACGCAGATGTCGGGCAGGCCCGCGTCGAGTCCGCCGGAGACGGGGACGACGTCGCCCTGAGGGCTGGTGTGGTAGACGGCGCGGCAGAAGGCGAGGCCGTGGTCGCAGGCCGAGGGCAGGTGGTCCAGCAGGACGTCCCGGGCCCGTTCGGTGCCGATGAGGTCGGGATAGGTCACCCGGACCACGTCGATGCCCTCGGCTGCCAGGCGTTCCATGTGCCGGCGGACGGGCGGGATGTCGGATGCGCTCACCGGTGTCTCCTCGGGGAAGGGGGCGCCTCCCAGGGCTCTGGGCGCTGGGGGAGAAAGGGGAGGGTGAGGGCGGCTGCATGCTGCGGGAAGGCAGGAGGCCGCTCTGTTTGGTGCCAAACGGTAGGGAGGTTCGTCACCTCACCGCAAGGGTGTCGTCGCAAAAATTTATCCACCTGGATAGCTATTGACCAGAGGTCCAGGGCTTCCTATGTTGTTTGAAGCCAAACGAGTTGGGGTGTGGCGCATCCGCACCCTTTGGCCGGGGCCCGGCCCCCCAGCGGTCCGGGCCCCTACTTCCCTCTCTTGCTTCCCTCCCCGACGCCCCCCTCAGTACCAGGAGGACCGGCCATGAAGGTCGTCGTCGACATGAACAAGTGCCAGGACCACGGCCAGTGCGTCTTCGCAGCCCCCGACGTCTTCCGCTTCGATGACGACGGCCGCCTGGCCTACGTGCCCGACCCCGACGACGCGCTGCGCGACGAGGTCGAAGAAGCCGCCGACGTCTGTCCGCTGCAGGCCATCCGGATCGAGGACTGAGCCGTGAGCGCACCCGTCGTCGTGGCCGGGGCCTCCATGGCCGGCCTGCGCGCCGCCGAGCAACTGCGCGCCGCCGGCTGGACCGGACCGATCACCCTGGTCGGGGACGAGCCGCACATGCCCTACAACCGGCCGCCGCTGTCCAAGGAGGTCCTGGCGGGCAGGGCGTCCTTCGAGTCGCTCGCCTTCCGGCCCCGGGCCGCCGTCGCCGACGTCGTGTGGCGGCTGGGCACCAAGGCCGTCCGCGCCGACCTCGACCGGCGGACCGTCGAACTGGACGACGGTGAGGCGCTGCATTACGGCGGCCTCGTCGTCGCCACCGGCATGCGCCCCCGGCGGCTGCGCTGCCCCGGACCCGCCGTCGGCCGGCACACGGTGCGGACCCTGGCCGACGCCCGGGAGCTGCGCGAGGCCTTGACCCGGCCTGGCGCCCGCGTGGCCGTGGTCGGGGCGGGCTTCATCGGCTGCGAGGTCGCCGCCACCGCCGTCGCCCTGGGCGCCGCCGAAGTCACCGTGGCCGACCCGCTGCCGCTGCCGATGGTCGGCCCGCTCGGCGAACTGCTCGCCACGGCGCTGCGCGACCGCCATGAGCAGCGCGGCGTCCGCTTCGCCCTCGGCACCGGCGTGACCGGCTTCGAGGGCGACGACCGGGTCACCGGAGTGGTCCTGGCCGACGGCGCCGTGCTCGCCGCCGACGTCGTCGTCGAGTCCGTCGGCTCCCTCGCCAACACCGAGTGGCTCGACGGCAACGGCCTCGACCTGACCGACGGCGTCCTCACCGACGAGCACCTGCGGGTCGGCGGCCGCCCCGACGTGGTCGCCGTCGGTGACATCGCCCGTTTCCCCAACGCCCGCTACGACGGCGTACCGCGCCGCGTCGAGCACTGGTCGATCCCCACGGACACGGCCAAGCACGCCGCCCGGCTCCTCGCCGCCCACCTCAACGGCACCGACGCCGCCCTCGCTCCGTTCGCGCCGCTGCCCACGTTCTGGAGCGACCAGCACGACTTCCGGCTCCAGTCCTTCGGCGCACCCGCTCTGGGCAAGGAGGACGTACGCGTCCTGGAGGGCGACCTCGACGGGGACGTTCTGGTCGGCTACCACGCCGCCGGCCGGCTCGTCGGTGTCGTCGCCCTAGGCGGTCAGGCCGCGGCGGCCGCCGCCGCCCGCCACCGCGCCGAACTGCTCAAGCAGCCCGCCCTCACCGCGTGACGCTCCGCGCAAAACCCGTAAGGAATCCCAGTGACCCGTGTCCGTGGATACTTCCACCCCAAGACCGCGACGGGTGCCTCGTCGCTGATCCCCGCACCGCCGTGGCGCTACTCCGGCGACCTGCTCACCATCGAGTACCGCACCGACCCGGCCCGCGTACGCGAGCTGCTGCCCGAGCCGCTCCAGCTCGCCGACGAGGACCCCGGCGCGGTCGCGCTGATCTGGGCCGACTGGCAGTCCTGCTCCGCCTCGGGCGACGAACTGCTGGACCCGGTGCTCGCCCAGTACAAGGAGGCCTTCGCGGTCGTCCGCTGCCGGTACAAGGGACAGACGTACACCCGCTGCGTCCACATCTGGGTCGACAAGGACTTCGCCATCGCCCGCGGACTGCACCAGGGCTACCCGAAGAAGCTCGGCTCCATCCACCAGACCCGTCCGCACCCCTACGGTCCCGCCCCGCGCATCGAGGCCGGCGCCCGCTTCGGAGCGACCCTCGCCGCCGCCGACCGGCGGCTGGCCCAAGCCGTCGTCACCCTGCGCGAACCGTCCGAGACCAACGGCTTCGTCAACGGCCACCCCATGGCCCACCACCGCTGGCTGCCCTCCATCGAAAAGGGCAAGGGCCTCGCCCTCGACGAGCTCATCGAGTCCGGCGCCGCCTCCTTCGAGGGCGGACAGCCCTGGGTGGGCGATGCCGAACTGGAGCTGTTCGAGGCACCCACGGAGGAGCTGGCCCGGCTGGAGATCCGCGAGCCGATCGCCGCCTACTACCGCCAGGTCGGCGTGGTCTGGGACGGCGGACGCCTGCTGGAGTCCGGCACCTCCGGCGCCGAGTGAACCCGCCCCCACGACTTCCAGGAGCCCCGCGACCATGAGCGCACACCTGACCACCGTCGCCGGAGTCGCCGTCGACACCCGGCACTTCATCGGCGGCGAGCGCATCGCCTCCACCGAGACCTTCACCGACGTCTCACCCATCGACGGCAGCACCCTGGGCGAGATCTCCTGGGGGACCGCCACGGAGGCGGCCGCGGCCGTCGCCGCCGCCAAGGCCGCCTTCCCGGGCTGGGCCGCCACCCCCCGCGCCGAGCGCGCCCGCATCCTGCACGCCATCGCCGACGGCGTGGAGAAGCGACTCGAAGAACTCGCCGTCGTCGAGACCACCGACAACGGCGCCCTGCTGCGTTCGCACCGCCGTGGCGTCATGCCCCGCGTCGCCCACAACTTCCGCTTCTTCGCCGACTGGCTGCTCACCCTCCGGCATGAGGACTTCGCCACCCGCGGACACACCAACCACGTCAGCTGGGACCCGGCCGGCCCCTGCGTGCTGATCACCCCGTGGAACGCTCCGCTGATGCTGGCCACCTGGAAGGTCGCCCCCGCGCTGGCCGCCGGCAACACAGTGATCCTGAAGCCCGCCGAGTGGACACCGCTCACCGCCTCGCTGCTCGCCGACATCGCGGCCGAGGCCGGTCTGCCCGCCGGCGTCCTGAACGTGGTCCAGGGCTACGGCTCCGAGATCGGCGACGCCCTCACCTCGCACCCCGACGTACGGCGCATCAGCTTCACCGGCTCCGTGCCGACAGCCCGGCGCATCTCCGCCTCGGCGGCCGCCAACCTGACGCCCCTCAGCCTGGAGCTCGGCGGCAAGTCCCCGCTGCTCGTCTTCGCCGACGCCGACCTCGACCTCGCCCTCGATCTGGCCGTCGAGCAGTACGACAATGCCGGCCAGGTGTGTCTGGCCGCGACCCGCATCCTCGTCGAGGAGACCGTCGCCGACGAGTTCACCCGACGATTCATCGACAAAACGACCCGCCTCAGGCAGGGCGACCCGCGTGACGAGGCCACCGACATCGGCCCCAACATCCACCCCCGCCAGCTGGAGAAGATCGACGGGTTCGTGCGGCGGGCCCTGGCGGCCGGCGCCCGCGCGGTCATCGGCGGCCACCGCGGGGAGGGCCAGTACTACGCGCCGACCCTGCTCACGGACGTGGCGCAGGACAGCGAGATCGTCCAGGAAGAGGTGTTCGGCCCCGTCCTGACGCTCCAGACCTTCACCTCGGAGGACGAAGCCGTCCGGCTCGCCAACGACACCCGCTTCGGCCTGGCGGCCACCGTCGCCACCGGCGACCCCGAGCGCGCCGAACGCGTCACCGCGCAGCTGGTCGCGGGCACCGTCTGGGTCAACTGCTTCTTCGTCCGCGACCTCCAGGCCCCCTTCGGCGGCTCCCGCCACTCCGGCGTCGGCCGCGAGGGCGGCACCTGGAGCTTCGACTTCTACTGCGACCTCAAGAACACCGTCACCGCGCCGAAGGGATGGAAGGACCATGGGTGAGATCGTCGGGGCGGGCCTGCTCGCCCACGTCCCCACCATCGTGCTGCCGGAGGCGGACCGGCTCGAACTGAACGAGGGCAAGGAGATCACCCTCGTCACCGGCCTCCAGCAGCTGCGCGAGGACGTCTTCGAGCGCGACGACTACGACACCGTCGTCGTCCTGGACTCCCACTGGGCCACCACCGTGGAGTTCGTCGTCACCGCGCAGGACCGCCGGGCTGGTCTGTTCACCTCCGAGGAACTGCCCCGCGGCATGAGCCGCATGCCCTACGACTTCCCCGGCGACCCCGAACTCGCCCACAACATCGCCTCGTACGCCGACAAGCACGGCACCTGGATCACCGCGATCGACGACGCGTACCTGCCGATCTACTACGCCACCATCAACCTGTGGAAATACCTCGGCGAGGGTCTGACCGACAAGCGGTGGGTGACCATCGGCGTCTGCCAGACCGGCGACATGGAGGACCACCTGCGCCTGGGCCGCGCCCTCGCCGACGGCATCGCCGCCACCCCAGGCCGCCGCGTGCTGCTGATCGCCTCCGGGGCCCTGTCCCACACCTTCTGGCCGCTGCGCGAGCTGCGCGACCACGAGGCCAGCGACCCCGCGCACATCTTCACCCCCGAGGCACGTGAAGCGGACTCCGAGCGCATCGCCTGGTTCAAGGAGGGCCGCCACGACAAGGTCCTCGACACCATGGACGAGTTCTGGAAGCACAAGCCCGAGGCGAAGTTCTTCCACTACCTGATGATGGCCGGCGCCCTCGGCGGGCAGGCCTGCACCGCCAGGGCCCGCCAGTACGGCGCGTACGAGAACTCCATCGGCACCGGCCAGGTCCACCTCTGGTTCGACCGCCCGGCCGACGGCTGGACCGGCGGCGGCCTGCCCGCGCCGGCCGCACCCCGCACCCCGCACAGCCGCGCCTGACAACCCCCTCGGCACAGCCGCATCCAGCAGGCGCCTCCCCCCGCTCAGAAGCATCTTGCCGAGGCCGCCCAGCTCCCGCAGAAAGGCCCCCTGCCATGCCCGAGTACCGCCGCATCCTCCTCGACGGCGCTGCCGTCGAGACCGTCCGGGACGACGACGAACTCGTCGCCGGAGACGGCCGCCGCGTCAAGATCGACGACGCGCAGCACCTGCCGCCGGTCGTCCCCTCCAAGGTCATCGCCGTTCACCTCAACCACCGCAGCCGGGTCGACGAATTCCGGATCGGCCTGCCGGACACCCCGACCTACTTCCACAAGCCCACCTCCTCCCTCAACTCCCACCACGGCGCGATCGTGCGTCCCGAGGGCTGCAAGTGGCTCAACTACGAGGGTGAGGTCGCCATCGTCATCGGCAGGACCGCGCGGAACATCGCCCCGGCCGAGGCGGGGGAGTACATCGCCGGCTACACGGTCGCCAACGACTACGGACTGCACGACTTCCGCGACACCGATGCGGGCTCCATGCTGCGGGTCAAGGGCTCCGACACCCTCTGCCCCCTCGGCCCCGGCCTGGTGACCGACTGGGACTTCCGCGGCAAGCGGCTGCGTACCTATGTCAACGGCGAGGTGGTCCAGGACGGCTCGACCGACGAGATGACCTGGGACATGCACTACCTCGTCGCCGACATCGCCCGCACGATCACCCTGTACCCCGGTGACGTCCTGCTGTCCGGCACCCCGGCCAACTCCCGGCCGGTCCTGCCCGGCGACGTCGTCGAGGTCGAGGTCGAGGGCCTGGGCCGGCTCACCAACCACATCGTCACCGGGCCCACCGCCATCCGCTCGGACGTCGGCGCGCAGCCCACCGAGTCGGAGGAGGTGCTCTCCACCGCACTGGGCGGAGACTGGGAGTTCCGCGGCATCCGCCCTCCGCGGCGCTGACCCGAGGCCCGCCGGTAGGGTCGTCGGCATGACCGACTCCGTCGAGCCCGCAGGTGAGCGACGTACCCGCAAGCGGGTGACGCACTACGGGACGGGGCGGACCGCCCTGCTGGACGCCGCCGTGCGTGTGGTGGCCCGGGGCGGTCTGCGCAAGCTCACCTACCGGGCCGTCGCCGAGGAGGCCGGGGTCACCCATGGGCTGGTCGTCCACCACTTCGGCTCGCGGGACGCGCTGATCGAGGAGGCCGTCACCCACGCCATCCGCACCTCGCTGAGCAGCAGCGCGCTCGACATCGGCACCGGCAGGCCCTCCGACTTCGCCACCGGCCTGACGCAGATGGTCGAATCCGGCCCCGAACTGCAGGCGTTCCAGTACGAGCTGCTGCTGGAGGCGCGACGCAGGCCCGAGCTGTTGCCGCACCTGCGCAGCCTGTACGAGGAGTACTTCGAGGCGACCCGGCGTGAGCTGTCGCGCATGCTGCCGGAACCGGTGGAGCGGGGCACGTCGCGGCTCGTCTTCGCGGCATTGGAGGGCCTGGTGCTGCACCAGCTCGTCTTCGGTGAGCGGGAGGTCACCGAAGAGGCGCTGAAGGAGTTGCGGAACCTGCTGGAGGGGCTGGCGGAGGGCCGGGACGAGCGCTGACCCGCGCCGTGCGGACGTCCTGGTCGCAGGCCGGCGTCCGCGCTGCCCGGACGTCCCGGTGGTGAGCCGAGGCCTGCACTGCCGAGCCTTTCCCGGTACGGCGCTGTAAGAATTCGGCGAGCGGCGGGATTCCCTGCTCCCACCCCCTTGTCAAACGGATAGTTCAGTCCCAGGATGAGGCAACTCGTTTGGCCTGAAACGATCCTCCCCTTCTCTGGCAGGTGATCCGAGTGGACAGTCAGACGGCCTCCGCGGAGCGGACCGTAAGGGACGCCCCCACTTCAGCCGCACTCAAGCCCAACGCCCTGGGCGTCCTGGGCATCCTCTTCTTCGTCCTGTCCGGCCAGGCCCCGCTGACCGGAATCGCCGGCGCTGCCCCGATCTCGATCGCCATCGGCAACGGAGCCGGCACACCGGCCGCCTACGTGGTGGCCGGGGCCGTGATCCTCCTCTTCTCCGTGGGATTCGTCGCCATGGGGCGCCACGTCGTCGACGCCGGCGCCTTCTACACGTACATCGGCGCGGGCCTCGGCCGGACCGCCGGCGCCGGCAGCGCGAGCGTCGCCCTGTTCGCGTACTGCGTCATCCAGGCCGCGATGTACGGCCTGTACGGCTCGATCGTCAGCGGCCTCGTCGCCGCCCACACCGGGATCCACCTGGGGTGGTGGATGTACGCCCTGATCACCATGGCGGTCGTCCAGGCACTGGGCGCCGCCGGCATCGAGATGGGCGCCAAGATCCTGGCCGTCTTCGTCCTCGCCGAGTTCAGCATCCTGCTGGTCTTCGCGCTCGTCACCCTGTTCCAGGGCGGCGGCCCCGAAGGCCTCGGCGCGGCCGACAGCTTCTCCCCGTCCGCCGCGCTCCAAGGCGCGCCCGGAGTCGCCGTGATGTTCGCCGTCGCGTCGATGTTCGGTTTCGAGGCCACCGCCATCTACGGCGAAGAGGCCAAGGAACCGAAGAAGACCGTGCCGCGGGCCACTTACCTGTCGGTGGTCGTGGTCACCGGCTTCTTCGCCCTCACCTCCTGGTCGCTCATCTCCTCCTACGGCGCTTCGCACGCGCCCGGCGCGGCGGGCAAGGCCCTGGCCGCCGGGGACTCCGCCGGCTTCGTCTTCGCCCCCATCGCCGCCCAGTTCGGCGGCTGGGTCAACGACGTCCTGCCGATCCTGCTGGCCACCTCCCTGTTCGCCGGCATCCTGACCTTCCACAACTCCGCCAACCGCTACCTGTTCTCCCTCAGCCGTGACGGTCAGCTTCCCGCGAGCCTGTGCCGCCTCAACACCCGGCACGCCCCCTGGATCGCCGGCTGTGTCCAGACCCTGATCGCCGCCGTCCTCGTCGTACCGTTCGCGCTGGCCGGCAAGGACCCGGTGCTCACCCTGTTCTCCTGGTTCAGCGGCCTGGCCGTCCTGGCGATGATGCTGCTCTACCTCCTGACCTCGCTGTCGGTGGTGGTGTTCTTCCGCCGCCGGCGCGCGGACTCCCGCACCTGGAACACCCTCGTCGCACCGGTACTGGGCGCAGTCGGCCTCGCGGGCGCGATCTGGCTGATCCTCGCCAACTTCACCACCCTGATCGGCGGCGAGACGAGCACGGCCGTATGGCTGGTGGTCACCGTGCCCGTCGTCATGGCGCTCGGCGTGCTCAACGAGCGGATGCGCCGCCGACGAGCCGCACCCCTGACGACGTGACCTTCCCGTCTCCGGCGCGCGCCCGTTCCTCGGGCGCGCGCCCGCCGAGACGCTCTCCCCCTTCCCTCTTTCGTCAAGCGCTTCAACGACGTGGTCTGGAGGACCGCATGACCACCGCCACCCACGACGACTGGCTGCACCGCGCGAAGAACCTCGCCCCGCACACCGCCCATCTGATCGGCGGCGCCGACGAGTTCGGGGGCGGCAGCACGTTCAGCGTCGTCTCGCCCCGCGACGGCCAGGTCCTGGCCGAGGTGGCCGACGCCGGCGCGGCCGAGGTGGACGCTGCCGTAGCCGCCGCACGCAGAGCCTTCGACCACGGCCCCTGGCCCCGCCTGGCCCCCGCCGAACGCGGAGGTATCCTGATCCGCCTCGCCGACCTCCTGGAGGAACACCGCGGCGAACTGGCCCTCACCGTCAGCCTGGAGATGGGCAAACCGATCACGGACGCCCACGACATCGAGCTGCGTGCCGTGATCAACACCTTCCGCTGGTACGGCCAGCTCGCCGACAAGCTCACCGACGAGTCCCCGCACACCGCGCCGGACGCCCTCGCCCTGGTCACCCGGGAACCCGCCGGAGTCGTCGGTGCCGTCGTGCCCTGGAACTTCCCCCTGACGCTCGCCGGATGGAAGATCGCCCCCGCCCTCGCCGCCGGCTGCACGGTCGTGCTCAAACCTTCGGAGAACTCACCGCTCTCGGCGCTCCTGCTCGGCAGGCTCGCCCTGGAAGCGGGGCTGCCCGTGGGGGCGCTCAACGTCATCGCGGGGGACGGCCCGGTGGCGGGCCGCGCCCTCGGACTCCACCCCGACGTGGACGTCCTGGCCTTCACCGGCTCCACCGCCGTCGGCCGCCACTTCCTGCGCTACGCCGCCGACTCCAACCTCAAGCGCGTCTGGCTGGAACTGGGCGGCAAGTCCCCGAACATCGTCCTGCCCGACGCCCCCGACCTGGACAAGGCAGCCGCCACCGCCGCCTGGGGCATCTTCTTCAACCAGGGCGAGATGTGCACCGCGCCCTCCCGGCTGCTGGTCCACACCTCCATCGCCGAACAGGTCACCGAGGCCGTCGTGGCACGCGCCCGCGCACTGCGCGTCGGCGACCCCCTCGACCCCGCCACCGAGATGGGCGCCCTGGTCGGCCGGGGCCACCTCGACCGCGTACTCGGCCACATCCACACCGCGGTCGACGACGGAGCCCGGCTGCGCACCGGCGGCGCACGCACCCGCACCGAGACGGGCGGCGTCTACCTTCAGCCGACCGTCTTCGACCAGGTCGACCCCGCCGGCCGGCTGGCCCGCGAGGAGATCTTCGGACCCGTGCTGTCCGTCCTCACCTTCGACGAGCTCGACGAGGCCGTCGCCCTCGCCAACAGCACCAAGTACGGCCTCGCCGCCGGCCTGTGGACGTCCGACCTGTCCACCGCCCACCGGGTCTCCCGGGCGCTGAAGGCCGGCACGGTCTGGGTCAACTGCTACGAGGAGGGCGACCTGACCGTCCCCTTCGGCGGCATGAAGCAGTCCGGCAACGGCCGCGACAAGTCCGCCCACGCCCTGGAGAAGTACACCGAAGTGAAGACCACCTGGATCCGGCTGTGACCCACCGTCCGCTGATCGCGATCCCCGCTCGCTTCTCCGCCACCACCTCCGCCCTGCGCTACGCCGCCGAGGTCAACGCCCGCGCTCTGATCGAGGCCGTATGGCGGGCGGGCGGCGAGCCCGCCACCCTCCACCCGCACGCCCCCGAGGGCACCGCCGACCCCGCCGAGGTCGCCGCCCGCCTCGCCCGCTTCGACGGCCTGCTGCTCCCGGGCGGCGGCGACATCGCCCCCCACCGCTACGGAGCGGCCGACGCGCACGAGGCCGTCTACGACGTCGACGACGAGCAGGACGCCTTCGACCTCGAGCTGGCCCGGCAGGCCCTCGCGAGCGGACTTCCGACCCTGGCCGTCTGCCGCGGCCTGCAGGTCGTCAACACGGCCCTCGGAGGCACCCTGCACCAGGACATGGGCGGCCCCGAACGCGAACACCGGCATGTGCGACACCCCGTGTCCTTCGCCCCCGGCTCCGCCCTGACGAAGATCACCGGCGCCGACAAGGCCGAGGCGTCCTGCTACCACCACCAGCACGTGGACCGCCCGGGCGAGGGTCTGACCGTCACCGCCCGTGCGGCCGACGGCACTGTCGAAGCCGTCGAACTCCCCGACCGGCAGCACTGGTTCATAGGAGTGCAGTGGCACCCAGAGGACACCGCGCACGAGGACCCCGCCCAGCAGCGTCTCTTCGACGCGCTGGTACGGGTCGCGCACGGGCCCCATTGAGACGGGGCCGCTGCTGATGGCGCTCTTCGGCCGCCGCACCGGCGAAGCCCCGCGGCTGGCGCCGGAACTCGACGACGCGGCGCTCGGCCGCGTCCTTCGCGCACTGACCGGCGCGCCCGGCGCGGGACCCCAGGACATCCTGGCCACCCAGATCGAGGGACTCCTGCAGGAGGCGAACGGCGACTGGGACCGGCGCGGCCACCGGGTCACCGTACTGGCCGGGGCCGCGCCCTCCCTCGCCCGGCGCCTGCGCCTGAAACACCCGCACAGCGCCGACGCCCTCGTCCTGCACGCCTGGGCCGAGGTGCACACCGCGCGCGCCACGGGCCGCCTCGACGACGCGGCCGCCACCCTGGACACCTGCAGGCAGGCCGCCGACGCCGCACCGGCCGACCCGACACCGTGGGTGGCCCTGCTCGCCGCCCTGTGCGTCGAGGGCCGCACCAGCGCCGAACTCACCCCGGTGTGGAAGGAGATCGCGTCCCGCGACCCCTGGAACCGAGAGGCCCACCTGACGATCTTCGAGCACCTGTCACCGGACGGGCGGGGCAGCCAGGCGGCGCGAAGGGAATTCCTCGACGACGTGGCCACGGTCATGCCCCCGCGGATGCCGCCCGCCTGCCTGCCGCTGGCGGCAGCCGTGGACCAATACCACCGGGAGCTGGCCGGAAGCGGGCTGAGCGCACTGGTCGCCGCCCGCTACTGGGAACAACCGCACAACGCGCGCCTGCTGGACCGGACCGCGGCCCAGTGGCTCCAACCCGGCTTCCTGCACCACGCGGCCCGGGTCGCCGACCTCAATCTGCTGGCCTACGCCCTGGCGAAGGCAGGCCGGACCGAGGAGGCCCGGCCGGCCTTCCACGCCACGGAGAACCTGGTGTGCCCCTGGCCATGGCAGGTCGACGGCGATCCGATGGAACGCTACGGCCACTGGAGACGACGGTGCGGCTGACGGGCCGGCCCGGGAACGGGCGGTCAGCCTCGGGAGCGACGTCCGCTGCGACGCGGCGCGGGTTCCTCACCGTTCAGCAAGGAACGGCGCCTGTCCTCACCCTGCTCCTCGACCTGGAGCACCACCCGCCGCAGCCCGTCGGCGAGGCTGAGGCACTCCTCGTCGGTCAGCCGGGAGGTGACGAAGGCCTCTTCCTCGTTGAACGCCGGGAAGACCCGGCGCATGAACTCCTCGCCCTCCTCGGTCAGGGACAGCAGGACCAGCCGGCCGTCCGTGGGATGGGCGGACCGGCGCAGCAACCCGCGTGATTCGAGGGTGCGCGAGACGCCGGTGAGCGTGCCCTTCGAGATGCCCGCCTCCTCGGCGACGTGCCGAGTCTCCGACTCCCCCCAGACCCACACCACCCACAGCACGACGAACGCGGTCCAGGTCAGGTCCGAGCCGCGCAGCACGGAGTTCTCCAGGTGGTGCCGCACGGTGGAGGCGGCGCGGTAGATGTTGGCCACGGCCAGCATCTGCTCGCGCCGCAGGGGAACGCCTCCCAGCTTGGCCTCGGCGAGCTTCTCCGCTTCGGTGATGGATCGCTGGCCGGGCAAGCGTGCTCCCTGAGTCTCCTCGGCGGGACCGGAGGACCCGCGGTCCGCCCGGTCGTTCAGCACCGATTGTACGGGCGGGACCGCCACCGGTATCCGCCCGGAGGACGGCTCCCACGTCCGCCGCAAGGTTGCCGGACCTCCAGGACGAGCACTCGGCGAGCGTTCCCCGCACGGTGCCCTCCGGCGGCCGGCGCCAGGGCGACCGGTCAGAACTCCCACGTCAGCTCCATATCGGTGACGACTCGTTCGTAGCCGTTCACCGGATCCCCGGTCTTGAGCGCGCTGGCCGTCATCTCCAGAAGGTGCGGCAAGGAAGCCCACATCGGATGCGGAGCGAAGCGGCAGCCGTCCTCGTGATCAGCGTCTCCGATCCGGCCACACCGACGGGTAGGACGTTGATCGATCACCAGATAGTCGCCGGACCCGTCGGCGGCGAAGGGAATCCACTGCCGGTGCCACCACGGCCCGTACTCGTGCTCGGCGTCGCCCTCCTCGGCGTCTGAGGGTTCCTCCCCGTGGATGAGGGTCCGCGTCCTCCAGGCGTCCGCGATGGCCCGCGTACTGAGCATCGCCCAGAACGGGGGCAACAACACGCCGTACGCTGTGCCGTCATGCCTGAGGAGCGAATCCGTCAGGGCAGTGGGGAACGTCAGCCCGAGAACTTCTTCCGCGCCGGCGATCGCCGCGCGCTCGGCCGGGGGCGCCAACTTGGCGAACGTGGAAGGCGCGTTGTCCACGAGCCACGCTTCGATGCGAGTCCATGACTCAGCTACGGAGGACGTCATACGGCAGATCCTGACAGTCGGCACCGACACTCGCGCGAGGACTGAGATCGGTACCGCCGGCGCGGTGCCCACGCCCCGCCGGTTCTCGGGCCATGCCCATCAAGGCTCCAGTCGGCGGGCCAGGGCCACCCGGGAGCGGGCGCCGAGCTGCGTGAAGATGTTGCGCAGGTGGTACTCGACCGTCCGGTGTGCTGATCGACAGCTGGCGAGCCACTTCCCGGTTGGGGGCGCCCTGGGCCACAGAGCGGGCGATGCGCAACTGCTTCGGGGTCAGATGGGGCAGCGGTGGCGTGCCGGATGCGGGGGAGGGGGCGGTCGTCGGCGTCTCCCCGGCCGCCCGGAGTTCGGCGTCGGCCTGCTGTGTCCAGACGTCGGCCCCGCAGTGATCGAACCCCATGACGGCGCTGCGCAGTTGAGTGCGCGCTTCTCCGGGACGGCGTCGGCGGCGCAACCACATCCCGTACGCCAGGTGGGTACGGGCATGCTCGTAGGGGCTGTCGACCTTCTCGTGCTCTGCCGGGGCCGAGGTGAAGAGGGCCTCGCTGTCCTCGTCGCCCGCCAGCAGGGCACGGCAGCGCAGCACGATCGCGGGCGCCTGCGGGTCCGCGCCCAGGAAGGCCTACCGGGAGTACTGCCCGAAGAGGGTTTCTACGTCCGGGTGCGCGTCGATGTCGTGGCCGGCGAGGACCGCTGCCTCGATGTAGCAGGGGACCCCACCATCATCCGGAGGCCGAAATGGCCCTGTCGAGGCCCTCCACCCAGGATGGGCGCGATCGTGCCCGCGGACAACAGCCGCGAGGGCTGGCTCTGCGCGCTCAGCACGTTCAGCACCCTGCGGAGCAGAGACGCGGCATGCTCGAAGTCGCCGTGCAGCACGCTGCGCATGCCGTCGCCGTAGGCGCGCCGGCAGGCGTCGACCGGGCCCTCGGCGTCTGCCAGGAAAGGCTCGCGGGCCGGCAGTGATCCGTCCGGAGGGTGGGCCGGCGGTGATCGGTCCGGAGGGTGGGCCGGCGGTGATCCGTCCAGAAGGAAGGCCGGCGGCGAGCCGTCCGGAGGGCGCAGGGCGCCCAGTGCCGCCAGGCAACCCTCGCGGACGGGGCCGTCCGACCGCGGCGGGCGATGACGTGTTCCCAGGTGGTCCCGTGCTGACAGCTTCCGCACAGAATCGAGGCGTGCAGCCGCTGAACGCAGGGCCTGTTCCGTTCTTGACCTGCGAGGATTTCCTGTGTTTCGCTGTGTCGATCTAGGGGGCGCAGTGACTCAGGGGAGACGGACAACCGTCCGCAGTGCGAGGGCGGCGGCCGCGTCAAGCGGGCCGGCACCTCCCTCGGGAGCGCCGTAGCGGTTTGCATACGCAAGGCCTGCTCGGTGCGGCTCCCACGCCTGACAGGCCTGGCATGCCCCATTCGCGTGCCTTCGCGAGTTCGTCATGGTGAACGGAACGGCAACGAGACCGAACCAGCGACTTGCACGTCTGTGAAGCCTCCCTTGCCGCTCGCACGGACCGCAGGGGCGGTGAGCGGGACGGGTGGAGTAGTCGGCAACCAATGAAGTGGTCAGCATTGATAGACATAGGGCGACAAGCGCGAGTGAGGCCCTGGGCCGTGGCAGCAGTCATGGTTCTCGGGTTCCAGGCAGCACTGGAACTGGCCGTACGGCACTACGGCCTGTCGGGGCCGATCACCCTCATGACGCGAGAGCTTGTTCTTCCGCCGAAGTCGGGCGGGCTGCTGTACGGCGGCATGGCGTTGATGATGGTGGTGCTCACCTGGCGGCAGCGGTTCATCGCGCTGAGCACAGCGATCGGGATCGACGCCTTCTTCTGGGTCGTCCGCTACGTGGCCGGCGCCGAGGTGCCGCACGGCCAGCCCTTCGGCAGCGGCGCGCTGTGGGTGATTCTGGGCTGGGGGGTCTACGCCGTCGCCTTCCGAACCGGCCGCGACCGCGTGCTGCTGCTCAAGGGCGTCGGACTGGCCTTGTTGCTGGTGGCGGGCCGCAAGGCCGGCGATGCCTGGCTGTTCCTCACCGCCAGAAGCCGCCCCGTGGTGCTCGACCAGTACGTGGCGACCGCCGACCACGCGCTGGGCGACCCCTCCTGGATACTGGGGCGGATCGTCACCGCCCTCGGTCCCGTCGGCTTCAACTTCCTCGACTTCATCTACGGCCAGCTCGCAATAGCCGCAATCCTCGTGGCGCTGTTCCAACTGCGGCACGTGGCCGCCACCGGCTCCTTTCCGCGACACCATCTGCTGCGCACGTTCCTCGTGATCGGTCTTGTCGGGCCGGTCTTCTACATGATCTTCCCGGTGGTCGGTCCCGTCTTCGCCTTCGGCACCGGTGCCGAACATTGGGAGAGCATCAGCCTCTGGGCGCCCCACATGGCGCCCAGCGCCCAGTGGGCGGTGGCCGACGTGTGGCCGAACAGCCTGGCCCCGATCGGTGCCCCGCAGCACATGACGTTCGACGAGTTCACGCCGCGCAACTGCATGCCGAGCCTGCACACCGCGTGGGCCACCGCGATCTTCATCCACACCCGCAAGGGCCCGGCCGCCCTGCGTCACGCCGGCATCTTCTGGCTCGTCGGCACCCTCGCCGCCACCCTCGGCTTCGGATACCACTACGGCGCTGACATCATCGCCGGCGTGGTGTTCACCCTCACCATCGAGGCGGGACTACGCGCCTACGACCGCGGCTGGGACCGGTCGGGTATCCAGCTTGTCGTCGGCGGAGCGACCGTGTTCGGATCTCTTCTGCTGTCCTACCGCTATCTCCCGGTGCACATGGCCCAGTACCCCTTGCTCTTCGGGCCGGTCCTTCTCTCGGCCATGCTTGCGGTGATCTATGCCTACGTCCGGACCACTGCGGCATGGGAGCCGGCCACGATATCCGCCCCGCGTCCAGCTCCAGCCGTGGGGCTGTGAGGCAGCCGTAGGGTTGTGAGGCCGTGGGGTTGTCAGGGGTGGCTCTGCCGGCCGGCACCCAGGCCCGGCAGGAAAGGGACGGGACTACGGGCGTGCGCGACGGATGCGAATGGGCCCGCGCGCCTCGGATTCCGTGACGGGACGGCCGCCCTGGGTCACCTCGACCTCGCCGACCGCCACGAGACGCCATGCCGCCTGGCGGACCGGTTCCATCAGCGCCCGCCAGCCTTGGTCGTCACCCTCGTAGACCTCGCGCGCCACGTCGGACGGACAGATCGAGGCCGTCTCGGCGCGGCGCTCGAGCAGACTCGTGATCGCCGTCTCCAGCCGCCGGGCGAGTCGCCTGTCCGTCTCCGCCATGCATCCAGTGTGGCACTGCCTCGGGACGGCCGCGGGAGAGACCGTGCGAGCGCGGTGGCAGCGGATACGAGGGGCACGCTTCGGAGGAGCCAAGGGCGTCGCCGGAACTGCTGTGGCACCGATACGTGACCGTCTACGTGCCCGCGATACTTGGGTGATGGACAGCTACGAGGGCTCCGCGACGCTTGAGTGGTGGGCCAACCCGTCGACCTGTTGGGCCCGGTTCGGCGTGCGAGCCGCAGTCCGTGTGACCGGCGACGCCTGGACATGCGACGCGACCCTCGAACCGGCCTTGAATGCGGAAGACCGAGAGAGCCTCGACTTCCTGATGGCGCTCGATCCGCTCTTCACCCTGAGCTTCGACAACGACAGCATGCTGCACGTGAACGTCGCAGTGGCAGCTGACGGACGACTCACCCTCACCCCCTGTCAGCAAGAGCCCGCGGACCCGGCAAGTACCAGGTGGTTGCCGTAGAGCAGCCCCCGCAACCCTGCCCAGGGGGGCACGCGAAGGACTCTGGTTGCTTGCCGGGCCGAAAGGCGCACCGAAGCCTCACGCCGCGGTCAGGTCGGGTCGCGGGGCAGGTCGCCCCAGACGGTGTGACCCGCGCGGTCGTGCCTCTCACCCCGTGCGCGACAGAGCGCGTCGATGATACCGAGACCAGCGTCCCGGCCATGACGAGTGTCGTTCGAGGACTGGCCGAGGACACCTACCTCCCGGTCATGCTCCCCGCTGTGCAATACCTGGCTCGGATCGGTCACGCTGCCCGACCCGCTGCGCAGCCCCTACGCGACGTGCCGACCCGCGATCAGCGGCTCCGCAGCAACGGTGGCTGGCGGGGTTTCACCGAGGACGAAGCCATCCGTGTCGCGCTCGAAGAGCTGTTCGCCGCCTGTGACTGACCGACCGTGACCCGGCGAGCGTGTTCCCAGGTCGCGCGCTATACATCGTCAGTTCGCGCTCACGCACCATGGCCTCCGGCCACCGCACGCTCTTCGGGAGTCCACACAACCCCGGTGATCGCGCGATGGCCGTAGGCGTTTCCGCCGGGCCGCGGGGAGATCGTGGACCCGGACTGGGGTGTCAGGAGTGATCGAACAGAGTGACAACACTCCGGGGGGCTTCCTGGCCGAAGAAGCTTTTCAGGTTCTGCGCCGAGCGGCCGGCGGCGTCGCTACTGCGCAAGAACAGCCGCTCTTCGTAGGCGCTCAGCGCGACTTCGATGTCGGGCTGCTCAACCAGCTCGCCGGCCAGCTCCGCGCCGTCGTACATGGCGAGATTCGCGCCCTCGCCGGCAAAGGGCGACATCAGATGCGCGGCGTCGCCGACGAGCGTCACTCCGGGCACCGTGTCCCATGTGAGCCCGACGGGGAGGGCGTAGATGGGGCGGAGCCACGGCTCGGCGTCGCTCTCGGTCACGAAGGCAGTGAGCAGCGGCGACCAGCCGTCGAACTCGTCGGCAAGTTGCCGGAGGCCCGCGGACGGGTTGCCGAAGTCGATCGACCTCACCCACTCCTCGGGCTTGTTCAGCGCCACGTATCCGCGCACGTGCCCGTCGGCGTAGCGATGGGCGATGATCCCTTTGCCCGGCGCGACCGCCATCAGCGTGCCGCTGCCGATCGCAGCCACGCTCGCCCGGCAGCTCTGGCCGCCCGAGGTGAGGGCGATCTCGATGAAACAGGTGCCGCTGAAGACAGGCTGGGCGGCGGTGAGCAGTGGACGCACCTTCGACCAGGCGCCGTCCGCGCCGATGACGACGTCGGCGCGGACGGCGGAACCTTCCGCGAAGGTGAGGATGTTGCCGCCGTCCGCACGGCGCAGGACCGAGGTGACTTTGCGACCCCACTTGATCGTCCCGGGCGCCAGCGAGTCGATGAGCAGGCGCCTCAGTTCGCCACGATCCACTTCAGGACGGGCCGAAGCGGGGTTCGCAGGCCTGTCGAACAGGATCGTGCCGTGGCGGTCGACCACACGCTTGGCGTCCTCGCCCGGGCGAACGAGAGCGAGGAACTCGTCGTGCAGACCAGCTGCGCGTAGCGCGACCTGTCCGGTTTCTTCGTGGATGTCGAGCAGGCCGCCCTGCGCACGGGTCGTCACCGAGGCCTCGCCCTCGTAGATCGTCGCGGCGAGGCCGTGAACCTGAAGCACCCGGGCGAGCGTCAGCCCGCCCAGGCCCCGCTCCGACGACGGCGATGGTCTTCTGCATGCTGCGCTCCTCTGTAGCGCCGACACACGTCGGCGATGGTCAGCGCCGTGAGCGGACGGGATGTCCGGTCTCGGCAGGAGACGCTCACCGATCAGAACCATCTGCATCGATGTATGCGCGATGCCCGGCGGGTGGATCCGCGAGACATCGTTTTTCGCGACCCTGCGACTATAGCCCGGCCTCCACCTCGCAGCGGCCCGGGACCTCCCACGCTGGGACGCACCGCGCCCGCCACGTCCCTTTCCGTCCGCCGCCTCGACCGGCTCGGCGGTGTGAAATGCGCATGACTCGCCGGTTGGCTCGTCGGTAAGCTCGCGCTGTGACCGACCAGATACAGGAGATCGTGACCCAACTGCCCGACATGGAAAGTGTGACCGCGGTATGGGACACGGCCGAGGACAGGCTCGGCCAGGGCGACATCGCCTTCGTGGCAGATCTCGGTGTTGCTCTGGCCACCCGTTACGGCTCGTCCGGCGCTCGGATCTGGCAGTACCGCAGTGTCTTCGACCGTCTTCTGCGCCTGTTGGCTCTGACTCCGGGTCAGGAACATGCTGCGTCGGCGGAACGCCTGGTTGCCGCGGTACCCGATAGCGGGAAGTTGGCTCGGCACGCCGCGTCATTGCTTGCCGAAGGTCAGGCTCCGCAGGACCTGAAGTTCGCGTTCGCATCGGGCAGTTCGAGCGCCGACGTCCGGGACGAGCTCCGGTGCTGCCTCGTCCAGGAGTTGGTGCTGAGAGGCGTGCCGATCGCCGAGAATCCGGAAATCGAAGCCTGGGCGACCTCGCCCCACCGGCGCCGGCATCCCCTCGCTTGGCTGCCGCTCGAATTGTCGGCGATCGAGGAGACGCCGTCCCTGCCGAGCTACTCAGTGGGCGGCAGCAGCTACTGCATGCCGTACGGCGTCGAGGACCACTCTGCCGTCACACTGGGCGGTGCGGCGGACCTGCCGTCGGTGACCGACACGACGACGGAAGCGTTCCGCGAGTCGGCCGCCACGGCCGTGGCCAACTGGGCTGAGGAGTCCAACGGCCGCAACGAGGCCGGATCGTACGACCTGTCTGAGCCCATCCATGCGAAAGCCCTTCCTGATCTGCTGGTGACTCTGGGGCTGGAGTGCCTGAGCGGAACAGGTTCGCTCGAACGTCCCACACTCTCCGGCTGCCGGCCGGAAGACGCCTGGGAGGTGCTTTTCGCGGCGGCGTCTACCGGCGGGGCGTACAACAACGGTGAGTACGGCGCGTACGGCCGACTGGCGGCCTGGCGTTCCCTCGCCGCATTGTCCGGAGCAGCCACGACAGCATCGGTCGGCGAGGTGGAAGAGGGAGCCCGAGCATGCGGCTGGTACACCTTCGGCGCCGCCTCGAAGTGGTTTAGGGGAGTGGCGTGGGACATGGGCCTGCTTTCCGTCTCTCAAACAGGTCGACGGATTGCCGTCCTGGCCGCCACGGACACGGACTGATCCCGGCGCCGATGAACGAGCTGTCGGTGGCACCAACCGATCGCGTCTGCACGCCGAATGCGGCTGCGACTTCGACAATTGCTTTCGCCTGTTGTGGAAGCGTGGCATCAGACCGGTGATCGCCTGACGCGGTGTCGCCCGCGATTCTGGTCCAAAGGGATGTGTGTCAGCTGTCAGGGCGAGCACGCCATGCGTTCTGGAGCGCCGGTTGCACGTCGACCCCGAGGACGAGGTGTGTCATCATGCCCGGCAGGGTGGGCAGCTCGGCCCAGTGAGTCACCGTGTCATCGTCGGCGAGACCGTAGGGCAGATGGACGTATCCGTCGGAGTCGACGAAGCAGTCCCTGTGTTCCCTTCCGTCCTCACTGAAGTGCCGCTTCGTGAAGTACATCGGCCTTACCAGCCAGAACGCCTCCCCCAGCACGTTCTCGGACTCGGCGCTTTCGGCTGGGTACCGGCCCGTGACCGCCACAGCCACCGGCACACCGTCCCGCGGCAGCCTGTCACGTGCGTCGATCCAGGTGACCTTGCTGCTCAGATACTTCATCCCTCTCCCCGGTCGGCGTTCGGATGCCCCTTCTCCGCCGATGCGCCTGCGTATCGGCTGAGCCGTTGTGTCGGCTCGGCATCTGGTAGGACTTACCAGCGCTTGCGCAGGTTGAGTGAGCCGGAACGAACACGGGCCGAAGCCTCCCGACCGACTGCCCTCCCTCTCGGACTACCGCAGGTCGACGTCGCGTACATCGATCAGCCTTCGGTGGGGGTGGCTTTCCACTGGGTGACGTTGCCGGGTTCCATGCCCGGGAGGCCGACCGACGCGGGCGCCTGTCCGACCCTGGGGGACGAGTTCAACGTGAGGCGGGAGACGATGCGGTAGCGGTCGCCGCGATAGATGGAATGAACGTATTCCACAGGCCGACCCGTGTCGTCGTTGGTCAGTCGTTCGAAGAGCAGGGCGGGTGAAAGGTGCGGCACCTCGAGGAGCTGTGCCTCGGCCTGGCTGACGACGGTCGGCTCGATGGTCTGTACGGCGTCACTGACCTGAACACCATGGCGCTCACGCAGGTGCTCGTAGAGGTCTCCGGCCTCGAGTTCCTGCGTGGTGAGGTTCGGTACCAAGTCCGCACGGATGTGGAGGTGTTCGATGGCCATCGGGGAGCCGTCGACGAGCCGCAGTCGGGCCGCGTAGACGACGTTCGCGGCGGGGGAGAGGCTGAGCTTGCGACCTACACGGGCGCCGGCGGCGATGGTGGTGAACTCCAGCAGGCGACTGGACCAGATGCCGGACGCCTGAGGGAGCGTCATGCCGTCTGAATCGGAGACGAGTTCCTGGGTGACCTTCTCAGGTGCGACGAACATTCCGCGCCCGTGTTTCCGCACGAGCAGCCCCGCCGCGACGAGTTCGTCGACAGCCACCCGAAGGGTTGGCCGCGACACGTCCAGCTCGGCGCACAGCGACCGCTCGGAAGGAATTGAGTCCCCGGGGTGGAGCGCGTCGATGAGCTGCAGGATGTGGTCGCGCACGCGCTCGCGTTTGAGGACCGCCCCCGACTCGCCAGCTTTCATGCTGCCCGCTCTCGCTCCGCCGTCCGTGTACTGCACTGATCAGTGGCCTTGCGGTTGACCACTGTGCAAGCTGGTCAACCGCAGTGTAATCCCTTCCGGCCGAACGAGTGAGAGGGCCTTCCACTGGTGGCTCCCCAAGTCCTATGCCTGCAGCAGGGGTTGACGCTTGGATTGGTCTATGCCACCTTCATCGCGAGCAAGAGGTCACCTGTCCAGTTGTTCCACTGGTCAAATCCTTTCGCTTCTCCCTCCCGGGGGTGAAACGTGAAGCTCCGCACGCCTACAAGTGGATCTACTCCCATCGCTGCTGACGGCCTCAGCGCCACTGCTTCGCTCGGACCTGCCCCGTGACTCCGGAGACGACAGGACGGAGATCAGAACCGACGTACCGGAAACTCCAGCGACCCGCCTGTGCACCCCGGCCGATGGATGCAGGAGCGATTGCCCTCATGGCCAGGCTGCGCACCCCGCCTGCGCGTCCAGGGCTCGCGCCTCGACGTCCTACGCCATGCCTGCGCCTCACCAGCGGGCCGTACGTCAGATGCATTCGGAAGGAGCACCATGAATCCCCCCTCTACTCCCTCCAGCACCTCCGCTCGCAACAGACTGCGCGTGGCCATGGCGACCGCGGTCGCCATGGCCACCGCCGCAGGAGGTCTGGCGGCCCTCACCGGTACTGCCACGGCGGCCGGAGAGCCCGTGACCGTCCAATACCGCACCAGCGCGTCCGGCACCACAGCGGACCAGGCCGAGCCATGGTTCAAGGTCAAGAACAGCGGTTCCGCCGCCGTCCAGCTCTCCGATGTCAAGGTGCGCTACTACTTCAAGGCGGACGCCGGCAGCCCCGCTTACCGTTTCGCCTGCTCGTGGGCGGTCAAGGGCTGCGCCAACATCACCGGCACCTTCGGCACGCTCGCCCACCCGACGGCCACCGCCGACCGCTACCTCGAGGTCGGGTTCACCTCGGCGGCCGGCAGTCTTGCTCCCGGCGCCGACACCGGAGACATGCAACTGCGGTTCTACCGCGCCGACTGGCAGACTCTGAACCAGAGCGACGACTACTCCTTCGGAGCCTCTCAGGCGTCGTACGCCAACTGGACCAGGGTGACTGCCCAGTTGGCGGGCAGTACCGTGTGGGGCACCGCCCCCGAGGGCAACAACCCGACCGACCCGCCCACGGATCCGCCGACCGATCCCCCGACCGGCGGGCAGAGCCTGTTCGACGACTTCAACTACACGACCTCCAGCGACCCGAGGATTTCCACCAACGGCTGGAACGTCCGCTCCAATTCCGGAGGTCCCGGAGTACCGGGCGCCACCTGGGCTCCGGAGAACGTCACCTTTTCCAGCTCCGGCGGCAACTCCGTGATGAACCTGCGGACTTCGACCTCGGGCACCGGGGAGAGCACCAAGCAGACCGAAGTGCTCACCAAGGCGATGAAGTTCAAGAACGGCACCTATGCCGCTCGGGTGCGCTTCGCCGACGCGCCGGTCTCCGGACCCGACGGCGACCACCTCGTCCAGACGTTCTTCACCATCAACGACCTCAAGGCCCCGATGGCCGACGACTACTCGGAGTACGACTTCGAGTACCTCCCCAACGGCGGCTGGGGTGAGTCCTCCAACATCCTGTACACGACGTCCTGGGAGACCTACAATCCCGACCCCTGGCAGGCGGTCAACCAGCACACCGAGTCCCGGCAGAGCTACGCCGGCTGGCACGACCTGGTGCTGACCATCGACGACAGCACCATCAAGTACTACATCGACGGCCGGCTCTTCGGTACCCATGACGCCGCCTACCTGCCCGAACGAGGCATGTCGATCAACTTCAACCAGTGGCTGATCGACTTCGGCGGCCTGAGCAGCTCCACCGCTCGCTCGTACGACGAACAAGTCGACTACGTCCTGCACATCAAGGACCAGGTCCTGACCCCGGCACAGGTGACGGCCAAGATCAACGCCTACCGCACGGCAGGCGTCAACTTCGAGGACACCGTCCCCGGAAGCTGAGGCAGCGGCGCTCGCGATGGCCCCACCGCCGTGGGCGCGTGTCGACAGTGGTGCAGACCGGGCGAGGTGTGCCTAGCGATCGGGTCATGCGGAGGGTCGAAGCCGCTCCGGAAGACGCGAAGCGGTCTTCATGGGCCGTCGCCGACCGCCGACCGCCGGACGGCGTCCTGGGGTCCGCTCCTCGGTCTGCGCCAGTTGCAGCACGAACTTCTGCGCCGCCGCCGGGGGCCGACTCGGATGAAACGCCCTGCTATGACGTCCATGAGGGTCTCGAAAGGGTCTCGAACATGTCATGCAAGTAAGCGGGATCTATGCTGTGGCCTGCGACCGCCGGCTGATCCTATGGTCGAACGGATGATCAGCCTTGGCCGCGTCTTCGGCGTTCGCCTGCGGTAATCCGGGGCCAAGGCCCATGTGCGCGTCAGGGGAGGTGCTGGTCATGCGGTCGACCGCTTCGCGGCCGGTACTTCGCCGCTTCGCCGGTGCTGTCATGGTCGGCGCGGCCCTGGCAGCGACCTCGGGATGCACGGTCCCCGAAGATGCCGTAGCCGGCATCTCGGTGACCGATGACGGCCATCTGCTCGGCGTGATGATGGTCTGCGGACATCACATCGATGGCGCGATCCTCTACGTGGACAGCGACGATGCCACCAAGACGGCCACGGTCGGTTCATGGACCGCCGACCGTGCCCTCAGGCCCGGTCTCGTCTCCTGGACCCTCGATTCCCCTGCTGCCGGCTGGAGCGCGACCAAATCTCTGGCTCCCCTCACCACCAAGACCACGTACGCGCTCTACGGCTGGACCAAGGACGACTCGTGGTCGTCGAGCAGCGTCTCCTTCACCTTGGCCGACCGGGATCGGCTGGCGCCCGGAAAGGTGCGCTACATGAGCGTCTCGGGCAGCGGCGACGAGTCCGCGATCACTGTTTCCATGGCGGAATTCAAGGCCAGGGCCTGCCAGAACATGTGACGACGTCTTGCCTTTCCTCCGTCACCAGATCAGGCACCAGTAATTCCCCGCGTTGCCGATACCGATACGGCTCACGGGGGGTACGAGGCTGGGGTCGGGCGGACCCACGGAAGCCAGGGAGCATGCGGGATCACCGACGGTCGCGGCCAGGGCCATGCGTTGTGCGGCGGCAACGGCGGTGGGGGACGTGTACCACGTGGTGGTGACCGGCCCGCTGCTTTGAGGGTGAGGTGTTGACGTCGACGAGGGGCGGGGGGTGGGGGCCGAGGCGGTCGCCGTCGGTCGCGTCGTGGTCTCAGGCGGCTGCGTTGCCGGCTGCGAACGTTTGGTCTGAGGGGGTCGCGTTGCCGACTGCGGACGTCTGGTTTGAGGGGACGTGTGCGTCGGCTGCGGGGGATGAGCGGTACGCGAGCCGACCGCCGTGGGGCGGTCCGTGGAGGGCACCGGCTTGGGGGAGTGGGATGTCGGGGTCGCGGTCGGTTTGGATGTCGCCGACGGTGTCGAGAGCGCTGAGGTGGGGGTCTGTGGCTCGGGTGTTGCCGATGGCCTCGCTCTTGATGGGGACGCGCTCGGGGGCCGTCGCCGCTGAGTCGGGTGTGTGCCCGTTCGATTCCAGCAGCAGCCATGTTCCGGCGCCGCCGAGAACGAGAACGGCGGCGCCGCCCGCGATCCACGGGGCCCGCCGCGGCGGGCGTCGGTGACGGCTCATGGGTTCACTGTCGCATTGCTGCGGTGATCCCGCAGTGGTAAGGACTCGGAGGTCCGACCCGGTGCGACCCTGCTCCTGAGCGCGGGCCGAACGTGATCGCGGGCGTAGAGGCCCATGGGGAACGTGTGACCAGCTCCCGGATGCCGAGAACCGCAGGCCGGGCTCTCGTCCAGGTGTTCGGAATCGGCGTCTCTCGGCACGCGTACGTCCATCTGCGCCGCTATGTCCCGGTGGACTGCGCTTTCCATGGTGGTGCGACGACGCGGGGATGCGCGAGGTCACTGAGCTGCTCAACGTAGATGATCCAGCCTGGCCGCTCCTCCTCCAGGAGCTGTCCGAGGCGCTGACGTACCCGCTGAGGTGCTGCCAGGCGACACCGTGAGACCGTGAGAGGGCGCGTCTTGCCCCTGCAGCTCCAGATCTCGGCCCGGTCGAATCTGGGCGGGATCGCTTTGAATTGCGGCGGCCTGCTCGTGGACAGGGGCTGGTTGCGGATCTTCGGAAGCCCTGGTGGCGTCGACGGCGAGAGGCTGCCGGGCCTGGCGGAGGTCAATGCGACGCCCTCGGCCTTCGATCCGGCTTGGCGAGCTGGGGCGGGGCTGGAGGTGGCGCACGATGTGCTGGGCGGGGTGTTCATCCTTAACGGGGGCAACTCGCAGGGGGCCGGTCGTCCTGGCGAGCCGGGCGAGATCATCTACTTCGCCCCTGATTCCCTTGGCTGGGAGGCGCTGGGCGCCGGGCACTCGGCCTGGCTGTCCTGGATTCTCGCCGGAGGGTCGCGGGATTTCTACGGGGATCTGCGGTGGGACGGCTGGCGCACTGAGGTGTCGGCGCTGAACGGACGACACGGACTGTCCTTCTTTCCGCCGTTGTGGTCTGCCGAGGCCCGCCAGGATCTGCCGGCGACCAGCCGCCGCGCGGTGCCCGTGGCGGAACTCCTGCAGCTGAGCAGCGACGCCCGTCGTCAGTTCGACGGCGTCGACCCGGGGTTCCTCGGCGCCGTATGAACCGGCTCGCGTGCCCAGACGCCGGTCGTCGACGAGAGCGGCGACGCAGCCGGAAACCCGCCGGAACAACTCTCACGCTCCACTCTGCCGCCCCGCTGTCACGGTCGCCGGCCTGAGGGGTGTCCCGTAGATGATCTCCGAGTTGCCGCGGGGATGGGCTCCGTGTGGCCGGCTCGCCCGTGCGGCGAGGGCGATGTTGTGCAGGTTGTTTGTCGATCACTCGGCCATGGCGCCGCCCACGATGAGCACGAGGTCCGGCGCGAGGGCTTGTGGGGTAGGAGTGTCAGCTCGGCCCCGAGTGATGAAGGATTGGGTCCGCCGTCGACTTCGACACCCCGAGCGGCGAAGCGAGCTGCCACCTCGTGAGGTTCTTGCGTCAGTTACGCCGCGACCACGAGGTGCTCGAGCAACTCCTCGATGCCGAAGGCCTCGTCGAGGCAGCCTGGCCCCACATGAAGGATCGGACCCGGGCACGGACCCTGAGCGTGCTGGACTCCTACGACGTACGCCTGCCTGGTATCAACCAGCCGCTGAGCGAACGGCCCAGAGGCGGTTTCATGCTCCCACCGCACAGGGGGAGCTGTTTCGTCGCCGTGCGGTCGGAGCCGGCCTCCGGCGCACCGGCGCGCCGCCTCACTCCGACGGGATGAGAAAGCCGAATTCGGGACGGTCCCACGGCACGGCGGGCGGGTTCGCGGGCACGGTCCCGATCCGCACCGCACCGACGCGGTGATAGAAGCCCTCGGCGGGACGGTGCGACACGACCCTGACATGGTCGAGCCCGGCGGCACGAGCCTCGGACCGCATGTGCGCGACGAGCAGCCGTCCGATACCGCGTCCTTGTGCTCCGTCGGCGACGAACAGCAGGTCGAGTTCCGGTGGCGAGAGGACGAGTGAGTAGAACCCGAGGACCCGGTCTCCACGCCCGTCTCCCTGCTCGTCGGCCCCCACGGCTACGAAGGTCCGGTGCGCCTCGATGTAATCAGGACCGACCCGGTAGCCCGCGACTGCGGCTGCGTACTTCCCCTCGTAGGCCTTCGAGCCACGCACGATCCGCGTGAGTCGTTTGGCATCTCGTGCGACGGCCCTCCGTATCATGATCGGCTGGCTGGTCGGGGAAGTGCGTGTACTCATCGGCAGAGTATGTCGTACCGAAGGGTGCCGTCGTGGGGCGGGTCGGCAGCGTGCGGGTTCACGAACTGTTTCGGGTGCGGTATCAGGACGGCGGGGGATCAGTGTCTGGGCCGGCGGATGACCGGACGGGGTGACGGCCCGCCGGGTGGCCCGGCGGGCCGGGACAGCGCGTCATGCCGTGATCAGTACGTCACTTCACCGTGGCCGCCGTCGAAGACGATGTCGGAACAAGAGTAGAAGTTCTCCTGGCTGTCCGAGCGGATCCAGTGGATGAACAGTTCGTGCTGGCCCGTCTTACCGCTCGGGAGCGTGAGGTCCCAGTAGTAGTGGCCTCCCTCCGCACCGGCACGGCCGGACTGCGGCGGGTTGGTGACGGACTTGATGAGCGTGAGGTCGTCCCAGGCCAGGAGCTTGGTCGGGGACCAGCCGTCTTTGGTGATGTAGACGTTGAATGTGCCAGGGTGGGCCGCCCAGTTGCTGTACTGCACCTGGATGGCCGAGCCCGCGGTCAGGTGCGTCTTGGGCCAGTCGGCCCGGGCGGCGTTGTACGAGGAGAAGTTGAACGGGCCCGTGTGGCCGCCGCTGCAGATCTCCCCGTCGGGGATGAAGCCCTTGGTCCGCCCGCCGCCGTTGGACTCCAGGACGGCGAACCAGTTGTACAGCGGCGTGGTGCCGGTCGCCCTGACCGCGTCGGCGCAGGCCGGATTGGCCGGCATCTGGGTGCTGCTGTGGGCGACCAGGTCCTGGTAGCACAGGTAGGTGCGCGAGCCCGGGACCATGGCGACGCCGTGGGCCGACGCGGGCGAGGGCAGCGAGCTGAGGACGAGGGCGAGCAGCACCGCTCCCAGCAGGCTCGGTAAGCGAGGGCCAGGCATCGGTGTCGTGCGTCGCCTGGTGCGTGCGATCTTCATGTGGGGGGTCTCCTTGGGGTCATCCGACCGCTGCGGGGAGGACAGCACCGGGCAAGCGCCGGTCAGGCACCGTAGCTGTCGGACCGGTGACATCCGGCAGGGCCGAAGGCGGCCCTCTAGCGGGTGGTGCGACCGTGCGTGGCAGGCTCCCGCAGTCGGCACACCAAGGTCCGGGGCCGACCGGGACGACGCGTTGGGAGCGCTCCCACCTATCGGGTATAGCGCTTACTGCTGGTGCAGTAAATGCCTTGTGCCGACATTCCTGCGCGGGCGTGACCGATCGCGGTTCCGGTCGCATTATTGGCATGAACCCGACCGGTGGAGCGCGGGGACCGCGAGGCCGGGCCAGTCGACGTGCCGGTCATCGGGTCCGGCACCAGGGAGGTCACCTATGATCACCGCCCCTCTCGCACGACGCACGGGCCGACGATTACTCATCGCAGCGGTGCTCGGCGTGCTGCTGCTCGCCTCGTCGTTCCTGTACGGCCAGTCGTCCCCGTCCGCCGCCGTGTCGGTGTCCGCCGCACCGGCGGGCCGAGTCGTCCTGGCGGACTCGTCGGTCAACACCGGCAACGCCACGCACTTCGACGGCCTCGGATCTCCGTACGGCGGGTGCGGAGTACCGCAGACGGATCTCGAGTCGCAGAACTTCGTGGCGCTCAACGTGTGGGACACCCCGGGCGACTACGCCGGGCAGCCCACTCCGCGTCCCGTTCCCTCAAGCGACGCCGACAGGATGGGACCGTTCGACAACGGCCACAATTGCGGGCGCTGGGTCCGGGTGACGATCGGCGACTACTGCACCGGCACCAACGACGGCGCCGCGGGCCAGGCGTTCTGCCGCAACGGGAACTGGACGTCGGACAAGTACAACGGCGCGACGCTGGACATGCTGGTCGCCGACAGCTGCGGCGACACCAACGCATGGTGCCGGGACGACCCGTACCACCTGGACCTGGCAACCCGCTCGCTGAACGCCTTCCAACTCGGCGGCCGGCCGGTGGCGGACATGTACCCCGACCGCTGGAACAACCGGCACATCTCCTGGTCGTTCATCCCCGCGCCCGGCTACTCCGGCGACATCTCCATCGGCTTCGTCCAGAACGCGGCGACGTGGTGGCCCACCATCGACGTCACGCACCTGCCCAACGGCATCCACGGTGTGGAGTACTACGACGGCAGTGCGTGGGTGTCGGCCGGCATGGTCAGCGACCTGGGACAGCAGTACACGATCGGTCCGAATGCCGCAGGCGGATCGAGGTACACCATCCGGGTTCGTGACGTGGACGGCAAGCTCGTTCAAGGCGGGCGGACGTACACCTTCGCCATACCGAACTCCTGCACCTCCGGATGCACCCAGCCGTACACCGCGGTCGGTTACACCACCAGCGATGGCGGAAGCGGGTCGCTGGACTCGCCGACGAACCTCGCGGTGACCGCCACGAGCGCCGGCAGCGTCTCGCTGTCCTGGAGCGCCTCATCCGGTGCCAGCGGTTACGACGTCTACCGTGACGGGCAACCGGTGGGCAGCACCACCGGCACGTCCTTCACCGACACCGGCCTGTCCGCCTCGACCTCGTACACCTACACGGTCAAGGCGCACGACAGCTCGGGAGGCACCTCGGCCGCCTCGAACAGCGTTTCGGCGACCACCCAGACCTCGACGGGCGGCGGAACGGACTCGGGCTGCACCGCCAGCACCAAGCTGGTCAACTCCTGGCCCGGTGGCTTCACCGCCGAGGTCACGCTCACCAACACCGGCACGTCCACCAGCAAAGGGTGGCGGGTCGGGTGGAACTGGCCCGGCAGCCAGAAGGTGACGACCGCCTGGAGCGCCACGCTGACCCAGTCGGGTTCCTCGGTCACAGCCTCGAACGTCGACTACAACAGCGCCATCCCGCCCTCCGGCCGGACGACGTTCGGCCTCAATGCCACGGGAGACTCCTCCGGTCTGCCCGGCCACCCGGTCTGCACCCTCAACTGACCGGCAGGTGCTCAGCAAGTCGGCGGGCGGGTCGGAGGACGCGCCCGCCGCGCAACCTGCCCGGCCGCCCGTGTCAGGTGCAGGGAGGTCGCAGGCGCCAGTGGCAGCGGCGCATCGGGCGTTGTCAGAGGCAGCAGGCACACTGCGTCGTATGAATCCGGTGACAGCGCACGATTACGCCTGGATCCGCACCTCGCCGCTCTTCCGCCACATGATGGGGAGCGGATACAGCCTGACCCTGATACGAGGTCGGGCGCCGGGTGATGTACTGCGTGCGATGCAGGCGGAATCACGCGGTACCGGAGAGGGGACGGCCGGGCTGATCGCGGCGGATGATGCTCACCGCGCCGAGGGCGACTACGACTACTGGGACGAGTCCTACGTCGCGGGCGCCTTCAGCGCGTCAGGCCCGAGAGGCGACTGGACACTCGTCCTCGGCTTCGACGGCGGGCTGGGAATCGTCGACGCATGCGCGCGGAGGCTGTCGAAGGGCGGTCGGGTGGTGGCGCACTCGACCAACGGCGGCAAGCCCATTCAGCTCTTCCACTGGTTCGAGGACGGCGAACTCCGTACGACCTTTGAGGACCCCTCGGCACGTGACGGCAACGCGCCCGATCAACTGGTCCCCCTGCTACGGGAAGTCGGTTTTCCCCTGACGTCCGAGGGACGGCTCGACGAGAGCGCCCCGGACGTCGACCGTAAGGCGGCGACCCTCGCGCTGGCCGAGAGGCTCACCGGCATACGTGTCACCGAATCCCTCCTCCAGGAGGCTACGTACGAGCTGGGACTCGTTCCGTAACAGCCCGGCGAGGAGTGGACCGGCGTGGTCATCGACATCACCGACGCCCACCGCGAGCGCCTGTACAGGGAATGGACCTACAAGGAGATCGCGACGGCGTCGGACCCCGCCCGGGAGGAAGCAGATGCCCCGGTCGTGATCACGTACAACGAGCCGCCGGCCATGGGGCATCCGGAGCGTGGGCCGGGTGAGTAGCGAGTGAGCGCCGTCGGAAAGAGCTTCAGTGTTCGTCGTACCAGGCGAATGCGGAGATCCGCCACCCGTCTGACGTGCGGACGAACTGGATGGTCTTGGCGCCGCCGCCCTCGAACGGCTCACCGTCCAAGACCCCGGACTTGCGGTACTCGCCGAACCGCGACGCGATATCGCCCGCGATCTCTGTCCGTTCGGAAACCTCCCACTCGGAGAACTCGACCAGCCGACCGTCAGTCAGCAGCCGCTGACGGGGCTCGATGAACTCGTCAACGGAGTAGACCGTGAACTCCGGCCCGGTCTTGACGATCACGCCGCCTGGAAGAACCAGCCGGCGGATCCGGGCCACATCGGCAGCCTTGCCGCCCCGGTTGTCAAAGGCACCGAAGAACTCGGCGGTCACCGCGTCGATCTCGACCTTGGACATGGCGCGACAGTAACACCGGAGGGGCGCCGACGATGAGCCGTCACCTGGGCCTTTGCAGGCTATTGCCCGCGGCGGTTCCTTCGAATGGTCCGCGCCGCGGAGTACCGAAACCTAGCCGAGGGTCAGCGGACCGCGTGACACCGGGCGTTGAAGGGGCTACGCCTCGGCCCATCCGGCAGTGTTCGAGTAGGACTCGTATGAGTAGCGGGTGCTGCGATCCCACTCCTCACCGGTGATACGTCTGTATGCCATGTCTGGTACGTAGAGCAGGCCCTCTGCCCAGACGAGCCCTGCGGCGTAGGGGACGAAGAGCTCAGGCTCGCGCAGCACTGCTTCATAGGTGTCACGGCCGGCGGCCACGACCGCTGCCCTCGTGTAGAGAAAGCCGTCGCCGGACAGGTCGTGCCCGTACTCCCTGCGGTCGAGTCGGTAGAGCGCCCATGACAACTGTTCGGCAAACCCGGTCACCGTCGCCAACCGGCCTGCGGCCAGACGGTTCGTCAGTGCCGCGGCCAGTCGCACGGCGTCGGGGTCGGGTATGGGCGATGTGCAGTCGCTGATGAGCTGCCAGAAGGCGTTCTCGTTCATGGGCAGAGCATGACGGACGGCTGTGACAGCGTGGCGGCGTCTGTTATCGCCTTACAAGCGACGGCGGTTCAGCTCGCGTCGAACGACACTTCACCATGCTGAAGCAGTGGGGTGCCCTACCTAGCCGATCAGACGGCGGCGCCAGTCCAGCGGGGTGACGGTGATGGCTCGGCCGGGGTCGTGGTCCCACTCGGCGTGGAGACCGACTGCTTCGAGCGCGGCCACGACCTCGTGGCCGATGGCTCCAGTGGTCTCGGACGAGCCATCGAAGCCGCCGTACAGCAGTGTCAGTCCGTGGCCGGCTGCGGCAGAGGCCGTGCACTGGGTGTGGAAGTAGACGAAGCCACGGGCATCGGGTCCGCCTTCACCACCGATCTCGGACTGACCGCAGTTACGGCAACAGGTGAAGTTCTCGCGGGCGGTGATGCCGGCAGCCTGCAGGGCGGTGAACGCCCGGGTCAGCCGCTCAGGGTCCGTCTCGCCCTGCCACTTGGCCTGTTCGGCGACTCGCTCCAGCCACAGCCGGTCGGCCAGCGACTGAGCCTGCTCGCGCGAGACGGGCCGGCGGTCGTTGGTGACGAGGTACTCCTCAGCGAGCTCGGCCAGTTCGGCGCGTGAGGCATAGCCGCCGACCAGCACTTCTCGGACGCGCTTCTCCAATTCCTTGCGCTCGTCTTCGTCGAGGTCGAGCGGCGGCACCTCGCGGGCGGCCCCCATGTCCAGCAACGACCAGGCCAGACCTCCATCCCATCCGGCCTCCTGGCTAGCCCAGCCGGTCATCGCCGCAGTGACTGCCTCCGGTGCGTCGACCATCGCCTGGAAATGCCGGTCAGCCGCACCGTCGCGGTACTCCAGCGTGTAGTCACCACCGGTCTGGTGCCACACCTGGGCGAAAACGTCAGGAAGGTCGGGTATCCGCTGGACCACCAAGAACTGGTCACCGTCACTCCCGATCCGCCGGACCAGCCTTCCGAGCTCCTCGGCGGACACACGGACGTGCCGCTCCCAGTTCTCCGTCTTCACCACGATCTCGAGCATGCGCAGACTCTGGCATACGCCTCTGACAGCAGACACAGGAAGTCGCAGATGCGGGTCTCGATCCAGGCTATCTGGGAGAAGTAGTCGTCGGGTGGCCTCTGCCGTCCGGCGGTGTCAGGTGGCTGTTCCAGCGTTTCGCTTCGGAGTCCCACGCGAACACAAACGGGTCCCAGTTTTCGCGCACGCCGGTGGTCGCCCAGTGGTTCCCATGCCAGTAGATGGCCCCTCGCGTGCCTGGAGCCAGCTCGTCCGCAGGAACCGGCGGGGCTGCCCTGCACAGATCGAACAACTGGACCAGGCCCTCGGCGGGTAGATCGTCATTGAAGGCGACGGTCCAACCGTGTTCCGTCCGAAGGTGGATCTGCCTCGGTCCGCTGGGGCTGAGCGAGCGGGGTGCCGACCCTCTGACGCCATGCTCGTCCACCTGTCTGCGCAGGAAGCGTCGCACGATCTTGGTTGTTCTTTCGTCTACAGCTGTCGCAAGCCGGTTACCCAGGTGCGTGCTGATCGCCTGCAGGAAAGGGACGGCTGCCAATGAGGCCACGATGACTTCCCAGGAAGTAATCGCGCGCTGTTGTTCCTCCTCGTACCAGGGCACATCGCCGTCGGCTTCCGGCTCCACCTGGTCATCCATTCCGCACCCCCTGGTCTCCAGAGTGCCAGAGGGCTGACGCCGTGGTCTCGAAGTTCAAGCAGGTCGGACGCTGCCCGTCGCCGGGCTTGATCTCCGATGGTTCCGCGTTGCGGGTGGTCGGCCCGGGCGTGAGCACGCGGTAGGGGTGAGGTCATGTGACCGGGCCTGATGCCCGCGGCGCTGGGTCGTAAGCGCCCTCGGCGGCGATGTATCGGAGGCGCTGTACTGCGGTGAGCAGTTCGCGGTGGGTGGTGTAGAGGGCGTTGACGCCGAAGCGCAGCAGGTCGGGGGCGCGCATGTCCGTGATCACGCCGTGGTCGGCGAGCGCGCGCGTCAGGGCGTGGGCGTGGGGGTGACGCAGGGAGACCTGGCTGCCCCGACGGTGGGGGTCGGACGGGGTGACGGAGGTGAAACCGAAGGGGGTGAGGAGGTCGTCGGCGCAGCGCAGGAGGAATCCGGTCAGGGACAGGCTCTTGGCGCGGACCTCGGCGATGTCCACCCCGTCATAGGCACTCAGGGCGGCCTCCAGCGCGAGCAGGGACAGGATCGGGGGCGTGCCGATTCTGGCTCGGACGATGCCGGGGGCGGGGGTGTAGTCGCGGGTGAGGCCGAAGGGGTCGGCGTGTCCGGTCCAGCCCGGCAACGGCGTGCGCAGTTCCTCGTGGTGGCGGTGGGCCACGTACAGGTATGCCGGGGCGCCGGGGCCGCCGTTGAGGTACTTGTAGCCGCAGCCCACCGCGAAGTCGGCCTCAACAAGGTCGAGTTCGACGGGTAGGGCGCCGGCGGCGTGGCACAGATCCCACAGGACCAGAGCGCCGGCGCCGTGTGCGGCCCGTGTCAGGGCGCCCATGTCGAACAGCTCGCCGGTGCGGAAGTCGACGGGCGAGTAGCTGACGACGGCGACCCGGTCGCCCTCGTCCCGCAGGAAGCGGGGCAGGTCCGCCGGTGCCACCTGCCGCAGGTCCAGGTTGCGGCGCTCGGCGACGGCCGTGGCCATGAAGCGGTCGGTGGGGAAGTGGTCGGGGTCGGTGACGAGCAGCGTGCGGCCCGGCCGGAGAGAAACGGCCGCGTCCAGGGCGGTGTACGACTGCACGCTCGTGGAGTCGCCCGCGACCGTCTGCCCTGGTGCGGCGCCGATCAGCGCGCCGATGGTGTCGCCCACTCGCAGGGGCGCCTCCCACCAGCCGTTGTCGTTCCAGGAGCCGATCAGGTCGGTGCCCCACTGCCTGGTCACGACGTCGGTGAGGACCGATGGGACGGCGGCGGGCAGCGGGCCGAGGGAGTTGCCGTCGAGGTAGACGACGTCCGGGGGGAGCAGGAAGCGTTCGCGCAGGTGAGCAAGCGGGTCGTCGGCGTCGAGGCGCGCTGCGACCTCGGTCAGGTCTTCCACCTGTGCGGTGGTCGTCGGCGTGGTCGTCATCGGTGCAGGGGCTCCTCGTGTGCCGGTGCCGGTGCCGGTGCTGAGTGCTGGGCGGGGAAGGCGGCCGCCATGTCCCGCAGGGTGTCGGCGACGGCGCGGGCGCCGGGCGCGCCGGGTTCGATGAGTGTGTAGTGGCCGGTGCCGGGCAGGACGACCGTGCGGAGGTCGCGATGGACCGCCGCGTAGTCGGAGAACTGGGTGAGGGGTACCTCTTCGTCGACGGCGCCGTGCAGCAGCACGGTCGGCACTCCGGTGGTGCCCGCGTCGCGCAGCAGGGTCAGGGGGTCGACCACGGACAGGCGCTCCTCGAAGTGCTCCGGTCCGCCGAGGAGTTGCAGGGCGGCACCGTTGCTGAGGTCGTCGCGACGGGTGGCGACGAGGTCGGTGAGGGGCGCGAGGGCGAGGACGCTCGTGGGCAGGTTGCGGGTGTGCCAGCGCGAGCCGGCCGGCAGCAGCCCGCGGGCGGCGCACCACAGGGCCAGATGCCCGCCGGAGCAGTGGCCGGCCAGGACGTACGGCCGTCCCTCGGGGAGGGTGTCGACGATGCGGGCGATGTCGTCGAAGGTCTCGGGGTAGCCGCCGGCTCCTCCTGAGCGGCGGAAGCCGGGCAGCAGGACGTCGAAGCCCTGCCGGGCCAGGTAGGCGGCGAACGGGGTCAGGTGCATGCGGTCGTAGCGCCAGTAGCCGCCGTGCAGGAGGATCACCCGCGGGGCGTCGGGGGCGTCCGAGGGCCAGGCGTCGTACACCTGGTGGGGATGGTCGCCGTAGCGGCGGTGCACCGGAGCCAGGACCGGCTTGAGGCTCAGGACCCGCTGCTCCTCCTCGGCGGCGAAGGCGGAGATGACCCTAGATGCCACCGCGCACCTCCCACAGCTCGGGGAAGACCGGGCGGGCGGCGCGCTGTTCCAGCCAGGCCAGGCCCGAGGAACCGGCGCTGCCGGGCTTGGAGCCCATGGCGCGGCGGACCACCAGCACGTGCTCGAAGCGCCAGCGGGTGATCAGTTCGGCGATGTCGGTGAGCATTTCGCCCAGGGCCAGGTGAGGGTGATGCTGCGGGCCGGCGTAGATCTCCCGCCACACGTCCACCACGCCGGGGTCCGAGGTGTAGGGGTCGGTCACGTCCCGTTCGCGGACGCGGAGCGGCACGTGCAGGCCCTGCCGGTGCAGGAAGGCCAACACCTCGTCGTACAGGGACGGTTCGCGGTAGGTCTCGCTGAGCGCCTGGTGGACGGCCGGGTCTCCGCGGTGTGCGCGCAGCAGCCCGGCGGACTTGTCGCCGAGCAGGAACTCCATGTGCCGGTACATCGCCGACTGGAAACCCGAGGCCTTTCCGAACGCGGCACGGAACCCGTCGAACTGAGCCGGTGTCAGGGCGGCGATCGGTGCCCAGGCGCCGCTGAGCGCGGTCAGGGCGCGGCGGCTGCGGGTGAGGGCGTCCATGGCCGCCGGCAGGTCGTCCTTGGCGAAGGTCACCTGCGCGGTGCGCCACTCGTGAACGATGAGGGTGAACCACAGTTCCATCACCTGGGTGGTGACGAGGAAGCCCATCTCGTCGGGTGCCTCGGTGAGCGGCTGCTGCATCGAATTGAGGACGGAGGCGTGCACGTAGCGGTCGTAGGGGCTGGGGCCGGTGAAGGGCTGGGTCAAGGTGCCGTCCGTGATCGGGTCGGCGAAGGCGGTGGTCCGGTCGTTCATCGCATCTCCTGGTGCTGCGGCCGTACGGAAGGACGGGCGCGTGAGGGTGCGGCGGATGTGGGGTGAGGCCGGTGCGAGTGCGCGTCAGACACCGAGGTGGGCTCCGCCGGAGGCGTCGATCCACTGTCCGGTCACCCAGCGGGCCTCGTCGCTCGCGACGAAGGAGACCACGTCGGCGATGTCCGTCGGCTGACCGAGCCGGTTGAAGGTGGACGCCTCTGCGTACCTGCGGCGGATCTCCGGGACGGCGAGGGTGGGATTGATCTCGGTCTCGGTGTAGCCGGGAGCGACGGCGTTGACCGTGATGCCCCGAGGGCCCAGCTCCTGGGCGAGGGTCAGCGTGAGGTAGTCGAGGGCGGCCTTGGTCATGGTGTACGAGATGATCGCGGGGAAGGCGACCCGGGTGGCGACGGAGGAGATGTTGACGATCCGGCCGCCGTCGCGCAGCCGGGTGAGGCTGCGCTGGATGATGAAGAACGGGGCCCTGGTGTTGATCGCGAACACCCGGTCGTAGTCGGCCTCGCTCACCTCTGCGAGCGGGCGCGGGACGGTGATGCCCGCGTTGTTGACCAGGATGTCGAGGCCGCCGTCCGTGCCCCGGTCCGCGCCGGCCCGGTCGAAGGCGGACCACAGGGTGTCGGCGTCGCCGGGCACGCCCAGTTCGGCGTGGAGGGCGAAGGCATGGCCGCCGTCGGCCTCGATCTCCTTGACGGTCCGTTCGGCCGTGGCCGGGTCATGGCCGTAGTGCACGGCCACCAGCGCGCCGTCGCGGGCGAGACGGCGGCTGATGGCCCGGCCGATTCCCCGGCTGCCTCCGGTGACCAGGGCGGTCTTGCCTGAAAGGCGGGCGGTGGTGCTCAACGTGCGTCTCCTTCGCTGTGTGCGGACGGGATGCGGTGGTCGCGGGCGGGGGCCCCGGAGGGAAGGCAGGCGGGTGTCATGCGTCGAAGTCGAGGACGACCTCGTCGGTGTCCGGTCGTGCCCGGCACACGAGCGTGTAGCCGGCGGCGCGGTCGCGGTCGTCCAGCGCGTGCTGGTGATCGGCTCGCACGCGTCCGGAAAGGATCTTGGCGCGGCAGCTGCCGCACACGCCCTCGCGGCACGCGTAGGGCACGTCGGGGTGCGCGCGCAGCAGGGCATCGAGGATCACCGTGTCGTGGGGGCCGACGGTGGTGTGCCGACGGTGTCCGTCGAGCAGGGCGGTGATGCGGCTGGTCCCCGAGGCCGGTGACGTTTCGGTGGTGCCGTCGGCGGGGAGCCGGGACGGCGTGGGGTAGGCGGCCTGGGCCGTGGTGGTGGGAATTGCCGTGAACAACTCCCAGCGTATGAGCGATGGTTGGGCGCCCCGGGCGTCCAGGCACCTCCGTATCGTGGCGATCATTTCCGGGGGTCCGCACAGGGCGAACGAGGTGTCTTCGGCGGACTCGGCGCCGAGGGCGGTGAGCAGAGGGGACAGCATGTCGGCGTCGATCCTTCCGCGGAACGGGCCGCCGTCCGGGGCCTGCTCCTCGCGGGTGAGGACGTACAGGACGGAGAAGCGGTCGAGGAACGTGTCCTTGAGGGCGGTCAGTTCGTCGGAGAGCAGGGCGTGCGCGGCGATCGGGACCGAGTGGACGAGGGACACCCGGCAGGTGGTGTCGCGGCGCAGCGCGTCGGCGGCCAACGCGGCCAGCGGGGTGATGCCGGAGCCGCCGGCGATCAGGACGTGGTGGGCGCCGTGCACGGCCGGCAGGGCGAAGTGGCCGGTGGGGGAGGAGAGTTCGAGCAGGTCGCCGGGACTGAGGCGGGCGGCGTGGGCTCCGAAGCCGTCCGGGGCGCCGCGCTTGATCACCAGGCGGAGGGCCGTGGGGTCGTGCGGGGGCGGGCACAGGGAGTAGGCGCGGCGCAGTTCGCCGTCGGCGCTGCGGTGCCGGACGATGACGTGCTGTCCGGGCCGGTGGGCGAAGACCTCCCGCAGCCGGGCGGGCACCTCCAGGGTGACGGCCACCGCGTCCGGGGTCAGTCGGCACACCTCACCGACCGTCGCGGGATGCCATCGGGGGCTCTGGCCCCCGGGGGAGGACTGCTCGGCGGACGTCGCCTGGCGAAGGATGGTCGGTGGGGTGGCCGGGGTGTTCACGGTGTGCCTCATAGCGCGGTCAGGTGGGGGAAGGGCTCGCGGCACGTCGTGCACCACAGCATCGACTGGCAGCGGGACGGCCCGAAGGCGCTGTGCGGCCGGGTGGCGCGCGAGCCGCAGTGCGGGCAGGCGACGGCGCCCAGCTCCACGGCCACCGGGCCGTCGGCTCGGCTGGGCAGAGGCGGGGCGATGCCGTGGGCGGCGAGGGTGCGCAGTCCGCGCGGGGTGATGCGGTCGGTCGTCCAGGGCGGGGAGAGCACCTGCCGCACGCGGCCGTCGGGGTGGCCGCAGGCGTCCAGGACCTCGTGGACGGCGGCGGTGATCGCGGGCAGTGCGGGGCAGCCCAGGTAGGTGGGGGTGATCTCCACCTCCAGGGTCCCGTCCGGTCCGGGGCCGACGGAAGCCACCACCCCCAGGTCGCCGAGGGTGATCACGGGCAGCTCGGGGTCGGGCAGGTCCGCCACCCGCCCGCGCACCTCGGCCACGCCGAGGGGTGTCTCCGGGCGTGCGGCGGCGTTCACCAGGTCCCCCCGGGAAATTGCCGGTGCACCGACTGCAGTTCACCGATCAGGTCGGTGAACTCCTCGGTGTGCAGACCTGATCGGCCGCCGCGGGCCCTCCAGGAGGGCGTCGGCACGGTGAGTCCCGCGCCGGTGACGACCTCGGTGACCTCCCGCTCCCACTCGGGGCGCAACGGCGCCGGGGAGGGCACGGTACCGGTGGCGGCGAGGCGTCGTACGACGTCGTCCTCGTCGAAGAGCTCGGCCGTGTAGGGCCACACCCGCTCCAGGCCCTGCTGCATCCGGCGCGCGCTCTCCGCTGTGCCGAGGCCCAGTTGGCGGAGCCAGCGGTCGGCGTGCAGCCGGTGGAAGGCGACCTCCTTCGCGGCCCGCACGCCGAAGGCGGCGAGTTCGGGGTCCGGGCAGCCGGCCAGGGCCCCGTAGTGCAGGCAGGCGTAGTGGGTGTAGGCGAGCTGGCGTGCGAGGGTCGTCGCGAAGTCGCCGTTGGGCAGTTCCGTCAACAGGGCGTTTTTGAAGTCGCGTTCGCGGCGCGTGAAGGCCAGGTCGTCCTCGGTGCGGCCGGTGCCGTCGAGCCGGCCGGTGAGAGTGAGCAGCGCACGTGCGTGGCCGACGAGGTCGAGGGCGATGTTGGACAGGGCCAGGTCTTCCTCGATCAGGGGCGCGCGCGTGATCCAGGCGCACAGCCGCTGTCCGAGGACGAGGGCGTCGTCCCCCAGGCGCAGCAGGTACGTGGCGAGGTCGACGTCGGGTGCGGCGCTTGCTGCGGGGTTCGCCCGCTGGTCACTGGTCGTGGTCACCTTCGGGCCCCTTCTCGTTGAGCGGCGGGAAGTGTTCGGGGTAGCGGTACGGCTTGTGGCGGGCGCCCGAGAAGTACGGGTCGCGCTCGTCGGGAGAGGCCGCGTGCACGGCGTCCGAACGCACCACCCACAGGGACAGCGGGTCGCCGCGGCGCGTGTACAGATCACGGGCGGCCGCCAGCGCCGTGTCGGGGCCGGCGGCGCGCACCGAGCCGACGTGCTGGTGGGCGAGTCCGCGGCGGGCCCGCAGGAAGACCTCCCAGGACGCGGGCGCGCCCTCGTCGTTGCGGTTCATACGCGCTCCTCCTGCGCCTGCCGGTGGACGACGGTGCCGGAACCGGCCGGTGACCCGACGCTCTCCTCCCGGGCGGCGTACGCGGCGGCGGCCTCCCGGACCCAGGCGCCCTCCGCGTGGGCGGCCTTGCGGTGGTCGATGCGCCGGCGCGCCCAGTGGGTGTCCTCGCCCAGCGCCGTGCGGTAGGTGTCCCAGTCGATCGGGCTGAAGTCGTAGTGGCCGCGCTCCTCGTTCCAGCGGATGGCCGGGTCGGGCAGTGTCAGGCCCAGCCGCTCGGCCTGCGGGACGCACTGGTCGACGAAGCGCTGGCGCAGTTCGTCGTTGGTGTGGCGCTTGATGCCCCAGGCCATCGCTCGGCGGGAGACGGCCGCGCCGAGTGCGGCGGTGCGCGCGTCGGACCCGCCCGCCTCGGTGTCGGGCGGGCCGAACATCAGCGCCACGGCCGGAAGCCACCAGCGGTCCACCGCGTCCTGTGCCATCGCCTTCTGCTCGGGCGTGCCCTCGCACAGGGCGCGCATCAGGTCGTAGCCCTGGCGTACGTGGAAGGCCTCCTCCTGGCAGACCCGGCGCATCGCCCGCGCATAGGGCCCGTAGGAAGTACGGCACAGGGGCGCCTGGTTGATGACGGCGGCGCCGTCGGTCAGCCAGGCGATGGCACCGGTGTCCGCCCAGGTCAGCGCCGGGTGGTTGAAGGTGGCCGAGGCGCGCTGGCGGCCCAGGTGCAAGGCGTCGAGCAGATCGGCGCGGTCCACGCCCAGCGTCTCGGCCGCGGAGTACAGGTACAGCCCGTGACCGGCCTCGTCCTGGACCTTGGCGATGAGAACCGACTTGCGGTGCAGGGAGGGGGCGCGGGTCAGCCAGGCGCCCTCGGGCTGCATGCCGATGATCTCGGAGTGGGCGTGCTGGGCGATCTGGCGGATCAGCATGCGGCGGTAGCCGTCGGGCATCCAGTCGCGGGGCTCGATCGTCTCCCCCTGTTCGATCAACGCGTCGAAGTGGGCGAGCAGTTCGTCCTGCCCGGCACCCTGGACCGCCGACGCGGTGCTGTGGGCCTGTCCGGCTGGTGGGGCCGCCGCTGCGGTGCCTTCGGCTCGCGTGGCGTCCCGCGTCGCCTGCTCGGGCCTGTCGCCGACGGCCGGCCTCGCCTTCACGCGGCAACACTCCGGCGGACGTGGTTCGCCACGATGGCGGGGCGCACGGGCCACGCGGAACCTCCTGCGGTGGACCGGACCCGTACCGGCTGCCTGGGCACGCGCATCACTCCCTGGTTCGGGGTCCGCCCGCGTCGTGCGACGGGGGCGGACCAGGCGGAGCAGGTGTCTTCGTTCGGGTAAGGAGGCCGGGCGGGCGGCCCGGCTATCCCTGTCGGCCGTGGTTCGGGCGGGTGACAAAGCTCACGGACGGTCCGGGGGAGTGCGAGCGATGCCAGCCGCCTCTTGAGGAGGTGACACTCGAGGCCCGCACGGCGGCCGACGCGCCGCGGCGAAAGGGGAAACCATGAGCACCATCAGGGAGTTGCTGGTCGAACTCACCGGCACCGTCGAGTACGCGGAAGCGGTCGGCGACGACGTCGACCTCGCCGCCAGTGGCATCGACTCCGGCGACCTGGTGCGTCTGGTGCTGCTCGTGGAGCAGCGCCTGGGCGTGGAGATCACGGCCGAGGACATGGAGAAGCTGCACACCATCGCCGACTACGAGCGGTTCGTGGCCGAGCGCTCCGCCGCCGGCGCCGCCGGCGGTGCGTGATGTGGCTGACGCAGCTGCTGGAGCGCAACCGGCAGTGCTTCGCCGAGCGGACCGCGCTCGTCGACGAGGAACGCAGTGTCACCTGGCGGCAGTTGTACGACCGCACGGCCGAACTCGCCCGTGGCTTCGCCGAGCTGGGCATCGAGCGCGGTGATCGGGTCGCTGTTCTGTCCAAGGACCGCATCGAGGTCCTGGAGAGCTACTTCGCGCTCGCCCGCCTGGGCGCGCTGTTCGTGCCGCTGAACCACAGCCTGGCCGAGCCCGAGGTCGCCGGCATCGTCGAGCGCGTCGGAGCGTGCGCGGTGCTCGGCGAATCGGATCTGCTCGACCGCCACGCGCGGCTGCCGGCGTCGGTGCGCGTGCGTGTGGCGCTGGACAAGCTCGCCTTCGCGACGCTGGGCACGCTGGCACCGCAGCGGGAGCTGCCCCCGGTGGCGGACACCGACCCGATCGCCGTGCTGCACACCTCGGCGACCACCGGCCAGGCCAAGGGCGTCACGGTCGACAGTGCCTCGTTCCGGGCGATCGCCCTGGGCTGGCTGGTCATGGCCCGGCCCACCGACGACATCGTCATGGTCAACTGCTGCCCGCTGTACCACGGCAGCATGGTCGTCTCGCTGACGTACATGGCGGCCGGCGCCACCGTCGTGCTGATGCCCGGCTTCACCCCGCAGCGGGCACTGACCGCGGTGGAGCGCCACCGCGCCACGCACATGTGGATGGTGCCGCAGATGCTGCGGTTCATGCTCCAGGCCAAGTCGTCGCAGCGCACCGACTTCTCCTCGCTGCGGGAGATCCTCTACGGCGCCGCGCCGATGCCCCTGGACGTGTACGCCGAGGCGGTGGAGCGGCTGGGCTGCGGCTTCCGCCAGGTGTACGGCATGACCGAGGTCGGCGGCCCCTTCGTCACCCTCGGCCCCGACGAGCACCCCGCGCCGGGGGACGTCACCGCGCGCATCCCGTGCGGGCGGGTCGTGCCGGGCATGTCGGCGCGCGCCGTCGACCGGGAGGGACGACAGGTGCCGTACGGCGAGATCGGCGAGATCGTGGTGCGGGGTCCCGGCGTCATGCAGGGCTACTGGAACGATCCTGAGGCCACCCGCGAGATCATTCTCGACGGCTGGACGAGGACGGGTGACCTGGGGTTCGTCGACGACGAGGGGCGCATCAGCCTGGTGGACCGTACCAAGGACGTCATCATCCGCGCCGGCCAGAACGTGTACCCCTCGGAGATCGAGCGCACCCTGATGACCCACCCGGCGGTCCATGACGCGGCGGTCGTCGGCACGCCCGACGAGGACTACGGCGAGGTGCCGCTGGCCTACGTGGCTCTGGAGCCGGACAGGGAGGCGAGCGCGGCGGAACTGCTGAGCCACGTCGCGCGGTTGCTCGCTCCGTACAAGCGCCCCAGGAGCGTGGAGTTCATCGAGCAGGTGCCGCGCAACCCCGCCGGGAAGATCGTCAAGAAGCTGCTGCGGGCCTGACGATGAGGGGCCTGAGCCTCATGGGCGGGGCCGGCGAGGAGAAGGTGGACGGGGCCGCGGCCGTCGCCGCGCTCACACGGCTGCGTCCCCGGCTGGCCGCCGCACGGCTGGGCCTCGGTCTCGCCCACGTCGACGAGCCGCGGCTCGGCCCGGCCGGCCCGGCGGAGGCGTCCGCGGCGGCGACCATGACGCCGGGTCGCCGCCGGGAGTTCCTGGCCGGACGCGAGGCCGCCCGCAGGGCCCTGCGCGCGGTGGGCACGGCCTGCGGTGAGATCCCCCGCGAGGGCCGCCTGCCGGTGTTCGCGCCCGGGCGGGCGGCGTCGATCTCCCACAGCGCCGGGATCGCCGCCGCCGTGGCCCCTGCCCCGGGCGCGGACCTCCCGGTCGGGTGTGATCTGGAGCTGCGGCCACTGCCGTGCACCGCGGCACGGCTGGTGCTGGACCCGGACGAGGAGCCGCTGCTCGGCACCGCCTCGGGAACCCGGGGCCGGCCCCGGTCGCTGACGGATCTGTTCTCCGCCAAGGAAGCCGCGTGGAAGGCCCTGTGCCTCGCGCTGGGTGAGAGCGTGACCCCGTCGATGGGGACGCTGAGGGATCTGCGGATCGAGGCGTGCGGCGACGCGCTGCGGGTCGCTCCGCGCGCGAGTGCGTCGTACGCGGTACGGGTGCGGGTCCTGCCCGTCGGCGCGGGCGTGTTCAGTTACGCGCTGGGCTGGGCCGACGCCGAGGGAAGAGCGACGGCGCTGCCCACGGCGAGGCGGTCGTAGGGGGCGCCGGTGCCGGGGCCGCCCGCGCCGAGGAGGCCGCCGACCATGGCGACGCCGGTGTCGTTCAGGGCGCCGTCGTGGACGGCGTAGACGTGGCGGGGCGCGACCTCGCGCACGTAGTCGATCAGCCGGCCCGTGGTGGACCAGGGGCCGTGCACCGGCAGCAGCAGGGTGTCCACGCGGGTGTCCGGGACGGTCAGGGCGTCGCCGGGGTGGAAGACGCTGCCGTCGACGAGGAAGCCGACGTTGCCCACGCGCGGGATGTCGGGGTGGATGGTCTCGTGCCAGGTGCCGTGGACCTCGACGGCGAAGCCGGCGGCCTCGAACGCCTCGCCGTGGCCGACGGTCGTCACCCGGTGTCCCAGGCCCTCCAGCCGGCCGGCCACGGAGGCGTTGGTCCAGATCCGCAGGGCGGGGTTCGCCTCGGCGGCCCGGCGCAGGTTCTCCTCGGAGAAGTGGTCGAAGTGCTCGTGGGTGACCAGTACGGCCTCCGCCCGGTCGAGCACCCGCGGGTCGGTCAGACCGCCCGGGTCGACGACCAGGCGCCGGTCGTCCTCCTCCAGGCCGACGCAGGCATGTCCGTACTTGATGAGCCGCATCGCGGGCCCTCCAAACTATGCAGGTAGGTTGTACAACTTAACTGTACAGTATGGGTTCAGGAGGTCGTTAGGATGAGCGTCATGGACGACACCCTCGCCGAAGACCTGCGGCGCGCCGTCGGGGAACTGGTGCGCGCCGCGCGGACCGCCGACACCATGCCCGCAGGGGAGGCGGCCGTCCTCGGGTACCTCGACCGTGGCGGCCCGTACACCACCGCCGACCTCGCCCACCTGCGCGGCGTGACACACCAGTCCGCCGCCAAGACCGTCAAGGACCTGCTGGGCGCCGGGCTGGTGCGCGCCGAACCGCACCCCTCCGACGGCCGCAAACTGCTGCTTCACATCACCGACCGCGGGCGCGCCCGTCTCAGCGACGAGCGGGCCCGGCGCGCCGACTGGCTCGACGCGGCCATCGAGGACACGCTCAGCGCGCGGGAGCAGGAACATCTGCGCGCGTGTGTCCCCCTGATCGCCCGGCTCGCCGGCCGCCTGAACGACCGCTGAGCCCAGGACGATCGGAAAGCCCTCCGCCCGGGCGTCGCCGCCCCGACGGAGGGCCGTTGCCGCTCAGGATTCGGGGCGCGCGTTGACCAGGGCCGCCATGTTGCCCGCCGGGTGGCGGTTGTCGTGGATGAGCTGGTGGGCCAGGCCGATCTCGTCGAAGGCGAAGGTCCGTGACAGACACGGGTCGATGACACCCTGCGCGATCAGCCGGGTCACCTCGCGCGCCTCGCGGGCGCCGGCCACGTGCGAGCCCTGCAGCCGCTTCTGCCGCATCCACAGGAAGCGCAGGTCCACGTCGCCGTTGTAGCCCGTGGTGCCGCCGCACAGGACGACCATGCCGCCGTTGTCGCACAGGTACATCGACGTGGGCACGGTGTCGGCGCCGGAATGCTCCAGCACGATGCGTGGGCTGCGCCGCTCACCGAGCACCTCCCAGAACCGCCGGCCGAAGGCGCGGGCGCCGCTCAGCCAACGGGTCATGGCCGCCTCGTCGGAGGTGTCCGGCAGCCGCCCCCAGTGGTCGAACTCGCGCCGGTCGATGAAGCCCTCGGCGCCGAGCTTGAGGCAGAACTCGCCGCGCTCCTGGCTGGAGACCACCGCCACGGGGATCCCCCCGACGTGCCGCACGAGCTGGATGGCGATGCAGCCGAGGCCACCCGCGCCGCCCCAGATCAGCACCGGGTCGCCCGGGCGCACGGTGTGCGGCTGCCAGCCGAACAGCTGGCGGTAGGCGGTGGCGGCGGTCGCCATGTAGCAGGCGGCCTCCGCCCAGGACAGCCGGGCCGGCTTGGGGTGGCACATGTAGTCGTCGACGACCGCGAACTGGGCGAAGGAGCCGTAGTTCTCCTCGTAACCCCACACACGCTGGGTGGAGGAGAAGGCCGGTTCGGCGCCGAGGCGCACGTCCTCGGCCGACTCGTCCCAGCGGTTGGCCAGGACCACGACCTCGTCGCCGAGTGCGACGCCGCGTACGCCCTCGCCGACGGCCCACACGATCCCGGACAGATCCGAGCCGCCGATGTGGAAGTCCTCGGTGGCGCCCGCCTTCTGCCGGGCGGTGATCACATCGAGCGGCTCGCCCAGAGCCGCCCAGACGTTGTTGTAGTTGATGCCGGCCGCCATCACCTTCACCGCGACCTGCCCGCGGCCCACGGGCGGAACGTCCACCACCTCGGTGCGGAAGGCGTCGACGGGCTGCCCGTAGCGCTCGCGGCGGATGAGCGAGGCGTACATCCGGCGGGGGACGGTGCCGATCTCGGGCGCGTCGCCGAGCTCGTAGAGGTCCGGGGTCGCGGTCACGCGCGATCTCCTCAAGGGTCGGGGCTTACTCGTTTGGACGGTGGCCTTACGGAGCGGGAGTGCACGGCCGAGGTTCAGCCGCTCAGGGCGCGCAGCGCCTTGGCGACCGTCTCACCAATGCGGGCGATCGGTTCGGGCTCGGTCATCTCGTAGTGGCCGCAGGGCACTTGGTGGTCGTGGAGCGTGCCGTCGACGTACGGGCGCCAGGCGTCCGCCTTGCCCGGTTGGACGGCCAGGTCGACCGCGAAGTCGGTGACCGATTCCTCGGCGGCGCTGAAGAACAGCACGTCCCCGCGGAAGCGGCCCGGCCTGAACTGCGGGGCGATGCGCAGGTTGTTGCGCATGACCGCGGCGATCGCGGCGGCCTGCGCCCGGGTGATCGGCGCACTCTGCGCCTCGGCCTCGATACGGTCCAGGACCCGCTCCACGTCCGCCGCCCCGGCCCCCGGCGCCCCCGGCAGGCCGGCCACCCGGGACAGCAGGGCCGCGACCTGGCGTTCGGCCGTCTCGGGGTCGTAGGCGGTGCCGTGCGGCTGGGGTGCGTCGAGCATGGCCAGCAGATCCACCCGCTCTCCGGCCTCCTGCAGCGCGCAGGCCATGGCGTGGGCCACGAAACCGCCGTAGGACCAGCCCAGCAGCCGGTAGGGGCCGTGCGGCTGCACCCGGCACACGAGATCCAGGTAGGCCGTGACCATCGCGGCGGCGTCCGGCGCGGGCGGCCGGGTGCCGTCCAGGCCCAGTGCCTGGACGCCGTACACGGGCTGGTCGCCGCCGAGGTGGGGGAGCAGCCCGGTGTAGCGCCAGGACACACCCGCCCCGGGGTGCAGGCAGAACAGCGGGACGGCGGTGCCCTCCGCGCGCAGGGGCAGCAGGGGGCCCAGCGCGGTGGCGGGAGCTGTGCCGGGCGGGGTGTCCGCCGGTTCCTCTGCGAGCAGTCCGGCGACGGTGGGCGCGGCCAGCAATTTCGCGGCGGGCACGTCGAGGACGCCCGTCTGGCGCAGCCGGCCGGCCAGGAGCACGGCGCGCATGGAGTCGCCGCCCAGGTCGAAGAAGTTGTCGTGCACACCGATGCCCGCGATGCCGAGGGTCTCCTCCCACAGCCGGGCGACCGCCTGCTCGCGGTCGGTGCGCGGCGGCACGTGCCGCGTCGTCAGCCGAGGGCGTGGGGAGAGCGCGTCGCCGGCCGGCGCGCTGTCCTCGGACACGGTGGCGTCCGTACGGGCACCGGGCGCGTCGATCCAGTGCCGGTGGCGTTCGAAGGCGTACGGCGGCAGCGGCACCCGTCCGGCGGTGTCCGGCGCCGGGGGCAGGGCAGCGTCGACGCCGGCGCTCCACAGCCGGCCCAGGGCCTCGGCGAGCACGAAGCCGTCGGCCGCCTCGGCCTTGGCGTGCCGCATGGTGGTCACCGTCACCGGCGCCCGGTCGGCGAGCCGGTTGCCTGCCAGCTTGGTCAGGGTGTCCCCGGGGCCGATCTCCACCAGCACCGGGTGCTGGCGCTCCCACAGGGCGGCGATGCCGTCGGCGAACCGCACGGTGTGCCGGGTGTGGTCCAGCCAGTGCTGCACGGAGGTGGCCTGGGAGTCGGTGACCCAGTCGCCGGTGACGTTGGTGACGTAGGGGATGCGCGGCGGGCGCAGGGTGACCCGGCGCAGGTGGTCTTCGAAGGCGGGCAGAACCGGGTCCAGGACGTGGGAGTGGGCGGCGACGGGGATGCGCAGCCGGCGGAACGGGATGTCCCGGCGGGTGAGTTCGGCCTCGAAGCGGGCGACGGCGTTCACGTGCCCGGCGACGGTGCACGCGGTGGGGCCGTTGACGGCCGTGAGGGACAACTGCTCGTCGAGCAGCGGCAGGACGTCCTCCACCGCGGCGGCGACGCCGGTGGTGGCGCCGCCCGCCGAGCTGATCAGCCGGATGCGCTCGGTGACCAGAGGCAGCATCTCCTCCAGGTCGATCACCCCGGCCAGACAGGCCGCCGTGTACTCGCCGAGCGAGTGCCCGATGAGGGCGTCCGGGCGTACGCCCGCCTCCATCAGCGTGCGGGCGAGTGCGTACTCGGTCACCACCAGGCCGAGGAAGGCGTCCGTGTCGTCCCCCGGGCGGCGCTCGACGAGCGTTCTGCGCAGGTCGCCGCCGAGGACGGGCCGCAGGACGCGCGCGCACTCGTCGGCCGTGTCGCGGTACACGGTGTTCTCGCGGTACAGCTCCGCCCCCATGCCCGGGTACTGGGTGCCTCCGCCCGGCAGCAGGAAGGCCACGCGGGGTCGGTCGTCGCCGGCGGGCGGGGTCAGCGGCGCGGAGGCGCGGAGGGCGTCGACGGCCTCCTCGCGGGAGGAGGCGGTGACGGTCAGGCGGTGGCGCAGGGCGGGCCGTTCGGTGCGCAGGCTGTGCGCGATGTCGTCCAGGCGCAGGTCGGGACGGCGTTCGAGGTGCCGAGCGAGGGCGTCGGCCTGGCCGCGCAGGGCGCCGGGGGTGCGGGCGGACAGGGGCAGGACCAGGCGGCGGCCGTCCTCGGGCGGGCGCGGCGCGGCCGGAGGGGTGGGCGGGGGTTCCTCCAGGATGACGTGGGCGTTGGTGCCGCCGATGCCGAACGCCGAGACGGCGGCCCGGCGCGGGTGCGCGCGCTCCGGCCAGTCCTCCAGGGCGGTCGGCACCCGGAAGGGGCCCGAGTCGAAGTCGATGAGCGGGTTGGGCCGGTCGAAGTGCAGGCTCGGCGGGATCTGACGGTGCTCCAGGGCGAGCACGGCCTTGATGAGACCGGCGATGCCGGCGGCCGTCCCCAGGTGGCCGATGTTCGTCTTCACCGACCCCAGGGCGCAGAAGCCGCGCGCGTCGGTGCTGTGCCGGAACGCCTCGGCAAGGGCCGCCACCTCGATGGGATCGCCGAGCTTGGTGGCGGTGCCGTGCGCCTCGATGAGGCCGATGCTGCCCGCGTCGACCATGGCCTGGGCCTGCGCGGCGAGGATGACCTCGGTCTGTCCGGCCGTGCTGGGCGCGCTGAAGCCGACCTTGCGGCGCCCGTCGTTGTTCACGGCGCTGCCGCGGATGACGGCGCGGATGCGGTCGCCGTCGGCGAGGGCGTCCTCCAGGCGCTTGAGGACGACGGCTCCCACGCCGTCGCCGGAGGAGGTGCCGGCGGCGTCGGCGGCGAAGGCGCGGCAGTGGCCGTCGGGGGAGAACGGCCCGTCGGGTACGTGGCGGTAGCCGAGCGCCGCCGACGGGTTGAGGGATACCGCGGCCGCCAGCGCGGTGTCGCACCGGTAGTCGAGCAGGTCCTGGCAGGCGGTGTGCACGGCGACGAGCGCGGTGGAGCAGGCCGTCTGCAGCGACAGGCTCGGGCCGGTCAGACCCAGTTCGTAGGAGACGCGAGTGGCGAGTGTGCCCAGGGAGTTGGCGGTGGCCGCGTGCACCAGGGCGACCGAGCCGGGCTGTCCGGCGAAGCGCGGGTGGACATGGGCGGGGTAGTAGCGGCTGTCGCCGCTGCCCGCGTAGACGCCGAACGCCCCGGTGTCACGGTCCTCGACCAGGCATCCGGCGTCCTCCAGGGCGTGGTAGGCGGTCTCCAGCAGCAGCCGCTGCTGCGGGTCGACGACGGCGGCCTCGGCCGGGCTGTAGCCGAAGAAGCCGGAGTCGAAGCGGTCGATGCCCTCGACCACGGAGGCCATGCGCACGAGGGAGGGGTCGTCGAGGTCGCTCGGGTCGCCGCCCGCGGCGAGGAACTCCTCGTCGCTGACGGGGCGTATCGACTCCCGGCCGGCCGCCAGGTTGTCCCAGAAGGCGTCCAGGTCGTCGGCGCCGGGGAAGCGGCCCGCCATGCCGATGACGGCGACGGCGGGGGCGTCCTCCTCGGCGTGTGCTGCGGGGTTGTCATGCATGGCCGCGGTCCTTTCCGTGGCGTGCGGTGCGGCGGGCACGGGCCGCTCGCTGCCGTTGTGCTTGTTCCTTGGCGCGGTCCAGCTCGCTGGGCGCGGGTTCGGCGAACGGGTGCCCGGCCGGGCCGTCCGTCCGGGCGCCGGCGGTGTCCTGCCCCGATGACGGCTTCGCGGCGGCGGGACCGGTGGTGGCCGCCAGGTGGCGCGCCAGATCGCGGACGGTGGGGTGGGCGAACAGGTCGACCACCGACACGTCGGCGTCGAAGGCGCTGTTGACCGCGTGCTGGGCGGTGACCAGCAGCAGCGAGTTGCCGCCCAGGTCGAAGAAGTTCTCGTCCGGGCCCACCCGTTCGCGGCCCAGCACGGCGCACCACACCTCGGCGAGCCGGCTCTCCAGCCGCCGGGCGTCCCCTTGCCCGTCGGCTCGTTCCGGCTGGGAGGTGGTGCCGGCGGAGCGCAGCACCCAGCCGTCGGCCAGGCGCGCCGCACGGGCGGCGTCGCCCGCCGCGCGGTACAGAGCGCCCAGGTCGGTGCCGTCCGCCAGGCCGACGCGCGCGGCCGGGCGCCGCACCGGCCGTACCGGTGCCGCCACATGGCTGCGCACCCAGGGGGCGGTGCGGTCGGCACCGATCAGCAGGTGGGGGGCGTCGAGCGTGCGGGCCAGGTCGAAGGAGCGCAGTGCGGCCTGTGCGTCCAGCAGCCGGTAACCGCGGGCCTCGGTCAGCGCGGTGAGCCGGTAGCCGCGGCTGATGCCCCGCTCGCGCCACATGCTCCAGCCCAGGGACTGCGCGGGCAGCCCGAGGCTTCGGCGATGGACGGCGAGGGCGTCGAGCGCGGCGTTGGCCGCTGCGTAGGCGGCGTTCATGGCCCCGCCGAAGAAGCCGTTGACGGAGGAGAAGGTGACGAAGGACGTGACCGGACGGTCGGCGGTGAGCCGGTGCAGCGTCCACGCGCCGCCCGCCTTCGCGGCCACCGCCTGCCGCCAGGTGTCCTCGTCCAGCTCACCCACCGGGCATTCGAGGAGCGTCCCGGCCAGGTGCAGCACGCTCGTCAGGGGCACACCCCACGCTTGGGCGGCCGCGTCCACCGCGGCACGGACCTGGGACTCGTCGGTGACGTCGGCGCACGCGTAGCGGACCTCACCCTGCTCGCGCAGCCGCCGCAGCGCCTCCCCGCGCCGCGGCCCTTCGGCCGGGGCGTCCAGGGCGTCCTCGGGTGTGCGGCCCAGGATCAGCAGCCGGGTGCCCGGGGTGCGCAGCAGATGCGCCGCGACCTCGCCGCCGACGCCGCCCAGGCCGCCGGTGACCAGGGTGAACCCGTCGGTGGCGGCCGACCGGGGACGCGGGGGCGCCTCCGGCAGCGGGGCCAGGCGGCGCACGTGGCGGTGGCCGTCGCGGTACGCCACCTCGGCGGCGTCGGCGGGGACGTGTGCCTCCGCCAGCAGCAGCGCGGGAGCGTCCTCGTCGGCGTCCGACGGCAGGTCGACGTGCGTGCCCCGCAGCCGGCCCAGCTCCTCCGCCAGTGACTTGAGCAGGGCGCCCGCCATGGCGTGCCCCGGGTGGGGCCGGTCCTCCGCCCGCACTCCCTGGGCGCCCGCGGTGGCGTACACAAGGTCGACGGGGCGCTGCCGCGCGGTCCGGGAGGCGAGCGCCCGGGCGAGAGCGAGCAGCGACAGCGTGCCGCTCTCCTCGTGCGGTGCCGTCAGCGCGGTGGTCCAGGAGGCATCGCTGTCGTGCAGCCCGCCGAGGTGGACCACGGCGTCGACCGGCCGTTGGTCGCGTTCCAGCTGATCCAGCAGCATGGCGAGGTCGTCGTGCTCGCCGGGGCGGATCCGGTAACGGGCGGCGTCGAGGCGGGCGTAGGACGTGCCGTCGGAGGCGATGGTGCAGCGTTCGCCCGTGGCGCGCAGGGTGTCGGCGATCCGCTCCGCGATCCGCACGGAGCGCGGGTCGTCGCCCGCGAGGACCAGGGTGTGCCGGCCGGGCACGGCCTGCCGCGGGGCGTGGTGCTCCGCTCGCTGCCAGATGGGCCGCAGGAACCAGTCGGGCACGGTCGCGGCGGTGCCCAGCAGCAGTTGGGTGGCACGCACCTGCTCGTCGAACGCGCCGGCCTCGAAGCTCTTGCGCAGTTTGGTGCGCTGGATCTTGCCGATCTCCGTCTTGGGCACGGCGTCCTGGGCGACCGGGACGAGGAAGGCCGGGCTGACGCCGATCTCCCGGGTCACCTTGCCGGCGATCTCCCGCAGGGCCGCGGCGGTGTCCCCGTCGGCGGCCTCGGGGGACAGGCGGAAGAACAGGGCGAGTTCGTCGGTGGACGCCGCGGGGTCGGAGCGCACCGCGACGGCTGCGGTGAAGCTGCGCACCACGTGCGGCAGTTCCTCCACGCACGCCTCGATCTCGTGGCTGTAGTGGTTGACGCCGTTGACGATGATGACGTCCTTGGCGCGCCCGGTGATGTAGAGCTCCCCGGCGCGCAGGAACGCCAGGTCGCCGGTGTCGAACCAGCCGTCCTCGGTGAACGCCTCCGCGTTCGCGCCCGGGTTGTCGTGGTAGCCGCCGGTCACGGAGGTGCCGCGGACCTGGAGACGGCCGGCGTCGCCCTCGGCGAGGACGGTGCCGCAGTCGTCGACGACGCGCATGGCGAAGCCCGGGTAGGGCAGGCCGCAGCTGACGAACGTGCCCTCGCCGGGCCTGGGCCGGGCAGCCAGGACGGCGTCGGTGACCACCGAGCAGGTCTCGGACATTCCCCAGCCGGGGTGCATCACGTCCTGCGGCAGGCCGAACGGCTCGAGTGCGTGCAGGAAGCGGCGGGCCGCGGCGGCCACGACGACCTCGCCGGCGTTCATCACCAGCCGCATCGGCGACAGATCCCAGGTGCGGTCGGCGAAGCGGTCGGCCTGTTCGGCGAGGAGACCGAACGCGAAGTTGGGTGCCCAGGTGACGGTGACGCGGTGCCGGTCGGCCAGGTCCATCCAACGCGGCGGGTCCTGCAGGATCCAGGACGTGGGCGCGTGGATCTGGCGGCAGCCCAGGTACACGTCCCGCAGGTGGAACATCACCACCCCGGTGACGTGGTCGAGGGGGATCCAGTTCAGGGAGACGTCGGAGGCGTCGAGCGCGTTCATCTGCTCGGTGGCGGCCGAGCGGGTGAGCACGTTGCGGTGGGTGAGCCGCACCGCCTTGGGCAGGCCGGTGCTGCCGGACGTCATCAGCATGAGGATGAGGTCGTCGGGCCGGGCGGGGTGCCAGTCGTGGTCCTCCGGCGCCTCGCGCAGCTCGTCGGCGGTGGTCAGGCGCAGGCCGGGCCAGTTCTGGCGGGCTGCCAGGCCGCGCAGGCCGCTCTCGCGGTCGGCGGAGCACACGATCCAGGGCCGGCCGAGCATCCGCCAGATGCCCTCCAGCTTGGTCAGCGCCGCCGAGGGCGTGTCGTAGGAGGCGGGGACGGTCAGCGGGACGGCGACGAAACCGCCCAGGACGCAGCCCCACAGCACGGCCAGGAAGTCCTCGGTGGCGTCGCACTGGAGGATCACCTGGTCTCCGGGGCGCAGTCCGGCCCGGCGCAGGCCCGCCAGGACCCGGGAGGCCTCGGGGATGAGGGAGGCGTAGCTGCGCCGGTGCTCGCTGCCGTCGGTGTGGACGTGGACGATGTCGCCCTGCGCCCGCTCGGCGGCACGGCGCAGTGCCTGCGCCCAGCTGGAGACGGACGGTTCGACGAGCGCCGGGCCCTCGCTGAGCGCCGGTACGGCGGACGCCGGGGCGTTGCCGACGCCGGACTCGGCGCCGGCGGTGTCCGGGGCGCGGTCGGTGAGTCCGGCGTGGCGGCGGCCCAGTTCCTCGGGGATGTCCTCCACGGTCACCTCGGCGTGGGTCGCCCCCGGCAGACGGGTCAGGCGCTCGCGCCAGGCGTCGGCGGCGGTGCGGTCGACGGCGGGCAGGGCGGTGAGGGCGTCGGTGTCGAGCCGGCCGTCCTCGTCGTGGGGCAGGGCGTTGACCGCGGTGATCCGGACGGCGGTGTGGCCCGCGCGGTCAAGGACCTCCTCGACGCGTTCCGCCGCGTCGGCGCGCCCCGGCACCACGTACAGGTGCGGCGTCCGGCCGTCGGGGGCGATCAGGGCGCGGACGGCGCGGATGCCGGGCACCGACAGCGCAGCCGCCTCCAGTTCCCCGACAGCGGGCCCGGCCGGGACCGGCGTGCGCTCGGGGACCGCGGGCAACTGCCCGACGCGGACGGTGGGATCGGCGCTGACCGTGCGCAGGACGTCGTGCAGGGCGCGGCCGAAGGCCTCGGCGGTGGAGGCGTCGTAGAGGTCGGTGGCGTACTCGATGTGGAGGGTGAGGCCGTCGGGGGTGCCCTCGGGGGTGTGCCGCTCCAGGACGTCGACGAAGAGGTCGAACTTGGCGGTGCCGGTGGCGGTCGGCCGCAACCGGACGCGGTGGCCGTCGAGTTCGAGGACGGCCGGGTCGTTGTTCTGCAGGGCCAGCATCACCTGGAACAGGGGGTGCCGGCCGGGGTGGCGAGGCGGGTTGAGCTCGTCGACGAGCCGGTCGAAGGGCAGGTCCTGGTGGTCCAGGGCGGCCAGGTCGGCGGTGCGCAGCCGGGCGAGCAGGTCGCGGAAGGCGGGGTCGCCGGAGGTGTCGGCGCGCAGCACCAGCGTGTTGGTGATCAGGCCGATCAGCTGGTCCAGGGCGGGTTCGGTGCGGCCCGCGACGGGGGTGCCCAGGACGATGTCCTCGCCTGCGCCGCTGCGGGTGAGCAGGGCACTGAGGGCGGCGTGCAGCACCATGAACAGGCTGGCGCCCTCGCGGTCGGCCAAGGCGAGCAGGTCGCGGTGCAGGGCGGCGTCCACGACCGTCTCGAGGTGGGCGCCGGTGCCGCGCGGCGTCTGGGGCCGGGGCCGGTCGGCGGGCAGGGCGCACTCCTCGGACAGGTCCGCCAGCGCCGTGCGCCAGTGCGCGGTAAGCCGCTCCAAGCGGCCCGTGCCGTCGGGTGCGGGGGCCAGCAGGGCGCGCTGCCACAGGGCGTAGTCGGCGTACTGCACCGGCAGCGGCGTCCACTCGGGGGCGTGTCCGGCGCGGCGGGCCGCGTAGGCGGTGCCCAGGTCCTCGGCGAAGGGGCGCAGCGACCAGCCGTCGGCGGCGCTGTGGTGCAGCAGGAGCAGCAGCGTGCGGTCCTCGGCCGGACCCAGCAGCCAGGCGGCCAGGGGGCTTTGCGCGGTGAGGTCGAAGCGGTGGCGCAGGGCGGCGTCGACGTGGGCGGCGCTCTCAGCGGCGGGGCAGTCGACGCGGTGCAGACGCGGGTGCAGCGCACCGGGCGGCAGGACGCGCTGGTGGGGTGTGCCGTCGTGCTCGGCGACCACCGTGCGCAGGCTCTCGTGGCGGTCGGCCAGGTCGCCGAGGGCCGCTTCCAGCGCGTCGGCGTCGAGGTCGGCTGGCGCGCTCACCACGAGCGGGATGTTGTAGGTGGCGGCCCGGTCGCCGAGCCGGTGCAGGAACCACATGCGCTCCTGCGCGAACGACAGTGGCACCCGCTCGGGACGTACGGCGGTCCCCAGGACGGGCCGGGGCGGGGTGCCTGCGGGGTCGGCCGTGTCGGCGGCGAGCCGTGCCGCGAGCGCGGCCGGAGTCGGGGTCTCGAAGAGGGTGGTGATGGGGATCTCCGCGCCGGTGTCGTGCCGCAGCCGGGCCAGCAGACGGGTGGCGAGCAGCGAGTCGCCGCCCAGGTCGAAGAAGTTGACGTCGGTGCCCACGCTGTCGCGGGGCAGCTTCAGCACGTCCTCGAACAGGGCGCACACCAGGGCCTGTTGCGGGGTCCGGGGGCGGGTGCCGGAGGCGGCGGCGGTGAAGTCCGGTGCGGGCAGGGCCTGTACGTCGAGTTTGCCGTTGGCGGTCAGCGGCAGGGCGTCGACGGTGACGCAGGCGGCCGGGACCATGTGCTCGGGCAGACGGGCGGCGGCGTGGGCGCGCAACTCGGCCGGTTCGGGGGGCGTGTCGCCGGCGGTGAGGACGTAGGCGACGAGGTGCTGGGCGCCGTTGTCGGCGCGGCGGGCGACGACGGCGGCCCGGGCCACCCGGGGGTGGGCGGCCAGGACGGCCTCGATCTCGCCCGGCTCGACGCGGAAGCCGCGGATCTGCACCTGGGCGTCGGCCCGGCCGAGGTAGTCGAGAGTGCCGTCCGGGCGGCGCCGCGCGAGGTCCCCGGAGCGGTACATCCGGGTGCCGGGAGGGCCGAAGGGGTCGTCGAGGAAGCGCTCGGCGGTCAGCTCGGGCCGGTGCAGGTAGCCGGCGGCCACCCCGGCGCCGGAGACGTACATCTCGCCGCTCGCACCCGGCGGGACCGGTCGTTTCTCGCCGTCCAGGAGGTGGACGCGCAGGTCGGACAGGGGCCGGCCGATGACGCTGCCGCGCCGCGGGTCGTCGAGGTCGGCGCGGGTCAGGCGGTGGTGGGTGACGTGCACGGTGGTCTCGGTGATGCCGTACATGTTCACCAGCTGGGGCCGGTCCAGGCCGTGCCGGTCGGCCCAGGGGCGCAGCCGCGCCGGGCGCAGGGCCTCGCCGCCGAAGACGACGTAGCGCAACGCCCCGCTGTCCCCGGCGCGTTCGAGGTCGGCGTCGATCAGCTGCTCGAAGGCGGACGGCGTCTGGTTGAGGACGGTGACGTGCTCGTCGTGCAGCAGCTCGAGGAAGTCCCTGGGGGAGCGGCTGACGGCGTAGGGGACGACGACGAGGCGTCCGCCGTGCAGCAGCGCGCCCCACATCTCCCACACGGAGAAGTCGAAGGCGTAGGAGTGGAACAGCGTCCACACGTCGTCCGGGCCGAACGCGAAGTGCTCCGCTGCGGTGGAGAACAGCCGCACCACGTTGGCGTGCGGTACGGGGACGCCCTTGGGGCGGCCGGTGGAGCCGGAGGTGTGGATGATGTACGCGATGTCGGCGGGGCTCGTCTGCCCGTGCCGGTCGGCGTCGGTCAGGTCCTCGGTGGGGCGGGCGGCGAGGTCCGCCATGACCGGCGGGTCGTCCAGGAGGACGGTGGGCACCGAGGCTCCGCCGAGGTGGGCGTGGGCGCGTTCGGTGACCAGGGCGACGGGGGCGGCGTCCTCGACGACCAGCCGCAGCCGCTCGGCCGGGTGGGACGGGTCCAGAGGGAGGTAGGCGGCACCGGTCTTGAGGACGGCCAGCAGGGCGGGCAACAGTCGCACCCCGCGCTCCAGCGCCAGCGCCACCACCCGGCCGGGGCCCGCGCCGCGCTCGGTCAGCAGCCGGGCCAGGCGGTTGGCCTCGGCGTTGAGCCCGGCGTAGCTCAGTCGGACCTCGCCGCAGGTGACGGCGGTCCGTTCGGGGACGGCGGCCGCCTGTTCCTCGAAGAGCTGCGTGAGGGTGCGTTCGACCGGATATGTGCGGGCGGGCGTGTCGCGCGGGTGCTCGCCCGGCAGGAGGATGTCCAGTTCGACCAGCGCGGTCGTCGGCGCGGCCTCGGCCAGCCGGTGCAGCACGGTGAGGAATCGCTCGCGGTGCAGGGCGAGTTCGTCCTCCTCGTACAGGGCGGGGTTGGCGTCGAAGGCCAGCCACAGGCCGCCGGCCTCGGTGCCGGGCCGTACCGAGATCTGCAGGTCCTCCACGGCGCCGCCGGACAGGTGGTGCCAGGTGGTGGGGTGGCCGTCGAACACGGGCGACTCGTCGAAGGGGACGATGTTCAGCACCGGTCCGTACAGCCTCCGGCCGGTGCCCAGCAGTCCCAGGTCGCGGCGCAGGTACTCGCCGCGGTAGGCCTGGTGGCGGCGCAGAGCGCGCAGTTCTTCGGCGACGCACCGGGCCGCCTCGGTGAGCGGCGTCCTCGGGGTGGCGCGCACCCGCAGGGGCAGGACGTCGGAGGCGGTGCCCGGTGTGCGCAGCGCGGCGCTGCCGAGGCGGCTCATCGTGGCCAGGCCGAGCACCAGGTCCTCGGCCCCGGTCATGCGGTGCAGGTAGACGGCGGTGGCCGTGGCCAGCAGGTCGGCGCGGGCGACCCCGAGGCGGGAGGCCGCCGCGTCCAGGGCGGCCACTTCGGACGGCGTCAACTCGGCCGTGCGGCGCAGGAAAGGTGCGGTCGCGGCGGCCGTACGGGAGGTGAGGCGCGCCGGTTCGGGCAGCCCGGCCAGGCGCTCGGCCCAGTGGGCGCGGTCCCGGCTGTGGCGGTCGCCGGCGCGGTAGGCGGCCTCCTCCTCCTGGAGTCGGCCCACCGGGGCGAAGCCGGAGGCGTCCGGTTCGCGTCCGGCGGCGAGCGCGTTGTACACCTCGGCGAGACGTCGGCCCAGGAGCTTGTAGCTGTAGCCGTCCAGCAGGATGTGATGGGCCCGCAGCAGCCAGATGTACCGGTCTGTGGCCAGCGTCAGCAGCGCGTGCGAGAACAGCGGGCCCTTCTCCAGGTCCACCGGGGTCGCCAGGTCCGCGTGGATCCATTCCCAGGCGGCCGCCCCGGGGTCGTCGGCGTCCCGGACGTCGACGTGGTGCAGGGGCCAGTCGTCCGGGTCGGCGGCCCGGTGGCAGCGGGGGCCGTCCTCGGTGTCGACGAACCGCAGGGCGAAGGTGCCCGCCTCGGCGACCGTTCGGCGCAACGCGACCTCGAACAGGCCCGTGTCGAGCGGCCCGTGGATCTCCACCGCCTCGCCGGTGTTGTACGCGGCGCTGTCCGACGCGAGCCGACCGGCGTACCAGAGACCCTCCTGGGCCCCGGACAGCGGACTCCGCTCGTCCTGCTGGAGTGACATAGCACAACCCTCACGTGGCAAGCCGAAGTGTCCCGGCCGGCGACGGCACGACCGGATCGAAGCAGTGCGGCCGCCGCCTCGTGCCGCCCTCGCGTCTGAGTGCGCGCAGGGGGCCGACCAAGCGGGAAAGGCAGGTCGCACAGAGGGGACCGGGTGAACGCGTCACCCTGGCTCCGGTTCTACGGGACATCACGGTGCGCCACCGAGATCGGCCCGGTCAAGGCGGCACCGACCCACGAGCGGTAATTCAGGGAATTCCCCAAAGAACGCCGGGCCGGGGAGTGTGCATGCGGCACGAACTTTTAGGGAAATCACGAGACTTCGCTTTTCGACGCCTGCCCGGGTGGATTCGGCGACGGCGCGCGGTGCACTCTCGAATGCGACTCCCCACACCCGCGGCCGCATTCGGGCGACAGACCGACCGTGCCGCAGGGCCACCCGTTGGACGATCGAAAGAGGGCTTTGGTCATGCACCGTCCGCTGTGTCCGGTCGAGACGCTCTATGTGGGCCAGCGCAGCAGGGCGGTGCTGTCCTGCGCGCTGCGCGGACGCGTCGACGCCGAGGCGCTGGCCGCCGCGTTCGACGCTGTGACGCAGGCGCACCCGACCCTGCGTTCGCGGATCGTCGCGGACGGCGGCGGCCATGCGCTGAACCTGCTCGACGAGACCGAGCGGCCCCGCCTGGAGACACGCACCGCAGACCTGGAGGAGGCCTACGCGACGGAGCTGAACAGACCCCTCACGGTGGGCGGCCCGTTGTCACGCGCGGCCCTGGTCAGCGCGCCGGGTGGCACGGAGCACCTGTTCGTCCTGGTCGTCGACCACACCGTGACCGACGGGCACAGCAGCATCACACTCCACAACACGGTGTGGGACCACTACCGCGCGCTCGTTTCCGACGAACGGCCACAGCCCGGACCTGCCGACGCCGGCATGGCGGACGCCCCGCAGTGGCCCGAGCCCGTCAGCGCCCTGCTGCCGCCCGCCGACGAGGCCGACACCGCCGCGTACCTCGACGCCCGCATCGCGCAGGCCAAGAAGAGTCCGGTCGAACTCGTCCGCTACAACCCTGCACGCACCGGCGGGGGAGCGGGCGACGAGGGGCACATCGAGGTCTGCCGGCTCACCCTGGACACCGATCGCACCGCACGCCTGCGCGGGCGGGCGCGGGAGGCGGGTGTCTCCGTGCACGCGCTCATCGCCGCCGCCCTGCTGAGAACCGCCCGACGACGACTGGAGGGCGACGGTCCGCGCACCCTGGGTTGTCTGTCTCCCGTCGACCTGCGCTCCCGGCTGACTCCGCCGCTGCCGGCGTCCGTCGTGGTGCCCGCGGTCACCACGCATCTGCAGACCCTGGAGGTGTCCGAGACCTCCGACCCGCTGGATCTGGCGCGCACCGTCCACGCCCGGGTGAACGACTTCATCGCAAGGGGCGACCACTTCCACGAGATGCGCATCACCCCGGAGATCCCCCGCAACCCCGCCCTCCAAATGGCCACGGTCATCGCCACCAACATGGGCGTCGTCCCCGGGCCACGGCTGCCCGACGGCCTGCGCGCCGTCGACGTCCGCCTGGTGCCGGGGCGCGAGAACTACTTCCCGCAGGCCGGGCGCAGTCCCGTCATGGCATGCGTGGTCTCCTTCGAAGGACGTCTGTCCATCGAGTTCCCGCACTGCACCGCCTGCTTCAGCCCCACCTTCATGCGGGCCTTCCGCGACGAGGTGCTCGACGACCTTCTCGCCTTCGCGTCCGAGCCCCGCCGCGAGCCCGCCACCACGGACGTGGGCTGAACACCCTCTTCCCGCACACGGGGTGGACACCGCCACGCCCTCGACGGGGACGGTCGCCCCCTCCCCGCATACGCCCGGTCGCTCATAAGGAGCCGTCCTCCGACATGCCCACCGTCAGCGAACTCCCCTCCCCTCTGACCCTGTTGCCGCGCGCCCAGGCGGGCGACGAACACGCCATGAACCACCTGCTGAACCACATCACGCCTTACGTGGCCCGCATCTGCCGGTCCATCACCCGGGCCGACGCGGCCGACGCCACCCAGGAGGCCCTGCTCGCCATCTACCGCGGTCTGGGCTCGCTGCGCGAACCGGTGGCCTTCTACGGGTGGGTGCGCGCCGTGACGGTCCGCGAGGCCGTGCGCACCGCCAAGCGCTTCGGCGAGGAACAGACCTGCTCGCAGGTCGAGTCACAGCATCCGGCCAACCCGCTGGACGCCGTGCACATCTCCGACGTACTGGACCGCCTGTCCCGGGCGCACCGGCAGGTTCTGACGCTGCGGGCCTACGGCCTCAACGAGGAGGAGATGGCGGAAGTGCTGGAGCTGCCCCTCGGTACCGTGCGCTCCCGGCTCTTCCGGGCTCGCCGCCGCTTCCAGGAGGCGTGGCAGCCCTCGGCAGCCTGAACCGCGTCCGTCGCGACAGCCCGGCGCGACGAGGGGCCGTGGCACCATCGGTGATGGTCACGGCCCTCGTCGAGGGGACTCCGCCCTATGGCTTGATGCGTGTGGGCAGCACGCGCGGTGGCCACTGTCCGGAGGCGAAGACTCCTAACGCATGGGCGCGGGAGACCAGCGCGGGGCGGTTCGGGGCGTCGAACCTGCGCAGCATCTGACCGATGCGGTACTCGATGCCCTGTCGGCTCAGGTACAGGCGCGAGGCAAGTTGGACGGTCGACTCGCCTCGGGCCACACCCTCCAGTACCTGCGCGTCGAGCGCGTTGAGCACCGGTTCGTCATCGGCCGGGCTCGGCTCGGAGTCCGGTAATGGTGCGGGCGCGGCGGAGGTGGAGTGGTGCAGGAGGACGACGACGCCGGAGGTCTCACCCCTCCGCCCTCGCACGGAGATCGCTGTGATGTCCGCGTGGAAGAGTCCGCCGGCCCCGTCCTTTCCCGTGACCTTTTCGGTGAATCGGGGGCGACGGCCCGAGGAGAGAGCGATGAATTGTTCCTGCAGACGACTGGGCGCGGGCGAGTACAGGAGGTCGAGAAGGCGGCGCCCGCATATCTCCCGTGTGCTGAGGCCGAATTGGCCGGCGAATTCCGGCTCCGCGGCCGTGATGACGAGGTTTCCGGGAAAGGCACGGGCCGTGCAGACGGCTCTGGAAGCGGGAGGCGAGGAGTCGGCGACGGAGGTGCGGTGCGCGGGGGGAGCCGGTTCGGCGGCTCGGTGGTGCTTGCGGGGCGAGGCGTCGGGGAAACTCGTGGTTGCCACGGACGTACCGTCCTTCTGCTGCGCAATGGATGCGGAGGGGGGTGGGCGCGGAACGAACCGGCGCGTCGGTGCCGGGTGTCGGCGGGGTCCGGCGCGCAGGATGCGTGCCACCTTGTCGGCGGCCGCGGTGTGACGTTCCGTCGGAATGGGGACGGGGGGCGCGAAAGCCCGGACGGCCGGTCAGGGCGAGCGAATGCTCCCGGTGGAGATCGGCCGATGGCCGGATAACGTTGTCACGACCATCAGAGGTCGCCGCTCGGTCCGAAGACCAGGCTCGGCCGTACAGCGAATGCAGCGCCGTTCGGCGTTCGATCCGGTCGACCATGGTGTGGCACGAGAACCTCCACGAGACGAACGAGGGCGTCACATCAAGTCGGCGCCTTTGAGGCTAAGCTGCGGCAACCCCCCTGGCAAGGGTTTGCCAAGTGACATGGGCAACGTGTCAACTCCCCTTCAGCGAAGAGAGTTTGGGAACCATGCTGACGTGTCGAGGTCGGGTCGTCACACCGCGACACGCGGTCTCGACCGGGCAGGTGCTGGGCTGATTTTGCCTTGCAAGCCCTTTCGCGGGCTTCGTAGAGTGCTGACAACTTCAGGTCTCCGATCGAACAGGCCGAGGGCGGAGGCCTGGCGCGTCAAGGGAGCAGAGGTGGGAGATGCTCGAGCAGCCGCACTTCGGCCGTCGACTCAAGAGGCTCCGGCTGGAGCGGGGACTGAGTCAGGCAGGACTGGTCGGTGACGGCATGTCGACCGGGTACCTGTCACGCTTGGAGTCGGGAGAACGGCCGCCCACCCAGCGTGCGACGGCGTATCTCGCCGAGCGGTTGGGTGTCGAGGTCTCCGAGTTGACGGCGCCGCCGCCCCCGCAGTCCCTGACCCGCGAACTGGCGGTCGCGCTGTCGGCGCCGTCCGGCACGAGCGACGTCGCCGCCCTCTCCCGGGCGGTCGACGAGGACCCGGGCGACGATCCCGCCGCGCGCTGGCAGGCGTTGTGGCTGCTGAGCCGCACCGCCGGCCGCCTCGGTGACTACGTGCAGCAGCAGGCTCGTCTGTCGCAGCTCCTGGAGCTGAGCGAGCTGTTGGACGTTCCCGAACTGCTGGTTCGGTCCCAAGTGGCGTACGCCGAGTGCGCCCGCTCCATGGGTGACATGCGCACGGCAGAAACGGGGGCTGGTCAGGCATGGTCCCTCGCCCGCTCGCAGGACCTGTCGGTGTCCGACACCGCGGCGGCCTTGACCCTGCTCGCCGGCATCGAGGCGGAGCTGGGCAGACTGGACGCGGCCGCACAGCACATCGACGAACTCGAACGGGACCTGCTTCCCGCGGCCACGCCGACGCAGGCGGCCGAGGGATGGTGGACCGCCGCCACCGTCAGCAACCGCCACGGCGACCACGCCGCCGCCCGGACCAAGCTGCACAAGGCCCTCCACCTCCTGAAGAGCACGGACGACCTGCCCCTGTGGACCCGCCTGCGGCTCGCCGCGACCGCAGCGGCGCTCGAAATGACACCACCCCAACTGAAGTCTGCGGAGCGCTGGTTGGCCGAGGTCGCCTTCGCCGTGGACCCGAGCGGCACCCCCGTACAGGCCCAGGAACTGCGTGCACTGCGGGCCCACCTCGCCTTCCACCGCGGCCGGTTGGACGAGGCCCGCGCGATCAGCGGCCAACTCCTGGCCGAGGGAGAGAATTCGCTGTTGCCCTACCGCGACCGCGTACGGCTGTCGGTCCTCGACGGCCGACTGATGATCCTCTCCGGACGGGCCGAGGAAGGCATCGCCGTCCTGCAGCGGCTGGGCCGTCAGGCGACGGAGTCCCACAACCTGGACCTGGCCGCGCACGTCTGGCAGGCCTTGGCCCAGACGCTGGCGGACCTGCGCCTCGCGTCCCCTGCGAACGCCGCCCACGGCGCACCGCGTCCGTCGGGGTGAGCCGTAGAGGTGTCGCGGGCGCCCCTTTGCCGTGGACGGTCAGCGCGGCCGATGTCCCGTTCCTGCCCGACCGGCCATGGATCAGCGTTGGCCCTCGGACCTGCCGGGAGGTTCGGTGCCCTTGCCCCACGCCCTCGAAGGAGAGCCCTTTTGGCAGAACCACGGGCACCCCTGCGCTTGGAGGAGACTGCGTGACTCGAACTCCGGGGAGGCGCGTTGAAGATCGAAGAGCGGGACTCGGCCCACCGCTACGCAGCAGGCAAGGGCTGGAGGCTGGAGTCCGCGGAGATGACGTGGCAGGGCATCACCACGTACATCGACCGATGGACCAAAGCGGGCACGGACATGACGGTGACCGTGGTGTGGGTGCACTCTCCCGATGTGTATCCCCACCCGTACTGGGCCAAGGGGCATTGGGAGGCCGGCGGGAAGAAGGGGCGTATCGAGTCGATGATGTCCGGGTCCCACGTGCCGAACGTGAGCCTGCAACGGGCCCTGGACGGTCTGGCGTTGACTCCGAACACGACCTCGTGATCCCTGCCGGCCCGCAGGGGACCGGACGGAGGCCCCTGTGGGTGACGGCCCCACTCTGGAGGTGTACGGTCCGGCGGTGGCCGGCTCACGAGAGACGGTCACGTTGCTGACCGCCCACACCGACGCGCACGTGCGCGTACGGCCCGCCGTCGTCGCCGCGCTGTGGGCGATCGGCGGCGAAGCCGAGCCCCCAGCCGTCCTGGACGTCCTCCTGCAGGCCTGGAAACTGAACGGGGCGACGGCGACCACGTCGTGGCCTGCCTGGACCGCATGGGCTCCTTCGAAAGGTCCGCTCTTCCGCTGCTCCGCCAGCAGCTCGTTCTGCCCCGCCGCGGCGGCCGATTCGACAGCGTCGACAGCGACGAGGAACTCCAGCGGGTCGGCTGCGCACTCATCGCCCGGGCACGATCCTTCCGCGGCGGTATCCCCTCCGGCGACGTCGCCCTGGTCAGCCTCGGACCGGCTGATGTCCACGTACTGACGACGGCTTCGAGGTCGGTGCCGAGCGAGCGACGAACTGGCCGCCGCGCACCCGTGATGACGTCCCACCGGCACTCTGCGCTTCGGGGACGTCGTGTCCGTCCTCGAAGCGCACGGCTGCCCCGGTCGGAGTGAGGTAGACCGCGTCTCCCACGCGCTCATTTGAACATGCTGACATTCCATGCAAAGATTGTCAGCATGTTCGATGACGAGGATCGGCTCGATCAGATCCTGAATGCTGCCTACGCGTGCTTCACCCGCCATGGCGTGCGGCGCAGCACGATGGACGACATCGCCCGCGAGGCGGGCATGTCGCGCCCCGCTGTCTACCAGTACGTCCGCAACAAGCAGGACGCCTTCCGTCGCCTGGCCGCCAGGCTGCTGGACGCGGCCCTCGCCGACGCCCGCGCCGCGACCGCCACCCCGGGAGACCTGACGGAGCAGCTGACCGGAGTGCTGGAGGCGAAGCTGGGGCTGGCCGCCCGGCTCTGGCACGACAGCCCCGCGCACGCGGCCGAGCTCCTCGGCGTCGAGACCCGTCAGTCGGCGGACCTCGTCGAGGGCTACAACGACGCGATGCGTGACCTGCTCATCTCGGCGATCGCCACCGCCCGCCCCGATCTGGGCAAGGCGGACGCCGGTGAGGTGGCGGAACTGCTCCTGGCGTTCACCCGCGGTCTGGAGGCCGACCTCACCGACCCCGAGGCCCCAGCTCGGCGACTGCGGCACGGCGTCGCGCTGTTCGTCACCGGCTTGGACCATCCCCACCCCGACAAGGAAGCATCATGACCACCACCGCCGTACTGATCACCGGAACCTCCTCGGGCATCGGGCGGGCCACGGCCCTGCGCCTGGCCGCCCACCCGGAACTGACCGTCTACGCAACCGCCCGACGCCCGGAATCCCTCACCGATCTCGCCGCGGCCGGAGCGCGCACCCTGGCCCTGGACGTCACGGACGAACAGTCGATGTCCGATGCCGTCAAGACGATCGAGACCGAGCACGGCTCGGTGGGTGTGCTGGTCAACAACGCCGGTTACGGCGCGTACGGCACCGTCGAGGAGACCGGCCTGGACGCGGTGCGCCGCCAGTTCGAGACCAACGTCTTCGGTCTGGCCCGGATGAGTCAACTGGTGCTGCCCGGCATGCGTTCCGCCGGGCGGGGCCGCATCGTCAACGTCGGTTCCATGGGAGGCCGGCTCGTCTTCCCCGCAGGCGGCTACTACCACGCCAGCAAGTACGCCGTCGAAGCCCTCACCGACGCACTGCGCTTCGAGGTCGCCCCCTTCGGGATCAAGGTAAGCCTGATCGAACCGGGCCTGATCCGCACCGGCTTCGGTGACACCGCGGCCCACACCCTGGCCGACTCCGCAGCCCCGACCGGACCCTACGACAGCCTCAACGAGGCTGCCGACCGGCAGATGGCCCAGGGCTACCAGTCGAAGCTGCTGTCCGCTCCGCCCGAGGCCGTCGCCGAAGTCATCGAGCACGCCGCCACCGGTGCGCACCCGCGCAGCCGCTACGTCGTCACGCCCGCCGCCAAGTTCCTGGTCCACAGCCGGCGCCTGCTCGGCGCCCGATTCTTCGACGCCTACCTGCGCCGCCAGTTCAAGGTTGCGGCGTAACTGCGCGCCGTCCATGCGGGAAGGGGTAGACGGCCGCCCCAGGACGGCCCTTACGGCCTGGCCGTCTCATCCGGTACCGGCGTGGCCTGGTGATAGTAGACCCGGAACTCCCCGGCGGCGTCGCGGCGCCAGATCGACGAACGGCGGGCGTGCCGGTCCCCGATGCGGGTCTGGTAGGTCAGGTGGACGATGCCGGGGGCCAGGATCGCACCCTCGAAGCGCTCTGCAGTGATGGGCGTGCTGTTCTCGGCGCCGCCATGGAGCGTGGGCAGGGCGGCGACCATCTCCGTGCGCGTCCACCGCCGCCCGGATGCGCCGACCTCAATGAAATCGGGGTCGAAGAGGGCTTCGGCGAGGGGGCCGGAGACGCGGGCGGAGGGGTCGTGGAGGCGCCGCTCCCGGACGATCGCCTCGGTGACGTCGGGATGCTGCGGGGTCGCGTCGGGCGCGTGCCGGTCGTTCTGGATCATGGCGACATGATGCACGGTCGCGGCCCGCAAGCCCTCGGCGGTCGTGAGGCTTTGAACGGCGGCGGTCTCTGGCGCTGCCTGAGTCCCTGGAAGTATGAGCGCCGAACCTCGCAAGCATCACGGACTCGCGTGCTGATAGCTTCGCGCCTGTGATCGTGTATCCGCTGTGGCATGTCGGCCACCAGAACGAAGCTGGCGACGACGGCTCAACTGTGCACGTCGATGAGGGCGGGGTGTTCTGCGACGAGGTGGACGGCGACGACGTAAAGCTGCTCGGTATCTACTCAACCCTTGAACGGGTTGAAGAGCGTGTGCGTCAGGCTCGGCTGCTACCGGGCTTCCGTGATGAACCGGAGTGCTTCTACTTCGACGCCTGCGAGCTCGACAAGGACGATTGGGCCCAGGGCTTCGTGCGAGTTCCGCCGCGCGAGTAGGCCGGGTGGCCAGAGGGCAAACCCCGCCTGACGGCCCTTCGCGGGGGGCGGCACCCACCTGCGTGCAGTCCGCCCGGCAACCATCCGAGAGAGTCAAAAGTGATCCGCACACAGGAAGGCCGCACTCCATGGGGGCGGCCTTCCGTCGCGCGCCCCGGCCCTCAACTGGCGTACGGTCCTCGGACGATGCTCTTGCCGGAGTGATCGGGCTTGCCGTTGTAGGGCTGTACGGAAACGTCGACGACCGAGTACTGCCTGAGGTCGATGTTCTCCGGCACCGGCAGGGTCGCTTTTCCGTCGGGGTTCAGGACCCCCATGGAGACGAGCTTGGTGTGGGAGCGGTCCATGAGCCACACCTCGAAGTAGCCTGAGGTGGTGGGGAGTTCCGTGACCTGTACGGTCAGGCTGCGGTGTGCTCCTGTACCGCGCAGGCCGGCGTAGCCCTTCGACGCGGGCCGCAGGGAGTCGAGCGCTCTGGTGTGGACGGCGGAGGCCGTACTGTCCCCGCGAGTCACCCACCAGGTGATCGCGCTTCCTGCCGTAGCGCCAAGCAGCGCCGCGCACGCAGCCAGGGCGACACTGAAGCGCGCTCGGCGCGAAAGCAGTGGCCGGCGCACGGCTCGTGAGGTAGGTGCACTGTGCTCGGCGGGAGATGCGACGTGGTCATCGTTGTCGGCGGTGACGTCATGAGGGCCGTCGTGCACGGCGCCTGCGTCGTCGGTCGGCGCGTGGGCAAGGGCGAGTTCGGTTGCGATGTCGGTCCACAACTCGGCTGGCGGCTGTAGGAGTTCGACGTCATCGAGCTCCGATGCCCGAGCCGTCATGACGACGTGGCGGAGCGCTTCGAGTTCGCTGCGACAGGCCGGACACGTCTGCAGGTGAAGGTCGTCACTGTCCGAAGGGAGCTCTCCGAGCGCCATCAAGGTCAGCGTCTCCTCGTCAGTGTGCTTCACCGTCCACCTCCAGTCGATGCTTCAAGCGCATCATCCCGCGCCGTGTATGACTCTTGACCGTTCCTAGCGGCATGCCCGTCCGCTCGGCGATCTGCGACAGACTCAAGCCGTCGTAGAACGCCATTCGAAGCACTGCCTGTTGAGGGGCGGGCAACTGGCCGAGTTCATCCGTGATCACGACGTGGTCGACGACCGCTTCCGCCGCCGTGATGGAATCCGCTTCGCTGTCGAGGGACGCGAACTCGGCGACAGCCTCCTGGCCCCGCAGAGCTCGCGACCGCCGCTCCAGCGCGTCAGCGATCTTCTTGTCCGTGATGCCCACCAGCCACGTCTTGAGCGAGCCACGGTCCCGATCGAAGCCCTTGCGCCCCCTCCACGCTCCGACGAACACCTGCTGGGTGACATCCCTCGCCTCTTCAGAGTCACCGAGCCTGCGCAGGGCGATCGTGAAAAGCAGTGCCCCCCAACGCTGGTAGGCCTCGTTGAGACAGGCCTCGTCCCCGTCGGCGAAGCCCTGCGCCAGCAGGTCATCGGACAATGGTCTGGTCACCGTCGCCACCCTAGCCGCGAGTACGTCAGATCCGGTCCGGAGCGCCGTCATCGGTTCTCCCCTCCCGCCACGAGTTCCAGGTCGTTTCGGGAGCCCATCGCGCCGGCGTGGTGCATCCCGGTGTGCGTACCGCGCGGCAACGCCGCCGCCCCCCGCCGGACGCTCCCGCGACGTGCCGACCCGATGACGCCTCGCACCATCGCGGCTCCTACGGACTCACATTCCGCCTCCGAGCCGTATCGGTTGCAGGCCACCGAACGACCTAAGAGGAAGGGAGGGTTTCAGCATCGGAGGTCACTTTGTGCATCAGCACATTGCATACCAAAGGGATTAATCGCCCACCTCTGATTTCCTGGGCTGCCGGCTGCATCCACTCCCTCCGCAGTGGCGGAATACGTCCCCGTCATCCGCTTCACCCGGTACAACAAGCCTCAGGAGTGAACTGCCATGACCCGCACCGTACTTGTCTCCGCCGCGTCCACCGTCGCGGCCCTGGTGATCGCGGCGCCCACCGCCTCGGCAACCCCGCACACCGTCCACGTCAAGGGTGGCCAGACCTCCGTGACGGTGGCTCCGGCGATTGCCAAGGCGCTGCTGTCCAACGGGATCGCCCCCATCGTCACCCGCCCCGGCAAGCCCAGCCTCACCACCGTCGGCGGCCGGCCCACCTTGAAGGCCGGCTACCCGATCACCGGCGGCTCCCTGACCACCAGCCCCCTCGGCGGAACGATCAAGCACAGCGGCGGCCTGAAGTTCACCAACGTCTTCAACGGCCGCTCGCTGGAGGTCAAGAACTTCACCATCGACCTCACCAAGGGACGACTGACCGGCCTCGTCGCCGGTACCAAGACCCGGGTCCCCGTCTTCAAGCTCGACCTGTCCACTGCCCACGTCAGGCTCGGCAAGCACAAGGCCGACGCCACCAACGTCACGCTCAAGCTCACCAAGGAAGCGGCCGGCGCGCTCAACTCCACCCTCAAGACCAAGGTCTTCAGCACCGGTCTGAACGTCGGGACCGCCGACACCCACCCCTGCTTCTGACCCACTCACGCGACAGCAGGCGGTGCCGCCACTTCCCGGCACCGCCTGCACGACCTCTGTTCAGAGGCGCACGCGCAGTCCGGCCCGCCTCACCTGAGCTCGTGGACTCCGCCGCGGCCGCCGCGGAGCTGATTCCTCAGATCGCGGGGATGACGTCCCAGACGATTTCAACGCCTGTCATCGACTCACCGATATGGGCCGCTTGAGCGTGGGAGCGAGCTCGGACGAAGACGGTATTCACGTCTTCATCCACCGTGACCACCTCTCCCATGAAACGGCAAGCAGCGCACACCGCATACATCACTGCGACTGCGCGGTCCGGCTGGACGAACTCCGACTGTTCCATCGTTCACCTCTCGGCCTGATTCCGCGGCGGACAGCGGATCGGATGCGCAGGGCAGGTGTGCGACGGACCCATGTCGTGACGTCGTCACCCTCCCTCTGGAACGAGCAGTCCGGCCCAAACGGCACGGGCGCCAGGAGGTTGAACGACTGCGGAGCGCGCAGATGACGGGGGAGAACCCTCCGGCTCAGAAGTGAGGAGAAGGGCCGGGTGAGTACCTCGACCGCTTGCTCGGCCGCGGGTAGAGACGGGAAGCCCGAGGCAGGGCAATACGTTCGGCTGCCCCAGGGTTACGTGACGGTCCAGTCGCGCAGCTGGCGGGCGATCAGGGCGACGCCGAGCGCTTCGGATGCCGCGTCACGCACCAGGGCGACGGCTGCCTTGGGCTGGTAGTCGAGTTCGCGTGCGTTGAGAAGCAGGTAGGCCTCGGTCGCGTGCCAGGCGAAGCGTTCGTTGGAGTGTTCCAGACACGGCAGTCTCGCCAGGGTCTGCAGCAGTGCGGCGGCCTTGAGGTACAGCGAACCGTAGATGTCCCGCTCCATCGCCCTGGCGCTGACTCGGGCGACCGCGGCGTACAGCGGTCCGAAGTCGTCGACCTGTGGATCGCCGTCGAGCAGCTCAGCGGCGTGCAGGAGGAAGGTCACGTCGAGCGGGTGGAGCCGGTCGGGTTGGCTCACGCGGCATTGCCTCGTTCCTGGTGCTGGTCGAGGTCTCGACGCGCCTCCTGCTCGGCAGCACGCTGGTCGGCTGTGGGATCCACGCTGCTGGGCTCGGACGCGAAAGCCGCGCCACTGCGGGCCATGGACGCCTGGAAGCCGTCCAGGAACTTCCGCTCCACGGCGGTCGCACGGTCGTAGGCGGCAGAGAGGATGTACTCCTGCATGCTGACCCCCGCCTGCTTGGCCGCCGCCGCGATGGCGGCCTGCTGCGCGGGGTCGGGGAAACGCAGGCTCATCGCCTTCTTGGATTCCGACATGGTATCGACGGTAGCAGTGATACCGCGCGTCCGTCTCGTGAGAGGCAAAAGGCCCCGTCCGGCGACGCGGGCCGGCATCGTCACGCTGTCGCGCGCCGCACCAGCCGGGTGGGGATGATCACGGAAGACAGCGGACGGCCGACGGGGGCGTCCTTCGCCTGGCGGTCGAGGCTGCGCAGCAGCAGTCGCACCATCAGCCGGCCCATCTCCTCGATGTCTTGGCGGACGGTGGTCAGTGGTGGGTCGGTGTGCTCGGCCACCTTGGCCATGTCGTCGAAGCCGACGACCGCCACGTCCGCCGGTACCCGGTAACCGCGCTCCCGCAGGACGCGCAGGGCGCCCAGGGCCATGAGGTCAGACGCGACGAAGACGGCGTCCAGGTCGGGGGCGCGGTCGAGCAGTGCGGTCATCGCACGTGCGCCGCCCGGCTCGGAGAAGTCGCCTTCCACGATGAGCCGGGGATCGGCGTCCATGAGCATGTCGTGGTAGCCGTCGAGCCGGTCCACCGACGCCACCTGGTCCATCGGACCCGTGATCGTCGCGATGCGGCCGCGGCCCAGCGAGATGAGATGATTCACCGCCTCGCGTGCGCCGCCGCGGTTGTCGGAGTCGACGTACAGCAGGCTGCGGTCCGCCTCCGCGCCCGGCCATCCGGGGCGGCCCCCGAAGACGGTCGGGATGCCGACCCGGCGGACGATCTCCGGCAGCGGATCGTCGTTGTGCAGGGAGAACAGCACGGCGCCGTCCACGTGGCCGCCGGCGAGGTAGCGCCCGACCCGCTCGTAGTCGGCCGCTTCCTCCGTCAGCAGCAGCACGAGCTGGTGGTCGTGCGCGGCCAGCTCCCGGCTGATGCCGAGCAACTGCTCGGCGAAGAAGGGGTTGGTGAAGACCTCGGTCTCCGGCTCCGCGGCGATGACGGCGACCGCGCCGGTGCGCCGGGTGACCAGGGTGCGAGCCGCCTGGTTCGGCACGTACCCCAGTTCCTCGACGGCGCGGCGCACCTTGTCCACCAGAGCCTCGCGCACCCCGCTGCCTCCGTTCACCACGCGGGAGACGGTGGCTCGGGAGACACCGGCCCGTTCGGCGACGGCTTCCAGGGTGGGGCGACGAGCGAAGATCTGGTCGGACAAAGAACGCTCCTCTCAGGGACGGGAACAGCGTAGCTTCCCGTGACCTGCGGAGTGCACCTGATTTTAGAGAGCGCTCTCAATGATTCTCGGCTCGTCGGCCGCTCACTCGCGGGGCAGCCCGCCGGAGGCCACCACCTGCGCGTACCACAGCGCACTGTCCTTCGGAGTGCGGCGCTGGCTCGCGTAGTCCACGTGCACCATGCCGAACCGCTTGCCGTAGCCGTAGGCCCACTCGAAGTTGTCCAGCAGCGACCACAGGAAGTAGCCGCGGACGTCGGCCCCGGCCTCCATCGCACGGTGGACGGCCTCCAGGTGTTCACGCAGGTAGGTGATCCGCTCGGGGTCGTGCACCGCTCCGCTCGGGTCGACGTAGTCGTCGTAGGCGGCGCCGTTCTCCGTCACGAGCACCGGCGTGTGCGGCAGTTCGTCGCGCAGCCGCGTCAGCAGTTCGTACAGGCCGCCTGCGTCCACCGGCCAGTCCATGGCCGTGCGGGGGCCCGGGGCCGGCACGAACCGCACGTGGTCCTGGGCGGCGGGCCAAGGGGAGGGCAGGGGGTGGGAGCCGGCGGCCACCACCGTGGGGGAGTAGTAGTTGATGCCGAGACTGTCGAGAGGGCGGGAGATCACTCGCAGGTCCTCGTCCTGAACGAAGGCCCAGTCGGTGAGGTCCGCGGTGTCGGCGAGCAGGTCCTCGGGGTAGCGGCCGTGGAAGACGGGATCCAGGAAGACGCGGTTGGCCAGCGCGTCGATGCGGCGCGCCGCATCGACGTCGGCGGGGCTGTTGGTGAGCGGACGCACGGCCGCGAGGTTCAGCGTCAGCGACACCTCCGCCGACGTGGGGATCGTGTCGCGCAGCACACCGACGGCCAGACCGTGGCCCAGGTTCAGGTGGTGGGCAGCCCGCAGCGCCGCCGCCGGTTCCGTGCGACCCGGCGCGTGGACGCCGTCGGCGTAGCCGAGGAAGGCCGCGCACCACGGTTCGTTCAGCGTCGTCCAGGTCTGTACGCGGTCACCGAGCGCCCCGGCGACCAGCTCGGCGTACTCGGCGAACCGGTATGCGGTGTCGCGCTCGGGCCAGCCGCCGGCGTCCTCCAGTTCCTGCGGAAGGTCCCAGTGGTAGAGGGTCAGCACGGGGCGGATGCCGCGGGAGAGCAACTCGTCGGCGAGGGCACGGTAGAAGTCCAGGCCCTTCTGGGAGGCCGGGCCACGCCCGGTCGGCTGGACGCGGGGCCAGGAGACGGAGAAGCGGTAGTCGGTCAGTCCCAAGGAGGCCATGAGCGCCACGTCGTCCCGCATGCGGTGGTAATGGTCGGCCGCGATGTCCCCGGTGTCGCCGTTGCGGACCTTGCCGGGCGTCCGGCTGAAGGTGTCCCAGATGGATGGTGTCCGGCCGTCCTCGTTCGCGGCTCCCTCGATCTGGTAGGCGGCGGTGGCGGCACCCCAGCGGAACGCCGGTGGAAAGGTCGCTCCGGCCGCGGGGGTGGTGTGGGGGGCGGTGGTGGTCATCCGGGCTCCGTGGTGTCGTGGCGAACGAGAGTCGTGACGAGGAAAGGTCGCGACCAGGAAGGGTCGTGAAGAGAAGAGTCGTGAAGAGAAGAGTCGTGAAGAGAAGAGTCGTGAAGAAAGAGAAAGGCCGTCACGCGGGAGTTCGTGGCGAAGAAGGTCGTATCGCATGAGGTCGTGACGCAGACGGCCGTGGCAAAGAATGCGTGGCGGAGGAACAAGTGCTGTTCCGGCCACCGTGATCCGACGGTGTCGGTCACAGGGGTGGTGGTTCCGGCCCGGGATACCGGGTGAGGGCGGCCCCCGATCGTCCCGGCCGGGGCCCGACGCGGCTAGCGGGGCGGATGGGCCGTGCCGGGCGCGAGGCCGGGAGATCGGGGGCCGCCGTGAGGGGCGGGCACGAGCCGCCCGCGAAAAAGGGCGGCGGGAGGGGGCCGCGCCTACCCCTTGACGGCGCCCTGCATGATGCCGCCCACGATCTGTCGGCCCAGCAGGCCGAAGACGAGCAGCACGGGCAGGGTGCCGAGCAGGGTGCCGGCCATGACGACCGACTGGTCGTGGACGTAGCCGCCGCCCAGCTGGCGCAGGGCGACCTGCACCGTCGGCTGCTGCGAGGTCAGGGCGATGATCGGCCAGAAGAAGTCGTTCCAGGAGGCCATGAAGGTCAGGATGCCGAGCACGGCCATCCCGGGCCGGGCCACGGGGATGACGATGCTCCAGAAGATCCGGGCCGTCGACGCGCCGTCGACGCGGCCGGCCTCGATCAGCTCGTCGGGCAGCGCCTGCAGCAGGAACTGGCGCATGAAGAAGACCCCGAAGGCGGAGACCAGGCCGGGCAGGATGACGGCCTGGAGCTGGTTCACCCAGTGCAGTTTGGCGATCACCATGAACAGCGGGATCACTCCGAGCTGCGGCGGGATCATCATCGTGCCGATGGTGAGGGCGAGCAGTGCGTTGCGTCCCCGGAAGTGCAGTTTGGCGAAGGCGAAGCCGGCCAGGGTGGAGCACAGGACGGTTCCCACCGTCACCGAGCCGGAGACGATGAGGGAGTTGAGCAACGCCTTGCCGATGTCGGCCTGTTGCAGCACCTGGTCGAAGTTGTGGATCAGGTTGCCGCCGGGCAGCAGCGCCGGCGGGGTCTTGGCCAGATCCGCGTTGGAGCGGGTGGCCGCCACGATCGTCCAGTAGAAGGGGAAGGCGGAGAACAGGGCCGCCGCGATGAGGATGGCGTACGCCAGGCGCCCGCCGCGCTCGTGGCCTCCGGCCCGCCTGCCGCGTGGACGGCGGGCGGGGCGGGCGGCCGGAGCGGTGCTCTCGCCGGTGCTTCGCGGCGCGGTCAGAGTGGTCATCGCTGGTTCTCCTTGCCGCTGCGGCGACGGGCGACGGCGGTGTTGACCAGCACCAGCAGGACGATGAGCACGAACATCACCCAGGCGATGGCGGCGGCACGGCCGAGATGGAAGAAGCCCCAGCCCTGCTCGTACATGTAGAGCCCGAGGGTCTGGTACTGGTGGGAGATGCCGCCGGAGATGCTGCCCTCGAACAGCAGGGGCTCACCGAACAGTTGGGTGGCGCCGATGGTGGACACCACGATGGTGAACAGGATCGTGGGGCGCAGACCGGGCAACGTGACGTGCAGGAACTGCCGCCAGCGGGAGGCTCCGTCGAGTTCGGCGGCCTCGTACAGGTCCGCCGGGATGGCCTGCATGCCGGCGAGGTAGATCAGCGTGTTGTAGCCGGTCCAGCGCCAGGTGACGATGGTGGACACGGCGATCTGCGAGGCGACGGTGCCGGACTGCCAGTCGACCGGTCCGATGCCGGCCAGATGGAGCAGGTAGTTGATGAGTCCGAAGTCGCGCCCGAACAGCTGGGCGAAGACGAGGGTGGCCGCGGCCACGGAAGTGGCGTAGGGCAGCAGCATGGTGACGCGGAAGAAGGTGCGGCCGCGCAGCTTGTAGTTGAGCAGGTGGGCCAGGCCGAGGGCCATCAGCAGCTGCGGGACGGTGGAGATGACGCCGATGGTGAAGGTGTTGCGCAGCGCCGTCCAGAAGTTGTCGTCGCCGAACAGCGCGGTGTAGTTGTCCAGGCCCCGCCACTCCATCTGGTCCGGTGTCTGGAGTTCGACCCGGTAGAGCGAGACGTAGGCCGTGTAGAGCAGCGGGAACAGCCCGAAGGCGGCGAACAGGGCGAAGAACGGGGTGACATAGGCGTAGGGCGACAGCCGGGCCAGGCGCTGGCGCAGCGTGGCAGGCGGCCGCGCGGTGCGCCTGGGGGCGGAGGCGGTCAGGGTCATGAGGAGACCTTTGGATCGGAGAGGTCTGTCGGACGTCAGGGGAGGGGCGCGAAGGACCGGTGCCGGGAGGCCGCCTGTCGGGGAGGTGGTCCCTCGCGCCCCGTCACGGGGGAGGGCCGGTCAGCCGACCGCGTTCTTGACGCCCTTGTCGGCGTGGCTCCAGGCGGTGGCGGAGCTGGTGCCCTTGCGCTCGACCTCACCGAGCGCGTTGGTGATCTGCACGTTCACGTCGTTGTCGTGCACGCCGAGCACCTGGACGGGCGCGCTCTCGGCGGCCTTGCCGAAGATCTCACCGACCGGGGCGTTGCTGAAGTAGGGGTCGGTGACGCCGCTGACAGCCTTGATGGCGGCGGTGTTGGACGGGAAGCTGCCCTGCTTCTTGAACAGCTTTTCCTGCTGCGGTCCCGCCGTGAGCCACTTGATGAGTGCGTACGCCTCCTTGGCGTGCGGCGAGCCCTTGGGGATGGCGAGGTAGGAACCACCCCAGTTGCCCGCGGCGCCGCCGGGCAGCGGGGCGACGTCCCAGGTGCCGTTGCCGGCCGAGCCGGCCTGGCCCTTGATGTAGCCCAGCATCCAGGCGGGGCAGCCGATGGTGGCGAAGGATCCGCTGCTGAACGCCTGGTTCCAGGCGGGTGTCCACTGGGCGAGCTTGGCGCTCAGCCCGTCCTGGGCGGCCTTGACGGAGGTGTCCCAGGCCGTTTTGACGGCCGGGTTGTCCTTGTAGATCAGCTTTCCGGAGGCGTCGTAGTAACGCTCCTTCTGCTGTCCGACGATCAGGGAGTAGAGGCTGCCGACGCTGTCCATCCAGTGGCTGGAGGATCCCGCCTTGGCCTGGTACTGCTTACCCAGTGCCAGGTAGTCGTCCCAGGTGGCCCACTTCTTGGCCAGCTCGTCGCGGTCGGTGGGCAGACCGGCCTTCTTGAACAGGTCGGTGCGGTAGCAGATGGCCTCGGGGCCGACGTCGGTGCCGAGGCCCAGGGTGCGGCCGTCGGGGGTGCCGGCCGCGTTCCACTTGGCCGCCGAGTAGTCGTTCTTGAGGCTCTTGGCGCCGTAGGCGTTGAGGTCCTCGAACTTGTCGGCCTGCTGCTGGGTGACGGAGGCGATGCGGCCGACCTCGATGCCCTGGACGTCGGCGAGGCCGCCTCCGCCGGCGAGCCGGGTCTGGAGTGCCTTCCAGTAGTCGGCCTCGTTCTCGGTGCTCGACTCCTTGATCGTGATGTTCGGGTGGAGCTTGTGGTACTCGGCGTACAGACCGGCCTCCTTGAAGCCGAACGTGCCGAACAGGTCCACGGTGAGCGTGACCTTGCCGCCGTTCTGGGCGGAGGAATCCGATGAGCCGGACCCGCAGGCGGCGAGCAGGGTGCCGGCGAGTGCGACCGCCCCGAGTCTGAGGGTGGCTTGTCTGGCGGCTCGGGAGATGGACATGGAAAGCCTCCATGGCTTCGGGCGGAGTGCGGAGTGCAGAGTGCGGAGTTCGATGCGGAGCGAGTGGAGCGGACGCTGAGACGCCGGGCGCCTCAGATTTTTGAGAGCGCTCTCAAGCGGTGCTCAGAGTTTCCGGACCCACGCCGCTCCCGTCAAGAGTCGAACGCATAACGGTGGTCCTCGATCGCCGCACCGGCTCGGCGCGCACCGGGTGTCAGGGCTGTCGTTTCATGGCTCTGTCGGCGTCGGCGAGGGCCCGCCTCCAGCCCTTCTCCGCAGAGGTCTTGTGCCCTTCCAGTGCTGCCAGCGCATCGGCGAATGCCTGGTGAGCCGGGGTTTCGTCGGCGCCGGCCGACTGCACGGGCGTGCGGGCCGACGCCTGGCCGAAGATCTCTCCGACGGGCGCGTTGTTGAAGTACGGGTCCTGGGTCAGCCTGATCTGGGCCTGGGCCCGCAGCCCGGAGGGGAACAGGCCGCTCCTGGTGAAGACCCTGACCTGCTGCTGGTCGGCCGTGAGCCACTTGAGCAGTGCCGCGGCCTCCTTCGGGTGCTTCGCCGACTTCGGGATCGCGAGGTAGGAGCCGCCGAGGTTGCCGGACCGTCCGGGGCCGGCTGCGACGTCCCATGTGCCCGCGTAGCGGTCCCCGGCCTTGGCTTCGATGCGCCGGAGCATTCCGGCCGGGCAGACAACAGTGGCGAATCTGTCGGAGGTGAGCGCTTTGTCCCATGCGGCGCTGTTCTGGCGCAGGTTCGCCGACAGTCCGCCGCCGACGAGTCTGGCCGCGTGTTTCCACGCCGTGCGCACCGCGGGGTTCTTCGCATAGACCGCGGCGCCGCTCTCGTCGGTGTACCGCACGCGTTGCTGTCCGAGCTCGGCGGTGAACAGGGCGGTGGCGCTGTCCGTCCAGGTCCGGCCGGGTTTGGCCTTCGCCGCGTACTTCTTCGCGAGTGCCAGATAGCCGTCCCAGGTGGACCATGCGGCTGCCAGGCGGTCCCGTCGCGTGGGGAGCCCGGCGGCGCGCAGGAGGTCGGTGCGATAGCAGATCGCCTCGGGCTCGCTGTCGGTGCCGGCGGCCAGTACCCGGCCGTCGGCGGTCGTGGCGGCGGCGGTCTTCCACGGCGCCAGCCCCTGGTCGGCGCCGCCGAGACCTGTCTTGCCGAGGTCCGTGAACGATCCGGCCCGGCTGTGCACGACCTCGGCCATGCGCTCCGCCGACAGGCTCTGGATGTCCGCCGGCCGTGATCCCGAGTCGAGTCTCGTCCGCAGATCCCGCCAGTACCGGCCCTCGTTCCGCGTGTTGGTCTGCTGGATGACGATGTTCGGGTGGGCCTTCATGTACTCGGTGTACAGCCCCGCCTCCTCGAAGCCGAAGGAGCCGGAGACGCCGATACGCAAGGTCACTTTCTGCCCCCCGGAACCGCCGTCCGCGAAGTCGCCGCTGCACGAGGTCGCGACGAGGCAGGCGGCAGTGGCAGTGGCCGTCATGGCAAGTGCTCGCAGGCGGACTGAGCTGCGCGAATGCATGGAGGTCTCCAGGCGTCGGGGAAGGGATGCCGAGTTCGCCCCGCGTTCTGAGAGCGCTCTCGAACGGTTCTGACAGTGGAGATGCCGGGAAGAACAGTCAAGGGGTCCGGACGAAGCGGCACTTGAGCGGGTGTCTTGTGTGGCCTGCTGTTTCGCGGGCGTCACAGACGGGTGAACAGTCGTTGCGCGAAGTGTTGACAGTGTCGGGAAACCATCCCTAGCCTCCCATTCTGAGAACGCTCTCAACGGCGAGCCGTGCGGATGCGTTCACGGCACAGCGCGACCGCATCGCCGCGGCGGTTCATCCCCCTCGCGGGTGGCCCACCTCTCGCAGACGGAAGGCTCTGCGGATCGGCCACCGAGGGCGTCACACGCACGAGCACGTCCATTCGTCACCGTCGCGTGCGGCTCGCGACGGCCCCTCTGACCAGGAGTTCTGTCATGCTCCCAGCAAGTCACCCGCTGCCCGCGCCAGCGGGCCACCCCACCCCACCAAGAGCCGCGCCAGGCGCTCGGTGGCATGCCCAAAGATCCTTCCGTCTGTACCGGACCGTGGTGCTCGGCGTGGTGGTCGCCCTGCTCGGTGCCGCATTGACCGTGCTCGTCTCGCATGACGCGCGCGCCGACACGGTGGGCCAGGGCAGCTACACCACGACGCCGCCCGGCCCCCTTCCGTCCGGTTGCGGGGACCTGTCGACCAATCCCCGGCACTGGGTGACGGCGAACGCCCCGTCAGGTGCCGTACCCACCAACGACTGGTGGTCGTCGATCCTGTGGAAGCGCACCAACTGCGCATACGGCGAGCCACTGTTCGCGCAGCCGCTGGGCTTCAAGGCCGGCTCCGGCGGACTGGGCGTCTCGTACAGCACCACGCCGGCGATCTCCGGCAGCGCCACGGGTGTCGGCGAGTACCACTTCAACTACGACGAGGACTTCGTCGTGGGGGTCGAGGGCCTCGCGGCTCCCGAGGTCAAGGTCGACGACTGGAGCGACTGGACCGTCAGCCCCGTACTCACGGACGGCGCGCACACGCTGCGGGCCACCATCGGCTCCGGTCTGCCCTTCTCCTACTACCGAGCCACCGGCGGCAAGGCGCAGATCAAGGGCTCCTCCACGGCGACCCTCAGCGTGTGGTCCAACTCCGGTGGCACCATCGGCTACACCGTCAACGGTCACGACTACGTCGCCTTCGCCCCGACCGGCTCCACCTGGTCCGTGAGCGGCAGCACCCTCAGCTCCTCGCTGGGCGGCAAGGACTACTTCTCCGTCGCGGTCCTCCCGACCACGTCCTCGACCTCGGCGACCGACCGCTCCGCGCTCGTGGACGAGTACGCCAAGTACGCCCACCACCACGTCACGGGTACCGCGGTCTCCTACAGCTACGACGACGCCACGAGCACCGTCACGACGACGTACAAGTACACCACCAAGGCGATGGAGGGAACGGGGACCGGCACGGTCGCCGCCCTGATGCCGCACCAGTGGCGCCACCTGACCGGCGACACCCCGCTGACTCAGAAGTACGTGTCCTCCCGCGGCCCGCTGAAGATCCTCACCGGTATCGACTCCTTCACGACCTCGATGGTCTTCCACGGTGTCCTGCCCGAGGTACCGGCCGTCGCCGACAGCTCCGGCTCCGACGCCGCCACGCTCCAGAACTACCTCGACGCGGAGAAGGTCGATCCGACCCGCCAGCAGAGCGACGACACCTATTGGACGGGCAAGGGCCTCGGCCGCGCCGCCCGCCTGGCGGAGATCGCGGACCAGACCGGCAACACCGCGGTGCGCGACGCCGCCCTGTCCGCGATCAAGTCCAAGCTGAACGACTGGTTCACCGCCTCGCAGAACGAGACGGGCCATCTCTTCTACTACGACAAGAACTGGGGCACCCTGATCGGCTACCCGGCCTCCTACGGGTCCGACCAGGAACTCAACGACCACCACTTCCACTACGGCTACTACATCGCCGCCGCCGCCACGCTCGCCAAGTTCGACCCGGCCTGGGCCGCCTCGAGCCAGTACGGCGGCATGGTCGACCTGCTCATCCGGGACGCCAACAACTACGACCGGACGGACAAGCGCTTCCCCTACCTGCGCGACTTCGACATCTACAGCGGCCACGACTGGGCCTCCGGCCACGGCTCCTTCGCCGCGGGCAACAATCAGGAGTCCTCGTCCGAGGGCATGAACTTCGACAACGCGCTCATCCAGTGGGGCATCGCGACCGGCAACAAGACCGTCCGTGACGCCGGCATCTACATGTACACCACGCAGGGCCGCCGCCATTCAGGACTACTGGTTCGACACCAAGGACGAGATCTACCCCACCGACTTCAAGCACAAGGAAGTCGGCATGGTGTGGGGCAACGGCGGCGCCTACTCGACCTGGTTCTCCAGCGCACCCGAGCAGATCCAGGGCATCAACCTGCTGCCGGTGACCGGCGGCCACCTGTACCTGGGCTACGACCCGGCCTACGTCAAGGCCAACTATCAGGAGATGCTCACCCAGAGCGGCAAGACCCAGCCGACCATCTGGACCGACATCTGGTACGAGTACCAGGCCCTCGGTGATCCCGCCGCGGCCCTCGCCAACTTCAAGGCGAACAACTCCTTCGCCTCGGAGGAGGGCGAGAGCAAGGCGCACACCTTCCACTGGATCCGCAACCTCGCCGCCCTCGGCACCGTGGACACCACCGTGACCTCGGACAGCCCGCTCAGCTCGGTCTTCGTCAAGAACGGCGCCCGCACCTACGTCGCCGCCGACGCCACCGGCACGGGCTCGACGGTCCACTTCTCCGACGGGACCACCGTCGAGGTCGGCGCCGGACAGACCGTCGCCACCGGAGCGCAGAACTGGAAGGGCGGCAACGGCGCCCCGCCGGCCACGGACTCCCCGCCGCCGAGCACCCCGCCGGCGAGCACGTCCCCGCCCCCCGGCGGCGGCAACTCCTCCACCCTGTACGCGCAGAGCGACGGTTCGCTGACCGCCGCCACGAGCGCCTCGGGCAGTGTCCAGGTGACCGCCGGTGACGGCGCCAACCACGACGCCAGCCCGTACCAGCCGGTCACGCTGACCGCCACCGGTCTGACCGGCACCTTCAACGGCGGTACCCCGGCGTTCGACCTGTCGGTCGACGCCGGCAGCGCCGTCGGCAACGCCGTCCAGGTGCAGCTGTCGTACGACTGCACCGGCAACGGCACCTGGAACCGGGTGGAGACCTACCACTACTTCGCCACCGACCCGGTTCAGGGCTGGGAGCACTACACCCAGACCTCCGGCCTGGTCTCCGCCACCGGCACGGCGTGTGACCTGGCCAACGGCAAGGTCCAGGCCAAGATCTGGAACGCCCTCGGCAGCAACCCCAGCAAGCTGGGCACCGGCGACCTGTCCGTGTTCAAGCTGCCCTACACGATGACCGACGGCGATGGGAGCGCGAGCCCGACCGCGTCGCCCACGGCGACGAGTACGGGCGCCGGTATCACCTCGCCGACGCTGTACATGCAGGGCGACGGGTCGCTGACCCCCGACACGAGCGCCGCCGGCAGCGTCTCACTGGCCGCCGGTGACGGCGCCAACCACGACGGCAGCCCGTACCAGCCGGTGACGCTGACCGCCGACGGGGTGAACCTCGCCTACAACGGCGGCACGCCGACGTTCGACCTCGCGGTCGACGCCAACACCGCGGTCGGCAACGCCGTCCAGCTGCGGCTGTCCTACGACTGCACCGGCGACGGCTCGTGGGACCGCGTGGAGACCTACCACTACTTCGCCACCGATCCGGTGGCGGGATGGGAGCACTACACCCAGTCCAAGGGCCTGGCCTCGTCCAGCGGCGCGACCTGTGACCTCAAGGACGGAAAGGTCCAGGCGAAGATCTGGAACGCCCTCGGCACCAGCGCCGGCGCCCTGGGCACCGGCAACCTCTCGGTGCTGCATCTGCCCTACAACTGACCGCTGACGTACGACGCGCCTGGCCCTCCTCACCGGGGGCCAGGCGCCTCGCGTGCCCGCGCGCCCGACGGCGGTCGCGCGACCCGAGAGGTCCGTCGGCTGCCGGCGGTGCGTGGTGGCCGAGTCGGCCCTGTCGGCGTCGAGGTGTTCAGTCGACCCCGCACATCGTCAGGCCCTGTCCGGGGGTCGGCCGGAGGCGGGCGGGCGGTGGGTCAGGGGTTGCCGGGGCGGTGCGGCTGCTCCATGCGCGAGAGCCACGTCGTGAGCAGGCCTTCGAGTGCCTCGGCCTCCGCATCGGTCAGCAGGTCCAACAGGCGGCGTTCATTGCCCATGTGCTCGGTGAACGCCTGGTCGATCAGTTTTCGTCCGGGGTCGGTGAGGGCGACGATCCGGCCGCGCTGGTCGTCGTCGGAGCGGCGACGGGTGACGAGCCCGGCCCGTTCGAGGCGGTCGATCCGCTTCGTCATGGCACCGGTGGTCACCATGGTGTGCGCGGCCAGTTCGCCGGGTGCGCGTTCGTAGGGTTCGCCGGCGCGGCGCAGAGCGCACAGCACGTCGAACTCTCCCTCGCTGAGGCCGTACCGGGCGTACACGAGGCGGAGTTCCCCGGTGAGTCGATCGGCCAGCCGGTGCAGTCGCCCGATCACTGCCTGCGGGGACACGTCGACGTCGGGGAGTTCCCGTCGCCAGTCGGCTTGGATGCGAGCCACACGATCGATCGGTTGAGTGCCTTCCATGGAAGACATTATAGCTTCCATGGAAGTAAGATGGCTTCCGTGGAAGCTAATATCGGCCGAGTGGCGCTGACCGCGATCGCCCCGGTGGCATGGGGAGCCAACTACTTCGTGACGCGCGAGTTCTTGCCCGCCGACCGCCCTCTGTACGGTGCCGCCCTGCGCGCCCTGCCCGCCGGTGTGGTCATGCTCGCCCTGTGCAGGCGACTGCCCAAGGGTGCGTGGTGGTGGCGATCCGCGGTGCTCGGGCTGCTCAACGTGAGTGTCTTCTTCGTCCTCGTCTACGCCGCCTCGCAGTTGCTTCCGACGAGTATCGCCTCGACGGTCATGGCGGTGTCCCCGCTGACGATGATGCTCATGGCCTGGCTCCTGGTGTCGGAGCGTCCGAGAGCGGCCCATCTGGCCGGCGCCGGGATCGGACTGGCCGGCGTATGCCTGATGCTGCTCACGGGAGCGGCGGATGTGGGCGTGCCCGGGGTCCTCGCGTCAGCAGCCGCGGTGCTGGTGTCGTCCTTCGGTCACCCCCTCACCAGGCGGTGGGGTGCCGGTGTGGATGTGACCGCGTCGACCGCTTGGCAGCTGACCGCGGGCGGCCTCCTGCTCCTGCCGGCCGCCGTGGCGGTCGAAGGCGGCCCGCCCCGGCTGACCGCGCCGGGATTCCTCGCCTTCTGCTACGTCGCCGTCGTCGCGACCGCGCTGGCGTTCGCCGTCTGGTTCGCCGGCCTGCGGCACCTGCCCGCGGGAACCGTGGGGCTGATCGGCCTGCTCAATCCCGTGACGGGCGTACTGCTCGGTGTCGCGGTCGCAGGGGAGTCGCTGACCCTGCAGCAACTCTGCGGTCTGGTCCTCGTCCTGGCCGGGGTCGTCCTCGGCCGGCCCGCGCGCGCCGGGCGGCGCGTAAGGAGTGGAGTGGCCGCGGCTGCCCCGCGCAAAGAGCGGGCCGCGCGGTAGCCCCATTTTCCGCGTGGGGCGTGGAAGTCGGCTGAAGGCTCCGCAGGAGCGGCCGCCCGCGCTGGTGGTGCGCATACGGGTGGGCCGGCCGGCCCGGAGCAGACGCTCCGAGCCGGCCCACTCTGCGATCCTCGCGAGGTACGTCAGTGTGCGGCGCGGGGGCGGGGGTGTGAGCCGGTGCGGGCGCCGGTATCGGATCGTGCGGGGTCGGCCCCGCGGAAGGAGTGAGGGCCGGGGTGTAGGGGATCTCTCCGCACAGGGCGGCCCTGGCGGTCCTCGTCGAGCTCTCCCTCCCAGCGGGCGACGGCGAGGGTGGCGACGCCGTTGCCGACCCGGCTGGTCAGGGCGCGGTCCTCGGACATCAACCGGTCGATGCCGAAGATCAGTGCCAGGGCGGCCACCGGGACGTGCGGGACGGCGCTGAGTGTGGCGGCCAGGGCGATGAAGCCGGAGCCGGTGACGCATGCGGCGCCCTTGGAGGGGAGCAGCATGACGCCGAGCATGGTCAGCACCTCGAAGTAGATCAGGGCCTTCAGGCTCACGCGGCCCACCGCACGGGCGTTGCCCATGGAGGCGATGTAGTCGCCACGCGCGGTTACCCGGGAGCATGGGTTCGCATCGGCGGGTTTCCAGGAGCGTGTGAGGTGGATGCAGTTGAAGGGCCGTTTCTCATGCCCGTTGAAGATGTGTTCTGTCTGCAACAGGGCAGGGAGGTCATGGCGACGGGTCGGATCGAGCGTGGCCGGGTGCACAAGGGTGACGCGGTGGAGATCGTCGGCCCGGGCGGTGACGCGACCGCTCGCATCGCGGGCATCGAAATGAATCGCACCCCTATCGGGGAGGCGAGGGCGGGGATGAACGTCGCGATGCGGCTGCGTGGCCTGGCCGTGGATGCCGTCAGGCGGGGACAGGTGCTCGCGGCTCCAGGTTCGGTCCGCGCCCGCAATGGCTTCACTGCCGACATCACCCTGCTGTCCGAGGAGCAGGGCGGCGCGGACGTTGCCTCCGGCGATCGTCTCTGCTTCTACGTCCGCACCGCCGCAGTCTGGGGGACCGTCACCCTGCCCGAGGGTGCCGACGTAGTCCGGCCCCTTCACGGAGCCGAGGTGACAGTGGCACTCGAAGAGCCTGTGGTACTTCAGCACGGCCAGTCCTTCGCATTCCGTCACCACGGTCGTGCCGCCGGATCGGGCATGGTGACGCATCTGCCGCGTTGAGCTGTACACGCGAGCAACGCCAACGGCGGAGCACTGCGCGAGTGGCACGGCGGCGACCCGTGGCCCGAGCAAGCAGTCGGCGGCGGAGTTGCCTGATCTGTTCGTGCCGTCCTGGAGGCTCAGTCGTTGCACGGATCGGAGCGATCTCCTGTGACCTGGGTCTTTCTTGTTGACCGGGGCGGTTGCGGGGGCAGTTGGACGGCTCGTGCGTGAGAACCCTCATCCTCGAAAAGGAACCTTGCCGCGGCTCAAATGCCTCGGCGGCCCGGCGTAGCGTCCTCCGTGAGACACCCCGGTGGCGCCGACAGGCCCGGGATCGCGTGGGTGCTTGTCCCACGTCGATCCGATGGGGATCAGGTTGGTAGGGAGTGGTATCGGTGCGCTTCGGGCTTTCCTTTCTTCCTGACTGCACGCCGGAGACGAAATCTCCACAGGTCTACTTCAGCGACGCGCTGGAGTTGTCGGTCCAGGCCGAAATGGGAGGCCTGGACTCGGTCAAGATGACCGAGCACTATCTGCACTACTACGGCGGGTACTGCCCCAGCCCCCTGGGCTTCCTGTCCGCCGTGGCCGCCCGGACGAAGTCGGTCAGGCTGATCACCGGCTGCGTGCTGCCTGTCTTCCACCATCCCATTCAACTGGCCGCGGAAGCCGCTCAGGTGGACGCGATCAGCGGTGGCCGGCTCGATGTGGGATTCGCCCGGGCCTATCTGCCCGACGAGTTCGACGCCCTCGGTCTGGAGATGGACGAGAGCACCGACCGATTCCGCGAGTCGATTCGCGCGGTGCAGCGTATCTGGACCGAGGAAAAGGTCAGCGAGCAGACGCCGTTCTTCTCCTACCGTGACGTGACGGGACTGCCGCGGCCCACCCAGCGGCCGCATCCGCCGATGTGGGGCGCCGCGGTCCGCACCCCGGAAAGCTTCACCTGGCTGGGCGAGGAGGGGCTGGGGTTGCTGATCACGCCGCTGATCTCGCCGCACGAGTTCCGTGACCACCTCACCCTCTACCGCGACGCGTTCGAGGCCGCGCACGCCGGCTCCGGGCTGCGGCCCCGGATCGCGGCCAGCCTGCCGCTGGTGGTCGCGGACACCGACGAACGTGCCGAGGAGATCGCCGAGACCTATCTGCGCCGTTACCTGGACGTGTGGGCGGAGGCCGTGAGCCCATGGGACAAGCGGGAGTCCTCGGCCTACCGCGGCTACTCCGGGTTCGGCTGGATGCTGCGCGGTCTTCGGCCGGCCAAGCTCTACACCGAGGGCGGAGCCATAGTCGGATCTCCCGCCACCGTCATCGAGCGCATCCGCGCCTTCAACGACCACATCGGCGGCGTCGACCAGATCCTGTGGCAGATCGATTTCGGCGCGATGCCGCTCCCCGAGGCTCGGCGGACCTTGGAGCTCTTCTGCGACAAGGTGCTGCCGGAGGTGAAAAAGCTGTGACATGAAAGCGGCTGTCGCAGCGATTTCACTTGGCAGGAAAACACAGATGAAAGCTGTGCAGAAGGAGGTGTAAGACATGGAGGAATTCGACGAGTTGGTGCTGGATGACAGTGCCTTCGAGTTGGTGGACCTGGGCAAGGTGGTGCCCGCCTCGGTGACGGCCGGTTACGGCCTCACGGAGCTGTCCGCTTCCGGCGGTGCGAGCAGCTGTTGCTGCTGCTGCCCGTGCTGCTCCTGCACCTGATCCGGCGAACGTTTCCGGTGCGGACCTTCCCTTGTCGACACGGCGCAGGAAAGGGGGTGCAAGACATGGAGGAATTCGACGAGTTGGTGCTGGATGACAGTGCCTTCGAGTTGGTGGACCTGGGCAAGGTGGTGCCCGCCTCGGTGACGGCCGGTTACGGCCTCACGGAGCTGTCCGCTTCCGGCGGTCAGAGCAGCTGCTGTTGCTGCTGCCCGTGCTGCTCCTGCACCTGATCGGGGTGCTGAACCTTCCGGCACATGTGCTCTAGCCGGTGCGTGAATCCGAACGGGGACCGGGTGGCTCTCGGTCCTCCTGCTGACCAGTCATCAATGAGTTCATGAAGAAGCGGTGGTCATGGAAGTAGATGTCGAACGGGTGCGGCCGCGACTGCGCGGGGATGTCTACGTCATGCGCGTCCAGGAGGGCGCGTACATCCGCAGCAACCTCGGCGGGTCGATGCTCAAGGGCGCGTCGACGTACGAGTGGATCCAGCGGATCGCGCCGATGCTGGACGGCACCAGGACCCTCGGCGAACTGTGCGCAGCCGTGCCGGAGTCCAGCCGCACCGCCCTGGCCAAGCTGATCCTGCTCCTGCACGGCAAGGGGTACGTCAAGAACGTGCTGGACGACCGTCCGCACTCGCTGACTCCCGACCTCGCCAAGACCTACGCGGCCAACATCGCCTTCGTCGAGTACTTCACCGACTCGCCGGAACTGCGCTTCGAGCGCTACCGGGACAGCACCGTCGTACTGGCCGGGTCCGGTCCGCTGTTGCAGGCCCTGGCCAACTCCCAGCTGCGTGCCGGTGTGCGTACGCCCGTGCTCGCGCCGTTCGCCGAGTCGCCGTTCGACCGCGATCGCGTCGCCGAGCACCTCGCGGTGGCCCAGGCGCGGGACCCGGAGCAGGGGATCGCGTACCGGGAGGTCGACGACGGGCACCTCGACGAAGTGGCCGCCGGCGCCGCCATGGTGCTGCATGTCGCCGATCGCCCCATGACGGAACGCGCGCGGCTGCTGAGCGCTGCCGCCGGCGCCGCGGGCGCCGCGTCCGCGCAGGTGATCGTGGTGGGTGACGAGGCCTGGATCGGACCGCTGATCGGCAAGGACGGCGACACCACGGCCTGGGAGTCGGCCTGGCGCCGGCTGTGCGCGTTGGCGCCCGACACCGTCGGCGCGGATCTGCGCGACCACCCGGACGCGGTGCCGAGCGATTTCCTGCGCGGTCCCACGGTCGCGCTGGTCGCCAACCACCTGTGCTTCGCCGCGTTCCGGCACCTGACCGGCATCGACGAGGGCGCGGCTGCCGATCAGCTGGTCCGGTTCGACCTGGAGACGCTGGAAACCTCCCACCACGCCTTCCTGCCGCACCCGCTGGCGTTGCCCGCCGTTCCCGACGACCCGGCCCGGCCGGCCGCGCTGGCGGCCGCGGCGCCCGTCGACGACGAGGAGCTGGCCCGGCGCGCGGTGGACTGCGTCGACCCGCGGACCGGCATGTTCGCCGAGATCACCGAGCGGGACTACGAGCAACTGCCGTTGTTCGTCAGCGAGGTCGTGGTGTCAGACCCGGTCGGCCTGGCCGGCGGCCCGTTCCCGGTGTACGGCTGGGGCGAGAGTGTCGTGGAGTCGCGCCAGCGGGCGGTCCGGCACGCGCTGGAGCGCTACGCGGCCGTCATGGCCGACCCGCGCAGGGGCGACCGGCTGCACGGCCTGGACGTGCTGACCGGTGAATCGGTCGCGGTCGACGCGACGGCGGTCTTCCCGACGGGGACCGCACCGAGGGCGGCCTCCGGACGCGACTGGAACGAGGCCGTGCGCGCCGCGGTGGTCGCGGCGGCCGGCGAGAACGTCGCGGCGGCGCTGTCGTCCGCGGCCGAACCGTTCCGCAGGCTGGACATGGACGGCGCCGAGCTGAGCCCGCGCGCGGCGCGCCACCTGAAGCTGCTGGAGATCGTCGGGCAGTCCTTCGAGGTCTACGACCTGACCGATTCCCTCGGGCTGCCGACGTTCGCGTTCACCACCCCGAAGGGCACCGTCGCCTACGTGAGCGACCTGGAGACCGGTGCCGCGCTGGAGAAGGGACTGGAGCGGACGCTGCTCGCCTATCAGTCCCAGGCCGCGGACCAGCCCGCCTATGCGCCGCCGCCGGTGCCCGACCTGCCCGCGCAACTGCGCGGTGACATCGCGAAGGCCGACGGGATCGGGGCGCTGCCGGATTCCGTGAGCCTCGAAGAGGCCGTGGCGGCCCTGACGCGCGAGGGCGGCCGCGTGGTCGCCGTACCGCTCGACCACGATCCCTTCCTCGCCCGGACGTGTCCGTTCGTGGTGCGAGCCGTGGTCGTCCATGGCTGATCGGCCGCAGGTGCTCGTCGAACCGCGGCAGGTGGTCGTCGGGCCGTGGGCGCCGGGCTGCCCGGAGTGCCTGAGGACGCGGCGCGCCGCGGCCGCGTCCGCCGAGCGTGCCGCCGAGCTGGCCGCCGAGGTGCCGGACCAGGAGCTCCCGACCTTCCTCGCGGACACCGTCGCCGGGCTGGCCTCGGCCGGGTCCGAGGAGCGGCGGTACTGGATCGTCGACCGGGCCACCCTCGCGCTGTCCCGGCACGCCTTCCTCACCGACCCGCACTGTCCGCGCTGTTCGGCCCTGCCCGCCGACACCGAGCAGGGCGCGAAGCCACCCAGGCGGGCGCGGCCCAAGCTGTCGCCCGAGTCGAGCCGCGTCCGCCCGCTGGACCGGGACGCACTCGCCGCCCTGTACGTCGACGGAGAGAGCGGCCTGGTTCCGTCGGTCACCTCCTACACGCAGCACTCGTTCCCGTTCACCGAGGCCGTCCTGGCCGTACCCGGTGTCTCCAGGGAGGCGTCCGGATACGGGCGTACCCGGGACTTCGACTCGGCGTGGTCCATCGCGGTGGCGGAATCGCTGGAACGCCTCGCCGCCTACGCGCCGGGCAAGCGGACCGCCGTCACGGCCGCCTACGCCGATGTGGCCGACGTGGCGGTCGACCCGCGCTCGCTGGGCCTGTATCCCGCCGACCGGTTCTCGACTCCGGGCTTCCCCTATCGGGAGTTCATCGAGGACGCGGTCACGCACTGGGTGTGGGGTTACTCGTTCGGTCAGGACCGGCCGGTGCTGGTGCCGGAGAGCTTCGTGTACTACCGGTTGCGGACGTCGTCCGGCGGTGGCCACGGGTTCGCCTGCGAGATCTCCAGCGGCTGCGCGCTGGGGAGCTGCTACGAGGAGGCGGTGCTGCACGGCGTCCTCGAAGTCGCCGAGCGCGACGCGTTCCTGATGGCCTGGTACGGGCGGACACCGCTGCCGGAGATCGACCTGGCCACCGTGCCCGACCGGCGGATCCCGCTCGTCGCCGAGCGCATCGAACGGCAGGGCTATCGGGTCCATGTCTTCGACACCACCCAGGACCACGGGATCCCCTCGTTCTGGACGTTCGCCGAGGACGTCACCGGCACCGGCCGGCCCAGGGCCGTCTCGACCGGCGGCAGCGGACTGCGCCCGGCCGAGGCGGTCCTCGCCGCGCTGCACGAACTGAGTCAGACCGTCGAGTACGTCACCGTCCTCGCGCTCGACCCCGGCTGGCGCGAGCGCGCCCAGCACCTGGCCGATCATCCGGACGACGTCGTGTCGATGGCGGACCATCTGCTCTGCGCGGCCGGCCCGGCCACCTTCGACCGGTACTCCTTTCTGCTCGACGCCCCGCGGACGCTGGGCTGGCAGCAGGCACTCGAACGCTGGCGGTGGCCGCGCAACACCGACATCGGCGCGGATCTCGACGAGGCCGTACGGCGGTTCGCCGCGGCCGGCATGGACGTCGTCGCCGTCGACACGACCTCCACGGAACAGACAGCGGGAGGCTTCAGATGCGTCAAGGTGATAGCACCGGGCTCGGTGCCGATGACCTTCGGGCACGCGGCTCGGCGGGTGACCGGACTGCCCCGGCTCCCCGAGGTGCGCAACCCGCACCCGCATCCGTTTCCGTGACCGAGCGCGAGGACGGCGCGGGCCGGGAGTTCTGGCGGATCAGCCTGGAGGATCTCGCCGTCGCGATGGCGACCCGGCAGTCGGAGTACGGCAACCCGGACGAGCCACTGAAGTTCAAGATCTACCGGGGCCGGCCCCGCCGTCCGCTGACGACCCGGGTGCCCCGGAAGCTGACCGAGGTGACGGCGCTCGACGAGACGGCGTTGTCGACGCTGCTGCACTACGGCTACGGCATCTCCCGGCAGGAGTTCGACACCGACGGGACCTGGCCCTACCACCGGATGGTCGCCTCCGCGCGCTGCCTGTTCGGCGTGCAGCTGTACGTGTGCCTCGCCGACGGCGTCTACCACTACGACGCCCCCCACCACGCACTGGTGCTGCTGCGCGAGGGTGATCACCGGCGGCTGCTGACCAGGGCGGCCGGGACCGAAGGTGCGCCGCCCGAGGCCGTGTTGGTGCTCTCCGGGCTGTTCGCCAAGACCGCGTACATCTACCGCGACTACGCCTATCGGCTGTGCACGCAGGAGGCGGGCCTGCTGACCGGGAACGTCGACCTGGTCGCCCGGGCCATGGGACTGCGGGCTCATGTGCACCACCAGTTCGTCGACGAGCCGGTCCACAAACTGCTCGGCCTCGACGCCGACGAGGAACCGGCACTGATGGTGCTGCCGCTCCACTTCGCCGGCGTCGGTGCTGGTATCCGGCGTGGCGGAGCAGCCCAGAGCGCCGCCGCGCTGGCAGCGACCATCGACCCGATCGCGCCGGACGTGGTCCACAGCGGACTGAGGGTCGCGCAGGCCTGTCCGACCCTGACGGAGGTCAACCGCGCGTCCCTGCGCACGGACACCGCGACCTTCGCGACAGCCGTTCCAGTCGCGCCCGGAGTGCCCGGAGAGTCCGGTGCACCCGGTGCCGTACCGCTGCCCCTGCCCCGGGCCGACGCCCCGGAGTTCGATCTGGCCGAGGTGCTGCGGACGCGGGACTCGGGTCCCGGTGTCTTCCGGCCGGTGGCCTCGCGGGTCGACGGCGTCGAACTGTGGACGCGCCTGGCCCGCATCCGCACCGATGTGACCAGTGACGCCGTACCGTCGGGCGCGCCCGTCCCGCTGGAGATCTACCTGACCGTCGGTGATCTCACCGGGATACCGGCGGGCTGCTACCGCCTCGACCAGGACACCGGCGCGCTGCACCCGACCGGCCCCGCGGGCACCGATACAGGCACCGACGCCATCACGGCGATCGAGCGCGTCACCATCCCCGGACCGGTCTTCCAGCACATGAACGCCGTCGTCCATCTCGTCGGCGACCGCGACTGGGCGTTCGACACCTTCGGCGACCGCGGCTACCGCGTGATCAGCCAGGAGGCCGGGCTGCTCGCCCACCGGGTGTGCGTCGCGGCCGCGGCCCAGGGGATGTCCGGCCGCATCGTCAACGCCTACCACGCCGAAGGCGTCCGCCAGGCCCTCGGACTGACCGAGCGACGCCTCACCCCTGTCTTCCAGATCCTGCTGGCCAGGACGGGACCGGGCGGGCGCGTGATCGTCCCCGTCGAGCCCGAGGCGGTGAACTGATGGACACCTTGCGCCAAGCCCGCCCGAACGCGGCGGGGTATGTGCTCGGCCCGGCCGCCGTGGTCCGGCTCGCCGGCAGCCCGGTGGCCGTGCTCGACGGGCTGCGATGCACGCGCAGCTGGCACACCGCACAGGAACTGGTGCGGCTGCGCGCCGAGATCGCCGACGCGACCGGCGTGCTCTCCGACCTGCTGCACACGGCGATCGGCGCCGCGGGCGACGGGGAGCTCAAGGGCCGCCTCGTCGCGGTACGCAGAGCCGTGCACCGCGGACGCCGTGTCGATCCCGCCCGGCTGGCCGACGTACCCGCCGACGTCCTGCCTCCGCTCCGGCAGTGGACGGCGTGGGTGGCCGAACGCGACCGCCTGCTCACGGCGTTGCCGGACCGGCTCGAGGAGGACTGGGCGGCGGGGTACGAGGCACTGCGCGACGCGGCCCGCGTGCCCGCGTTCCAACTGGGCCTGGTGCACGCCAACCCGGACATGTTCATGGCCCTGCGCAAGTGGTTCGGCACCGGACGCGCGCCGCAGCGCCAGAGCGTGCTGCGCCTCGCGCAGTACCTCGCCCGGTCGGCGGCGAAGACCAGCCCGTACTCCACGTTCACCAGCAGCGGTCTGGCCGCCTGGGGCCGGACCGACGACATCGTGCAGTGGTCCGCAGGGCCGTTGGGGGGCGGGCTGCCCGCGGTGACGGCGACCGAGATCAGCGTCGGTTCGCTGCACCGGATCGCGCGCGCCCTGTGCGAACGCCCGGAGTTCGAGGGCGGCAGCCGGGTGCGGATCAACCCCAGTGCCACCGCCGTCGACGGCGCGCTGCTGTTCCTGGGCCGCCGACCCGTCGAGTCCGTGCACACTCTCGCCCTCACTCCGATCCTGCGCCGGGTGACGGAACTGACCACGTCCGACATCACGTTGGACGACCTGCGGGGGAAGCTGCGGGCCCTGGCGAGCGACGGGCAGCGGGTCGACGCCTTCCTGCGCCGGCTGGTGGCGCTGGGCCTGCTGGAGCTGGTCCCGCCGCTCGCCGACCAGGCCCCGGACCCGGTCGCCGATCTGCGCTCCTGGCTGCACGAGCACCGGCAGCCCGGTCTGGAACGGCTCGACCGGACCCTGCACGGAGTGCACGAGGCGCTGTCGGCCTACCCGACGATCACCGCGCCCGCCGACCGGGTCGCCGTCCGCGACGCCGTGATCCGCGGTCTGGACACGGCACTGCGCGAAGTGGGCGATCACGCCCACGCCGACCACCCCAAACGAGCCCAGGAGTTCGCCCGCTACAGCTTCTACGAGAACGCGGTCCACCCCGGTACGACGGCCGTGCTGGACCGGGACAGCTGGCAGCCGCTGCTGGACGACCTCGACGCGGTCCGCACGTTGCTCGGCCTGATCGGGCCCGACCTGCCCTTCAAGCTGACGCTCGGTTCGCTGTTCGAGAGCCGGTACGCGGACGGCGCGGAGGTGCCGCTGCTGGTCTTCTACCGGGACGTGCTGGCCGAGCAGGCCGCCGGGTCCGGGACGCATCGGGCGTCGGCGGAGCCGTCCGTACTGGCACACAGCCGGTTCGCCGGCCCGGACAGTCCGGTCGAGGCGGTGCGCGAGCTGTATCGGCTGCGCACCGCGAGCAAGCGGCTGCTGGGGGAGCGCACGCCCGACCGCGACGGTGTGGTCCGGGTCCGGCCCGAGAAGGTGCGGGAACTCGCCGAGAACTGGCCGGAGTGGGTCCGCACCCCGACGTCCGTCGCGGTCTACTGCCAGCTCGCCGACGCCGCACACGGCCCGGAACTGGTGGTCAACAACATCGGTTGCGGCTTCGGCCGCGGCCGCAACCGGGTGCGCCAGATCCTGGACGTGCTCGACCTGCGCGCCGACCTGCCCGCCGAACCGGGGCTGGTCGCGAGCCGCGGCGACATGCTCTTCGCCGAGTTCGAAGCCGTGTCCCGGTCCGCGGTCAACGTCCGCGAACCCGGCGTCCCGCTGGTCGTCGACTATCCCGGGGTGCGCAGCGTGCGCGAGGCCGACGCCCTGCTGCCGGTGAACGACCTGTACGTGCGGCGCGGTGACGACGGCCTGCTGTGGCTGATGTCGCGGCGGCTGGGCAGGCGCATCTGCCCGGTCCACCCGGGTCTGGGCGCCGACCGGCTGCTGCCGCCCGCGGCCCGCTTCATGCTGGAGGCGTTCGGCGAGTCCAACACCTGGTTCGGCGCGCACACCGAACTCAGAATGACGTCGGACCCGCGCGCGGACAACGGCGTACGCCACCTGCCCCGGCTGATGGTCGGCAACGTGGTGCTGCGGCGCGCCATGTGGATGACCCGCGCCGACCGGCTGCCCCGGCGGGCCGACGTCACGACCGACGCGGCCTGGATGCTGCGGATGGCCGGCTGGCTGGCCGAACACGGCATCCCCGAGCGGTGCTTCGTCACCGTGCTCGACCCGGCCACGCTCGGCCAGGGCGAGACCGGCCAGGGCCCGAGCAACGACACCAAACCGAACTACGTGGATTTCGCGAGCATGCTGCTGCTGCTCGGGTTGGAACGCAGGCTCGCCGAGCCGAACGCGATCGTGCAGATCAGCGAGATGGTGCCGGACCCCGGCCACGTCCGCGGCGAGCACGTCGCCGAGTACATCGTGGAACTGAACGAGCCCGGAGTCACCTATGTCTGAGCGCAGCTGGGTCAGCGCCCACCTCTTCTACCACGCCGATCAGGATGCCGCGATCGTCGGCATCGTCAGGCCCGCGGCCGAACGGCTGCGCCGGGCCGACATCGCCGACGGCTTCTTCTTCCTCCGCTACTGGGAGGGCGGCCCGCACCTGCGACTGCGGGTGCTCACCTCGCCGGACCACGTCCAGGAGGTCCGTTCGGTCATCGAGGAGACGGCCGCGGAGTTCTACCGGACGTCGCCGTCGCGGTCGTCGATGTCGGCGCAGGAATACGCCGACACCGCGCCCGGACTCGCCAAGCTGGAGCAAATGACCGACTACGAACCTGAGTTGCATGCGGACAACTCGGTCGCCTTCATCGACTACGTGCCGGAGACCGACGTGTTCGGCACCGGCCGCTCGCTGGAGGCGGTGGAGCGACAGCTCATGGCGACCAGCGTGCTGGCGGTCGAACTGATCGCCCGCGGTCGCACGCCCGGACAGCGCGCCATGGACGCCTTCGCCATGCTGGCCGCCAACCGCACCCTGTTCACCGGCATCCTCCCCGAACTCGCCTACCAGGCACGGTTCCTGGTGGAAAGCGGCGGCGGGGCGGCACGCCTGCTGGAATCGACGGAGTTCGAGAAGCACTTCGACGCGAACAAGGCCCACCTGCGCACCAGCCTGGAGGCGGTGTGGTCGTCGACGCGGGGCGTGGCCCTGCCGGACGGCTCCGTGGCCGGCAAGTGGCTGACGGCCACGCGGGACCTCAACGACACCCTGGTCAGACTGGAGTTGCTCGGGGAGCTGGACGCCTATCCCGCCTTCGAGGCGCCCGCCGACGTCCTGGAGCACATCAACCACCTGGTGCCGCAGCTGATCGTGGAACGCTGCGCGCATCTGATGTGCAACCGCCTCGGCATCAGCCTGGCGCAGGAGTCCCATCTGCGGCTGCTGCTGACCAGAACCGCGTTCGACCTGTGCGCGGTGTGACCAGATGAGCCCTACGAGCCCCACGAGCGCCGTGAGCGCCACGACCCCGGCGCGTCCCGCGGCCCCCGCGCATCCGGCGACAGCTGAGCCCCCTGTGACACCCGAGAGCCCCGTCGGCAGCGAGGCGACGCGCTATCACGAGACCGTCCACACGCCGACCGAGGTCGCGAACCCGGAGGCGTACCCGCCCTTGGTGGTCAAGAGCTACCCGGGCGCGCCGCGACACCGGCTGCCCTGGCCGCCGGAGCGGTCCGCGCACCGGCTCGGCCGGCTGCTCGCCGACCTCGGCGGCATCACCCGGTCGCAGTGGCTGACCCCGCTGGACATGCTGCCGTTCACCGACAGCTTCGAGGCCATCCCCGACGCCGATCCGCTGCAGTGGCTGGTGACCCGGCGGCCGACGCCGTCGGGCGGCGCCCGCTACAGCGCCGAGTGGTACGTGATCGCCGGCCCCGACTCCGAAGTGCCCACCGGCGTCTACTACTACGACCCGGCCCGGCACGACCTGGTGCGGCTGCGCGAGGGCGACTACCGCGGGTGGGTGGCCTCCCGGCCGGCCACCACGGTCCTCGTGCACACCAACGTGTTCTGGCGGCTGGCCGCCAAGTACGGCGAGATGTACTACCGCCTCGCCTGCCTGGAGGCCGGCATCCAGGTGGCGCAGGCTCTCGCGGTCGCGGACGGCGAGAACGCCACGGCCCGGCTGTGCTTCGCCGACGCCGACGTCACCGAGGTGCTGGGACTCGACCCGAGGGAGGAGGGGGTGCACGCGGTCGTCGAACTGCTCCCGCCGGTGCCCGCCGGGTACGGCGGGCCCTCACTGGCCGCGTTCCCGCGCGCGTACGGCGCCCACGCGGCCGTCCTCGCACAGAGCCGCCCCGACCCCGAACCGCTGCCGGCCGCGTCCCCGGGCGAGGGCAAGCGGATCAGCCTGCCGCACGCGGCACCGGACCTGGCGGCCGGCACCCTGACCCGGCACGCGGCCATGCGCGGCTTCAACGGCGCGACCATGTCGATGGGCGCCCTGGCCACGATTCTCACCGCCTACGGGCAGCCGGCGCGCTGGGACCTGCCGGCGAACCTGGTGGAGTTCTACTGCGTCGTCGCCGACGTGACCGGCATCCCGGCCGGCGCGTACCGCTACCACCCCGACGCACACGAACTGGAGCTCGTGGGGGAGGGCGATCCCCGGCAGCGGCTGCGCGAGGCGGCGTTGGCCGCGCTGACCCAGCAGGGCGCGCGCACGGCGAACGTCTGGCTGCTTCCGGTGGGCGACGCGGCAGCGGCCGAGGAACGGTTCGGCAGCCGCTGGTACCGGGTGCAGCAGGCGGCCGCCGGTGCTGCGCTGCACCGGGCCTGCCTCGCCGGTGCGGCCGTCGACGTGGCGAGCCGGATCCAGAACGACGTGCTGACGCATCTGCTGGATTCCTGGTTCGGCCTGACCGGACGCCGACGGAGCCTGCTGGTGGCGCAGTTCGGCACGGAACACCCCGGCGGTCTGCGCCCCGAGTTCCGGCTGACGTGGTGAGGGAGAACCGCACGTGAGCGACACGGTACTGGGCGAGGGCCGACTGGCCGAGGCCATCGCACGGAGACCGCCGTCGATGCTGGTGGTGGCGCGCGACGGTTGGGACACCGGCGACTGGGCGGCGGCGCACGACCGGGGCGAGCCCTGGCTGCCGGTGTGGAGCGAACTCGACCGGGTCGTGATCGGCCCGCTGGTGCGGCCCGGCGAGCGCGGCTGCGTGTGGTGCCTGCAGAGGTGGCGCTCCGGCGCGCCCCAACGCGACCCGTGGACGGACCAGTTGCGCGCGGACGAGCGGATCGCCGCCCGACCGTCGGACTGGCTGTCCGGCTTCGCCGCCGAGACCGTACGCGAGCTGGTCCACTCGGGCGTCGCCGTCGACCGCTGCTGGTACCTCGGCCTGCGCGACCTGTCCCTCACCCGGCACACGTTCCTGCCGGACCCGCTGTGCCCGGTCTGCGGGACGCTGCCCGACGACACGGCCGAGCGGGCTCGGATCGCCCTCGTGCCCCGGCCTAAACCCTCGGCGCGCGCCGGCAGGATCGGCGAGCTGTCCGAGCCCCGGCTGACGGAGCTGTACGTGGATGCCGAGACCGGTGTCGTCGCCCCGCCCCAAGGGCTGCGCGACTCGCTCCTGCCGCTGGCCGAGGCCGTTCTGGCCGAGTACGGCTACCGCGGCGAGGCCGGTTTCGGGCGCGGCCGGGACTACGCCTCGTGCCGGGCCACCGCGGTCGCCGAGGCCCTGGAACGCCTCGGCGGCCAGTGGTCCTGGGGCAAGCGGACGACCGTACGCGGCCGTTACGCCGAGCTCGCCGCCGACGCCCTCGACCCGCGCTCGCTCGGCCTGTTCCCGGCCGAGCGCTACGAGGAGCCGGACTGCCCCTACCAGCCCTTCACCGAGGACGCCGTGGTGTCCTGGGTGTGGGCCCACTCCTTCCGCGAGGCCCGGCCGCTGCTCGTCCCGGAGACGTACGCCTACTACCGCACGACCTGGCAGCCGGGGGCCGGGGCCGCGCCGGACAAGCCCTTCACCTTCGAGATCTCCAACGGCTGCGCGCTCGGCGGCTGCGTCGAGGAGGCGATCCTGCACGGGATCCTGGAGGTCGTCGAACGTGACGCCTTCCTGATGACCTGGTACGCGAGGATGCCCGTCCCGGAGGTGGACCTCACCCAAGCCCCCGACCCGCGCATCAAGCTCGTCGTCGACCGCATCGAGCGCACCGGTTACCGGCTGCGCGTCTTCGACATGACCCTGCCCGAGGCGATCCCGGCGTTCTGGGTGCTGGCACAGGACACCACCGGCGACGCCATGCGGCCCAGGGTCGTCTGCACCAGTGGATCGGCACTGGATCCGGCCGCCGCCGTCCTCACCGCGCTCGGCGAACTGGCGCCCATCGTGGAACAGGAGATGCGCAGATACCCGGCCGAAGCCGAGCGGGCCCGCCGGATGACCGCCGATCCCGAACTCGTGCGCGTGATGACCGACCACTCGCTGTGCAACGCCACCCCGGAGGCGCTCGACCGCTTCTCCTTCCTGCTCTCCGGCGACCGCCGGATCGGCTGGGACCAGCTCGGCCGCGGGCCCTGGCCCGCCCACACCGACCTGCGGGACGACCTGACCGAAGCCGTCGACCGGATGCTGGCGGGCGGCATGGACGTCGTCGTCGTCGACCAGACCTCGCCGCTGCACGAGGCCGCCGGCCTGACCTGCGTGAAGGTGATCGCGCCCGGTGCCCTGTCCATGACCTTCGGCCATCACAACCGGCGGACCACCGGCCTGCCCCGGCTTCGCGAGGTGCCCCACCGGCTCGGCCACGTGCCGCGGCCGCTGACCGACGCCGACCTCAACCCGCACCCCCACCCGTTCCCATGAGCGGCCACGCCACCACCTTCGGGGTACGCGTAGCGGTGCTGCCCGCCACCGTGCCCGGCGAACTCGTCGACCAGCGGCTGCGGCACGCGCTGCTCACGACGTCCCGTAGGGCGGCCGAGCTGACGGCCGAAGCCGCCGCACTGTCCGACCGCTGCCACGATGTGATCGGCGCGCCGCACTCCGGCGCGGCCAAGCCCAAGCTGGTCGCGCTGCGCCGGACCGTGCACCAGCTGCGCGATCCGTCCCGGCTGCTCGCCGAACCGTCGGTCGCCGCCGCACTCGGCACCGAACTCGTCGCGGACATCGGCGCGTTCGGCAGCAAGCTGATCCGGTACCGGGCCGCGCGCGCCGAGTTGCCGGCGGTGCTGGCCGAAGCCGACCGCGCCGTCACCGCGAGGCTCCTCGAGATCGGCGCGGACCCGCGCTTCGACCAGGGCCTCGCGCACGCCAGCCCCACCCTCCGCGAGGAGCTGCGGCGTAAACCCGGCAGGCAGGAACTCATCCGCCTGGCCGTCTACGTCACCCGCGCCGCCGTCAAGACCAGCCCTTTCAGCACCTTCACCGCCAGCGGCCTCGGCCGGTTCGTCCCCGACGGCCCCGCCCTGCGCTGGAGCACGACCGCGCCGCCCCGGTCGGTCGTCGAGCTGGACCTGTCGGCTCTCGCCCCGCTGGCCGCCACACCGACCGAGGCCAGGGTCCGCATCAACCCGAGCGCGCGCCTGGTGGCCGACACCGTCCAGTTCCTCGGCCCGCCACCGGCCGAGGAACTCCTCACCCTGCCCCTGACCGGGCCGCTACGGCACTGTCTGCGCGCCGCTGCCCCACAGCCGACCCTCGCCGAACTGACCGCCGGCATCCCCGCTCCCGCCGAGAAGGCGGCCGGATATCTGCGCTCCCTCGTGACAAGCGGACTGCTCCTGCTGCTTCCGGACCCGGAACTCGACGAACACGGCCTCGACCCGCTGGGGCAGTTGGCGGACCGGCTCCCCGAACTGGACGCGGTCCGCAAGGCAGTGCACGAGTACGCGGGCGCCGACGGCACCGAGCGGATCGCGCTCGGGCCGGCGTTGCGCGAGCGGCTGTCCGGCCTCGGCGTCTGCGGCAAACTGCGCGACGTCCTCACCGAACAGTCCGTCGTCCCCGGCACGGTGGTCGAAGCGGGCCTGCCGTCGTGGCGGCATGTCCTGGACGACCTCGCCGTCGCCTGCCGGTTGCTCGCCGCCTTCGACTGCACCCTGCCGTTCAAACTGGCTGTTGCCGCCTTCATCCGGGAACGCTTCGGCACACGGACCCCGGTGCCCTTCGACCGGTTCTACGCCGAGCTCGTACGGGACGGCCACGAGGCCATGCGGCTGCACCCCGCCGCGGTCGCCTTCGACATGAGCGGGCCGACCCGGACGCCGGCCGCGAGCCCGATCGCGGAGGTACGCCGACTCGTCGGCGTGATCGCCGACATCCGGCACGCGCTGCCCGACCGGGAGCGGATCGAGCGGGTGCTCAAGGCCGCACCGTCCTGGGTGCGCCCGGCGGGCTCGGTCGCCGTGTACGCCCAGCACGACGGCGGACAGCTGATCGTCAACGCGGTGAACTCCGGCTTCGGCAGGGGCCGGGCGCACGTGCGCCGCCTGCTGCGCCAGGTCACGGACGATCCGCTCCCGGTCGACACGGCGTATCCGGGCACGCCTACGCACGCAGGCGAGCACCCGTCCGAGCCGACCTACGCGGAGTTCCCCCAGACCCTCGGCACCTCGCTCAACCAGCGCGAACTCACCCTCCCCGACCGGCTCGACTACCCGCCGGCCGCCCGGCTGACGGTCGGCGTGGACGGCGACGGGCTCCCCGCCCTCTTCGACCACGGAACGGTCGTGCGGCCCGTCCACGGCGGACTGTCCTACGAGCGGCAACTGCCCCCCGTCATGGCGCTGCTGATCGAGGCCTTCGGCGAGAACCCCATCCTGTTGCGCCCCGACCAGCCGCTGCAGCACGACGCCGGAGCCGGCCGCGGAGCGGGCCGCGTCCTGCACGCGCCCCGCCTGACCATCGGACACGTGGTGCTCCGCCGGGCCACCTGGGTGGCCCAGGCCGGCACTCTGCCGCATCGCCCGGCCGGCCAGTCCGACGCGGACTACCTGCTCGCGATGACGGCCTGGCTGGGAGAACACGGCATCCCGCCCCGGTTCTTCGTGTCCGTGCTCAGGCCACGCGCCATCGCCGCCGGCGCGCTCGCGGGCGACCGCACCCGCAAACCGCTGTACGTCGACATCGGCTCACCACCTCTCGTACGGGCCTTCGAACGACTGGCCGGGGACCCCGCCGGCTCGGCGTTGTTCTACGAGGTCGCACCGGAGCCGGAGACCGCGATCGTCGACCACCAGGGCGTGCCGCGAGTGACCGAGTACGTGATCGAGCTCGACTGCCGGGCAGCGCTCGACCGCCGGGACGAGCCCGACTCTCAGGGAGAAGAGAAATGACGGAGCCCTCGTGGCGCAGCGTGAACGTCTTCCATCACGACAGCGACCGCACCGATCTGCTGCTCGACGCCGTCCGCCCGTTCCTCATCACCGTGGCCCCCGCGGTGTCCAGGGCGTACTTCCAGCCGCACTGGCGGCGCGGCCCGCACGTCCGCATCCCCGTCCAGGCGACTGCCGAGGCCTTCGACGACGTCGTCCGGCCGGCCGTCGCCGATGTGCTGGGGGAGTACCTTCGGGCGCATCCGTCCACCGTGGCCCTCGACGAGCGGCTTGCGCACGCCCAGCACGCGCGGCTCGCCGAACAGGAGCGCGAACGAGGGCCGTTGACTCCCTGGGCGCCCAACAACACCGTCGAGATCGAGCCGCACGACCGTCGGCTGCACGTGCTCGGCGGACCGGCCGCGGCGGACCTGCTGACCGGCTACTACGTCGACACCAACGACATCGTGTTCGACATCCTCGACTGGGTCCGGGGCGGCGGCTCGAAGAAGGCGCTAGCCGTCGACCTGTTCATCGCGGCCGCGCACCGGTTCCTGCCGCCGGTCACCTACGGCTACCTGTCCTTCCGCGGCCACGCCGACGCATTCCTGGCGAAGATGCCCGACGGCCTGCGCGAACGGTTCGACCGGACCTACGAGGCCAACGCGGACCGCTTCCAGCGGAGGGTCGTCGAGATCATCGCGGCCGACGACCACCACGACGTGATCCGGTTCGGGGGCCTCCTCGACACACTGCTCGACTACCGCAACCGGGCCAACGTACTCCTCACGTCCGGCGAACTGACGCTCAACAGCGACGCCGACGGCGACCCGGAGGCGTGGGGGTCGAGCTGGAGCGCGTGGTCGGACCGCAGCCCCTTCCACCGGGTGCTCGGCGGCCATCGGGCGGCGGCCGACCAACTCGGCGACTGGAACACCTTCCAGCAGTACCGGATCGTCCTCAACTGGCTCTATCTCAACATGTACCGGCTGGGCATCGGCGAGCTGGAACGCAACCTCATCTGCCATGTGGTCTCCCGTGCCGTCGAAGACGTGCACGGGGTGAGCGCGATGGACCGGATCCAGGACCTGATCGGCTTCGTCGACGACGGCGGTCGTCTGTAGAACGGAGACAACGCATGAGTGACGCCGTCACCGTCAGCGAACTCGTCAAGCGCTACCACCCGCACGCACCGGCCGCCGTGGACGGCCTGAGCTTCACGGTCGAGCGCGGCGAGGTCTTCGGCCTGCTCGGCCCGAACGGGGCGGGCAAGTCCACCACCGTCAGTGTGCTGACCACGCGGATGCTGCCGACCTCGGGCCGCTGCCTGCTCTTCGGTACGGATGTGGTGGCCCAGCCGGCCAGGGCCAGGCGCCTGCTCGCGGTCGTACCGCAACGCCAGAACCTGGACCGCTCCCTGGACGTGCGCCAGAACCTGCTCTTCCACGCCCGCTACCACGGCATCGCCCGGAACGAACGGACCGCCCGAGCCGCCGAGTTGCTCGACCTGATGGGGCTCACCGACCAGGCCGGCCAGCGCGTCGAGCGGCTCTCCGGCGGACAGGCGCAGCGGGTGGTCATCGCCCGTGCCCTGATGCACGCGCCCCAGGTGCTGTTCCTGGACGAGCCGTCGACCGGCCTCGACCCGCAGTCGCGGCTGTTCCTCCACGCACGCATCCGCGACCTGCGCGACCGCGGTGTCACCGTCGTGCTCACCACCCACGACATGGAGGAGGCCGCGACCCTCTCCGACCGCGTCGGCATCGTCGACCACGGCAGGCTCCTCGCGCTGGACACACCGAGCGCGTTGACCGAGGCGCTGCCAGGGGGCACCACGATCACCGCGCAGGTGCGCTGCGCCGAGGGCACAGCGGCCGACAAGATCGTCGCCGCGCTGACGGAGCTGCCGGGAGCCTGCGCCGTCGAACACGACCCGGCCCCCGACGGCACCGGGCACGGAGCCGGCCCCGCTCAGTCCTTCCGGGTGCGCACCGACACGGACCCGTCGGCCCTGCTGCCGGAGGTACTGCGCACCCTCCTGGACCAGGGGGCGGAGCCGGTCGGCCTGTCGACGGTCCGGCCCAGCCTCCAGGACGTCTTCATCAGCCTGACCGGAAGGGAACTGCGGTGACCACCCCGACGACCACCCTGACCGAACCAGCCGGTCCGGAAACGAGTTCCGACACCGCCGCCCCGGGCAGGTGGCAGCACGTCGCTCCCACCACGCGGACCTTCCTCGCGGTGCTGTGGCGCGACGTGTTCACCACCGCCCGGCGGCCCGCCTCGTTCCTCGTCCAGGTGATCGTCCAGCCGCTGCTGCTGTTCTTCGTCTTCGGCAAGGTGCTCGGCGAGGCCGGTTACACCCACGGTGACTTCGGCGCGACGCTGCTGCCCGGCGTCATGGCGTTCAACGCGCTGCTCGTCTCCCTGCAGAACACCGCGATGCCGCTGATCATGGACTTCTCGTGGTCCGGTGAGATCGAGGACCGGTTGCTCGCCCCGCTGCCGGGGCCGCTCGTCGCCGTAGCCAAGCTGGTGTTCGGCACCCTGTGCGGCCTGTTCGCCGGCCTGGTCATGGCACCGCTGGGGTTCCTCGTGCTCGGCACCACGGGCTGGCCGCTCACCGCCTGGCCCGGCGTGCTGCTCATCCTGCTGCTCGGCTCGGCGACCGGAGCCGGGATCGGGCTGACACTGGGCACGGTCGTCTCGCCGGAACGCATCAGCGTCACGTTCTCCCTGGTCCTGGCCCCGCTGACGTTCACCGGATCCGTCCAGTACCCGTGGTCCTCCCTCGGCCGGCTCAAGTGGTTCCAGGTGATCTCCGCGATCAATCCGCTGACCTACGTCAGCGAGGGCCTGCGAGCCGCGACACTGCCGAACCTTGACTGCATTCCCCTGTGGACGGACACCCTGGTGCTGCTGCTCGCCCTGACGCTCGTCGCGGCGCTGGGCATCAAGGGCTTCATGTCCCGGGCGCTCGGACGGCGTTAGGGGCCTCCTCGAAAGGCCTTGGGGAGCTGTACGTCATCCGACCTGCCCCGTCGGCCGCACCGTGATGTGGTTGATGTCCACGCCCGCGGGCTGGTTGACGGCGAACACAATGGTGTCCGCGATCTGCTCGGCGGTCATGGTGGCGGCTGCCTCGGGGGTGCCGCCGCGGGCGTGCCAGAAGGGCGTGTCCACGACGCCGGGGGCGACAACGGTGACGCCGACTCCGTCCTGGCCGACCAGGAGGCGGGTGTTCTCGGCGAGGGCGTGGGCGGCCCACTTGGTGACGGAGTAGAGGTTGCCGGGGGTGTGGCGGACGCCGGCGACCGAGCCGATGATCACGAACCGGCCCTTGGAGGACCTCAGGTGGGGCAGGCTCTGCTGGATCAGGAGGGCGGGGCCCAGGACGTTGGTGAGGATCATGGCGCGCATGTCCTCAGGGGCGTGCGTCTCCAGGTTGCCGGGCAGGGAGAAACCGGCGTTGGCGATGACGTTGTCCAGCCGGCCCCAGGTGTCCAGCACGTTGCGGACGGCGGTGGCGACGTCATGTGCCTCGCCGGCGTCGCCGGTGATCGTCAGCAGCCGCTCGCCCGCCCCCGCGGTGGTGGCGAAGGCGGCCAGCTTGCTCTCGTCGCGTCCGGTGACGGCCACGCGGTGGCCCTGCTTGAGCAGGGCGCGGGCGGTGGCGGCGCCGATTCCGGTCGAGCCACCGGTGATCAGCGTGACGGGTTCCATGGGACGGCCTCCTCGGCGGCAGGGTCATCAGGGCAAAGCGCCTGCACTCTACCCAGCGATCTTCGACGCCCGCTCCTGGCTTTTTCCGGCGGCCTCGCTCCTGACTGCACATCAGGGGGTGTGCAAGGTACGGCGCTTGGCCGCACTCACTGGGTGGGGCACCGGCCACCGTCCGTCCCGTCAGGTGCCCGCCAGCACCCCCCGTTCGTATGCGGCGATGAGGTCCAGTCTGGAACGGCAGCCCGTTTTCGCGAACAGCCGGGTGAGATGGCGTTCCACGCTCTTTTCGCTGAACCGGATGACGGCCGCGATCTGCCGGTTGGTCATGCCCTGCCGGATCAACTGGATGATGCGTGTCTCGACCTCGGTGCTGGAGCGCGAGTTCGCCGTGCGTCGCGGCAGGGTCACGCCGCGCGCGCGGGCCAGCGACTTGATGTACCTGCGCAGCCGGCTGTCGCCGAGCTGTTCGGCGATCTCGTCGGCCGCGCCGAGCCAGGGGCGTGCGTCGTCCGCCGTGCGCGCGGCGATCAGATACGCGGTCGCGAGCTCGGTCCGGTAGCCCTTCGTCCTCAGCGCGGCCGCGGCCGCCCGGGCTGCCGGGAACGAGTTGTGGGCCACCGCGGTCACCAGGAGTTCGACAGGGCTCGGCTCCCGGGCGGGGGAGGGGGAGCCGCACGCCTTGGCCGCCTCTTGGATCTCCGCCAGGTCGTCGCCGGTACCGCAGGTCGATGCCAGGAACGCCCGCCGGATGATCAACAGGTGCAGGCCCGCCGTGTCACCGGCCTCCGCGTCTCGTACGGCGGCCGCGCAGGCGCGCCGGCCGAACGCGAGCGTCGCCTCGGCCTGGCCCCTGCACGCCAGCAGGCCCATCTCGACCCAGCTGCGGAGTGTGGGAAACGCACTGCGCCCGTCGGGTTCGCCCAACCACCTCTCGGCGAGGTCCAGTTCGTCCCGGCACATACACATCTCGGCGGCGAGCAGCCGTGCCAGTTCGCGGACGGGGGTCGCCGCCGGGTAGGTGGTCGTCAACGTGCGTGCGGCGGACAGCGCGTCGTCCCACTGGCCGCGCCGGTAGCCGTCGACGATCCGGCGGCACAGGGCGAGTGGGCCGTGCCGGGGCGCGCCGTAGGCCGGGCCGAGGGCCGACTCGAACATCCCGATCGGGTCGAACCAGCCGTCTCCCGGCAGCGGTTGCCTTGCCGCGGGCGGATCGTAGGTGGCGCCCAGGGGGGCCAGGGCGGTCGCGAGTTCCGCGGTGCGGAAGGGCTTGTTCGCGCCGAACCAACGGCCGACGAGCAGAGCCGCCGCTCCGGCTGCCTGGGGTGGCCCGGTCGGTGCGTCACCGATTCCCGCGAGTGACGGGATGCCGGTGTGCAGAGCCGCCAGACAGGCAGCGGCGGTCAGCTCCCGGGAATCCTGGACGTCGGTCGAGTGTCCGGCTGTCCCGCCGTGAGTTCGGCTGGCTTCCGCGACCACCTCGCCGAGCCAGTCGTACCGGCCGATCCGCGTCAACTCCCGGACCAGGCCTGTGAGACGGCGTGCGTGGTCCGTGGGGGCGCAGTGCGTGAGCGCGGCCCGCCTCCATCGCGCGGCCAGTGTCGGGTTCACTGGCTGGACCCGGTGGGCCGCGTGTTCCAGCAGCGCCGCCGCGTCGAGGCCTCCGACATCGCTGCCGACGCCCGTGGCGCCGTCCGGGGAGCCTCCCGCGAGGTGGTCGGCCAGTGGAAGCAGGGCGTGGGCGGGCCCCCTGCCACGGGCCACGAGATGCCGGGCGAAGGCCAGGTGCAGGGCGCACAGTTCGTCTCTGCCGACCGCGGCGACCGCCGCCGCACCGAGTGCGGGTGAGGCGAGGCTGAGGCCGCCGTCAGGGGCGCACCGCAGGGCGCCGAGGTCGGTGAGCTCGTCGATCGCGCGCCCGCACGCGTCCAGCTCAGCCGCGACGGCGTCGGCGAAGACGACGAGGTCGTCCATGCCGAACCACTCGGAGTCCGCGATCAGCGCGAGCAGTCGGAGGCCGAACGGATGGGTCCCCGCCATCCGCTGGACGAGCCAATGGCCGGCCGGGAGCGCGATCGGGGCGTCCGGGTCGGCCAGGCACAGAGCTCCGCCGACGTGGGTCAGCCGTCCCTGGCCGAGGAGCAGGTCGCACAGGGCCAGTACCGCGCCCGGATTCCCGGCCAGGGATCCGAGGGCGGCTTGCAGCGCCGGTGTGACGGCCTGGTCGGGTTGCTGCCGGGCCGTGACGGCTATCAGTTCACGGACGTACTCGTCCTTCAGCGGCCCGAGCTCGACGACATGGCCGGCCGCTTCGCCGTAGGCGGTCAGTTCGAGCGCGACGGTCTCGTCGTCGCAGGCGACGATCGCGGTGCAACCGGCCCGCAGGGCGGCGCCCGCCGTGGCGACGACCGTGGCCGGGACCGCGTCGACGTCGTCGAGCAGCACGACCGCCGTGGCCGCGCCGCGAAAGCTCTCGAAGAGCCGCTGGAACTGGTGGAGCAGCCGGGCGCGGGTGACGGGCGACGCGTAGGCCGCGGGTGTGCACAGCTGGTTGACCGCGGCCAACGCGGTCGCGAGCCGGGAGCCGCCGAGGTCCGCGAATCCCGCGCGGAGAGACCTCAGGGCGGCCTGCACACCGAACAGATCCCAGGTTTCGTCCCCTGACGCCGGCGAGGACGACGTCAGTTCGACGGTGAGGGCCCTGATGCCGCGGTCCCGGCACTCGGACGCCACTTCCTCGAGCAGCGCGGTCTTGCCCGCGCCCCGTGGTCCGCGTACGACGACCGGAACCGGCGTGCCCAAGTGGACGCCGACGGCCGTCAGTTCCTGGTGTCTGCCGACCAGTCCGACGCGCTCCCGGGACAACGTTCCTCCTCATCGCGAGAACAACTCCACCGAACCTTCACGGTGTTGGGTCTCCCTCCACATGAGGGCAGGGCCGAGCGCCTCGTTCCTTCGAACGCACGGCCGTAGGGCAAAAATCTGTCAATGACCTGTACGCCGTGCCTAGGGGGCCGCGCCCGGTCGGCGCAGGTGTTGACATTTGTCATCTCGGGCCGATGACGCGACATCACTACCGGTCGGCCGCCGCCCGACGGGAGCCTGATGACCATGGGAACGACACAGGCAGTGCTGACGGTCGAAGGACTGCGTCACCGGTACGGGGAGACGGTCGCACTGGACGGTGTGGACCTGCGCGTCGACCCCGGCGAGTGCGTCGCGCTGCTCGGGCCGAACGGCGCCGGCAAGTCGACGCTGGTGGCGCTCGCGGTCGGGCTCCTCGTGCCGCAGCACGGGACGGTGCGGATCCTCGGCGGAGATCCGCGCCGCGCGGCGACCCGCCGACGCCTGGGTGTGGCGCAGCAGACGCTCGGGTTCCCCAACACCCTGACCGTGAACGAGTTGGTGACCGGCGCCGCCGTGCGCGGTGGCCGGCGGCCCGCGGCGGCCGGTCCGATCCTCGCGGAACTGGGACTGACGGACCTCGCGTCCCGGCGCGTGCCGAAGCTCTCCGGCGGTCAGAAGCAGCGCGTGCAGCTGGCGATGGCGCTGGTGACCGAGCCGGACCTGCTGATACTCGACGAGCCCACCGTCGGTCTGGACACCATGGCCCGGCGGCACTTCTGGCAGATCCTGGCGCGTCGCCGAGCGCAGGGCACCGCCGTACTCGTGACCACGCACCTGATCGAGGAGTCGGCCGCGGTGGCCGATCGCGTGGTGGTGCTCGACCGCGGCCGAATCCTGGCGGACGCGCCCCCGCAGGAACTGGTGTCACGGTTGCCGGACCGCACGGTGACCGCCAGAACCGGCATGGACCAGGCCGAACTGGAGCGCCTGCCGGACGTGTTGTCGGTCAGGCACGAGCACGACCTGGTGAAGATCCAGACACGTTCGCCCGAGGACCTGCTCCGCGTGCTGCTCGACCGTGACCCGGCGCTGTCCGAACTGCGGGTGCAGGACGCGGGCTTGGAGGAGGCCGTCGTCGCGCTGACCGCCGGTGAGGAGATGGCGGCGTGAGCGGGATGATGCGTCGCGTCTTCGGTGTCGAGCTCCGGGACGAACTGCGGGCTATCGTACGGGAACCGACCTCGCTGTTCTTCGGCATTCTCATGCCGGTCGGCCTCTTCGTGCTGTTCAACCTGCTGTACGGCAAGGACACCACCCAGGGTCTTTCCGCCGGGACGGCGATGGTGGCCACGTTCGGCACGTACGGAGTGATCACGGTGGCCGCGCTGCAGCCGGGCATAGGGGTGGCGCAGGACCGCGACCTGGGCTGGCTGCGCATGAAGCGGGTGTCCGCGGTGCCGATCGGCATCAGCCTGACCGCGAAGGCCACGGCCGCGCTCCTGTACGGGGTCGGCGTTCTCCTGCTCATGGGGGCGGGGGCGGCCGCGTTCGGCACTCTGCACGCCTCGGGGTGGGCGCTGCTGCGGGTGGCGCTGGTGCTGCTGCTGGGCAGTGTCCCGTTCACGCTGTTCAGCGTCGCGGTCGGGTTCCGGTTCCGTACGGGCGCGGCGATCGCGCTCCTCAACGCGGTGCTGTTCCCTCTGGCGATGCTGTCCGGCCTGTGGATCCCGATCCAGTTCCTGCCCTCGGTCGTACAGAAGATCGCGAAGTTCCTGCCCACCTATCACCTGGCCCAGCTCGGACTCGCCCAACTGGGCCACGGCACCACCGTGATCCACGTACTCGCCCTGGTGCTCACCACGGTGGTGGCGGCCGGTGTCGCCGCGATGTCCTATCGCCATGCTCGGATATGAGCACGGTCGCGGACATGGGTACCGTCGCGGGCATGAGCACCGTCGCAGACATGAGTGCGGGCGCAGAGACCCTCGACGCCTCCCCTTCTCCTTCCGGGTCGGTGGCCGAACGGCTGCTGACCTGGGAGTGGGTTTATCTCGGCTACCTGCTGTTCGTGCCGGCGCAGCCGTACTTCACACCCGATCCCGCCTGGTGGGAGTGGCCGCTGGCGATCGCCGTGTGTGTGCTGACGGCGGTGCTGTACGCCCTGGCGCTGCTGCGGGGCCGGTCCGTGCGGCAGATCTGGACGTCGATCGTGCCCATGGCCGTCCTCGGCGCTCTGGCCACGCCGTTCAACACCAACGCCAGTGTGCTGTTCATCTACGCGGCGGCTGCGGCCGGCAACTCCCTGCCGCGGCATGCCGCCCGCTTGTGGTTCGTCGGTCTGACGGCGCTCGACGGCGTGACGGTGCTGGTGTCGCGGGTGCCGATGCCCTACCGGCTGTGGGGGTTCGTTCCGCCGCTCGCGCTGATCTGGGTGATCGGGCTGCTCGAACTCCGCCAGCACGACCGGCGGCAGGAACAGGAGAACGAGCGGCTGCGCAGCTCGCAGGTCGAACTCCTCGCGACCATCGCGGAACGCGAACGGATCGCGCGTGATCTGCACGATCTGCTCGGGCATTCGCTGACCGCGGTCGTGATGCGCGCGCAGCTGACCAAGGAACTGGTGCTCGCCGACCCGCAGCGGGCGCGTGCCGAGGCCGAGGAGATGGAACGCAACGCGCGGGAGGCGCTGGCGGCGGTGCGCAGCACGGTCACCGGCTGGCGGCAGACCGACATCCGCACCGAACTGGGGGCGGCCCGGCGGGTGCTGGCCGGGTCCGGGGTGACACTGCGGGTCGACTTCGACGACGAGCTGATCCTTCTGTCGCAGGCCGAGCACGAACTGGGGCTGGCGTTGCGGGAGGCCGTGACGAACGTGGCCCGGCACGCACGGGCGTCCGTCTGCCACATCGGACTGGACGCGGACGACGAACGGCTGCGGCTGGTGATAGCGGACGACGGGATCGGCGGCGACGCCCCGGAGGGCACCGGGCTGACCGGGCTGCGCGAGCGGGTCGCGAAACTCGGCGGCGCGGTGCGGCGCACCGGCTCCGCCGGCACGACCCTCACAATCACGGTTCCGGTGGAGGCGGCCCGATGATCCGGGTGGTACTGGCCGAGGACCAGGGCATGGTGCTGAGCGCGTTCGCGTCCCTCCTGGATCTGCAACCGGACATCACGGTGGTGGCGACCGCGACCAACGGCGACGACGCACTGGCCGCGGTCCGCGAGCACCGGCCGGACGTGCTGGTGACCGACATCGAGATGCCCGGCCGCAGCGGTCTCGACCTGGCCGCGGATCTCAACCGACTGGGCGACCACACCAAGGTGTTGATCGTGACCACCTTCGCGCGCAGTGGCTATCTGCGGCGGGCGGTCGACGCGGGGGTGGCCGGGTACGTCCTCAAGGACGCGCCGATCGGCGAACTGGCTGCGGCCCTGCGCCGGGTGTACGCCGGCGAGCGGGTGGTCGCGCCGGAACTGGCGATGGCCGCCTGGGACGCGGCCGATCCGCTGACCGACCGGGAACGCGAACTGCTGCGCGCGGTCGCGGACGGGGCGAGCAACGCGGAGATCGCCGGCCGGATGTTCCTCGCCGAGGGCACGGTACGCAACTACCTGTCCACCGCGATGGCCAAACTCGGTGCCCGCAACCGGACCGAAGCGGCCAGAACAGCCCAGACCCGCGGTTGGCTCTGATACCGGAAGCAGTTCGGGACCCGTCCGGCCGCGCCGGACGGGTCCCGGTTCGTGGTGACGTCGTCAGCCGGCCAGGGCCGGGAGCCGGTCGGGCACGACGAACTGCGTGTCGCGCAGGGCGAACTGCAGGTCGTGCAGAGGGCGGCCGGTGCCGTGCCAGATCGACAGGGCGTAGACGCTGATCGGGTAGTGCACCCAGCGCGGCGGCGCCCATACCGTGCCGCGCACCGTGCTCCCCTGTCTGCTCGTGTCGAGACTCGACGGTACGTCGCCGGATGCGACGAGCAGGTTCCAGCCCTGCTTCGGCACCGCGAACTCCGCTTCCTCGAGCACGCCGCGCAGACTTGCCCGCATGATCGTCGTCGCCGCGATGTCGAGTGACAGGGCGCCGTCGACCAGCACACGGTCCACCTCGAAACCGGAGTCGGCCAACCCTGCGCACAGGTGGTCGACCGCGGCGTTGAGCAGGTCCGCGGTGGCGCGTTCGGTGGAGACGCTCCGGCACAGCAGTGCCTGGAAGTGCACTTCCTCGGGCACGACGATCTGGTCGCCGATGACCGTCTTGAGCAGCGGCATGTCCAGCTCGGCCGGCTCCCGGTAGGCGATGGCGATGTTGCGGGCGACGGCCCGCAGGAACGGGTCGGGGCAGTCATGGAGGAGGAACGACTGCAGCCGCGCGCACAGTTCGACCATGCGGACGCCGGTGGTGGCGTGGATGACCCGCAGTGCGCAGCGCAGAAGGATCTTCTGGAACAGGGTCATGGCCACCCGGAACTCCATGCCCCTGACCCAGTCCTCGGACGTCATGGCCTCGTGCGCGACGACGACGTCGGCGATGAGTTCGGGATTGGTGACGTCGCCGGGCATCCAGCGGGTCTCGAGAGCGTGTTCGTCCTTGAAGGACGCGTGTGAGTATTCGGTGTTGTTGAGCAGAAGCAGCGGATAGATCACCGGTGAACCGCCCGCGCTCAGTACCTCTTCGATTCCGTTGAGGTACGAGTCGTACGTCTCACCGGGCAGGCCCCCAGATCAGATCGGTGTAGGTGGGCACGTCGAGTGCGCGGAACCGGGTCAGCAGCCGGCGGTAATGGTCGGTGCGGATGTTGGAGCGGTTGGCGATCTTCAGTACTTCGGCGTCGAAGGACTGCGCGGAGAGCGTGATCGCACCCGTGAGATCGGCGGCATGCAGCATGCTCGCGATTTCAACTATACGTTCGTTGCTGTTCTTCGCCCAGTTCGTGCTGACGATGAGCCGCTTGTCGTAGCGCTTGCTGAGTTCGACGATGTGCTCGGCGATCTGCCGGTCACGGGCGAGGATGCCGAAATTGGCGTCCGCGATGAACAGCGTGGCGTCCGTGGGCATCAGCCGGATCAACCGGTCGAGCTCGGCGAAGATCCGGTCGAGGTCGAACTGGCGCACCTTGGAGTTGGTCGCACCGCCCCAATAGCAGAACGCGCACCGGTACGGGCAGCCGCGGTTGGTCTCGTACACGATCATGGACGAGCCGGTGATTTCCTCGTCGGAATACACCGGGGTGAGGATCGGCGAGACGATCTGCTCGAGGTCGGTAATGCGATCCGCATCGGGATTGGTGACGAGGTTTCCGTCGGCGGCCCAGTAGCTGATTCCGGGGATCGTGGCAAGGTCGCCTTCGGCCAAGAAGCAGTGCAACAGGTCACGGAAACGCAGTTCGCCTTCGCCGTGCACCAGTACATCGACCCAGGGAGCCTCGGCGAACAGCGCTTCCTGCTGGTGGCTGACGTCGTTGCCGCCGACCACGATACGGCAGTTCGGCCAGCGCTCCTTCACCCGCTGGGCCAACTCCAGGGATTGCGCGCGGTTCCAGAAGAAGACGGTCAACGCGACGACGAAGGGTTCGTCCCATGAATCGAGCAGCTCTGTCATCGCCTGGTCGCCGCCGCTCTGTTCGCGCACGCTGATCCGGAAATCGCAGGCGTTGTCAAGAGCGGGGTCGGCGACGGACGTCGCCTTGAGGTATCCGAGGGTAACGCTGTATCGGACACCGTGCATCGCGGTGAACTCGACGAGCTGCACCGGTCTCTTATCGGTGGAGATCATGGCTTCACATCCGTACAAAGTCGGGCGCGGTGGGCTTTCCGTACACGGAAATGACTCTTCGAGTAGAGATTGTTGTCCACTGGATGAGTAAGAATACCCTGTATCTGATTGGGTGGATGGAGGAGTTGTGTGATGAACATCGAGGAAAGAGAACGAAGTGGTTCCGATTGGCTAGAAGCCCCGAATCGATGTCGGTCCAGACCCGTTGAATTGTCTTCAGGCCGCGACCGAATGGTCCGCGGGATCGTCGACGCCATAGCCGATCCCGCCGGGCCCAGAGCCGTACTGATCCTCGGTACCGGCGGCACCGGGCTGAGCACCGTGCTCAAGCAGGTATGCCAGGAGTTCGGCGACGACCGCACCTGGTTCGTCGCCGCGCGGCCCAGACAGCCGCACTCCGCACTCGGCAACGTGCTCAACAACTTGCGCGCGCTCCACCCGAAGGAGCGGTCAGACCGGCCGGACACCGTGCTCGCGATCGACGACGCGCAATGGGTCGACGCCGGCACGATCAGACGGCTGACGTCACTGGTCCGCGCCTCGACCGACACAGGTCTGCGCTGCGTGTGCACGGTACGGGTCGACGTCCCGGCCGCCGCCCAACCCCAGCTGGTGTCCGAACTGGTCGATGAACGGCTCGTCGACGTCGTCTGGCTCCGGCCGCTCGACGAAACCGGACTCGCCGCCCTCATCACCGAACGCTCGGGTGCCGAACCCACGGCCGAACTGGTGCGCCACGTAGGCAGACTCGCCCGGAACCGACCCAAGGCGGTCGGCATCGCCATCGACGCGCTGACCGCCGCCGACGGCATCCGCGTCGTCGATCTGCGCACCCATCTCGTCCGCCCGGACGCCGAACCGACGCTACGGCCCCAGCACCGGCTCCTTCAGGAACTGCGTGGGCTCGGTGCGACCACGTGGTCCGTGGCAAAGGCCGCGGCGGTTCTCCATCCGCTCGGCGACGCCATGCCGGAACTCGTTGCGAAAGCAACGGGCCTGTCGCAGCCCGAGGTCACGGAGGCCCTCCACGTGCTGCGCGCGAACGGAATCGTACGGCAGGCGCGGGACGGCGGTCGCTGGATCTTCCGGCTTCCGCTGGTGCAACGGATCCTGATGGGCCAGCCCGGCCCCTACGAACGCCGCCGCCTCGCCGAGGTGGCGGTCACGGCGGTCTGGACGGGACGTGCCCGCTGCACCGACCCCGACTACCTCGCCGATCAGCAGGCCTGCGCCGGACGCATGCTCGACGAACGACGTGCCAAGGCGGAACTCCTCGCACACGCACGGGCATCGATGTACCGGCCCTCCGGCTCCGGTCCCGGCTTCGGGGGCGGATCAGCGGGCCGGCCCGGCTCCCGCTCCGGTGCCAACGCCGGCGTCTGGCTGCGGGTCGCCGCCGAACTCTCCTCGGACGAGACGGAACGCGTGCGCATCCTCTGGGAATCCGCGCGCGTGTTCGCCGCGCAAGGCAGAACGGCCGAGAGCCTGGCGACCCTCGAATCGCTGCTCAACGACGTGTCCACCCAAACCGGCTGCACCTCCCTCCTCATCGACATCCACCTGGCCCACATCTCCATGCTGCGCGCCACCGGCAACCAGGCCGCCCTCAACTGGCTGGCCCGGGGCGAGACATGGCCCTGGGCGCCCGACCCGGTGATCCAGGCCGTGACCAGAGCGGGTGCGTCCTACGCACTCGGCCAGTGGAAACGGGTCCGCGAACTCCTCTACGACGTCCCGCGCCACGAGGCCCCGCCCGACGGCCCCACAGACCACGCCGGACAGCACGACTACCCGGCCCGCCGCGCGGAGGTCCTCGCCTCCCTCGCCGCGCTGTGGCAAGGCCAACCCGACCGCTTCACCGAGCACCTGTCCGGCCCGGATGAGCGAGGCCTCCCCTACACCGCGGCCCTCCTCACTCTCGGGGAACTGACCGCAGCCGAAGGAACACTCAGCCGCAGCGGCGGCCGCCCCGAGCACCTGGCACTCGCCGACCAGGCCGTACTGGCCGCGCGCCGCGGTGAGTTCACCCGCGCGCTGAAGCTCACGCGCCGCTGCCTCGCTCCCGACGCGACGCCCAGCTCGGACCCGAGCCGAATCGGCATGATCCAGACCGCGGCACTGATCCTGCTGGCACGCGGCCAGCTGAGGAAGGCGAGCGAGCTCATCGACCGCGGCCACGGCGGAGGCCGCACACCGCTGCTCCATCTGCTCGCCGTCCCCCAGGCGCGCGCCGCGATGGCACTCGGCGAGCACCGGCAAGCGGCACGCATTCTCGACCAGGCCGTCACGTACGCGTCGAACGGCGACACAGTGGTCGGCACCGACGAGATCTGGTTCGCTTCCGCACAGCTCGCCGTCGCGACGGCAGACCGCGACCGACTCGGCATGTGCTCGCGCGAAGCCGACACGATCGCGAGCAAACTGCGCACGGACCGCGCCGTCGCACACAGCCTGCTCGTCAAGGCCGCCATCGACCCGCACTCCGGTCCAGCCGCCCTGAACGCCGCCCGCGCCCTGGGCCAGCCGTTCGAACTGGCCATGGCCATCGAACACCTGGTGCGCGTCGGCGCGGCCGACCCGCAGTCGCTCCGAGAGGCGTACGGCTTGCTGGGCCCGCTCGGCACGCTGCTCGTCCGGGCGCGGATGCGGACGCTCATGCGCGAACACGATGTCGCGGTGCCCGACCGCCAGGCCGTCGTGGAGGAGAACGAGCGCCTGCTCGCGGTGCTGGTCGCCCAGGGTTTCGGCAACCAGCAGATCTCGGCGCTCCTCGGCGTCAGCAGGAGAAGCATCGAGTCCCGGCTCACCAGACTGTTCTCCCGATCCGGCTACCGCTCACGGCTGGAACTGGCGATGGCGATGCTTCACGACCGCCCCGAGCCACCGCGGACAGCCGACGCGTGCGCACAACAGTCCCTGTCTTGACGCCGTTCCTGGCTCACCGGCATTCGTCTGCCTCGCGGGCGGTCGGGGTCAGGCCAGAACGGGGGCATGGGATCGCCGCCCCGCTGAGCGCCGAGGAGCGCTCTACGATGTTGGGGGAGCGGCCCGCGGCCGGTTCGCCGGGCTGTCGCCGCCCGGTCCGTCCACGTGAGGAGACGATGGTGCAGGGAAAGAGCGCACTGCTGCTCGTGGGCGCCGTCGTCGCGGTCTGGATGGTGGCCGTGGGCCCCAGATTTCCCGGCGGTGCCTCATCCGCTGAGTCGCAGCCGCAGGCGACCGACCACGACGCCGTACCGAACCGCGTCATGACATGGAACATCTGCAACCCGTGCAAGAGCGGTGACGTCGACCTGGCGGGGGAGATCGCGGCCTTGGCGCCTCAGGTCATCGGGTTGCAGGAGTCGTGCACAGGTGAGGTCGAGCGGATCCGGAACTACCTCAAGAGCCGCCACGGGCTCGACTACCACGTCGAGTACGGCACGGTTCTGCGGAGCTGGGGTCGCTGCGGAGGAGCGCCGTGGAAGCCGGGGGGCTACGGCGAAGCCATCCTCTCGGCGGCGCCGATGACCGACGCCGTCGCCGTGGAGTATCCCGACGGCGGGTCCGAGGACCGTGGATACATGGCGGTCACGACCACGGTCGGCGGCCGACAGGTCAGGGTGTTCAATACTCACCTTGCCGAGCGACGCCAGGAGTCGGTCCGGGCGGAGCAGGTCGACGTCCTCGCCAAGGCGGTCGCCCACCACGACCGCGCGATCGTCATGGGCGACTTCAACGCGGTGCCGTACGCCTCCGAACTCGGCCCGATGTGGCGGCTGGCCACGGACACCGACCCCAAGTGCCGTCCCTCGTCCGCCGACGGCTGCAAGCCGACCACGGACTGGCGGAGCAAGTTCGACTACATCTTCCTGCGCGGCGTCGACGCCCGCGACCACCATGTTCGGCCGAGTGCCTACTCGGACCACCACATGCTGTACACCGATCTGGCGCCCGACAAGGCGGCCAGCTCATAGGGGAATGCGCCTCGCCGTCATGAGGTGCGGTTCGAGTCGTTGGTGTCGGTGGTGCTGCCGCTCCGGTTGAGGAGGTAGGCGCCGGTCGCGACGCCTTGCAGGATGCTGCCGGCGGTTGCTTCGGCCGACAGGCCGGTGGAATCCAGGACGTGGGCCTCAAAGACGCCCACGTCGCTGAACTGGCCGTGCAGGGAGCGAATCGGCTCCGGGTCGGTCAAGGCGTCGTCGGCCCGGCTCGTTGCCCGTTCCAGGGTCGTCTGCTGGTCCGGCCGAAGGATGACGTAGCTCAGCGGCAGGGCCCGCTCCTGGGCGGTCTCACGGAAGAGGTCGATGAACCAAGGCCCGACGACCCCGTCGCAGATCACCTGGTAGCCGCCGTCGGCGTACCCGAACGCTGCCGAGACGAGTACCCGCAGGACCACCTGGTTCTGTTGATGAGCCTCGGGCAGGTAAGGCGCGATCCAGCCCTGCTCGATATAGCGCCAGAAGTCGTCGCTGTGCAGGTGGACACTGGGAGTCAGGCGACTGGCCAGCAGGTGTGCCACGGTGCTCTTGCCGGCTCCGGGCGGCCCGGTCAGGACGATCACCTGACCCCGGCCAGGGGACGTCCGAGAGAGGGATGGCGCGTTCATGCCGCCACGATGCCACGTCCGACCAGCACTCGGCTTGTGGCATGGGGCTCTGCAACGACAGGGGGCTGCACCTACTGATCAGGGACGTGCTTCGTCGGCCGATGATGAACAGCAGGCCGCTCTGACCAGCACGTCAGAGCAGGCTTGAGACGCATTCCTCCCCAGCGTGAACGCCCACGGATGGCTGGAATCTCCTGCGCTCGGCGTGTGCCTTGCGGTCCCATGGGCGGGGGAGCGGTGCAGACTGTCGGCATGGCCGAAAACGAAGCGCAGGTCAGCCCTCCTGAGTCGCTCTTGCAGTTGATCGACAATCTCGCGCGGTTCCACCGCGAGCATGAGGAGTACTACTCTCAGGCGCCGTTGCGGCAGGCCGGTGAGCTGCAGGCCGGCTCTCGGGTGCTGAAGGCGCTGGCTGACCGGTGGAGCGAGGTCAGCGTGGGTGAGCAGACGTCCTCGGTCGGGTTCGCCGGCACTCAGGACCTGAACGCGCCTGGGCTCGTCGCCGAGTCGGGAGTGCTGTTCATGGAGGGTGAGGGCGAGCCGACCGAACTGCAGCGGTTGAAGCGCGAGGTCCGGCAGGTCGCCGATGACGTCGAGCAGACGGGTACCTGGCTGACTCAGGCGATGGAGCAGGCATGGGAGATCGCGGGGAGCTTGGCCGCGTACCCCGCGCTGGCCGACCTGCTTGGGGAACGGCACCGGATCATCTCCAACGACTGGCAGTCGGCTGCGCTGCAGTGCCTGATCGCCCGGTTGCTGCGGCGCGCCCTGGACCTGCTGGCCAAGGTCGACTTCACACCGGCGGCACTGCGGGCCGACCTGGCGGGTGAACGGCACGCCCCCGCCTACTTGTATTCGGCATCCGAACTGCTGGATCGGGCGGCCGACCTCACGGCGGAGTCGGCGATGCTGGTGCACGACAACGAACGTCGCTGGCGTGTCTTCCGCGCCCGCGTCCGCGAGCTGCAGTCCGCCTAGCAGGTCGGCAGGGGAGACTACAGCGCGAGAGGAACTCTGTACGGCGCGACTGACGCGTCTGCAACAGGCTGCGGATATGAGCCATCGACGGCACCCGGGAGAGGGCGTTCGCCGCGCTCGTCGCGCAGGCCGACGCGGAGGAAGGCCTCAACCGGGTCGTCTCGGTCGACTCCACTGTCGTGCGCGCTCACCGGTACGCAGCCTGGTCCCGCAGAGAGCAGCCCCGGCCCGCGAGCCCGATGACAATGCCAGCGGCCGGTCTGGCGGTGGGCTGACCACAAGGATCCACCTCGCCTCCTATGCCCACTGTCGGCCACTGGCCTTCGTGCTCACTGCCGGACAGGCCGGTGACGCATCTGCGCCCTGTCAGGTGCTGTTCGGCGGCTGTGCCGTGCAGCTCATCTCTACCCCCGCGCTCTCGGCCAGAGGACGGCGTCAAGCGGATGTGTCGGCCTGCCCGGTGCCAGGTGAGGTGGCCACCTGGGGGGAGCGGAGGACGAGCAGGGTGATCTCGCTGGGAGCGAAGACGCGGAAAGGCGGCCCCCAGAAGCCCGTGCCGCGGCTGGTGTAGAGGAGGGTGCGGGCGCCGTGGCGGCTGAGGCCGGCGAGGGCGGGCTGGTCGAGTCGGACCAGGTGGTGGAACGGCCAGATCTGGCCGCCGTGAGTGTGCCCGGAGAGCTGGAGGTCGATGCCGTCGGCTGCTGCCCGGTCGACGAACTTGGGCTGGTGCGCCAGCAGCAGGACAGGCAATTCGGGGTCGGCGCCGCTCAAGGCTCCGGCGAGATGAGCGCCGTGGCCCGCCAGGCCGGAGTTCTCGGCGGTGACGTCGTCCACGCCGGCGACCACGAGGGTGTCGCCCCCGCGTTCGAGCAGCAGATGGCGGTTGCGCAGCGGCTCCCAACCCAGCTCGCCCATCAGGTCGACCCAGCCCTGGGCTTCGCTGTAGTACTCGTGGTTACCGGTGACGTACACCCGGGCCCGGGTGGCTTGCACGGTTCCGAGTGGGGCGGCTTGGGCGCGGCGGCGTTGAGCCGTGCCGTCCGCGATGTCGCCGGTGTGGCAGACCAGGTCGGCTTCCAGGGTGTTGACCCTCTCGCACACCCGTGCCGACCAGCGGGCCCGATCGAGGGGACCGTAGTGGGTGTCCGTGATGAGTACGACGCGGAGGCCGTCCAGACCGGCACCCAGCCGCGGGAGCTGCACGTCGAGTCGGCGCACGCGCGGGACGCGGCGGGCCTCGATGTAACCCCAGCCCACCATGAGGGCGCTTACGCCCAGGGCGGCCCACGTGACGATGCGGGCCTGGTCCTGACCTTCGCCGACGCCGGCGATGGTCAGGGCGAGCCGCAACAGGACGCCGAGCAGAACGGACCAGGTGAACAGAATCCAGCTTGTTCCCAGCAGGGTGTCACCGATGATCGCCGCCCAGTCCTGCTGACGCCGGCCGTGACCGCGCGCCATGGCGAGCGGCATACCCGTGAGACCGAGAGCGAACAGGGCCGTGCCGAGCAGTGTGATGGGCAGCGGCCAGTGCTGGCCCATGTACAGCAGCACCCAGCACGGAACGGCCCACAGCAGGACGGGGGCGACGAGAGGGATGTAGCGCATCACTCGGTACAGTCGGCTCCGCCGCCGTACTTGCGCATGGCCCTCGGTGGTTCGGGTGCTGCTGGTGTTGGTCATGCTTGCCCTTCCCCACCAAGCTGCCGTCACGTGCACTTTACCTGGTTGCCCTTGGGCGGCCCGATTCCGTGCCCGGATCAGCGCTCACCGGGTGCCGAAGCGAGTGCGGAGCCATCACCCGACCCGATCACCACCACCCGCCCCGATCACTGCGAAGATCGCCGCAGATGCCGGACCGTAGCCACCTCCGACGTGACGCCCAGACATCGAGGTCTTGCCTGTGCCTCGCTCACGTGGAGACGCAGATGCGATGAAGGCAGGAGGCGTGTCGGGAACAGGCCGGTCCGGTCGGCTGGTTGCATCGATCGAGGGACCGGCGCCGCTCGGGGGACCACGGAGACCACAGCGTCGTCCGCCACACCGTGGCCCGGATCTTCAGGACGGCGGCAGGGCCTGCCGCGCCCGTGGACCAAGACGTACTTCGCAGGAGGATTGATCGATGCTCAGTCGGCCTTTGACACTCATGGCAGTACACGCTCACCCCGACGACGAGGCCACGGGAACCGGAGGGATCTTGGCACGGTACGCGGCGGAAGGCATCCGCACGGTTCTCGTGACGTGTACCGACGGCAGCTGCGGTGATGGACCGGGGGGTGTCAAGCCGGGTGACCCCGGGCACGACCCGGCAGCGGTCGCGATGATGCGCCGTCAAGAACTCGAAGCGAGCTGTGAGGTCTTGAAGGTCAGCGATCTGGAGATGTTGGACTACGCCGACTCCGGGATGGCGGGGTGGCCCGGCAACGACGCTCCGGGGTCGTTCTGGCAGACCCCCGTGCAGGAGGGCGCTGCCCGGCTTGCGGAACGGATGCGGCACTACCGACCTGACGTGGTCGTCACCTATGACGAGAACGGCTTCTATGGCCACCCCGACCACATTCAGGCCCACCGCATCACGATGGCGGCGCTGGAGATGTCCGGGCTGACGCCGAAGGTGTACTGGACCACCATGCCTCGCTCGATGATGCAGCGGTTCGGCGAGATCATGCGCGAGTTCAACGAGGAGATGCCCGAGCCGGATCCGGCGGAGGCGGCCGCGCTCGCGGAGATCGGCCTCCCCGACGATGAGATCACCACATGGGTGGACACCACCGCGTTCAGTGGTCAGAAGTTCGACGCTCTGGCCGCGCACGCCAGTCAGGGGGAGAACATCTTCTTCCTCAAGATGGGCAAGGAGAGGTTCGGTGAGTTGATGGGCATGGAGACCTTCGTCCGTGTCCAGGACGCCACCGGTACGGCCACACCCGAGGACGATCTGTTCGCCGGACTGCGCTGATCCCTCCGTCCCACCGGCGGGTGAGAGCCTGCCGGCCACGCAGCTGATGACGGGATGGCCGTCCTGGCCCTTGAAGACCAGGACGGCCACCCCGCGCCATGACCTGCCGGTCGCACGTACTGCGTCAGCCGGCTTGAAGACCGACCGCCAGCGTCAGTTCAAGGACCCGGTGCGGCGAGGCGAGATCGGGAAACAGCTCCCGCAGCTGTGCCATCCGGTACCGGACGGTCTGAGGATGGACGAACAGCGCCTTCGCCACCTCGTCGCGCCTGCCCTGGTGCAGCAGCCACGCCCGCAGCGTCTCCTCCAGCCGCTGTGCGGTCGTGACAGGCAGGGTCTGCAACGGTGCGAGAGCTCGGGCTCGCAGGTCTGCGAAGGCGTCCGCGTCGGCGCTCAGCACCAGCTCAGGCAAGTGGTCCTCGGTGTCGCGAATGTCGCCCGCGAGGGAGCGTGCGCGTACGGCTCGTGCGTACGAGGCGGACGCGCGCGTCCATGGCCGCGCCGGACCGACCACGGCCGTGCGTTCGGTCAGCTGCCGTAGGAGATGGGACCGGTCGGCATCGGGGACGAGCAGTACACCGGTGGCGTCCGGCAGATCGTCGAGGACGAGGGTGCTCGGGTCGAGTGTGCGGTAGGCAGGCCGGGCCTGGGCGCTGGGCAGCAGGACGGCGGTCAGGGAAACGGGAGGCTGCCATCCGGCCCGTTGAGCAGAGACCAGCAGCACGTCCGGAGTGGCGCCGGCGAGGAGGTCGCGGGCCAGATGCTCCAGGTGGCGTTCGTGCTCCCTGCCCCGGGCGGCCAGTTCGTCGGCGTGCCCCGCGGCGCTCGCTGCGGAGAGCTCGTCGATATAGGCGAAGGTCAGTTCGGCGAACTTGGCGACCTCGGCGGCGGGCAGGCCCGCGGGTACGGCACCCGCTGCGAGGCACCGCCAGGCCACGCGGGCGCCGACGCGGTAGGCGCTGAGCAGGGCGTCCATCGAACGGCCGTCGCGTACCTCGCCGCGGCCCAGCTCGTAGGCCGCGTCACCACCGTCGCCGCCTGTGGCGTTCCCGCTCGCGAGGTCCAGGTAGTGTCCCAGGGCGGTGCGCACGGCTCGGCGGATCGTGGCGCCCATGTGGCCCGACAGGGCGTTGGCGTAGGGCGGGACCTCGTCGATGATCGCCTGGACGACTTCGTCGGCGGTGGTCTTCAGCGCGCCCCGAAGTACGGTGACCGTCGTCTCATCCAGGGCCAGTTCGCTGGCCCTCCGGATCACTTGACTCACGTTTTCATTCCCTGCGAACAATTCCACCGACCAAATTCACGTCCTACGGTCAGGACTTTACGCCCTGAGACGCAGCAAGCTGGAGTCATGACGAGTACTGCCCTGCGCAGCAGGGCGTGGAAACTGCTGGAGATGGTCACGACGCCGCTGCTGCCGTCGGACTACCTCGACCTGGTCAGCCCGCTACGGGCAGGCGCTGACCTGCGCGGACGCATCGAGGCCGTGCATCCGGAGACGGGTGACGCCGCGACCATCGTGATCAGACCGGGACGGGGCTGGCGCGGCCACACGGCCGGTCAGTACGTGCGGATCGGGGTCGACGTCGACGGGGTGCGCCTGTGGCGCGCCTACTCCATCACCTCACCGACCAACCGCCAGGACGGCCGCGTCACGATCACCGTGAAGGCGATCCCGGACGGCAAGGTCAGCAACCACCTGGTCCGCAAGGCACAACCGGGCACGCTGATCCAGCTCGACCAGGCGACCGGTGACTTCGTCCTGCCGCAGGCCAGGCCCCCCAAGGTGCTCTATCTGACCGCCGGCAGCGGCATCACACCCGTGATGGGCATGCTCCGCGACACCGAGTTCGACGACGTCGTCATGATCCACTGCGCGCCGCAGCCGCGAGACGTGATCTTCCGCAGTGAACTGCACGACCTGGTCGCGGACAAGAAGCTGCGGCTCACCGAGGTGCACACCGACACCGACGGCATGCTCGACATCGCCCGTCTCGGCGAACTCGTGCCCGACTGGACCGAGCGCGAGACCTGGGCCTGCGGTCCCGCGGGCCTGCTCGACGCCGCCGAAAAGCACTGGAGCGAGCACGGCGTACCAGAGCGCCTGCACACCGAACGCTTCCGCCCCAGCATCGTCGTCGCCGGTGACGGTGGCGAGGTCACGTTCAGTGCCACCGGCAAGACCGTCGACGCGGACGGCGCCACGCCGTTGCTGGACGTCGGCGAGGAGGCCGGCGTGCTCATGCCCTCCGGGTGCCGCATGGGCATCTGCTTCGGCTGCGTCACGCCGCTCAAGGCCGGCGCCGTCCGCGACCTGCGTACCGGCGAGATCACCGAGTCCGAGCCGGGCGTCCTCATCCAGACCTGCGTGTCCGCCGCGGCGGGCCCTTGCGACATCGAACGGTAGGAGCACCTTGACCGCCATCGACCCCACCGCCCACCTGACCGCAGAGCAGATCGAGGAGCTCGGCCGCGAGCTGGACGCGATCCGCGACGAGGTGATCGCCAGCCGGGGCGAGAAAGACGCCGCCTACATCCGCAAGGTCATCTCGGCCCAGCGCAGGCTCGAGCTGGTCAGCAGGGGCGTGCTGCTGTTCTCGTTCTTCCCGCCCGCGTGGCTGGTCGGCACCGCCGGTCTGTCCGTGGCGAAGATCATGGACAACATGGAGATCGGCCACAACATCCTGCACGGCCAGTGGGACTGGATGCGAGACCCGAAGATCCACTCCACTACCTGGGACTGGGATCACGTCTCGCCGGCCGACCAGTGGAAGCACTCGCACAACGAGCTGCACCACACGTACACCAACGTGCTCGGCAAGGACAACGACCTCGGCTACGGCATCATGCGCGTCGACGAGGACCAGAAGTGGCAGCCGTTCCACCTCGGCCAGCCGTTGTGGAACTTCATCAACGCCTGCTTCTTCGAGTACGGCATCGCCGCGTACGACCTGGAGCTCGGCAAGAACCTGAACAAGCGCCGCCGCAAGAACCCGGAGTTCCGGGCGCGGGCCAAGGCCGTGGGCCGCAAGATCCGCAAGCAGGTACTCAAGGACTACGTGATCCACCCGCTGCTGTCGGGCCCGTCGTTCCTCAGCACGCTCGCCGCCACGTTCACCGCGAACATCGTCCGCAACCTCTGGTCCCACTCTGTGATCATGTGCGGGCACTTCCCCGAGGGCGTGCAGGTTTTCGAGCGCCGGTCGATCAAGGGCGAGACGCGCGGCCAGTGGTACCTGCGCCAGATGATGGGCTCGGCCAACATCAGCGGCAGCAAGGCCATGCACTTCATGACCGGCAACCTCTCGCACCAGATCGAGCACCACCTCTTCCCGGACCTGCCGAGCAACCGGTACGCCGAGGTCGCGGTGAAGGTGCGCGCGCTGTTCGAGAAGTACGAGCTGGACTACGTCACCGGTCCGCTGCCCAAGCAGGTGTTCTCGGCGTGGCACAAGGTCGTCCGGCTGTCGCTGCCGAACAAGAAGAAGTCCGTCGTCGAAATGCCGGAACGCGAGCAGGAGCTCGTCGCCGCCTGAGCCGCGGTACTGGTTCAGATGTTGCGGCCGTCCCGGCGGCGCCGCTGGTTCGGTGAGACCAGCCGTCGACGGCGGGCGACCGCGACATCAGCCCGTACGGCACGGAATCCGGGCAGCCCGGTGTCCGGCTGGGCTGCCCGGACGTGCGGCAGGGAAACTCCGTCAGGTCCACGAAGGTCTCGCGACGGACTTTTCGCAGGGCGTCCGGCTGGGCCCCGTAGCGGGTCCTGGCCGGTCTGGCCTGCATGCAGCGGACGCCGGGACGCTCGGGCGTGCCGGCAGGACCGTGGAACTGCTCGACCGGTCGACCCCGCCTCGCCCAGGGGCGCCGACGACGAAGAACTCCGCCGGCTGGCGCGCCCAGAAGAACGTCGACGCCCTTTCGCAAGCGAGCCCCATCGCCCCCGGCATGCAGGGCGGCCGGTGATTGCGTGACCAGCTCCCGTCCGGCACACGCGCCCACCGACTTCCGCCGCGGAGCCACCTGCGACCTGGTCGAGCTCGCCGCTGCGGTGTTGAGTATCAGCTGTTGAGGTCGAACACGCCCCACGCGGTGAACGGCTTGGCCTGGACGTAGATCCTGCTTCCCCGGGCGACGACTCGTGGGCGGCCGGGGGCAGAACCATCAGGAAGGGTGAGCAGGCCGACGTCTGTCGGCTCAACGGATGCTTCGGTGAGCTCTCCGTGGGCGAGTCGGTCGCGCTCCTCGCCATAGCCGCCGTAGAAGGCGACGCGATCGCCGTGGACGGCCACGGCATGGGCGCCCCGGATGCGGTTCGCCCAGACCCGCACGGGCCGGTCGGCGCGTATCTCGGCGAGTGGGAAGTCCGTGTAGGGGCACGCCCAGGCGGCGGTGCCCGAGACGTTCAGGGCGTAGCAGTCGAAGAGACCGGGGATGCCGGCTCCGTCTGACGTCCAGGTGAGTCGGCCCGTGGAGCTCCAGCGGCGGATCCCGGCCGGGTTCTCGTCGAAGTGCCCGACCCAGATCTGGCCGGCCTCATCCACGAGCAGGTGCTCGATGGCGTCTCCGACGGAGAAGGACGAGGTCTCGCGGCCGAGCGCGTCGAAGACCTGGACTTGCCTGGCGTCCTCGAAGCGGCGGCCGCGCGACGCGGCGACCACGAACCCGCCGTCGGGAAGACGTCCCAGATGCGGCCAGCGGGCCCGCACGGCGTTCAGCTCAGTGCGCTCGACGTGGCCGTCCGGGTGGACGGAGACGACCAGGGCTTCGAACGGCGGGACTTCGGCGCCGGGCTGCGGGGCGCGATCGGCAAGCAGCCAGTGAGCGGTGCCGAATTCGTCGACGGTACTGGTCAGGACGTGGCGCTCGTGGTGGGCTCGGGGAAGACGGGCGTAGGGGATGAGGGCGGTCTTCTGCATGGGCGGGCTCTCCTGGACAGGCGGTCACGGCCATCGGGCGCTGCGGTGAGCGACGGTGGGGGCGCGCGATCGGTGGAGAGCGGAGCGGGGCGCCTAGCGGGCATTGCCCTTTCTGGTTGCCATGCCGTGATCATCGTCGAGGTCGAACCTCGTGACAAACCGTTTTTGACGACCGGCCATTCGTGTTCGTCAACCGCCGTACCGAAGGGCGAGGCAGTGCGCAAGATTTCAGGGGCAGCGCCGCGAACTCACCGCCGCCGGCGTGGCGATCGCCTGGGTCGTCCCGCACTTGGCTCGGGGGGTTCGGCGGGCCGCCCCTGGCTGTGCGGGCCAGGGGCGGCGGTGTGGACGCTCGGCTGTGGTGGTCAGATCTGGCTGGCTCCACCGTCGACGTATATCTCGGCACCGGTCATGTAGCTGCTGGCCTCGCCGGCGAGGAAGAGGACGGTTTCGGCGATCTCCTCCGGGCGGCCGAGCCGCTTCATGGGCACCCCGGCGGCCAGTCCCTGAAGCAGTTGTTCGGCGGCCTCAGGACCGCCCGCGAGGCCGCTGAGGCCGGGTGTCTCGATCGGCCCGGGCGCGATGCTGTTGACGCGGATGCCGCGGGTGACGAGCTCCGCCGCCCAGCTGCGGGTCAGGGAGCGCAGCGCGGCCTTGGTCGCGGCGTAGACGCTGAAGGAGGCGGCCCCCTTGGTGTCGATGTTGGAACTGGTCAGGATGATCGATGCGCCGGTGGTGAGCAGAGGGAGTGCCTTCTGCACGGTGAACAGGGTGCCGCCGACGTTGGTGTTGAAGGTGTCGGCGTAGTGGTCCCAGGTGATGTCGGGCAGCGCCGCGAACTCACCGCCGCCGGCGTTGGCGAAGACGATGTCGAGGCTGCCGTGCTGCTCGATCTGAGCGAAGAGTCGGTCGAGGTCGTCGAGGTTCGCGACGTCGGCACGTACGCCGGTGGCGCGGTCGCCGATGGAGGCCACCGCCTCGTCGATGGCTTCCTGGCGGCGGCCCGTGAGGAAGACGTGAGCGCCTTCCGCGGCGAGCCGCCGGGCGGTGGCCAGGCCGATGCCGGAGGTGGCGCCGGTGACGAGGGCGGTCTTGCCGTCCAGCTGTCCCATGAGGGGTTCTCCTTTTCTGTACCGTTCGGTACTCAAGTCGTTCGGTAGTGGAGAACCACGGCACCGGAGCACCTATTCCGTACCGCTCGGTTAAAATTTTCGGGACCGACACAGGAGGGCGTCATGGCGGTACGCGGCAGACCCCGGGGATTCGACGCGGAGGCCGCGCTGGATCGTGCCGTGGAGGTCTTCTGGCGTCAGGGATACGAAGGGGCCTCGCTCACCGACCTCACCGAGGCCATGGGCATCAACCGCACGAGCATGTACGCGGCGTTCGGCAACAAGGAGGAACTGTTCCACCGGGCCGTCGCCCGCTATGCCGAGGCCGACATGGCCTACGCTCGCGAGGCCCTCGCGGCGCCGACGGGCTACGAGGTTGTCGAATCCTTCCTGCGGGCCAACGCCGACGCGCTCACCCGCGCCGACCGCCCCTCGGGGTGCCTGTCCGTGCAGGGCGCCCTGGCCGAGGGCGGCGACAGCGGCCGCATCGCCAGGTTCCTGGCCGACAGCCGGCTCGCCGGCGAGCGTGCCCTGGCGCACCGGCTGGCCCGCGCCGTCGAGGACGGCGATCTGCCCGCGGAGGCCGACCCTCACGCACTCGCCCGCTACGTCATGGTCGTCAGCGAGGGCAACGCCGTACACGCTGCCGCCGGTGCGACCCGCGCGGCCCTCCACGCCACCGTCGACATCGCCCTGCGTGCGATACCTCGGATTCCCGCACACGCGGCCGCCTGACGGTGCCGCCACCACGCCACCTACGACCTGATCGCCCGCACCCGGCCCACGGACCGAGGACGGCACGTCGCGGCGGCCTTCATGGCCCTATGGCCCGGTGAAGACGAACGCTCCGTGCCGGCGCGCACTCCTCACGCGCGACGAGGCCGTGCTTGGCCATGCGCGAGTGGTGATGCGAGACCCTGCTCTTGCACCGCCCGAGCACCTTGGCGAGGTCCTGGATGCGCGGCCGGTCCGCGGGAGTGCGGGTCGGCTCTGCCGGCACCGCCACCACCCGCTCTCATGCGTGAGTGAGACATCGGGGCTCCCAGACCGGCAGACCGCAGTCGAAGGCACTGAGTGAACCCGGACGAGGACTCGGTGGCTCCGGGGGAGATGCGTGATGTTGCACGCGAGGAGATCCACCGGCGCTTCGGACTGCTGGCGGCGGGTGACATCGCATCGGTCGAGGCGCTGCCCTGGCAAAGATGACCGGCCTTGCGCTGGTTCACTCCTTGCGGGCTGGAGTTGCGCTTTCGTCACCTGCTCGAGCAAGTCCGAGGCAGCCACGTTTTCGCGGCGCCCAAAAGTCCAGGTCGACGCTCATCCGTTCGGACGCCCGCTTGGGGCCTCACCCGCGCTGCCAGACGCTGTCCACGACATCATGGCCACTCACCCCCAAGGAATCGTCGACGCAGTCACCGTAGCCGGCGCCCAGACCTTGGGCCGACAAGGGCTTTCAGGGGGGCGTGGGGAACGATCTGCGCGGCCCATCACGGCCGTTGGAAGACGTCAGCCGGAAGCCCGGCGTACGCCTCCGACGCCAAGCTCCACGCTGTCGGCGAGCAGGCCATCGTCACCCTCAAACGCTGGTGTCTCCTCCGCGAACTCCGTTGCGGCACCACCCGCATGACCGACATCGTCAAGGTATGGACATCAACACCGGCAAGGGAGCCGGCTCGCCATGGCAGACATCGAAGTCACCTACGACAGAGCTGTGAATGCGGCGTACCTGTACCTCACCGAACCCCACGGCCGAGAGACCTCCGCGCGCATGTACGCATGTGACCCGGTGGGCGTGGACGGCATGATCAACCTCGACTTCGACGAGCAGGGGCGCCTCATCGGCATCGAGGTGCTGGCGGCCAGTTCAAAACTGCCCGAATATCTGCTCCGGTCCGCGGAGCGGCTGGACACCGAGGGTGCATGAAGCGCTGGTCGCGGGATCTGGGCGAGGTCACAGCAGACGGTCGACCAGGCCGTCGACGTAGTCCGGGGTGAGCGGGACCATGCCGAACAGGACGCGGATATACATCGGAGCCAGGACGTGGTCCAGCACCTCGAACGCGTCGGGTGCGCGCTCGCCGCGGTCGCGGGCGCGATCGAGCATGGACTGCAGTTGCCGGGTGCGTTCGGCGCGAAGCGCGGCACCGGCCTGCAGCCCCTGCTGACCGCTGCTCGACAGGGCGAAGGCCAGGTGCAGGACGGCCGGTCCGTCAGGTCCGGTGATCTCGCGGGCCACTTGGGCCGCGTAGGTGCGCAGGTCGCCGTCGAGACTCCCGGTGTCGGGCATCGGTGACTGCGCATTGAGGCGGGTGAGCGCCACGTCGGTGAGCAGGGCTTCGAGGTTGCCCCACCGGCGGTAGATGCTGCTGTCGGCCACGCCCGCGCGGGCTGCGACATCGCCGACGGTGAAGTTGCCGTAGCCCCGCTCGCTGATCAGGTCGGTGACGGCCTGGTGTACCTGCGTGCCGACGCGGGCGCTGCGCCCACCGGGCCGTCGGGCTCGCTGTCGCTCGTTCATACCGCCACCTTAACGCAGTTGCCGCTTGCGTTTGCGGAAGGGGCTTCCCTATAGTCGACTAACGCAGCCTCTGGCTGCTTTAGGGCGCTCGGGTGTGTGGCCACCCGCGTCGACCGTGACCGGGCGCAACTGACGATGAGGGGGATTCCATGGCTGCATCCAGTGCGACCGTGGGCAGTCGATCAAGCCGAGCCGTGGTGCTCACGGTGACCTGCCTCGGGCAATTCATGGTGCTGCTCGACAACACCATCGTCGGAGCGGCACTGCCCGATATGCAGCATCGGCTGCACACTCAACTGACCGGACTGCAGTGGATCGTCGACGCGTACGTGCTGCTGGTCGCCATGCTGCTGCTGTCCGGCGGTGTCTTCGCCGACCGATTCGGCCGCAAGCGGGTGTACCTGACCGGGGCGACGGTGTTCACCGCTGCGTCACTCATGTGCAGCCTCGCGCCCTCGCTCGGTTGGCTGGTCGCCGGCCGAGTGCTGCAGGGCATCGGGGCCGCGGCGCTGAGCCCTGCCTCCCTGGCCCTGCTCGCCGCAGCCCATCCCGTGCCGCAAGAGCGAGTCAAGGCGATCGGGCTGTGGGCCGGACTCAGCGGCATCGGTCTGGCCGCGGGACCCGTGGCCGGCGGCGTGCTGACGCAGGCCTTCGGCTGGCCCGCCATCTTCCTGGTCAATCTGCCTGTCGGCGCGGTCCTGCTGCTGGTCGGCCTGCGCCACCTCGGCGAGTCCCGCAACCCGAGCGCCCCCGCGATCGACATTCCGGGCACGGTGCTGTCGGTTCTGGCGGTGGGGGTACTGACGTATGGATTGATCGAGGGAGGTGCCCGCGGCTGGACCTCACCGGTCATCCTGGGCAGTTTCGCCGCCGCCGTGGTCCTCCTCGGCGTCTTCGTCGCCGTCGAAGCCCGTCGTTCCGCTCCGATGCTGCCGCTGCGGCTGTTCGCTCAGCGTCTGTTCACCGTGTCGAACGCCGCCATGGTCGTGGTGGGGTTCGCGCTCATGGGGTCGTCCTTCTTCTTCTCCCAGTTCTTCGTGTACGTCCAGGGCAGCTCCCTCCTGCGCGCCGGCCTGCAGACCCTGCCGGTATCCCTCGCCATGGTGATCGTCAGCCCGTACGCGGGCCGACTCGCCGTCCGGTACGGCTTCCGCATCGTGGTCACCACCGGCCTCGCCTTGGCCGGCCTGGGACTGCTGGCGCTCGGCACGGTGCACGCCGACACCGGTTATGGGAACGTGTGGTGGCGGCTGGGGCTCATCGGCGTCGGCTTCGCACTGGCCATGTCCCCACTGACAGGTGCCGCCATCCAAGCAGTCAGCCCGCGGGAAAGCGGCCTCGCCTCAGGCAGCAGCAGCACCACGCGGCAGATCGGTGCGGTGCTCGGCGTGGCGTTGCTCGGAGCCATCGTCCGGACCCGACAGTCCAGCGGTGCCTCCTTCGAGACCGGCCTTGACAGCGCCTTCGTCGCCGCCGGCGCCGCCGTCTTGGTCACCGCCCTGTCCACCGGTGTGTGGTTGGCCAGGTCCAAGTCCGCGGAAGACAGTGCGGAACCGCACCGTTCCACTGACCCAGCTGCGGTCACCACCCTGAACGAGGCGTCGGTAAAGAGCCGTTGACAACAACCGCGCCGACAGGGACGAACCGCTGCGCGCGCCGGGGGGCATCGACTCCACCATGCCGCTACCGAGGCCCTCGGCGAACTCGCCTTGCACCGCAAGGTCCCGCACATCCATGGACCGGAGCGTCCCACCATCGGCAAAGATCGAGTGCTCACCACCTGAACCACCGTCCGCTATGGATGAGACCATCAAGATCAAGCTTCCTACGCGTACGGAAGCCCTCTTGAACCCTTGTCCCTATTTGAAGATCGTTCTCTTGGAGATCGAAGCATGCAGAATCTGCCGACCTTCGTTTTTGTTCACGGGGCCTTCGCGAATTCGTTCTCGTTCGCGCCGCTGCAGGCCGAACTCGCTCTCCTGGGGCACCGTTCGGTGGCGGTCGACCTTCCGGGGCACGGCTTCGAGGCGACCTTCCCCGCGGCGTACCAAGCCCCCCAGGATCTCGACGCCCTCTCCGCGGAACCGGGACGCATCAAGGGGGTCACGCTCGCCGACAACGCCGCCCGCGTGATCGAGATCCTCGAACGGGCCAAGCGGAACGGGCCCACCATTCTTGTCGCCCACAGCAGGGGCGGCATCACCACCACCGCCGTCGCCAACGCCCGGCCCGAGCTGATCCACCGCATCATCTACGTCTCCGCCTGGTGCCCCGTCGATCTGGACGTGAGCGACTACTACGCCCAGCCGGAGATGGCGGACGTCGACGCGGGAGCCTTCGTTGCCACGCTGGTCGGTGACCCGGCCCAACTCGGCCTGCTTCGCACCAACTTCCGCACCGCCGACCCGGCGGCACTCGCCGCGTTCAAGCGAGCGTTCGCGGCCGACCTCACCGATGACGAGTTCCGGACCTTCCTCAACACCTTCCAGCCCGATGAGAATCTCGACGTCGGCACGTCCGCCGACCGAGCACAGGCCACCACCTGGGGTCGGATTGCCAAGACCTATGTGCGCCTGAACGCCGATGCCAGCATCCCGCTCGCCATGCAGGACCGCATGATCCGCGAAGCCAACGCGCTCACACCCGACAACCCCTTCGACGTCCGCACACTCGAGGGGAGCCACCTGCGCTGGCTCGTCCACCCGAAGCCCGCCGCCGAATTGCTCGCAGACTGCGCAGTTCGCTGACGCCTTCCGAATGTGGTCGGCTTGGTCGCCGCCTGGTCGACGAGTAGGCAACTGGCCTTGCTGATGGATGTGGGTGCCCTGAGGGCCGGCGGCCAAGGCCCGCTACCCCGCGGCCTGCGGGCACATCACCGCGCAGTCGGGCCGAGCAGGGTGGCTGCGCGGTCGACCCCGAGGACGGGGGCGGATACCGGCGGTCGCTGCGGCGGGGGCGGTGCGGTCCCTGTCACGCTGCGCTGGGCATGCTGCGGCGCGCTCGGCAGCAGCCGTCCAGTCGGCCGATTCAGCGGTCAGGACAAGAGGGCATCGGTCCACCACCCGGGCGGCGGGTGTGCCGGGCCGGGACGCGCGGGGTGCTGGGAAGGGCCGGTGACGGGCCAGGGCATCGGCGCGGACCTGCCCTGGCGTGTGACGACGGCGTCTTTGGTGATGTTGAAGACGGTGAGATCCTGCGAGGCTGTGACCGGACCGTCGTACTCGCGGCGCATCTCCTGGAACACCGGTCCGACCGTTTCGTGATCGAGCGCGAGGTGCCAGAAGGACGACATCCGCGCGCCCACGCGCTTGAAGACCCGGCCCGCCATGGTCGGGCTCGTGTGCGCCTGGTCGATGATCTTCGATGCGACGTCCAGAGGCATGCCCGCCTTGGCCGCGAAGGTGGACGCGGTGGGGAACGTTTCGTGGATCAGCAGATCGGCGCCGACGGCAGCGTTTACCAGGGTGCGGCACGGCCTGGTATCGCCGGAGAAGACCACGCTGAGCCCCGCGAAGTCGATGCGGTAGCCGACCGCGCCGTTCAGGATGTGGATCACGGGGAACGAGGTGACGGTCACCCCGTTGCGCTCGTAGACGACCGCCTGCGCGTCGTAGGGCACCTCGGTGGTCAGGGTCCGCGCGCCGCCCTGACGCGGGTCGCCCGCCAATGACTCGGTGTCCCAGGCGAACGCCGCAGCGAGGTGTTCGGTGAAGGCGCGGGTTCCGAGGGCTTGGTACTCGCCGGCCGGGCCCCACACTTCGACCGGGTCCCGGCGGCCGCCCTTGGCCAGGGACCACAGCAGGGTGGGGAGGTCGCCGACGTGGTCCGCGTGCAGGTGCGAGAGGAACACCTTCGTCGCCGCTGTGACGGGCAGGCCCAGGCCGTTGAAGTTCGCGACCGCCCCCGACCCGATGTCCAGGAAGAAGAAGTCGTGCTCCTGGTTGCCCACCTCGACCAGAATCGAGGCGGCCGCCTGGCTCCGGCGGACGAACGGGTCGCCGCTGCCGAGGACGGTCACCCGTATCTCGCCGGCCTCGAGAGGCTCCATCCCTGGCTCGAACACTTCCCCGTAGGTCCGCTCGGGAGTCCCGACCACGGGAGTCGCGGTGAGGGGAAGCCTGCCGCCCTCGTAGGCCAACTCCGTGAGCTCTGACACCTCACTGCTCATGGCTGTCCGTCCTCGGAAGCTTGACGTGGCCTGACCGCGGCTCGCCTCGCGCCCAAGACGGCCGTACTCCTCATCGTGGCACCGTGCGTTTGTACCGGCACCTTGAAGAACCGCCTCCCGACCTGCGGAAACTCTGCTCGTAAGCCTCGGTGGAGGTGAATGCCGCGGGCTCTGACTCCTTGGCCCCAGGTCAACGTCCTCCGCGACGGCCGGCCGGGGCTGGCGACCGGGCCGGGGCAGGTGGCTCAGGGGCAGTCCGGCACGCGGTCCGCAGGCAGCAGGGGGCGCAGGGCGCCGAGGACGGCGCCGACGCAGATGTCGCGGAGTTCGGTGCGGGAGCAGGTCTGCTCGGTGAGCCAGTCGACGACGAGGACCTGGACGAAGACCAACCAGCTCTTCAGTACCGCCGAGACGGCTCGGCGTGCGCTCTCGTCGGCGAGGGGCAGCACGGCGAGCAGGCGGGCGCGGAGCGCGTCCAGCTCGCCGGTCATGATCGTCTGGATGACCGGGTCGCCCGCGAGCACCCGGTTCGCGGCGAGGACGGCGTGGCGGTTGGCCACGAAGTAGTCGAGGTGGACGTCCATCCCCTGGACGAGTTGTTCGACGAGCGAGTCGGCGGGGTCGAGCTTCGTCTCGGCGAGCAGCCGGTCGGCGGCCTGTTGGTAGACCGCGGCGAAGAGTGCGTGCTTGCTGGGGAAATGACGGTAGAGCAGGGCCCGCGAGACGCCGGCCTGCTGCGCGACGTCGTCCATCAGCACGTCCTCGTAGGGGTGGGCCGCGAACATCCGCGCACCGACGGCGAGGAGCTGGGCGCGGCGGTCGGCGGGACGGAGGCGCCGGCGGGGAGTCACGGCGACAGCTTACTTGACATGCGTCTACTTATTCGCTCACGCTGGTGCAGAGCTTAGTAGACACACGTCAACTTATACGTCGGGTCAAGACGTCGGACCAGGACAGGGTGATGGACCAATGGCCAGGACTCTGCGCGTACTCGTACAGCTCATGGGATGGTCGTGTGTGGTGATCGGGCTGATCCATGTCGCCCTCGGCAACGCGGCCATCCCGGGCGCGGGCTCTGCTGGGGCGACCGTCGACAGCTGGGGGCGGTTCATGGGGGCTAGCTTCGTCGGCTACGGCCTGGCCTGGCTCTGGGCCGCCCGGCAGCGGCCCATCCCGGCGACGGCGGTGCGTGCCCTTTCCGCGGTCTTCCTGCTGGGTGGGATCGGCCGGCTGATCTCCCTGGCGGTCCACGGCCGGCCGCAGTGGTTCCAGCTCGCGCTCGGGGTGATCGAACTCGGCCTTCCGCCCGTCCTGCTCTGGCTCGCCCCGTCCGAGGAGCGGGCGACGCAGCCGACGGCGGAACGTGGCGCAGGACTGCGCCACTCCCCGGCCCGGGACCTGTGACGGTCGCGGGCATTGCTGGGAGGGCGCCGGGCGGGGCGATGGTGGCGAGGAGACCCGCGCCGACAGGAGCGGCGGTGGCGCCGACACCGGCGGCGGACCGGCTGTGGTGGAGGCGCGTGTCGGCTCGTCCAGGGCTCACGTGAGTCCGAGAGCGGCCTGCGGACGCGGCATGTCGCGCCTGTGACGGCCGTACGCCGAGCTCGAAACTGCACCTGGTGTGACACCTGACGGCGTCCGGCCGTGTCACCCGGTCAGGGTGATGTCTGCCTTCTTGTCAAGGGACAGCATGGTCACATGGGGGGCCCGGTAGCGGCTACATCTGCAAGGGAGACGCGCTCATGCAGTACGAAATCCGCGTCGAAGGGCAGATGTCGAAAGCGATGACCACCGCATTCCCGGAGCTGGAGAGTTGCATCGTGGCCGGGCAGACCTTGATGTTCGGTCAAGTGACCGACGAAGCCCATCTCTACGGGCTGCTCGCGCGGTTCCAGTCGCTGGGCCTGCACGTGGTGGAGATGCGCAAGACGGCGTCCTGACGGGCGTGTCCAAGCCCCACTACACCGTGACGGCCTGCCATGACAGCCGGCCCACTCGCGTCCCCCCACGGGCAGGGAGAGTTGTGCGTCCGGTGCGCGTCCGCCTCGGCGTACTCTCGCATGATCAGCGAGGGAGGCTGTCCGCGCCGCAGCGGCCATGGTGCGCAGGGGGGGCGGTCGATGTGGTGAAAGAACGCTTTGAAGCCGGCACACAGATGATTCAGGCCCGGCTCGCCGTCCGGCGTGGTGTCGAAGCCGTCCTTGGGGCAGCCGCCGTGGCAGGCGACGCGGACGTCGCAGTCGAGGCAGTAGCGAGGCAGCGTGTCGTGCTTGTCCTGGCCGAACTTCTGCTGCCGGGGTGAGTCGACGAGTTCCAGCAGGTGCCGCTCGCCGATGTTGTCCAGCAGATGGTCGGGCTCGACGAAGTGGTCGCAGGAGTACACATCCCCGTTGTGCTCCAGCGCCAAGGCGCTGCCGCAGGGTTCGGGAGTGCACGCACAACGAGGGCGGCTCCCCGTACCAGTTCGCCAACGCCACGTCGAACATCTGGACGTAGATGCGGCCGACGTCGTGGCGTACCCAGTCATGGAAGACGTCGATCAGGAAGCGGCCGTACTGCTGCCCTGTCACCGACCGGGTGGTGACCCGGTCGCCTTCCTGCCGGTACAGGGGCCGGTCCGTGGCGCGCTGTCCCCACCCTTCGTCGGCCAAGGGAGGGTGTGCGCGTCGGTGCGTTCCACGATCGGGATGAACTGCATGTGCTGCGCACCGCAGTCGTCGCGCTGAAAGGTGTAGATCTCGCGTGCGTGCCCGGCATTGGCGTCGTGCAATGTGGTGAGCACGTTCCAGTTCACGCCGTGTGCGCGCAGGTGGTCCAGGCCGCGCATGACGCGGTCGAACGTGGGCTTGCCCCCTTTGTCGAGGCGGTAGGCGTCGTGCAGGTGGCGGGGGCCGTCGACGGAGAGTCCCACGAGGAAGTCGTGCTCGCGGAAGAAGCGGGCCCATTCGGCGGTGATCAGCGTGCCGTTGGCCTGGATGGTGTTGACGATGCGCTGGCCGCGGCGGGGATGGCGCTTTTCGTACCCCAGGGAGCGGCGGAAGAAGTGCCCACGGGCACCGGCTCCACCGGAAGCATCAACGGGGCGGGGGCCGGACGAAGACGTCCATGACCCACCGCCCGTATCCCGGCCACCACCGCCGGCGTGCCCCCTTCACCTCGTCCTGAAGGAGGCAGGCCGCCCCGCACAAGGCGTCGGCTGTCCCTTCTCAGGTTTCCTTCCGCACGACGCACAGGCCCCAGATGATGAAGCCGTACATCGCGATCAGGAGGAGTGACCACACGGGGTAGTACGGCATCGACAGGAAGTTGGCGATGATCGCCAGGCCTGCGATGCCGACACCGACGACCCGGGCCCAGGTGGCACGCGCCACGAGGCCGGCGCTCACGCCCATGGCGATCACGCCGATGATCAGCTGGATCCAGCCCCAGCTGGTCAAATCGAACTTGAACACGTAGTTCGGGGTGTTCACGAACACGTTGTCGTTGGCGATGGCCATGATGCCCCGGAAGAAGTCCAGGACACCGGCGATGAACAAAAGGACGGCGGCGAACACCGTCAGGCCTCCGGCCGTCGCCTCGGCGGCTGCCGAGTGACGGTGGGGTGTGGTCGTGGCCATGGTCCGTTCCTCACTTCGTCGGCGTTACGCAGCACGCGGTGCTGCTTCTTCGAGCATGCGAAGCGCCCAGGACCGGGTGATCACCCGTGGAGGGTGAGGTTCGCAGGGCGCATTCCTGGGGCCGTGGGATCCCGGGCACGAAAGGGCCGGCAGATGAGCAGCGAAGCCTGGACAGGGGTTGCGGCGGCAGGTGTCACCGCTGCGTACGCACTGGGCTCGCGTCGGCTCGCGTCGACACCGGTGTCGTCGGCGATGGTGTTCGTCGGTTGCGGAGTGCTTCTGGGACCCGCGTCTCGCCGGCAGCGGGCTGCGCCCGCCCACGGTGGCCTACATCGGATGGTTCGGTCCCCGCGGCCTGGCGTCCGTGGTGCTGGGCCTGCTCGTCCTGGAGGAGCACGTTCACGGTGTGCAGCTCCTCGGCAGCGTGGTCGCCGTCGCCGTCGGTCTCAGTGTCCTGCTGCACGGTGTCTCGGCCGTCGCCCTCGCCCGACGGCTACGGCCGCTGGCATGAGCGGACCACGGCCGTGGGCGGGAACTGTACGAGACCACTCCCGTTCAGGCAGCTCAGAGGCGAGGACTGACCGCGCGATGACGCCGCTGCCGGGCTCGTCACCCGTGGGGGGTGATGCGTGAGCAACCTTGCGTGACCAGGGTGGAAGCGAGTCTGTCAGGACTCGGGGCAACGAGGAGAACGGTCATGGCCAAGCCTTTCAGGGGAAGGATCGCCCTCGACATCCGTGACTCCGATCCGGACTGGACGCCGTTCCTCGCGCCGCAGGCCCCGCACAACGCCCCGAACGTCCTGGTGATCGCGTGGGACGACGTCGGCTACGGGACCATGGACTGTTTCGGCGGCCCGGTGCGGACACCGACGATGTCGCGGATCGCCGACATGGGGGTGCGCTACTCCAACTTCCACACCACGGCCTTGTGTTCTCCCACCCCGGCCTCGCTGATGACGGGCCGCAACGCCACCTCGAACGGCATGGCGACCATCGCCGAGCGTGGTGATGGCCGCCCGCGGTATCGGTGAGGCCTTCGGGCTTGACCTGCTGCCCGACGCAGGCGAGGAAGAAGGAGCTGTGACATGAATCTGGCCTACGACTACCCGGTCCTGGGAGCGTTCTGGACGGTCATGTGGGTCTTCCTGTGGATCCTGTGGTTCGCTCTGCTCTTCCGGATCATCGGCGACATCTTCCGTGACGACACGCTCGGGGGGTGGGGCAAGACCGGATGGCTGATCTTCGTGGTCTTCCTCCCCTTCCTCGGCGTGTTCGTCTACGTCCTGGCCCGCGGCAAGGGCATGGGGGACCGCGAGATCCGCCACGCCCAAGCCCGGCAACAGGCATTCGACGACTACGTCCGCGAGACCGCCGGCAGCGGGACGGGACCCGGGAACGAGGCGGATCAACTCGCCAAGCTCTCCGAGGTCCGCGCCCGCGGCGACCTCACGGACGCCGAATACGAGCGGGCCAAGGAGAAAATCCTGCACTGAACCCGGTCGGACACCACCGCGCCGGCTGCTGTGCGCAGCCGGCGCTCCGTGATGCCTTCTCAGGCGGTCTCGGCCGGCAGCTTCCGCCACCGATGCCGTCGGCGAGTGCCTGACGGTCCCGCTCATGGCGATCGGCGCACTGCCCGGCGGCGACCGTCACCAGCGCCCCGTCGGAGCAGGCACCGCCGCCCAGACACGAGACGATGATGATGCGGTCACCGGACCGCCCGCGGGCGAGCGTCGCACCGTACAGGGCACCGAACGTGCGCATGCCGCGCGGCACCCATGGTGCGTCGGCGGCATCCGCCGTCAGTGGTGGAAGCCGACGCGCTCGGAGTCGTGCGGGTGTCCCTGGTCCAGGCGCGTGATGGCCCGGCGCATGTCCTCGGCGAGGAGTTCGATCTCGTCACGGTCGACGCCGTGCCGCACGAGCACCCGCTGGATGACGGTCTCCTGGCGGTCGGGCGGCAGCGGATACGAGGGGACCTGCCAGCCGCGCATGCGGAGCAGGTCGGACAGGTCGTACAGACTCCAGCTCACCGACGCCGGGTCGGTCAGGGTCCAGGAGACGGCCGGAAGCGCTCCGTTGCCGTCGTAGAGCAGGGTGAAGGGGCCCATGTCGGCGACCTGGCGGGCGAGGTGCTGCGCCGTGTCGGCGCAGGCCTGATAGACGCGCCGGTAGCCCTCGCGGCCCAGGCGCAGGAACATGAAGTACTGGGCGACGACCTGGCCGCCCGGGCGAGAGAAGTTCAGGGCCAGCGTGGGCATGTCGCCACCGAGGTAGTCGACGTGGAAGACCAGGTCCGCCGGCAGGACCGCCTTGTCACGCCACAGGGCCCAGCCCACGCCGAGGGGGGCCATGCCGTACTTGTGTCCGGAGGCGTTGATCGAGGCGACCCGGGGCAGACGGAAGTCCCATTCCAGGTCGGGGTGGAGGAAGGGCGCGATGAACCCGCCGGACGCCGCGTCGATGTGCAGGGGGACGTCCAGGCCGGTCTCCGCCTGCAGACGGTCGAGCTCGGCCGCGATCTCTGCCACGGGTTCGTAGGTGCAGGTGTAGGTCACCCCGAGGATCGCCACGACGCCGATGGTGTTCTCGTCGACGTGCTCGCGCAGCTGGTGGGCCTGCAGGCCGGTCGCGCCCGGCTCCACCGGCACCTGGCGCAGCTCTACGTCGAAGTAGCGGGCGAACTTCTCCCAGCACACCTGCACCGGCCCGCACACCAGGTTCGGCCGGTCGGTCGACTGCCCGGCGGCCCGCCGGCGGTCACGCCAACGCCACTTCAGGGCGAGCCCGCAGAGCATGGCCGCCTCGCTGGAGCCGGTGGTGGAGCACCCCACGGCGGGTTCGGTCCCCTCCGAGCCGCCGGGCGCGTGCCACAGGCCGGCGAGGATGTTGACGCACCGGGACTCGATCTCCGCGGTCTGCGGGTACTCGTCCTTGTCGACGATGTTCTTGTCGAGACACAGGTCCATCAGGCGCCTGACCTCGTCGTCGGCCCAGGTGGTGCAGAACGTCGCCAGGTTCTGGGCCGCGTTGCCGTCGAGCAGCAGTTCGCTGCGCAACAACTGGAACACGACCTGAGGCGGCGCCGGCCCGTCCGGCATGGCCCGCTTCGGCAGAACCTCCTCGCTGATGGGCGATGTGAAGATATCGGCAGCCGGGTCAAAGGCTGTCTCCTGGGCATTGTGCAGAGCCACCGGCGCACCCTCTCACGTCATCGTGCGTCTTTCTCGGAGGCTATGAGGCCCAAGGCGCACCCGACACTGGGAGTAGTCCGACCAGGGGGCCTGGCGGGCACCAGGCGAGTCGAGGAACGCATGCCCGGCGGCGGCTGGTGCGGCCAATCGGCGGTCTGGGCGACGTGACACACTGGCGGTTCAGGCGGCGGTGAACGGGGGTGATCCGGTTGGGGCTGGAGATCGAGAGCAGGCCGTCGGAGCTGCCGTACATCGAGCGGGTGTGGCGCAGTCGCAGTGACGACGTGGGTCGGATGACGTCGATCGCCACATCGCACTGGGAGCTCGTCTTCTGGGAGCACCGCGGTCAGGTCCAGGCGGCTGTCATGGGCCCTGAACCGGCAGCATCCCGGGCTCCCGTCCCCGAGAACGCCACGTTCTTCGGCATCAGCTTTGCCCTCGGCACTTCAATGCCGCACATCCCCATCAGCCGGCTCGTGGGCAGCAGCGCGGAGATCCCCGACGTCACGCGACGCTCCGTCTGGCTGAAGGGCTCCACGTGGCATCCGCCCGATTACGACAACGCGGAGGCGTTCGTACGGCGCCTGGTGCGTGAGGGCATCGTGGACCGCGATCCGATCGTGCCCGCCGTGCTCGCCGGCACCGCCCTTCATGTCTCCGAACGCACTCTCCAACGCCGCTTGGTCGCCGCGACGGGCCTCACCCGAGGCGCCATCCGGCAGATCCGCCGCGCCCGTGAGGCGGCGGTCCTGATCCAGGAGGGTGCGTCGGCCCAGGACGTGGTGCACCGGCTGGGCTATTTCGACCAGCCGCATCTGGCGCGGTCCCTGACCCGGTACATCGGCCGGACCGCTACTCGGCTGAGCTCTCCGGACGAGGCGGAGCCCCTGTCGCTTCTGTACAAGACCTCGACTTCGATACCCGCATAGGTTTCTGGTGCAGCCGACGGCTTCGACTCATCACGGAGGAATCATGCGCAAGGTCGTTTCGGGTCTCTTCATCTCGCTCGACGGCGTCGTGCAGTCGCCGAACGAGTGGCAGTTCGCTTTCGACGAGGAGATGGGCGCGGCGCTGGGCAGGACGCTGGAGACGGCCGACACGATCCTGCTGGGCCGGGTGACGTTCACCGAGTGGGCCGGGTACTGGCCGACGGTGACCAGTGGCGAGGACGCCGGTTTCGCCAAGTGGATCAACGATTCGCCCAAGTACGTCGTCTCCTCCGCGCTCGACAGCGTGGAGGACTGGGCGAACAGCACTCTCATCAAGGGCGATCTGAATGCCGCGATCGATCAGCTCAAGGCCGGCGAAGGCAAGGACATCACCGTCGCGGGCAGCCCGACGCTGGTGCGGTCACTGCTGGAGCAGGACCTGCTGGACGAACTGGTCCTGCTGATCCACCCGGTAGTGGCCGGTGGGGGCCGCAAGAAGCTGTTCGCCGACGACGCCGCCCTGAAGAAGTTGGAGCTGGTGAGCGCCCAGCCGACCAGCAGCGGAGTGATCATCGCGACCTACCGACCGACACGCTGAACGCTGCGTGGCGGGGGTGCTTGATTCGGCACACCGGTCGTGCGGCACACTCGCGCGGCTGAAGGACCTGGTCACACTCATGAAGAAGGCAGACCGCCACCGACCGCCCCCGCCACCGCGGCGTCGAGTTCCGTGCGCTGAACGTGCGCCACTGGGCCCGCATCGTCGCCGTCTGGGCCGTCAGTGACGACCAGAAGGTGGACGACGCCTGGCCGACCAAGCCGTCGACTGCGGCTCCAATGGGGCCAGTACGAGTACGTCACCCCTTCACAGGCCTGCGCCTCTTTGAGGCATAAACTCCTGGCGAGACAGGCCTCCGTCCGGTCGCGCGAGACCGAGACGAAGCGGCGCTCAAGGGAGGATGTCCAGGACGAACTCCCCGCCCGTCGCACCTCGTCGGTGTAGCGGCTCGGCGCGCCAGGAGACGCGGCGCCTGGTGGGCACAGCCCATGGTGCAGTACCCAAGCCAGCTGAGGACGAGGGCGAGGAGGCCCTCAACCTGGGGGCCGCCGGGAGGGGCCTGCCGGCATGCGTACGGAGAGGTGCCGACATCCACGAAGCGTTCCTCGAACTCGCCTACTGTCGAGGGCCGATACGGACGCTCATGCGTTTGCGACGCGTGATGTCGTGGCGGTGAGCCGTGGGGGAGACGCTCAGGCGGTGCGCAGACAGCAGTTCCCGGGGCGCGATGGCGAGCACGGCGTGATGGACGCCGTCGCTGTTGAGTCGGCAGTCGCGGAGGACCTTCCAGGTCGTCAGGCGGGCGAGGACGTGCTCGAGGCGGCCCGGACCTGCCTGTGATTTCTGCGCCCCCGCCGGTGCTACTGGCAGCACCGGAGCGGCTTCGGGAGCCGAAATGGTCGCGCAGCGCGCACCACGATGTCGCCGGCGGTCGGGCGGTCACCATGGCCGTGGAACAGGCGTGCACGTCGCTGCTGCTCCGGTTGCGTCAGATGGGGTTCTTACCGTCGTGACGCCCGCCCAACCGACCGCCATGCCATAGTGAGAATCTCGAGTAGTCGAGTGGTGGGGTTGAGTCCGCAGCATCATCTCCGGCACAGCCTGATAGCCTGCGATCTTCGCCGGTCACCCGGACGGAGTCCCCCGGCGGGTCGCCATGTCACACCATCAGCTGCTCATGACAGCCCTCGATGCACTGGACCGCGCCTTCGCTTCTGAAGAGCCGTTCCCCATCGGAGGTTGCACTTACTGCTACGGCGAGGAGGGACTCGCCGAACTCTCCAGGCCGTTGCACCTCATACCCGACGACATGGTGTCCGCGGCCGCCGGAGAGGTGCCCAGCCACTGGGACGACTTCCCGCGTCTCTACCGCCGTCTTGTCCCGCGCATCATCCGTCCCCTTGTCGCCGGTCAGTTCCACGTCTCCGAGGAGCTGATCGCCACCCGCCTGGTCGAGGCAGGCTGGACCACCTGGGACGCGCCCCTGGCCGACGCTCTTCGCAACGTCTGGACCGCATGGTGGCGGGCCACATTGCACACCCACCCCAGCCCGGTGTCCATCAGGGACACCCTCGCCCTCATCACCGTCGCCACCGACAGCCTGCGCCCCTGGCTGGACATTTGGACCGGCACACGAACCCCGGCCGCTGACGCGCACTTGGCGGACCTGATGGTCGACGTGCTGTTCGAGTACGAGATCACCGACCTGAGCCTGGGGTTCTACGACGAGTACCACGCTACTGCGGAGATGGTGGAATGGCTCCTCACCGATGTGCGCGACCGTGTCACCGACTCCCGTCTCGACGACCCGGACTTCATTCACCACCTCCAGCAGCTGATCAGCGCTCCAGCTGACGTCTCAAGCGACGCGGTTCACCAGGGCGACTTCTGAGCTCTTGGGGCGGATGTCGGTTGATTGGTGAGTGTGAGCCCGGCGCCGGTGAGGCAGCCGTCGATCAGGTCGCGCCGGCCTGTTGGACCTGGGCGACTGCTCCGTGGACGGGGCGCACGTCGGGGCTCTCGAAGGGGGCAAGTCGGTCCCTCACCGGTCGACCGCGTCCGCCCCGGCTCCAAGCACCACCTGATCGCTGACCGGCATGAAACTCCGCTCGCCGTCACCCTCGCCTGTGGCAACCGGCACGACGTCACCCAGCTCCTGCCGCTGCTGGACGCCATCCCATCGATCCGGGGACCGCGGGGACGCCCCCGCCGCGAACCCCGGCGGCCGTACGCGGACCGGGGCTACGACTTCGACAAGTACGCCTTCTGCTGTGGAAGCGCGGCATCAAACCCCTGATCGCCCGACGCGGTGTCGCACGGCTCCGGACCGGGCAAGGTGCGCTGGGTGGCCGAACGGTGCGCTTGGCTCCGGCAGTTCAAGCGGCTCCGCACCCGCTACGAACGACGCGCCGATCTCCACCAGGGCCTACGTGAACTGGCATGCAGCCTCATTTGCATCCGACGTCTGTCCGGCCCTCCAAGCGATCGACTAGGAGTCTGAGCGCAGTCCCAACGCGCTGTGCTGAACCGCGACCGCCGGGGCACCTGCAGAACGCGGCTTTCGACGAGTCAGCTCCACCAGCTTCGAGCGGAGCTCAGGCGCTGGTTCACCGAGCACGATGGCGGTGATCACCAACTCAAGCATGACGCAGTCGTAGGCATCGTCCCTGCCTCTATAGCGCTCGCCACCACGCTCTACCACGGCACTGACGATCCGCCATCCACCGCCATCAGCCGGCGCAAAAGTCGCCGCGAATACTCCGTGACCGGTCCAGCTTCGATGCAGGAAGACAACTTCACCTTCAGCGAAGACGTCCCACTTCTCATCCATGTCCCGTGACGCGTAGCCACGCTGGATCCGCTCCCAAGCCTCATCTGACCAGATCCGCTGAGGCAGTTCCGGCATCGGCCGAGGATTTGATATCGGCTGGGCACGACACATCGACCGAGTTGCAGGTTCGTCCTCGGCAGGCATGGAGTGATCTTACGGACGAAGCCGAGTACGACAGCACACTCTTCGTCATCCGCATTCTGAAATGACCAGTAAGTCTCTTGATCCCCACCAGCGGCCTTGCTTCCAGGGCGCGCACTTTCAAGGGTCTTCTCAGGACTCGGGGACCCATTCCACGTGAGGGCGTGTGCGGCTGTAGTGGGCTCCCTTGGTGCCGTAGTGGGCGAGGGACAAAGTCTCACCGTCGACCTGGAGCTCCGCCGGCGGAAGGTTGGGAACGTAGATCCACGGGTTGGAGTGGCCGTCGATCCGCACCGGTTCCCGGGGGTGGTTCCAGGCGTCCGCCCTTCTTTGGGCCTGCTCGCGAGTCGACGGGTTCTTCAGGGTCCGCGGGGCGGCCAGGTCGTGCTCGTAGCCGTTGATGGCGCGCACGAGAGCTTCGCTGTAGACGCCATTGACGCGGCAGTGACCGGGGTCCCAGCGGCCGGGCGGGAGCCACAGCAGGGCTCCTGGACTCCTGGGAGCTTGAGGCGCCTGCTTTCCACTTTTGTCTGAGTGGGCAGCCGCGTTTCGCGTGCGCCCTCGTCGTTTGCCTGCCCCGTGCCCACCCGCCGAAAGAGAGGCGTTCCGGGTGGCCACACTCATCCGATCTGGCTGGCCGCGATGTCCCCGACGGGGTCGTCGATCAGGGCGACGGCGGCAACGATGCGCTTGCCGACAGGCTCCCGGTGCATTTGGAAGCTCTGGCACAGGGCCATCACGATTTCCAGGCCGTGCTGGCCCACCCGGCCGGGGTCGGTGGCCTGGGCGATCGGCAGAGTGGGTTCGCTGTCCCACACCGTCACCTCCACCGCCCCGTCGCGGATCTCCAGAGTCAGCAGGCACGGGCCGGGAGCGTACTTGCGGGCGTTGGTCACCAGCTCACTCACCACCAACTGCACCGCGCCGGCCGCGCGGCCGGACACCGTCAGCCCGTGCACTTTTTCGGCATCGGCGAAGAAGGAGCGGGCCAGGTCTCGGGCCTCGGCGATCTCTTCACTGCCCTCGAAGGCGGCTGACACCGAGATCAGACGGTCGATGACCGGCTGCGCCCCCTTTTCCTGCTCAGGCACGTCCATGCCGTCCGCCCTAGATCCGAAGCGCTGTCCCGCGACCATCCCCCATACCCCCGAAACATCACCGCACTCTCAGTTAGGCGAATGTCTCCGGGAGTTTCCTGCATGCACCCGTGGTCAGGCGCTTCCTGAGAGGAGGAGATTGCCGCGGATCAGGAGATCGCACGCTGGGGCTTCCTCAGCAGCCATGCCCGTGTACTGCTGGCCATCGCAGGAAACCGCGAGCTGCGCCTGCGGGACATCGCTGAGGCCTGCCACATCACCGAGCGCACCGCTCAGAGCATCATCACCGACCTCGAACAGGCCGACTGCCTGAGCCGCGAACGAGTCGGCCGCCGTACCCGCTGCTCCATCAATCTCGACGCGACGCCGCGGCATCCCGCCGAGACCGCACTGCCTGTCCGCGCGCTTGTGGACCTCCTTGCCGGCCGGAATCCGGAAGCAACCGACGCGAAAACGGCCAGGTGACCGTCCTCTTGTCACGTGTCCTTCTACGGCGTAGGGGGGAAGGGGGAAAGGGTCGCTTTGCGGGAGGTGTGATCGTGGGGAGTCATGGCCCGCCTTCATGGTGATCCCATGGACGGAGCAGCCGATGCCGTACGGCAGTCAGGATGCGCTCAGGTAGTTCATGCCACGGTCGGGCCCCATGACATATGAGACGTCACAGATGCCCCTGCCCCCGGCGGCCCGCAGCTCGGAAGACTCCTCCGGCCGTAAACTGGGCTGGAACAAGGTGCCCGAAGTCACCGTCTACTTCTGGATCATCAAGGTGCTGTGCACCACGGTCGGCGAGACGGCGGCCGACCTGCTCAATGAGAAGGCCGGCCTCGGTCTGACCGGGGTGTCGCTGTTGATGAGCGGTCTGCTGGCGGTCGTGCTGGTCGTCCAGTTCCGCACCAAGACCTACCGCGCCGGCGTGTACTGGCTGGCCGTCGCTCTGATCAGCGTCGTCGGCACCCTGGTCAGCGACAACCTGACCGACAACATGGGCGTACCGCTGGAGACCACCACCACCGTCTTCGCGGTCATCCTCGCGATCGTCTTCGTGGTCTGGTACCGGCGTGAGCGGACCCTGTCCATCCACCACATCGATACCACCAGCCGAGAGTCCTTCTACTGGCTGGCCGTGCTGTTCACCTTCGCCCTCGGCACCTCGGCGGGCGACCTGCTCTCCGAGCGCATGTCCCTGGGCTACTGGCTGTCGGCAGTTCTCTTCGGTCTGGCCATCGCCGTGGTTGCGCTCGCGCACTTCAAGATCGGGCTGGACGCGGTGTGGAGCTTCTGGATCGCGTACGTCCTGACCCGTCCGCTGGGTGCGTCGATCGGCGACTACCTCTCCCAGCCCACAGGTGACGGTGGACTCGGCCTGGGCACCGTCATCACCAGCGTGCTGTTCCTCGCCGTCATCCTTGGCCTGGTGGTCTATCTGTCGGTTACCCGCAAGGATGTGGCGCAGCCTCAGCGAGTCGGCCGTCCGGCCTGATGGCCCATCAGCGCTGCTAGTGGCCGTCTTCTGCGGTTGACCGGGGACGCAGCACGGCGGAAGGTCCGTTGGTCGTGCGCCGCGGCGGGCTCTTTCGGTATCGCGGGAGCCCATTCCCGAACCGGACGTCCTGACCGATCGACCGTGCCGCGAGCTCAAGCCGCGAAGGCCGCCTCACGGGTGGCAGGTGAATGTGTGGGTTGTTTCCCCGAGAGCATGATGGAACGGCCAAGCGGGCAGAGCGCCGTAATTACCTGCTGCGTGAACGACGTGCGGCGTAATTCGAGGCGCTGAGTGTGGTGGGGTTCGCCCTGCGCGTCGCCTGCCATCGAGCCCACGCCCGCAAGGAGAAGCTGCAAGCCCGTGAACAGCATTGGCCGCACGTACGCCGGATCGGGTGGGTGCTCGGAAGGTGGGGTTCTGGTGTCGCGGACCTTTCGTGCTTCCCGCCGACGTGGGGGTGTTCCGCCGGCCCGTCGCCCGGCGACGCACACCCCGAGGTCTTCGCCCTGCACGACGACCTCGCCAGACCCGGTTGGAACAGTTCCACCGGCCTTCACGAGCCAGCCGATGACGCTGCCGGGCAATGTCCCATTCCGGGCTACCCCCCGGATTCGAGCACGGAGGCGCCAGTGGAACGGGACGCCGAGCAGCGACGGCCGGACCCCGTCCGATGGACAGCTCCGGCGGTCGGCGGCCACGGCGCACGCGTGCCCTTCGCTCGCCGCCGTCCGAGCGGAGGCGCGGTCGTGCTACTGGCTCGGGCAGTTGGCCCGGCTTCGACGACTCGTCCTTGCCATGGTGCGCCATCGGGCAGAGGACCAAATGTCCTTCCAACAGCTGATCGGGCACTTCGCCCCTGACGTCCGTGACCGCTGAAGGCTTCTTCCGACACTGGTCGGCCAAGCGGCGTCCTGCTGCTCACGTGTCTCCATGGGGTGCCCTCACGTCATGTGCAGGCAGGCACACAAGCGCAGGCCCTGGCACAGCGCCGCGGCTGCTGTCACCGCGGGGTCGGCGTGGCCTCGGCGAGCGAAGTACTCGGCCGCCGCCTTGCGGAAGTGACCAAGGCAGAGCCTGCGCTGTGCTCTGGGGTCGTTGCCATGTCCGCCGCCGCCCGGCGCGGGACTCTCACCACAGCGACCACAAGGTTCATCGGGCAAGTACATCACCCTGGTCGTGATCTTTCTTCTGTCAGAAGCCCCATCTCGGCGCAGGGATGACCGGTTGCCCCGCCGGTGGCGGCTGAAGGCAGCTCGCCCGTGCCACCGCCGTTTTCCCCCAGGGACGCGAGGAGTGGAGCATGCATCCGGCGGCCGCTCGTGCCCTCGGTTGCGACAAGGTGCGGCTCATGCGTCGTGCTGCTCGGCTGCGGCTCCGAGTGCTTCCGCGGTGCCTTCGGCGTGCTCGGATGCGTCGTCGACGAAGCTGTAGGGCGGCAGCGGGCCGTTGATGCGCAGTTCCAGATGCGGGTGCTGCCGGCGGAGTTGGTCGACCGCGTCCAAGAACTGTCCCGCTGAACCACGGTCGATCAGGAAGGAGAGGTTGGCCAGCCACCCGGTGCTCGACGGTGCGGCGCTGACCGTCTCGGCCACCGGGCCCAGTTCCCGCTGGAGCATGTCGGCGTCGGCCGCTTCGCGGGCCTGAAGTGCGGCCGCGATCATCTCCCCCAGCCGGACCTTGTCTTCCTGCGACCCCCCGCCTGCCTGCTGGTTGGCTTCTGCCAGAGAGCGGATCTCGTCGTTGTCCGCCACTACCAGTTGCAGCACGGCCTCTTCGTTGTGGTTGGCCTTGAGGTTGTACTCGGCTTTTCCCTCCAGAGCCGTCAACCGCTCCAGCAGGTGATCCGCGCGCTCGGCGAGCACCGTCGTCACCGTCTCGTCGTCGGGTGAGACGCTGGCGAACCGTATCGGCAGGATCACGCCGCCTTGCCCTGCTGCGTCCAGCACATGCTGGTGGGCGAGCAGATCACGCCGCTTGGGCCGCAAGTCCTCGGGGGCGTCACTGACGATCGCGGCCAGCTCGCCCTCGCGCAGTACACGCACGGGCCGAGGCGGGTCACCCACGCCGTTCACGTCTTCAAGCTGCGAGGCCTGCGAGGCGTGCGTGATGCCGTAGACATAGGTGCTCACTGCTCGTCCCCCCTCTGGCGCGCGGACCGGGTTCCCTGCTTCTGGCGTCCCTCGTCACGGGCCTGTTGAAAAGCCTCGGAGATCGTCTCGGCGGCGCCCGAGAGCGCGCCCTTGGACTTACCGCGGGCACCGGATTCGGTCAGGCTTCCCGTGAGCTCGGTCAGGCCGGCCGGCTTACGCGGGCCCGACTCCAGATCGAGACGGTTGCACGCCTCGGCAAAACGCAGATAGGTGTCGACGCTGGCCACCACGACCCGTATATCGATCTTCAGTATCTCGATGCCGACCAGGGACACCCGCACGAACGCGTCGATCACCAGCCCCCGGTCGAGAATCAGCTCCAGCACGTCGTAGAGGCCACTTGAGCCTCCGCCGCCACCCTGCTGCGTCGCTACCGTCATGACAACCAACCCCTTGCCCGGTGTGGAATTTCGCCTCCGCGGCGCTCGCCCCATCCCAGAAACAGGCAACGCTGTGACACATTCCTGCAGGTCATCCAGGCTCCAGGACGGCGGCGAGGCTCTGGTAGCGGGTAGCCCCCACCTTCGAGAGCAAACGTATGTACGAGCGCTGCCCCTGGGGACGCTGCAGCTTGCCCCAGCGATCATCCGCGGAAAGCCGTCGGGCAGCTCCGTGAGCCGCTGCGTGGGGGTTGTCGCCGCGGCAGGTCAGGGCGGGGAGCGTTTCTCGGCAATGACGACCACGACGTCCTCAAAGGGCTGTGGGGGAGGATCTGCGGGGCGGGGGTCCGTCCGTCGTATTTCGTCACCACTCTCGTGCCGCGGTATCCGGCACCGTGCGGCAACTGAGGCGTCGAGCCGGAAGCTGGTACTTCGTACCGGTGGCACTCGGCGTCGTCCGGGCCGGTCGTCGGAGGCCCGGGCTGTTGCACAGACCCTGCTCGCGGTGGAGGGGGCGCCGGTAGGCGAGGTGGAGTCTGTGGTGGGACCGGTCAGGAACGGAGAAGCCCCGGCCGCCGTGAAGCCTCTAGCGTGATGGTCATGGCAACCACCACTTCCACCGCAGCCCCTACGTCCCTGGCGTCCGTCACCCTTGAGGTGGCCGACCTTGAGGCCGCCCGCCGCTTCTACACTGTCTTCGGCGTGGACACATACATCAATTTGCGGGCCTCGGAGGCCCACTCCACCGGATTCCGCAGCTTCACCCTGGCGCTGACGGTGGCTGGACCGGCCACCGTCGACGGGTTCATCGCCGACGCCGTGGACGCCGGCGCCACGGTACTCAAGCCCGCCGCGAAGTCGCTGTGGGGCTACGGCGGCGTCGTGCAGGCTCCGGACGGGACAATCTGGAAGATCGCGACCTCGGCGAAGAAGGACAGCGGCCCTGCCACCCGCGAGGTCGACGAGGTCGTCCTCCTGCTCGGCGTCGAGGACGTGAAGGCCACCAGGCAGTTCTACGTCGGGCGAGGCCTGACCGTGGCCAAGAACTTCGGCGGCAAGTACGCCGAGTTCGCTGCCGGTCAGTCGAGCTCTGTCAAGCTCGCCCTGTACAAGCGCCGTGCCCTTGCCAAGGATCTCGGTGTCCCCGACGACGGCACCGGCTCGCACCACGTCATCCTCGGCAGCACCGCTGGCACCTTCACCGACCCGGACGGCTTCACCTGGCAGCCTGTCGCGTAGGCCATCCGCCCGACAGCACCCGGGCCTGCGACCTCGTCTGCGAATTCGCGAATGTTGTCCGCCACCGTCGCGGGTACCTGCCGCTGGAGTGGATTCGGTAGGTGGGGCATGGTGCGTCGAAGCCGATGAAGGGCTCGTCGGCTTTCTCGGTCGGGCCTCCTCCGAACTTGTCAGAGGCGTTGTCGGTCGTTGCCTGTAGAAGTGGGGATCGGGCACGGTGCTGCGCAGCATCGCGTCGGTCGCCAGGAGGGTCAGGCTCACCACGGCCGCGGTCCGGAGCAGCATTCGGGCTCAGTACGAGCGCCGCGGCAGTGCTTGCGTAGCTTCTCGTTCTCATGCTTCAGGGCTGTGTTCAGGCGTGTCAGGGGGTGTTGGAGAGCACCCGGATCGTTTGCCACCCTCATCGCCGTCTACGGCGTTCTGATGACCCCGCTCGGCTGGGACTGGGCGGCCGCCGTGTGGGGAAACGCCCTGCTCTGGTTCTTGTTCGAGGACCGCGGCAGACTCGCCGCCCACCGCTGGCTCGACCACCATGCACGCCCGGCACCACACACCAGAGGCCAGGCCGGTGCCCCGGACCCGAACCACTCCGCTGTCGGTCCGCACCGCGTCGGCGGAGGCGCCCGCGGTACGCGGTCCAGCGACACGGCACCGAAGTCTTCCGGTACCGGGCCCGCCTCGCCCACGACCTGACCTGGGAGGCCTACGGTGCTCGTGCCGGCGCCGCGGGCCCGGGTCCGCCCGGGCTGTGGTCGCCCGGACGGCCCCGTGAGCTGCGTGGGATCAGCCGTCGGCCCCGGCCGGGGTGGTCGTGGGGGTGAAGCCTTCCTTCTTGTTGGCGGTGAGGGCGAACTCGTTGGTGAACGTCTTGCCCAGGTCCACCGACGTGGTCACGTTCCCGACCAACTGCTCGGTGGCCAAGGAGGTTTTCGGGCCGCCGGCCGGCATGATCCCGTCCGGCAGGAACTGGCCCTTGTCCTCGCTCAGGGCCGCGATGTAGTCGGCCTTGGTGACCAGCTGGTTCTGCACGAACGACGACGGCAGCTTGTCGGCGATGTCGGCCGCGCTGTGCGAGTTGATCCAGTGCATGGTGGCCACGAGCGCGTCGACGACCTTCTGCACCGTGTCCTTGTGCGAGTTCACCCAGTCGGTGCGGGCAAGGACGCTCGCGCCCGGGAACGCGCCGCCCAGCGCCGCCTTGGCGCCGTCGGTGGTGGCCAGGTCGACCGCGGAGCTGCCGACGCCCTTCTTCTCGATCGCCGCCACCGTGGGCTGCGTCGTCATGACGCAGTCGGCCTTGCCGTGCTGCAGCGCGGCGACGGCGGTGGAGCCCGCACCGACGGCGAGTCGGTGGAACTGGCCGGACTTGATGCCCTTCTTCGCCGCCATGAACTGGGTGAGGGTGTCCGTGCCCGAGCCCAGGTCCGTCACGCCGAGCGTCTTGCCCTTGAAGTCCGCGGCCGACTTCACGCCGCTCTTCTTGGCGCACATCTCCCGCTCGCCGGGCGCGCCGGACAGCTGGACGATGTCCTCGACCGCCTTGCCCTTCGTCTGGAACTCGATGGTGTGGTTGTACCAGGCGCCGGCCATGTCCACCTGCCCCGAGGCCATGGCCTCCTCGGCACCGACACCGCCGTTCTGCTCGGTGCTCAGCTGGACCGTGACGCCGTACTTCTTGTAGAAACCCAGGTTCTGAGCGAGCTGGTAGGGCAGGTAGATCTGCTTGTCGATGCCGCCGACCATGAGCTTGACGGTCGGGGTGGAGCCTGAGCCGGAACCGGACGACACGGAGCTGCCGGAGTTGCCCGAGCACGCGGTGGCGGCACCGAGGGCGAGGACGGTGATGATCGAAGCGGTGAGGGTTCTCTTGAGCATGGCGGGGCTTTCACCTTTCGGGTTGCGGATGCCCTTTCGGGGACACGGGGGACTGCAGGCGCGGAGGCGCGGAGGCGCGGAGGCGCTGGCCGGGAAACGGGGGCGTGGAGGCGCGGAAGCGGGGGAGGCCGGGGAACGGGGGCGCGGGGCGTAAGGGAGTGCGGGCAGGACGGTGAACCGGGCAGAGGTGCGCGGGGCGCCGGGCTCAGAGGACGTTCGTCTCGGAGGGGGCCGGTGGGCGCCAGGAGAGCAGCCGGTGCTCGAGCTTGCCGATCAGCCACTCCGCGCCGAGCACGATCACCGCGATGACGAGCATCGTGGCGAACACGCCGTTGGGGTCGAAGTTGTTCTGCGCGGTCTTGATGACCAGGCCCAGTCCGCTCTGCGCGCCGAGCACCTCGCCGACGAGCGCGCCGACGATGGCGAAGCCGAAGGCACTGTGCAGGCTGGCGATGATCCAGGTCAGTGCGGAGGGCACGATGACGTGCCGGGTGATCTGCACCCGGGAGGCGCCGAGCACCCGGACGTTGGCGAGGACGTTGCGGTCGACCTCGCGCACGCCCTGGAAGGCGTTGAAGAAGACGATGAAGAACACCAGCACCGCGGCCAGCAGGATCTTCGGGGTGACGCCGATGCCGAAGGCGACGATGAAGATCGAGCCGAGGACGATGCGCGGGATGGCGTTGACCATCTTGATGTAGGGGCCGAGCACGTTGGAGAGGTAGCGGCTCTGCCCGAGCGCGATGCCGAAGACGACGCCGGTGAGCGCGCCCACGACGAAGCCGGCCAGTGCCTCCTGGATGGTGGTCCAGACGTTCGAGTAGAAGGAACCGAACTGGGTGCCGTGCTGGAAGAGGTCGATCAGCCGCTGCCAGATCCCCGACGGCTGTCCGAAGAAGAACGGGTCGACGATGCCCCAGGTGGTGAAGGCCTGCCAGCCGCCGATCACGACGACCGCGAGGCCGAGCCGGCCCGCCCACACCAGGGCGACCTGGCGCCGCGCGGCCCGCTGCGCGGCGATCACGGCCGGACTCTTGCCGCCGTCGGCGACGGGGAGCTTCGGAGCGGTGGATGTCGTGCTCATTCGGTGCCTCCCGCGGTGAGGGCGTAGGCGCGCTCCACCTCTTCGCGCAGCGTGTCCCAGATCCGATGCTGCAGTTCGATGAAGCGGGGCTGGAAGCGGATCTCCTGGACCGAGCCGCGCGGGCGGGGCAGGTCGATGTCGAAGACCGCCTTGACCGAGCCGGGGCTCGAGGTCATCACGACCACCCGGTCGGCGAGTGCCACCGCCTCGTCCAGGTCGTGCGTGATGAAGATGACGGACGGCCGGATCTGCTCCCACAGACTCAGCAGTTCGGTCGACATGATCGCCTTGGTCTGTACGTCCAGGGCGCCGAACGGCTCGTCCATGATGAGGATCTTGGGCTCGTTGATCAGGGCCGCGGCCATCGCGACGCGCTTGCGCATACCCCCTGACAACTGGTGGGGATAGCGGTCCTCGAACCCGGCGAGGCCGACCCGGCGCAGCCAGTCGCGCGCCGAGGCCTGCGCCCGCTGCTTGGGCACCCCGCGGAAGACGGGACCCATCAGCACATTGCCGAGGACGGTCTTCCAGGGCAGCAGCGCGTCGGTCTGGAACATGAAACTCACGCCGTCGGTGATGCCTTGCACCTCACGGCCGCCGACCGTGACCGAGCCCTCGCTGGGGCGGTCGAGCCCGGACACCATGCTCAGCGTCGTCGACTTGCCGCAGCCGGTGGGACCCACCACGGCGCAGAACTGGCCGGGCTCCACGGTGAACGAAACGCCTTGCAGTGCCGTGAACACCTCACCGGCGGGGGTCAGGAATCGCTTGGTGAGCCCTGAGATCTCGATGCGCGCGTTCGTCTGGTCCGCCGCACCGGTGCCCGGGCTCGTCGCGACATCGTTTCGCGAAGCCATGATGGGGCCGCTTCCTTCCGTCTGTCGGGGTTCCTCGCAGTCCGAGGAAGGCAGACGCTAGAGGCGGTCGGATGTTGCGTCGCTGTTTCCGAGCTATCTCGCGATAGTTGCGTAAAGCGGGCTTCTGCTCGTTCTGCTCACTGAACGGGGTATGGGCAGCATCTCGGCCATCAGGCACAATCGCGCCACTCGGGTACGGCGCGCGAGCCGTCCCGGCACGACGCTCGACCGGCATGAAGAGGTACCCGTGATACCCACCCGTTTCCGGCCCGACCGCGGCGGAAAGCGCCGGCTTTCCACACGGATCCTCGCCAACCAGCTGGTCATCCTCGCCCTCACCGGCCTGATCGGCTTCGTCCTGTTCGCCTTCGCCCAACGCGCCGAGCTCGACCGCTCCTACGAGCAGCGGGCCCTGGCGATCGCGCAGACCGCGGCCGCCGACCCGCAGATCCAGCAGGCCATGGAGTACGGGGGCGGCGGGGACGTGGTGCAGAGGGTCGCCGAACGGATCCGCCGGACTTCCGAGGCGTCGTACGTGGTCGTGATCGACCTGCACCGGATACGTCACTCGCACCCCATCCGCGCTCTGATCGGCGAGCCGGTGGCCGAGCCGGTCGTGGTCGAGGACGGCCGTTCGCACGTCGGCATCAACCAGGGCGCGACCGGCCGCTCCGCCAACGGCAAGGCCCCCCTGTACGGGCCCTCCGGCACGCTGGTCGGCGAGGTGTCCGTGGGCATCCCGGAACACGACGTGCTCGGCGAGCTGTGGCGCGAGCTGCCCACCTTCGGGCTGTACGCCGCGATCGCCACCGCGATCGGCGCGGCGGCGGCCTATCTGCTGGCACGGCGGCTGAAGCGGACCACCTTCGGCCTGGAGCTGGAGGAGATCGCAGGTCTGCTGCAGGACCGGGAGGCGATGCTGCACGGCATCCGGGAGGGAGTGGTCGCCTTCGACCCCGACGGCAGGATCACCGTCGTCAACGACGAAGCCAGGCGGCTGCTCGGCCTCGGCACCGCGCTCGGCTGCCGGCTGGAGGAGGTGCTGTCCGACGGCAGGCTGCGCCGCGCCCTGGACGGCAGCCTGACCGGCACCGACGTCAGCGTGCTGACCGACGACCACTGCCTCGTCGTCAACCGTATGCCGGTCACCCTGCACGGCCGCGAACTGGGCGCCGTGGTCACGGTGCGGGACCGCACCGAACTGATCGGCCTGCTGCGCGAGCTGGACTCCGTACGGGGACTGACCGACGCCCTGCGGGCCCAGCAGCACGAGTTCACCAACCGGATGCACACGCTGGCCGGTCTGCTGGACATCGGCGAGCACGCGTCCGCGTACGAGTACGCCATCGAGACGGCCCGTTCCGGGCAGGCCCTGACCGAGGCCGTGCGCGAGCACATCGGGAACCCGTTGATGGTCGGACTCATCGTGGCCAAGACCACCGTCGCCGCGGAACGTGGGGTACGCGTCGTCCTCACCGACGACTCCGCGCTCGGCGACGACCCGCCGCATCTGCGGAGGCTGCTGACCATCGTCGGCAACCTGCTCGACAACGCCATCGACGCCACCGCCGAGGCGCCGCCCGCCGACGGCGGCCGGTTGATCCGGCTGACCGTGGCCGAGGGCGACGACCTCCTGCTGGTACGCGTGGCCGACAACGGTCCGGGCATCGCCCCGGGCTCCGCCCAGTCGATCTTCGAGGACGGCTGGTCCTCCCGTCCCGAGCGCGGCACCGCGCGCCGCGGTCTGGGCCTGGCTCTGGTGCACCGGCTGGTGCAGCGCCACGGCGGCACCATCACCGTCGGCGAAGGCCCGGGCGCGGTGTTCACGGTCGTACTGCCGCAGCCGGACAGGGCGGCGGCTCCGGTCCCGGGGGACGCGCTGTTCACGACGGCGTTGCCGACGGGAGGTGACTGCTGATGATCCGGACTCTCGTGGTGGACGACGACTTCCGGGTCGGTCAGATCCACGGCGACTACGTGCGCCGGGTCGCCGGTTTCGGGGTGGTCGGCGAGGCCGCGTCCGTGGCCGAGGCCCTGATCGCGGTCCGCGCCCTCCGCCCGGACCTGCTGCTGCTCGACATCTTCCTGCCCGATGGCAGCGGACTCGACATCCTGCGACGGCTCAGCCAGGATCAGGGCGGCACCCGCCCCGACGCCCTGATGATCACCGCCGACCACGACATCTCCTCGGTCCGCGCCGCGATGAAGCTGGGCGCCATCGGGTACCTCGTGAAGCCCTTCGGTTCCGCCGACCTCGCCGAGCGCCTCAATGCCTACCGACAGCTCCGCGACCGTGTGGACGCGCTCAGCCGGGCGTCCACGGCCGACCAGGCCGACGTGGACGCCCTGTTCAGCGCCGCCCGTCCGCCCGCCGTTCCCCGGATCCCGGCCAAGGGCCACTCGGCGCCCACGCTCAGCGCGATCCACCAGGCCCTGCGCACGGCCCAGCGGGCCCTGTCGGCGGCGGAGGCCGCCGAGGTGACCGGCGTCTCCCGCGCCACGGCCCAGCGGTACCTCTCCTACCTGGTCAAGGAGGGCACGGTCCGCCTGGAACTGCGCTACGGCACCAACGGCCGCCCCGAACACCGGTACCGCATCGCCCGTTGAGCCGAGCACCGGTGCCGCATCGCCCCCCGCCAGGAGGCGAGGTGGGCGGCAGGGAAGCCAGGAGGTCGCACGGGCCCAGGTCGGCTTCGCAATTACCCAGCCCGTGGGCCCTTTTCATGTCACGAACCTACCGGGTCACCCGCCATGTCTGCCGAGGCCGTACGCCGCTTGGCCTGGATCGCGTCTGCCGGGACCTCGAAGACGATCGCGAGCCCGTCGCGCTCGTTCCCCTGCTCGCCCACGCGCGTGAAACCGAAGCCCGCGATGGTGGCCAGGGAGGCGGTGTTGTCGGAGCCGATCCTGGCCCGCACGGTCCTGACACCGGGTTCGGCGGCGGCCCTGACGAGCAACGCCCTCAGCATGGCGCGGGCATAGCCCTGGCGGCGATATCCGGGTACGACGGTGTAGCCGACCTCGACCATGCCGGCCTCGTCCGGTGGCCCGTGGAACCCGGCGTCGCCGACAACGGCCCCGTCCGGCTCGGACACTGCGGCCCGCGTGATCCAGGGCGCGGCAGACGGGTCCTTGGCGAGCTGGTCAGCGCGATAGCCGAAGATCCAGCGGGCCCGGTCGCAGACGAAGTATTCGTCAAGGGCGACCCCCGCCTCAGCGCTGCCGCCGGCGAGGTCACCGTCGGCAAGCGCCCGCAGAGCCTTCGCGCTGAGCTCGACGAAACGGACGCGTTTGGAGATGGAGAGAGGTTCGTGATGCATCGCGGAGATGTTCCCCCCATCATCGCAGGGCTGTCCATCGCTTTACGGCCTCGGCGGACGTAATGATCACTCGAACCTAAATTCCCCCAAGACCGTGCGACTTGACAGTTTGTTACCCACTGCTACTGGGTTCACTGACGTCCAGCTGAAACGGCCGAAATCGACAGGGCGCACATGCCGCACGCCTCCGAATTCCATACCGAGACGTATTTGCGTTGAAGCGCACTTCAACGTCTGGCTTCGGGCGCATGCGATACGTCAAACTCGGAACGACCGGGCTGGAAGTCTCCGCATCACACTGGGCTGTATGAGCTTCGGCGAACCGGACCGGGGCGGCGAGCCATGGTCGCTGGGCGCGGACGCCAGCCGGGACATCATCAAGCAGGCGCTCGAGTGCGGCGTCAACTTCCTCGACACGGCCAATGGGTACAGCGCCGGAAGCAGCGAGGAGATCGTCGGCCGGGCGGTCAAGGACTTCACCCGGCGGGAGGAGGTCGTTGTCTCCACCAAGGTCTGGATGCGGATGCGCCCCGGCCCGAACGGCGCCGGGCTGTCCCGCAAGGCGATCTTCGCCGGGCTCGACGCCTCCCTGAAGCGACCGGGAACCGACTACATCGACCTGTACCAGATCCACCGCTGGGACTACGACACCCCGATCGAGGAAACCCTCAAGGCGCTGCACGACGCGGTCAAGTCCGGGAAGGTCCTACATCGGAGCCTCTTCCATGTACGCCTGGCAGTTCGCCAAGGCCCTGTACCTGGCGGACCTGAACGGCTGGACCCGGTTCGTGTCGATGCAGGACCACTACAACCTCATCCACCGGGAAGCAGAGCGGGAGATGCTGCCGCTCTGCGCCGACCAGGGCATCGGCGTGATTCCGTGGAGCCCGCTGGCGCGGGGCAGGCTGACACGGGCCCAGGACACCGCCACGGCGCGTGCCGAGACCGACGCGGGCGGCAAGATCCTCTCTCGCGACCAGGACCAGGCGGTGGCCGAGCGCGTCCACCAGATCGCGGGCAAGCGGGGTCTGTCCCCGGCCCAGGTCGCCCTGGCCTGGGTCATGCGCAACCCGGTGGTGACCTCGCCCATCGTCGGGGTCACCAAGCCGGCCCAACTGGCCGACGCGGTCGCCGCGGTGGACGTCCGACTTGACGAAGACGAGGCCGCCTGCTTGGAGGCGCCCTACCAGCCGCACGAGACCGCCTACCTGGAGGAGTCCTTCTACAAGCAGCAGCCGGTGGCGGCCTCCCGGTAGTCCGGGCTACCGCCGGGCCTTCGACGAGTTGTCGACCTCGGCCATTGACAACTCTGTGGTCGGTGGTCGGCCCAGCGGTGCGTGCGGGCGGTCGCGCGCAACTGCATGATCCGCGGGCTGCACGCCAGTGATCGACTACCGGTTGCCAGTGCTCAGGGGCGGTAGGCGGAGGTCGCGATCTCGATGATGGACCGGATCAATGGGTTGCGGTCGCCTTCGTTCCACGCCACCACCACTCGGCTCGGCGCCATGTCGGTCAGCGGTACCACGGCCAGCTCTGCGGGCAGGTCGTGTCCGAGCGGGGCCAGACCGATCGTGCCGTTCCACAGCACGGCCTGCAGGCATTCCTGCACAGCGCGCACCACTGGGCCCTTTCGCGGCCTGCCGCCGTTCCAGTACGCCTGCCAGCGGGGATCGGTCCCTTCCGGGAACTGAAACCAGCGACGGTCGCTCAAGTCGGTCAGCCGCAGCCGGTCGCGTCGGGCCAGCGGATCGTCGGCGCGCAGGACCACGCCGACCGGATCGGTCCGCAACACCCGCACCGTCAGGGCGGTCTCGTCGAATGGCGCTCGCGTCAGGGCGACATCGACCAGTCCGGCGCGGAGCCCGCAGGTCGGGTCGGTCAGATCGGTGTCACGGATGCGGATGTCGATACCGGGGTGGCGTCGGCGGTAAGCGGCGGCCAGCCTGGCCACTCCAGGGTCGGTGCCGTCACCCAGGATGCCCACGGTCAGGGGCGTGGCGCCGGCCGCCGCGCTCACGCGCAGACGGACACGATCGGCATGGTCGAGCAGCGACCGCGCCTCGTCCAGCAGCACTCTGCCCACCGCAGTGAGTGTGACGCCTGCAGGCGAGCGGGCGAACAGCAAGGCTCCGACCTCGGCCTCCAACTGCTGGATCGCCCGGCTCAGCGGCGGCTGACTCATATGCAGTCGGGTGGCGGCCCGGCCGAAGTGGAGTTCCTCGGCGACCGCCACGAAGTAGCGCAATGTCCGTAGCTCCACGCTGCAACAATACCCACGAGGTATCGGCGCTGCGGGATGGGTCTTGGACGCCGTCAAGGCCCTGGCGGTGCAATCGTGAGCATGACCGAAGCAGCCAAGACCAGCCGGCCGCAGGCCGGCCCCGCCCTCTCGGTGATGGGCCCCGGTGACGGAGAGACGATCATTCTGGGCACCACGCGCATGCGCGTCCTGGAGGACGGCAGCCACACCGAGCACCGCCTCGCGATCGCCGAGTCCGTCCTCGCGCCGCACACTCAAGGGCCGCCGCAGCACCGCCACGCCCGACATGACGAGGGCTTCTACATCCTCTCCGGCACCGTACGGTTCACCGTCGGAGACGAGGACCACGATGCCACCGCGGGCACGCTTGTGATGGTTCCGCCTGGTATCCCACACACCTTCGCCAACCTGACCGACCAACCCGCCGTCATGCTCAGCACGTTCACCCCCGACCTGTACGTGCAGTACTTCCGAGACCTCCAGGACACTCTGGCCGCCGGCCGGCCGCTGACGCCCCAAGCCAACATCGACGCGATGAAGCGCTACGCGACCGAACCTGCTACAGACCTCGCCTGAGGCCGACGGCCCGGGCCTTCTTCAGGCATCTGTTGGTGATCGACGCCATCGACGGGACCCCGGGAACGGGCGTTCCAGAACGGGAACCATGCACCTCGCCTATTGGATCGTCGCGGGACTTCTCGCCCTCTTCTACTTCTACGCGGGCGCAATGAAGGTGAGCCGCAGCCGCGATCGACTCCGGCCGATGATGGCCTGGGTCGACCGCGTGCCGTTGTCCGTCGTAAGGCTGCTGGGAGCGGTCGAAATACTGGGCGCTACCGGATTGATCCTGCCGCCACTGACCGGCATCGCTCCCTCACTGGCGCCGGCCGCGGCCATCGGCTTCGTACTCCTGCAGATGGGTGCGGTCGCCGTCCACCTGACCGGCGAAGACCGCCGGATCACGCTCAACGTCGGGCTCATCCTCACCGGGACCGCGACCATCTGGCTGGCCACCGGACTGTGATCGAGCACCCAGTTGACCGGCGGCTTCGCCGGAATGCAACCGCCACAGGACCCCTGTCGTGTCTCCTACACATCCAACACGCCGTCATCCACGTCGTGCTCGCTGAGGCGTATATGCCACACGCTGGCGTGCGGTCTGCTGGTGTGATGGCCCGCTTCGTAAGACGTACGGGCTGGGGGTTGCGGCTGCAGGGCCTTGCGGTCGGTGTGTGTGCCCCTGCCCCGGTTCGGTGACGTCGGCCGAGGCGGAGCGGAGGAAACGGACATGGAGGCAACTCGGGGCGCGGCGGGTGCTCGCTGGTTCTCAGATGGGGGTGCCCTCAGCCGCGGCGGCTCGCAGGACAGAGCGGGGGAGCGGGTACGTCCTCGCCGCCGCAACCGATGCCGTCGGCTCCAGGGCGATCAGGCCGGGCGGCGGGCCGAAACCAGCAGCGTCGCCGCCGCCCGCGGCCTCTGACTCGCGGGCCACGTCTCGACGCTGACGTCGGTGAACCCGGCCTCGTGTCGGCCGCGGCGACGGACAAGTCGGCCGGTGGCCGAGTTCCATGACCGAATGCTCATGTCGCAACGCCGGGGCGAAATCGCTGTCGCCGCGCCACCTGCCCTGTCGCCCGCCGCCAGGCTGCGCGGCGCACCCGTGGGGCCGCCGACGATCTACGTCGCGGAGCGCGTCGGACTTCACATGGTGCTGTACGGAGGGCTGGGGCTCGATCACAGGCTGCGGCATCGCCACGTTCGCGGCGACCCGCTGGCTCCAGCATCTGCGGGCAATTGAAACCGCCGAATCGCCCGCGCCGAACGGCGAGTGACGATCACCCCGGGTGCGCCACGGCCTCCTTTTGCAGTTGCACCGCCGCCACCAGGCTCAGCCCCGGCTCCGCCTGACGCAGTGCCTTCACCGCTGCGACCGAGGCGACATCCCCGGTGAAGCCGACGGCGGTCAGCCGGGAGCGGACCCAACGCGCGCGTGCCTCGGCCCCGGTGGCGGCGGCGGTGGACTCGGCGATCGCAACCGCACGTTCCATACCCGCGCGTTCCTCGGGCGAGGCATCGGCCAGCGCCTGGCGCAGGGCGGCCGCGATCACATCTGCATCGCGGAGTATGACTGTGGCGTTTTTTGACGGTCCGAAGATTCCCATGCGGATCAGGTTGGTGGCCAGATGCCCCGGCTGCCAAGCAACTTGAGCGTTTCCAGAGGCTAGTCAGCGAGGTGTACGAGGCCGGCGGTGTCGAAGGCTGCCGTCGGGCTGCCGATGCGCAAGACCGCGTCGGTGTAGGCGTCGGTGGCACTCAGATACATGGCTAACTGGCTCTGACAAGAGCGGTTGATCTGTGACTGTCGGCTTGATCGCCCGTTGGTGACGGCATGGGGTAGCGTCGGTTACGGCTATGGATCGTGTCGGACGAACTGTGGTCGCTGATCGAGTCGTTGCTGCCCGCACCACCGCCCAAGCAGGTCGAGGGGCGGCCGCGGATGCCCGACCGGCAAGCCTTGCTGACCGCCGGCAACCGCAACGACGTCACCCAACTCCTACTCCTGCTGGACACGATCCCGGCCGTTGCGGGAGCCGTCGGCCGGCCACAGAGGGCCCGACATGTTCTTCGCCGACCACGGCTACGACCATGACAAGTACTGCCGGCTCCTGCGCCACCGCGGCAACTCCGGCCCGCCATCGCCGTACGAGGCCAGCCACACGGCACCGGCCTGGGCACCCTCCGCTGGGTCGTCGAGCGGACGATCTCCTGGCTGCACGGTTCCGCCGCCCTCGCATCCGCTGAGGACGACGCGACGACATCCACGCAGCGTTCCTCGGACTCGCGGTTTGCCTGATCACCCACCGACACGTCCAGAGGCTTTGTCAGGGTCAGTTACGCGGACGAAGTACGGCCGGAATGAGCCTTCGTGGATCGACTACCTGCGGTGCGGCAATTGTCTTACCTCATCGTCCTGCATGGGTGTCGGCCGCAAGATGGTTGAGGGCGACTCGCTCCTTGGGCAGTGCGGCGACCGGATCGCCGAGGTCTTCCGTGACCCTGAGCACCTGCTCGCCCCCGCGCAAGCTGAATTCCAACGAGAAATCCTTCACAGGATGAGCGCGGCTCGGAGGACGGTCCTCGGAGCTCATCCACGACTGCGGGGCCGGCCGGTCCGTCAACGGCTGCCGGCCCCGCATTCCGGTTACTTCTCGGCCGCGGCGAGGGCGGCCAGTTCGCGGTCGACCGCGAACCGGTGGGCCTCGGCGTCCTCACGCGCCTTCTTCGGGCTCCAGCGGCCTGCCATCACGAAGACGAAGGGCAGGAACAGCACTTGGCCGCCGACACAGATCCACCACCAGTTGCGCCACTCGCCGGGTCCGTCCTTCGATGCCTTCTGGACCTGGGGGCCGTATTGCCGCAACAACTTGAGCTGAGGCGCGGCCTTCTGCACGACGGCCAGGTTCGCCGCACCGACTTCCTTGACTGCGCGGGCGCCCAGCGCGGGTGGCACCGTGGTCGGGGTGTACTTGTTCAGTTCGGCGAAGAGTTGAGGATGCGCGTTGATGATGGTGAGCGCGGGCGCGGGCCTGAGCCGAGGCAGCCTTGACCTCGGCGCCGTGCTCCACAAGCGGAGTCACGGACGTCACGAGCACCGGAATGAAGGCCGCGGAGACGGCGACAACGATGCGCACTGTCCACCCCCACACCGCCAAACCCGCTGCCGTCGCTGCCGGATTGTGCTTTTCCACGGTCTCGGTGAAGCTCGCCATCCAGGGCGCGTAGGCGATGCCGCTGAAGACTCCGATGCCGATGAACAGCCAGGCGAAGGTGTAGTAGTCGGTCGTCAGGTGGGTGGCGCGGGTAGCGAAGATCGCGGTCACCACGATGGAGCCGACCGCGCCGACGATCATGAACGGCTTGCGGACCTTCAGGCGGTCCGAGAGCAGGCCCACCAGGACCAGGGCGATGGCGTTCGCGCCCCAGTACCAGTTGGCCAGCGCGTTGGTGCGCTGCTCGGTGTAGCCGAAGGTGGTCGCGAAGTAGACGACGAAGTTGCCGACCGCCGCATAGTAGAGCAGCAGGAACACGGCGATGGCGAAGGCCGATCCCAGCACGTCCAGGCGCATCATCTGCCGCCACTCCCCGCGGCGCACCGCCTCGGTGTCCAGCCCCCTGGCGCGCGCCTCGACCAGCGCCCGGTCCCGCAGCGACACCATGGTCTGATCCCGCAGAGCCGGGGACAGCTCGCGCAGCGCGAAGATCGCCACGACGAACACGACGAACCCTGCCATCGCCGAATACCGCAACTCGTCCTGCCAGGTGGCACTGTCGAGGGTGTTGCTGGTGACGGTGGTGACCACCAGAGAGCCGATGACCGGCCCCATCGTCCAGTACCCCATCGCGGTGGCCCGGCCGAGCTGAGGGGAGAAGTCCCTGATCAGTGCTGGGGTGGCGACCAGCACGATGCCCTCGATGAAGCTGACGAGCGCGAAGAGCACCATATAGGCGCTCTTGCTAGCCGCGTTCGGCAGCCCGAAGAAGACCAGCAGCGAGGCGATCAGCAGCCCGTAGACCACCAGATTCGCCCGGCCCCAGCGATCGGCGAGACCGGCGACGAGCGAGGCGAATGCCCCGATCGCGTTGCCGATCACCGAGACCCAGACGAAGTAGCGGTACGTCATGTCGAAGTGCGTGATGATCGACGTCGCCACCGCGTACTGGATGTAGAGCATGTAGTACAGCACGACGGTGGTGACGACCACGATCGCGAGGTACGCCATACGGCGACCGGTGGGCGGATAGTCGGCCAGGTCGCGACGGTACAGGCGGGTCAGCGGACCTTGGGCGTTCACGCGGGGCCCATCAGGCGTGGGTCTGTCGGCGTCGAACGCCGTCGGTGTGGCGGACATGCGGCTCCTCCTGCTGCTACGGAAACGGAAACCGGGTGTGGCGTCACGGCGGCGGGGCTCGTTGCGCCCGGCTCCGAGAGCGTGGCCAGAGGCTAGTACCGACTAGTCGGTACGCCTAGGGGTCGGCGCAAGGTTGTTCACGCCGTTCATCACTTTGTTCTGGCCTTCCGAGTTGTCCGGCAGGCTTTCGGGGAGTCGTTGGTACAGGGCCCCTCTGGCCTCGGTCTCACTGCTGATCTCCCGGGCGTCCTGCCACCAGGCATGCAGGTCACGCCAGCGCAGGTCCTGGATTCAGACTTCTCGGTCGTAGACGAGAGTGTCCTCCGGGTTGCCTCCAACGATCTCGATGTCGTTGTCCACCGCGGACCGGAAGCGGATGGCGGGCTTGGTGAACGAGGCAAAGATGATGTTCTTCGGCCGCCGGGTGCCATGCAGCCGCGTCGCCACCACCGCCTGCGGTGAGGGAGGCCTGTCAGGAGAGCCCACACAAAAATGCCCCCGCGCGGAGGGCGCGGGGGCGGGCCGAAGAGACTGATCAGAGCGCGTCCACGGCGTTCACCTTCCAGCCGTCGGACGTACGGCTCATCGTCATCCGCACCCGGTTCAGGTCCAGGCGGGAGCCCGAGACCTGGGTGCTCTGCGTGACCTGGTTGACGAAGAGCAGGACGGTGACCCTGTCCGGTGCCGCCGAGACGACGGAGGCCGCGGTGACCGACGCCTTCACCACCCCGTGGTACTTCTTCGCCGTCGGCCCGACCACACTCGCCGTCGTCTTTCCATACTCGTCCCGGAAGTGCCCGGTCAGCCGATCACGCGCCCGGGTGAAGTCGCGGTCCAGATGCCGGTAGTCGTACGACAGCACGACTGGCGCCGCCTTGCGCGCGGTCGTCAGAGCCTGCGCCCGGGCGCTCTCGGCGCGCCGCTCCTGCCCGTACTGCCAGCCGAGCACCGAGACCGCGACCAGGCCCATGACCAGGAGGGCGCCGAGCAGCGCGGTGAGCGGCAGCCACCGCCGGGACGGGCGGGCAGGCGCCTCGTCCGTCAGGTCTTCAGGTGCCGGCTCCGGCGGGTCCTCCCAGCCGTCCGCGGCCGGCGGGTCGATCGTCAGGGTGCGCCCGGTGAGGGGTTCCTCGGGGTGCTTCGGGTCCTCGACCCGCATGGTGCGCTTGGCCGCCGCACGGGCGGCCGCGTTCATCGCGCGGCTGCGGGCTGTCGGGTTCGCCATCGTCGTACTCCTCACTGGTGGTGCGTGACCGGTGGTGCGGGTCAGCCCACGAACTCGACGTCGGAGGTCAGCCAGCGCCCGTCCCGGTAGACCAGGTCGAGCTGCAGCCGATAGGTGCGGGCCTCTCCCTTGGGCACGGCAGTGTTGGTGACCTTGCTGTCGGCGACCACCAGGACGCGGGCCGAGTGCGCGTCGGAGCGGACGATGCCGGCGTCGAGGACCTGCCCTTCGGAGACCGACCTGTTCTCGGCGACGAGCTTGGTCAGGTCCTGGGTCTGCGCGCTGAACTGCTTCTTGAAGTCGCCGGTGGCGCTCTCGAGGACGTTGGCGCTGTCCCGGTCGTAGTGCCGGTAGTCGAGCGAGGTGAAGTTCAGCGCGGACTGGCGGGCGGCAGACAGGATGTCCTGGCGCCGCACGTCCTTCTCGTGCTGGTCATAGAGGCGCAGGCTCAGCCAGAGAGCGGCTGCCGTGGTCAGGAGGGTCGCTACGACGAGTCCGACCGTGAGTGCCTTCACGTTCCCGCCGAGTTCCTTCACGGTCAGGCCATAGGACCGACTAGCAGCCATTGCCACGACTCCTTTCCGAACACCGTCTGTTGGCCGCCCGTCGAGCCGATCTCGACGGGCCTTCCGTCCGGGCCGGTCGCGGTGCCGGTCTCCGGGTCGTACGGCGTGACGTACGCCGCCTGGTTCGCGCCACCCGAAGTTGAGCGTGCGCCGGGGGCGTTCTGCGCGCCCCGTACCGAGGTCTTGCTGCCGCGCGGGGCGGTGCAGCGCGCGTCGGTGTTCGCCGCGCGCGTGCCGGTGTCCGAGGGATCCCGCCGGGTCGTGCCGTATCCCTGGGTGCACGGCGCCGGGTCGTCGGCGTTCACCACAAGGCCGAAGTGGAAGGTTCCGTCGCCCGGGACGACCGTGTAGCTGCCCGAGACCAGCGCGGGGAAGGTGACGAGCGCCTGCTCGACGCCGGGCAGGTGGGCCAGTGTGACCTGGCCGCCGCTGATCAGGTTGGCCAGCAGGACCGAAAGCTGCGGACCGGTCGACTTCAGCAGGGAGTTGACCTCCTGAGCGGCCGGCGCGGCATTGCCGATCAGCTTGCGCAGGTCCCCGTCGCTCGACTTCAACTGTGCGGTGAGCAGCGCCAGATCGTGCGCGAACGACTTGATCGACGAGCCCTGGTCGGCCTGCGTCTTGAGGACCTTCCGGGAGTCCTCGATCAGCGAGATCGTCTGGGGCAGCGAGTCGGACGCCGACTCGACGAGCGCGTTGCCGGAGTCCACCAGCCGGCTCAGGTCGGGGCCGGTGCCGTTGAAGGCCTTGCCCAACTCGTCGACGGTGACCCGAAGATCGTCCTTGCCGACGGAGTTCACCAGCCGGTCCAAGCTGAGGACGAGGTCGGTGGTGGGCAGCGGCACCCGGGTGCTGCCCCGCGGGATCGCGCTGCCGTCGAGGAGGTACGGGCCGTGCGAAGTGCGCGGCTGCAGGTCGACGTACTGCTCACCCACCGCCGAGCGGTCGGCGACCACGGCGAGGGTGTCCGCCGGGATGCGCGGCGCCCCGTCCTTGATGTCGAGGGCGACCGACACACCGTCGTCGCCGGTCAGTCCCAGCGAGCCGACGCGGCCCACCGGCACCCCGCGGTAGGTGACCTCGGCGCCCGGGAAGATGCCCCCGGAGTCGGCGAAGTCGGCCCGCACGGTGTAGCCGCGGTCCAGGAGGCTGTCCACCAGGCCGGTGTACTCGGCGCCGACGTACGACACCCCGACAGCGGTGACGGCGGCGAAGGCGAGCAACTGTGCCTTGACGGTACGGGTGATCACGGCTGGACCCCCTTCAGCATCAGCTCAGCGAGCGCGAGGTCGGTCCCGTCGGGTGCGCGGGCGCCGGTGGAGTAGGCGCTTGTGCACACGGGCGGGCACAGCACGTCGCCGCCGCCCGAGGAGGCCGATGGGGCCGGCAGGCCCGGTGTGCTCGGAAGCGCGGTCGGTGTGGGGACGCTCGGCAGGTCCGGGACGTCCGGGAGGTCCGGGAGATCCGGCACGTCGGGCGCGCTCGGGGGCTGCGAACCACCCTTGCCCTTACCGGAGTTGCCGCCCGCCACGTTCCCGTACAGGTCCGCGAGGTCGAGGTCCGCGGTGAGGTGGAGGTTGACGTAGTCGCCCTTGACCGCCTCTGTGGCGTTGCGTGGGAACGGGTAAGTGGTCAGCAGTTCAAGGGAGTTGGGCAGGTCGCTGCCCGCCTTGTTCAGCTGCCGCAGGATCGGCCGGAGCTGCTTGAGGTTCGCGACCGTGTCGTCGTGCGAGGCCTCGACCACCTTGGTGCCGGTCTTGCCGAGCTTCGACAGGGCGGTGAGCATCTTCGTCAGCTTGCGCCGCTCGCCGGCCAGGACCTTCAGAGCGGGTGGCATCGTGTCGACGGCCTTGGCAATGGTCTCCTTCTCCTTGCCGAGCCGCCCCGCGAGCCGGTCGACGGCCTTGATCGCGCGGACGATGTCCGCCTTCTGCTCGTCCAGTCCGCCGACGAACGTGTTCAGCTCCTTCAGCAGCGACCGGACTCGGTTCTCCCGGCCGTCCAGGGCCTTGTTCAACTCCACGGTGATCGTCTTGAGCTGGGCCACCCCACCGCCGTTGAGCAGTGCGGACAACGCGGACAGCACCTCCTCGACCTCCGGGTTGCGGCCGCTGCGGGACAGCGGGATGCGGTCGCCGTCGCGCAGCCGGCCCACGGGGGCCGTGCCGGTCGGGGCGGCGAGTGCCACGTACTTCTCGCCGAGCAGGCTGGTCTGCCGCAGTTCCGCCACCGCGTTGGCGGGCAGCTTCACCGAGTCGGCGACCCTTAGCCGTACGCGCGCGTGCCAGCCGTCCAGCTGCACTTTCTCGACCGCGCCCACGGTCACGTCGTCGACCTTCACCGCCGACTGCGGCACCAGGTCCAGGACGTCACGGAAGTCGACGGTGACGTGGTACGCGTGTCCGTCGTCGGCCGCACCGCCGGGCAGTGGGACGTCGTACCAGCCGTTGAACTCGCAGCCGGACAGCAACAGCGAGCCGACCGCCGCCCAGGCGAAGGTCCCCGCCTTGCGTCGTATGCTCATGCGCTCGCCCCCAGGATCCCGCCGAGCGTCCTGTCGGTCGTGCCGGTCACCGCGGTGCCCTGCGTGGGAAGTTCGGGCAGGGAGTCGAAGAGTTTCGTCAGCTCCTTGCAGTCGGGGTTCTTGCCGCCTTCGGCGCCCGTCGTCCTGAGCAGGGAGCACAGGAGCGAGGCCGGATCCTGGGCCTGTTGGGCGTTGTTGCGGGTGTCGAGGGTGCCGGAGGACGGGTTGTAGGTGTTGTTCAGGTTGGAAAGACCGACGGGCGCAACCGTCAACAGCTCGTTCAGCGCGGCCCGTTGGGTGACGAGCACCTTGGTCACCTTGCTGAGGCCCTTCACGTCCGAGGTCAGCGACTTCTTGTTCTTCCTCACGAAGGAGGACACGTCACCCAGCGCCGTGGCGAGGTTCGCGAGGGCCGCCGCGAGGTCCTTGCGCTCGCCCGAGAGCTGCTGGGCGACCTTGGCGAGGCTGGTGTCGAACGACCGCACGCTCTCGTCGTCGGCCGCCAGCGCCGCCGTGAACACCTGCAGGTTCCGTACCGTGCCGAACAGGTCCGTGCGGCCGTCGGACAGTGTCGTGACCGCCTGCGAGAGGTCCTGGACCGTCTGGTTGAGGTTCTCGCCCTGTCCGTCGAGGTTGTCGGCGCTGACCCCGAGCAGCCGCGACAGGGAGCCGTCCTTGTTGGCGCCCTTGGGGCCGAGGGCGTCCGCCGTGGTGTGCAGGCTGTCGAAGACGCGGTCCAGTTCCACGGGTACGGCGGTGCGCTTCTCGGGGATGACGGCGCCGTTCCGCAGGACCGGGCCCTTCCGGTACACGGGCAGCAGTTGCACGTAACGGTCGCTGACCACCGAGGAGTTGATGATCGCGGCCTTCGCGTTGGCGGGTACCTTGCGCCCTTCGTCGTACTCGAACTCGACGCGCACCCGGTCGCCCTCGGGAGTGATCTTCCGGATCTCGCCGATGCGGACGCCGAGGACACGGACGTCCGAGCCGGGGTAGATGCCGACGGTGCGCGGGAAGTACGCGGTGACATGGATCTTCCCGGGGCGCGGCCACAGCGCGTAGGTGAGCGCAGCGATCAGCGCCACCACGGTGACCAGAGCCAGGTTCCTCCTCACTGCCCCCCTCCCGTCTTCGGGACCACCGGAGCGGCGACCAGGTTTTGGACGTAGGAGTCGAACCAGCGTCCGTTTGCGAGGGTGTTGGTGAAGACCCGGACGTACGGCGCGAGCAGCTTCACGCTGCGGTCCAGGCTGGACTGGTTGCGTTCGAGCATCTGCACCACACGGTTCAGGCCCCTGAGAGCGGGCCCGATCTCCTTGTCGTTGTCGTCGACCAGGCCGGAGAGCTCGATGCCGAGCGTGGCCGAGGTCTTGAGCAGCTGGTGGATCGCCGTACGGCGCTTGCTGATCTCCTTGAACAGGCTGTTGCCGTCCTTGACGAGGGCGGTGAAGTCCTTGGAGCGGTCGGCGAGTACACCGGTGGTGCCGTTGGCGTGGTCGAGGAGTTCCCCGAGGGCCTTGTCGCGCGAGGCCACCGTGCGGGAGATCCGCGACAGGCCCTTGATGGACGCGCGTACCTCGGCGGGCGAGTCCTGGAAGGTGGTGGAGATGGTGTCCAGGGCCTTCGCCAGCTGCTCGGTGTCGACCTTCTCCGAGGTGGTGGTGAGGTCGCTGAAGGCCTGCACGACGTCGTACGCCGCCACCGTGCGCCGCAGCGGGATCTCGCTGCCGGGGCTCAACCGGCCCGGCCCCTTCGGCTGCAGGGCCAGGTACTTCGCGCCGAGGATCGTCTTGACCCGGATCGACGCACCGGTCTCTGTGCCGAAAGCCGGGTTGCCCTTGACCTTGAAGGTCACCTTGACGTGGTCGCCGTCCAGGTCGACGTCCTCGACCTTGCCGACCTTCACCCCGGCGATCCGCACTTCGTCGCCGGGCTTGAGACCGCCGGCCTCCGAGAAGGCCGCGCTGTACGTCCGTCCGTCACCGATGAAGGGGAGGCTGTCGGCGTTGAACGCGGCCACCGTCAGCAGGGCGAGGACGGTGAGGCCCACGGCACCGATGACGACCGGGTTGCGCTCGCGGAAGGGGATCAGGCGGGGGCGCCGCAGCCGTATGCGCGGGAGCCTGGGCGGGTCGATGCGGACCTTCATCATCGGCTGAGGCTTCGGCTGCGGCTTGCCGGGGCGTGGTGCCCGCCGGGGAAGCCGTGGTCTGGGCAGCTTCGGCCGGTCGATGCGGACCCTCATCAGGGGTTCAGGCCTGCTGGGGCGAGGTGTCCACCGAGGGAGCCGTACGGTCGGCAGCTTCGGCGGGTCGATGCGCACCTTCATCAGGGGCTCCGGGCGCTGTTTGCGCGTCACGATCCGCACCTCGCCCTCGCCACGTGCATGTCGGGGGTCAGCACCTGCTTCGTCTTCGGCAGCACGATCCGGCCGTCGAAGTCGCAGAGATAGAAGTTGAACCACGAGCCGTACGACGCGGTCCCCGTCAGTGCGTTGAGCTTGTTCGGCAGCCGCTTCAGCACGCCCTCCACGGTCTTCTCGTTGTCGTTCAACGTCCCGGTGAGATCGGTCAGTTGGGCGATGTCGTCCTTCAGTGGCGGCCGCGCGTCCGTCAGCAGCCCCGAGGTGGCGTCCGTCAGATCGCCGATGTTCACCAGCGACTCGCCGATCGGCTTGCGGTCGGCGGACAGTCCCGAGACCACCCGCCGCAGCTGCTTGAGCAGCCCGGAGAAGCGGGTGCCGCGCTTGTCCAGCGTCCCCAGCACGGTGTTGAGGTTGTCGATCACCGAGCCGATCAGCTTGTCGCGGTCGGCGAGCGTCGTGGTGAGCGAAGCCGTGTGCACCAGAAGGCTGTTGACGGTGCCGCCCTCGCCCTGCAGCGTCTTGATGATCTCGGTGGCGAGCTGGTTGACGTCCTGCGGGCTGAGCGCGGCGAACAGCGGTTTGAAGCCGTTCAGCAGGGCGTTGAGGTCCAGCGCGGGCTGCGTGCGCTTCAGCGGGATGGTGGCTCCGGGCCTCAGCCGGGTGCCGTCACCCGCGCCCTCGGTCAGGGCGACGTACCGCTGTCCGACCAGGTTGCGGTAGCGGATGACCGCATGGGTGCTGGTGAGCAGCGGCCGGTCCGCGCCGACGGTGAAGGTGATCTCCGCCAACGTCCGGTCCTTGATCCGGATGCTCCCGACCTCGCCGACCCGCACCCCGGCGACCCGGATGTCGTCGCCCTTCTCCAGGCCGGTGACATCGCTGAAGACGGCACGGTACGTGCGCTCGGGGGTGAAGGAGACATTGACGATGGTGGCGGCCAGCAGGGCCGTCGCCGCGATCGTGACGAGAGCGAAGACGCTGAACTTGACGAGGGGGGCCGCGGTCTGCCGGGCCGGGGTGGTCCTCATGCCACACTCACCGCCGTCCCGCGCGCCATCGGCCCGAACAGCAGCGTGGCGACCGGCGGCACCTCGTCGGCCGGCACGCCCATCACCGGTGACACCAGCGAGCCGACGGCTTGCTGCTCGGCCCGGGTGGCGGAGACGCCGAGCAGGGGCGAACTCCCCTGCTTCGAGCCGTCGTCGAGGTGCGCTCCGGGGGACGGCACCTGCGGGCTGGGCAGATCACGGCAGTTCGGCCCCGAATGCTCGCCGTATTGCGGCTCCTCCCCGGGCTGGTACGCGCCCCGCTGCCGTACGGCTTCGAGCGTGATGTGCATCCTGCCGCCCCGGAAGGCCTGATCGGAGGCCTGTTCCTCGTGGACCAGGCCGGTCAGGAGGCACGGGTACTCGGGGGAGTAGCGGGCGAAGAGCTCCAGGGTGGGGCGGGAGACCCGGCCGAGGGTGATCAGCCGGTCGCCGTTCGCGTCGAGGAAGCCGTCCGCGGTGTCCGCGGCCGTCGCCGTCGTGGTGAGCGCGTTCCCGAGCCGGACCCGCTCCTCGACCAGCGTGCGGCTGGTGGTGACGGTGTTGCGCAGGATCTCCATCAAGTCGGGGGCTGCATCGCCGTACACCTTCGCGACGTCGGCCAGACGGGCGAAGTCCTCGGTGAGGGAGGGCAGATGGGGATTGAGGCGGTGCAGATAGTCCTCCACGCGGGTGAGGTTGTCGCCGATCCGGTCGCCGCGGCCCTCGAGGGCGGTGGCGAAAGCGGAGAGCGTGGCGTTGAGCTTGCCGGGCTGCACGGTCCGCAGCAGCGGCAGCAGGTCGTTCATCAGCTGCTGCACCTCGATGCCGACGCGGGTGCGGTCCTGGGTGATGACGTCGCCGGCGCGGATGGACCGGGCCGAGGTGTGCGCGGGCGCGACCAGGTCGACGTACTTCTCGCCGAACAGCGTCTTCGGCAGCAGGCGTGCCCGCACGTCGGAGGGGATCTCGGCGACGTACTGGGGCTTTAGTGCGATGTCGAGCGTCGCCTTCGTCCCGTCGGCGCCCACCGAGCGCACCTCGCCGACCAGCAGGCCGCGCAGCTTGACGTCGGCGCCGGGGTCGAGCTGGTTGCCGAGGCCGTCGGCCTCCAGCTTGATCCGCACGACCGGAGTGAACGCCTGCCGGTACACGGCGACGGACAGCGACAGCAACAGTGCGAGGACGGCAAGGAACACCACGCCGTACAACCGCAGTCTCAGCATTCTCATCTGACTCACCCCGCAATACGTACGGTCGTGCTGGCGCCCCAGATCGCGAGCGACAGGAAGAAGTCGAGGACGTTGATCGCCACGATCGAGGTCCGCACCGCGCGGCCCACCGCGACGCCCACGCCCGCCGGGCCGCCGCTCGCGTAGTAGCCGTAGAAGCAGTGCACGAGGATGATCAGGACGGCGAAGACGAGGACCTTGCCGAAGGACCACAGGACGTCGACCGGCGGCAGGTACTGGGAGAAGTAGTGGTCGTAGGTGCCCACCGACTGGCCGTAGTAGCCGGTGGTGATGGTGCGGGCGGCGAGGTACGACGACAGCAGGCCGATCACGTACAGCGGGATCACGGCGACGAAGCCGGCGACCATCCGCGTGGTCACCAGGAACGGCAGCGAGGGCACGCCCATGACCTCCAGGGCGTCGGTCTCCTCGCTGATCCGCATCGCGCCGAGCTGGGCGGTGAAGCCCGCGCCGACGGTCGCGGAGAGCGCGAGTCCGGCCACCAGGGGTGCGATCTCCCGAGTGTTGAAGTACGCCGACAGGAACGCCACGAAGTTGGAGGTGCCCAGCTGGTTCAGCGCGGCGTATCCCTGCAGACCCACCTCCGTTCCGGTGAAGAACGACAGGAACGCGATGACGCCGACCGTGCCGCCCACGACCGCGAGGGCGCCGCGGCCGAAGCTCACCTCGGCGAGCAGCCGAAGGATCTCCTTCTTGTGGCGCCGCAGGGTGCGGCCCGTCCAGGCCAATGAGCGCCCGTAGAAGGAAAGTTGGCGCCCCAGCGCCTCGAGACTGTCGAACAGCGCCATGCCTCAGCCCCTCTGCGGGACGACTTGGAAGTACACCGCGGTCATCACGAAGTTCGTCACGAAAAGCAACATGAAGGTGATCACCACGGACTGGTTCACGGCGTCGCCCACACCCTTCGGACCGCCCTTCGCGGTAAGCCCCTTGTACGAGGCGACGATCGCCGCGATGGCCCCGAAGACGAGCGCCTTGATCTCGGCCGCCCACAGGTCGGAGAGCTGGGCGAGAGTGGTGAAGGAGGCGAGGTAGGCGCCCGGAGTGCCGTTCTGCAGAACGACGTTGAAGAAGTAGCCGCCGGCGACGCCGACCACGGACACCAGACCGTTGAGCAGTACGGCGACGACCATGGACGCGAGCACCCGCGGGACGACCAGCCGGTGGACCGGGTCGATGCCGAGAACCTGCATCGCGTCGATCTCCTCGCGGATCTTCCGCGCCCCGAGGTCCGCGCAGATCGCCGTGCCGCCCGCGCCCGCGATCAGCAGCGCGGTGACGATCGGCGACGCCTCGCGCAGTACGGCGAGGACCGAGGCGGCGCCCGAGAAGGACTGGGCGCCGAGCTGTCGCGTCAGACTGCCGATCTGCAGCGCGATCACGGCGCCGAAGGGGATGGAGACGAGTGCGGTCGGCAGGATGGTGACGCTCGCGACGAACCAGGCCTGCTGGATGAACTCTCTGCCCTGGAACGGCCGTCGGGGCATCGTCCGGACGACGTCCAGCGCCATCGCGAACAGGTTCCCCGACTGCCGCAGCGCACCGGTCGGTGACAGTCTCATACGTCCGCCACCGCCTTCCGCCGCCGCAACTCCGCTTCTCGCTCCGCGATCGCGTCCCAGCGGGGCGGTCGGAGGATGCCTGGGCCCGGCAGCAGGCGGGGAGTCAGAGCCTGGCTGCCGGGAGTCTGTGTGCCGTTGCCCAGTTGGGCCAGCTCCTGCTCGACCTGGGCGGCGTCCTTCTCCTCCGCCATGCCGATCGGTCCCTGCATCCGCCCGTTCAGGAACTGCCGCACGACCGGCTCGTCACTGGTCAGCAGCTCTTCCCGCGGCCCGAACATGACCAGCTCGCGCCGGAACAACAGGCCGATGTTGTCGGGGACTTGGCGGGCAGAGGCGATGTCATGGGTGACGATCAGGAAGGTCGCGTCGATCTGCGCGTTGAGGTCGACGATGAGCTGGTTGAGATAGGCGACCCGGACGGGATCGAGGCCGGAGTCGGGCTCGTCGAAGAGGATGATCTCGGGGTCGAGGACGAGGGCGCGTGCGAGCCCGGCCCGTTTCCGCATCCCGCCGGATATCTCGCCGGGGAGTTTCGGCTCCGATCCGATCAAGCCGACCATGTCCATCTTCTCCAGCACGATGCGGCGGATCTCGCTCTCGGACTTGCGGGTGTGCTCACGCAGCGGAAACGCGATGTTGTCGTAGAGATTCATCGAGCCGAACAGCGCGCCGTCCTGGAACAGCACGCCGAACAGCTTCCGCACCTCGTACAACTCGTGCTCGCGAAGCTTCGTGATGTCCCGCCCCGCGATGCGCACACTGCCGCGGTCCGGCTTCAGCAGCCCGACGAGCGTCTTGAGGAACACCGACTTGCCCGTGCCGGAGGGGCCGAGCATGACGGACACCTCCCCGGCGGGCAGCGTCAGCGACACGTCCTGCCAGATGACCTGGTGACCGAAGGACTTGGTCAGCCCTTCCACGCAGATCTCGACACCCATCCGGTCCACCTCTCGGCCCGTGGAGCTGCTCCGACATCTGCTCTACGGGGAGCGGCGGGCGGTCCGTCGCTCGGGAAGAGAATTTTTTCGGGTGGGTCTGCGGGGGTGGGCCTGAGGGACTCTGCGGGTTGGTTCGGTCGGGGACCGCGGGGCGGGCGGGGCGGACGGGTCTGCGGGAGCGGTGTGTGGCCTGCGGGGTTGATGCGGGCGGGGGTTGCGGGACCGGTTCGAGTGAGCCTGCGGGATTGCTCGGGTGAGGTGTGAGGGGGCTCTACGGGTCGGTTCGGGCACGGCCCGCGGGACTGTTCGAGCGGGCCCGCGGGGCGCTTCGGGTGGACTTGTGGTGATGATGCAGGTGGGCTTGCGGGGGTGGTTCGCTGGGCGGATTCGGGCGGGCCGGCGCCCTGTTTTTGGTGGGGTTACGGGGCCGACGGGAGCGCGCTCAGGGCGGCGGTCGGCAGTGAGGCGGACGGCACCGCGGGGGTGGGGACAGCGGACTCGACCGGCGTGGTGGGCAGGTCGGGGAGATCCGTCACCGTCGGCAGTCCGGACACCGTGGGCACGCTGGGTATCCCCTGCACCTTCGGGACCGTCGGCACCGAAACCTGCGGCAGAGGCGGGACCGACAGCGGTACCACCTGCGTTCCGTCGCTGGGGGACCCGGCCGCCGGGGGAGTGGCCGAGGGGGCCGGTGACTGCCGGGCTCGGCTCGTGCCGGTGCTGTCGGTCCGCAGGGCCCCCGCGCCGGGAGCCACCGACGGATGCGGAGCCGTCGTGGTGCCGCCGCCCCCGTCCAGTGCGTACGGCAGCACGAACCCCGCCACCGCCAGCGTCGCCGCCGTCGACGCGACCGCCACGGCCTGTGCCTTGCCGCCGGCCTTGAGGCGCCCGCGGCCGAGCAGGAACAGCAGGAAGCCGAGGGTCGCGGTCAGGGAGTTGCGCAGCGTTCGGCGGGCCCGGGCGAGCAGGGACTCGACGGTGCGGTAGCTCAGTCCCATCTTCACGGCGACCTGGCCGACGTCCAGGTCCTCCGACTTCAGCCACAGCGCCTCTGCCTGCCGGGCGGGCAGCTCACCGCTGCGCATCGCAAGCCACTTCGCCTCCGCCCGGTCGCACACCGCCTCCTCCACCGGCACCGGACCGGGCGTGATCAACGTCGGGCTGACGCGGACCTCGGCCTCGCGGTTGACCTGCCGGTACCGGTCGACGCACAGCCGCATCGTCACCGTCGTCAGCCACGCACCGAGCCGCTCCTCGTCGAGATCGGGCCGCTCCGCCGCGCGCAGCATCGCCTCGTGCACGGCGTCCTCGGCGTCCTCCTGGCTCATCGACCTGCGCCGAGCCACCTTGAGCAACTGCTCGCGGTGGCTCCACATGCGCCGCCAACGCTCGTCGGCGGCATCCATCTCCGCAGGCATCTCCGTCGCCATGAGGGCTCCTTCGCGCTCACTCGCCGGTGTCCGGTCCGGCGGGTGGCGACATTACCGCCGGGTAGCCGCGGTTGTGGAGGGGGAGGAGGCCATCGAGTCCGCGCCGTTACTGGTCAGAGGCCGGTGCTGGGGAGCACGTCACCGACGGGGAGGCCGATGCTCGGGGTGGGTACGGGGGCGACCGGTTCCCCGGTACTCCCGCTCGCCGGGCGGGAGTTGGAGGGGCTCGGCGAGGCGGGGACGGACGGAGTCGGGGCCGGGGAAGGGGCGGTGCTCGGGCGAGGGGACGTTTTTTTCGGCTTCGAGGTCGGCTTCGGCCGCGAGGGCTCAGGGCGCGTCGAGGACCGTACCGCCGGATCCGCCGTACTCGTCGAACCGTCCGGCACCACCCGATGCCCCTCCAGGAAGTACGCATACCAGGCCCGCACCGTCCGCAGATACGCCGCCGAGTGGTTGTAGCCGAGGATCGCCCGGTCCAGCCCGGCGGCCTCGGACAGGTCCCGCCCGGCCGCGCACAGATACCGCCCCGCAGCGAGCGCCGCGTCGAAGACGTTGTCGGGGTCGGACCGCCCGTCGCCGTTCCCGTCCGCACCCCACCGCGCCCACGTCGACGGGATGAATTGCATCGGCCCCACCGCCCGGTCGTACACCGCGTCCCCGTCGTATGCACCACTGTCCGTGTCCCTTACGACGGCGAAGGCACCCCCGTCCAGTCGCGGACCCAGGATCGGCGTCACCGTCGTACCGTCGGAGGTCACCCGACCACCGCCCGCCTGCCCCGACTCCACCTGACCGATCGCGGCCAGCAACTGCCAGCGCAGCCTGCAGCCGGGCACGCCGAGGCCGAGCTCGGCCTCGGCGTGCCGATAGGCGGCGAAGACGCTGGCGGGCACCGCGCCGCCCGTCGCCGCCGATGCCGTACCCGTGCCCATGTGCCTGCGTGTGAGCGGCGGAAGATCCGTGCGGTACGGAGTGTCACCGGACACGCTCGGCCTGTGCTCCGCGGTCTCCCGAGCCGGCACGGCGGCCCGCCCGTCGGTCACCCCCGGCGCCTGCGACGCCGTCAGCACCGCCATCGCCGCCGCCGCGACCGCCGCACCCCTGACACTTCTGACCCTCTGCCCTGCCACGTCCCGATCCCCTCCCTATGAGCGGTGAGCTGCTCTCGAGTGCTCTACGGGGACGGGCGGCACGTCCGTCGCTGCGCTCAGGGCCTGCCTGGCGGATCAGCCTCCTCCGCAGTGCAGCTGCACGCTTCCCCACCCTCGGCTTCGCTCACGGGCAGCGTGCCTGGGGCAGCCGGGCCTGACCGACATCGGCGTCGGTGTCTCACCCCGGCTGGCCCGGCGCAACGTGCACGCCGAGACCGGCACATGCCGGGCGCCCGCCGGCTCACCCACGGCCGCCGCCGCTGGCGGCGAGCCCGGCGACGACGGCCAGGAGCCGTCCCGCGCGCCGGTGGACGAGCAGCACCATCACGGAGCCCGCGAGAAGGGTCAGCGCCATCGGAATCGGGCAGGCCAAGAAGGCGAGCACGGTCACCGCGGCGATCACGCTGATCACAACAGCCGCCTCGCCCGAACCGGGGCTGCCGGAGACGGGCTCGGCCACGACGGCCGAGGGAGCGCCGACGAATCTGGCGCAGGGCACCACGACGGACATGATGGGGCCTCACCGTCAATCGACACGACGGCTCGGCCGGATGCGAACACGTCCGGCGAAGTGCGAGGCGGATCGGCCGCAGGCCGTGAGCGCCGCATCGCGCTGTCGTCGATGGGGTCGAAGTCGTTTTTGACGATGCAGAGGGGTTTGGGCTGCTTGTTGTAGGCGAACAGAGCGATCATGTCCGGGTTCTCTTGGATCGACGCCTGCGCGAAGGGAGCGCCGTCCGGCACCTCCGACCTATCGCGCGCTCCGCAGACTCCCCTGGCGGCGGTCTCGTGCCACGGCGGCCCGCTCCCGCGCCGTGCGGACAGCCGCCGGCAGGCTCGCGATGTCGTAGGCGCCATGGTGGCGGCGGCCGTTGATGAAGAACGACCCTGACGTCGCCGTTGTAGGCGGTCGCGATGACGACCAGGGCCAGGAGGTCGTCGACGACGGCGATGGTCAGGATGAAGACCCGCAGCCCGGCTGGCACGCGGGCGCCGAACGTGGCGAGCATGCCGAGGTGAAGGCGGTGTCCGTCGACTTCGCTGCTCCCCAGCCGTGCGCCGATGGCCGGCCCGCGTTGAAGGCGAGGTAGATCGCGATCGGGACGAGCCTCCCGCTCATCCCGGCGGCTGGCGGGAGTGCGAGGCGCTTGCGTTCCCGCGGTTCGCCCATGTCGAACTCGCGGCGGGCCTCAAGGCCGACCACGAGGAAGAACACCGTCATGAGGCCGTTGTTGACGAGCTCGTGCAGCGTCAGTGACGCCCGGTAGGGGCCGGCCGGAACGACGACGTGTGCGCTCCAGAACGATTCGTGGTGCTCCGGCGCGGTGTTCGCCCCCATGAGGGCGGCGACAGCGGCCGCAAGGAGTAATCAGATTGTCCGACGGAAACGCCCGGGGGTGAGAGGGCCGGCCAAACGGTTGGAGGGCCAGCGACGGGAGCAGGGGCACGGTGGTCAGCCATGCCCCTGGCCGGGTCGGTGAGCGTTTCGAACCGCTTACCTGACGTCGACGAAGTCGCCTGGCGCCGTTGCGGCGGCGGTGGTGGTGGTGCCGGCGAAGACGTAGCGGTAGTAGCCGTCGACCGTGGCCTTGGTGGTGGTCTTCAGGACGCCGGTGCTGTCTGTCTTGACGGTCTTGAGCGTGGTGTAAGTGTTGCTGCCTTTCTTGCGGAACTGAAGCTTCGCGGGCTGGGACACGTAGCCCGCGTACTTGCCCGTCGACCAGTTCGCGCGGGCGAGCTTGCCCGTGACCGTGATGGTCTTGCCCTTCGTGACCGGCTCGGGCGTGGCGTTGGCGGTCAGCGTGGACGCCTTTTTGATGGCGGTGGTGGTGACGTCGTCGTTGTAGCTGGCGTTTGCGTACAGGTCCCAGGCGCCCAGGAATAGCTTCCAGGTCCCGGCCACTCCGTTGTCCTTCATGTCGGTGGCGGGGTGGATGTTGAAGACGGCCTTGCAGGTGTAGGTGCCCTGGGTCGCCGTCTCCGTGCAGTTGGGGTCGTCGTCCGTGCCCAGGCCGCCGGTGATGCCGTCCGTGGTCGAACTGTCGGTGCCCTGCCACAGGAAGGCCTCGGTGAGGGCGACACCGTTCTGGTCCGTAGCGGTGTAAGTGACGGTGACGGACTTCGTGCCGGTGGTGCCGAGGACGATGTCCTTGCCGCCGTTGATGACAGCCTGCGAGAACTTGGTGTTGCCCAACGAGTCCTGCCGTTGAACGGACTTCGAGGCGAAAGAACTGAGCTTCCCTGCCACACCCGTCCGCTCCGCTGCCTGGGCGGCCACCGGAAGAGCGAGCGCGGACAGAAGGGCGGCACCGGAAACTACGGCGGCCGCAACGCGTATACGCATGAATCCCCCACGGGAAAGTGAGAGGCCCGTCCAAGTCCCCCGCTTGGCCAGGCCTGTTGATCTCCGCATCATATGAACACAGTTCGGGGACAGTGGAGATCTTTCTACAAGAAGAGGTCGTTTTCACCTTTCGCGCAGCCGTATTTCCGCATTGTGCCCGCTGATGTGGCACCAGTGGGGTGGCCGCGGGGGCGGCCGGGGCGCTGGACGGCTGCCCTGCCACCGTCGCCGGCGGCGACCGAACCGTGTGTGGGACGCAAGTGCAGGGCAGCAGATCGGTGCGTACGCCTTCCCCCACGGATCAGGGGACTGACGGTCGCGCCCGACGGGCGGCTGGGCGCGGGCTCGGCTGCGATCGGCTGAAGGGATGATCTGGGCCCGACATGCCGTCATCGGGGAGTGGAGCCGGAAGGATGAGTGGGCCCGGGCCCGTACGATTACGATTCTGCCGAATTTGTCGCATACCTCACGGCTTTTTCGGTTTGGACTGCTTACTCGAAATCGGCGGTGTGCATGAAATCGATGTTCCGTAGTCGGTTGCGGCCCTGGGCCGCAACCTGCGCGACGCTCGTGACCCTGGCGGGCGTGGCCGTCACCGCTCCTGCGGCGCTGGCGGCCGTGCCGGCACGCACACTCGAAACGGGGCACGTCAGCGAACTCCCGCCCGCCGTCGAGGCGATCATGCACAAGCCCGGCTACGAGAGTGCGCAATGGGGCGTCTACGAGGTCGACCCCTCGGACGGGCACGTGATCCACTCACAGTTCGCGCGGCAGTCCTTCGTCCCCGGCTCGGACACCAAACTCGTCACCCTCTCGGCCGCTTGGCACAGCCTGGGCCCCGGCCACCGATTCACCACGCCCGTGTACGCGGCGGGCACGCGCCAGGGATCGACGCTGAAGGGGAACCTGGCCCTGGTCGCCCAGGGCGACCTGACGATGGGCGGGCGGACCAAGCCCGACGGTTCGGTGGACTACACCGACATCGACCACACGTCCGCCAACGACCTGCCCGGCGCCACGCTCACCCCGGAGAACCCGCTCGCCGGAGTGGACCGGATCGCACGGCAGGTGCGCAAGGCGGGCATCACCCGCGTCCAGGGCGACGTCGTCGTCGATCCCAGGATCTTCACGCCCCCGGAGCTGGACCCGCAGCCCACCCCACTGATCATCAACGACAACCTCATCGACCTGCTCACCACCCCCACCACCGCCGGGCACCCGGCCAAGCTGTTCTGGCGCCCGCAGGTCAAGCCGTACAGCGTCGACTTCAAGGTGAAGACGGTGGCCGCCGGAGGTACGACGAGCATCGGGGTCAAGGCCTCCCCGGATGGCACCAAGATCACCGTGTCCGGTCAGATCGCGGCCGGGACGCAGCCCGTCCTGAGGACCTCGCCCGTCCAGGATCCCAATGCCTTCGGCCGTACCGCGCTGATCGAGGCGCTCGGCCGGGCAGGCGTCACCGTCAGCGCCAGTCAGACAGGCCCCAACCCGGAGCGCAAACTGCCCGCCTCCTACGACCACGACTCGCGGGTGGCTGCCTATGTCTCCCCGCCCTACCGGCAGTACGCCAAGCTGATCCTGAAGGTCAGTCACAACCTCGGCGCCAACCTGGCCTTGTGCAACATGGCCGGGCTGCGGGGCAGCAAGGACTGCTTCGCCGGCGGATTCGGGGTCGAGCACGACTTCCTGACCCGGGTCGCGCACGTCGACCCGACGCAGTTCCAACTCGATGACGGACGCGGCGGTGACGCGACAGAGAAGGCCACCCCAGTCGGCCTCGCCCAGGTTCTCGCCTATTGGCTGCGCACTCCCGATGCGACCGCCTTCCGGCTTTCGCTGCCCATTCTGGGGGTCGATGGCTCGAACGCGAGCTCCTGCACTCACTGCCCGGCCAAGGGCAAGGTATTCGCCAAACCGGGAACCGTCATCGGCCTGGACCGGCTCAACGGCCGGTTCGCCGTGGCGGACCAGAGCCAGGCCGGCTACTTGCTGACCGACGACGGCCATGTGGTCATCTTCGTCGAACTGGTCAACTCCGCCACCGCACCCGACATCCAGGGCGTCATGCGTATCTTCGACGACACCAACCAGATCTCCGCACTGCTGCAGGAGGAGGCCTCGGCACACCTATGACGGCATGTGGCACCCGCTGCCAGCGCCGATGGTACGGAAACGCCCGGGATCGCGCCTGTTCGCCGGCCCCGGGCGTGCGCTCGCCCCACCGGACCCACTGGCTACCCGTGGCGTCCGGCACCGCCTGGTCCGCAAGCAGTGCGCTCGCGGCCGGTGCCCGTGCAGGTGTTATCAGGCGGCTGTGGCACAGGCGCACCACTCCAGACCCGGACCAAAAGCGGTTGCACCTGCCATGCGATTCGACGAGATTTATGTCAAGGTCCCCATCGCCGAGGGCTTACGCAGCGTGATCGCACCATGTGTGCGGCTCTGCTTCAGGTGCGTCACGACACGAGGGACGAGCGGTACGCCCGAATGGGCGCTCAATATCGCTGCGCCTTGGCCAGAACGGGCGTCAGTTTCGTCTCGGCAGGTTCCTTGCTGACGGCGATCGGCTGTTCCTTCTTGCCTGGGGCGAGATTTTCGGCGCCGACATAGCTGGTCTCGATCGTCTCGCCGGACGCGTCTCGGAAGTCGATCTGCACGGCGTAGGAAGCCGTATTGCTGGTCTTGTTCGTGATCGTGACGAGGACGGCGAGCAGGCCGCCGGTCTGAGCCCTTGGCATGCCCGTCATGCCGACCTCGGAGATGGCATTGCCTCGGCCTTCGACATTCTTCAGGGCCTGCTGTGCCGCCGTGCTCCTGCGTCGGGTCTCCGCATTCACCGATGCCTCGAACTCGGAAGCGCGGGCCGATGCGGAGGACGCCGCGGCGGACGCGGACGCCTGAGCCGAGCGAACCGCGGCAGAGGCGGAGGAGGCCAGAGCCGGTGGGGGAGTCCCGGAGAACGAGGCCCTGTTTGGTGTGCTGGGGCTGGACGTGGGCGAGGAAGAGGTGTCCTGGCCGCTGCCGGAACTGCAACCGACGAGTCCGGCGGCGAGAAGCAGGGCGCTGAGCCCGCCGAAGGCGATGCGGAGCCGGTGGTGTCCACGGGGGGCGAGAGGGGTGGCAGGCATGATGCCGTCCAGGATGTGAGGGGGCTTTGTCCTTCATCGTCAGGTTTGAGCCTCTGAGATGCGAGTCGGGAGAGAGCCCGCTGATGTCGACGATCCAGGTCCCCCAGGGTTGCCCCGGGGCTGGTGTTGAACCGGATCGATCGAGGTTCAGGCCGCGAGCGCGTCTTGACGTTGGGGTGGCCGGCCCGGAGCGGGCGCTCGGGGCTGTGCGCACGGCCGATCACGTGCTGAACGGGATGTCGCTTCCGTGGAGGTTCGCCTCATGCCTTGGTCGTCGTGCGAGGCTGCGGCCCCTTTTGCGTTCCCAGGCCAACTCCTTGAGGTAGGCCTGTGCGTCCACCTGGATCGTGTGCCGGGTGGAGGCCACGTAGCGGCGGGCCGTTCGGGTGCGATAACCGCGGATCTCGTCGAGCATCGCCTCCCGTCCGGGCAGCGCGCACCTGTTCTGCAGCAGGTCGGCTACCCAATGTGACTGGGCTTCTGCCAGCGGCATGATGGCTCCGAGGGGCTGGATCAGGCCGATGAAATACAGGCCGGGCTGATCGAGGGAGACGACCCGTCGATAGAGCGCCGGGTCGTTGTCGGTGAGGTTGATCAGCTGATCGCTCAGAAAGGGGAACGCGATGTCGTACCCCGTGCAGTAGATGATGGCGTCGATCTCCTCGGACGTCCCGTCCTCGAAGGACACTTGACTCGCGTCGGCGTGGGTGGGCGCGGGTTTCACCGTGATGTCACCGTGGCCCAGCCGGGACAACAAGTCGTCCGAAATCGTCGGATGAGCGGCCAGGACGCGATGGACCGGGGTCGGCAGGCCGTAGTCGGTGAGTCGGCCGCGGCTCAGCCACAGCAGGAGTTGCAGTCCCCGGTCCTGTACGGCGAGGGGCGCCCTGGACAGCCACGAGTGGGTCAGATGGTCCGTGGGGGTTCCGAACAGGAACTTCGGGAGAATGTGCGCCCCTCGACGCATGGCGAGGAAGGTCCGCCGTGAGACCCGAGAGGTCTCGACAGCGATGTCACAGGCCGAATTGCCGATACCCACCACCACTACGTTCCGGTCGGCATACGGCTCAGGCGTGCGGTAGTCGTGCGAATGGATCTGGGTGCCCTCGAAGTCCGAGGCCCCGGCGAGGCCCGGATGCGGCCAACGGGGCTTCCAGTGATGGCCGTTGGCCACAAGTACGGCGTCGTAGACGTCGGTCACGCGGTCGTCCGTGTCGCGATTGCGTGACGTCACGGCCCATCGGCCCGCCGAGGGCACCACCTCGACCACCTCGGTGCGGAAGCGGATGGACGGGCGCAGGCGGAAGTTGTCGACGAACTCGTCGAAGTAGCGGGCTATATGGGCGTGGCTCGGATAGACCGGGTACTCCTCCGACATGGGGAAGCTGGCGTACTCCATGATCTGCCGAGACGTGTTGATGTGGAGGGAACGGTAGGCGGACGATTGGCCGTTGTCGTTCATGTAACGCCAGTTGCCGCCCACCTCGGATCCCAGCTCGAAGCAGTCGTAGTCGATGCCCCGTTCCGCGAGGACTTGACAGGCGGTGATTCCGGAAGAACCGGCCCCGATCACGCACACCTTCTGCATGCCGACCTCCTTGTGACCAGCCGGTCACATTGCCGGCTGATCACAGGCTGGGTGGCTGACGGCATCCTGTCAATAGCTGTCTGAAGGATCGTCAATCTCCTTGCCTGTGCGCTGTATTGACATGTTCAGGATGCCGCATCCATCATGACCGGGCGGTCATGTGACCGTCTGGTCACACAGAGGGAGTGCCCATGCCCACCGACACCTGGACCCGGCTTTCCCCCGCTCGGCGCGAGCGCGTCCTGGTCGCGGCGATGGACCAGTTCGGCACGCACGGCTACTCCACCGGCAGCCTGAACGTCATCGCGCGCGAGGCCGGCGTCGCCAAGGGGTCGCTCTTCCAGTACTTCTCGGGAAAACTTGATCTCTTCGCCTACGTCGCCGAGCAGACGTCGCTGCGGATCTATGCGCACATGCGTCCCTGGCTCGACGGCTACGACGGATCGGTCGACTTCTCCACCCACCTCATCGACGCGCTCGAGGCGTGGCTCGACTACTTCGCCTGTCAACCGCTCGAGCGCGGAGTGACCGCGGCCACCAACATGGAGATGGATCCCACTGTCCGCGAAGCGGTCCGGGTACCGGTCAACGCCATCTACCTCGCGGGCCTTCGCCCCCTCCTGGAACGGGCAGTCGCCGCCGGGGACTTGCGCAAGGAAGCCGATCTGGACGCACTGCTGACCATGCTCCTTCTGCTCCTGCCCCACCTTGCCCTCGTCTCGCATGTTCCCGGACTCGACGGTCCGCTCGCCCTGACCGGAGTCCATCCCGAAGTGCGACGCGAGAATCTCTCACGGCTCATCACCCCGCTGCTTTCGGACTTCACGGCGAGGCACGAGTCATGAGACCCGTCGACTACGACGTCATCGTCGTCGGTTCGGGATTCGGTGGCAGTGTCAGCGCGCTACGCCTCACCGAGAAGGGCTATCGGGTGGGCGTCCTTGAAGCCGGGCGGCGCTTTACCGACTCCGCGTTGCCTCGAACGTCGTGGAACCTGCGGAACTACCTGTTCGCGCCGCGGCTCGGCTGCCTGGGCATTCTCCGCGCCTCCCTGCTCGGCGACCTTCTCGTGCTCACCGGTGCCGGGGTCGGCGGCGGCTCTCTCGGATACGCCAACACTCTCTATGAACCACCGGACGCCTTCTACCGCGGCTCCACGTGGGCGTCCATCGCTGACTGGCGTCAGGAGCTGGCCCCCTTCTTCGACCAGGCCCGCCGCATGCTCGGCGTCGCTCCCAACCCGGTGACCACCGCGGCCGACCTGCTGTTGAAGGACACAGCACAAGAACTCGGCTGTGCCGAGACCTTTCGCTCCGCCCCGGTCGGCGTCCACTTCGGTCCGGCCGGCGCGAGCGCCGGTACGGAGGTTCCCGACCCGTATTTCGGTGGCGCCGGCCCCAGCCGCAACTCCTGCCTCAACTGCGGCGCGTGCATGACCGGTTGCCGGCACAACGCGAAGAACACACTGCCCAAGAACTACCTCGCCCTGGCCGAAGGCGCGGGCGCCCGAGTCCTGGAACGCCGCACTGTCACGGACGTGAAGCGCAGGGACGACGTCTGGGCCGTCACATCGGTCCGTACCGGCGCCGTTCCAGGCAGGCGACGGCATACGCTCACAGCCCGGCACGTCATTTTCGCGGCCGGCGCGCTCGGTACCCAGCGCTTGTTGCACACGCTGAGGGACAACGGCACGCTACCCGACATCTCACCCCGCCTCGGACGTCTGACCCGGACCAACTCGGAGGCGATTCTCGGAGTCCGCGCCAGGGGACGGAGCACGGACTACTCGCGTGGCGTCGCCATCACCTCCTCGGTTCATCTGGACGAAACCACCCACGTCGAGCCGGTGCGCTACGGCCGAGGCAGCAACCTGCTCGCGCTGCTCGGCGCGACGCTCGTTGACCCGGTCCCCGGACGGTCCCGTCTCCTCTTGGGACTCGCCGCCATGGCGCGCAACGCCCGGCGCCTTCCCGCTCTGCACAATCCGCGGCGCTGGTCCCAGCAGTCCGTGGTCCTGCTGGTCATGCAGACAGCCGACAACTCGGTGACCACCTATCTGCGGCGTACCGCCGGCGGACGGCGCCGTCTGAGCAGCAAGCCCGGTGAGGGCGCACCCAACCCGACGTGGATCCCCGCGGGGCACCGTGCCGCCCGCACGGCCGCAGCACGGATCGGCGGCCAAGCCTGCGGCACCTGGGCAGACCTCTTCGACATCCCGACCACCGGCCACCTGATCGGCGGTTGCGCCATCGGTGAGAGCCCCCACACCGGCGTCGTCGACCCGTACCACCGGCTGCACGGCTACCCCGGACTGCACGTCATCGACGGTTCCACCCTCTCCGCCAACCTCGGCGTCAATCCCTCCCTCACCATCACCGCCTGCGCCGAGCGCGCGACCGCTCTGTGGCCCAACAAGGACGAGCTCGACCCCCGCCCCGCCCCCGGCATGCCGTACCGCCATGTTCCGCCCGTACCACCCCGTCGGCCAGCCGTTCCGGCCACCGCTCCGGGCGCCCTGCGCCTCCTGCCCCTCCTCGGAACGGACCCACGCGAATGACTCGCTACCCCGATGAGCCCTGGCACCTGGCCGGACAGATGTACCTGTCCCTCTGGCTCGTGCCCCGCGCGGAACTTCCCCGTGTCGTCCCCGGCACCACCCCGTTCACCGCCACCGGTCGCGGCCTGGTCGGCGCCGCATGGGTCGTCTACGAGAACAACAGCGTCCTGCACTACAACGAACTCCTCCGTGCCGTGCTGCTGCGGGACGGTCTGCGGCCCCGCGTCTGCATCACCGACATCTGGGTCGACAACGAAGCCTCTCTGGCCGGCGGGCGCGCCTTGTGGGGTATCCCCAAGGAGATGGCCGCCTTCGACATACGACGAGCGCAGGCCGCGTCGTTCGCCGCCAAGAGCGACGAAGGACCACTCGCGGCGGGCCGGTACATCGAGCGGAGGCGTCTGCCGGGACGATGGCCTCTGGCTTACAAACTCGCCCAGACCCTCAACGGCCAGATGAAGATCAGCCCGGCTCGCAGCAGCGCCGCCGTACGCCTGGCGCGCGCCGAGTGGCGGACACCCGACGACGGCAGGCTCGGGGCGCTCGGCCGCCGGGCCCCTCTGCTCAGTCTCACCCTGCGTGATTTCGCCCTGCGCTTCGGGGGCTGAGAGCACCCTCCCGTGCCGATGGCTGCCGGCCGCCTCAGACCGCCGAGCCGCCGGCACACCACCTGCCGTCCACATCCTCTGCTCAGGGGTCTACCGGTGTGCCTCGGCGGCACCAGCGTCGAGGCCACTCAAGGAGCACCCGCACACAGCGGAAGATCTCGCACCAGACATCACTGTTTCATTCCCACAGAAAAGGTGATCTCGTGTTGAGAAATACCCTGCGGTCCATAGCCGCGATGCTGCTCCTCGCGGCAGCCGCCTTCACCCTCGCACCGGCCGCGCATGCCGCGCAGCGGCCGACAGCCTCCGCACAAGCGGCGGACCCCTCCGGCCCTGGGGCCTACGCCGTCGCCTACACCGACGTGACGGTGTCGGCGTCCGGACGTTCCTACAGCGCGCGCGTCTGGTACCCCGGGACAACCGGCGGAGCCAACGCACCGGTCGCCGCCGGCGCGCATCCCGGCCTTGCCTTCGGGCACGGCTTCTTCCAGGGCATCACCCAGTACGAGAGCCTTCTCAAGCACTACGCCTCATGGGGCATCATCACCGTCGCCCCCAAGTCCCAGGGCGGCCTGTTCCCGAGCCATTCGGCATTCGCGGACGACCTGAACGCCGCACTCACCTGGCTCACCACGCAGAACAGCACCACCGGTGCACGATTCGCGGGCGCGGTGAACACCGGCCAATTGGCTGTCTCAGGACACTCGATGGGCGGAGGCGCGGCACTGCTCGCCGCGAGCCGGAACCCTGCCGTCAAGTCCGTCACCACTCTCGCGGCCGCTGAGACCAACCCCTCGGCCATCACCGCCTCAGGGGCACTGAAGATGCCCGTCCAGTACGTAGGAGGCAGCTCGGACACGATCGCCGGTGTCGCCGAGAATCAGCAGAAGATGTACGACGCCAAACCGTCCGCCACCCAACTGCGCGTCATCACCGGTGGATTCCACTGCGGCTTCGAAGACAGCTCCGGCTTCGGCTGCGACAGCGGAACCATCACCCGCGCCACCCAGCTGAAACTGACCTACGGCATCACCACGGCGTGGCTGCTCTACACCCTCGGCGTCGACTCCTCCCTGTACGACCAGGTGTGGGGTTCGGCGGCCCAGAACCTGTCCGGAGTGGTCTACTCCGCCAAACCCTGAGAACCCGGCGCGGTGGCTCGGTCGGCTGCATGACCGAGCCGTCTGACGACCGCGTCACCGTTTCCACTCCGACACCCTGAACACCCAAGGGCCGGCGGGCATCCGCGAGCAGTGCGTGGTTGCCCGCACGGTCGTCCAGCTCCAGGACACCGCGACCGCGGCCTCCGGCACGGTGCTCAGCGTCCCTGCGCCCGTCGGGGGAACGGCGGCCTGAACTACGGAGACACGGGATCCGAGAAGGAGGCCGAGGCGTTCGGGCAGATGATGTGGCGGAGATATCCAGGCGTAACTGATACGACCCCAGGACCGGCCGGACGACTCCCTGCCGCTCACGGGAAGATGAAACCGAGTCGGCCGGGGGAGCGCGAGCTCCCGCGGCCGACACCACGACCGTCGTGCCCAACCTCCTCCGCGAGGCCGATCCATGATCCGCCGTTATGACCAGCACCACCGAGAGACGCTCGGCGCTCAACTGCACCTGCCCCGGTCCGAAAGGGTCTGTCCTCTCTGCGGCCACGTCGCGATGCGCAACTACCACCATGAGTCATATGGCCGACCGACACCGGCATGGATCAACTACCTGTGGTGCGCCAATTGCCACGCCTACTCGTCGTCCTTCACCGCTGCCGAACGCAAAATGGTCGAGAGCGACCCGCTGCTCGCGGAATTCGGCGACCGAATCGGCGAGATCTTCGACAACCCCGAGCACCTGCTCAAGATCCTCGACGGCTACTGGAAGGCGGGAAAGCTCCCTCAGGTGATCTCCCGCCGCCCCCGCGCGAGCTGAGATTCTACGAGAAGTCCCAGAAAAGGGAGTATTACTGAGCCTTTTCCATCTTGATCACCTGGCGAGTTCGACGGTGACGATGGCCCGGACGATGGAGGTGATCCGGGTGGTGCTGCAGCGGAGTTTCCGCAGGACCCGCCAGCATTTGAGGGTGGCCATGGCACGTTCGCCGAGGCTGCGGATCTTTGTGTGATCCCGGTTGTGGCGCTGGCGCCAGCCACGCAGGTTCTTGCCCCGGATCGGAACGCGTATGGCCGGCCCGGCGCTCTGGTACGCCTTGTCTGCCCAGCACTTGACGTCGGCGGCGTAGAGAGCGGTGGGTATGCCGTGAGTTCGGGCCGCGGTCAGGTCGTGGGTGGCTCCCGGCAGCGCGTCCGAAGCCCAGATCAGGTGTCCGGCTGGATCTGCGATGACCTGCACGTTCATCCCGTGGTACTTCTTCTTCCCCGAGTAGTACGGGCGGTCGGCGGCAATGCGGTCGATGGGCAGCACGGTGCCGTCCAGGATCACGTACGCCTTCCGTACGGTCTCCATGGCCTGTTCGAGCGTGGGCGCGAGGGCGGCCAGGAGGTCGACCGCCTCGCGTATGTATCGGTAGACCGTCGCGATCCCGACGCGGAAACCGGCGGCCAGGCGGGCGTAGGTGTCTCCGCAGCGCAGGTGGGCGAGGGCGAGCAGGGCCTGACGGCCACAGGTCAGGCGGCGCCTGCGGGAGCCGATGCGGCGGCGGTGACCTGCGAGAAGGGCGGAGAGGTCTTGCAAGGTGCGGCTGGACAGATCGATGGTGGATGGGTAAGCAAGCACGACGACGCTCCTGGTCAGGCGAGTGATCTTGATTGTGAACTCGCCTGACCAGGAACTGCACGCCTTTGTGCGACCAGGGCTGCGTCTCACCTCACCGCGGCCGGTGCCTGGTTGGATGATGCGTATACCGATCAATCCTCGTTGGGCCGCCACAGCCAGCGCAGAGCGTCCGGCAGCAGGACCCCGCCGTGGTTGGGGCTGTGTCCGCCGTCTCCCAGGACGAGACGGAAGTCGTAGCCTGCTTCAGCGAGAGCGGCTGCCACGCGCAGGTTTTCGGCGAGCCAGTTCCACTGAGGCTCATTCCAGTGCAGGTCGCGGTGGCCACCTTGCATGAAGATGCGCAGTGGCTTGCGGGGGGCGCGGGAGATGAGGTGGGGGTAGGGATTGCCGTCCGGCATCTGCGCGAAGCTGGACAGGTATCCGATGACGCTGCGGAACTTGTCCGGACGCAGCCACGCGGCGGTAAAGGCGCAGTTGCCGCCGCTGCTCCCCCCGCAGATTCCCCACTGTTCGGGCGACTGGGCGATGGCATAGCGCTCTGCGACCTGCGGGATGATCTCGGTGAGGAGGAAGGTGACGTACTGGTCGTCGAAGGCGTCGTACTCGTTGTTGCGGTTCTTGGGATTCTCCGCATCGGGGAAGACGCCAGGATCGACGAACACGCCGATGGTGGCAGGGATGTCGCCGCGGTGAATGAGGTTGTCCAGGACGATCGCGCCGCGTACCTCCCCTATTGGGTCCAGGTACCACCATCCGTCCTGGAACACCATCAAGGATGCCGGTTCTGCTGGGTCGTACTGTGCAGGCACATGTACCCAGAACTTCCGGAAGGTTCCCGGGTAGACCTCGCTGTCCCTCCACTCGAACTCGAGTGTCTCGCCAGCGGGCACGCCTGGTTGGAGAGCGGAATCGGGTCCGTGGATGTAGCGCACGTCGGACTGGTCGATCGGGAGTGGCTGGTAGGGCATCTCCATGGTCACGGGGAGCAACCGTAGGGTTATCAACCCCCTTGGCCGCAAGGCAATTTCGTCCAGACGCTCGACCTCGCAGCTTCAGCGCGAGGTTGGAAAAGACTCACTGGCTCTAACAAAAGGCATCGAGGTGTCGAGAGCGAAGATGATACCGAAGAAGGTGGCGTCCTTTGGGACGGGAGCCCGATCGGATCGCCCCATTCACCGCCGCCTGCGCGGTCAGTGTGTCACGTCGCGCGGACAGCTCAAGCCAATGCCGTGACTCTGTTGGTGATCTCAGCTGGTCAGGTTCAGCGCGACCTCGGAATCGGCGGCAAGCCACCGCAGGAAGGCTCGGCGCTCGGGCAGATAGCACCAGCTGCTGCTGAACAAACTGCGCTTGAAGAGGCCGTCCTCGCGGACTCGGCCACCGAGTGGGAGGAGGACGGCAGGTGGGTGTCGGACGGGCCGGCCATGCTCCTGGACCCTAGCGAAGCGGGCTCTGAACTCGACATCGAGCAACCCGGCAGCGGGATGCCTGATCAGGCGCCGGTCCCGCTGCCCGCCGGCCGCTGGAGGGTCCGGGCCACCCACACCAAGGCTGACGAGGAAAACTGGGGCTGGCCTGGTCCAGCTCCTGCCCACCGAGTCGTGAACGGGCAATTGTTTCGACGCGGGCGGTCACGCGCGGCGTGCAAGATTGTGCTGATGGGCAATGCCGAGCATCGCGTGCTGGACGCCTTCGCCTTTCAGCCGGCAGTCCCGGAGAGTCTTCCACATCTTCATCCGTGCGAAAGCGTGCTCGACACGAGCACGGACACGGCGGTGAGAGGCGTCGTGCTGCTGCTTACATGCCGCAAGCTCCCGGCCAGGAGACGCCGGCCGGGGGTGAGCAGTCCGGTGCCGCGACAGCCGCCGTCAGCGATGCCTGCCGGCGGGTTGGCTCTACGGGCTGCGCCGGTGCAACTTCGCATGGCGAAAGGTGCGTTGCTGTTCGGCACGCTGGTGTTGCTCGCGGTCGGCTCACCGTGGGGGCTTGGGCGGGTTGTGGTGCTGACCGGCGCCACGATCCCACCTCTCCTCGTGCTCTTCTCCGTATTGACCGAGTTGCCCGTACAGCGGGCCGTCCTGACCCAGGCGTTTTCCTGGCTGGGCTCCGCGAGCGCGGCGGGCTCGGCCGTCGCGGAGGCCGTCTGCGGCTGGTCGATCGACTCGCTCGGAGCGCGCGGCGGATTGACGCTCACCGCCGCGGCCGCCGCGGCGATGACTTTCCAGAGCCTCGCCGGTCTACATCTGCTGAGCGCACCCGAGCGGCAGTTGACAGCCGTGGAGGCGACGCGAGACTGACGCCGTGCGTGAGCGGTGTCCCGCTGCGGCGGGCGTCGCCCACGGATCGTCGTAAGAATGGGCAGGGCACGTCTTGGCATCGGGACGGCCACTGCCGCCGCATTGCCGAGACGGTCTGACGAAGGCCGACCGGCGACAACGAAGAGGGGTTGCCAGCCATGTCACTCGCCCGCGTCCACAACTTCTCCGTCTCGCTCGACGGCTTCGCCACCGGTGAGGGGCAGAGCCTTGACGCGCCGTTCGGCCACGCCGGCCAACGGCTGCACGAGTGGATGTTCACCACCCGGTTCTGGCACGACATGGTCGGGAAGCCCGGCGGGACCGCTGGCCTCGACGACGCATTCGCGCGCCAGTTCGCTCCCGGGATCGGCGCCGAGATCATGGGCGCCGGGAAGTTCGGCCATCCCGGATGGCACGAGGACCCGGAGTGGAAGGGGTGGTGGGGGCCCAATCCGCCGTTCCACACGCCCACCTTCGTCCTCACCCACCACGCGCGTGCGTCGATCGAGATGGAGGGCGGCACGACCTTCCACTTCCTCGACACCGGTCCCGCCAAGGCGCTGGAGACGGCACGCGAGGCCGCCGGCGGCCAGGACGTGCGCATCGGTGGCGGTCCCACCGTGATCCGTGCCTTTCTCGCCGCCCGGCTCATCGACCACATGCACGTCGTGGTCGTGCCGATCCTGCTCGGCCGGGGCGTCCGCCTCTGGGACGGGCTTGAGGACCTCGACAAGGACTACCGGATCGAGTCCGCCTCCTCACCGAGCGGGGTCACGCATGTGACGTTCACCCGAGCGGGCCTCTGACTGCCCGCCTGTCCGGCTGTCCGGCGTCTCAGGCACCGCGAGCGTCCCTTGCACGCACCACGCCAGGTCATGCCCGCGGCCGTGACGGTCCGGCCTGCTCCCACCGGTACCGCGCGCGTCGCATGTCCACCCGCCCCCCGCGCATCGGCGTGCCCTCCGCGAGCAGCAACCCAGGCGCCCGGCCCCCATGGCAGGTCGCGGGGCTGCCGTCGGCGCGGACCACGCGCCACCATGGCACGCCCTCACCGAGCAGGCTCATCGCCCGCCCCACCTGCCGCGCACCGGCGCCGATGCGCTGCCCGACGTCTCCGTAGGAGGCGACCCTGCCGGCGGGAATGGCCGCCACCGCCTCGCGGATCTCTCCGACGATGTCCATGCCCACCTGCTTCAGCAGGGCGCTGGATAGGTGATGCGCCCGTTCTCGACGTGAGCGCACTCGTTCAAGGACGCCGGGTTCGTCACCGTGGCCGACATGATGTGCGCGACCTCCGCCTCGGCCACGATCAGTGCGTCGGTGATGAGCCGACGGTGGCACCGCCACGGCACGGCCTCGCTGCACATGATGACCGGTCGGCCGTGTTCGGCCAGGCCGAGCAACTCGTCCAGGCCCTGCCGGAACTCGCCGGTCATCATGTAGTCGGCGTAGTCCCGGAACGCCTTCACCCGCCACGCGCCGTTGACGCTCTCGACGCCCTTGGGGGTGTGCCGCCGCCCTCCCAGGGCTCGGATCCACCGGTACTCGATGTTCCGAGGGAGTCCGTCGATGATCGCCTCCTGGTTCCACTGGGGGAACGTGCGCGAGGAGGGGTAGGAGCGGACGTCGACGAGATGGGTGATGTCGTTGGCGCGCAGCATTGTCAGCACCTCGTCGAAGGTACGGGTCGAATGCCCGACCGTGCAGACACGGCTCGCCATCCTGGCCTTCCTTTCCACCCCGGCAGGGCTTCTCTCGCCGCCGTGGCGCAGTCAACGTCCGGCCGTGGCCTCGGGTACCCGGTCCGGGGGAGCGAGAACCACGCGGCAGCGGCCTGGACGGGGTGCCGGCAGCGCCCGCCCGGGTGACTACCCGCCGCCTTCGAGCAGGCCCGCACCAGCGGGAAGCGGCCACTGCCCGGATCGAAAACAGCTTGCGACCTCGAACTCGGAGGGAAGCCGTCGCCGGCGAAGCCAGGAGACCGGCCCGGGGCTGAGGGAAGACCCTGTCATGCGCGGAGGCGCGCTGCCGCTCGGCGCCGATAAGCGCGTTGGTATGAAGCCGATGCCGAAGGCCGGTCCGTCCAGCCCGGACAGTGACACGGAGGCCGCGTGCTCATGACATGAGATCAGGTACCATCTCTGGTCAGAAGGTCTGGACGCACGGGGGTGTTCGGCCGTTCAGTCAGGGGGCGGGGAGCATGTCCGGTGCGGGCTCGGGCGGCTACAGGATCGACGCGAGCGGCATGGACGGCGAGGCCGGAAAGCTCGACCAGGCAGGCAACGACGTCGGCGCCATACGCAAGGCCGTGGAAGACCACATGTGCTACACACCGGACGCTCTCGGCGGCTCCGACTCCGGCCCCGCGTACGACAACTTCGCCGCCGCCTGGCAGGCCGAGGCGAAGACGCTGGAAGCCGCGCTGCACGAACTCGCGGACAAGGTCGGCATCTCCCAGCGCAAATACCAGGGCGCCGACCACGACACCATCGTCGCGCTGCACTCCGCGGGCGCGAACGACGGCCTGAGGACCATGCCCGCACCCGCCGCGGCCCATCCGGGGACGACCACGGGCCCTACCCCGGGCGCGCCTCCGCCGAGCCTTGCCGACTTCGACTGACTGACCGGCACACGCCGTACAGATCGACACAACGGCACACGCAACACAGATCGACATGCCGGACACTTCGCGCACCCGGCCGACGTGTGTGCTTCCACCTGACACCTGACACCTGACACCTGACACCTGACACCTGACTCTGGGCAAGGACGAGCAAGGACAGCGGGGCTCTCACCACATGGCTGACGCAGGCGAATCCACCACCGACCGCAAGGAAGAGATCGACCGTTACACGGGAGACCTCGCGACGGCCGACAGCAAGAACGAGGTCCTGGAGGCCATCGGCAACCTCCTCGGTGTCTCCGCGCCGGTCGGCTCCCCGAGCACCCTGGACGCCATCGCCCAGCGCTACAAGAGCCAGGCCGACAACGCCACGGACGTACAGCACCGGGTCGAGAAGGTCGCCTCGTCAGGGCTGCCATCGGTGTGGGTGGGCAGCACCGGCGCCAAGGCGGCCGAGGTGGTGGCGGCGGCCGGCCGTTCCGCCGAGCAGATGGCCGAGGCGTTCCGTAAGGCGTCCAAGGCCCTCTACGACCTCTCTGACGCGCTCACCTCCGCCCAGTCCAAGGACGACGACGGCCGTGAGCAGCTTCGCAAGGCCCGCACGATGCTCGGTGGCGATGACGGTTTCTTCGACGACATGGTGGAGACGGACGACGAGGAAGCCGACCGCAAGCGGGCCCAGGACATCGCGGGAACGGGGGCCAACTTCCTTTACGCCGCCGCGCAGGAGGCGGACGACGCGGCGCGGACGGCGGCCCGGGAGCTGAACAAGTACGCGGCCGAGGCTCGTGCCGGGCACATGCACACCGACAACATCTCCGCCGCCGACCGCCTCGTCCTCGCCGACGTCGGCGTGTTCGGGGGCCCGCAGGAGGAGAACGAACTCCTCACCGCGGGCGACCTCGAACGTTCCGGCCGTTTCATGGAGAAGATGAACGCGCGGGACCAGGCCCGCTTCGAGCAGATGCTCGCGGATGCCAAGACACCGCAGGAGCGGGCGTATCTGGTCAAGGCGCTGGCCGCGGGCTACGACGTGGACGAGGTCGGCGAGTTCCGCGACAAGATCCACGGCAAGGACCCGTACTGGCTTCAGCAGCACCTCAGTCCGATCGTCACAGCCGGCGACGGCAAGGTGGACGAGGGGCGCAATCCGGACGGGTCGAACCGCAACACCGACTACCAGTGGTTCGGCGACGAGAAGTGGTCCCAGGAGGGCAACACCTGTGTGCCGTCGAGCACCGTGACCGCCCGCGCCATGGTCGATCCCCTCTACGCACTGGAGTTGACCGGCGGACCGTCCGGACAGGAGAACGACCCCGACGCCTTCCGCCACCGTCTCCACGACGAACAGCTGCGCCTGCACGAGGAAGGCGACGGCGACTACCTGCACTGGTGGTCCGACGTTCCGGATGGAATGGACAGCGACGGGCAGAACGAGATCGCCAACGACGAGATCAGCCCGCATACCGGCAGCAAGTACGAGTACGAGCAGGTTCGCGGTGCGGACGAGCGCCGTGACGTACTGCCGGACATCGAGAAGTCCGTCGCCGAGGGAAAACCAGTCCCCTTCGAAGTGGAGGGGCACGAGAAGGACGGCAGCCGGGTCGGACACCAGATGATGGTGATCGGCCAGGAGGGCGACATGTTGGAGATCTACAACCCGTGGGGCCAGACGACCTGGGTGAGCGAGGACGACTTCGTCAACGGTCACATGGACAAGGCCTCTGACTCCCGCATGCCCGACGCGTACGCCGTCCACCTGCCCGCCGACCGATAAGTGAGCGTCATGACCAGTGCCCTGCGCCGACTCGCCCTTCCCGCTCTGCTGATGACCCTGCTCGCGGGCTGCGGCAGCACCGGGCCGGACACCTACGAGCTGGGTGAGAAGCACATACAGGTGGATGCGGGGGAGGAGTTCAGGCTGTCCGTTCCGGTCGACACCGCGATGGGGGAGTGGTGGTATCTGACATCGCCGGAGCCCGACCCTGACGTCGTCCGGAAGACGGGCAAACAGGAGGAGGTCATGGCCGACGACGACGCCGTCGGCAGCGGGAGCGGAACGGACTCCTTCGGCTTCAAGGCCGTCGGTTCGGGCACGACGAAGATCCGGCTCATCCAGTGCCCGCGCGGCGCCTGCGCCGGCGGCGATGCCGGCGGTCCCGTCACCCCGTCCCCCGTCCCCAGCGGCAGCCCCACCCCTCAGAAGAAGTACCGAGCCACCATCCACACCTTCACCGTCACCGTGAGGAAGCCATGACCTCCGCGTCGCAGACCCCGCCCCCCGGCCGGACCGACGACGAGCTGGCGCAGTCGGACATCCCGGCGATGCTGCGCTACGGCCTCTCCTTCGCCGGCCCGCACCGCACCGCCCTGTTCGGCGACGGCGCGGTGGGCGCCGCCGTCCTGCTGGACCGGCTCGGCATCCAGCCGCGGGCGGTGGCCTTCCTCGCCAAGGTGGTACGCAGCGGGGGTGTCCGGTATGCAGCCGGGCTGCGCGAGCCGGTGCCGGGCGACGATGCGGCGTCCATGGTGCGTACGTGGCTGGAGTCCGCGGCCACCGCCGCCGACGGGGTCGACGGCGACGAGCAGGCCGCCCGCTGGCTGGAGGCCGTCGCCGAACTGCTCGGCCTCCGGCACGTCTACCGCTCTCGGACAGCCGGGGAGTGAGCGGCCGGCTCCGCGGCCGTCCAAGCCGACACCTCAGCGAGACCGACAGCAAGCTCCGGTTGTCCAGCACCTTGCTCGTCTCGCGTGTCGGGGCGGTGGCGGCCTAGAGGGAGGCCGCGGGGTCGTCCAGACGCACGAGGCGACGGTAGACCGAGAGCGAGACGTGAGCCGTGCACTGAGTGCACGTGAGCTCCCCCAGCAGTCTGTGGGCGCCGGTGTCGCGGGCCAGGAGCCGACTCGTCATGCGGATCGATGCGCCCAGTCTGCCGGCACGGGCCGCCGCGAGGGAAGGCCCTCGGCCGCCAACCAGTCGGACAGCTGGGCGTCCAGGCCGGGAGGACCGTCGCGGCGCCACGCACCGGCGCGTCCAAGAGGCCGAAGCCGCCGGGGTGACCGCCGATCTCGGCGAGTACCCGCTGCACGGTCTCGGCGGGAAACCGGCTCAGACCGGGGGAGGCAGATCCCAAGATGGAGGGTGGCACGACGTTCCACTTCCTCCACACCGAGCCGGCCATGGCGCTGGAGGCGGCCAGCCAGGCCGCCGGCGGCCAGGACGTGCCATCGGTGGCGGGCGCACTGTACGCACGGCACACACGTAGATCGGCCGCCCTCTCTCGGATGCACTGGCCGACTCTCTCCATAGCCACAACGGATCAGGCGACTTTGTTCTGCCCATCTACCACCGGCTCAGCAACCTGCACCTCATCGAGCAGGAATACCGGAGCTACCGGCGAACGGAAGAGGCGAAGCGCCAGCGGGCCGAGGAACAGCACCGGACCGCTCCGGACCACAGTGGCCTGTCCCAGGGACCGCACCTGTACTGGGATCCGGCGTGGATTCCTTTCGCCTATGACGAGAGCGGAAACAGCCTGTTCATCAGCCAGGTCAGTGATGACACCTTTGGCCGCATCGGAAGACAGGACAAGGAAGACGGACCGTCGTTCTGCGAGCACCCCGTATTCACCTCGCTGCCGCACCGCCTGGACGGAGTCGCGCAGGCTCTGAGCGATGGCGTCTTCGAGATCTGAGGGAGTGGGAACCCGTCGTCGACGACAACGGCCTTCTGGCATGGCGGGAACCCAGAACTGGACGGTGACGTGACAGGTGTCCGTGCCTTTCTCACCGCGGGCTCATCGACCACATGCACGCCGTGATGGTGCCGATCCTGCTCGGCCGGGGCGTCCGCCTCTGGGACGGACTGGAGGACCTCGATGAGGACTACCGGACTGAGTCCGCCTCCTCGTCGAGCGGGGTCACGCATGTGACGTTCACCCGAGCGGGTCTCTGACTGCCCGCACTGGCGCGATTCACGTACGCGTGGCGGGTCTTGGGCTGGGCCGACCGGGGGAGACCGGGCGGCGGACGGACCTGCAGGAGTTCCATCAAAGGGGGCTGCCTTCCCGCCTCACCTGCGATGCCGTCGGCCTTTGCGCCCGTTGGTCGTCCTGCCTGCGCGGACGGTTGCGGCGATTTGGTCCTTCGCTCCCGTTCCTGGTCTTTACCCGTGTGGGGTGGGGGTTCGAGTGGGTGATGAGTGGTTCTTGAGTGGGGTGGTTGAGGGTCGGGGGTGTTTGGTCGTGGGTGGTGTCGGGTGGAGGGAGTGGGTTGGTGAGTGGTGGGGTGTTGCGGTTGGTGCGGGGTCGAGTGTCGGAGGAGGAGTTGGCGGCGTTGACGGTGGTGATGTCGCTGCTGGCGGCCCGGGCCGCCGACGCCGGCGGTGACGCGGCTGACGGCAGTGGCGTGGGTGTCGAGGTTGGGCTGCCGTTGTGGGACGTGGGGGTGTATCGCTCCCCGTTGAGTTGGCGGTAGCTGCCGGGCGGTAGCCGCCGGTTGACGGTGGCTGTCAGGTGGTGGCTGTCAGGGTTGGGTTTGTTGGTGGGTTGGCTCATCTCAGCACTGCATACCGACTTCGCGGTTTGTTATGGTGAGGGATGGCCTGGTGTGGGAGGGAGGGTGTGGCCATGAGTGTGGCTGACGACGTTTCGCAGGTGTCCGTGGCGGGTGCGGGTGCGGGTGCGGGTGGGGGTGTGTCCGTGGCCGTTGCGGAGTTGGAATTGGTGCGTGCGGAGGCGCTGGCCGGTCCGGGGGAGGAGGCGACGAAGGCACAACACGCGCGGGGGAAGCTGACGGCGCGGGAGCGCATCGATCTGTTGCTGGATGCCGGTTCCTTCCAGGAGGTCGGACTGTTGCGTCGGCATGGGGCGAGTGGGTTCGGTCTGGAGGCGCGCCGGCCCTACACCGACGGTGTCATCACCGGCTGGGGCACGGTCGAGGGGCGGACCGTCTTCGTCTACGCCCACGATTTCCGGATCTTCGGCGGCGCGCTGGGCGAGGCCCCACGCCGAGAAGATCCACAAGATCATGGATATGGCGATCGCGGCCGGTGCACCGCTGGTGTCGCTGAACGACGGCGCCGGCGCCCGCATCCAGGAGGGCGTCTCGGCGCTGGCCGGCTACGGCGGCATCTTCCAGCGCAACACCGCAGCTTCCGGCGTGATCCCGCAGATCAGCGTGATGCTCGGCCCGTGCGCCGGCGGCGCGGCCTACAGCCCCGCCCTGACGGATTTCGTTTTCATGGTCCGCGGAACGTCGCAGATGTTCATCACCGGCCCCGATGTGGTCAAGGCAGTGACGGGGGAGGAGATCACCCAGAACGGCCTCGGCGGCGCCGACGTGCATGCGGAGACCTCCGGGGTGTGTCACTTCGCCTATGACGACGAGGAGACGTGTCTGGCGGAGGTCCGCTACCTCCTCTCGCTGCTGCCACAGAACAACCGGGCGTTCCCGCCGTGTGTGCCGTGCACCGATCCGCCCGCGCGGTCGACCGAGGCGTTGGTGGGCCTGGTCCCAGCCGACGGCAACCGCCCCTACGACATGACGGCCGTGATCGGGGAGATCGTCGATGACGGTGAGTTCGTGGAGGTCCATGAGCGCTGGGCGCGCAACGTCGTATGTGTGCTGGCCCGGTTGGGGGGCCAGGTCGTCGGGATCGTCGCCAACCAGCCGCAGATGCTGGCCGGCGTGCTGGACATCGAGGCGTCGGAAAAGGCGGCCCGATTCGTGCAGATGTGCGACGCCTTCAACATCCCGCTCGTCACCCTGCTGGACGTCCCCGGCTTCCTGCCCGGTGTCGATCAGGAGCACGGGGGGATCATCCGGCACGGGGCGAAGCTCTTGTATGCGTACTGCAATGCGACTGTGCCGCGGATCTCGTTGATTCTGCGCAAGGCATACGGCGGCGCCTACATCGTCATGGACAGCCAGTCCATCGGCGCCGATGTCACCTATGCGTGGCCGACGAACGAGATCGCCGTGATGGGCGCCGAGGGCGCCGCGAACGTCATCTTCCGTCGGCAGATCGCCGCAGCCGAGGACCCCGAGGCGATGCGCGAGCGCATGGTCAAGGAGTACAAGTCCGAGCTGATGCACCCCTACTACGCGGCCGAACGCGGCCTGGTGGACGACGTCATCGATCCGGCCGAGACCCGCGAGCGGCTGATCGGCGCGCTGGCGATGTTGCGTACCAAGCATGCCGATGTGCCGTCGCGTAAGCACGGCAATCCCCCTCAGTGACGGAGCGGTCGATGGTCAAGCAGGAACGTGCGCTGCGCACCCGGCAGGCACTGATCACGGCGGCGGCCGGGGCCTTTGATGAGGAGGGGTTCCAGGTTGCGTCGCTGACGAAGATCAGTGCGCGGGCCGGGGTGAGCAGCGGGGCGCTGCACTTCCACTTCGCCAGCAAGGCGGCGCTGGCCGCCGCGGTCGAAGAGGCCGCGGCGGACATCCTGCACACCCTCACCCACACCCCGGGACCGTCCTCGCGCGGGCCGGGTCATCTGCAGCACCTCATCGACGTCACCCACCTGCTGGCCCAGGCCCTACGTCAAGAGGTGGTGCTGCGGGCGGGGTTCGCCCTCAGTGGAGAGGTCACCCGCACCCCCCACACCGACCTGCGCGCCCGCTGGCGCGAGTGGGTGGAGCAGCAGGTCGGCCGAAGCCTGGCGCGCGGGGAGCTGGATCAGGTGGCGGCCGGCCGGGTCAGTGAGGCAGTAGTCGCCGCGACCGTCGGGTTTGAGGTCCTCGGCGCCCGTGATGCAGCCTGGCTGTCGGCCGCCACCATCGCCGGGTTCTGGCGCCTGCTGCTGCCCGTCATCGCCTCCCGGACGGTCATCGCCGGCCTGAATACCACCCGACCAGCCCACCACCCCTGACCCCCACCCCCGACCTGGCCCGACCCGTCCCCCCGCTCGGCACGGCCGGGCCACATCGTCGGCCCGGGTCGTGCACCCGAGGCGTGGGAGAAGGGCATGGACGACGCCCTCGACGCGGGCCGTCGCCGACACACCCGACACGGCGCCCCTGCGTGCCCTGCTTGAAGACGGGGCTCACGCACAAGACTGTCCGGCCGACGCAGGTCAGGACGACGGGGAAGGTGCGGTCGGGCAGTCGCGCCTGATCCCGTATAACGCTACGCCCGTGAAGTCCAAGGCCGTGCCCTTTGCTTCGGCGGCAGCCCGGCTACCGACTGCTCCTTCGAGACCGATCCCACCGCGACGTTCAGATCCCACCAGAGACGGTGGAACATGAAATCTTGGCCGGGCCCCGCGGCTCCCGGTAATGCCCAGCCCCCGTCCAGCCGCGCAACCTCAGCCCGGCAGCGATCTTGTCGGTTACCGCACGCGACGGCACCGTGTCGGTTCCTACGCAAGCCACCATCTGACACGGATTTCGGCGCGGCGCGGCGCAGCGCTTCGGGCGGAGCGGGAGGGAACACGGCATCCTGCCGCCCTGTGTGTCTCACCTGGCTGGAAGACTGGCGGCGCAATGAAGCCCGAAAGAGCAGGGCGTCGTGGCCGGGGCACGTAGGTCGAGCGCCGCTGCTCGGGGGCGGCTGATATCACGGAGAGATGCGCGGCTGTGATCTTTGACAGGCTTGATGTGTCGTACGGCGAAATGTGGGGTCCCCTGCAAGGGACGACTCACCCGGAACCTATGTCGCGCGAGGTCGCGTCTCGCAGACACGTTGCCGGGATGGATTATGCGGTTCTGCTGTCCTCGCGGGAACGACCGCTGGCACTGGTGGAATACTGGCCGCGCCGGATGTGGCGGCTATATCTGTTCGACGACAGGTCCTGGCGCATGCAGATGATCGATCTCACCCCGCACAGCACAGGTATGTTGCTCGCACACCGGAATACTCGCTGGCAGTTCCACAACGAGCAGGAGTACTCGTCCTCCAAGTGGGCTGTTCAGGAGACTACGACCGTCTCAGCCGACGGGAAGGCCGAGGTGAAGTCCGAGTTCGCCAGGCCGACGGGGGCGTCGACTGAGCCGCTTCACGCTGGATCATCCGACCCGTCGGCAGTGCGGCGCTTCCTGGTGCAGGTCGAGGACTTCCTCTACCCCGCACCCGAATTCGGCGACTGGCTGGTATTCGTGTCGCTTCTTGCCCAGCAGGGGCACGAGCCCGCCGCTTCCGTGATCCTGAGCGACGGACCGGAGGACGAAGGGACCGGACCACTGCGCCCCACCGCGATCGGCCAACTGTTCAGTCCAGGGGCACGCGACACTCAGGATGGGGCGGCCGTTGTCGAGCTCGCGGAGGCCGGTTCGCTGGGGATCACGTCGGGGCAACTGACGGTCTCTGACCCCGGCTGGATCAAGGACCCGAGGACCGTCGCTGTACCGTCGGGCGAGTTCCCCGTCACGCTGTCGCTTTTGCGCACGACACGTGGGGTCAACGTCGCTGCGGCCAGGGTGACGTTCTTGGATACTCCGCCCTGTGAGTGGGAAATGGCCCTCCGGCCCGATGAGGACTTGGGGCTGCTTGGCGAGGGTGCGTTCTACGGGGTCGGCGTCGATACCGGCGCAGTGGCGTTCATGGACGCCACTCGGACGGTGATCGAAGACAAGTTGGACGAGGACCTCTTCATACCTCTCGAAAGTCGCTTCACTGTCGAGCTGTCTGGCACGGCGCCGGAGTCGAACTTGATCGCCTTCCGTGCCGGCCGGGGCGATGGGGCCTATCCCGTCTGGATCGGCCGCACCGATGATGGACAGGTTGCTTGCGTCCTGGTCGACTTCCGGCTTCATGCCTCGGACGGGCAAGAGTAGGGAGCCACCGATTATCGCCGGGAGGGGCTCCTGCTCGGTCCGTTTTCAACTCACCGACCAGGAGGGGGATTTTTCTCGCTCGGCTCATATCCTGGACCTCCACGGGTGGGTCGCCGGGTTCAACGGCATGGTCTATAAGATCCGGACTGGGGCCGCTAGGGCTGCCCCGTGGTGTGGGCAGTCTTGCTCGGTCCGCCTCCACCGGCGCCGTGGGAGCCGCCTCTGCCGGACCGTCGCGTGCTCAACCGGCCCCACGCGCCCGCCCAGCCGGCGCGTCAGGAGGGGCCCGTCCCCGCCACCGCCCTGGGTGGGTGGTCGCGGCCGGAGTTGTCGAGGGCGATCCAGTAGCGGCGCTTGACTCCGATCTCGGTGTGGCGCACGTCCTGCAGGATGCCACCGTTGCGTTCGATGGTGCGCGCCGAAGCGGCGTTGTCGTCGTCACAGGTGAGAAGGACGCGGTCCAGGCCGAGCGCGGGGGCCTTGAGCAGAACCGCTCCCAAGGCCCAGGTTGCCAGTCCGCGCTGTCTGGCGGACGGGCGGATGCTGTAGCCGATGTGTCCGCCGCCTTCGAGGAGAAAGGCGTTGAGGTAGTGCCGAAGGTCGATGGCACCGAGATAGGTTTCGCCGTCGACGATCCACCAGTGGGTGGCGTGGACGCGTCCTTCTCCGACGGGCCGCGAGCGGTCTGACTGCTCGCGCAGCCTCTCTGTCCACGAGGCAAACCCGTACAGAGTGTCGAGGTCGTCGTGGGTGGCCAGACGCAGGCCGCTTCCGTCCTGGTGCGCACCGGGCTGCCACTCCTGGCACGCGCTGAGCCACGAGGCATGCAGCCGTGCGGTGGGAGCGATCAGTTCGGCCATGCGAGGGACGCTAGCACCCGCACCTGCGGCTGATCCGGGTTTTCGTGCTGACTGTGGCTGATGACTGGCGAGGGGAAGTAAGGGGTGGATGAGAACGGGAGGAGATCGCCTCCTCGGAGGCGCGGGCACGGCCCTGAATCGGGGCACTCCGATATGCCGCGTCGATAAACGAGCGCATCTCTGCTGAACTACCGACAGCGCCTACCTGCACTGATGGGGCCAGCCTGAAGCTGATGGTGCCGGCCTGAAGCTGATGGTGCCGGCCTGAAGCTGATGGTGCCGGCCTGAAGCCGACCGCTAGGCGCACGGAGAACTTGCCCTGACCTAGGAGACCGCTATGCACGTGGCAGCCGTTCTGCAGTGGTCGCGCTCGACGCGGTGATCAGAGCAGTTCGTGCACGACCAAACGCGACTGCTTGCCCGCGAAGGCGCTTCGCAGTGCTCGGGCCTCACGGTTCCGGGCAGCGAAGACCCCTCGTTTGTCCACGTGCACGACCAGGACGTCATAGCTATCGATGACCTCGGAGATGCCCCGCACCTGGATGGTGTCCCGCCAGGCTTCCGTGTTCCGACCGAACCAATCCGGTAGTCCGCAAGGCTCAGCCACGGCGTCCCAGAAATCATCAAGCGTCTCGATCGGCCTACCTCGTAGGTCAACCACCAGTTCCGACTCAATCCTCTTGGCCATCACGACAGAGTATTTGGGCCTCTTCCGAGGCACCAGCCCCAAAGGTGCTATGTCCACGGGAAGGAGAATGGGCTCTGGTCCACTTCTTGTGGACGTGTACGCAGCGTGAGGGCCGCCTTTAGTGTGACGGCGGTAGAAGCCCGTCGGCTGAAATCACAACCCCCATGAAGGGTCGAGCGGCCCCGGTACTGAGCGTCCTCAATCCTCTCTATTGTCCACCGTCAACAAAGACGGGTGCAGTGCCGTCGTCCGGGAAGAAAGTGTCGGCAATCCGGACGAGCTCGGCGTCGCTCAGCTGAGGTGGTGTCCACCTGCGCCCGCGTGCGTGATCAACGAATTGTGCGCCGAGGGGCACGTGGTAGTGCTCGACGTAGTACGCCAGATCCGTGTACCAGAACCACTCACCGTCAGTGAGGAGACGCAGGCCGCCGATCAGCTCGTTCCTAGCGCTGAGGACGTCATGGACCCGTGAGGTGGTCGCGGCCAGCACCGAGCCAGCACGCAGGTAGCGAATGAGGTCCGTTTCATAGGCCGCACCCTTTCTTTGCATGCAGTCCCTCAGCGAGGGCCCGTCGGTGCGGCCATGCTCCAACTCCCTGAATTCCCCGAGGAATCGGTCTGCGTGCACGTTCGCGCTGCTCACGGCAGCATCCTATGCGCCGATCGCAGGCTAAGGCAGAGTCTCCGCAGACGAGCTCTGAAGGCTCTCGCTCACGCCAGCAGGACGCGCTTGCGGAGGAGCTCGAATCCTTCGCGGCCGAACATCTGGCGCTTGAGCATCTTGATCCGGTTGACATGACCTTCCACGACGCCGGAGTTCCACGGTTGGGAGAGCCCTGCGACGACGGCGTCAAGGTCGCGTTCGAGGTGGTGAGCGAACCGGCTGAGACTGGGCAAGTCGGCAGAGGCTCTGGCTGATTCGATCCACTCTGGCAGTTGGTCGCCTCGAAGGTCGGTGACCATGTGGGCGAAGGCCCGCACGTGCTTGGCGAGGACATCCAGCTCGGGGCAGTTGACCAGCACAGCCTTGAGCTGGATCCGGTCGCTTTCGACCAGTGCGTCCGGGTGGGTCAGGACCCAGCGGGTCACGGCGCGGGCCGAGGGCGGCCGGGGCCCGACCGGCTGGGGTTTGCCGCGCAGAGTCCTGCTCACGTAGCTCCGGACGTTTCCGTAGCCGTCCGGGTAGCCCTGCTCTCTGATCTCCTCCCACAGTTTTCAGGCGTTGGTGCAGCCTTCCTGCCAGCGCTGGGCTAGGTAGGGCTTGTAGGCGTCGAGCTTGGTCGCGCGGCTTTGCCACTGCCCGGTGAACAACTCTTCCGGCGTGGTGGCGCGCGAGAAGCGCAGGATCGTGTTGAGCGTCATGCCGAGCTGCCGGGCGACGGACCGCTTGCTGTGGCCGGCGTCCAGAAGCGCGTGGATGGTGGCGTGCTTGGCGCGGGTGCGTTCGGCGAACCGGTGGCCTGTGGGCCAGGGCGACGTCGCGGCCGACTCCGCCTCCTCCGCGTGCTCCTCAAGCAGTTCTGGCGCGGGGCGCAGGCAACCGCGGTGCCGGTAGACGCACTTCTCGGCGGCTTCGCCCAGGTTGTGCCAGAGGTGCCACCGGTCCGCAATTTGAATGGCCTGTGGGGCGCCACGGGTCGCGCCCTCGGCGAAGAAAGGGGCACGGTCGCGGCAGACGATCTCGATGCCGGGCCGTTTGGCCAACCAGGCGGCAAGCGTGTCCGCCTCCCGGTCCGGCAGGAGATCGATCGGGCGACGTGTCTCGACGTCGACGAGCACAGTCCCGTAGATACGTCCCTTGCGCTGGGCGTATTCATCCACGCCGACCACGCGGGGCACCGTGACCGGAGGAACGGGCAGCGAGACGATCAGCCGCAGCAGAGTGTTCCGGCTGACCGGTGCCGCCAAGACGTCCGTCATACGGGCGCCGGCCCTGCCGGCAAGGGCAAGGCCGACCGAGAGCAACATTGATCGCAGCCGCTCGGTCCGACGACCGAACCGGCGGGTCAGCCCGGGCACCTGCTCGGCAAATGTCCTCCGCGAGCAAGACTCCTCCACGCAGACGAAGCGACGCACCCGTAACGACACCACAACGAACTTGCCGACCGCTGGCAGATCACGAGGGAACCGCAGGTAGGAGCCGTGTATTCGGTCCGACCAGCACCCGCACCGCGGGCATGCCAGCCCGGCTGGCAGTCGTGCGGGCCGCGACACGGACGACCGTGTCGGACACCTCGACGGATTCCACGAACACGCCCTCCATCGAGGAGAACAGCAGCTCATCCCGCTGCGGCCGTACCTTGTTCACGGCGTAGCACTGTCGACCCTGCCGCTTGTCGGCTGGGCGATTTTCGGGCGACCTCGACCCGCATCGCCCAGAGATCAATAATCACGCTGCGTACGCCACCACAAGAAGTGGACCAGAGCCAAGATCGGTTCTGGCTCGCTTTCCGTGACGCGTGCACGGTGAGTGATCTCCGCTGGGAGACCAGCGGAACGAAGATGGGTCTCAGGTGCAGACGATGGGGCAGCCGCGTCGGATCGAGTGCTGGGCAGCGCGCAGGAAAAGTGCGACGTAGAAGGCCGTGTCAAGGTCCTTGGTCCACGGTCCTGTTCGAGTAGTGGCCAGATCCTTTGCTTGGTGCCTGAACCACATGCTCAGGTCGAGGTTGTCGCATGTTGCGGGGGTTTCGGCTGGCAGGTCGATGGCTGCCGCCAACTTCTCGGCGAGCGGTAGTACCTGCGGAGCGCCTGCCACCATGGACTCGTGGTCGACGGAATCGATGGGCAACCAGATCTCCTCATCGAGTGAGAAGGGCACGATCACGGTCCAGCCGCAGAGGATCTCCGATTCCTCTCGCGACAGGTGCTTCTGACACAAGTCGAGGAACCCGGTCATAGAGGGGGTCAGCTTCTCCTCGAAGGCTTGCCCTGAGCCAGGTGCGAAGTCTGTCTCTGGGGGGACGTCCTCGTAGGACGGCAGGCCCCGTCGCCTGAGTTCGGCATTGAGCGCCGCAGCAACTTCACCCCATCCGTCCTCCTCGTCACTGAACCATTCCTCCGCGCCGACGCTCACCAGATAGACACCCATGTCGGGAAGCTATCGCGCGCATCTGACATCGATCAGTGAGCCAACAGGACTCGCTTGCGGAGCAGTGCAAAGCCGGCCCGGCCGAACATCTGGCGCTTGAGTATCTTGATCCGGTTGACGTGTCCTTCGACGACGCCGGAGTTCCAGGGCAGCGTGAGTCCGGCGATGACCGCGTCGCGGTCTCGGTCGATTCCGGCCGCGAAAGTGTGGAGGCTGGGCAGGTCATCCTGACGGACTGCGTCAAGCCACTGCGGGAGCCGTTCGCCCTGGCGCTCGGTGACCATCTCGGCGAGGGACCGGACGTGACCGGTCAGGGCATCGAGTTCGGGGCAGCTGGCCAGGACGGCCTTGAGCTGGAGCTGTTCGATCTCGGTCAGCGTCTCGGGTCGGCTGAGGATCCATCTCGTCACCACGCGAGGTGCCGGCGGTTGCGCGGTGATCGGCCGTGGCGAGGTGCGCTTCTCTCGCAGGTAGGCGCTGACCCGGCCGTAGCTGCCCCTGCAGCCCAAGGGAACGATCTCCTCCCGGCGCTTCCAGGCGACCCTGGCCTTGCGGTAGGTCGCGTCGAGGTAGATGTAGGGGAAGCGGGTGTGGTCCAGGGGCCGGGTGCGGAACACCGACAGCTCGGCGTCCAAGGCGCCGTAGGTCCGGGAGACTTCGGACTTGGAGATTCCGGTGTCGCCGCCCAGGGCCTTGACCAGGTCGTCCACGCTGCGGGTGGACACCCCGTGCACGTATGCCTCCATGATGACTGCATAGAGGGCCTCGTCGATGCGGCGCCGGCGTTCCAGCAGGCTGGGGAAGACCGAGCCGGTGCGGACCTTGGGGATCGCCAGGTCCAGATCCGCGGCCCTGCGTGGTCAGCACCTTCCCTCGGTGCCCGTTGCGCATCGTCGTGCGCGTCTCGCTGTGCTCACCGGGCGCGGCACCGATGTGCGCGATGGCCTCCGCCTCGATCAGCTCCTGCAGGATCCGCTGGGCCAGAACCCGGACCAACTCAATTCCGTCCGCCGTACGCAGTGACTGCCTCAGCCGAAGTAAGTCATGCTGGGACAAGGCCCATCGTGTCGCCTCTCTCAACGAGCCTCGCTACTCGGAGAGTTGCGCGGTGGCCGCCCCATGACCAGGGGCTATGCCGAGATCGCTGTTACACCACTTGGTAGGACACCATCCCACTGGTCGATCCGCAAGCTCAAAGCGGCGTCGGTGCGCTGACGCTCCTGGAACGCAACGGTGTCTCCGTGCCGGAGGAAGTGGCCCTGGTGGGTTTCGGCGACATCGAGGCCCTGGTTCGCCTCACCATGCTTGACCACGGTCGATCCGCATTGATTCGCCGTCGCACGCACCGCCGTGACGCTGCTGCGTACGCGCATGCTGGCGGACGACTTCCGGCAACTCCCTGGCCGCTGCGAGCACACCGAGTTCACGCTGCGGCTGTGCAGGTCCTCTGGCCTGTCGCATGACACGTCGACTTCTGCACCGACCTGAAAGGCCTCGACTGCCTTGGCAGTTGACGTCGCCTCGATCGCGTCGACCAGAGAGGCCGGAGACCGTTGCGCCTGGCCGTCGAGTCCTAATTGACAGATCAGCCCCTGGTCAGAGGGCCCCGCTCTCTTCAGGCTCCGGCGGATCTACCGGCTTCGCGCTCTCCGTGAACTGATCGAAGATCATGACAGCGGCGCGCGTCGCCAGCGACCAGTCCGCGTCTCCCAAGGGGTCCTGCAGGCCGTCCCGGCCGGCGATCCACCGTATGTGGAAGCCGTCCAGCAGCGCCGCGATGGTGGTGGCGAGGTTCTCGACCGTGTAGGGGGCACGCATGCGTAGGTCGAAGGTGTCGAGCAGGAACTGGTAAGCCTGGATGGCTGCTTCGTTGAACGAGTCGCCGTAGTGTGCCAGAGCCTCACGGACGCGAGGATTGGCGGCACTGGCGTAGAACCCGAGCATCACGCGGTAGATCGGGTCTGTGCGGTGGTGTTCGTGGTTGGCGGTGAGGACCTCGTTGAGCACGTCCTGCCAGCTGGTGCCGCTCCTGGTGGCCGCTTGGAAGATCCGGATGCTCTCGTCGAGGCTGGGGACCAGTTCGGCCTGCCGCGAGGTGAGGTGGAACAGTAGTTCCGCCTGGAAGTCGGACTGCGCCGGCCAGATCTGGTAGATCGATCCCGTGGTGACCGCCGGAGCCTTCTCGTCCCTCAGGCGGTCCCGGACGATGCGGGTGGCCTCCTCGGTGACTTGCTTGACCCGCACGTGAGCCAGGGCGGCGGTGACCGCGGCCCTCGCTGCTATCGGCCGTGCCTGCGCAGACGAGGCGTGTGGCCGCCTCCAGCATCAGGGCTCGGGTCTCCTCGAGCGAGCGCTTCGGGAGCCTGCGCCTCCCGGCTTCCACCGTCATGGTGTTGATCCCCCTTGGCCTAGGGCCCTGTGAATTCGGCGCGTCTGGGGCGTTGACAGGTCGTAAGCCTACACCTAGATTCCCGACTCGTAAGAAAGTTACGAAACACGAAGGCCTCACCTGGCTGACGTCTGCACGGCTCTGACCTGGCCTGATCCTTGGCCTGCCGCTATGTCGCGGGCAGTGAGCCGCCCTTTCTCTCTCCGCCCAGCTCTGTGATTCCGCCTGCGCCGATCAATGGTCTGCGGTGTCCTATTTCGGAGGTTTTCGCATGTTCGCAACGTCGCGATCCCGAAGGCTCGCTCTCGTCTCGACCCTCGTGGCGCCCTTGGTCGCCGTCGCGGGATGCAGCGGATCGAGTACGTCCGCCTCGACCTCGCAAGAGGATTCGTCAGGAGCCGCCTCCGCGACGTCCGACAACCGTCCGTCGACCGCCGTCGTCACCGACTACGCCGGCTACACCGGCGGCAAGAAGGGCAAGGCCGACTCCAAACTGGCGCCGATCGGTCTGGGTTGGGTCAACGTGGAGGGCGGCCCCGGCGGCAGTCCCGAAGCGACCCTGGGCGCACAGGCGGCGGTCCGTTACATCAACGACAAGCTCGGCGGGATAGGTGGTCACCCCCTGAACCTGGTGGTGTGCACGGTGGTCTCCGCCGAGGAGGAGGGCCAGAAGTGCGGTCAGCAGCTTCTCGGTGACAAGACCGTCTCGGCCATCGCCGTCGGCAACCTGTACCTGGGGGACTCCTCCTTCAACTCCGTGGTGGCAGGGCGGAAGCCGGTGCTGGTCGGTGTCGCGACCGGGCCCTCGCTGGCCACGGCAAAGAACACCTACAGCACGTTCGGTGACCTGCCGCACATCTTCGGCACCTGGGGCACGTACGCACGTGATGTCCTCAAAACAAAGACCGCGGCGGTTCTCCACACCAACACGCCTGGCGACAAGATCGCCTCCAGTGCGGCGGTGAAGGGTCTGAAGGCCGCCGGGATCACGGTCAAGTCGGTCGGCTTCGACGCGCAGGCCACCGACCTGATTGGTCCGGTCACGGCTGCCGGGGCCAACACCGCCGACATGGTCGTACCCATCACGACCGGCTCGGGATGCGTCGGAGTCGCCAAGGCGCTGCAGCAGCTGGGCGTCAAGAAGCTGGTGGTCGCCACTCCGCTGTGCATGTCCCCGGACGTCGCCCAGGGCCTCGGCGGAGACCTCCCCCAGTGGACCTACGGCATCGCACAGACCCTCCCCACCGATACCTCGGCACTGGACTCCAAGGCGTTCCTCAGCGCGTCCGCGCAGGTGGGTCTGAACAAGGCCACCGCTTCCCAGGTCTTCGCGCCGGTGGCCTGGAGCACCGTCCTCACCTACGCCAAGGTCCTGAACTCCGTCGGCGCCGACAAGATCTCCCCGGCGACGGTCACCGCGCAGCTGAAGAAGTTCACCGGGCCGGTCGCCATGGGCGCCGCCGAGGTCAAGTGCGGCAAGTACCAGGACGCGCCGGCGGTCTGCAACGACCAGGCGAGGTTCTACGCGTACAAGGGCAAGGGCCGCTTCCAGCCCCTGACCGACTGGATTCGCCAGCCGAAGTAGTAGCCCCGAACAGTCCGACCGGCCCCACCAGGGGCCGGACCCCTCCCGCTCCCGAGCCCGTGCGCGTTGACGGCACCTTCTCCGGAGCGGGGTATCCGGGAGTGACGTATGGAACAGATTCTTCTCTTCGCCCTGCTCGGCCTGGGTCAAGGAGCGCTGATCGCCGGCATCGCGCTCGGTGTGGTGGTGACCTACCGCGGCTCGGGCATCATCAACCTCTCCACCGGCGCCGTCGCCATGGTCTCCGGCTACGCCTTCTGGTCGCTCAACTCCGGCTTCTTCGGGTTCTCCCTGCCGATCGCGCCCGCGGTGGCCGGGGCTCTCGTGGCCGCCCTCGCGGTGGGAGTGCTCACCGAGGTCGCCGTCTTCAAGCCCCTGCGTACGGCGTCCCCCCTGGCCAAACTCGCGGCATCCCTGGGCATCCTGCTCACCCTGCAGGCCACGGTGCTGCTGGTGTTCGGCACCCAGCCGCAGCGTGCGGCGAGCGTACTGCCGACCGATCCCGTCACCGTTCTGGGTGTGGCCACCCCCCTCGACCGGTTCATCCTGACCGGGCTGGTCGTCCTCGTGGCCGTGGGTCTCGGCGCCGCGTACCGGTGGACCCGGTTCGGCCTGGCCACCCGCGCGGCCTCCGAGAACCAGCAGGCCGCCATGCTGGCGGGACTGTCACCGGACGGCCTCGGCCTCGCCAACACACTGCTGTCCAGCCTCGTCGCCGGCCTGCTCGGTGTCCTGGCCGCGCCCATCATCCAGGTCGACTCGGTGACGTTGCCGCTGCAGGTCGTACCAGCTCTCGCGGCCGCGCTCTTCGCAGGCTTCACCTCACTGTGGATCGCCTGTTGCGCGGGCATCCTCATCGGGGTGTTGCAGTCGGTGGTGTACTACCTGTCGACCCTGAGCTGGTTCCCGACCGACAACGGCAACGCCATGCCGGGTCTCCAGCAACTCCTGATCTTCGCCCTCATGGTCGTCGCCCTGTACACGCGTGGCGCCGGTCTGCCCAGGCGCGGCGACCTGGTCGAACGACGGCTGCCGGCCGTGCCCCTGCCCGAGCGGCTGCTGCGCCCGGCCCTGATCGCAGCGGCTACCGCGGCGATCGCCCTGGTGATACTGCCGTTCGACTTCCGCCAGGCGCTGACGAACTCGCTCATCGGCATGATCATCGTTCTGTCGTACGTCGTCATCACCGGCTACGTGGGACAAATCTCCGTCATGCAACTCGCCCTCTCGGGCACGGCCGGGTTCACCCTGTCGCATCTGGCGGCCGGGGCGGGTGTCCCCTTCCCATTGGACACGCTGGCGGCGACCGTGCCGGCCACTCTGCTCGGCGTCCTCTCGGGCATCTCCGCCCTGCGAGTGCGCGGAGTCGCGCTGGCCGTGGTGACCCTGGCGTCGGCACTCGCCATGGAACAGGCGCTGTTCACCAACACCTCGTTCGGCGGCACCGCGGGAGTCTCCGCACCGCCGCCGCGCCTGTTCGGGGTGAACCTCGGACCCAGCGCAGGCTTCCGCGGCCTGGACGGAAACGAGCCCAGCCCGGTGTTCGGCTTCCTCGTGCTGCTGGTCGCCGTGCTCCTGGGCGTGTACGTCGCGAATCTGCGGCGCACCGGCCTGGGCCGACGGATGCTCGCCGTCCGCTCCAACGAACGCGCGGCGGCCGCCGCCGGAGTCGACGTACGCGCCGTGAAGATCGCGGCGTTCGCCATCAGCTCATTCATCGCCAGCGTCGCCGGCACGCTGTACGCCTACAACTTCGGGTCCGTCAGCGCGGCCCGGTTCACCGCGCTCGCCGCTCTCGGCCTGATCGGGTTCGCCTACATCGGCGGCATCACCATGGTCTCCGGCGCCGTCATCGCGGGACTGATGTCGACCGAGGCCCTCGTTCCCCACGCCCTGGACAAGTGGTTCGGCATCAAGGGGACTTGGGCGCTGCTGTTCGGCGGCGTCTCCTTGATCGTCACCCTCATCGGCAACCCGGACGGGATCGCCGGCGCCGTACACCGCCGGAAAGCGGCCCGCCGGAGCGCGCGTACCAAGTCCTCCAGCGTGCTCGCGGCAGCGATCCCGGCGATGAGGTCGGTCGCGGCCGGTGCCGGAGTGTCCTCCGGGCAGCGCCTTGCACGGATCGCCACCGACACCGAGGAGGTCACACCATGACGCTGCTGTCGGTCGAGAAGGTATCCGTCCGTTACGGCGGAGTGAGCGCACTGACCGATGTGAGTATGGACGTCGGTGAAGGCCAGTTGGTGGGACTGATCGGCCCCAACGGTGCCGGGAAGACGACCTTCGTCGATGCCGTCAGCGGTCTCACGCCCGCCCGGGGGCTGATAGCCCTCGACGGCAAGGACCTGAGCTCGCTGTCATCTCACGCGCGGGTACGCTGCGGACTCGCCCGTACCTTCCAGAGCAACGAACTCTTCGAAGACCTCAGCGTCGCGGAGAACCTCCAGGTCAGCGCCGAGCGTCCCACCTGGCGCACCCAACTCGGCGATTCCCTCGGCCGCCGCCGCGCACCGCACCCGGCCGTGGCCGATGCCCTCGCTGCCCTGGGCCTGGACGACCTGGCGAACGCCTCGGCCGAGGAACTCTCCCAAGGGCAGCGCAAGCTCGTAGGCGTGGCGCGAGCCCTGGCGGGCCGACCTCGTGTCATCTGTCTCGACGAACCCGCGGCGGGGTTGGACACCACGGAGAGCATGGCGCTCGGTCGGCGACTGCGTGCCGTCGCCGACGCGGGCACCGCGCTCCTGCTGATCGACCACGACATGGGGCTGATCATGGGAGTCTGCGATCACGTCGTGGTCCTGGAGTTCGGCAAGGTCATCGCCGCGGGGCCCCCGGAGCAGGTCCGCAACGATCCTGTCGTCATCGCCGCCTATCTCGGTGCGTCGGCCGACGGTCCCGCCTACTCCGCCGAGGACGAGTCCCGGCCCATCGGCGTTGCCCAGGAGACGCCATGACGTTCCAGGGCTGTCGTCGACGCCCGGGGCGGTCCGGCCGGGTGGACGCCGAGACCGCACGACGGCCGCGCGGTGGTTCCCGCCCGGGAGCGGAGAAGCCCCCCGGTACGAGGGTGCCTGGTGAGGCGGGGAACCGCCGGGGGACACACGCACGGTCGACGACCAGCGCACACCGGAACCAAGGCACCACGGCTGCAACCCCGCAGACAGCAGAGAGGGCGGTCCTGCGATGAGTACACCTGTCCTGGAGGTCGAAGGCCTCGCCGCCGGCTACGACGGTCCTCCCGTTGTCCGCGACGTCTCGATCACCATCAACGAAGGGGAGATCGTCGCCCTTCTGGGAGCCAACGGCGCCGGGAAGAGTACGACCCTCAGGGCGATCTCGGGGCTGGTGCGACCTTCTGCCGGCACCGTCTCCTTCGCCGGGTCAGCGCTGGACAAGCTGACGCCCGCGGCCCGTGCCCGGCTCGGCATCGCCCATGTCCCCGAAGGCCGCGGCCTCTTCCCCGGACTGACGGTGACCGAGCACCTGCGGCTGGGACACCGCGGTGAGCACCTGGACGAGGCGGCGGCCTACCGGCACTTCCCCGTGCTGTCCCGCATCAAGGACCGTAAGGCGGGCCTGCTGTCGGGCGGGGAACAGCAGATGCTGGCCATGGGGCGGGCGCTGGCACGGAAGCCGAGACTGCTCCTGCTGGACGAACTCAGCCTCGGCCTCGCGCCGGTGATCGTCGAACAACTGCTGCCCATCGTCAGGCGGTTCGCGGACGAGTCGTCCTGTGGTGTCGTGCTCGTCGAGCAACACGTGGGACTCGCCCTGGAGGTGGCCGATCGGGGCTACGTCCTCTCACACGGCCAGATCACCATGCAGGCGACGGCGCAGGAGCTGAGCGCCGACCACACACGGATCGTGGCCGACTACCTCGGTACGCGAACCAACTGACAAGGCTGACCAGGCAGCGGACGCCGCCCACCTCCCTTCAGCAGTCCCTTTCCCACGCCCTTTTTCTTTGGAGCACGATGTTCACCCTTGAGAGCAGTGATGGCATACGTATCCATGTGCGCACCTGGTTGCCCGACGACATCCCCCGCGCGGTCGTACAGATCGCGCACGGTATGGGGGAGCACGCCGGGCGCTATGAGTCACTCGCGAAGACGCTGACCGAGCAGGGGTTCGCCGTGTACGCGAACGACCACAGGGGGCACGGTCTCACCCGGCATGCCGCACCGGGTCATCTCGGTGAGGACGGCTGGAACCGGCTGGTCGGAGACCTGGTGACGCTGTCGGAGCACATTCGGGAGGTGCTGCATCCCGGACTGCCGCTGGTGCTGCTGGGGCACAGCCTGGGGTCATTCGCCTCGCAGCAGTACGTGCTGCGCCACGCGCACCTGATCGACGGCCTCGTCCTGGCCGGGACCACGGCGGTCGACAGGATGCTCGCCGCCCAGTCTTCCGTAAGTCCAGACGTCGATCCCTTGCGTGCCCTCAACGCGTCGTTCGAACCGTCCCGGACGCCATTCGACTGGCTGAGCCGCGACCCCGCCGCGGTGGACGCCTATTTGGCCGACGCGCTGTGCGGGTTCAGTCTGGACGGCCAGGCCATGGGCGAGGTGGCGGTGGCGGCGGCGTCGCTGGCCGACCCTCAGGGCATCCCGCATGATCTTCCGATCTGTGTCCTGGTCGGTGATCACGACCCGCTCAACGCGGAGTTGGCCCTGAGCGACCTGCTGGTCGAGCGCTACCGACAGGCCGGGGTCCGGAACCTCACCTACCGCATCTACCCGGGAGCCCGCCATGAGCTGTTCAACGAGACCAACCGGGACGAGGTGGCCGCCGACCTGCTCGACTGGATGAACCACGCGCTGAAGTCCCCTCGCGACTGATCGCCGTCTGCCTGGCAGTCTGCCTGACCGTCTGCCTGGCCATCTGTGTGGCCCAGACCGCCATCCCGCTCGCGTCTCCGATCATTCGGAGAGATCTACCGGGACATCGCAGCATCGGCCGGCGCGTCGGTCTTGATCCCCGCCACGTCATCCTGCCGACGGCGAGGCCGAGGCGCCTGCAGGCCACTGACTGATCGAAGCCTGCCGAGGTCTGTCCGACGACCGCGGCACGACTGTCCGCCGACTCACATGCCCGACTCTCGCGAAGGAGATCCCCACGTGTTCCGCTTCTACCGCAGCACCATGTCCCGGATGGCCGCGCTGCAAGGCATCGCACTCCTGATCCTGCGGGCCGTGACCGGCTGGCTGTTCATCCTGCACGGCCTCCACAAGTTCACCCCCACCATCGCCGGCTTCGAGGGCGTCCTGAAGCCTCTCGGGCTGCCCGCGCCCGGCCTGCTGAGCGGGCTCATCGCCGGGTTCGAGATCGCGGCCGGCGCCCTCCTGATCGCCGGACTGCTGACCCGGGCCGTCGCTGTCCTGCTGTGTGCGGAGATGCTGGTCACCGGGTTCTGGGTCAAGCTGAGCGTCTGGCACCTGGGCGTCCTCGGCCCGAACGGCGCCGGCGGAGCCGAGGTCGACTTCATTTTCCTCGCGGTCTGTTTGCTGATCGTCGCCGCCGGCCCGGCTGTGCTGGCGGCCGATGCCGTACTCGGCCTTGAGCGATCCTCGCAAGACAGTGACACGGACAGCCGCAGGGACGGGACCCTCGCCGGGTCCTCCGCGTCATGACACCAGGATCGAGGCCGGGAACCGCCCCATCGCACGATCTTCGAGACACGACCCACAACCTTCGCGACACTGCCCAAATAGAACAGGTCACCAGGACATTGCTCGACAGCAGCACCTGGAAGGCCACGTCTTCTCCGGCTCAGGCCATGGCATCAGCGGCTTGGGCCAGGTGTACGACGCTGTCAGGCCCGCCACCGGCAAGACGCTGAGCCGCGTCGGCTGACGGCTCCCTCGCCGACAGACGTTGACAGGGCGGCCGAGCAGGCGGTGCGGGTCCAGAGGGAGCGGACTGCCTGGTGGGGGCGTCGGTTGGTGGATCGGGCGGGGTGGTCTGCTTCTGGTTGCTTTTCCTGGGTGTTTGGTTGGGTGGGGGTGGGGGGTTGGTGTGGGGGTGGGGGGTGTTTTCGGTCGTTGGTGTGTGGGGGTGTGGGTGGCGTGGTTGTGGGGGTGGGGTGGTGGGGGTGGGGGTGGGATGGGGGGTTCGGTCTGGGGTTTTCTGGTGTTTTGGGTGGGTGGTGGGGGTGGGTGTTCGGTGGGGGGTTGGCTGGTTCTGTTGGGTGGGGGCGGCGTGAGTCCGACCTCCATTGACAAACCGACTGTGCTGTTTTTTTATTGGTGGGGTCAGACGCAGCGGAGCACACGCGCCGGCGGCCACAGTGCTCGGGCCGTGTACCGGGCGGGTCTCCGGCCTGGACGGATGGGGGACGATGTGGACATCGAAGTGCTCGGGGTGCTGGCGATAGGGGAGAACGGGGTGTCGGTCGTGCCGACGGCGCCCAAGCCGCGGCAGGTGCTGGCGCTGCTGGCGTTGCATGCCGACCAGGTGGTTCCGGTGTCTGCTTTGGTGGAGGAGTTGTGGGGGAGTGAGCCGCCGCGCAGTGCGCGGACCACGCTGCAGACCTATGTTTTGCAGTTGCGGGATCTGTTGGCGCAGGCCCTGGCGCGGGGTGGGCAGGAGCGCTGCACGCCCAAGGACGTGCTGGCCACCGTGCCGGGCGGTTACCGGCTGCAGAGCCGTGATGGAGGGGTGGATTATCGGGAGTTCGAGCGGCGTGCGGGGGCCGGGTATCGGGCGATGGACGGGGAGGACTACGCCGGTGCCGCCCGGCGGCTGGCCGATGCGCTTTCGCTGTGGAGGGGGCCCGCGCTCACCGATATCCAGGCCGGCCCTTTGATCGCGATGGAGACCAAGCGGCTGGAGGAGGCCCGGTTGTGCGCGCTGGATCAGCGTATCGAGGCCGATCTGCGCCTGGGCCGCCACCGGGAACTGCTGCCGGAGTTGACGGTGCTGGTCAACCAGTACCGGATGCATGAGAGTCTGCACGGCCAGTTCATGCTCGCCCTGCACCGCTCGGGCCGGCGCGGCGAGGCACTGGACGTCTTCACCCGGCTGCGTTCCACTCTCGTCTCCGAACTGGGCCTGGAGCCGTCCTCGGCACTGAGCCGGCTGCAGCGCTCCATCCTCATGGTCCGCCCCGACACCCCCACCGCCCCCGCCCCCGCCTCCGCCGGCGGCGGGGCAGGGCGCCGTCTGGTGGCCCGCACCCACTGACATCGCCCCGCCCTGCCCGGTGTCCCCGTCCCCCCCGGGCGTTGCGGTTTCCCGGCCGTTGTCGGGCAGGCGGTGGGCCTGCCCTGGTGGCCCGTACCCGCTGACATCGCCCCGCCTGGTGTCTTCGTGCCCCCGGGCGTTGTGGTTTCGGCTGCTGTCGGGCAGGTGGTGGGCCTGCCCTGGTGGCCCGTACCCGCTGGCATCGCTCCGCCTGGTGTCTTCGTGCCCCCGGGCGTTGCGGTTTCGGCTGCTGTCGGGCAGGTGGTGGGCCTGCCCTGGTGGCCCGTACCCGCTGGCATCGCTCCGCCTGGTGTCTTCGTGCCCCCCGGGGCGTTGTGGTTTTCCGGCCGCTGTCGGGCAGGTGGTGGGCCTGCCCCGCCGATGCAGCCGGCGGACTGAAGGAATGCGGTCGGTGTTGGCCGAGGCCGGTCTCGCTCTGGCCGGCTGTGCCGGTGCCCGGCTGGTCGGTGTTTTCGGGGCGAGGGTCGGCCGGGACACGTTTCTGCGGTTGGTCGACGTTCTTCGTCAGCCCTCACTCGCGGTGGGTGCTGGTGATCCGCAGCCGTCATCGGATTTTCATGCCGTGGTGGTGTTTCCCGGTGGGTTCGGCCAGGGCTTCGAGGCGATCCTCATCTGCCTCGCCGACCACGTGGGCCCTGGATGACAAACGCAGCTGCCTCGAGGTCATCGCCCGTGATCTAGTGCCGGTCATGCCGTTGCTGATGCTGGATCTCGACAACACCCTGGTCGACCGCGATGCCGCCTTCCGGGACGCGGTGGCCGCATTTTTCACCGAGCATCGCCTGCCCGACGCCGATCTCACGTGGGTGATGGCTCTCGACGCCGGCGGTTATACCGCCCGCCGCGATGTCGCCGCGGCCTTGACCGGGCGGTACCGAGACACGGTGCCCACGACAGCCGTCCATGCCCTGCTCGACCATGGCGCTGCCGATCGCGTCGTCCTGGCCGACGTGTCCCGCGCGGCCCTGGGCAACGCAGTGGCCGGCGGCTGGACTTGCGTGATCGTCACCAACGGCCGCACTGCCCAACAGGAGGCCAAGATCCGTCACACCGGACTTGACCGGCTCGTCCAGGGCTGGGTGATCTCCGAGGCGGTCGGCCGCAAGAAACCGGAACCGGGAATCTTCCACGCTGCCGCGGATGCCGTCGGAGCGTCCCTCGCGGGTGCGTGGGTCATCGGCGATTGCCCGCATGCCGACATCGCCGGCGCCATCGCGCTCGGGCTTCGCAGCGTGTGGGTGTCGAACGGACAGACGTGGGCCCGGGACTCCTACCGGCCCACCCGTGTCGCCGAGGACGTCGCGACCGCGATCGACCACGTCGTCACAGCGACGAGCTAGGAGTTCCGGGCCGGGCATCGGTCGGTGCGGCACAGTCCATGGGTCTCTGCCCGGTCCCGTGGCCTGTGTCCATGGCCGCCGAGGACTACCTTTCGACGATTGATGTGTCGGCCGTGCAGCCGTTCCCGGAGCCGACCTACGTCGACGCCTTCGGAGGCGGTGGGCCAGAGCATCAGGTGCGTGTACTGCAGGGCAGTCGGGCTTTTTGGGATGACGACGACGGGCAGCCCTGGGGTGAGGCCGAAGCCGGACTGCAGGCCTGTCTCGAGGGGCTGGTGGCACGTCTGGCGACTCGATGGGGCCATGTGTTCGTCGTGGGCCTCGGTCCGTATCTCAGTGCCGGCTGCGGGGAAGGGCGCGTGCTTGAGCCACTGGACTATCTCGGCCAACAGGCCATGAGCATGCAGGTGTGGGCGCTTTCCGGCAGCGGTCGTTGGCTCGCATTGAGGATCGGCCAGGCGGCAAGGAGATGCCACTCATACTGTTCGTCGCGGTCGGCCATGCCGCCGCGCTCGACCACGTCGGCGAGGAGCGCGTCGAGCCCTGCCTGGATGAGCCGGCCGGATCCGACGTGCCTGCCGAAGGCTCGCTCGCGCGCGAGGTGGCTGAGCTGCTTGAGGGCGTCATCGGGGGTCATCAGCGTCTTCTCGGCCGGCGTCGGGGAGAAAGAGGCTCGCACATCCGCCGACGCTGCTGCATCGCGTTTTGCTTCGACCCGGCCCGACCCGGCTCGACCCGACCCGGCTCGACCCGGCTCGACCCGAGCCGACCCGAGCCGACCCGAGCCGACCCGACTCGACTCGACTCGACTCGACTCGACTCGAGCCGACAGGTGATCTCCTCAGGTGATGTTCATCGCGGGCTTCCTGCCCGGGGCCGGCACGGTCACTGCGCCAACCGGTCACAGCGGCTCTTGAGGTTCGATTTCACGGTGGCGCAAGCTCACTGAGTCCGCCCTTGACGCACGGCAACGTCCCGGCCGCTGCTATCCGGTGGTGTTGACGGTGGTGGGGCGGGGCGCTGCCTGAGGGGCCCGCACGCTTGGAGAACGCCCTTGGCGTGCCTGCGGGGTCGCGGCGCTGGCGGCCGCTGCTGGTGGTGCGACGGGTGGGGGAGTTGTGTGGCGGCCGGTGCCTGGTGGGGCGGTCCTCGTTTCCGGGCGGGCGGGGCCGTGGTGTCGGTCCGTCGTCCCGGCCCTGGCCTGCTGGCCCTGCGCGGTCTTGCCGTCGGTGCTGTGGTGTCTCCGGCGGCGGATTCCTGTCGGGCTTTGCCCCCGGCCCCGCCGCCGATGCCGCGTTTCTCGCCCCTGGGGTGCCGTGTTCCTGGCCCGTGGGGTGCCGCGTCCTCGCTTTTGGGGGTTGGGGGTTGGGGGTGGCGGGTTGGGGCCGGGTTGGGGGTTAGGGGGTGGTGGTGAGGATGGTTGCGGTGTTGTGGCCGCCGTGGCCGCGGGCGATGACGAGTGCGGTGGTCAGGTGGGGGTGGGGGCGGGGGGTGTTCAGGACGAGGTCGAGGTGGTGGGTGGGGGCGGGGTGGGTGGTGGCGGTGGTGGGGGGGATGATGCGGTGGCGTAGTGCCATCAGAGCGGCGGCGAGGTCGAGCGCGGCGCCGCCGGCTCCGAGGCGGCCGGTCATGGTTTTGGGGGCGGTCACGGGGACGGCGTGGGGGCCGAACAGGGTGGTCAGGGCGGTGCTTTCGGTGTGGTCGGCTGCGGGGTGTGCGGCGGCGTCGGCGAAGACAACGTCGATGTGGGCGGGTGTCATGTGGGCGTCGTGGAGGGCGAGTTCGCAGGCTTGTTGCAGGCGGGGCTGGCCGGGGCCGTCGAAGGTGGCGGCGTAGCCGGCGATGATGCCGTAGCCGGCGTGGCCGCGCCGGGCGGCGTGGTGGGTGTCTTCGAGGACGAGGAGGGCGCCGCCTTCGCCGATGAGGTGGCCGTCGGCGTGGGTGTCGAAGGGCCGGTAGGCGTGGGTCGGGTCGGGGGTGGGGCTCAGGTGTCCGCCGGCGAGGTGGGCTGCCCATCCCCAGGGGCACAGGGTGGAGTCGATGCCGCCGGTGATCATCAGGGTGGCTCCGTGGCGGATGCGGCGTCGGGCGCGGGCGAGGGCGTCGATGGCGCCGGCCTGTTCGCTGATGATGGTGGAGGCGGGGCCGTTGAGGTGGTGGTGGATGGCGATCTGGGCGGGGCCGGCGGCGTGGAAGTAGGCGGCCGGCTGGTAGGCGCTGACGTGGGCCGGGCCGCGGCCCCATAGGGCGGCCAGTGCGCGTTGGCCGGTTTCGGCGCCGCCGGCGCTGCTGGCGGTGATCACTCCGGCGCTGTAGGGCGGGAGTGTGTCCAGGTCGGCGCCGGCGTCGGTGAGGGCCTCCTGGGCGGCCATCATCGCGATGCGGGTGATCCGGTCGGTCTGGGGCAGCAGCCGGCTGGGGATGTGCTCTTCGTCGACGAAGCCGGGCAGCTCGCCGGCGATCTTGACGGGGTAGGGGGAGGGGTCGAAGCGGGTGATGGGGCCGATGCCGCTGCGGCCGGCCAGCAGTGCCTGCCACCAGGCGTCCACGCCCAGCCCGTTGGGCGCGGCCACCCCGATCCCGGTGACCACCACTCGCCGGTGCCGCCCGCCGCCCGCGACCGGTGCCGGGCCGCGGGCTGTCTCCGCGCCGCCGCCCGCGCCGCCCGCGCCGCCCGCGCCGCCCGCGCCGCCCGCGCCGCCCGCGCCGCCCGCGCCGGGGGCGCCGGGGGCGCTGGGGTGGTGGGGGTTCTCGCGGCGTCCGGGTTGTGGTTGCCGGGGGTGTGGTTGCTGGGGGTGTGGGTGTGAGGGTGGTGGGGGGTCATTGGGTGGCCTGGAGGAGGGGGCGGGTGAGGAGGGTGGCGGTGTGGAGGCCGCCGAAGCCGCTGGCGACGTTGAGGACGGTGTGGGTGCGTTGGGTGCGGGCGGTCAGGGGGGTGTAGTCGAGGTCGCAGGCGGGGTCGGGGGTGTGGAGGTTGGCGGTGGGGGGGATGGTGTCGTGGCGGATGGTCAGGCAGCCGGCCACGGCGTCGAGGGCGCCGGCGGCTCCCAGGGTGTGTCCGATCATGGATTTGATGGAGCTGATGGGGATGGTGCGGGCGTGGTCGCCCAGGGCTGTTTTGAAGGCGTGGGTTTCGTGGCGGTCGTTGGGGCGGGTGCCGGCGCCGTGGGCGTTGATGTAGTCGACGTCGACCGGGTTGAGGCGGGCCGCGTTCAGGGCGGTGGTGATGGTGGCGGCGAGGTCCTGGCCGCCGGGGCGCAGTGCGGTGATGTGGTGGGCGCTGGCCAGGGAGGCGAAGCCGGCGATTTCGGCGTAGGGGAGGGCGCCGCGGCGGCGGGCGTGCTGGAGTTCTTCCAGGACGAGGACGGCGGCGCCCTCGGCCAGGACGAAGCCGTCCCGGGTGCGGTCGAAGGGGCGGCTGGCGGTGGCGGCCTCGTCGTTGCGGGCGCTGGTCAGCCGGATGCGGTCGAAGCAGGCGGTGGCGATCGGCGCGATCGGGGCTTCGGCGCCGCCGGCGAGGACCACATCGCAGGCGCCGTCGGTGATCAGGTCCGCGCCGTGTCCGATGGCGTCCAGGCCGGAGGTGCAGCCGCTGGAGATCAGGGCGACCGGGCCCTGCGCCCCGTGGGCGCGGGCGACTTCGGCGGCCAGCGAGCTGGGGACGAAGTAGTCGTAGAGGCAGTCGGCGGCCCGGGTGTGGTCGACTTCCCAGGTGGTGCCGCAGTTGCTGAGCAGGGCGTACTGGGTGGCCAGGGCGGTGGTGCAGCCGATCGCGCTGCCCAGGCTCACTCCCCGGCGTAGTGGGTCGCCGGTGTTGTCCAGGCCGCTGTCGGCCATCGCCTCGCGCGCGCTGACCAGGGCGAACTGAGCGGTCCGGTCCAGGCGTTCGCTCTCGGGGCGGGAGAAGCCGTGGGCCGCAGGGTGGAAGTCGACTTCGGCGGCGATGCGGGAGCGGCGGGTGGAGGCGTCGAAGAGGGTGATGGTGCGGGTGGCGGTGCGGCCCGCGGTCAGCAGCGACCAGAAGGCGTGCGTGCCCACCGCGCCCGGCGCCACCACCCCCACCCCGGTGACGACGACCCGTCTCATCGGTCTTCCCCCGGCTCTGTGATGACGGCCCCTGTCATAGGCCGTGCCCCGCCCTGGTGAGGGCGATCGGTCTCATCGGGTTTTCCCCTGCAGGGCCAGCTGGTGCCGGCAGGCCTGGCCCACCAGCTGTGGCAGTTCCGCGTGGGGGGCGAAGAAGTGATCGCCGGTCACGGTGTGCCGGGTGATCGGTCCGCTGGCCCACTGCTGCCAGGTGCCCAGCGATTCGGGGGCCGCGAGGGGGTCCTGGCTGCCGCCGAAGACGACCACCGGGCAGGCCACGGGGCCGCCGGTGGCCTCATCCAGTGCGGCCCGGCGCAGGGAGCGGGCCAGCCGCAGGTCGTCGCGGAGCACCGGCAGCACCGTCCGGCGCCACAGCCCGCCCGGACCACCGGCCGCTCCCGCGGGCAGCGAGCCGAGATCCCCCAGCAGGGGCAGCAGGTCCTCCTCGGGCAGGTCGGCGGCGCTCACCAGGGCGGTCGCGGTGTGCGGGGGCAGACAGGCGCCCACCGCCAGCAGCAGCGGCGCCGGCGCCCCCACCTCCTCCAGCGCCCGGGTCAGGGTGTAGGCGACCAGCGCGCCCAGGCTGTGCCCGTACAGCGCATACGGCCCCTTTTCGGCCCCCTGCAGCAGGGTGGGCAGCAGGTCGGCCAGCAGGGCGTCACGGCTGGTCACCCGCGGCTCGCGGCGCCGGCCGTCCCGGCCCGGCAGCGGCAGGGCGAGAACGTCGATCGCCGGGGACAGGGCCGCGGGCCAGGTGCGATAGCTGCTCACGCCCGCCCCCGCGTGGGCCAGGCAGTACAGCCTGACCCGCCCGCCTCCCGCCGTGCCGGCCTGCGTCCGCGAAGCCATGTCCCTCCCCGTCCCCTCTCACTGCTCGCCTCTCGCCCCATCCGGCCCCGTGCCGGATCGGGCCCTCCCGCCCGGGCGGGAGGCACGATCACTGCCGCGCCCGGTCGGCCGAGCTTGGCAACCCGGGCTCGGGCGGCGCTCGACCGCGCCGCTCATCACCCCCGCCCGCCCCCCGGCGCGCGCCATTGCAGCCGCTCCCGCACGGCTGCACACCCGCACTGGGGCACCCCACCGGCCGCCGGCCGGGGTGCAGGGGCGGTGCGGTCAGGCGGCGTACAGGTCGAAGGTGGAGGTGCGTCGCGGGCCGGCGATGATGTCCAGGCGGGGGTCGACGGCGAGCATCGCCTGGTGCAGCCTTTGCAGCTGCGGGGAGGGTTCCACGCCGAGTTCGTCGATCAGGCGGTGGCGCAGCCGGCGGTAGACGTCGAGGGCGGCGGCCTGCCGGCCCGAGCGGTACAGCGCGACCATGGCCTGCGAGTGCAGTCCCTCGTGCTGGGGGTGGCGGGCCACCAGGTCCGTCAGTTCCGCGAGCAGTTCCACATGCCGGCCCAGCCGCAGGTCGGCGTCGATGCGCCGTTCCTGGGCGACCAGGCGGCTCTGTTCCAGCCGCATCACCTCGATCTCCAGGATCGGCCCGACCCGCACGTCCACCAGCGCCGGTCCCTCCCACAGATCCAGTGCCTGGCGCAGCAGCGCGGCGGCGCGGGCGTCCTCGCCCTCCTCGAAGGCCTGGCGGCCCTCCAGGACCAGGCGTTCGTAGCGGTAGACGTCGACCGCGTCGGTGGGGATCTGCAGCAGATAGCCGCCATAACGGGTGGCGAGCACGTCCTTGGCCGAGCCGGGCACGTCGGGGCCCATGGCGGTGCCCAGCAGCCGGCGCAGCTGCAGGATGTAGGTCTGCAGTGTGGTCAGCGAGCTCTGGGGGAGTTCCGAGCCCCAGATCTCCTCCATGATCGTCGGTACCGGCACCACCCGGCCCGGGGACAGGGCCAGCAGCGCCAGTACCTGGCGCGGCTTGCCCGCGGTCGGCACGATCGATATTCCGTTGACTTCGGCATTCAACGCACCCAGGACTTTTATGTTCATGATTCCCTCCGCGCCGTAAAGGCGGCCATCGGATCAGAGCGTCGAGCTGGGCTCAAAATACTGTCGCTTTTTGGGGCCGCAGGTGATTGATGCGGTCCGATCGCGAGGGGATCCATACATTTCACGGAGCGAGGTGCAAGGAATGTTCGAGTCCCGCTCGAGCGGGATGCGGGGCGCGGCTGCAGGGCGGGCGGCTAGCTTTTCGGCCATGGAGAGCCATGCGGTGCAGGCGCGGCACGCGCCCGCCATCAACCCGCTCGTTCAGGGCCTGTTGGGCCGTCTGGCCGGGCGGGGCAGGGATCAGTTCCTGCCGCACGTGCCCGACGCCGAGCTGGCTCACGTGCTCGGCGCCTATCAGCGCCTCGCTTGCGGGGGAGGTTTTCTCCAGGGATGCGCCGCACCCTCCTGAAGATCCCTCGAGGAATAGTCCACTGGCGGGCCGCAAACCGCCGCCGAACGCCTTTCCCGCCGCAGCCTGCCGTTATCGTGCACACGGCGGATTTAAGGCTCGTCGGCCCGGTGAGGACGCGATGGAATTGAGGATTCTGGGTCCGGTCGAGATCTACGACGACCGCACCGGGACGGCCTGGGTGCCCACGGGTGCCAAGCAGCGGGCCCTGCTGGGAGCCCTCACCGTCAAGGCCGGCCAGGTGGTGCCCGTCGACCGGCTCGTCGACGAACTGTGGGCCGAACGCCCCCCGGCCGGCGCCGCCAACGCCCTCCAGGCCCACATCGCCCGGCTGCGACGGCTGCTGCCCCCACCGCCCCCGCCCGCCGCCCCACCGCCCCCGCCCGCCGGCGCGCCCCCGCCCGCCGGCGGGCCGGCCGCGGCCCGGCGCGAGCATGCGTGGCTGGTGACCCACCCGCTGGGCTACGTCCTGCACGCGGGCCGCACCCCCACCGACGCCCAGCGCTTTGCGTGCCTGCTCACCCAGGCACGCACCCAGGCCGCCGCCGAACCCGCCCGCGCCCAACGCCTCCTGCGCCAGGCGCTGGCCCTGTGGCGCGGACCGGCCCTGGAAGGCTGCGGGCGCGGCACCATCTGCTCCACCGAGGCCGCCCTGCTGGAGGAGAACCGGCTGCTGGCCCTGGAAGAGCTCTACGACACCTGCCTGCGCCTGGGCCAGCACCGCCGGCTCACCGCGGAACTGCAGGAACTGACGGCCGCCCACCCGCTGCGCGAACGCTTCTACGAACTGCTGATGAGCGCACTGCACCGCACCGGCCGCCAGGCCGAGGCCCTCGCCGTCTACGAACAGGCCCGCCGCAGGCTCCTGCACGAGTTGGGCATCGAACCGGGCCCGCTGCTGCACGCCCGCATGCAGGCCATCCTCCACCGCCGCCCCGACCCGGCACCCCACCCGACCGCCCCGCCACCGCTCCCGCCCCCCGCCGACGACAGCCCAATAGACGGCCACACCCCCTACGACCGCCCCCAGGACCAGCACACACCCGCCCCGCACCCCACCCCGCCCCACACCCGGCCCCGCACCCGGCGGGAGGGCCGCGGGGACGGCCCGCCGCCCGCCGGCCGCCCCAGCGGGACCGGGACACGCGCATGGCGCCCCGCCGACCCATCCGCACCGACACCGCACGAAGCACACACAGCGCCGCCGGGCGGGCCGCAAGGGGCGGGCGACGGCGACCTCGACCTGCGGCTGCTGCACGAGGAGATCGCCCAGCTGCGCCACCGCCTGGAAACCCTCGCCCGCGAACAGCGGGATGTGACCGACCGCCTCGACCGCCTCACCGCCTGGCGCGCACCCGCACCGTGACACCACCGCGCGGCGCTCCCCGGCACCGGCCCTCCTTGCCGACCGCCCCCTTTGGTCTGCAGAGCCGGTGCTCACTCTGGTTCAGGCGGCCCAGCGGCGTCCCGGCCGGGGCCGGTCCATCTCCTGGGCCAGGCGGTGTTCCAGTGGGGTCAGTCCGGTCTCGGGCAGGAGTTGTTCGGGGTGCCCGGCGGGCGGGTCGTGGTACAGCGCGCTGTGGCGCACGTGCATCTCGGGGTCGGTGACGCCGAGGGTGTGCAGCATGCCCACGGCGACCAGGCCGTCCCAGACGCCGCGCAGATACCGGTATGCGCAAAAGCCGTCCTGCCGTCCCACGGGTGTGCTCCTTTCCTCCTCCCCGCCGCCGTCCGGGCGGTAGGGGGAAGCCACCGTGCGCCGTGGGGGTCGAGGAAACGCCCAGCGGCGCTGGAGCGCGGCTGGGGCGCGCCCCGCCCGCCCGGCCGCCGCAGCGCCCCGCCGGCATCGGGCCGGGCCTGCTCAACCACGGCGCGGCCGCGCCCGCCCGCCTGCCCTGGGGGCGGGGGTGTTCGAGCCGGACGCGAGTGGCGTGCGGCCGCCTGTCGAGCGGTTCCGGACAGCATCGCCGTGGCGGCCGCCGAAGGGCCGGGCGGCCGGGCGGCGGGGTGCGGCCGCCGGCCCTTCGGCGGCCGTGCAGGAGCCGCAATGAGCCGCAATGAGCCGCAATGGAACGACACAAGGGGTGTGAGGATGACGGATACGCGCGTGCACCGGGTGGTGTCGGAAGTGACCGCATCGGCCCCGGCCGGCGTGTTGTACGGGCTGATCGCCGATGCCACCCAGTGGCCGCTGTTCTTCGCGCCCTGTCTGCATGTGGAGCAGCTGGACTTCGACGGCACTCATGAGCGGCTGCGGATGTGGGCCGACGCGGGCGGCGCGATCGCCTCCTGGGTCACCAGCCGCCGCCTGGACGTCGGCCGCCACCGGGTGGAGTTTTCTCACGAGGTCCCCGCCGCCCCGGTGGATTCCATGAGCGGGGTGTGGACCGTCCAGCCGCTGGGCGACCGCTGTCAGGTCACCCTCGCCCACGCCTTCAGTGTCCGCGGTGACGCCCCCGACGACGTCGCCCGGCTCACCCGGATCACCCAGGCCAACAGCCGCGCCCAGCTGGACCGCCTGGCCTGGCTGGCCGAGCGCTGGCCGCGCCTGGACGACCTGGTGCTCTCCTTCGAGGACACGATCGCCCTCAAGGGGCCCGCCGAAGTCGTCTACGACTTCTTGTACCGGGCCGCACAGTGGCCCGACCGGCTGCCGCACGTGCACAGCGTGCACCTGGCCGAGGACAGCCCGGGTGTGCAGACGATGGCCATGGCCAGTGTCGGCGCCGACGGCACCGTCCACTCCACCGAGTCGGTGCGTATGTGCTTTCCCGCCGCCGGGCGGATCGTGTACAAGCAGACCCGCACCGCGCCCCTGCTGGCCTCCCACACCGGCGAGTGGTGCGTGGATCCCGACGAGTCCGGCGTCACGGTGCGCGCCCGGCACACCGTGCTGCTCCGCGAGGACGCCATCGCCCCCGTCCCGGGCCTCGACGCCACGGTCCAGGACGCCCGCGGCCGGCTGCGCGAGGAACTCGGCGCCGCCGGCCTGGTGGTGCTGCACCGGGCCGCGCGGCACGCCACCGGCGCGGTCCGCATCCTGTGAGCGCCGCCCCGCACCCCGCCGCCGCCCGTCGCCTGCCCGCCCCCGGTGCTGAACCGGGGCAGGCGGCCCGGCTGGAGGCGGCCCTGGGCGATCCCGCCGACCCGGCCAACCCCCACGGGCAGCTGGCGCTGCTGCGCGCCGACGACGCCCGCGCCGTGCCCGAGGCCACCGAGGCACTGCTGATGCGGGCGGGCCTGCACGCCGAGTTCGTGCCGGCCCATCTGGGCGGGTGCCTGAGCGACCTGGAGCGCCTGGCCCGGGTGCTGCGCCCGGTCTTCCGCCGCGACCTCGCCCTGGGCTACGGCTTCGGCATCACCTCGCTGTTCGCCGCGTCCTCGGTGTGGACCGCCGGGAACGGCGCCCAGCAGCACACCCTGGCCCGGGTGCTGCTGGAGGGCGGCCGGGTGGCGATCGTGCACCGCCAGGTCGCCCACGCCAACGCCATCTTGCGTAACGAACTGACCGCCACCCCCACCGGCGAGGGCGGCTTCGTCGTCAACGGCCGCAAGGACGCCGTCATCAACGCCGACCGCACCGAGGTGTTCGTCACCTACTGCCGCACCGCCGAGAAGGACGGCCCCTCCAGCCACTCGGTGCTGTTGCTCGGACCCCAGCCACCCGCCACCGGCCGGGTGGTGCGCACCGCACGGGTGGCGACCCCGGGCATGCGCAGCGCCCGCTTCCACGGCATCGAACTGAGCGACGTCACCGTGCCCGGCTCGGCCGTCGTCGGCGCGGTCGGCGACGGCGTGCCGCTGGCTTTGCGCAGCTTCCAGATCAGCCACTGCCTGGTGCCCGCCACCGTCCTCGCCGGCGTCGACAGCGTGCTGCGCCAGGCGGTCCGCGCGGCCACCGAACACCGCACCGACCAACAGCCGGCCCGGCGCTGGCACAAGACCCTCGCCGGGGTCTTCGCCGACCTGCTCGCCTGCGACGCCATGGCCGTCACCGGCCTGCGCGCCCTGAGCCTGGCCCCGCAGGACGCCTACCTGCCCGCCGCGGCCGTCAAATACACGATGCCCGACATGCTGCGCGAGGACCTGGAGGAACTGGCCGCCGTGCTCGGCGCCCGCGGCTACGACCGCGGCCCCATCTACGGGGGCTTTCAGAAACTCGCCCGGGACCTGCCGGTGGCCGGCCTGGGACACTCCGGCACCGCCGTGTGCCAGGCGGTCCTGGTGCCCCAGCTGCCGCGGCTGGCCCGCACCACCTGGTTCACCGCCGCCGAGCCACCCGCACAGCTGTTTCGGCCCGGCACGCCGCTGCCCGCCTTCGACCACCACACGCTCGCCCACTTCGGCAGCGGCGACCTGCTCTCGGCCACGCTCGTCGCCGCCGCCGAACGCCTCACCACCCACCCCCGCCCCGGCCCCGTCCCCACCGCGCTGGCCCACCTCGCGCACCGCTTCGTCACGGAGCTGAAGACCCTGCAAAAGCGGTGCGCGGCACTGCCCGGCGCCACCGGCACCGCCTTCGACCCCCTGGCCTGCGTACTGGCCGACCGCTACGCCCTGATCCTGGCCGCCGCCGCCTGCCTGGGCGTGTGGGAGCAGGCCGACGACGGCAGCTTCCTCGCCGACCCGGCCTGGGCCGTGGTGGCCCTGACCCGCCTGGGCCGCAGACTCGGCCTCCAGGTGCCCGACCTTCCCGCCCCCGCGCAGGCCCGCGGTCCTGGCCGAGGTCCTCCAACGCTGCCGCGACCAACGCAGCCTCGACTTGTACGCAACCCCCCTGGCCGGCTGATGCCCCCTCACCCCCAACCCAGATCCGCACCCCCTCCCAGTCCCGGACCCGGCCCGCATCCGAGCGGCCCGACCCGGCCGGCCGCAGGGCAGTGGGGGACACCACCCCCGCACCCGGCCTGCCGGGCCCGGGTGGGACGGCACAGCGCGACACGACCGCCACAAGGAGGACGATGAGCCAGGTCACCTGCGCCCAGCCTCTTCACGTGCCCAGGCCGGCAGGCCCCTGGCACACCGTCCGGGACGACCTCGCCCAGCGCGGCAACGCGCTGGTGTACACGACGTGGACCGAGTGGCTGCCCAGTGTGCTGACCCACCCGCGGCTGCCCGAGCTGATCGGCGCGGACTGGGACCGCTACCGGGGCACCGCCGATCCCCGGGTGCGCCACCGCTTCGCAGCCGCCCGGCTGCTGATCAAGTACACGGCCGCCGCCGCCCTGAACCTGCCGCCCGAGTACCTCGACCTCGCCTACGGCCTGGGCGGCCGGCCCTATCTGCGCGGCTTCGACCAGCTGGAGGTGAGCCTGAGCCACACCGGGGACCTGCTGGCGGTCGGGCTCAGCCGCACCGGCCGGATCGGCGTGGACGTGGAGTTCGCGGACCGCTTCGTGCGCCTGGACCTGCTCACCTCCCGGGTGCTCACTCCCGCGGAGTCCCAGGAGATCGCCGCCCTGCCGCAGCACGAACGGACCGCCTACGTGCTGCGGCTGTGGACGCTGAAGGAGGCCTACACCAAGGCGCTCGGGCAGGGCATGCGGCTGGGCTTTCAGGAGTTCGGCTTCAGCCGCGGCGGCCGGCTGCTGGCTCCCGACGGCAGCACCGCCACCCGCGGGGAGTGGGGCTTTGCCACCCACCGGGTGCTGGAGCGCTACCTGCTCAGCGCCGCCTGCCACGACGCCGGACTGAGCCCGGCGGGCGACATGTCCGTGCACACCATGCTCGACCCGGCACTGCTGTCCGCGATGGACCCCCCGACCGGCACGCACTGATGGCGCTGTTCCCGGCACCGGCGGCGAACACCACCGGGCCCCACCCCCCTGCACCGCGCCCCGCACCGTGCGGCCGGCCATCGTGCGGCGAGGCAGGTGCCGCCGCACGGCGGCACAGCGAGACGGACCCGGCCGCCGGGTCAGGAGACTTGCTCACTGGCTTCGTCTGCGAGCGGGCGCTCTGCCAGCATGACGGCGGCCACGATGCGCTTGCCGACGGGCTCGCGGTGCCTCTCGAGACTCCGGCACAGGGCCATGACCATCTCCAGGCCGTGCCGGCCCACCCGGTCGGTCGGGTCCCTGAGCCACGGACAGGGACGGGTCGCTGTCCCACACCGTCACCTCCACCGCGCCGTCACCGGCCTCCAGGGTCAGCCGGCAGGGGCCCGGCGCGTATGTGCGGGCGTTGGCCACCCGCTCGCTGACCACCAGCCACCCACGGCGCGGTCGGGCACCGGCACACCGTGCACCCGGTGCACATCTGCCAGCAACGAGCGGGCCGGACGGCGGGCCGCGGAGATGTTCTCGCCGCCCCCGAAGGCCTCGCCCACCGTGAGGGGACGGTCCGTGAAGGACTCACGGCCGCCGTCGTCTCGGACCGGTGGATCCATGCCGTCCGCCGCACTTTCGAAGCGCCGACCGTGAACCCACACCCCCTGCCCACCCCGCAAGTCCGTCCTCACCGGACGGCACCCCCCTGCCCGGCGAAGACGACCGCCCCACGGGGTGCGGCCAGGAACACCGAGCACAGCACACCACGGGCCCTGCTCACCCCGCACGCCCGCACCCCTCACCGCCCCTCCCCGCGCGGTGGCGATCTGAACCCGCACACCACCTCGCCCCGGCCGCAGGTGCGGCCCGGCCGGGCTCGAGCCGCCCAGGGGCGGTCCTGAAGGGGTGTCAGCGCACGGTCAGCGGCATGTGTGCGGGCCGCCCCATGATGGGCCGGGCAGGGGCACGCCCCCGGGCCGCCGGTTCCCCCCGGCCCGGTGACCTGCCCGTGCAGCGGGGGAGCGGACCGTGGAGGAGGGTGTTTCGATGGCAGGGCCGGCTCGCCCACGATTCTGGCAGTGGCCTGCCGGCACCGGCCCCACCGGCCGGGCCGGCCTGCGTGGGGCGGGGCGGCCGGTGCGGCCGGTGACCTGGCAGCAGTACGAGGCGCTGCTGGACTCCTTCACCGACCGGCACAGCGGCCGGCACCTCGAGCAGCTGTCGTGGGTGTGGCGCGGGCCGCTGGACCTGCACCGCTTCACCGCGTCCTGGCAGTCGGTCGTGGACAGAGAAACGATTCTGCGCACCGGGTGCGCCCTGCGGCCCGCCCCCACCTCCTGCTGCACGCCCGGGCCCGCGCCGACGTCGTGCACCACCGCGCCGGCAGCGCTAAGTGGCCGGAGCTGCTGGAGGCCGACCGGCGGCGCGGCTTCGACCTCGCCCGTCCCGCCCCGCTGCGCCTGACCCTGCTCGATGCGCCCCCCGGAGGCGCCGGTGTGGGGCCTGCGACCCGGGTGCTGCTGACCTTCCACCACGCGCTGCTGGACGCCTGGAGCGCATGGCTTTTGCAGCAGGAGTTCACCCGCGCCTACCTCGCCGGCGGCGCCCTGCCCGGCGGCCAGCGCCGCCCGGACATCGGGGACTGGACCAGCTGGCTGGAGCGCCAGGACCCGGCCGCCGCCCGCGCCTTTTGGAGCGGTGCCGCCGCGCCCGGACGCATGGTGCTGCTGCCCGCGGCGGCCGGGCCGAAGACAGGCCAGAGCGGCAACGGCCGCGCCGAGACGGTCTTGAGCCGGGCCGAGGCCGGGCGGCTGCACCGCTGGGCCGCCGCCCAGGCCGTGTCCGACTCCAGCGTCCTGCACGCGGTGTGGGCGCTGCTGCTGCACCGCGCTGCCGCCGCCGGTGCGCCGGCCACGGTCCGCTTCGCGGTCACCGCCACGGGGCGCGGCATCGCCCTGGACGCCGCCGAACGGCTGGTGGGGCCGCTGCGCACGCTGCTGCCCCTGACCGTGCGGATCACCCCGGCGCACCGGCTGGAGCAGCTGCTGGCCGCGCTGCGCGACCGGGCGCTGGACATGGCCGCCTACGAGTGGGCCTCGCTCGGGCAGGTGCGGCAGTGGGCCGGCCACGCCCGCACCGCGCGCGTGGCGGACAGCCTGGTCTGCCTGGAGACCCTCCCGCGCCGGCCGGCCGCGCTGCGCGCCGGCCTGGCGGCCGCCGGGATCGGCTTCGAGCAGCAGCACACCGGCGGCGCGCACACCGGCTTCCCCTGGCCCTGCTCGCCCGCCCCGGCGCCGACGGCTCGCTGGCACTGGCCGTCCTGCACGACCGGGCCCGGATCGGCGATGGCGACGCCGGCCGGCTGCTCGCCCACTGCCTGCGGCTGCTGCGGCACCTGCCCGACACCGGCCGCAGGCCACCGTCGCCGACGTCCTGGCCGTACTGGGCACCGAGGAGGTGCCACGCGCGGCCCCCGCACACCAGCCCCCACACCAGCCGGCCCGGCGGCTCGGGCGGCCCTCCACGGGCGGCCCGGCCTCCATCGAGGGCCGCCCGAGCGAACGTTGACACCCTGGGGCGACCGACGCGAGGGAGGCGCCCATGCACGACGACGCACACACGTTCCGCGATCCGGCGCGGCCGCGTCCGCAACCCGCCCGGCCCCCGGCGCCCCGCCGCTGCGGCTGGCCGGAGCCGAGGACGACGAGGACGACACCATCGTCCGCGGCATCGACTGACCCCCGGGCGCCCGCCGCCCGGTCACGTCGGACCGCCTCTGCCTGTCTTTTGTGAACGTAAGGACGCCAGACGATGTCTTTGCCCCAGCAGCGTCCCGCCGCGGCGGGACGCCCCGCCGTGCGGCTGCCCGCCTCCGCGGAGGCGTTCTTGAACGACTCCGCGCATGTCGCCGCCTTCACCACGCTCAGGCCGGACGGGACGCCGCACGTGGCGCCGGTGCGCTTCACCTGGGACGCCCGCTCGGGCCTGGCCCGGGTGATGACGGTCGCCTCCGCACGAAAAGCCCGCAACCTGCTCGCCGCGCCCGGCGGCCGGGTCGCGCTGTGCCAGGTGGACGGATTCGCCTGGATCACGCTCGAGGGCAGCGCCACCGTGGTCAGCGATCCCGCGCGGGTGGCGCTGGGCGCGCAGCTGTATGCGCGGCGGTACTGGTCCGCGCCGCCCGACCCGCCCGGCCGGGTGGTCATCGAGATCGCCGTGGACCGGGTCCTCACCCTCAACACCTGAAGCAGGCCGGCCCCCCCAAAAAAGACGGGGACCACCGGCCCACTCGGCGCGGGAAAGGCCGCCGGCGCCGCCCGACTCACCAGCCCGGCGCCACCCCGCTCAGCCCAGGGCCACCCCGACGCAGACCCGGCGCCCTCGGGTTCAAGCCTTGGCACCACCCCAGTGCACACCCCGGCGCTCCCTCGCTTCAGGCGCTGGTAGCCGGCGGTTTCAGGCGGCAGTGCCCCTGGCTCAGCCCCCGGTCCTTCGCGGCTTGGGCGCCGGCGGCCGGCGGGTTCAGGCGGTGGTGCCACCCGGCTCCAACCCCGGCGCCACCCCGGCTCGCACCCCGATACCGCCCCGGCTCGCACCCCGATGCCGCTCGTTCACCGCCCCGGGTCCGGAGCTTGGTGCTGCCGGCTCAGGCCGCCGGTGCGGGGGAGCCGTCGGCCCACAGCAGCCGGAAGGACAGCCGGGACAGGCGCCAGCCGTGCGGGGTGCGGCGGGCGGTGCCGTCGACGAAGGTGCCGGTGGCGAACAGCGGCGCCAGCCCGCCGGCCACCTGACGGGCGTGGTGCACATGCGTGGAGATCAGGTTGGCGCGCAGGGTGGCCTCCTCGCCGTCGAGGTCGACCAGCGGGGCGCTGCCGTGGTGCTGGGTGCCGGCGAACGCCGACAGCGCCGCGGCGTGGTAGTCGGCCATACCGGCCCGGCCCTGATGGCGGCTCATGGGGAAGGCCACCACCGCGTCAGGGGTGAACAAGGCGGCCGCCCAGGCGTCGTCGAGGGTGTCCTCGCTGTCGTCGAGGGAGAGCAGATACCGGCTCAGCAGTGCGGCGATCTCGGCGCGGGATTCCGCCGGCGACTCGGATTTCGTTGCATCTTCATCAATGCTGCGGGTGTAGGTCATACCTGAGAATGCCGCGCTCCGCCCCTTGTCCGGCAACCCTTCTGACAAAGCTCTGACATAGTCCGCATTCTTATGGACTTCATGGTCGAAAACCTGTACCGGCGGCTATTTACGGCCGTCTGCGGCGCTGGCAATACTGGCCGGACACCAGTGGGGAGAAGGGTCATATGAGCGACTTCGATACGGACGTCATAGTGGTGGGAGCCGGTCCCACCGGACTCATGCTCGCGGGTGAATTGAGACTCAATGGAGTCTCGGTCACGGTGCTGGACAAACTCGCCGAGCCTATTCGCCAGTCGAGGGCTCTGGGTTTTTCGGCGCGGACGATCGAGGAATTCGCGCAGCGGAATCTGATGGCCCGTTTCGGTGAGGTGGGGGTCATCCCCGTCGGTCACTTCGGCGGGGTCGGCCTGGACTACCAGGTGATCGAGGGTGGCTCCTTCGGGGCGCGCGGCATCCCGCAGGCGCGCACCGAGGGCGTCCTGGGCGGCTGGGCGGCCGAGCTGGGCGCGCAGGTGCGCCGCGGCGTGGAGGTCACCGGCCTGCGCACGGACGAAGACGCGGTGAGCGTCAAGGCCCCGCACCGGGACGGCGAGATCGAACTGCGCGCCCGCTACCTGGTGGGTTGCGACGGCGCCCGCAGCGTGGTGCGCACGGCCGCCGGCATCGACTTCCCCGGCACCGAACCCACCATCGAACTGCGCTTCGCCGACGTGGCCGGCATCCGGCTGCGCCCGCGGTTCAGCGGCGAGCGCGTGCCCGGCGGCATGGTCATGGTGATGCCGCTGGGCCCGGACCGCAGCCGGGTCATCTACTTCGACCGCGACCAGCCGCTGCGCACCAGCCCCGGCCCGATCACCTTCGAGGAGGTCGCGAGGCCTTTGGAGCGGCTGTCGGGGGAGGACATCAGCGGCGCCACCCCGCTGTGGGTCAGCTCCACCACCGACGTCAGCCGGCAGGCCGCCGCCTACCGCAAGGGCCGCATCTTCCTGGCCGGCGATGCCGCCCACATCCATCTGCCCATCGGGGCGCAGGGGATGAGCGCGGGCATCCAGGACGCGGTCAACCTCGGCTGGAAGCTGGCCCTGGCGGTCCAGGGCCGCGCCGGCGAAGCCCTGCTGGACAGCTACCACGACGAACGCCACCCGGTGGGCGCCCGCATCCTGACCAACACGCTGGCCCAGCGCACCCTCTACCTGGCGGGGAGGAGATGGCCCCGCTGCGCGAGGTGTTCGCCGAACTCGTCGACGGCTACGACTCGGTGCGGCGTCTGCTGGCCGGCATGGTCACCGGCCTGGACATCCGCCACGACGTCGGGAGGGCGAGCACCCGCTGCTGGGGACGGCGCCTGCCGGAGCGGGAGCTGGTCGTCGACGGCGAGAAGGTCTCCAGCTTCAAGCCTGCAGCACACCGGCCGTCCGTGCTGCTCGAGCTCGGCGCGACCACGGGCTGCGCACGGCGGCGGCCGGACTGGGCCGGCCGGGTCGACGTGGTGGCCGCCGACTTCGACTGCGAGGCGCCCGTTGGACGGCATCCTCCTACGCCCCGACGGCTACGTCGCCTGGGTCGCGCCCGCGGGGCCGGCGCCGACGGCCTGGCGCCTGCGCTGCACCGCTGGTTCGGCCCGGCCGACTGACACACCCCCCAGCCCCGGCCCCCGGCCGTCCAGCCCCTCCGCCCCGGCCTCCGGCCGTCCACCTCCTCCGGGCCCCGGCCCTCGCCGGCTTCGCCGGCCCTCAGCCCCCTGCCCCTGTTCT
>NZ_JAJPGQ010000004.1:208655-209059 GCF_054189285.1 Streptomyces sp. MAI_2237 | reverse complement strand
GGGTGGTGGTGAGGATGGTTGCGGTGTTGTGGCCGCCGTGGCCGCGGGCGATGACGAGTGCGGTGGTCAGGTTGGGGGTGGGGGCGGGGGGTGTTCAGGACGAGGTGAGGTGGTGGGTGCGCGGCGGGGTGGGGTGGTGGGGTGGTGGGGGGGATGATGCGGCTGGCGTAGCTGCCATCAGAGCGCGGCCGAGGTCGAGCGCGGGCCGCGGCTCCGAGGCGGCGGTCATGGTTTTGGGGGGGGTCACGGGGACGGCGTGGGGGCCGAACAGGGTGGTCAGGGCGGTGCTTTCGGTGTGGTCGGCTGCGGGGTGGTGCGGCGGCGTCGGCGAAGACAACGTCGATGTGGGCGGGTGTCATGTGGGCGTCGTGGAGGGCGAGTTTCAGCAGGCTTGTTTGCAGGCG
>NZ_JAJPGQ010000004.1:0-207655 GCF_054189285.1 Streptomyces sp. MAI_2237 | reverse complement strand
GGGTCATTGGGTGGCCTGGAGGAGGGGGCGGGTGAGGAGGGTGGCGGTGTGGAGGCGCCCGAAGCCGCTTGGCGACGTTGAAGGACGGTGTGGGTGCGTTGGGTGCGGGCGGTCAGGGGGGTGTAGTCGAGGTCGCAGGCGGGGTCGGGGGTGTGGAGGTTGGCGGTGGGGGGGGATGGTGTCGTGGCGGATGGTCAGGCAGCCGGCCACGGCGTCGAGGGCGCCGGCGGCTCCCAGGGTGTGTCCGATCATGGATTTGATGGAGCTGATGGGGATGGTGCGGGCGTGGTCGCCCAGGGCTGTTTTGAAGGCGTGGGTTTCGTGGCGGTCGTTGGGGCGGGTGCCGGCGCCGTGGGCGTTGATGTAGTCGACGTCGACCGGGTTGAGGCGGGCCGCGTTCAGGGCGGTGGTGATGGTGGCGGCGAGGTCCTGGCCGCCGGGGCGCAGTGCGGTGATGTGGTGGGCGCTGGCCAGGGAGGCGAAGCCGGCGATTTCGGCGTAGGGGAGGGCGCCGCGGCGGCGGGCGTGCTGGAGTTCTTCCAGGACGAGGACGGCGGCGCCTCGGGCCAGGACGAAGCCGTCCCGGGTGCGGTCGAAGGGGCGGCTGGCGGTGGCGGCCTCGTCGTTGCGGGCGCTGGTCAGCCGGATGCGGTCGAAGCAGGCGGTGGCGATCGGCGCGATCGGGGCTTCGGCGCCGCCGGCGAGGACCACATCGCAGGCGCCGTCGGTGATCAGGTCCGCGCCGTGTCCGATGGCGTCCAGGCCGGAGGTGCAGCCGCTGGAGATCAGGGCGACCGGGCCCTGCGCCCCGTGGGCGCGGGCGACTTCGGCGGCCAGCGAGCTGGGGACGAAGTAGTCGTAGAGGCAGTCGGCGGCCCGGGTGTGGTCGACTTCCCAGGTGGTGCCGCAGTTGCTGAGCAGGGCGTACTGGGTGGCCAGGGCGGTGGTGCAGCCGATCGCGCTGCCCAGGCTCACTCCCCGGCGTAGTGGGTCGCCGGTGTTGTCCAGGCCGCTGTCGGCCATCGCCTCGCGCGCGCTGACCAGGGCGAACTGAGCGGTCCGGTCCAGGCGTTCGCTCTCGGGGCGGGAGAAGCCGTGGGCCGCAGGGTGGAAGTCGACTTCGGCGGCGATGCGGGAGCGGCGGGTGGAGGCGTCGAAGAGGGTGATGGTGCGGGTGGCGGTGCGGCCCGCGGTCAGCAGCGACCAGAAGGCGTGCGTGCCCACCGCGCCCGGCGCCACCACCCCCACCCCGGTGACGACGACCCGTCTCATCGGTCTTCCCCCGGCTCTGTGATGACGGCCCCTGTCATAGGCCGTGCCCCGCCCTGGTGAGGGCGATCGGTCTCATCGGGTTTTCCCCTGCAGGGCCAGCTGGTGCCGGCAGGCCTGGCCCACCAGCTGTGGCAGTTCCGCGTGGGGGGCGAAGAAGTGATCGCCGGTCACGGTGTGCCGGGTGATCGGTCCGCTGGCCCACTGCTGCCAGGTGCCCAGCGATTCGGGGGCCGCGAGGGGGTCCTGGCTGCCGCCGAAGACGACCACCGGGCAGGCCACGGGGCCGCCGGTGGCCTCATCCAGTGCGGCCCGGCGCAGGGAGCGGGCCAGCCGCAGGTCGTCGCGGAGCACCGGCAGCACCGTCCGGCGCCACAGCCCGCCCGGACCACCGGCCGCTCCCGCGGGCAGCGAGCCGAGATCCCCCAGCAGGGGCAGCAGGTCCTCCTCGGGCAGGTCGGCGGCGCTCACCAGGGCGGTCGCGGTGTGCGGGGGCAGACAGGCGCCCACCGCCAGCAGCAGCGGCGCCGGCGCCCCCACCTCCTCCAGCGCCCGGGTCAGGGTGTAGGCGACCAGCGCGCCCAGGCTGTGCCCGTACAGCGCATACGGCCCCTTTTCGGCCCCCTGCAGCAGGGTGGGCAGCAGGTCGGCCAGCAGGGCGTCACGGCTGGTCACCCGCGGCTCGCGGCGCCGGCCGTCCCGGCCCGGCAGCGGCAGGGCGAGAACGTCGATCGCCGGGGACAGGGCCGCGGGCCAGGTGCGATAGCTGCTCACGCCCGCCCCCGCGTGGGCCAGGCAGTACAGCCTGACCCGCCCGCCTCCCGCCGTGCCGGCCTGCGTCCGCGAAGCCATGTCCCTCCCCGTCCCCTCTCACTGCTCGCCTCTCGCCCCATCCGGCCCCGTGCCGGATCGGGCCCTCCCGCCCGGGCGGGAGGCACGATCACTGCCGCGCCCGGTCGGCCGAGCTTGGCAACCCGGGCTCGGGCGGCGCTCGACCGCGCCGCTCATCACCCCCGCCCGCCCCCCGGCGCGCGCCATTGCAGCCGCTCCCGCACGGCTGCACACCCGCACTGGGGCACCCCACCGGCCGCCGGCCGGGGTGCAGGGGCGGTGCGGTCAGGCGGCGTACAGGTCGAAGGTGGAGGTGCGTCGCGGGCCGGCGATGATGTCCAGGCGGGGGTCGACGGCGAGCATCGCCTGGTGCAGCCTTTGCAGCTGCGGGGAGGGTTCCACGCCGAGTTCGTCGATCAGGCGGTGGCGCAGCCGGCGGTAGACGTCGAGGGCGGCGGCCTGCCGGCCCGAGCGGTACAGCGCGACCATGGCCTGCGAGTGCAGTCCCTCGTGCTGGGGGTGGCGGGCCACCAGGTCCGTCAGTTCCGCGAGCAGTTCCACATGCCGGCCCAGCCGCAGGTCGGCGTCGATGCGCCGTTCCTGGGCGACCAGGCGGCTCTGTTCCAGCCGCATCACCTCGATCTCCAGGATCGGCCCGACCCGCACGTCCACCAGCGCCGGTCCCTCCCACAGATCCAGTGCCTGGCGCAGCAGCGCGGCGGCGCGGGCGTCCTCGCCCTCCTCGAAGGCCTGGCGGCCCTCCAGGACCAGGCGTTCGTAGCGGTAGACGTCGACCGCGTCGGTGGGGATCTGCAGCAGATAGCCGCCATAACGGGTGGCGAGCACGTCCTTGGCCGAGCCGGGCACGTCGGGGCCCATGGCGGTGCCCAGCAGCCGGCGCAGCTGCAGGATGTAGGTCTGCAGTGTGGTCAGCGAGCTCTGGGGGAGTTCCGAGCCCCAGATCTCCTCCATGATCGTCGGTACCGGCACCACCCGGCCCGGGGACAGGGCCAGCAGCGCCAGTACCTGGCGCGGCTTGCCCGCGGTCGGCACGATCGATATTCCGTTGACTTCGGCATTCAACGCACCCAGGACTTTTATGTTCATGATTCCCTCCGCGCCGTAAAGGCGGCCATCGGATCAGAGCGTCGAGCTGGGCTCAAAATACTGTCGCTTTTTGGGGCCGCAGGTGATTGATGCGGTCCGATCGCGAGGGGATCCATACATTTCACGGAGCGAGGTGCAAGGAATGTTCGAGTCCCGCTCGAGCGGGATGCGGGGCGCGGCTGCAGGGCGGGCGGCTAGCTTTTCGGCCATGGAGAGCCATGCGGTGCAGGCGCGGCACGCGCCCGCCATCAACCCGCTCGTTCAGGGCCTGTTGGGCCGTCTGGCCGGGCGGGGCAGGGATCAGTTCCTGCCGCACGTGCCCGACGCCGAGCTGGCTCACGTGCTCGGCGCCTATCAGCGCCTCGCTTGCGGGGGAGGTTTTCTCCAGGGATGCGCCGCACCCTCCTGAAGATCCCTCGAGGAATAGTCCACTGGCGGGCCGCAAACCGCCGCCGAACGCCTTTCCCGCCGCAGCCTGCCGTTATCGTGCACACGGCGGATTTAAGGCTCGTCGGCCCGGTGAGGACGCGATGGAATTGAGGATTCTGGGTCCGGTCGAGATCTACGACGACCGCACCGGGACGGCCTGGGTGCCCACGGGTGCCAAGCAGCGGGCCCTGCTGGGAGCCCTCACCGTCAAGGCCGGCCAGGTGGTGCCCGTCGACCGGCTCGTCGACGAACTGTGGGCCGAACGCCCCCCGGCCGGCGCCGCCAACGCCCTCCAGGCCCACATCGCCCGGCTGCGACGGCTGCTGCCCCCACCGCCCCCGCCCGCCGCCCCACCGCCCCCGCCCGCCGGCGCGCCCCCGCCCGCCGGCGGGCCGGCCGCGGCCCGGCGCGAGCATGCGTGGCTGGTGACCCACCCGCTGGGCTACGTCCTGCACGCGGGCCGCACCCCCACCGACGCCCAGCGCTTTGCGTGCCTGCTCACCCAGGCACGCACCCAGGCCGCCGCCGAACCCGCCCGCGCCCAACGCCTCCTGCGCCAGGCGCTGGCCCTGTGGCGCGGACCGGCCCTGGAAGGCTGCGGGCGCGGCACCATCTGCTCCACCGAGGCCGCCCTGCTGGAGGAGAACCGGCTGCTGGCCCTGGAAGAGCTCTACGACACCTGCCTGCGCCTGGGCCAGCACCGCCGGCTCACCGCGGAACTGCAGGAACTGACGGCCGCCCACCCGCTGCGCGAACGCTTCTACGAACTGCTGATGAGCGCACTGCACCGCACCGGCCGCCAGGCCGAGGCCCTCGCCGTCTACGAACAGGCCCGCCGCAGGCTCCTGCACGAGTTGGGCATCGAACCGGGCCCGCTGCTGCACGCCCGCATGCAGGCCATCCTCCACCGCCGCCCCGACCCGGCACCCCACCCGACCGCCCCGCCACCGCTCCCGCCCCCCGCCGACGACAGCCCAATAGACGGCCACACCCCCTACGACCGCCCCCAGGACCAGCACACACCCGCCCCGCACCCCACCCCGCCCCACACCCGGCCCCGCACCCGGCGGGAGGGCCGCGGGGACGGCCCGCCGCCCGCCGGCCGCCCCAGCGGGACCGGGACACGCGCATGGCGCCCCGCCGACCCATCCGCACCGACACCGCACGAAGCACACACAGCGCCGCCGGGCGGGCCGCAAGGGGCGGGCGACGGCGACCTCGACCTGCGGCTGCTGCACGAGGAGATCGCCCAGCTGCGCCACCGCCTGGAAACCCTCGCCCGCGAACAGCGGGATGTGACCGACCGCCTCGACCGCCTCACCGCCTGGCGCGCACCCGCACCGTGACACCACCGCGCGGCGCTCCCCGGCACCGGCCCTCCTTGCCGACCGCCCCCTTTGGTCTGCAGAGCCGGTGCTCACTCTGGTTCAGGCGGCCCAGCGGCGTCCCGGCCGGGGCCGGTCCATCTCCTGGGCCAGGCGGTGTTCCAGTGGGGTCAGTCCGGTCTCGGGCAGGAGTTGTTCGGGGTGCCCGGCGGGCGGGTCGTGGTACAGCGCGCTGTGGCGCACGTGCATCTCGGGGTCGGTGACGCCGAGGGTGTGCAGCATGCCCACGGCGACCAGGCCGTCCCAGACGCCGCGCAGATACCGGTATGCGCAAAAGCCGTCCTGCCGTCCCACGGGTGTGCTCCTTTCCTCCTCCCCGCCGCCGTCCGGGCGGTAGGGGGAAGCCACCGTGCGCCGTGGGGGTCGAGGAAACGCCCAGCGGCGCTGGAGCGCGGCTGGGGCGCGCCCCGCCCGCCCGGCCGCCGCAGCGCCCCGCCGGCATCGGGCCGGGCCTGCTCAACCACGGCGCGGCCGCGCCCGCCCGCCTGCCCTGGGGGCGGGGGTGTTCGAGCCGGACGCGAGTGGCGTGCGGCCGCCTGTCGAGCGGTTCCGGACAGCATCGCCGTGGCGGCCGCCGAAGGGCCGGGCGGCCGGGCGGCGGGGTGCGGCCGCCGGCCCTTCGGCGGCCGTGCAGGAGCCGCAATGAGCCGCAATGAGCCGCAATGGAACGACACAAGGGGTGTGAGGATGACGGATACGCGCGTGCACCGGGTGGTGTCGGAAGTGACCGCATCGGCCCCGGCCGGCGTGTTGTACGGGCTGATCGCCGATGCCACCCAGTGGCCGCTGTTCTTCGCGCCCTGTCTGCATGTGGAGCAGCTGGACTTCGACGGCACTCATGAGCGGCTGCGGATGTGGGCCGACGCGGGCGGCGCGATCGCCTCCTGGGTCACCAGCCGCCGCCTGGACGTCGGCCGCCACCGGGTGGAGTTTTCTCACGAGGTCCCCGCCGCCCCGGTGGATTCCATGAGCGGGGTGTGGACCGTCCAGCCGCTGGGCGACCGCTGTCAGGTCACCCTCGCCCACGCCTTCAGTGTCCGCGGTGACGCCCCCGACGACGTCGCCCGGCTCACCCGGATCACCCAGGCCAACAGCCGCGCCCAGCTGGACCGCCTGGCCTGGCTGGCCGAGCGCTGGCCGCGCCTGGACGACCTGGTGCTCTCCTTCGAGGACACGATCGCCCTCAAGGGGCCCGCCGAAGTCGTCTACGACTTCTTGTACCGGGCCGCACAGTGGCCCGACCGGCTGCCGCACGTGCACAGCGTGCACCTGGCCGAGGACAGCCCGGGTGTGCAGACGATGGCCATGGCCAGTGTCGGCGCCGACGGCACCGTCCACTCCACCGAGTCGGTGCGTATGTGCTTTCCCGCCGCCGGGCGGATCGTGTACAAGCAGACCCGCACCGCGCCCCTGCTGGCCTCCCACACCGGCGAGTGGTGCGTGGATCCCGACGAGTCCGGCGTCACGGTGCGCGCCCGGCACACCGTGCTGCTCCGCGAGGACGCCATCGCCCCCGTCCCGGGCCTCGACGCCACGGTCCAGGACGCCCGCGGCCGGCTGCGCGAGGAACTCGGCGCCGCCGGCCTGGTGGTGCTGCACCGGGCCGCGCGGCACGCCACCGGCGCGGTCCGCATCCTGTGAGCGCCGCCCCGCACCCCGCCGCCGCCCGTCGCCTGCCCGCCCCCGGTGCTGAACCGGGGCAGGCGGCCCGGCTGGAGGCGGCCCTGGGCGATCCCGCCGACCCGGCCAACCCCCACGGGCAGCTGGCGCTGCTGCGCGCCGACGACGCCCGCGCCGTGCCCGAGGCCACCGAGGCACTGCTGATGCGGGCGGGCCTGCACGCCGAGTTCGTGCCGGCCCATCTGGGCGGGTGCCTGAGCGACCTGGAGCGCCTGGCCCGGGTGCTGCGCCCGGTCTTCCGCCGCGACCTCGCCCTGGGCTACGGCTTCGGCATCACCTCGCTGTTCGCCGCGTCCTCGGTGTGGACCGCCGGGAACGGCGCCCAGCAGCACACCCTGGCCCGGGTGCTGCTGGAGGGCGGCCGGGTGGCGATCGTGCACCGCCAGGTCGCCCACGCCAACGCCATCTTGCGTAACGAACTGACCGCCACCCCCACCGGCGAGGGCGGCTTCGTCGTCAACGGCCGCAAGGACGCCGTCATCAACGCCGACCGCACCGAGGTGTTCGTCACCTACTGCCGCACCGCCGAGAAGGACGGCCCCTCCAGCCACTCGGTGCTGTTGCTCGGACCCCAGCCACCCGCCACCGGCCGGGTGGTGCGCACCGCACGGGTGGCGACCCCGGGCATGCGCAGCGCCCGCTTCCACGGCATCGAACTGAGCGACGTCACCGTGCCCGGCTCGGCCGTCGTCGGCGCGGTCGGCGACGGCGTGCCGCTGGCTTTGCGCAGCTTCCAGATCAGCCACTGCCTGGTGCCCGCCACCGTCCTCGCCGGCGTCGACAGCGTGCTGCGCCAGGCGGTCCGCGCGGCCACCGAACACCGCACCGACCAACAGCCGGCCCGGCGCTGGCACAAGACCCTCGCCGGGGTCTTCGCCGACCTGCTCGCCTGCGACGCCATGGCCGTCACCGGCCTGCGCGCCCTGAGCCTGGCCCCGCAGGACGCCTACCTGCCCGCCGCGGCCGTCAAATACACGATGCCCGACATGCTGCGCGAGGACCTGGAGGAACTGGCCGCCGTGCTCGGCGCCCGCGGCTACGACCGCGGCCCCATCTACGGGGGCTTTCAGAAACTCGCCCGGGACCTGCCGGTGGCCGGCCTGGGACACTCCGGCACCGCCGTGTGCCAGGCGGTCCTGGTGCCCCAGCTGCCGCGGCTGGCCCGCACCACCTGGTTCACCGCCGCCGAGCCACCCGCACAGCTGTTTCGGCCCGGCACGCCGCTGCCCGCCTTCGACCACCACACGCTCGCCCACTTCGGCAGCGGCGACCTGCTCTCGGCCACGCTCGTCGCCGCCGCCGAACGCCTCACCACCCACCCCCGCCCCGGCCCCGTCCCCACCGCGCTGGCCCACCTCGCGCACCGCTTCGTCACGGAGCTGAAGACCCTGCAAAAGCGGTGCGCGGCACTGCCCGGCGCCACCGGCACCGCCTTCGACCCCCTGGCCTGCGTACTGGCCGACCGCTACGCCCTGATCCTGGCCGCCGCCGCCTGCCTGGGCGTGTGGGAGCAGGCCGACGACGGCAGCTTCCTCGCCGACCCGGCCTGGGCCGTGGTGGCCCTGACCCGCCTGGGCCGCAGACTCGGCCTCCAGGTGCCCGACCTTCCCGCCCCCGCGCAGGCCGCGGTCCTGGCCGAGGTCCTCCAACGCTGCCGCGACCAACGCAGCCTCGACTTGTACGCAACCCCCCTGGCCGGCTGATGCCCCCTCACCCCCAACCCAGATCCGCACCCCCTCCCAGTCCCGGACCCGGCCCGCATCCGAGCGGCCCGACCCGGCCGGCCGCAGGGCAGTGGGGGACACCACCCCCGCACCCGGCCTGCCGGGCCCGGGTGGGACGGCACAGCGCGACACGACCGCCACAAGGAGGACGATGAGCCAGGTCACCTGCGCCCAGCCTCTTCACGTGCCCAGGCCGGCAGGCCCCTGGCACACCGTCCGGGACGACCTCGCCCAGCGCGGCAACGCGCTGGTGTACACGACGTGGACCGAGTGGCTGCCCAGTGTGCTGACCCACCCGCGGCTGCCCGAGCTGATCGGCGCGGACTGGGACCGCTACCGGGGCACCGCCGATCCCCGGGTGCGCCACCGCTTCGCAGCCGCCCGGCTGCTGATCAAGTACACGGCCGCCGCCGCCCTGAACCTGCCGCCCGAGTACCTCGACCTCGCCTACGGCCTGGGCGGCCGGCCCTATCTGCGCGGCTTCGACCAGCTGGAGGTGAGCCTGAGCCACACCGGGGACCTGCTGGCGGTCGGGCTCAGCCGCACCGGCCGGATCGGCGTGGACGTGGAGTTCGCGGACCGCTTCGTGCGCCTGGACCTGCTCACCTCCCGGGTGCTCACTCCCGCGGAGTCCCAGGAGATCGCCGCCCTGCCGCAGCACGAACGGACCGCCTACGTGCTGCGGCTGTGGACGCTGAAGGAGGCCTACACCAAGGCGCTCGGGCAGGGCATGCGGCTGGGCTTTCAGGAGTTCGGCTTCAGCCGCGGCGGCCGGCTGCTGGCTCCCGACGGCAGCACCGCCACCCGCGGGGAGTGGGGCTTTGCCACCCACCGGGTGCTGGAGCGCTACCTGCTCAGCGCCGCCTGCCACGACGCCGGACTGAGCCCGGCGGGCGACATGTCCGTGCACACCATGCTCGACCCGGCACTGCTGTCCGCGATGGACCCCCCGACCGGCACGCACTGATGGCGCTGTTCCCGGCACCGGCGGCGAACACCACCGGGCCCCACCCCCCTGCACCGCGCCCCGCACCGTGCGGCCGGCCATCGTGCGGCGAGGCAGGTGCCGCCGCACGGCGGCACAGCGAGACGGACCCGGCCGCCGGGTCAGGAGACTTGCTCACTGGCTTCGTCTGCGAGCGGGCGCTCTGCCAGCATGACGGCGGCCACGATGCGCTTGCCGACGGGCTCGCGGTGCCTCTCGAGACTCCGGCACAGGGCCATGACCATCTCCAGGCCGTGCCGGCCCACCCGGTCGGTCGGGTCCCTGAGCCACGGACAGGGACGGGTCGCTGTCCCACACCGTCACCTCCACCGCGCCGTCACCGGCCTCCAGGGTCAGCCGGCAGGGGCCCGGCGCGTATGTGCGGGCGTTGGCCACCCGCTCGCTGACCACCAGCCACCCACGGCGCGGTCGGGCACCGGCACACCGTGCACCCGGTGCACATCTGCCAGCAACGAGCGGGCCGGACGGCGGGCCGCGGAGATGTTCTCGCCGCCCCCGAAGGCCTCGCCCACCGTGAGGGGACGGTCCGTGAAGGACTCACGGCCGCCGTCGTCTCGGACCGGTGGATCCATGCCGTCCGCCGCACTTTCGAAGCGCCGACCGTGAACCCACACCCCCTGCCCACCCCGCAAGTCCGTCCTCACCGGACGGCACCCCCCTGCCCGGCGAAGACGACCGCCCCACGGGGTGCGGCCAGGAACACCGAGCACAGCACACCACGGGCCCTGCTCACCCCGCACGCCCGCACCCCTCACCGCCCCCTCCCCGCGCGGTGGCGATCTGAACCCGCACACCACCTCGCCCCGGCCGCAGGTGCGGCCCCGGCCGGGCTCGAGCCGCCCAGGGGCGGTCCTGAAGGGGTGTCAGCGCACGGTCAGCGGCATGTGTGCGGGCCGCCCCATGATGGGCCGGGCAGGGGCACGCCCCCGGGCCGCCGGTTCCCCCCGGCCCGGTGACCTGCCCGTGCAGCGGGGGAGCGGACCGTGGAGGAGGGTGTTTCGATGGCAGGGCCGGCTCGCCCACGATTCTGGCAGTGGCCTGCCGGCACCGGCCCCACCGGCCGGGCCGGCCTGCGTGGGGCGGGGCGGCCGGTGCGGCCGGTGACCTGGCAGCAGTACGAGGCGCTGCTGGACTCCTTCACCGACCGGCACAGCGGCCGGCACCTCGAGCAGCTGTCGTGGGTGTGGCGCGGGCCGCTGGACCTGCACCGCTTCACCGCGTCCTGGCAGTCGGTCGTGGACAGAGAAACGATTCTGCGCACCGGGTGCGCCCTGCGGCCCGCCCCCCACCTCCTGCTGCACGCCCGGGCCCGCGCCGACGTCGTGCACCACCGCGCCGGCAGCGCTAAGTGGCCGGAGCTGCTGGAGGCCGACCGGCGGCGCGGCTTCGACCTCGCCCGTCCCGCCCCGCTGCGCCTGACCCTGCTCGATGCGCCCCCCGGAGGCGCCGGTGTGGGGCCTGCGACCCGGGTGCTGCTGACCTTCCACCACGCGCTGCTGGACGCCTGGAGCGCATGGCTTTTGCAGCAGGAGTTCACCCGCGCCTACCTCGCCGGCGGCGCCCTGCCCGGCGGCCAGCGCCGCCCGGACATCGGGGACTGGACCAGCTGGCTGGAGCGCCAGGACCCGGCCGCCGCCCGCGCCTTTTGGAGCGGTGCCGCCGCGCCCGGACGCATGGTGCTGCTGCCCGCGGCGGCCGGGCCGAAGACAGGCCAGAGCGGCAACGGCCGCGCCGAGACGGTCTTGAGCCGGGCCGAGGCCGGGCGGCTGCACCGCTGGGCCGCCGCCCAGGCCGTGTCCGACTCCAGCGTCCTGCACGCGGTGTGGGCGCTGCTGCTGCACCGCGCTGCCGCCGCCGGTGCGCCGGCCACGGTCCGCTTCGCGGTCACCGCCACGGGGCGCGGCATCGCCCTGGACGCCGCCGAACGGCTGGTGGGGCCGCTGCGCACGCTGCTGCCCCTGACCGTGCGGATCACCCCGGCGCACCGGCTGGAGCAGCTGCTGGCCGCGCTGCGCGACCGGGCGCTGGACATGGCCGCCTACGAGTGGGCCTCGCTCGGGCAGGTGCGGCAGTGGGCCGGCCACGCCCGCACCGCGCGCGTGGCGGACAGCCTGGTCTGCCTGGAGACCCTCCCGCGCCGGCCGGCCGCGCTGCGCGCCGGCCTGGCGGCCGCCGGGATCGGCTTCGAGCAGCAGCACACCGGCGGCGCGCACACCGGCTTCCCCCTGGCCCTGCTCGCCCGCCCCGGCGCCGACGGCTCGCTGGCACTGGCCGTCCTGCACGACCGGGCCCGGATCGGCGATGGCGACGCCGGCCGGCTGCTCGCCCACTGCCTGCGGCTGCTGCGGCACCTGCCCGACACCCGGCCGCAGGCCACCGTCGCCGACGTCCTGGCCGTACTGGGCACCGAGGAGGTGCCACGCGCGGCCCCCGCACACCAGCCCCCACACCAGCCGGCCCGGCGGCTCGGGCGGCCCTCCACGGGCGGCCCGGCCTCCATCGAGGGCCGCCCGAGCGAACGTTGACACCCTGGGGCGACCGACGCGAGGGAGGCGCCCATGCACGACGACGCACACACGTTCCGCGATCCGGCGCGGCCGCGTCCGCAACCCGCCCCGGCCCCCGGCGCCCCGCCGCTGCGGCTGGCCGGAGCCGAGGACGACGAGGACGACACCATCGTCCGCGGCATCGACTGACCCCCCGGGCGCCCGCCGCCCGGTCACGTCGGACCGCCTCTGCCTGTCTTTTGTGAACGTAAGGACGCCAGACGATGTCTTTGCCCCAGCAGCGTCCCGCCGCGGCGGGACGCCCCGCCGTGCGGCTGCCCGCCTCCGCGGAGGCGTTCTTGAACGACTCCGCGCATGTCGCCGCCTTCACCACGCTCAGGCCGGACGGGACGCCGCACGTGGCGCCGGTGCGCTTCACCTGGGACGCCCGCTCGGGCCTGGCCCGGGTGATGACGGTCGCCTCCGCACGAAAAGCCCGCAACCTGCTCGCCGCGCCCGGCGGCCGGGTCGCGCTGTGCCAGGTGGACGGATTCGCCTGGATCACGCTCGAGGGCAGCGCCACCGTGGTCAGCGATCCCGCGCGGGTGGCGCTGGGCGCGCAGCTGTATGCGCGGCGGTACTGGTCCGCGCCGCCCGACCCGCCCGGCCGGGTGGTCATCGAGATCGCCGTGGACCGGGTCCTCACCCTCAACACCTGAAGCAGGCCGGCCCCCCCAAAAAAGACGGGGACCACCGGCCCACTCGGCGCGGGAAAGGCCGCCGGCGCCGCCCGACTCACCAGCCCGGCGCCACCCCGCTCAGCCCAGGGCCACCCCGACGCAGACCCGGCGCCCTCGGGTTCAAGCCTTGGCACCACCCCAGTGCACACCCCGGCGCTCCCTCGCTTCAGGCGCTGGTAGCCGGCGGTTTCAGGCGGCAGTGCCCCTGGCTCAGCCCCCGGTCCCTTCGCGGCTTGGGCGCCGGCGGCCGGCGGGTTCAGGCGGTGGTGCCACCCGGCTCCAACCCCGGCGCCACCCCGGCTCGCACCCCGATACCGCCCCGGCTCGCACCCCGATGCCGCTCGTTCACCGCCCGGGTCCGGAGCTTGGTGCTGCCGGCTCAGGCCGCCGGTGCGGGGGAGCCGTCGGCCCACAGCAGCCGGAAGGACAGCCGGGACAGGCGCCAGCCGTGCGGGGTGCGGCGGGCGGTGCCGTCGACGAAGGTGCCGGTGGCGAACAGCGGCGCCAGCCCGCCGGCCACCTGACGGGCGTGGTGCACATGCGTGGAGATCAGGTTGGCGCGCAGGGTGGCCTCCTCGCCGTCGAGGTCGACCAGCGGGGCGCTGCCGTGGTGCTGGGTGCCGGCGAACGCCGACAGCGCCGCGGCGTGGTAGTCGGCCATACCGGCCCGGCCCTGATGGCGGCTCATGGGGAAGGCCACCACCGCGTCAGGGGTGAACAAGGCGGCCGCCCAGGCGTCGTCGAGGGTGTCCTCGCTGTCGTCGAGGGAGAGCAGATACCGGCTCAGCAGTGCGGCGATCTCGGCGCGGGATTCCGCCGGCGACTCGGATTTCGTTGCATCTTCATCAATGCTGCGGGTGTAGGTCATACCTGAGAATGCCGCGCTCCGCCCCTTGTCCGGCAACCCTTCTGACAAAGCTCTGACATAGTCCGCATTCTTATGGACTTCATGGTCGAAAACCTGTACCGGCGGCTATTTACGGCCGTCTGCGGCGCTGGCAATACTGGCCGGACACCAGTGGGGAGAAGGGTCATATGAGCGACTTCGATACGGACGTCATAGTGGTGGGAGCCGGTCCCACCGGACTCATGCTCGCGGGTGAATTGAGACTCAATGGAGTCTCGGTCACGGTGCTGGACAAACTCGCCGAGCCTATTCGCCAGTCGAGGGCTCTGGGTTTTTCGGCGCGGACGATCGAGGAATTCGCGCAGCGGAATCTGATGGCCCGTTTCGGTGAGGTGGGGGTCATCCCCGTCGGTCACTTCGGCGGGGTCGGCCTGGACTACCAGGTGATCGAGGGTGGCTCCTTCGGGGCGCGCGGCATCCCGCAGGCGCGCACCGAGGGCGTCCTGGGCGGCTGGGCGGCCGAGCTGGGCGCGCAGGTGCGCCGCGGCGTGGAGGTCACCGGCCTGCGCACGGACGAAGACGCGGTGAGCGTCAAGGCCCGCACCGCGGACGGCGAGATCGAACTGCGCGCCCGCTACCTGGTGGGTTGCGACGGCGCCCGCAGCGTGGTGCGCACGGCCGCCGGCATCGACTTCCCCGGCACCGAACCCACCATCGAACTGCGCTTCGCCGACGTGGCCGGCATCCGGCTGCGCCCGCGGTTCAGCGGCGAGCGCGTGCCCGGCGGCATGGTCATGGTGATGCCGCTGGGCCCGGACCGCAGCCGGGTCATCTACTTCGACCGCGACCAGCCGCTGCGCACCAGCCCCGGCCCGATCACCTTCGAGGAGGTCGCCGAGGCCTTTGAGCGGCTGTCGGGGGAGGACATCAGCGGCGCCACCCCGCTGTGGGTCAGCTCCACCACCGACGTCAGCCGGCAGGCCGCCGCCTACCGCAAGGGCCGCATCTTCCTGGCCGGCGATGCCGCCCACATCCATCTGCCCATCGGGGCGCAGGGGATGAGCGCGGGCATCCAGGACGCGGTCAACCTCGGCTGGAAGCTGGCCCTGGCGGTCCAGGGCCGCGCCGGCGAAGCCCTGCTGGACAGCTACCACGACGAACGCCACCCGGTGGGCGCCCGCATCCTGACCAACACGCTGGCCCAGCGCACCCTCTACCTGGGCGGGGAGGAGATGGCCCCGCTGCGCGAGGTGTTCGCCGAACTCGTCGACGGCTACGACTCGGTGCGGCGTCTGCTGGCCGGCATGGTCACCGGCCTGGACATCCGCCACGACGTCGGCGAGGGCGAGCACCCGCTGCTGGGACGGCGCCTGCCGGAGCGGGAGCTGGTCGTCGACGGCGAGAAGGTCTCCAGCTTCAGCCTGCAGCACACCGGCCGTCCCGTGCTGCTCGAGCTCGGCGGCGACCACGGGCTGCGCACGGCGGCGGCCGGCTGGGCCGGCCGGGTCGACGTGGTGGCCGCCGACTTCGACTGCGAGGCGCCCGTGGACGGCATCCTCCTACGCCCCGACGGCTACGTCGCCTGGGTCGCGCCCGCGGGGGCCGGCGCCGACGGCCTGGCGCCTGCGCTGCACCGCTGGTTCGGCCCGGCCGACTGACACACCCCCCAGCCCCGGCCCCCGGGCCGTCCAGCCCCTCCGCCCCCGGCCTCCCGGCCGTCCACCTCCTCCGGGCCCCCGGCCCCTCGCCGGCTTCGCCGGCCCCTCAGCCCCCTGCCCCTGTTCTTTTTGCCCGTACCGTCAAGGAAGCGAAGGACACCCATGCCCACCGTATCCGTGCAGGACAAGCACCTGACCGTCCTGAACCTGTTCACCACCGACGCCCCCGAGAAGCAGGACTCCCTCGTCCAGGAGATGACGAAGATCGTCAACGCGGCGACGTACGAGGGGTGGATGTCCAGCACCGTGCACGCCGGTGTCGACAGCCCCGGCACCGCCAACTTCATCCAGTGGCGCAGCGGCGAGGACCTGGAAAAGCGCTACGCGGGGGAGGAGTTCAAGCACCGCACGCTGCCGGTCTTCGGTGAGATCACCACCTCGATCCGGCTGCTGCAGAACGAGATCGCCTACACCCTCACCGGCGATGGCCCGGACACCGAGGTCACCATCTGCCCCAACCGCGGCAACTACACCGTCATCGCCGTCTACCAGGTCGAGCAGGCCAATCAGGACGAGCTGATCGACGCCCTGGGCCCGGGCCAGGCCGGCATCGTCGACGCCCCCGGCTTCCGCGGGCATGTCGTCCTCAAGGGCCTGCGCGCCCGCGGCCTGGAGGGCTCCTTCGCCGTCTCCTACTCCCAGTGGGAGAACAAGCAGGCCTACGACGCCCACCGCGACCTGCCCGAGGAGAAGTGGCCCGAGGGCCGCCGCAAGGCCGCCGCCCGCATCGACGCCGTCGCCACCGGCGTCGACGTCAACACCTACGACGTGGTCCTCACCCGCTCCGCCGACAGCGAGTGACCCGGCGCGCCGCCCGCCGGCGCCCCGCCGTCGCCCGACGCCCGGCCCCTCGCAGGGCTGGGCGTCGCCCATAGCCCGGCCCCGGCCCCGCCACGGCCCCGGCCCCGCCCCGGCCCCGGCTTGGCGCGGCTCCGGCGGAACTCAGGCGCTGCGCGGGCCGGGCGCTATCACCGCCCCGCACCGTCGAGGCGACGGGCAAGGCCCGCCCCGGGCCGCCACTCGTGCCGGCCCGCTTCGCACGACCTGCCATGCCACCGCCGAGGAGCTGAAACCCTTATGCACAGCACGCTGATCGTCGCCCGGATGGCCGCCACCTCCAGCACCGATGTGGCCCGGCTGTTCGCCGACTTCGACGCCACCGACATGCCGCACCGCATGGGCACACGGCGCCGCCAGCTGTTCGCCTACCGGGGCCTGTACTTCCACCTGCAGGACTTCGACCAGGACAACGGCGGCGAGCTCATCGAGGCCGCCAAGAGCGATCCCCGCTTCGTGCGCATCAGCGAGGACCTCAAGCCGTTCATCGAGGCCTACGACCCGGCGACCTGGCGCTCCCCGGCCGACGCCATGGCCGGCCGGTTCTACACCTGGGAGGCCTCGGCGTGAACCGGCGACGCGTCGTCATCACCGGCATCGAGGTCATCGCCCCGGGCGGGGTGGGCCGGGAGAACTTCTGGGACCTGCTCAGCAACGGCCGCACCGCCACCCGCGGCATCACCTTCTTCGACCCCGCCCCCTTCCGTTCCCGGGTGGCGGCGGAGGCCGACTTCGACCCCCAGGCGCACGGCCTGACCCCTCAGGAGGTGCGCCGCCTGGACCGGGCCGCGCAGTTCGCCGTCGTCGCCTCGCGCGGCGCGGTCGCCGACAGCGGCCTCGAGCTGAACACCCTGGAGCCGCACCGTATCGGCGTCACCGTCGGCAGCGCGGTCGGCGCCACCATGGGCCTGGACGAGGAGTACCGGGTCGTCAGCGACGGCGGCCGCCTCGCCGCCGTCGACCACACCTACGCCGTCCCCCACCTGTACGCCTACATGGTGCCCAGCTCGTTCGCCGCCGAGGTCGCCTGGGCGGTGGGCGCCGAGGGCCCCAGCACGGTGGTCTCCACCGGCTGCACCTCCGGCATCGACTCCGTCGGCTACGCCGTGGAACTGATCCGCGAGGGCTCGGCGGACGTGGTGATCGCCGGCTCCTCCGACGCGCCGATCTCCCCGATCACCATGGCCTGCTTCGACGCCATCAAGGCCACCACCCCGCGCCACGACGAACCCCAGGGCGCCTCGCGGCCCTTCGACGCCACCCGCAACGGGTTCGTCCTGGGCGAGGGGGCGGCGTTCTTCGTCCTGGAGGAACTGGCCGGCGCCAAGGCACGCGGCGCGCACATCTACGCCGAGATCGCCGGCTACGCCACCCGCTCCAACGCCTACCACATGACCGGTCTGCGTCCCGACGGTGCGGAGATGGCCGAGGCGATCGACATGGCGCTGGCCGAGGCCCGGCTCAACCCCGAGGCGATCGACTACGTCAACGCCCACGGCTCGGGCACCAAGCAGAACGACCGGCACGAGACGGCCGCGTTCAAGCGCAGCCTGGGCGAGCACGCCTATCGCACGCCCGTCAGCTCGATCAAGTCGATGGTCGGGCACTCCCTGGGCGCGATCGGCTCCATCGAGATCGCCGCCTCCGCGCTGGCCATGGAGTACGACGTGGTGCCGCCCACGGCCAACCTGCACACCCCCGACCCCGAGTGCGACCTGGACTACGTGCCCGTCGTCGCCCGCGACCAACTCATCGACGCGGTCTTGAGTGTGGGCAGCGGCTTCGGCGGTTTCCAGAGCGCCATGGTGCTGGCCCGCCCCGAAAGGAGCCTCATATGACGTCCTCGGTGGTGGTGACCGGCCTGGGCATCGCAGCCCCCAACGGCCTGGGCCTGGACGACTACTGGTCGGCGACACTGAGCGGGAAGCACGGCATCGGCCGCATCACCCGCTTCGACCCCGCCGCCTACCCCGCCCGGCTGGCCGGCGAGGTGAGCGGCTTCGAGCCCGAGGAGCACCTGAGCAGCCGGCTGCTGCCGCAGACCGACCGGGTCACCCGGCTCGCGCTGGTCGCCGCCGACTGGGCGCTGAAGGACGCCGGCGCGAACCCGCAGAGCATGGGCGCCTTCGACATGGGCGTCATCACCGCCTCCGCGGCCGGCGGCTTCGAGTTCGGCCAGGGCGAGCTGCAGAACCTGTGGAGCCGCGGCAGCCAGTACGTCTCCGCCTACCAGTCCTTCGCCTGGTTCTACGCCGTCAACAGCGGCCAGATCTCCATCCGCAACGGCATGAAGGGCCCCTCCGGCGTCGTCGTCAGCGAGGGCGCCGGCGGCCTGGACGCCGTCGCCCACGCCCGCCGGCAGATCCGCAAGGGCACCGCCCTGATCGTCACCGGCGCCGTCGACGCCTCCATCTGCCCCTGGGGCTGGGTCGCCCAGCTGACCACCGGCAAGCTGTCCACCCGCGACGAACCCGACCGCGCCTACCTGCCCTTCGACCGGGACGCGTGCGGCTACGTGCCCGGCGAGGGAGGCGCCCTGCTCATCGCCGAGGACGCCGACGCCGCCCGCGCCCGCGGCGCCCGCGCTTATGGCGCCATCGCCGGCTACGGCGCCACGATCGACCCCCGCCCCGGCAGCGGACGCGAGCCGGGCCTGCGCAGGGCCATCGAGATCGCCCTGGCCGATGCCCACCTGGGCGCCGCCGACATCGACGTGGTCTTCGCCGACGGCGCCGGCGACCCGGCCGCCGACCTGATCGAGGCCCGCGCCATCAGCGCCGTCTTCGGCCCCCGCGCCGTGCCGGTGACCGTGCCCAAGACCATGACCGGACGCCTGTACTCGGGCGCGGCGCCCCTGGACCTGGCCTCCGCCTTCCTCGCCATCCGCGACGGCGTCATCCCGCCCACCGTGCACATCGAGCCGTGCACCGACTACCCGCTGGACCTGGTCCTCGCCCAGCCCCGCGAGATGCGCGTGCGCACCGCGCTCGTCCTGGCCCGCGGCCACGGCGGCTTCAACTCCGCCATGGTCGTGCGCGCCACCGACTAACCCCCCCACACACCACGCACCGCCCCCCCCACGCGTCACTGCTCCATTCATCCGCGAAAGGTAGGACCCACCATGTCCCGCAAGCTGTTCACCCTCGAAGACCTCAAGCGCACTCTGCGGGAGGCCGCCGGCGTCAGTGAGGGCGTCGACCTGGACGGCGACATCCTCGACACCGAGTTCGAGGAGATCGGCTACGAGTCGCTCGCCCTGCTGGAGGCCGGCAGCCTCATCGAGCGCGAGTACGACATCGCCCTGGACGAGGAGGCCGTCGGCGAGGCCACCACCCCGCGCGCCTTCATCGACGTCGTCAACGCCCAGCTCGCGCCGGCCCAGGCCGCCTGAAACGGAAAGGCCCGGCCATGACACACACCACCACCCCCAAGGTCGCCGTCGTCACCGGCGCCACCAGCGGCATCGGGCTGGCCGCGGCCCGCCTGCTGGCCGAACAGGGCCACCAGGTGTTCATCGGCGCCCGCAGCGCCGAGAACATCGCCGCCACCGTCAAGGACCTGCAGGCCGCCGGCCTCGAGGCGGACGGCGCCGTCCTCGACGTGTGCGACGCCGCCTCCATCGAGGCGTTCGTTCAAAGCGCCGTCGACCGCTTCGGCACCGTCGACGTCCTGGTCAACAACGCCGGCCGCTCCGGCGGCGGCGTCACCGCCGACCTCGACGACGAACTGTGGCAGGACGTCATCGACACCAACCTCACCAGCGTCTTCAAGATGACCCGGGCGGTGCTGAACACCGGCCGGATGCGACACAAGGACCGCGGCCGGATCATCAACGTCGCCTCCACCGCCGGCAAGCAGGGCGTCGTCCTGGGCGCCCCCTACTCCGCCTCCAAGCACGGCGTGGTCGGCTTCACCAAGGCCCTGGGCAACGAACTGGCCCCCACCGGCATCACCGTCAACGCGGTCTGCCCCGGCTACGTCGAGACCCCCATGGCCCAGCGCGTGCGCCAGGGCTACGCGGCCGCCTACGACACCACCGAGGACGCCATCCTGGAGAAGTTCCAGGCGAAGATCCCCCTCGGCCGCTACTCCACGCCCGAGGAGGTCGCCGGCCTCATCGGCTACCTGGCCTCCGACACGGCCGCCTCCATCACCGCCCAGGCCCTCAACGTCTGCGGCGGCCTGGGCAACTTCTGACCCCACCCCCCCTGCTTCCTTCTTTTCCGACACCCTGCGAGGAGAACCTCATGACGACGCGTGAGGTCGAGCACGAGATCACCATCGACGCCCCGGCCGCCGCGGTCTACGACCTGCTCGCGGACGTGACCCACTGGCCGCGGATCTTCCCGCCCACCATCCACGTCGATCGCCCGGAGACCGACGGCAGCGAGGAACGCATCCGCATCTGGGCCACCGCCAACGGCCAGGCCAAGAACTGGACCTCGCACCGCACCCTGAACCCCGGCGAGCTGACCATCACCTTCCGCCAGGAGGTCCCCGCTCCGCCCGTCAAGCACATGGGCGGTACCTGGATCATCGAGCCGCTCGGCGCGGACACCTGCCGCGTCCGGCTGCTGCACGACTACAGCGCCCTCGGCGACGACCCGCACGACCTGCTGTGGATCGAGCGGGCCGTGGAGAAGAACAGCACCTCCGAACTGGCCGCGCTCAAGGACAACGTCGAGCGCGTCCACGCCGCCGACACCGAGGAGCTGACCTTCTCCTTCACCGACACCGTGCACATCGCCGGCAGCGCCAAGGACGTCTTCGACTTCATCAACGAGGCCGACCGGTGGGCCGAACGCCTCCCGCACGTGGCCGTCGTACGCCTCACCGAGGACACCCCGGGCCTGCAGGAACTGGAGATGGACACCCGCGCCAAGGACGGCTCGGTGCACACCACCAAGTCCTACCGGGTCGTCTTCCCCCACCACAAGATCGCCTACAAGCAGGTCACGCTGCCCGCCCTGATGACCCTGCACACCGGCGAGTGGACCTTCCTGGAGAGTGAGGACGGCACCACCGCCTCCTCCCAGCACACCGTCACCCTCAACACCGCCAACATCGCCCGGATCCTGGGCGATGAGGCCACCGTCGCCGACGCCCGCGCCTACGTGCACACGGCGCTGTCCACCAACAGCTCGGCCACCCTCGCCCACGCCAAGGCCCACGCCGAGCAGAAGAAGGCCTGAGATGCCGGGGGACACCATCCAGGCCGACGTCGTCGTCGTCGGGGCCGGCCCCGTCGGGCTCATGCTCGCCGGGGAACTCATCCGCGGCGGCGTCGGCGTGGTCCTGGTGGAAAAACGGCGCGGCCCCCACACCGGGTCGCGGGCCTCCACCCTGCACGCCCGCACCATGGAGCTCCTGCACGGCCGCGGCCTGGTGCCCGACCTGGGCGACCCGCCCCGCGAACCGCGCGGCCACTTCGGCGGCATCCCCCTGGACCTGACCCTGCCCAGCTCCCACCCGGGCCAGTGGAAGGTGCCCCAGACCAAGACCGAAGCGGTGTTGGAGGAATGGGTGCTGGCCCAGGGCGCCGAACTGCGCTGCAAGCACGAACTGACCGCACTTGAGGACACCGGCGCGGCCGTCGAGGGCCAGGCCCAGGGCCACGACGGGGTACGGCGCCGCATCCGCGCCCGCTACCTGGTGGCCTGCGACGGCGAGGACAGCACCGTGCGCCGCCTGATCGGCGCCGACTTCCCCGGACAGGCGGCCGGCCGGGAACTGCTGCGCGCCGACGTCGCCGGCCTCGACATCCCCGACCGGCGCTTCCAGCGCCTCGAGGGCGGCCTGGCCATCGCCGCCCGCCGCCCCGACGGCGTCACCCGCGTCATGGTCCACGAGTTCGGCTCCCGCGCCGGCGACCACGGCGACCAGGCCCGCTTCGAGGACCTCGTCACCGCCTGGAAGAAGGTCACCGGCGAGGACATCAGCCACGGCACCCCGCTGTGGGTGAACTCCTTCACCGACGCCTCCCGCCAGCTCACCCACTACCGGCACGGCCGCATCCTGTTCGCCGGCGACGCCGCCCACCAGCAGATGCCCATCGGCGGCCAGGCCCTCAACCTCGGCCTGCAAGACGCGGTCAACCTGGGCTGGAAACTCGCCCTGCACCTACGCGGCCGGGCCGACGCCACCCTGCTGGACACCTACCACACCGAACGGCACGCGGTGGGCCGCCAGGTCCTGGCCAACATCCGCGCCCAGGCCCTGCTGCTGCTCGGCCCGCCCAGCGTGGAACCCCTGCGCCGGCTGCTGGGCGAACTGATCGCCCTGGAGGACGTCCGCGCCCACCTGGCCGGCACCATCAGCGGCCTGGGCCTGCGCTACGACCTGCCCGGCCCCGCCCACCCGCTGCTCGGCGCCCGACTGCCCGCCACCACCCTGCGCATCGGCCCGCGCCGCGTGGACGGCGCCCACCTGCTGCGCACCGGCGGCGGCGTGCTGCTGGACTTGCGCGCCGACCTGCCCCCGCTGCCCCTGGCCGACGGCTGGACCGGCACCGTCAGCCGGGTGGCGGCCGTGCCCGAACAGCCCCAGGCCTGGCACGGCGCCGACCGCATCCTGCTGCGCCCCGACGGCCACATCGCCTGGGCCGGCACCGGCGAGGAGCAGCTGGGCCCGGCGCTGCGGCGCTGGTTCGGCCCGCCGCGGTGACACCGCCCCGGCCCGCCTGCGGCACCACCGCACTCGAAGTCACCCGACGCATCTGCAGAAAGGCACCGTCATGGAAGCAACAGCGGTGGACACCGATGTCCTCATCGTGGGCGCAGGCCCCACCGGTTTGATGCTCGCCGGGGAACTCGCCCTCGGCGGCGTCCGCGTCATGGTCGTGGAGAAACTGACCGAACCCACCATGCAATCGCGTGGCCTGGGCTTCACCGCCCGCACGATGGAGGTCTTCGACCAGCGCGGACTGCTGCCCCGCTGGGGCGGCCTGGAGGCCATGGCGCAGGGGCACTTCGGCGGCGTCCAGTTCGACTACACCGTGCTGCCCGACGCCCACTTCGGCGCCCGCGGCGTGCTGCAGTGGAAGACCGAGGAAGTTTTGGAGAAGTGGGCCACCGAACTGGGCGCCGACATCCGCCGCGGCTGGGCCTTCACCGACCTCGCCGACACCTTCCTCGACGGCGACCATGTCCAGATCACCCTCGACACCCCCGACGGACCCCAGCAGCTGCGCTCCTCCTACCTCGTGGGCTGCGACGGCTCACGCAGCCGCATCCGCAAGGCGGCCGGCTTCGACTTCCCCGGCATCCCCGCCAGCCGCAAGATGTACGTCGCCGACGTCGTCGGCTGCGACCTGCGCCCCCGCTACCTCGGCGAACGCCTGCCCAAGGGCATGGTCATGGTCGGCCCGCTGGGCGACGGCGTGGACCGGGTCATCGCCTGCCCGCACGGCACCCCCGCCAGCGAACGCGACGCCATCGTCCCCTTCGCCGAGGTCGCCGACGCCTGGCAGCACATCACCGGCGAGGACATCCACCACGGCGGCGCCACCTGGGTCAGCTCCTTCACCGACGCCACCCGCCAGGCCTCCCACTACCGGCGCGGGCGGGTCTTTTTGGCCGGCGACGCCGCCCACATCCACCTTCCCGCCGGCGGACAGGGCCTGAGCACCGGCGTGCAGGACGCGGTCAACCTCGGCTGGAAACTGGCCCTGGCCGTGCGCGGCCAGGCCTCCCCGGCCCTGCTCGACAGCTACCACGGCGAACGCCACCCCGCGGGCCAGCGGCTGCTGATGAACACCCGCGCCCAGGGCATCATCTTCCTCGGCGGCGAACAGGCCGACCCGCTGCGCGAGCTGTTCACCGAACTCCTGCAGTACGACGACGTCAAAAAGCACCTGGCGGGCATCGTCAGCCACCTCGACATCCACTACGACCTCGGCGCCGAGGCCGGCGAGCACCCGCTGGCCAGCCGCAGGATGCCGCCGCGAACCCTGAACGTCCAGGGCGGCGAGACACTCCGCGTCCCCGAACTGCTGCACTCCGGACACGGGGTACTGCTGGACCTCGCCGACGACGCCGCCGTGCGCACCACCGCGCAACCCTGGCAGGGACGCGTGGACGTGGTGACCGCCACCCCCGCCGACACCGCCGCCGCCGAACAACTCGCCGACGCCACCGCCCTGCTGATCCGCCCCGACGGCTACGTCGCCTGGGCCGGCACCCCCACCACCCCGGGCCTGCACACATCCCTGGAACGCTGGTTCGGCCCCGCCGCCTGACCCCCACCCCCACCGACCGCCGGGGCCCTTGGTACAACCCCCCGTCACCAAGGGCCCCGGCCCCCTTTCCCCTGCGCCCCCCAACGACCCGTACGCACGCCGCCGCCCGACCCACCCCGCAGTAGGGCAGCAGGACACAGGCTCGCCGAACGGGTCCCGCCGCGCACCTGTGCACGCACGGCCCCGCGGGGGCCGCTGCTCATCTCAACCGACACGTCGTGACCGCCCCGCCCCTGCACGGGCCGCACCCCGTCCCGCAGCCGCGCCTGCGCCCGTGCGCCCGCACGGCCGGGACCGGCGAGGCCGTCACCCGCCGTGCCGGCACCTGCGCCGGTCCCGCGGGCCGCGTGCACCGCACCAGCGGTGCGTGACCGCCCGCCCCTCCACGACGCGCTCCCACCTCACCCGCACCCGCCACCCACGCACCGGGGGCGGACGGGGGCACCGAACGGGTCCGCTGCCCGCGCGCCCGCACGGCCGGGGCCGCCACCGGCCGGGCGCCGGCATCCTCCACCGCCCCCGCAGCGGGGCAGGCGGACGCGACGGGCGCCGAAAAGAGATCCGACGTGCGCGCGCCTGTACGGCCGCCGGCGGCGAGGCCGCCCGGCTGCCACCGGGGCTCGGCCTCGCGGGGCCGCTTCCGCGGTGCCGGCGCGGCGTGAGCACCCCGGCCCGCCGCGCCGCGGCGCACCCATCCTGCACCCGGGTGCCGGCCGCTTTTGGCAGGCGCCGGGTCGCGTCCCGCGGGGCGGGGGAGTGGACGGCGAACGGCCCCGGGCGCGCATATCGGCGCGGCCGGGGCCGTTCGGCGGGGCGGGGTCAAGGCGGGTCAGGCGGGGACGGCTTCCACGATGGAGACCGCGGCGGCGGTCTCCACGACGCGTTCCAGCCGGAAGCCGGCCTTGGAGAGCAGGTCGGCGTACTGGGTGGCGGTGCGTTCCCGGCCGCCGACGAGCAGCATCAGCCACAAATCGACCAGCTTGCCCGAGTGGGGCTCGTCGCCCTGCTCCGGCACCACCATCTCCACCAGCAGCAGCTTGCCGCCCGGCTTGATGGCCGCGCGCACGTTCTTCAGGATGCGCAGCGCCTCCTCCTGCGGCCAGTCGTGCACGATGTGCTTGAGGACGTAGGCGTCGGCGCCGCCGGGCACCGGGCCGAACAGGTCGCCGGCCACGGTCGTGCACCGGTCGGCGACCCCCTGCTGGGCCAAAAAGCCGGCCGCGCCGTTGCCCTCGACCCGCGGGTCGTAGAGGATGCCGCGGGTTTGGGGCGCCTGCTGCAGGATGCCCGCCAGCAGTCCGCCCTGTCCGCCGCAGAAGTCCAGCACCGTGGCGAAGGCGGAGAAGTCGTAGGCGCCGACGACGGGGACCGTCTCGGTCGCGGACATGTTGCCCATGCCGTTGATGAACACCGCCCCGTAGTCGGGGTTGCTCTCCAGGTACTCGAACGCGCTCATCCCGCGCAGCTTGGGCAGGCTCGGCTCGCCGGTGACCACGGTCTCCAGGAACGACGCCCAGTCCTCCCAGTGGATGGGGTGCCCCATCAGCAGCGCGATGTCCCGCATCGTCATCGGATGCTCCGCGCGCAGCGCGTCGCCCAGCGCGGTCAGCGCGTAGCGGCCGTCCTCGCCGGTGCTGAAGACGCCCTGGGCGGCCAGCAGCCGCAGCACCCGGTGCAGGGCGTCGGGGTGGGCGCCGACCCGCCCGGCGATCTCCTCGGCGCTCAGCGGGCCATCGGCCAGCGCCTCGGCCACGCGCAGTTCGGCGGTGACGCGCAGCGCCTGCGTCACCATCGAACCCATGATCATCTCGAGCAGGGCGAAGGGCGGCGGCGCCATGTCGCGCACCTGCTTCTGCAAATCTGCCCGCTGTTTTTCCAGGCCGCGGACGACGGACGGGGGCGGCAGTTCGGGCATGCGATTCCTCCCGGGTGCATTTCACCGGCAATTTCTGTCCCAGCCGGACGGGCAAGGGACCCGGACGTCCACGATAGGAATAATTTTCGCGGCCCGGTCGAGGCCTGCTCGAATTTTCATCGTGTCCGGATTCACTCTGTTTAAGTGCGGGATTTCCGCAGTCAGTCACGCTCTTCGACTCTCTATGGTGGCCGGGATTTCGCGTCCGCTCTCCGAGTTCTCGGGGGAAAGCAAGCGGCGAAGCCGAAGGAGAGACATGTCGAATACCCGCAGCCTCTGGAAAAAGGTTCTGCCCACCGCCGCGGCGGCCGCGACGGCGTTCGCGGCGATGGCCGTGGCGCCCGCCCAGGCGGACGCCACCACCGATGCCCGGCTCACCGTCGTCGCCGCCGGTCTGAAGAACCCCCGCGGCATCACCGCCCAGTCGGACGGCTCCCTGCTCATCGCCGAGGCCGGTGAGGGCCTGCCCGGCTGCGCCGCGGGCACCCGCTGCGTCGGCAACACCGGTGCGGTCGTGAAGATGTCGGCCAGCGGCTACGTCAGCCGGCCGGTCACCGGCCTGGCCTCCACCGCCGTGGGCGCCGCCGACCCCACCACCGTCAACGCCAGCGGCCCCGCCGACGTCGAGCGCGACACCACGGCCGGCGGCTATGACGTGCTGTCCTGCTTCGGCGGGCCCGGCACCACCGACCTGCGCACCTCGCTGGGCAGCGGCGCGGGGACGCTGGGCACCGTCTACCGCACCGTCGACGGCACCGTCCTGGGCGACCTGGCCGCCCTGGAGAGCGGTCAGAACCCCGACGGCGCCGACATCAACGCCAACCCCTGGCGGCTGGTGCGCAGCGGCTCCGGTTTCCTGGCCACCGACGCCGGCGCCAACGACGTGGTCTCCCTGCCGGGCGACGGCACCGCCACCGCCCGGTATGTGATGCCCACCAACAACACCAGCCAGTCGGTGCCCACCGGCCTGCTCAAGGCCTCCGACGGCACCCTGTACATCTCCGACATGGGCGGCGGCCAGGTCGGCGGCTCGCGGATCTGGAAGGTGGCGCCCGGCCAGCAGCCGCAGGTCCTGGTCTCGGGTCTGACGAACATCACCGACATCGCCTTCGACTGGAAGGGCAACCTGCTGGCACTGTCCTACAGCTCCTCCTCGCTGTCCCAGGCGCCCACCCCGGGCTCGCTGTCCCGGATCGACCTGAGCACAAGGAAGGTCACCACCGTCCCCACCGGTACCCAGCTGGTGCAGCCCAACGGCATCGGCGTCGACGTCTTCGGCGACGTGTACGTCACCAACCACTCCGTGGGCACCAACGGCCAGCTGGTGCGCGTCGACTACTGACACACAAGCCGACCGCCGTTTGCCCCGTGCCGGGCACGGGGCGGACGAACCTTCTCGCGGCCCCGCCGGATCCCCCGCCGGCGGGGCCGCCGCCATGCCCGCACCCGGCCCGCACCGTGCGCGCACGGGGTGCGGCGGGCGGCGTACGTGGTGGTGGAGCGGTGGCCGGGACTCCAGTGGGGGACGGCTCGTCGGCTGCTCGAACGCGGCTGGAGAGGAGCGACTGTCGGCCGCGGGGGTCGGCATTCTGGCCGGGCATCCGCTTGCGCGGACCGTTGCCCACGTCCAAGGAGGCCACCCGTGCTCGAACCCGCCCAGACTGCCGCCGCAGCACCCACCGGGGTGTGGCTGGTCGGTGCCCGCGGCTCGGTCGCCACCACGGCCGTCGCCGGCTGCGCCGCGCTCGAGGCCGGGCTGTTGGCGCCCACCGGCCTGCTCACCGAGACGCCCCCGTTCGCCGGCAGCCACCTGCCCGCGCTGTCCTCGCTGGTCTTCGGCGGCCACGACACCGCCGGCGGCGTGCTGACCAAGCGTGCCGAGCAGCTCGCCGCGCAGGGTGTGCTGCCGCACTGGCTGCCCGGCGCCGTGCACGGCGAGCTGACGGCCGCCGACCGCCGCATCCGCCCCGGCGGGCCGCTGCCCGGCGACGACCGCAGCCCCGAGGAACTCATCGCCCACTTCGCAGCCGACCTGCGGCAGTTCGCGGCGGACACCGGCGCCGTGCGGACGGTGGTGGTCAACGTCGCCTCCACCGAGCCGGCGCCCGCGCCGGGCGCGTGGCCGGCCAGCTCCCTGTACGCGGCCGCCGCCCTTGAGGCCGGCTGCGCCTACGCCAACTTCACCCCCTCCACCGGGCTGCACCACCCGCAGCTGGCCCAGGCCGCCCGCGCCTGCGGGCTGCCGTTCGCGGGCCGGGACGGCAAGACGGGCCAGACCCTGCTGCGTTCGGTGCTGGCGCCGATGTTCCATCAGCGCGCCCTTGAGGTGCGGGCCTGGTCGGGCACCAACCTCCTGGGCGGCGGCGACGGCGCCGCGCTGGCCGACCCGGCGGCCGCGGCCGCCAAGAACGCCGGCAAGGAGCGGGTGCTCGCCGACAGCCTCGGCACCCTGCCCCAGGGCACGGTGCACATCGACGACGTACCCGTGCTGGGGGACTGGAAGACGGCCTGGGACCATGTGGCCTTCGACGGCTTCCTGGGCACCCGCATGGTGCTGCAGACGATCTGGCAGGGCTGCGACTCGGCGCTGGCCGCGCCGCTCGTGCTGGACCTGGCCCGGCTGCTGGCCCGCGCCCACGAGGCGGGCCTGAGCGGGCCGCGCCCGGAGCTGGGCTTCTACTTCAAGGACCCCGACGGCGACGCCGCCTCGCTGGCCGAGCAGTACGCCGTCCTGCTGGCCTTCGCCGAACGGCTGGGGGAGTCCAGGTGAGCCTCGCCCCCGAGCGGCCGACCGCCCGGCCGCGCCCGCGGCCCGTGGCGGCGCTCTCCCGGCCGACCGCCCCCACCGCGGACGCCCCCCGCCCCGCCGGGCGCCCGCTGCCGCTGCCGGCGGCAAAGACGGTGCGGGCGTGGGCGGAACTGCTGCGGCTGCCCGCGGTGTGCACCGCGCCGGGGGACGTGCTGGCCGGCACGGCCGTAGCGGGCGCCCGGCCCGGGCGGGCGACGCTGTGCGCGGCGGGCGCCTCGGTGTGCCTGTACGCGGCGGGCATGGCCCTCAACGACTGGGCGGATGAGGACGAGGACGCCCGGGACCGGCCGCACCGGCCGCTGCCCTCGGGCCGTATCCGGCCCCGGGCCGCCCTGGCCGCGGCGGGCCTGCTGAGCGCGGCGGGCCTGGCGCTGGCCGCCGGTGCCGGCCGGCGCTCGGCCGCCGTCGCCGTGCCGCTGGCGGCCGTGGTGTGGGCCTATGACCTGAAGCTGAAGAACACCCCGGCCGCCCCGGCGGCCATGGCCGCCGCCCGCGGACTGGACCTGCTGCTGGGTGCGGCGTCCACCGGCCGGCCGCTGCGCCCCGCCCTCATCCCGGCGGCCCTGCTGGCCCAGCACACCGGCGCGGTCACCCTGGTCTCGCGCACCGAGACGCAAGGCGGCTCCCCGGCCGCCCCGCTGGCCGCGCTGGCCGCCACGGCCGCCGTCACCGCCACCCTGATACGCACCCCCGCCCCGCCCGGACCCCACCCCGGGCGCCCGGCCGGGGCGGGGCGGGGGGCGGATGCCGTGCGGGCGGCTCTGATCGCCGCCTACCCGGCCACGGTCGCCGCACCACTGCTGCACACGGTGCTCAACCCCTCCCCGCCGCTGACCCAGCGGGCCGTCGGCGCCGGCATCCGCGGCATGGTCTGTGTGCAGGGCGCCCTGGCGGCGCGGGCCGGCGCGCCCGGCACCGCGCTGCTGACCGCGGCCCTGGCCCCGCTCGCCGCCCGCCTGGCGCGGAAGGTGAGCCCCACGTGAACCCACTGCGCCTGGGATACGGCACCAACGGGCTGACCGACCTGCGGCTGGAGGACGCCCTGGGCCTGCTTGCCGACCTCGGCTACGACGGCGTCGGTCTGACCCTGGACCACATGCACTTCGACCCCCTCGCCCCGGGCCTGGCCGCGCGCACCGCCCGCCTCGCACGGCGCCTGGAGCGGCTCGGTCTGCAGGTCACCGTCGAGACCGGCGCCCGCTACCTGCTCGATCCGCGCCGCAAACACGGCCCCACCCTGCTGGACGACGACGAGGACGCCCGGTGGATGCGCATCCGCCTGCTGATCCGCGCCGCACAGATCGCCGCCGACCTCGGCGCGCACGCCCTGCACTGCTTCAGCGGCGTCATTCCCGACGGCGTCGACACCGACACCGCCCTCAAGCGCCAGAGCGACTCCCTCGAACACGTCCTTCAGGCGGCCGAGGCGGCCGGTGTGCCGCTGGCGATCGAACCCGAACCCGGCCATCTGCTGGCCACCGTCGAGGACTTCCACCGGCTGCGCACCGACCTCGGCGACCCCGAGGCCCTGGGGCTGACGTTGGACATCGGCCACTGCCAGTGCCTGGAGAGCGCTTCACCGGCCGACTGCGTGCGCGCCGCGGCGCCCTGGCTGCGGCACGTGCAGATCGAGGACATGCGCCGCGGCGTCCACGAACACCTGCCGTTCGGCGAGGGCGAGATCGACTTCCCGCCGGTGCTGGCCGCGCTGGCCGCCACCGGCTACCAGGGGCTGACCGTGGTGGAACTGCCCCGCCACTCCCACGCCGGACCTCAACTGGCCGCCGAATCCCTCAAGTTTCTGCGACAAGGAGGCACGCGATGACCGCCGTGCACACCGCACCCGAGAACCTGCCCGACCTTCCCGACCTGCCTGATCTGCTCGATGTGGGTGGGCGGCTGTGGCTGGAGGCGGCCCGCGCCCAGGCCGCCGCACAGCAGCCCGGCTGGCAGCTGCGTTTCGCCGAGGCCGGCCGCGCCTGCGGCGACGCCGCGGATGCGGCCCGGGTGCTGCTGCTGGTGGCCGCCGCCCCTCAGGCGGCCACCCTGACGCTGCTGTACCGGCAGGGCACCGCCGCCGAGCGGCGCGCGGTCCTGACGGCGCTGGCCCGGCTGGACGTGCCCGCCGGTGAGGGGGTGGCGCTCGTCGAGGACGCCCTGCGCACCAATGACACCAGCCTGCTGGCCGCGGCCCTGGGCCCCTATGCCGCCCGCCACCTGGGCGCCCACGCCTGGCGGCACGCGGTCCTCAAATGCCTGTTCACCGGCGTGCCCGTGGCCCAGGTGGCCGCTCTGGCCGAACGCGCCCGCGGCGATGGGGAACTGGCCCGGATGCTGCGCGCCTTTGCCGCCGAGCGCACCGCCGCCGGCCGCACCGTCCCCGAGGACCTCACGCACGTGCTCGCCCTGACCGCAAAGGAGTAGCTGATGCGCATCTTCGACCCGCACATCCACATGACCTCCCGCACCACCGACGACTACGAGGCGATGCATGCCGCCGGCGTCCGCGCGGTCGTCGAGCCCGCGTTCTGGCTGGGCCAGCCCCGCACCTCGGTCGCCTCGTTCGTGGACTACTTCGACGCGCTGCTGGGCTGGGAGCCCTTCCGCGCCGCCCAGTACGGCATCGCCCATCACTGCACGATCGGCCTCAATCCCAAGGAGGCCAACGATCCGCGCTGCACGCCCGTCCTTGAGGAGCTGCCCCGCTACCTCGTCAAGGACCAGGTCGTCGCGGTCGGCGAGATCGGCTACGACGCCATGACCCCGGCCGAGGACAGCGCCCTGGAACACCAGCTGCAGCTGGCCGCCGACCACGCGCTGCCCGCCCTGGTGCACACCCCGCACCGCGACAAGCTGGCCGGCCTTCATCGCACTCTGGACGCCGTACGCCGCTCCGCGCTGCCCATCGAGCGGGTGCTGCTGGACCACCTGAACGAGACCACCGTCGCCGCCGCCAAGGACAGCGGCTGCTGGCTGGGTTTCTCCGTCTACCCCGACACCAAGATGGACGAGCGGCGGATGGTGGCGGTGCTGCGCGAGTTCGGCCCGCAGCGGGTGCTGGTCAACTCCGCCGCCGACTGGGGGCGCAGCGACCCGCTGAAGACCGCCAAGGTGGGACACGCCATGCTCGCGGCCGGCTTCACCGCCGACGACGTCGACCTGGTGCTGTGGCGCAACCCGGTGGAGTTCTACTCCCTCAGCGGCCGCCTCGCCCTCAAGGCCCCCGCCACCGGCCCCACCCACGAGGGCAACTCCATCCTGCGCGGCGCCCCCGCGCCGCCCGTGCCCGCCGGGCGGTGAGCCGGTGCGATTCCGCCACCCCGACGGCAGCACCGTCCACCTCGCCTACTGCACCAACGTCCACCCCGCCGAGGACCTCGACGGCATCCTTGCCCAACTGCGCACCCACTGCGCGCCGGTGCGCCGGCGCCTGGGCGTGGACCGGCTCGGCATCGGCCTGTGGCTGGCCGCCGACGCCGCCCGGGTCCTGGACGGCGACCGGCGCGCCCTGCACACCCTGCGCACCGCACTGAACCGGCACCACCTGGAGGTCGTCACCCTCAACGGCTTCCCCTACCAGGGCTTTGGCACCGGCGAGGTCAAGTACCGGGTGTATCAGCCGGACTGGGCCGATCCGCGCCGCCTGGCCCACACCCTCGCCCTGGCCCGGATCCTTGCCGCCCTGATGCCTGAGGACGTCACCGACGGCAGCATCTCCACCCTGCCCCTGGCCTGGCGCACCGCCCATGACGCCGCCCGCGCCGCCCGCGCCCGGGCGGCGCTGACCGAACTGGCCGGTCGTCTCGAGGACATGGCCGAGGCGACCGGCCGCTCACTGCGCATCGCGCTGGAACCGGAGCCGGGCTGCGTGGTGGAGACCTGCGCCGAGGCGATCGGCCCGCTCACCGCCATCGGCCACGACCGCATCGGGGTGTGCGTCGACACCTGCCACCTGGCCACCTCCTTCGAAAACCCCGCCACCGCCCTGGCGGCGCTGGCGGATGCGGGCATCGCGGTGGTCAAGTCCCAGCTGTCGGCGGCCCTGCACGCCGAGCACCCCGATCGGCCGGAGGTCCGCCGCGCGCTGGCCTCCTTCGCCGAGCCGCGGTTTTTGCACCAGACCCGCACCCGCACGGCGGCCGGCCTGCACGGCACCGACGACCTGCCCCAAGCCCTGCACGACGGCCTGCCGCGCGGCAGGCCCTGGCGCGCCCACTTCCACGTCCCCCTCCACGCCGCCCCCACCCCGCCGCTGACCTCCACCGTGGACGTCCTGCGCCAGACGCTGCAGGTCCTGCTCGGCGGCGCCCGTGCGGCCACCACGCATCTGGAGGTGGAGACCTACACCTGGCAGGCGCTGCCGCCCCGGCTGCGCCCCGACAGCCCCGGCGCGCTGGCCGACGGCATCGCCGCCGAACTCGCCCTCGCCCGCGATGTGTTGCTCGACCTCGGTCTGAAGGAGCTGCCGTGACCCTGGCGCCGACCCCGCTGCTCGTCCTCGACGTCGTCGGCCTCACCCCGAGGCTGCTCGCCCACATGCCCCGCCTGGCCGCCCTGGGCCGGCAGGGCTCACGCGCCGCCCTGGACACCGTGCTGCCCGCGCTGACCTGCTCGGTGCAGGCCACCTTCCTCACCGGCCTGAGCCCCGCCGAGCACGGCATCGTCGGCAACGGCTGGTACCTGCGCGACCTGGGCGAGGTGATGCTGTGGCGGCAAAGCCACCAGCTCATCGACGGCGAACGCCTCTGGGACGCCGCCCGGCGCACCCACCCCGGCTACACGGTGGCCAACGTGTGCTGGTGGTACGCGATGGGCGCCGACACCGACTACACGATCACCCCCCGGCCCGTCTACCGCGCCGACGGCCGCAAGGAACCCGACTGCTACACCCGCCCGGCCGGCCTGCACGACGAACTCACCGCCCGCCTGGGCACCTTCCCGCTGTTCAACTACTGGGGCCCCGGCGCGAACCTGACCTCCTCCAAGTGGATCATCGATGCCACCGGGTATGTGATGGCCTCCCGCAGCCCCGACCTGACCCTGGCCTACCTGCCCCACCTCGACTACGACCTGCAGCGCTACGGCCCCGACGACCCCCGCTCGCACCGGGCGGCCGCCGACCTGGACGCCGCCCTGGCCCCGCTGCTGGACCAGGCCCGCGCCCAGGGCCGTACCGTCGTCGCCCTGTCGGAGTACGGCATCACCCCCGTCCGCCGACCCGTCGACATCAACCGGGCGCTGCGCCGCGCCGGCCTGCTGGAGGTGCACACCCAGGACGGCATGGAGTACCTCGACCCGCACGCCTCGCGCGCGTTCGCCGTCGCCGACCACCAGATCGCCCACGTCTACGTGCGCCGCCCGCAGGACGTGCCCGCCGCCCGCGCGGTGCTGGAGCAGCTGCCCGGCGTGGGACGGCTGCTGGACGAGGACGGCAAACGCGAGTATCGCCTGGACCATCCGCGGGCCGGTGACCTCGTCGCGCTCGCCGAGCCGGACGCCTGGTTCACCTACTACTACTGGCTCGACGACGCCCACGCCCCCGACTTCGCCCGGCTGGTGGACATCCACCGCAAACCCGGCTACGACCCGGCCGAACTGTTCCTCGACCCCCTCGACCCGTATGTCAAGGTGCGGGCGGGTGCGGCACTGGCCCGCAAGAAGCTGGGCCTGCGCTACCTGATGTCCGTCATCCCCCTGGACCCCTCCCCGGTGCGCGGCAGCCACGGCCTGCTGCCGGCCGGCGACGACGACGCCCCGCTGCTGCTGTGCTCCGCCCCCGGCGCCGTCGAGGGACGCCTGGCCGCCACCGACGTCAAACAGCTCCTGCTCGACCTGGCCGCCCGCCCCGCCGAAGCCGGCACGGCCGTGCGCAAGGGGGCCGCGGTGGGCCGCTGAAGAGGGGGCCGGCCTCCTCGACCGGCCCCCCACCACCACTCCGGGGCCCATCGAGACGGCGCCCCGAGCATCGAAGGCGTCCCGGTTCCCGGCCGTGGCCGAGAAGACTCACATAAGGGGTCCCTGCCCGTGAAAAAGATCGCCTCGTCGGCTGCGCTGTCCGGGCGGGCCGAGCGGATCGCCGTCCGCACCCGCCCCGACACCTGGAAGAAGCCGCCGCGCCGCATCGAGAAGTCCGAGTGCATCACCTGCGACACCTGCCTGCGCAGCTGCCCGGAGGAGTTCGGGGCCATCTTCGATCGCGGCCTCGACGTCGTGATCGTCCCCGAACTGTGCTCCGGCTGCCCCGCCTGTGTCCTTGAGTGCCCCGTCGACTGCATCTACGTGGACGAGGACTGGACGCCGACCGACGAGACGATGTGGAACCACATCGAAGCGACCGGCAAGGACACCCGATGAGCGCGGCCAGCGCGGCGAGCGGTCGCGGGGAGTCCCGCCGCGAGATCAACGCCCGCAAGCGGATCAGCCGCCGGCCCAGCCGCGCCGGGGTACCGGCCGGCACCGTGAAACCGGACCGCGAGTTCGACCCCGAGGCGGGCTTTCCCGGGCTGCTCCAGCGCACCTGGCAGCACGCAGGCGAGGCCGGCGACCTGCGCTCCTTCGTCGAGGTACTGCTCACCCTCGACGGACATGTGCCCGCCGACGTCCAACTGCGCGCCCTCAGCGGCCCCGAGGAGGCCGCCCTCGCGGTGCTGTGCGGGCTGACCTGGCGCCCCCAGCCGGACGAAGCCGACGCCGCCCTGGAGGAGCCGGACGGGGAGTGCGCCTTCGTGGGGGAGATCGGCCTGTCCACCTCCGGCCGCATCCTGCTGCGCGTGCCCTCCCAGGAGCCGCTGGACCGCCGCAACCTGGTCGGCGGCGTCCGCCGGGTGCTCTGGAGCGCCGCACACCTGCACGCCTACCAGCAGCACACCCAGGCCGCCGCCGCCCGCCTCGCCCACAGCGTCGCCGACTGCCGCGCCTGGCTCGAGGCACAAGGCGCCGACGGGCGGCAGGAGTTGCTGACACAGGCCCGCGAGGCGGCGCTGCGCACCGCGCCGTTTGTCCTCTACCAGCAGCAGCAGCGCTACACCAACTTCCGCGAGGCCAACAACCTCACCGGCAAGACGCTGTGGCCCGGCCACCCCGACTGTGCGCTCAGCAGCCTGCGCGGGCTGCCGCTGTACCTGTGGTCCGACCACGACGTGCAGCTGGTGGTGTGCCTGACCCTGCTCATCCGCTCGGCCGGCTTCGGCCGCATCGAAGAGGCCAACGGCACCCAGCTCAGCGTCGATCACGTCGCCCACATGCTCGAACGCATCCGGCAGGGCTACAACACCGTCCCCGGCGGCACGCCGGTGCCCGCCGCCGCGGGCCTGCACCGTCGCCGCCCTGGACGACCTGGCTCGCGCCCTGCGCGCGCGCCGCCAGCAGGCCGGCCACGGCGCCCAGCTGTACCGGGAGATCCACGGCGCGCTCATGCACAAGATCGAGCGGGTGGCCGCGGCCCCCGGCGAGCGGGCCCGGGCCCGCGAGGAGGCGATGGCCGCCCGGCTCGCCGCCGTCCTGCCGCTGGCCGGCGCCACCCTGGACGAACTCGGAGACCAGCTCGCCGCCGCCCCCGACTGGCTGGCCGCCCCCTACGGCACCTTCGGCACCGGCCTGGAACACCTGGTGCACGAAACGGTCGCCGCCGCCACCGACGTCTTCGAGGCCGACTTCACCATGAGCCGCGGCATGCGCTCCCTGCCCGACCTGGTGGCGGCGCTGCGCGCGCAACGCTGGGAGGAGATCTGCGACTGGGACATCACCCAGTTCTTCTGCTGCGTCGTCCCCCACCCCCAGGCCGCACGGCACTTCGGCGGCTCGTCGGCCGCCCTGGCCGACGCCGCCTGGGCGATGTCCTCCCGCATGCAGTACAACTCCTGGCACTTCATCGCCGGCAACCTGCCCCGCACCCAGGAGGTCGGCGCCCGCGACCACTTCGTGCCGCCGACCATCCCCGACGTCGCCTTCTACTCCGACCAGCACCATCACGGCCACGTCAACAACAAGGTGCGCTTCTCCATCCGCACCCCGCAGGCCGTCGAGGTCGACGGACGGCTCTTCAACGGCTTCATCGACCTGCGCCTGCTGCGCTGCGAGGGCACCCCCTTCGACGAGCAGGACCTGCTCGCCGCGCACCGGGTCTCGGCGTTCGTGGCCCGGGCCACCACCCAGGCCGCCGCCCTGGCCGCGGCCGGCCACAGCGTGGAGGTCACCGCCTTCGACTCCCCCTGGCACTGGTCGGCCATCGCCGGCGGCACCTCGGCCGCGGCCGACGGGCAGGCCCGCCGTGCGTCCTGACCCGCACGGCGGGCCCCGCCCGCCCTCGCACCCTGAGCGCTCTTGAAGGAGAGCTTGATGACCGCCCGCGGTATCCGCCACATCAAGGAGCTCCTGTCCGAAGGAGAGCTCACCGTCGCCGACCACGTCCGCTCGGTGCTGTCCGCGATCCAGGAGCGCGACACCCTGGGCGCGTATGTCGCCGTCGCCGGCGAGGAGGCCCTGCGGGCCGCCGAACTGGCCGACGCCCGCATCCGCGAACGCGGCCGGGAGGCCTGGTGGGACCAGCCGCTGCTGGGCGTCACCGTCTCGATCAAGGACCTGCTGCAGACCCGCGACCTGCCCACCCGCCGCGGCTCGCTGCTGCCCAACGCCCGCCCCGCCCAGGACGCCCCCGCGGTGGCCCGGCTGCGCGCGGCCGGCGCCGTCGTCGTCGGCAAGACCACCACCTCCGAGTTCGGCTGGAGCGCCTCCACCGTCGGCCGCCTCGCACCGCCCACCCGCAACCCCTACGACCCGCAGCTCAGCGCCGGCGGCTCCAGCGGCGGCGCGGGCGCCTCGGTCGCGGCCGGCCTGTGCGAAGGGGCGCTGGGCACCGACGGATCCGGCTCCATCCGCATCCCCGCCGCCTTCTGCGGCGTCGTCGGCTACAAGCCCTCCTACGGACGCGTGCCCTACTGGCCCAACGGCGCCGACCGCCTCGCCCACCAGGGCCCCCTCGCCGCGAGCGTCGCCGACGCCGCCCTGCTCGGCCAGGTCATCGCAGGCCCCCACCCCACCGACCCCGACTCTGGGCTGGGCTCGCTGGACTCCCCGCGCGACCTGCGGGCCCTGCGGATCGGCTGGATCGAGTACGAGGGCACCGACGCGGAGATCCGCCGGGTCACCGAACGGGGCAAACAGGCCCTGCTGGAGGAGGGCCACCGGGTGGAGGACATCGAGGTGCGCTGCCAGAACCTCTACCCGGCCGTCGTCGACATCCTCGCCGCCACCGAGGCGGCCGGCACCCCGCCCGAGGCGGAGCAGTGGTGCGACCCGGGCCGGCTGGAAATCGTGCGGCATGGGCGCACCCTCAGCGGTGTCCGCGTCATCCAGGCCGAGGAGGTGCGCCAGAACCTGCGCGCCACGCTGCGCTCGGTCATGGACCGCTACGACCTGCTCGCCATGGCGACCGTGCCCGTCGAGCCGTTCGCCGCCGACGCCATCGGCCCCGCCTGGGCGGCCGATCCCCGCGATCTGACGTGGCTGGCCTGGGCGCCCGCCTCCTACCCCTACAACATGACCGGGCAGCCGGCCGTGTCCCTGCCCGCCGGGCTGACCCGCGCCGGGCTCCCGGCCGGCCTGCAACTCGTCGGCCCGGTCGGCGCCGACGACCTCGTTTTGACCGTGGCCCGCCGTCTGGAGGCGCTGCTGGCCCCGCTGCCCGCGCCGCCCGCGGCCGACCTCATCCCCGTCACCACCGGCGAAAGGACGCTCTGAAGCCATGTATGTCAGGTCATGGTCCGCCCCCGTCGCGGAGGGCAGCGTCGGACGCCCCTCGTTCGTCACCGACCACCAACTGTGGGACACCGCCCAGCAGGAGGCCGCCGAACGCATCGAGGCCGCCCTCGACGACATCGACCTCGTCCGCGTCGCCTTCGCCGACCCCCACGGTCTGGCCCGCTCCAAGACCCTGACCGCGGCGGCCTTTCGCACCGTGCTGCGCAACGGCATGAACTTCAGCCCCGGCCCGTTCCTGTTCGACACCGGGCACGCCGTCGCCGTCGACTTCCTCGGCGACCACGGCATCGGCGTCGACGAGATCACCGGAGCCGGCAACTTCCTCCTCGTCCCCGACCCCACGACCTTCCAGGTGCTGCCCGGCTCCGGCCCCCGCACCGCCTGGGTCATCGGCGACGAGTACCTGCGCGACGGCACCCCCCACCCGCTGTCCGCCCGCGCCGTGCTGCGCCGCGTCGTCTCCCGCTACACCGGCCGGCAGCTGACCCCCGTGCTCGGCCTGGAGGTCGAGTGGTACCTCACCCGCCGCCTGGACGACGAACCCGGCAACCAGGGCAACGGCTTCGGCCTGCAAGGACGCGCGCCGCGGGTCGCCGCCGTCAACGCCGGCTACCAGTTCAACCTCGACGCCGCCTACGACACCGTCGCCCCCGTCACCGACCCCCTCGCCCAGCACCTGCTGCACCTGGGCCTGCCCCTGCGGTCGATGGAGCACGAGTCCGGTCCCGGCCAGGTGGAGACCACCTTCAGCCCCATGTCCGCGCTGGACACCGCCGACGCGATGCTGCTGTTTCGCACCTCCACCAAACGGTTCTGCGCCCGCCTCGGCTACCACGCCTCCTTCATGTCCCAGCCGCTGCTGGACGCCGCCGACCCCAGCGGCTGGCACCTGAACCAGTCCGTCCTGGACGCCGGCGGGCGCAACATCTTCTCCGCCGAGGGCCTGTCCGGCGGCCTGTCCCCGCAGGGCAAGGCCTACGCCGAAGGCCTTTTGTCCTGGGCCCGCGAACTGTGCGTGCTGTCGGTGCCCACCGTCAACGGCTACCGCCGCCTGGCCGCCGAACACGCCCTGGCCCCCACCCACGTGGGCTGCAGCGTGGAGGACCGCACCGCCATGCTCCGCCTGGTCGGCAGCGGCGCCGCCGCCCACATCGAAAACCGCATGGGCGAACCGTGCGCCAACCCCTACCTGAACATCGCCGCCCAGCTGTTCGCCGGCCTCGACGGCCTCACCGCCACCCCCACCCCCGCCGAAGCTCTTGGTGACGGCCCCGGCCAAGTGGTGCCGCAGTCGCTGCGCGAGGCCGTCCAGGCCTTCACCGCCGGACGCGCCGAGCAGCTGCTCGGCGCACCGCTGGCCGCCTGCCTGACCCAGCTCAAGGACAGCGAACTGCGCCGCTTCGAGGCCTGGGCCGTGCACGCCGCCCCCACACCGGGCCAGGTCACCGACTGGGAGCAGCGCGAATACTTCGGGGCGTTTTGAGGGAGCGCCCCGAAACCGGGGCCCGGCAGGGCGACGGACGCGCCGCCCTGCCAGGCCCCTTCCCCCCTTCACGCCACCAGCCCACGGACGAAGGCCGACGATGATTCCTCGCTACACCCTGCCCGAGATGGCCGACCTGTTCACCGACCAGTCGCGCTACGCCACCTGGGTCACCGTGGAGATCCTCGCGACCGAGGCCCAGGTCCGCCTCGGCCGCGTCCCGCAGACGGCCCTGGACGACATGCGCCGCGCCCCCGTTCCGCTCGCCGCCCGCGTCGCGGAGATCGAGAAGGAACGCGACCACGAGGTGCTGTCCTTCCTCGCCGCCTACTGCGAGCAGCTGCCCGAGGACTCCGCCCGCTTCGTCCACCTCGGCATGACCAGCTACGACCTGGTCGACACCGCCCTGGGCCACACCCTGGCCCGCGCCACCGACCTGCTGAGCGCCGCCGCCCGCCGACTACGGCGCGCCCTGGCCGACCAGGCCGTCACCCACTGGGACACCGTCATGGTGGCACGCACCCACGGCATCCACGCCGAGCCCACCACCTTCGGGCACAAACTCGCCGGCTACGCCTTCGCCGTCGACCGCTCCCTGACCCGGCTGGCCGCCGCCCGCGACGCCGTCGCCGTCGGCACGATCTCCGGCTCGGTGGGCACCTACTCCCTCATCGACCCGGCCGTGGAAGCCCATGTGTGCGACCGGCTCGGCCTGGGCGTCGAACCGGTGCCCAGCCAGGTCGTCGCCCGCGACCGCCACGCCCAACTCCTGCAGGCCGTCGCCGCACTGGGCGCCTGCATCGAGCAAATCGCCTTGGAGATGCGGCTGTTGCAGCGCACCGAGGTCCGCGAGGTCGAGGAACAGCGCACCAGCGCCTACCAGGGCTCCAGCGCCATGCCCCACAAACGCAACCCCACCACCAGCGAACGGCTGTGCGGCCTGGCCCGACTGCTGCGCGGATACGCCACCGCCGCCGTGGAGAACGTGGCGTTGTGGCACGAACGCGACCTCGCCCACCAGTCGGTGGAACGCGTCATCCTGCCCGACAGCCTGTCCGTCGCCCACTTCCAGGCGACCCGGGCGGCCGAACTGGTCACGTACCTGACCGTGCACCCCCAGCGGATGCGCGCCCACATCGACGCCACCGACGGCCTGATCTACAGCTCCTCCGCCCTGGCCGACCTGCTCAGCGAAGGCGTCGAACGCGAACGCGCCTACCGCTCGGTGCAGGCCGCCGCCAACCGCACCATCGCCACCGGCGAGCACTTCGCCACCACCCTCGCCCAGCAGGGCATCGACCTTCCCGCGCTCGAACCCGAGCGATTCCTCACCCACCACGACGTGGTGCGCGCCCGATTGGAGAACCTTCGTGAGCTGGACGATTGAGCGGGTGGACGCCGCCGCCCTGGACCTGGAGGAGGTACTGCAGGTGTACCGCTCCTCCGGGCTGGGCGAGCGCCGCCCCATCGAGGACCGCGACCGCATGGAGGCGATGATCCGCGGCGCGAACCTCTTCCTCGTCGCCCGCGATGCCGACGGCACGCTCATCGGCATCGCGCGCAGCGTCTCGGACTTCTCCTACGTCACCTACCTGTCCGACATCGCCGTCGCCGGCACCCAGCAGCGCTCCGGCATCGGCCGCGCCCTGATCGACGCCACCCGCAAGGAAGCCCCCACCGCGAAGATCGTCCTGCTGTCGGCGCCGGCGGCCGCCGCCTACTACCCGCACATCGGTTTCACCCAGCACCCCTCGGCGTGGGTGCTCAACCCCTGACGGCCGCTGGGGCATTGCCCGAGGGCCGCTCGACGCGGTCCAGTCCGCCGCGGCAGCCGGACTCGACCGGCTGACCGTACGGTCGAGCGCGGTGGCAGGCCCGGCCGGCCTGCCACCGCTGCCGCGCGCACGGGGCGCGCAGGAAAGACTTTCTGGGGGAGGCACGATGAGTCAGACGACGGCACAGGTGCTGCCGACGTTGCACGCACCCGCCCCGCACCCGGTGCGGCTGGTCGAGGGGGTGCCCGCGCTCGCACCGGCCCCTCCACCCGCGGCACGGCGCATCCTGGTGGTCGACTCCGACGTCGACGACCCGCTGATACCCCAGCTGCGCCGGCACGGCCACGAGATCGTCGCCGTCACCCAGGGCAGCGCCGCGCTCGAGGCGTACGGGGAGGCGGACCTGATCCTGCTGGCCCTGGAACTGCCCGACCTCGACGGGCTGGAGGTGTGCCGCACCATCCGCTCCCTCAGCCGCGTCCCCGTCATCATCCTCACCGCCCGCCACTCCGAACTGGACTGTGTGCTGGGCCTGCAGGCCGGCGCCGACGACTACGTCACCAAACCGTGCGGGCTGCGCGAGCTGATGGCCCGGATGGAGGCCGTGCTGCGGCGCACGCAATGGCAGCCGACCATCGTCGAGGAGATCCGCCACGGCTCGTTGCACCTGGACGCAGGCTCGCGCCGGGTCACCGTCGACGGCACCGAAGTCGCCCTGACCCGCAAGGAGTTCGACCTGCTCAGCCTGCTGGCCGCCCACCCCGGCACGGTCATCCCGCGCAAACAGCTCCTGCGCCAGGTCTGGGGCGACTCCTGGTCGCGCCGCACGGTCGACACCCATGTCAGCAGCCTGCGCGGCAAACTGGGCGACAGCGCCTGGGTGGTGACGGTACGGGGAGTGGGATTCAAACTCGGCCACCCCTGAAGCACCCCGCGACGCCGGCGGCCCGCGCCGCCCTCCCGGTGATCGTTTACGGAACGGCTATCGTCGCCGCCGTGACCTCAAGCGCCCGCCTGCTCGACCGGATCCGGAACATGCCGGACCTCCACGCACTGCTCCGGACGTCCTTCGAGTTCGACACCGGGCGCACGCAGTGCGGCGACGGCCTCCAACTCGCCTCGGGCACCCCGCTGGAGCCGATCGCGGGGGATTTCACCGGCGGGGCGTACCTGCTGTGCCCCGAGCGGGACGGCAGCCGCGCCGTGGTGTTCGCCAACTCCGAAGGGGCGGGCGGGCTGATCGCCGACGACCTGGCGGGCGCCCTGGAGATCATCATCGGGCTGGCGTGGCAGGACTGCCTCGGCTTCTCCGCGGGCGGCGATCTGCAGGTCATGCAAACCTCCGCCCAGCACCTCGAGCGATCCCGGGCCCGGGCCGACCCGCAGATCGCCCACAAGCGTGCTCGCGCGGCCGCGGCCCTGTCGCTGCGAGTCCTTCCCACCGCCGACCTCGTCGTCCGCCTGCACACGGCTGCCTCCACAACCGTGCCCCACTACCTGGTGAGCACCGACGACGGCGACGTCTACGCCCCACCGTTCGGGCAGCACACGCAGCCGCGGCACGGCGGCTGGCGCTGAGGGGGACCGAATGGCGAGGGCGGGGGTGCGACGATGCGCCGGGTCAGGAGGGCAAGTCATGAGCGGGGGCGAAGGCCGATGGAGTACGTCGATGTCGATGCGCAGGTCGGCGACGTGTCAGGAGTCCTGGACCCAGGTTTCTACCTGAGCCGCCTGCCGTCGATCGCCGGCGACCTGCCGCCCGGCGCCCGGGCCTTCGCCACTGATGCCGACCACTTCGACTTCCGCAGCAAACGGTGTGTGAAGGACCTGACGCTCCGGGCCGTTCGGGGCGCCGGCGGCACCGAGATGGAGCTCGAGTTCCAGCACAACTGCTGGAAGCACGACCGGGACCTGCTGCTCCGCTACACGGGGGTGTCCCGCTTTGCCGCCGGCCCCGTCGACGCCGATGCGGGCAGGGACTTCGGGGTGGTGATACTCGACGAAATCCTGCCCCACAGGGACGGCTGCGGCCACGAGATCGCCTGCCGGGAGGGCACCCTCATCGTTGTCTGCCGTGACCTGCAGGCAATCTGGACCGAGATCGTCTGCTCCAGCGCGCCGTAGCGGCGGCAGGCACGGGCAGTGGGGGAGGGGAGCCGTCAGGTGCCGCTCATCCACCCGGCCTCGCGCCGTTCGGCGTCGGTGCGCAGGTCGTCGGCGAGTTGCTGCCACAGGTCGGAGTAGCCGCTCATCAGATCGGCCAGTTGGTCGGCGCAGTGCGGCGGCAGGTTGGAGATCAGGCGCTGTCGGTCGCCGGCGATCAGCGCGCACGCGTCCAGCAGCCGCAGCATGCTGCGCCCCACCTCGTTCAGCCGCAGCGAGGGATCCCGCCGCAGCGAGTCGAACAGCGCGAACAGCTCACCGGCCGACCGCGTCTCCTCCGTGCGCCGGCGCCCGTCCTGCTCGCCCTCCTCACGGGCCTTGCGCCCGGCGGCCGTCAGACCGCGCTGGCGCGGCGGCACCGGATCGTCGCCGCGCAACAGCCGGTCCCGCACGTCGGCCACCGTGGCCGGGGAGATGCCCGCCTGCCGGGCGATCGTGCGCAGCGAGGCCGTGGGGTCGGCCCGCAGCAGCTCCCCGGCCAGTTCCCGGGCGCGTGCGGTGCTCAGCGGCCGGCTGCGGCCGTCCAGCCCGACCCGCCGCTCGCACCTGGGCAGCCCGGTCAGCCGGGCCCGCAGTTCGGAGACCTTCTTCGCGGACAGGCCCGCGATCACCGCGACGGCCCGGTCCGACCACTGGGGCCGCTCGGTGACGATCCGGGCGGCGGCGGCCACCCGGTCGGCCACCGACAGCGGACGGCCCTGCACGACGTTCATCGCCACTGCCAGCAGCACCGCGTCATGCCGGGACCCTTCGAAGAAACGGGCCGGGATGTGGGTGCGGCCCTTCAGCCGCGCGGCCCGCACCCGGTGCAGCCCGTCGATGACGGCCAGGCTGGAGCGGTGCACCACGATCGGCGGCAGCCCGCCCTCCACCTGAGCCAGGGTCAGCGCCCACTCGCCGTCTACCTCGCCCGAGCGCGGGGAGAAGGACACCGTCAGATCGGCCAGGCGGACCCGCTCCACCGGTGCTTCGCCCAGCGCGTCGCGCATGGCCAGCAGCCGCTCCGAACTCCCTTCGGGATACACGCGCACGTTCTGAGGGTCCAACACCGACACTCCTTGTGGGCGCAACCGGGCAGAAGGGAAACCCGAACCGGGCCTCCCGGGGACGGACCGTGGCAACGCGCCCTGACACCCCGCTGACACCCCGCTGACACCGGACCGCCCTCGCCACGCCCGCGGCCCGGCACACCCCCACAGGCCGTCACGAAACCGCAGCTCGCCTCGCGGATGAGGGCCCTGGCCGGGGCCCCATGGCGTCCCCAGCGGCCCACCACCGCCCATCGAGCGGCTCCTGTTGGACTTCGCGTGCTGCTCACCGTGCGCGGTGCCGCGCCCCGGCCGGGCGGCCCCAGCACAGCCGGCGGGCGCGGCCCCATGCCGCGCCGGCACGGCAAGCCGACTCAAACGAGGTGAGCGACAGTGGCGACAACCATCGAGAAATCGGCGGCCACAGCGGGGCACAAACCCGGGCGCAGCATACGGCTCATGCTGCTCCCGCTGATGATCGCGATGCTCCTGTCCCAACTGGACAACATGATCGTGGGAACCGCCATGCCCACGATTGTGGGCGACCTGGGCGGCCTGGAGCACCTGTCCTGGGTGGTCACCGCTTACACCCTGGCGACCGCCGCGGCCACCCCGATCTGGGGCAAGCTCGGTGACCTGCACGGCCGCAAGAATCTCTTCCTCGCCTCCGTGGTCATCTTCCTGGCCGGCTCCGCGCTCAGCGGCATGTCCCAGGACATGGGCCAGCTCATCGGCTTCCGGGTCATCCAGGGCCTGGGCGCCGGCGGCCTGATGGCCGGAGTCATGGCTATCGTGGGCGAGCTGGTCCCGCCCCGGGAACAGGGCCGCTACCAGGGCATGCTGGCCGCCGTGATGGCCCTGGCCATGATCGGCGGTCCGCTGGCCGGCGGCGCCATCACCGACCACCTGGGCTGGCGCTGGGCGTTCTACATCAACCTGCCCATCGGCGTTCTCGCCCTGGCCATGGCGATGGTGGTGCTGCGCCTGCCGGTACGGCGCACCCGTGCCCGCATCGACTATCCCGGCGCGGCGCTGCTGATGGCGGGCATCACCGCCATCGTCCTGGTGGCCACCTGGGGCGGCACCGAGTACGCGTGGGGCTCACGCGTCATCGTCGCGCTGTGCGCGGCGGCCGTGCTCTGCCTGGGCGTGTTCGTCTACTGGCAGACGAAGGCCGCCGAACCGGTGGTGCCGCTGCACATCTTCCGCAGCCTGAACTTCACGCTGATGTCCGTCACCGGCTTCGTGATGGGCTTCGTCATGTTCGGCGCGGTGCTCTTCCTGCCGCTGTACCAGCAGACGGTGCAGGGGGCGTCGGCGACCAACTCCGGACTGCTGCTGCTGCCGATGATGAGCGCGATGATCGTCGTGTCCGTGGCCGCGGGCCGCATCACCAGCAGCACCGGACGCTACAAGGCCTTCCCCGTCGCCGGCGGGGCCCTGCTGCTGACCGGCATGCTGCTGCTGTCCCGGATGGACACCACCACCTCCCGGACCGAGTCGGCGCTGTACATGGCCGTGCTCGGCGCGGGCCTGGGCTGCCTGATGCAGGTGATGATGCTCGTCTCCCAAAACAGCGTGGAGTTGCGGGACATCGGCGTGGCCTCCGCGGCCATCACCCTCTTCCGCATGCTCGGCAGCTCCTTCGGCGTTGCCGTGATGGGGGCACTGTTCAACCGCCGGGTGCTGCAGGTCATGGTCGAGCGGACGCCCGGCCACCCACCGTTCGCCCACGCCCAGCTCGACGCGTCCGGCCTGATGCGGCTGAGCCCCGCGGTGCGCGAGGCCTACCGGTACGCCACCGCCGCCGGCACGCACAGCGCGTTCCTCGTCGGCTCGGCGGCCGGCGCCATCGCCCTGGTGGCCGGCCTGCTGGTGCGCGAGGTCGCCCTGCGCCACACAGCCGCTCCCGCGGCCGCCGAACTCTGACCCGCCTCAACCACGGCTGCAGCTCTGCGTCTTGAGCGTTCCTCGAGGCGATCTCCAATACGGCAGCCGATGCTGAAACGGTCCGAACCGACACGGCGGGGCCACCCGGTTGGCACCCGCCCGGAGCGGACCGGGCGGCTGCGACGCCCCACCGTCGGGCACGCCCGGCCTCCGGTCCACCTGCCGTGCCGCCCGGGTGGCGAACCCACCCGGCCCGGCCACCGACGGCCGACCGCGGAGACCCCGCACAGCCCACCCGGCACCTCCCGCCCAGCCAACAGGCAACTGCGGGAGGTGCCGCACGCTTGCCCCACCCCCGGTTGCGGCCACCCCCACAACACACCGTCCCGGACCGTGCCCACACCCCGCCTGCGGCAGTCCGGCACCCTTGCCTGCAGGCGACTCCCGCACCCCCGCCGACGGCCGCCTCCCTACCCCCGCCCACGGGCCGCCCGCACCCCGCCTGAGGCGGTCCCCGCGCCCTTGCCCGCAGGCCGCTCCCGCACCCCCGCCCACGGCCTGCCGTACCCCCCCCGCCCGGCCGGTGCCCCGCCGCCTCTCCCCGGCCGGCTCCGGGCCCGGCGGCTCCTAGCGGGACCCGAGTTCCGGTTGAGCGCACCGGCCGACGGTGGCGGAGGAAGGAGGCGCTGTGAACGGTACGCGCGGGGGTGAACGGGACGGCCGGTGCGCCGGCTCCTCGGCGGGACCGCCGACGGCGGCGGTCCCGCCGTTTTGTCCGGAAGCCCGGAGTGCCACCCAGACCCCCGGGGGCGCGGCCCGCCGCCCCCGTACGCCGAGCGGAGTGTCTTTGTGAGCAGCGGACGTATCGAGTTGTGCCTCGTCGGTGCCGGCCCCCGGGGGCTTTCGGTGCTGGAGCGGCTGTGCGCGCAGGAACGCAAGTCACCGCGCTGGGACCACGTCGTGGTGCACGTGGTCGATCCGGGACCGCCCGGCCCCGGCCAGGTGTGGCGGCCCTCGCAGTCCCGGCACCTGCTGATGAACACCGTCGCCTCCCAGGTGACGCTCTACACCGACGCCAGCGTCGTCATCGAGGGCCCGCTGGAGGAGGGGCCCAGCCTTCATGAGTGGGCCAGGGCGCTGGCTGCGGGCGAGTTCGGGCCGGGTGACAGCGCCCACCTGGACGCCGCCACGCTCGCCGAGGCCCGCGGCCTGGGACCGGACAGCTATCCCACCCGCGCCCTGTACGGGCAGTACCTGAGCTGGGTGTTCCGGCGGGTCACCGCGGCCGCGGCCGCGCATGTGACGGTCCGCGTGCACGGCCAGCGGGCCATTGCGCTGGACGACGGCGATGCCGCGCTCGGTGCGGGCGGGGCGCAGAGCGTCGTCCTGGCCGACGGCACCCGGCTGACCGGGCTGTCCGCGGTCGTGCTGGCGCAGGGCCATCTGCCGGTGGTGGCGAGCGGGGTGGAGCGGGAGCTGTCCGGCTTCGCCGCCCGGCACGGCCTGACCTACCTCGCGCCCGCCAACCCCGCCGACGTCGACCTCGAGGCGGTCGCGCCCGGCGAGAGGGTGCTGCTGCGCGGTCTGGGCCTGAACTTCTTCGACTACATGGCCCTGTTCACGCGCGGCCGGGGCGGCGTCTTCGCACGGGTGGGCGGCCGGGTGGTCTACCGGCCCTCGGGACGTGAACCGCGCCTGTATGCCGGCTCGCGCCGCGGGGTGCCGTATCAGGCGCGGGGGGAGAACGAGAAGGGCGCCCACGGCCGCTATCTGCCCCGGCTGCTGACGGCCGCCCACATCGCGGCGCTGCGTGCTGAGGGCCGTCCCCCGATCCGGTTCGGCACCGACCTGTGGCCGCTGATCGCCCGGGAAGTGGAGAGCGTCTACTACGAGACCCTGCTGATTAACCGTCAGGGAGTGGAGCGGGCGGGGGAGTTCGCCGCCCGCTACCTGCGCACCGAGCCGGGCCCGCAGCGCGAGCGACTGCTGGCCGAGGCCTCGGTGGAGGCGGGCGCACGCTGGGACTGGGACCGCATCGCCCGGCCCCATGCCGGCCGGATCTTCAGGGACCTGGCCGACTTCCGCACCTGGCTGCGCGGCCACCTCGACGACGACGTCCGCCAGGCCCGGCAGGGCAATGTCTCCGGCCCGCTCAAAGCGGCCCTGGACGTGCTGCGGGACCTGCGCAACGAGGTGCGCCTGGCCGTTGACCACTGCGGCCTGGACGGCGACTCCCACCGTGAGGAACTGGACGGCTGGTACACGCCGTTGAACGCGTTCTTGTCGATCGGGCCGCCGGCCTCGCGCATCGAGGAGATGGCCGCGCTGATGGACGCGGGCATCTTGGAAATCCTGGGCCCGGGGACGCGGATCGGCACCGAGGAAGACGGCCCCGACGGCGCCCGCTTCACCGCCACCAGCACCATCCCCGGCGTCCTGGTCCGCGCGAGCGTCCTGATCGACAGCCGGCTGCCGGAGATCGACCTGCGGCGCACCGCGGACCCGCTGCTGCGCCATCTGCTGCGCACCGGCCAGTGCCGCCCCCACACCATCCCCGCACAAGACGGCGCAGCCTACGAGACCGGCGGTCTCGCCGTCGCCGGGCGCCCCTACCAGCTGCTGGACGCCGGCGGCGAGCCGCACCCGCGGCGCTTCGCCTACGGCGTGCCCACCGAGTCCGTGCACTGGGTGACCGCGGCCGGTATCCGGCCCGGCGTCGGCTCGGTGACCCTGGAGGACTCCGACGCGATCGCGGCCGCGGCCCTGGCCCTGGCCCTGCCCGCCACCGCCGCCGCACCGGCGTCCACGCCCGTGACCTCGCAGCGTCCCGGCCGGGACGGGACGACCGTGACGAGGGCAGCGGCATGACGACCACCCCCCGCCCCACCGCCGCCCCGGCCGCCGTCCGAAGCACCACACCCGCATCCGCCCCCGCCGCCGCGTCCGTTCCGGCTTCCGGCGCGGGTGCCGGTCTCGACAGCGGTCTGCTCTCGCCGGTGCGGGCGGGCACCGCCGTGGAGGCCGCGGTCAGCGACAGCGCCTGGCTGCAGGCGATGCTGGACGCGGAGGCGGCCCTGGCCCGGGCGCAGGCGCACTGCGGCACCGTGCCCGCGGCGGCCGCCGCCGCGATCACCGCCGCCGCCCGCGCCGAACACCTGGACCTGGTGGAACTGGCCAGAGCCGCCCGCGAGACCGCCAACCCGGTCGTCGGCATGATCAGGATGCTGACGGCGGTGGTGGCCGCCGACGCCCCACACGCCGCCGAGTACGTCCACCGCGGCTCCACCAGCCAGGACATCCTCGACACCGGCGCGATGCTGGTGGCCCGGCGGGCCCTGGACATCATCATCGGTGACCTGCGCCGGACCGCGGAGCTGCTCGCCGACCTGGCGGCCGCGCACCGCGACACGGTGATGGCCGGTCGCACCCTCGCCCTGCACGCCGTCCCCACCACGTTCGGACTGAAGGCGGCCGGCTGGCATCACCTCGTCCGGGACTGCCTCACCCGCCTGCAACAGGTCACCGACCGGCTCCCGGTGTCCCTGGGCGGCTCCGCCGGCACCCTGGCCGGCTACCTCCACTACGCCGGCGCCGACACCGACGCCCCCACCCTGGTCGCGGAGTTGACCGCCGCGTTCGCCCGGGAGACGCAGCTGGCCGAGCCGGTGCTGCCTTGGCATGCGCTGCGCACCCCGATCGCCGACCTGGGCGCCGCCCTGGCCCACACCACCGGCGCGCTCGGCAAGATCGCCGCCGATGTGCTGGTGCTGGCCCGCACCGAGATCGGCGAGGCGGCCGAGGGACAGGTCGCCGGCCGTGGGGTGTCCTCGGCGATGCCGCACAAACGCAACCCCGTCCTGGCCACTCTGATCCGCTCCGCGTCGCTGCAAGTGCCCGCCCTGGCACAGGTGCTGACGCAGTGTCTGGTGAGCGAGGACGAGCGGTCGGCCGGCGTGTGGCACACCGAGTGGCTGCCGCTGCGCGAGTGCCTGAGGCTGACCGGCGGCGCCGCGCGCACCGCCGCCGAACTGATCGGCGATCTCACCGTCCACACGGACCGCATGCGAGCCAACCTGGCGGCGACCGGCGGCCAGATCGCCTCCGAGCGGCTGTGCGCCGTCCTGGCCCTGCGGCTGGGCCGGACGCCGGCCAAAGACCTGCTCACCCAGGCGTCACTGCACGCCGCTCGCACCGCGCGGCCGCTGGCCGAAGTGCTGGAAGAACTACCTCGATTGCGGGGGCTGTTCGCCCCCGGCGAGCTCGCCGCCCTGCTGGACCCGGCCGGCTGCACCGGCGCGGCCGGCGCACTGGTCGACCGGGCCCTGGCCGGCCAGCGGGCCACCCCCACCCACCCTGACCTGGGAGCGAAATGAGCGGCGTGGACACGGACGTCATCGTGGTCGGAGCCGGCCCCGTCGGGCTGATGCTGGCCTGCGAACTGCGGCTGGCCGGCGTCACCTGCGTGGTGCTGGAGAAGTCGACGGAGCCGACGGACCAGTCCCGGGCGCTGGGCTTCACCGCCCGCACCATCGAGACCTTCGACCAGCGGGGCCTGCTGCGCCGGTTCGGCGGCTTCGACACCATCCCCATCGGCCACTTCGGCGGCGTCCCCCTGGACTACCGGGAGGTGCCCGGCGGTTCCTACGGCGCCAAGGGTGTGCCGCAGTCGCTGACGGTGGCCGTCCTGAACGACTGGGCCGAGGAACTCGGCGTCGAGGTGCGCCGCGGCTGGGAGGTGACGGACCTTCAGACGGGCGACGACCACGTCGAGGTGACGGTGCACGGCCCGGCGGGGGCCGACCGGCTGCGCGGCTCCTACCTGGTGGGCTGCGACGGCGGACGCAGCACCGTCCGCAAGAAGGCCGGCATCGACTTCCCCGGCCACGACGCCACCATCGAGATGTCCTTCGCCGAGGTCGTGGGCGTCACCACCGTGCGGCCCCGGCCCAACGGCGAACGCGTCGCCGGCGGCATGGTCCTGGCCTTCCAGCAGGGCGAGGACATCTTCCGCGTCACCTACTACGACGCCGCCGTCACCCCCCGCCCCGGCTATGCCCCGCCCTCGTTCGAGGAGGTCGCCGCCGCCTGGCTGCGGCTGACGGGTGAGGACATCAGCGCCGGCACCCCCCGCTGGATCGGCCGGTTCACCGACGCCACCCGGCAGGCCGCGCAGTACCGCAAGGGCCGTATCTTCCTGGCCGGAGATGCCGCCCACATCCACCTGCCCATCGGCGGGCAGGGGATGAGCGCGGGCGTGCAGGACGCGGTCAACCTCGGCTGGAAACTGGCCCTGGCGGTGCAGGGCCTGGCCGGCGAAGCCCTGCTGGACAGCTACCACGACGAACGCCACCCGGTGGGCGCCCGGGTCCTGGTCAACACCCTGACCCAGCGCAGCCTGTACCTGACCGGTGAGCCCATGCAGCCGCTGCGGGAGCTGTTCGCCGAGCTGACGGTGCTGCCCGAGGTCCGCCGGCACCTGATCGGCATGGTCACCGGCCTGGACATCCGCTACGACATGCCCGACGGCGCCGACCACCCGCTGCTGGGACGCCGCCTGCCGGGCGTCGACCTGGTCGACGAGGGCGGCGAGCGCGGCAAGACCAGCACCCTGCAGCTGCTGCACGCCGCCCGCGGCGTGGTCCTGGACCTGACGGGTGATGCCCGGACACGGCAGGCGGCCGCCCCCTGGCAGGACCGGGTGGAGGTGGTGTCCGCCGCGCCGCACACCGCCGACGGCGAGGACCCGTTCGAGGGCGCCGCCGCCCTCCTGGTCCGCCCGGACGGCTACATCGCCTGGGTCGCCCCGGCCGGCCACGGTCCCGCAGGCCTCGACGAGGCGCTGGCCCGCTGGTTCGGCGAGGCGGTGATTGCAGCATGACCGAGCCCACCCCGCACTCGCCCGGGGACGGGATCGCGCTGATCACCGGCGCCAACAAGGGACTTGGCCTGGAGACGGCACGTCAGCTCGGCGCCCGCGGGCTGACCGTGCTCCTCGGCGCCCGCGACAGCCGCCGCGGGACGGCGGCCGCCGCCCTGCTCGCCGCCGAAGGCCTCGACGCCCACCCGCTGCTGCTCGACGTCACCGATCCCGGCTGCGTCAAGGACGCCGCCGCCCTGATCGACGAGCGCTACGGCCGCCTGGACATCCTCGTCAACAACGCCGGCATCACCGGAGCCTTCACCGGCCAGCCCAGCACCGCCAGTGCCGAGCACCTGCACGAGGTGTACGCCACGAACGTCTTCGGTGTGCTGACGGTGACCAACGCCGTGCTGCCGCTTCTGCGCCGCTCGCGGGCCGGCCGGATCGTCAACGTGTCCTCCACGGTGGGTTCGCTGACCCTCAACGCCGACCTGGACGGCGGCTTCGGCGCCTACAACCTGGTCACCTACCAGTCCTCCAAGACGGCCCTGAACGCGCTGACCCTCGCCTACGCCAGGGAACTGCGGGACACCCCGATCAAGGTGAACGCGGCCAATCCCGGCTTCACCGCGACCGACATCAACGGCCACCGCGGCCATCAGACACCCGCCCAGGGCGCCGCCACCGCCGTCCGCCTGGCCCTGCTCGGCCCCGACGGCCCCACCGGCACCTCACAGGACGAAACCGGCCCCGTCCCCTGGTAACCCCAACCCGAACCCGGGCCCCGGACGCCCGGGGCCGGGTTCGGGCGCGTGGCGAAGCCCTCTGGGGGCGCAAGCCGAACGGCTCGCGCCCCCAGAGGGCTTGGGTGGGGGAGACCTGCGCGGGTGGGGCGCCCCCCGGTCCGTCGTCTCAGCCGGTGACGAAGTCCACCAGCGCCGGCGCCAGCACCTCCGGCAGCACCCGGTGCCACACCCCGGGCAGTTCCAGGCGCCGCCCGCCGGGCAGGGCCGCCGCCGTCGCCTTCGCGGCCGCCAGCAGCCAGTCCCCGGTGTGGTCACTGTTGACGACCAGCGTCTCCAGCGGCAGGCCGGCCAGCTCTTCCACCGGCACCCGGCCATCGCCCATGACGGCGGTGTCGTAGGGCAGGGTGTGGGCGAGAGCCTCGTTCGACGGCCACAGCGGGCTGTCCTTCCACTCCTTGATCCATGCCTGCGGGAAGCCGACGTTCTGGGCCAGGAAGTACTCCACCGCCTCCCCGCGCCGGCCCTCGGCGAGTAGCGCGTCCAGGCGCTCGGCGAAGTCCGCGGGCGGGGTACGGAAGCCCGGCACCCGGTAGGGCGGCTCGAGCAGCGCCAGTTTGCTGATCGGCGCGCCCGCCAGGGCCGCCCGCAGCGCCAGGATCGCCCCGCTGGAGCCGCCGAACACCGCGGCCCGGCCGCCGGCGTCGGCGATCACCGCCTCCATGTCCTCGATCTCGCGCTGCACCGCGTAGGCGGGGGAGTCGCCGCTCTGGCCGCGCCCGCGCCGGTCGTAGGCGTAGACGGTCAGGTGATCGGCCAGGTGCGGGACGAGCGTGTCGAAGGCCGTGTGGTCACGAAAGCCGCCGCCGAGCAGCACGATCGGGGGCCCCTGCCCGGCCTTTTCGTAGGCGATGGTGGTGCCGTCCCGCGATACGACCTTGTGCATCACACTCTCCTGTCCCACCCGTCGGGAAATTCCCGCCAATCCTGACCGGAAAGTACTCAAGCATTCGGCGGGCGGTCAACGCGGAAAACTTGAACGATGGAACCCGGCCGCGAAAATGTGCAACCTCGGTATTTCCGCAGTCGAACACCCGGCGTGCTCGAGCGGCCGTTGTCGGCGTGTTCCGGCTCCTTTACCCTGGCCGCAAAAGCGGGGACCGGCGCAAATGCGCGGACCCGATTTCTCCGAGTGACCCGGAGCGGGCCGTGTCGACGGTCCCCGATCAACCAAGGCAGGAGTTATGACCTCCCACACCCGCACCGCGCTGGTCATCGGCGGCGGCATCGCCGGTTCGACCGTGGCCATGGCCCTGCAACGCGCCGGCATCCAGGCCACCGTCCACGAGGCCTACCAGCTGACGGCCGACGGCATCGGCGGCGGCCTGAGCCTCGCCCCCAACGGCGTGCGCGCACTGGACGCCATCGGCGCCGGCGACGTCGTCCGCCGTGTCGGCACCCCCATGCGGGGCACCGTCCTGCGCACCGCCGACGGCACCCCCCTCGGCGAGATCACCCTGCCCGAAGATCTGCCGCCGTCCCGGTTCGTCTGGCGCGGCGACCTCAACCGGGCCCTGCAGGAGGAGGCGAGCGCCCGCGGCGTGCGCACCGTGCCCGGCAAGCGGCTGGTGGCGGCCGAGGACACCGGCGACGGTGTCACCGCCCGCTTCGCCGACGGCACCACCGCCCGCGCCGACATCCTCATCGGCACCGACGGCATCCGCTCCACCGTGCGCACCCTCATCGACCCGGACGCACCCCGCCCGCACTACGCCGGCCTGCTCGGATTCGCCGCCCCGCTGGCCGACACCGCCCTGCCCGCCACGGACGGAAAACTCCACGTCGGCTACGGCCCCGGCGGCTCCTTCGGCCACCTGGTGCACGCCGACGGCTCCGGCGGCTGGTTCGTCAACCTGCCCCACCCCCAGCCGCTGACACTGGCCGAAGCACGCAAGACCCCGCCCCGGCAGTGGCTGGAGACGCTGCGCCGCGCGTTCACCGGCCACTGCGACCCGGCCGCCGACCTGCTGGCCCGCACCGACCCGGCCGACCTGCTGATCACCGGCCCGCTGGAGACCATGCCGCCGGTGCCCGTGTGGAGCCGCGGCCGGATGGTCCTGGTCGGCGACGCCGTGCACGCCGCCTCCCCGAGCTCCGGCCAGGGCGCCTCCCAAGCCATCGAAAGCTCCGTCCAACTGGCGCGCTGCCTGCGCGACCTGCCCCACCGTCAGGCGTTCGCGGCGTACGAGTCGCTGCGCCGGGCCCGCGTGGAGCGCATCATCGCCCTGGCCGCCCGCACCAACGCCAGCAAGGCCGGCGCACCCGGCCGCGACGGGCGCGACCTGAAGCCCGAGCCGCTGGACTGGCAGTTCACCTACCGCATCGACTGGGACGCCCCCGTCCCCACCGCGGCACAGACGGGCGAGAACGCCGCCTGACCCCCCCAAATTCCGGCCTCCCGGAATTCGATGGCCGAATACCGATCGGATACCACTCGAAAGTCACTCGAATATCACTCGAGACGCACTCGAGGACGGCCCTTCAGTGCACTCGATCTGCTTGTAGAATTCCGTGACAGTCCGCTCGCGCGGCTATTGCACCAGGAGTGTTCGTGCCATGATGGTGCGCATCGGCGCTCGACGTCGTGAGCGGATTTGTCTCCGACGTTTCGTAGGGAGAACGTAAGTGGAAACTCGCGTCATAGTGGTCGGGGCGGGTCCCGTCGGATTGCTGCTCGCGGGTGAGATCAGACTCGGCGGCGCCGACGTCACCGTCTACGACCGGCTGCCCGAGGCGTCCGGCGAATCCCGCGCCCTGGGCTTCACCAAGCGGGTCGCCGAGATCTTCGACCAGCGCGGCCTGCTGACCCGGCTCGGCCAGTTCCGCCAGGGCCAGCGCGGCCACTTCGGCGGCGTCGGCTACGACCTGAGCAGGTTCGCCGAGAGCCACCACGGCGTGCTCGGCCTGCCGCAGTCACGCACCGAGTCGATGCTCACCGACTGGCTGGCCGAACTCGGCGTCCCCGTCCGCCGCGGCCACCACGCCGTCGCCTTCACCGAGAGCGCCGACGGCGTCGAACTGATCCTCGACGGCCCCCAGGGCCGCCACCGCGACAGCGCCGCCTACCTGGTGGGCTGCGACGGACCCGAGAGCACCATCCGCACCCTGGCCGGCATCCCGGCCCCGGGCTGGGAATCCGAACGCGGCATGTATATGGCCGACGTGACGGGCATCGAGCTGCGCCAGCGGCCCACCGGCGAGCACGTGCCCGGCGGCAACATGATCCTGGCCACCGACCTCGGCGACGGCTACTACCGGGTCCTCATCCACGACAAGAGCCTGCCCCCGCACCCCGCCGGCGCCACCTTCAGTGACGTCGCCGACGCCTGGCAGCGCATGACCGGCGAGTCCATCCACCACGGCAGCGCCCGCTGGGTGGCCGCCTTCGGCAACGGCGCCGGCCTGGCCACCACCTACCGCAAGGGCCGGATCCTACTCGCCGGAGACGCCGCACACCCCACCCCGCCGCTGGCCGGCTGGGGACTGAGCACCGGCATCCAGGACGCGGCCAACCTGGGCTGGAAACTCGCCGCGGTCGCCACCGGACGCGCACCCGACAGTCTCCTGGACACCTACCACAGCGAACGCCACCCCCTGGGCGAGCAGTTGCTGCGCAACACCCACGCCGCCACCACCTTGTACCTCAGCGGCCAGGAGATGGACCCGCTGCGCGCCGTCCTGCGCGAACTGATGGACGACGAAAACGCCGCCGAGCACTTCGCCGGCATGGTCAGCGGCCTCGGCGTCCACTACGCCACCTGCACCGGCGACCACCCGCTGCTCGGCCGGCGCCTGTCACCCGACCTCACCCTCGACCTGCCCGGCGGCGAACGCACCCGCATCGCCGAACTGCTGCGCCAGGGCCGGGGATTGCTCATCACCACCGACGGCCTGGAAGAGCCGCGCACCCTCGCGGCCGGCTGGGCGGACCGCGTCGACACCGTCCACGGCACCTGGGCACCCCACACCGCCCAGGCCCCGCCGCACCCGCTGGAGGCCGTCCTGGTCCGCCCCGACGGCTACGTCGCCTGGGCGGCGCCCGGCAGCGGCGACCTGACCGACGCGCTCGATGTGTGGTTCGGACCGGCCCGCGTGGCCGCCGGCCTCTAGCGTCCCAGCCCCAAGACCTCGGAAGAGTCCGAGACCCCCAAAGCGAAGAGGAGAACAGGGAGCGATGACCGCACCCATTCTGGTCACGGGTGGCACAGGCACGCTGGGGAGCCACGTCGTTCCCCTGCTGCAGCAGGCCGGCCGCGACGTACGCATCCTGGCACGCAAGCCCCGTGAATCCGCCAACGGCATCGAGTACTTCGCCGTCGACCTGTTCACCGGCCAGGGCATCGACCAGGCCCTGCACGGCGTCCACACCGTGCTGCACCTCGCCGGCGCCAACAAGGGCGACGACAAGGTGGCCCGCACCCTGGTGACCGCCGCGAAGAAGGCCGGTGTCCAGCACATCGTCTACATCTCCGTCATCGGCACCGACACCATGCCGCTGGGCTGGTTCAAGACCCAGCTCGAAGCCGAGAAGATCATCACCGGGGCCGGCATCCCCTGGTCCATGCTGCGCGCCGCCCAGTTCCACGACATCGTGTGGATGATGGCGCAGAAGATGTCCAAGATGCCGATCATCCCGGTCCCCGGCGGCCTGCAGTTCCAGCCGGTCGACTCCCGCGAGGTGGCCGCCCGCCTGGCCGAGCTGACCCTGGGCGAGCCGGTCGGCCGCGTGCCCGACCTGGCAGGCCCGAAGATCTACCCGCTCGGGGACCTGCTGCGCAGCTACCTCGCGGCCCACGGCAAGAGCCGCCCGATGCTGCCGATGCGCATGCCCGGCAAGGCCGGCAAGGCCTACCGCGCCGGCGACAACCTCGCCCTGAAGGGCAACGACGTCGGCAAGCGCACCTGGGAAGAGTACGTCCGCGAACGCACCGCGGCCTGACCCCCACCACGCCGCCGCTGCCGGGACACCCAACCAGGGGCCCCGGCAGCGGCGTTCACCACCCAGGCACACCGACACACCGTCTTCTCCGGCGCACCGGAGAAACGGCAGACGGACCGGGCGCAGCCCCCGGGACCCCAAGTGCGGTCTTCTTCGTGGGGCATGAGACGGTCGGGGCATGCCCCACATGACGAGCAGGTTGGAGGCGGCCCTGACCGAGGCGTCGTCTGCTTCCTGGACGCACCGCGTCCGTGCCGGGCGTGACCTTGCCGCCTTCACCGAGGTTCCCCAGGCCGCGCGAGCACTGCTGGGGCTGCTGCTGGACGGCGAGGACACGGCCGTGACCCGGCAGACGGCACAGGCCCTGGCCAGGGTGGGAACGGCGGCCGCCGTACGGCTCATCGCTCTCGCGGTCGATGACGCCGACGACAACCACGTTGACTGGCTGCAGACCGGCGTGCACGACGCCCTCGCGGGACCGGACGCTCCGCCGGACATCGCAGCGGCCTGCGGGACGCTCGCCCGCGACCCGGACGAGGCGGTTCGCCGGGGCGCCGCAGCCATCGCGACATGGACAGACGACACAAGGCGTTGACCTGACATCGTCCTGCCTGCGGGCCGGTTCATGCAGGTCGTCGACCAAGGGAGACGGGGCGCGTCGCGACCACCGGCTCGCAACCGGCCACCGCCGCCCGGACGCAGGACCCCACGGAGCACGGCCGTACCGCCCCGGTACGACCCAACTCCCCGCCTCGGTACCGTTCCTGCCTCAGCGCGGCCCCAACTCCCTTGCCAGCTCGAGCTCCTGCGCCGTCAGCGGCACCTCCGTGCACAGCCGCTCGGGGTGGCCCGCGGCCGGGCCGGTCAGCGGGCCGATCGGCCGCGTTGGGGTGGCATGCCGCAGGGCGCCCACCGTCGCACCGGGCTCGGGACCGGTGTGGAGGGTGCCGTACACCACCAGGACCCGGTAGATCTCACGCAGCACACGGCGTGGGCGCAGCAGCTTCCACACGGCCAACCTCCTCCAGTCGTCGCGGCGACAGCCGTCCCCGCCACCTTCCGGCGCCCCGGCCGAGGATCACCGCAGATCCGCTCGAGAACCACCGCAGCACGCCCCGCGCCCCGCCTCATTCCCACCGGACCCGCACCGGATGCACACCTGACACCTGCTCAGGACCCGGCGTGCCCGCCTCCCCGACCCCCACCGCCGGCGCCTCGGCCACACCCCGCCGCCCGGCGCCGGCACCCCGCCCCCGCGCCCCGGGCCGCCCGCACCCGGCGGGTTCCCGGGCCCGGCCGCGCGCGGACGGTAGTGGCATCCGGCGCTGTTCAACTGCGCCCGCGCCCCCGCACTCGGACACCTGGCCCGCCGGTTAGATCGAGGACACCGTGCCATGCGAACCGAGAGAGGACTCCATGACGCACATCGTCCACCCCGGAGACCGGCCCGAGGGCCGCCGCGGCTTCGAGATCGTCCTGTCGACCACGATGACCGACGGAGCGGCGTCACTGGTGGAGACCCATCAGGGACCCGCCTGGTCCGGGCCCCCGCTGCACACCCACGCGGAGTCCACGGAGACCTACTTCGTCGTCTCCGGCAAGCTCATCGTGCAGCTCGACGACGAGGTCGTCGAACTCGGCCCGAGCTCCATGGCCCACATCACCAGCGGCACCCGCCACACCTGGGCCACCCCGCCCGGTGAGGGCGCGCACTTTTTGACCCTGCACATGCCCGGCGGCTACGAGAACTACCACCCCACCGCGCTGCAGGCCGAGAAGGACAACGGGGGCCCGCTGACCCAGGAGGACCTGTTCAAGATCGCCGCCCGGTTCGACTGGCGTCCGGCCGGCGACAAGCCGGTGCGCCTGACCCCCGACGGCCGTCTGGTGCCGGCCGCGCAGGCCGACGACGAGGCTGCCCGCCTGCGCGAGGAGTGGCTGAAGGCCAACGGCCGCCCGGTGGAGGTCCAGCCCATCCACGAGGACGGCTTCTACGACAACAAGGACGAGGCCGCCACCGCCTCCCGCAACGGATGACCGTCCCCGCCCCCACCCTCAAGGAGCACCCCGTGAGCGACCTGAAGATCGCCGTCATCCTCGGCAGCACCCGCCCCGGCCGCAACGGCAAGCCCGTCGCCGACTGGGTCATGGCCCGCGCCGGCGCCCGCACCAGCGCCGAGTACGAACTGATCGACCTCGCCGACCATCCGCTGCCGCTCCTGGACGAGCCCGTCCCGCCGGCCCGCGCCCGCGGCCAGTACCAGAACGACCACAGCACGGCCTGGGCCCGGACGATAGCCGCCTACGACGGCTACGTCTTCGTCACCCCCGAGTACAACCACTCGGTGCCCGCCGCGCTGAAGAACGCCCTGGACTACCTGTGCGTGGAGTGGCACAACAAGGCCGCGGCCTTCGTCTCCTACGGCACCCTCGGCGGCGCGCGTGCCATCGAGCACCTGCGGGGGATCGCCAGCGAGCTGCAGATGGCCCACGTCCGCCAGCAGCTGTCGTTCTCGATGTTCACCGACTTCGAGCACTGGTCGGTGTTCAAGCCGGGGGAGCAGCACGAGGAGTCCGTGCCCGTCCTCTTCGACCAACTGGAGTCCTGGGCCCGCGCGTTGAAGACGGTCCGCGCCTAGCACCCGCCCGCGACCGCTGTGGCTGCGGTCATGTCTGTCGGCACGCCACCGTCGTCCGGAGCCGGAGCCGGGAGAGGCTTGCCCGAACCGTCACTGAGCTCGACGCAGCGCACGACCGGCCCGGGCCGGCTCGCGGGATGTCTCACCGTGTCGAGCGGACGCTCGATTCCCGCCTGACCCCCCATCGCAGGCCCCTGGACGCTCACTCGAGGCCCGGCCTCCGGCCGGCCCCCCACCCGTGACCGCCTCCGGCCCCGCACGCCGACGCCGTTCGTCCGCCCTCACCAGGCCCGTTGCGGCCCGCTACGGCGTAGCCCGGCCGGTCCCCGGCCCGGTTCATGGCAGGAGCCGCACACCCGGTGCCCCACCGCCGGCGCGGAAAGCCCCTGCCCCGCCCCTGACCGTGCGCCGCATGATGCACCCACCACTCACCGAGAGGCAGGCCAGATGAGCGTGGACGAGGCGGCACGGCGCCGGGGCGGGGGCCACGGCCACGCCGTGGTGATCGGCTCCGGTCTGGCCGGGCTCACCGCGGCGCGGGCTCTGGCCAACCTCATGGACCGGGTCACCGTCATCGAGCGCGACCGCCTGCCCCGCGGCCCCGGCCGGCGCCGCCACCTGCCCCAGGCACGGCACACGCACACCCTGGCCACCGCCGCCCTGCAGGGTTTGGAAGAGCTTTTCCCCGGCATCGGCCGCGACTTGACCGACGCCGGGGCGGTCCACGTACGGATGTCCAAGGACATGCTGGTGCTCGGCCCCGGCGGCTGGCTGGCCCGCTTCGACAGCGACCTGTCCTTACTGAGCGCCGGCCGCGACCTGATCGACGCCGTGGTCCGCGACCGGCTGCGGGCGGATGCGAAGGTGTCCTTCCTCCATGAGCACGACGTCCTGTCGCTGGAGCCCGGAGCGCAGGACACCGTCGTCGGCGTCTGGACCCGCCCCCGCACGGCATACCAGAAGGTGGCCGCGTCGCCGCGCCTGATCCCCGCCGACTTCGTGGTGGACGCCTCCGGGCGCGGCTCGCACGCTCCTCGCTGGCTGGCCGAACTGGGCTACCAGCCGCCCTGGGAGACGGTGTCCGGCACCCGCACCACCTACGCCTCCACCGTCCTGGCCCCGCCCGTGGGACACATCGCCGACTGGAACAGCCTGCTGATCATGCCGGCGCCCGGCGATGGGCGCCAGGGCATGCTCCACCCCATCGAGGGCGGCCGCTGGAGCGTGACCCTGTCCGCCGGCGACGGCACGCCACCGCCCACCGGGCATGACGAACTGCTGCGCGCCGCGGGCACCCTGCGCGACTCCCTGCTGCACGACACCCTCCGGGCCGCCACCCCCCTCGGCCCCGTCTACGCCTGCCACCAGGTGGAGAACCGCTGGCGCCACTACGAGCGGCTGCGCCGCTGGCCCGATCAGTTCCTCGTCATCGGCGACGCCTACGTCTGCCTGGACCCCGCGCACGGACACGGCATGACCCTCGCCGTGCACAGCGCCCTCGTCCTGGACCAGCTGCTGACCGCCCACGGCACCGCCGTCGGGGTCGGCCACCGGCTGCGCCGGGCCCTGGCCCACCGCCTGGCCCCCGCCTGGCAGTCGGCCGCACGCAGCGCGAGCTGGGCCCTGCACGACCAGGACGCGGCCACGGGGCTGCGCGCCCGCCTCGGCCGGCGCCACGCCGCCCGCCTGGCCACGGCCGCGACCACAGACCCCCGCGCCGCCACCGTTCTGCTCGAACGCCTCCAGAGGGCCCCGGCCCCGCCCGCCGCGCTACCGGCCCGCGGACTGCGCGGCAAGCTCCGCACCCCGCGCACCCCCACGCCCCAGCCCGCCACCACCGGCGCCGATCCCCGGCACCAGCCCGCCGCCCCGACCACATCCGGCACCGGCCCCGGCGGGCGCCCCGGCCCGGCGCCCGCCCTTCCGCGCCGAACGGCACCTCCCCTTACGGGCCGCTAAATGCCGGGCATTACTCTGCCAGGCATGAAAAGAATGGAGCAACAAGCCTCCATGCCAGGCGACTTGAGACACAAAAAGCGGTCGCTCACTATTAATTCGGCCCGAGGAAAAGGGTTGTTACCCATGAAATGCGCCGGGGCGCTCGAAAACGACTCGCAACTCGCTCGAGAAACACTCGAGTTCAGACCGGACTCCGACTCGAACGCGGTTGTCCGGCCGTGCCCCACGTCGATACCGTTCCAGCTGCTTCCGGGCACGCGAGGGGAGAGCGCGCGGCGATGAGCACCACCGAGAAAGCGTCACCGACGGCACGCGACAAGGCGTCGCAGGGCGAGCGCATAGCCGACTGGATGGACGGCCGGCTCGCGCTCTACAAATGGGGCAAGCTGACCCGCAAGGTCTTTCCCGAACACTGGTCGTTCATGTTCGGCGAGATCGCCCTCTACAGTTTCATCATCCTGCTCATCACCGGCGTCTGGCTCACTCTGTTCTTCAAGCCGGACATGACCGAGACCATCTACCACGGCCCCTACGCCCCGCTGCAGGGCGTACGGATGTCGGACGCCTACGCCTCCACCGTCAAGATCAGCTTCGAGGTCCGCGGCGGCCTGTTCATCCGCCAGCTGCACCACTGGTCGGCCCTGACCATGGTCGCCGCGCTGAGCGCGCACACCCTGCGGCACTTCTTCACCGGCTCCTTCCGCAAGCCGCGCGAGATGAACTGGCTGATCGGCTACGTGACCCTGATCCTGGCCATCCTGGAAGGCTTCGTCGGCTACTCACTGCCCGACGACCTGCTCTCCGGCACCGGCCTGCGCATCGCCGAGGGCGTCACCCTCGCCATCCCCCTGGTCGGCACCTACCTGCAGATGTACCTGTTCGGCGGCGAATACCCCGGCACCGACATCGTCTCCCGCTTCTACAGCATCCACATCCTGCTGATCCCGGGCGTGCTGGTGGCTCTGGTCACCGTCCACCTGATCCTGGTCTTCTACCACAAGCACACCCAGTTCCGCGGAGCCGGCCGCTCCGAGAAGAACGTCGTCGGCCAGCCCCTGGTGCCCGTCTACACGGCCAAGGCCGGCGGCTTCTTCTTCATGGTCTTCGGCGTCCTCGCCGCGATGGCCGCCATCGCCCAGATCAACCCCGTGTGGACCTACGGCCCCTACCGCCCCGACCAAATCTCCCAAGGCTCCCAGCCCGACTGGTACATGGGCTTCCTCGAAGGCGCCCTGCGGGCCATGCCGCCGTGGGAAGTCTCCGCCGCCGGCCACACCGTCAACCTCGGCGTCATCGTCCCCGCCGTCATCCTGCCCACGATCATGCTCCTGCTGATGGGCGCCTGGCCGTTCATCGAGGCCTGGGTCACCGGCGACCGGCGCGAACACCACCTGCTGGACCGCCCGCGCGAACAGCCCGCCCGCACCGCCTTCGGCTGCGCCTTCATCGCCCTGTACCTGGTGCTGTTCTTCGGCGGCGCCAACGACGTCCTGGCCGAGTTCTTCCACCTGTCGGTCAACCAGATCACCTATGTCGTCCGGGCCGGCATCTTCGTCGTCCCGGTGGTGACCTACATTGTCACCAAGCGGATCTGTCTCGGCCTGCAACTGCGCGACCGCGACAAACTCCTGCACGGCCGCGAGACCGGACGCATCCGCCGGCTGCCGCACGGCGAGTTCGTCGAGGTCCACGAACGCCTCGACCGCGACAGCGAATACACCCTGCTCTCCCGCGAGCCCCAGCAGGCCCTGCCTGCTCCCCCCGCCGCACGCGGGGGAGTGCCCAACCCCGACCTGCGCAAGCAGCTGCTGCGCCACCGGCTGCAGCGCTGGCTGTACGGCGACCAGATCGCCAAGCCGACACCGCAGCAGATGCACCAGGCCCTGAACCACCACACCACCCCCGCCAACGGCACGCCCGTCGAGGCCCCGGACGCAGAGGCGGAACTGCACTGACCCGGCCAACGGCCCAGTGAGGCGGCGCGGGTGACCGACCCCCCGGGTCACCCGCGCCGCTGCCGCCGCACGCCGACGGAGGTCTCATGACCCGAACCGCACCAGCCCGCACCGCATCCGGACCGCAGAGCATCACGAGCGCACGCACAGGCCTGTCCGAAGACGTACGCGCCCGTCAACGGCGTTATGTCACAGCGATGGTGGTGCGCACCCTCTGCGTGCTCGCGATGGCCCTGACCTGGGACCGCTGGCGAATCCTGGCCGTCTCGGCCCTGGTGGGCGGAGTCGTCATCCCCTACGTGGCGGTGGTAGCGGCCCAGGCCGGCTGGCGCCAACAGCGCGGAGCCCGACCGACATTGACGCGAACACCACCTGAGCCCACCGCCCGCATCCTGCTGGAACCCACAAAGATCTTTCCTTCGGATCAAACGACGGCCCCCTGACCGCCATCCCACCTGTGCTCAGGATTCCTCCCGCCCGCCGGTGGCATGAGCGATCCCGGGCCGGCGCAGCGATCTCCTACCACGCGCCAGGCAACAGCCCACGAGCGGCCGTCACCCACCAGCACGCAAGTGGCGACGATCGTTGCATTCTCGATACGGACAGCCTTCGAGGGCGATCCACTGACCCCTTCGACGATCTACTGCTGCGTCAGGCGGGCCGCTTCACGGACACCGAGTCCTCGAACAACTCACCACCACCCTCAGGCCTTCGGGCAAGGTCGCTCCAGGGGCGGCTCCGGAACCTTATGGCGGCGGCCCTTGCGGTTGGGGCGAGGTGGGGGAGCCTCTCGTGCCATGTGCCGCAAGGACCGCCGGTGCTGAGGCTCTGCGGCGGGGGGATGCCGCGGAGCCTCATGGGATGACCTGGCGCCGTCATCGGCAGGCCGGTCACCTGTTCCACTCTTCGCGCGGATGCCCCGCTTCCGACACTTCCAATCCGACCGTTGAGGACGCCGGTGCCGGCTGGGCGTCGGCGAAGTTCGCGCGATGGTGCCCTCTGCCTGCCTGCCTGCCGAGGCCAAGGTGAACCAGTCGTTGGTCACCCCGCCCGAGAACGCACTGTCCTGCCTGCTGGCGTCAACCACACCCACCCAGAACGGAATTGCCGCCGAGACGAGCCGCCAGTGAAGTCCGTTTCGCCAGGCCACTGCCCCGTGGGGCCAACGCTGTTGCGGATGAGGCAACCATGAAATGCGTCGGCTAGATCGTGGAGCGCACCGGCGCCCGAGCCCGCCGGGAGATGCTTGGCCCGGGCGCGGGTGGTTCAGGCGCGGCGCAGCAGGGTGGCCGCCGTGGTGATTCCGGTGGTGCCGATGAGTCCGGCGGTGGTGGCCGCAGCGGCGTGATCGGTTACCAGGACCATGGTGAGGACCGCGGAGGTGAGGGCACTGATGACGATGATCAGTGCCAGGGCCGTCAGCGGCCACGAGGGGCGCTCGGGTTCACGGGCAGCAAGGTCGGAGGTTGTGGGAGGGGGCTCGGGAGGCGAAGACTGGCTCATGAAGGTCTCCGGGCGGTCGGGGAGGAAAACAGGAGTTTTCCTCCCGAGGAGTGAGAAGCACCGGTGGCAGCCGGCTCACTCTTTTAATTTCCCTTCCGCCTGCGAATGAATCCATTCCGGTCTACGCTGCGTACCTTGCGGAGGGCCTCTCCGGGCACGGGTGTTCGTTGAATAGGTCGGGCGTTCGAGCGGGCTGTTCATCGCGGGCCGCGAAGTGTGCTACATATGCACGTATGGCCCCGCATGCACGCATGCGGGGCCATAACAGATTATTTGGTTTTTGGCGGCCTGCTGCCACAGGGAGTTCCACCAGTGCTTCTCTCGCCCTTCCGCACCACCCATGAGGGCCGACGGTGCGGCGACCGTTCTTGTGGAGGTTGTCCCCCAATCTGCCATGTGGCAAACCGGCGCATGGAGTTTCCTGCTGAAGCATTCTTGGTGGCTGCGGTCGGTCACCTGCCGACCTGCTTCGCGGATTTTGGACGGGATCACTTCGGTCGGCTGGCAAGGGGTCCCGCCGGGAGCACGCTTCACCATGCTGCCCACCCGGCGCACCGACCAACCAACGTGAAGCGCCAACGCGCACGCAGGCGCGCGCGGGGCGCTGTGCGCCTGAGACTTCATTCGAGTCTCCCGCACAGGAAAGCGGCCTCACATCTCGTGTCCAGCCGTGCACCCCCCGTACATCTTGTCTCGGGCGTGCAGTGCTCACGCCAACATTCGGGCGACACTCCGGTGTCGTTTTGCTGACGTTGCCACACCGCGACGGGCTGATCGCCATAATGACCCCCGTCGCTCCTCGGAAAAAGGGATAAACGTGCTCCACAGTAATGGCGTCTGGGTTAAGAGTTCCCACAGCGAGTCGGGTGCCTGTGTCGAGGTCTCCTTGAGGGAGAGGTTGAGCGTGCGCGATTCGAAGGACCACCGCATGCCTCAACTGGGTTTCGGTGCGACTGCATGGACGAGCTTCACGGCATCGCTGCGAGCGGAAGATTCGATTACCGAAATCTGACGCACTTCGACCGTTAGTTGCTGTCCTGGCCGAGGAGCACTTCTTCAGAAATTGGCCTGGCGAATCCCCCACGCTCCACCTCGAGGAAAGCATCTAGGTAGTCGGCCGGGCCCATACCTCTCCGGTTCGGGCCCGGTGAGCGTTCATTCAAAAGCGCTTCGCCGTCAGTGGTCTCCAGGTAGGCCACCAGATCGCTGTCGTCGAAGGTGAATACCTGGTACGGAGTGCGGAACAGGGGATAGGCGCCGGCGCTGAACGGGACGTAATAGACCATCACATTCGGTAACTCGCTGATGCGGAGCAGGGTTTCGCACTGCTGCCGCATGACCTCCCGGCCGCCGATGGTGCGGCGCAGCACCGACTCATCCAGGATGAAGAAGAACTGCGCCTCCTGGACCGACAAGATCTGCTGGCGGCGGATCCGCAACTCGACACGTCGCTCGGTCTCCTCGGAACGGTCACCCTCGATCGTCTGCAGCAGCGCCCGGGCGTACTCTTCCGTCTGCATCAGCCCCGGCATGGCGTTGCGCTCGAAGGCCCGCACGATCCGCGCGGACTCCTCATACGCGATGTAGGCCTCCAGCTCCGGCGTCATCACGCCCCGGTAGGGCGCGAACCACGGCAACTGGCGAGCGGCCCGGGCCAGCGCAGTGATCGCCTGCCGTTCCTCGGGGGACAGCCCGTAGGCGTCCGCCATCGCCATCGCGTCGGTGACGCTGACGCCGATCCTCCCGTTCTCGATACGGATGACCTTCGAGGGCGACCAACTGAAACCGTCGGCGACCTGCTGCTGCGTCAGGCCGGCCGCTTCGCGGGCCTTCTTGAGCCGATCCCGCAGCCGCTGCCGAAGAAACATCGGGTTCTCTGACATCGTCACAGCCCTCGCCCCCCTTGTGAGCCCCCGCGCCCGAGCAGCACGCCCCTGAGAACGACGTTCGTGAGACGCATGCCGTCGATGGCGGGCGGCACACAGCTTCCCCACACAGTGCTTGATGGCACCGCGCAGCCTGCCTGAAGCGAGCGTACTGAGCTGACACCCACCCAAGTGCTGGCTTACGGGATTCACCATGGCCGACGTCCACACGATGTCGTGCTAGGTAGCAGAGTCCTTCCCCCGGTCCCGGAGGGCAAGACACGTGCTGCACGCGAGGACACTCTGACCGGAACGACGCCAGCGTCCTGCGTCAGCAGTTCAACGTGAGTGGTTGTGCGACTTCTGCTGCTGGTGCGTCAGCCCTCGTCGGCCCTCCTGGCTTGTTCGGGCCGTGCGATGCTCTCCGCGACCGATGCAGCCCTGCGAGCTTGTCGGGGCGGACGAGCGGTCATCAGGTCGCGGACGCCTAGTTGTGGGCAGAGCCCGGGGCATGAGGCTCGAGGCGGGCGGGCGCCGGAGTGGTGGGCGGGGTTGAGGTGGGCGTTGCTGTCCTGCGTCCTGGTAGGGGTTGGTGATGGTGTGGCGGCGCTGGGCGGCTGCCAAGACGTCGGAGGGGAAGGCGGGGCCGACGGTGCAATGGCGGGCTTTGGTGTTGCCGACGGGGGGCAACAGGCCGGTGCGGGTGAGGGTTTGGATGTCGCGAACGGCTTGCTGGTTGCTCAGGGCTTCGGCTTTCACGTAGCGGAATCGGCGCACCCGGCCGGTCATGGCGACTTCGTGCAGGGCGGTGAGTTGCCGTTCGGCGAGGTGGAGGCGTTCGGTGTGCTCGGCGAGTGCGAGCCAGACGTCGGTGGAGCGCTTGACGCGGTGCCGCACGCGCTGGGACTGCTCGTGGTAGGCGCGCAGGTTGAAGCGGACCCAGGGCAGGGTGTCGCGGTCGGGAGAGTAGACGGGTTCTCCCACCTCGCGCAGCACCTGGTAGTACTCCCAGGTGTGACCGGGCATTCCCAGCCATTCCTCGACGGAGGAGAACTCCGGGGCCAGCACCCCCTGGCGGGCGATGAGGAGAGTCCGCAGGCTGCGTGACATACGCCCGTTGCCGGGTAGCCCTCGATGGTGTTGGACGCTGCGATGGCCGATGCGGTCAGCGACCGTCTGAGGGCGGCCGTCCCCTTCAGGCTGCTGGACGACGTGCCGCAGGTCGCGGCGCATGGAGGCGATCTCTTCGAGCACGCGCGCATCGAATGCCGGGAGGGACGGCGTCGCATACAGCATGACTGATATCCAGTGCCTATCGTCCGTCAATGTGGGGGGTTACACAGGGATGCCCCGTCCCCGCCGCGGGCGGCGCGCTCCGGTGCAACACCCGGACGGCTCGACGGCCGGCGCGATGCCGGTCCGGCCAACAGCCGTCCGTATCGCCACAGTCGGGTTGGAGAGTGAGGTCTGACGGAGGTCAACGGCATGCCGGACAGCATGTGGCACGGTGATCACCCGGGAGCAGGGGCCTTGCGGCACCGTGCCCTGTGCGTGCCAGGTGAGGCTCTCGGAGCGGAAGCAAGCCGTGCGTGGCGCGGGGCGTTGGTGCCTGTGTTCGTTCATATTTCGTTGAAGCCGCGAGACGCGTCGTAGATGTCCACCTCGATGAAGACCACGAAGAACGTCGTCACGACGTAGTGGACCATCACCCGGTCTTCCCAGGCCGCGCGTGTCACGGTGTCGCTGGTGTAGGCGAGATGGGTGTCGGCGTCCTCCGGGTCGGCGGCGATCCTGTCGACGAGCCGGAGGAACTTCTCCCGGTCCTCGGCCGGCATGTAGTCACGGAATCGCACGACCTGCTCGGTGAACTGCACGCGTCTCTTCATCGGGGCGGGATTCTATGGACAGGGTGCGGGACCCCGCCGGGATTATCGGGCGGGGTCCACGGGGCGCAGCCGGCCCGGTCGGCGGCGCCGGAAGAGCCCGGCGAGTCCGGGTCCGCGTCAGGTTCCGGACTGCGTCCGGGCGTGCCGGTGGTGGATGGTGTGGTGGAGGGCCGGGTCGAGGGCGCGCAGGGCCATCTCGACGTCCTCCCGCAGGCGGCGCATGACGCTCACGCCGTCGGTGACACCGTCCGACAGGGTCCAGGTGCGGATGCCCCAGACCGCGTCCGTGCCGGCGGCTCCGGCCGGGCGCAGTGCGAGGGACGCGGTGAAGTTGCGGCGGGACAGGGCGCTGCCGTACGCAACGACGATCTCGGTGTCCGTCGTCTCCAGGACGTAGGCGTCGGCCAGCAGGGCCGGGCACCCCGGAGCGAGTCGTACGGACGACAGGACCGCCTGCTGGATCTCCGGCACGCCGGCCGCGACGGTGAAGTGCACCTCCTCGGCGACCAGTCGCTGTCCGTCGCGGTGGTCGCGCCGGGCGAACACGTGCTGCTTGGCCTTCGCCCGGGTGTAGGCCGTGAGTTTCCCCCACAGGACGGCCAGAGCGATCAGTGCTGCCAGCGCCAGGACGCCGAGCAGCGGCCCGGGGATCCCTCCCGGCTCGCCGGGCGACGTCCCGTTCACCGGCCGCGGCTCTGGTCGCGCATCTTCCTGCCCGCGGCCGCGGTGCCGGCGCCGACCATGGCGAGCACCCCGTAGGTGATGAACAGACCGAGGTCGGTCGTGCCCACCTTCAGCATCGCGGCCATGACCACGAACAGGGCGGTGCCCGCCCCCATCAGTACCTTGTCGACACTCAACCGATTCCCCGTCCTCGTCGTCGTTGTTCGATCTCTTCCGGCAGCGGCACGGTGCCCGCCTTGCCGGTCCTCGCGTCTCACCGGCCGGTCCGTGACCGGTCACGGGAAGGACGTGCCCATCCCGAGCGGGTGGCCGCAGAGCGTGGCGATGTTCGTGGTGGCGTTGCTCAGCTCCAGGCCGTTGGTGGAGTCGGAGTCCGAGATGCTCTGCAGTTGCTTCGCGTCGGAGGACAGGTCCTCCGGGCCCTCGTAGCGGTCGGCCACGTCCGCGAGGTCGCCCGCGGCCGAGAACACCGGGTTGCCGAACACGCGCCCGATCCCCATCCGCTCGCTCAGGGAGTCGTACTGGTCGCAGACCTCCTTCTTGGACGTCGGCCCCGTGGCGCACGCGGTGGCGGTCAGCATGAACAGCCCGACGGCCGCCACGGCCACCGCGATACGCCGTGCGGCCAGGACATGGTGGGTCATTCCTTGTCTCCGTTCCGTTGTCGTTTTTCCTGTTGCTGGACCAGCCCTGCTGGTCCTGCTGGTCTGGCGGTTCTTGCCGTGCGCGCTCCGGGCCCGGCCGGTCCGGGGCTTTACCGGCCGCCGCGCCACCAGCGGGAACGCGGTTCGGACGGCAGGCTCACGTGGGCGTCGCCCGCCGCCACGACCGCGCCGTTCATGTGCACGTTGCGGCCCGCGTTGACGGACACCCCGCCGCGCCGGTCCTCGGCGCGCTCCTCGTTTGTCGCGGCCGCCGACTCCCGCGCGATCCGCATCGCGCAGGCGTTGTCCCCGGCCACGTGGAGCCAGCCCCTGACACGGGTCTCCTTGACCTGGAAGGCGACGGCGTGGAACGTCGTGGGTTCCACGCCCGGAAGCCCCGCGCGCACCGCCGAGTCGTGGACCGCCTCGGACACCAGCAGTGCGGTGTCGCTCGTGGCCCCGTCCAGCGCCTGCCGCAACGGCTCCCCGTCGCACAGCCGGAAGACGTAGTTGACCGCGTTCCCGGCGAAGCCGTGGCTGTCGCGGTGCACCGCGCCGGCGTGCACGGCGATCCGCAGCCGCAGCAGCGGGTCGCTGCGCCGCCGGGAACCCAGCGCGTGCTCCAGCCGCGGAAGCACAGTGGTGAACAGGGTCTCCACCGGCAGGGCCGGCGGCATGACGATCAGCACACCGTCGCCGCGGTCCTCGTGCGGGCACAGGTCCCACAGTTCGTCGCCGAACGCCGAGCGCAGTTCGGCGTAGAGGTCCTCCCGGCTGCGCAACTGCTCGCGGTCGCTGCGCGAGCTGAACCCCTTGATGTCGGCGAAGAGCAGATGGGACTGCTGGGCGTGGCTGCTCACAGGCATGTCACTTTCGGTGGCTGGGCCCGCCCGGAGGCGAGGCCACGGGCAAGGCGGAGGACCGGGGGCGTGAGGGGAGCGGATGCAGGGGCGGCGGGGGCTAGGTCGTCGGGATCTGGAACATGCCGCACTTCAGTTCCTGGCTGCGCGCGTCGACCAGCGACAGGAAGACCCCGGCGCCGCAGAGCTTCAGCAGCCCGTAGTCGGTGGAGTTGAGCTGCCAGCGCCCGCCGGATTGGACGAGACGCACCGTGCCCTGCTTGCGGCCCTGCCAGCTCAACATGACCTGGGCGCCCGTGCCGTTCGTCTCGGGCGCGCCGATCCCGACCTGGTCGACACGGTCCCGGTACGACGGAGCCTTCGTGGCGAACGACGAGGTCATCGTCGTCTCGCAGGTGCTGTCACCGGGCTGCGCGAGCATGCACCAGGACGGGGCGTCTGCGAGGCGCTCGGCGACGCGGATCTGCTCGACCGTGTGGAGGGCGCCGCTGAGACCCGGCTCGGTCACCACGGATGTGTCGACGCCGGAGTCGGAGCCGAGGGAGACCCCGGTCCAGATCGAGCCGGACAGGACGACGACCGCCACGCCACCCGCCAGCAGGGGATTGGCGATGGCCCATTGCCTGGCCTTCTGGACGATCGTGATCTTGTCACCGGCCACGACGTCACCGACATGCGCGTCGCGGCCGGCGACGACCGCACCCCGCCGGATGCTGGTGTCGCGTCCCGACTGGATGTTCACCTGGTTCTGTCCGCCGTGCGCGTCCTGTCCCTGCAACGGGTTCCGGCCTTGCGACGACCCCTGGTATCCGGGCATCTGTCATACCTGTCTACTCATGTGCCTACAGGCCACATAAGAGCAGCATCAAGTTGATCAAAAGGATGCAAGTGCCTCGTTGCGCGGCCCTGTTTCGAGACGCTGTCTCGGGTGACGTACAAGACCTTCTGGGAAACCCTCGACGCCGACGAGCGCAAGGCCATGGAGCGGGTCGGGCGGCTCCCGCGGCTCCCGCTCGAACCCGGTGAGACCGTCTTCAGGCAGAGCGACGCCGCCGACCGGGCCGCCCTGATCATCAGCGGCAGATGCCGGGTGCTGTGGCACGGGGAGAGTGACCGTACGACCTATCTGGCCACCCGCCGGGGCGGTGAACTCGTCGGCGAGATGGGCTTACTGGACCGCGGCCCGCGCAACGCGACCGTCACGGCACTGACGCAGACCTACGTCCGCTGGTACGGGCGCGAGGCGTTCGAGGGACTGCTCACGGAGCATCCGGGCATCCTGCGGAAGGTGTTTTTGACGGTGTGCACGCGGCTCAAGGAGTCCGACCACCACCGGATCGTGATCGCGGGCGCCCCCGCCCGGCTCAGGCTCAGCCGGCTGCTGCTGCGGCTGGCGGAGGCGGAGGGAGTGAGCACCCAGCTGGGTATCGAGATCCGGGAGGTGACGCAGGAGGATCTCGGCGACTGGCTGGGCATGGGCCGAGAGGCGGCCGGCCGGCGGGTCAGGGAGCTGCAGGCACGGGGCTTCCTCGACGACTCCCCGGCGAGGTCCCGCATCGTCGTCATCGACGCCGAGGGACTGCGCCGGCACGCGTTCGGCACAGACATCCAGGACACCCCCACGGACACCCGGGAGACTCCGACGGACATGCCGTGACGTGCGTCGCCGTCCCGCCCGCGTTCACGCCGGGACGATGGACGGAGCGCCAAGTGGGCGCCGGGCGCCGCGACCGCCGCAGCTTCACGGACGGCGGCGGACCGGGCTCCCCGCGGCAGATGCCGTCGGCGCTGGTGGGCGGAGTCGTCATCCCGCGTGTGGCGGTGGTTGTGGCGCAGGCGGGCGGGCGCCAACAGCGCGGCGCCCGCCCCGCACTGCCCCGAACACCACCTGAGCCCGCCACCCGATCCTGCTGGAGACCCAGCGAAATCCTCCCCCCGGGGGGCAACACGGTCCCCTGACCGCCACCCTGCCGATGTCACGACCCCTCCTGCCCGCCCGACGACCGAAGTGGGTCCCCGAGGACCGGTCGACGCAGGAGAACCACCCACAGATCGGGCCTCCCGTGCGGTACCCCGGATTGCTGATGCGAGGTACGCGTGCGTTCGTGGGCGTGCAGGCCGGCGTTGTGGCGTGTCGTCTCGTTCGCACCTTCGTGACCAGGCGAATGTCACAACTCCGGGAAGAATCAGCACTGTTGTGGTGCGTGAGGATCAACCGACACGCATCTCCCGTGGAAAGGGTGCGGCATGGAGCCTGTGATTGCCGGAGCGGTGGTGACCGTGGCCGTCAGCGTCGTGAACGCCGTCGTGAAGATCGCGTCGCGGCAGTTGACCACCTCGGTGGAGATAGCCCTCATCACCGAGACGGCACGGACCGACAGGCTCCGCTGCCTGACGGGGCAGGAATCGGCCCTCCGACGCGGCCGGCGTCTCCAGCTGGGGCCGGCCGCCCGGATGGGGGGTGAGGGCCGTGGAGGACGCCCTCAGCGTTGACGTCGGCCTTGCCGAGCCTCTGGAAGCAACCACTGAACCGCAGCCCGGAATCCAGCTTGCCGGGGCATTGCACGACCAGCAGTATCCGGCACTCGTCCGGTTCCTTCTGCTGCAGGGAGCGTCCTGGAACGAGGCTCAGGACGCCGCGCAGGACGCCTTCACGCAGATGTGCGCCCCGGGCGTGGCCATCGCCCACCCCCGCGCCTGGCTCCGCAAGGTCGCCTGGCGATCCTGGGTGAGCCAGCAGGTCAAACTCGAAGAGAGCTGTGCGGACCTGCCCGAGCCGCAGCTGAGCCTGCGCTGGCAGACCCCGGCTCACGCCGCCGAACTCGGAGAAGAGGAGCGCCTGGTGATCTCCTTACTGCTCCAACTCCCGGCCAAACAACGCGCCGCGATGGCCTGGCATCTGGACGGCTTCACCACCCAAGAGAGCGCACGCGCCATGGGCACGACCCAGACCGCCGTACGCCAGAACCTCGCCCGCGCTCGAGCCGCCCTCAAACAAGGCCTGCGCCTGCAAGGCCACGCCGCCGAGGGGAGGGGGCAGACATGACGGGCCGCGAGTCCCGCACGGCGAACGAGCCCGGCGACCCCCGCCACATCGCGCTCGATCACCTGCTGGCGGCCGTCCATGACCAGCTGGGCGTCGCCATCAACGACCGCATCAACGCCCAGGGCGGCCCGCCCGAGTTGCGCACCCCAGACCTCACACTGGACCGTCTCCTGGCCGCAACCCACCGCAACCTGGGCTCCGCCGTCGATCGCCGCTTGTCCCAAGACGCCCGCGACGCCCTCAACCAGCGCAACAGCTCACCGCAGCCTCACCCGGCCGGGCGAGTAACGCTGCCCCGCCGCCCTGCCGCCATCCGCGTCAAATACCGCGAGGAAGCCCTGCGCCTGGTGCAGCGTTACTGGCCGCAGGACCTGGCCAAAGCCCTGCGTGCCGCCGTGCGCATGGTCCAAGATCTGTGTGACCTCCTGAGCGATGCGACCCAGCCACTGGGCTCCGCCGACGTCGTACTGGACCAGCTGCGCACACAGCTGGAGGGCATGTCCCAGCTGCCCCAACCCCCACGGCCTGCCAGCGGCGCCGCCCAGATGGACTACCTCGGTGCTGTCGAGGCAGTCCTTGCCGGGCCGGCGGAACGACTGGCCGGTGAACTCCACAGCATCCGCGAGCTCCTCGACGAAGAGGTGGCCCCCACCGTCGCCGCGCTCGAAACGGCCGGCCGCTCCTACCTGTTCGGCGTCAACGCAGTCACCCAGGACCTCATCGACGATCTGGCCCGCAGCTGCGAGGAGGCGGACGCACTGGCGAGGGCCGTCGCGGAGGTCGAACAGGCCAGCAACGACTTCATCGGCGCGGACCTCACCGGTGCCCAGCTCGACGGACTGCTCCTGGAAGGCATCCTCTGGGACGCCACCACGCTGTGGCCACCACAGTGGGAGATTCGCATGCGCCGCGCCTCACTGCCCTGTGACGAGGAAGAGGGGATTCTCGTCGTTGCCGCGGAAGGATCCGGCTCAGTGCTCCATGCGGAGGTGTAGCACCGGGAACTCGGTGTGCATGATCGAGTCGACACGCAGGGAGGGTCTCCTTCGCATGTGCGGTCCTAATACGGCGGAGCCCTTCATCTCCAGGGTGCACCGCACGCGCTCATCGACACCTACCGCGACCCTGACACGGACGAGAACGGCGCCGACACCACACAGGTACGCATCCACACCACGCCTTCCGCCTCATAACGGAGCGATGGACCACAGCCCGATGCAGCATCTCCCCACCCGTCTCGGCTCCGCCCTCGTGGGCGTCGGCCTGCGAATCGGGCGCATGTCTCGTCGACTGATCCCAAGGCCACGCGGCCGCAGCGTCGAAAGCCGCGTCCGGGCCGGATCGAGACGCCATAGCAGGCTGGCGTGGTGGCTTGCTGGGTCAGAGCAGCAGGGTCCCAAACCGAGACGGGATGCGATCGCGCCCAGTCACCAAGGTCTGCAATTTGCCGACCGTACCGCTTCTGCCGCATCGGATTATGAGGGAGTTGGCCTTCTCGGATCCCGGATGCCTGGATATCGGTCGGTGTCTGTACGGGTAGCCCCACCCTGCATAGCAACTAGCCTGTAGGAATAGTTGCGATTCTGGGGCTGGGGCGGGATACTGGTCTGGAGCTACCCGCGAGACTGCCTGTGAGAGGAGGCGCGCGATGGGAGATGTCCTGAGCGGCGAAGCGGCCCTCGGCCCGCTGCTGCCTGTGGACTCTGGCCTCACCAATTCCGTAGATCCTGCCGATGTGGGGCGACGGGTGAGCCATGCGCGTTCACGGCGGGCTCTGACCGGGGAGGCCCTGGGCAGTCTCGTCGGTCTGGGCAAGGACCAGATCTCGAAGATCGAGAACGGCCGGCGCAAGGTCAGTGTCCGTGAGCTGCCGAAATTTGCGCAGGCGCTGGGAGTGACCGTGGCCCATCTGCTCGGCCAGCCGTCTCGGCCGACTCTGGCGATGGCTCACCGGCTGGCGGCCGACTGCGATCCGGACGGGGACAACAATGCCAAGCGCCGGGCGCTGGAACTGCTCGAGGTCGAGGACGTCCTCGCCCAACGCGTACAGACGCGCTCGTCCGTGGTGACCGCGGCCGGGCAGCGCGTACTGGAGTTTGCCCGCAATCGTCTGCCCGCGCCCCGCAACCACGCAGAGGCGCAACGCCAGGGTAGGCGGTTGGCTGAGTTTGCACGCCAAGAACTCGGCCTGGGCTGTTACGAACTGGGAGATCTGCCCGGCCTCGTCGAGCGGCACTTCGGCGTCGATGTCGCACTATCCCCGCTGGGTGAGGAAGCGGACGGCCTGTGTGTGCACGGCGAAGGTGTGCAATTGATCGTCGCCTCCACCGACTTCTCCCAAGGGCACGTGCGTTTCACTCTGGCGCACGAGTTGGGGCATCATCTCCTCGGTGACACCCGGGATGTGATCGATGAGGACGAGCGCGACATGTACGCCAACGACCTGGCGGAGAAGCGCGTCAACGCCTTTGCCGGTCACCTGCTGATGCCGGAGGACGGCATTCGCGAAACCCTTGCGTGGCTGAGTGCCGGACGCGTCACCGAACGCAGCCTGGTCGCGCTGATGGAACAGTTCGGCGTGTCGTTCTCCGCCCTGCTGTACCAACTGCTGGACCTCGGCCTGATCACTGCCGAGCAGAGGCAGCAACTGCGCCGGCAAGTGGTGAGCGAACTGGTGGAGCGTCACGCCTCTGTGGCGCCCACCGGGGCGGGAATCAGCCCGTTGCGAACTGTCCGTGCCCCCGAGCGCCTCCTGGGGGCCGCGGTGGAGGCTGCCCGAAACGAACAGGTAGGACTGGGCGTGGTTGCTACGCTCTTGCAGCGTGAGGACGACGACGCACTGTGGGATGACGTGATGCAGCCGGAAGCTGAGGTGCTCGCCTGAACCCGGCCGGCGTGGTGAGGCCGCCCACGCCTGAAAAGCCCGCCGTCTGGTTCATCGACACCTCCGCCCTGCTCACCCTGGCCGTCCATGACGACCTGCGCAGCGTAGTCCAGGGGGAGATCGGAGCCCAGCATCACATCCTCGTCGACGTCGTGTACGACGAGCTGGACCGCCTGGCCGAAGAAGGAGCGCCGGACGTCAAAAGCCTGGCTGCCGCTGCTCTGGGCCAACTCGACTGGCTTGGCACGATCTTGGACACCAGCGACAAGGTCGCCGCCGTACGCGTTCGGGAGATCCAAGACATCGTCCGCGGTGGACGGCCTTTGAAGGATCCCTTTGAGCACTGGGCCGAATCCGTGATCATGGCCCTGACGGAAAGGATGCAACGGGGAACCCCGCACTTCCTGTGCGAGGACCACAACGCCCGCGTCGAGTCCCGCCACCACGGGTGCGTGCCGTTCAGCGTGCACAAGTTCTTGTCTCATATGGTTCGCCACGGCCGCCTCGCCGCCGAGCGTGCGGTCAGCTTCGCAGACGCCATCATGGAGGCTGGCCGGGGCAACGACTACACGGCACAGGAATTTGCTTCAGGTCGGCTAGGTCGGGTCGGACACCCCTAACGGGCGCGTTCCTTGCGTTCGCCGCCGGGCCTCCTGGACCTTCTCGCTGGTCGAGCACCAGGTCCAGGGAGCCGGACAGTGCGACCGCGTCCTCCAGCGGGACCGGCGCGGCAGCCCGGCCCTGGGCCAGCACGGCTGGAATGGGAGAACATGCAGGAGCCGGCACCCCTATTGAAGGTCTGGCGGAAACCTCTGGGGCGGGCTCAGGGGCGGGGTTCGCTTGGGCGGGCCGACATCGGTGCCTCCGCAATCAAGATCCCCGAATCCAAACCCTCGACGAACAGTGGCGACGAGGGAATCGACGGCGTCCTGTCGGCTCTTGACGATGCCTTCCGCCAGCATGCCGGTCAGAGCACCGACGCCAGGGACGGCGTGGCCCGTCACCACGTGCAGGGCGAGGTCCTCCAGGTGATGGCCCATATAACCCCATGCACGGAGCTCGCGTTGAGCGGCGGTGACGTCCTCGTTCGGCGCCAGGGGCTCACCGTCCTGTCGAGGCTTGCCGGGGTCGTCTCGGGGATAGGCGAACTGCCACACGCCGGAACGGAGACTGATGGCGAGGGTAAGGCAGGCACCGATCAAGTGGTCCTCTTTCAAACCCTCCTTGGTTGCAGCCTGGTTTTCCGAAAACCCGCCCGAGGGCACGCCGAGGCAGCACATGAGGCTCTTGGCGGCTTCCTCGAGTCGGTCCCGTAGAGGCTTGACGGCAGTGTGTCGCCGGCGTGCCCGCCTAGCACGCCGGGCCAACTCGTCTTGCGCTTTGTTGTACCGACAGGCTTTGCGCAAGTCCCGAGCAGCACACAAGAGTTCCAGGGCGGCCTTGTCCAGGTCGCGTGCAGTGCACGAGGGTTCCTTCGGCACGGACATCTCCCCCTACATGCCAGCCGGTTAGATTGAAGCGTGGCAGATCACATGGACGAACACCAGATCCTCTCCCATGACGGCTTCTAAGATCGGGTGCCAGCCCTCCCCTCGTGGCGCAGATCAATTCTTCATCGACGTCGTACAGCACGATGAAGTGGGTCAATAAAGTCTCGCGCTCCCCGCATGAGCTGATTGACTTGCTGGAGGCGGCCACGGCGACAGCCCGCGCAAGATCACCACGGAGAAGATCGGATGGGGCGGCAAATGCCTGACGCCAAGACACAGGCCAACGCGCAGAGCGTCAGGGCCCCCGGCACCGGCAGAGATCCGATTCGCCGCCGTCTCTGAGTGGCAAGCCGACCCGGCTGCTCGACGAGATCGCCCGAATCGCACCCGCCATTGCCAGCGACCTGATGGACGAGATCTGATCGACGCGAGCTGTCGGGGGGGCGGATGGCTCTGAACCGCGGGTTGCCGAACCGGAAGTGCAGCATCAGCTCGATCATGAGGTTGCTCGACCAGAGAACTCCTGTCCGATTGCCCTGTGCCGTCAGCCCCGAGTCCAAGGGCAATGAAGATTCGAGCATCACGCCGATGGCGACGGTTATGGCTGCCGTATCGCGGGCGAGGAAAGAAGGCCAATTCTTGCCTTCTCTCTGCGCCACCCAGGTGTTCACGATCCGTGACGCCGATGAGAAGCGCGGCGAGACTCCTGCAAGGGCAGGAGGCCGGCCGCCACGCCAACTGCGCAGCGTCACGGACGGCGGTGGGCCGGAGACGCACCCCACGGCAGACACCATGTTCCTTGCGGGGAGCCGATTGACGTCATCTGATGAGGTGACGGAGCACGGGGACGCTGCCGCCGGTGCTGAGCAGACCTGCCAGGGCCGCACCCGCCAGGGAGGCGCCGTTGAGGTGGGACAGGCTTGCGACGGCCAGGCCGATGACGACCGCGGTCAGGAGCACGACAGCGGTGTGCAGGGTGATGAACGGCCCCGGCTCGGCCGGGTCCGGACGGGTGCTGCGGCCTGAACTCATCGATTTCTCCCGTGGTGTTGGTGCGGCAGATCTCCGCAGGGTTCTCTGCTGCGGATGTCGGCTCGTACGTGCCCGCCGGCCCGCTGCCCCACGGGGCTCTTTCGCGTCCACAGCCAGCGGAAAGATCTTGAGAATGTCCGTGGGGTGCGGCGTCCGGCGCCACGTAGAAGGGAGCGGCGCAGGGACCCCAGAGCGTGAGGGTCGGCACAGACAACCGAAGGGGAGAGGGAATGGAGGGCGACGTCGCGGGCGGTCAGTCCGCGGCCGCGCACGCCCGGAACCTACAACCTTCGGGCCGGTCGCAGAGGGGCGATCTGGATGCGCCGGTGTCCCAGGACGATCTGCGTCGGATGAGCGTGCGGCACGGACGGCAGAGCCGGCGGCTGCAGCAGAACGTCGACAGGAGACTGAAGGACGAACAGCTCCTCCTCCTGCTCGCGCAGGACGACTTCCAAGGGTCGCGATACGACCTCTTCGTGGAGGAGCTGGTCCGCTACGGCATCTCGGTCCTGCGCGGATGGATGCATTCCGGCTTCATCTTCCAGCTTGTCGCCCACCGCGGCTTCGGTCTCAACCCGCATGAGCTCGACCTGGAGGAGCTGGCTACCCACAGCGAGGTGCGGGAGGAACTGGCCAGCATGACCGTCGCCCGCGCGTTACCCCGCTTCCGGCAAAAGGCCCTCGTCGAAGGCGGCTGGAGCTTCGAGGGCGGCGCCAGCATCACGACGTACTTCATGGGCGCGTGTTTGTACAGCTTCCCCAACGAATTCCGCAGGCACCGCGCAGACGCCGAACGGCAACGCCGGTCCCTGAAACGGCAACAAGCGGTGTACGAGAACCCGGTCAGCCCGCGCGGCACTGCCGAGGAGGTCCTGGGCAGGCTGTGGGTCCGTGAGGAGCTGAACAACATCGCCGACCCCAGGACGCGGACCGTCGTGGCCCTGACCCTGGACGACTACACGCAGGAAGAGATCCAGCAGTTGCTCGACGAGAAGTCGGTCCGCGTCATCGAGGGACTGCTCTACAGGTGGCGGAAGAAGTCGCAACGGCACCAAGGCGGTGGACAACATGGTTGACCACGGTCACGATTTCGACGCCCTGTTGGAGGGCTCCTCCCTCGGCAGTCCGGGCGCCCAGCGGCTGCGTGCGCGCACCACCCGCGATCAGGCTCGTGTCACCGGCTCGGTGGCGCAGCGCATGCTCCTCGGCTCGCACATGAGGCGGCTTAGGGAAGCCCGGGGGATCACGCGCGACGCGGCGGGCTATGTGATCCGCGCGTCCGAGTCGAGGATCAGCCGGATGGAAATGGGCCGCGTGAGCTTCAAGGCACGCGACGTGGAAGACCTGCTGACGCTGTACGGCATCACGGACGAGGCCGAGCGCGCCGCACTCGTGGATCTGGCCCGCGAGGCGAACCTGGCCGGCTGGTGGCACCGCTACGCGGATGTGCTGCCGAACTGGTTCGCCACCTACGTCGGCCTGGAAGGCGCCGCGTCCTTCATCGGCGCGTATGAACTGCAGTTCGTACACGGGCTATTGCAGACCGAGGCCTACATCCACGGCGTCATCAGCCGCGGCATGAAGGGCGCCGAAGCAGCCGACATCGACCGACGTGTGGCGCTGCGCCTGGAACGCCAGAAGATCCTCTTCCGGGAGAACGCCCCTGACCTCCATGTCGTCCTGGACGAGGCTGCCCTGCTGCGCCCCTACGGCGGCCGTGACGTCATGCGCGGCCAGCTTCAGCACCTGATCGAGTTGTCCGAACGGCCCAACGTCCGGCTGCAGATCATGCCGTTCAGCTCCGGCGGCCACTGCGCGGAGAGCGGGGCCTTCACCGTCTTCGGATTCCCGGAGGACGACCTCTCGGACGTCGTCTATCTCGAACAGCTCACCAGCGCGCTCATCCTGGACAGACGCGAGGAGGTCCACCAGTACGTGCGAGTGTTGGAGGAACTCCAGCAGCAGAGCCTGGGGCCCGAGGAGAGCCGGGAGCTGTTGCGCGGACGTCTGCGCCTTTCGTAGTCCGCATCGCGGTGCCGGGCTCAGCGGGCTGACAGGTCGGAGCCGTGACGGTTGCGGATCTTGCGCCCGGGCACGAGTGCGCGGGAGTCCGGGCTCCACCGCAACTCCGGCAGGCACTCCCACCGGCGTGGCCCACCTCGGCATATGGACCAAGAGAGCCTGCCGGCGCGGTGTCAGGCGCCGCGAGTGGCAGCCGATGTCCACGGGGCGGCGTGTGTTCCGAGAGCCGGGCACACGCCGCCCCGACGACGCCGTCAGGAACTTGGCTTGTCCGTTGAGGCGGATTCCTTGCCCGGCTCGGTCGGCTGGTGAGTGAAGACCACCAGGTGCCACGTTCCCCTCTGCCGCATCACGGTGAAGGTGTCCCGCATCGGCTTGCCCGCCCGGTCCTCGGCCACGAGGCGTGCCGAGCCGGTGTCCGGGCCCATGTCGTGCTCGATCCGGACATCCTTGACCTTCCATCCGCGCCCGCCCCGGTCGGCGAGGATCTGCGCGGCCTCCTGCCTCGACCACTTCTCGTCCTCGACACCGCCGACGGCGATCAGATCGGCGGCGCTGCGGGAGTTCAGGGCGTCCACATAGGCATCGACGGCCTTGCGGGCCCCGTCGGAGGATGCCGAACTCGAGGACGAGGATGTCGGATGTGAGGGTGTGGCCTCATCGTCCTGGGACGAGCAGCCGGAGGCGACGACCAGAGCGGCCGCCACGGCCAAGAGGCGTCGACGTTCCACAGCACACTCCTGTTTTCCTGTGAGGGGGAAGCAGCCTGTCAGGTGCGGTGCGCATACCACCAGGTGCGCGGATGGTCCGAGAGGAGCGAGTTCCGTGGTGTCGCTGTTCGACGGCGACGGCGACGGCGACGGCGCGGCCGGGGAGGACGGCTGCGCGTGCGCCGGTGTGCCGACGAGCGTGAGCATCGCCGCCGCCGTGGTCACGGCCACGGCGACGACGCGTCTGTGATGCGCGATGCGCATGAACCCCCAGCTGGCGCGCAGCCGGGCCATGCTGGATCGACCGCTCCCCCGACCCGACGGACAAGCGGTCCCGGATCGTGCACCTGACGCCCAAGGGCCTGGCCCAGGTGGAGCTGCTCTCGGGGCAGCCCGCATGTCAAGAGATCCAATGCGAACAACGCGTTCCTGTCTGGCGGGTTCGTGATGCCGGAATGTCTGGTTCCTGATCAAGGTGGCGAAGGTGCGGCACCGCGCCCCGCACCCGCAGCCGAGCTTCCTGGCCGGGCAGATCAGATCCTCATCCAGGCCGACTGCGCCCAGCCGGGCGCCACCAGCAGTGCATCCGCGACCCAGCCCCCTGCGCATATCTGGCCAACGCCGTCTCTCCGCGTCGTGCGGCGGTGCACCGTCGGCGATCGTCCGCCAGTACATCGAGCAGCGGAAACGTCCGCTCTCATGTGCACGTCAGAGCAGGCCTGAGACCCATTCACCCCCGGGGTGAACGCCGGGGCTCTGCAAGAGTCCCGGCACCCGCGCTCCTCCACGAGCAGCCCTCTGCACACGGCGGGGATCGATTCACGACACCTCGGTGGCCTCGATGGTGCTAATGGGGGATTTCCGCGAAGCGGGCAGGAGAGCCTTTCCATCCGCGGCCGTCCCCGGGCAGAAAACGACCCTCACCCGCCGTCCGGGTCGGCGGCCGCGTGACTGACCCCATTGGGCCTGCTGCGGTGCGGGGCACGAAGCCCCTTTGCAGGATGGCCTCTGACGCCCCCGCCCCTTGTGTGACGAGTCCGGCGGTGCCGGCGCACAGCCGCCGGCACCGCCTGGGAAGGACGACATGCCCATACGTAATCGCGGCACCGCTGCCGCGGCCGCCATGTTCCTGGCCGGTCTGACGATGCTCAGCGCGGCCCCGGCCCACGGCGCGCCCGGCCCGGCCGCCGTCCGGCAGAAACCCGCAGCGGGGGAGGGCACCTCCCCGCGGGCGAGCCGGCCGCAGTCCGGCCTGTCGCCGGGCCGACCGGCCGGTGAGTCCGGGCCCGCGGACGCGAGCGCCGGGAATGCCGGGACGCACACCGTTGCCTCCGGCAACACGTTGTGGGACATAGCCCGGCAGACCCTCGGCAACGCCATGCGGTGGGACAGCGTCTACGCCCTCAACCGGCAGACCATCGAGCACGAGGCCCTGCGGCACGGATACCCCTCCAGCGACCGCGGCCACTGGATCTTCCCCGGCACCACGCTCACCCTGCCCCCACCCCAGGCGGCACGGGCGCAGCCGTCACATTTCGTGCCCGCTGCCTGCCCGACCACGTACGGAGAGCTCAAGGAAACCCGCTGCGGCTTCCTCGTCGTTCCGGAGAACCGGGCCCACCCGTCCTTGCGCACCCTGCGCCTGGCCGTCGCACGCGTCCGCTCCGCATCCCCGGCGCCGCACGCCGATCCGATCGTGTTCTTCACCGGCGGGCCCGGCGCCGACGCCCTGGCGGACATCGCCGGACTGACCGAGGCGGGGCTGAACCGCGACCGCGATCTGATCGTCCTGTCCCAGCGCGGGACGTACTCGTCCGAGCGGCCGCTGACGTGTCCGGAGATCGACCGGTTCTACGGCGAACGCGTCCACCTCCTCTACGACGCACCCTCCACCGGCAACCTCTACGCCCAGGCCGCGGCCCGCTGCCACGACCGCCTCGCGGCCCAGGGCATCGACCTGGCCGCCTACAACACCAGCGAGAACGCCGCCGACGCGGCCGACCTGCGCAAGGCCCTGGGAATCGGGCAGTGGAACGTCCTGTCGCATTCCTACGGCACCCAACTGGCCCTGACCTACATGCGCATGTTCCCCCAAGGCGTCCGCTCCGTGACGGTCGACGGCGTCGTACCGCCGTCCGTGGCGACGCCCGGGTGGACGTGGAGCAGCATGAGGGAGTCGTTCGACAACATCGTGAGCGCCTGCGCGGCGCAGCCCTCCTGCCGGCAGCACTACCCGGACATCGGCGCCACCTACCTGCGCATGGTGCGTCAGCTGGAGGCCCATCCGGTCACCACGCAGGTGACGGTGCCGCAGGTCGGGCGGGTGAAGGTGGTCCTGGACGGCGGAGCGCTGCTGAACTGGATGGTGCGTGCCAGTCACGCCCCCGAGACCTTCGCGGTGGGCGTGGACGAGCTGGCCCACGGCCGGCCCGAGCGCATCGCCCAGCAGTGGGCGTCCGCCTGGCTTCCCGGCTCGCAGGGGATGTTCGCCCACGGGTTCTCGCTGAGCGTGTGGTGCAGCGAATGGGTTCCGTTCGAGAGCCCCCAGGAGCAGCTCGCCAAGGGCCGGCAGGCCTTTCCCGAGCTCCCTCGCTCGGTCCTGGCCCAGGCGCCCCAGCTGCCGTTCCTGCGCCAGGCATGTCAGGCCTGGAACGTGCCGAAGGCGCCCGACTCCGTGCGCGAGGTCACCTCGAGCAGCATTCCCACCCTTGCCATCTCCGGGAGTTTCGACGCCCAGACCGGGGCGCAGTGGGGGCGCTACGTGGCCCGGACCCTCTCCCGCTCCACCGTGGTGACGCTGGCCGGTGTCGCCCACGGCGCGTACGACACCCCCTGCGGGTCGAAGGTGATCACCTCCTTCTTCGACGACCCCGAGCACCCCGACACCCGCTGCGTGAACACCGTGAAACCGGCGCCGTTCGCCATCGGCAGCGAGGGAGCCGGCAAGTGACGGAAGATCTGCTGTCAGCCGGCTCCGGCCCCCAGCGCTTTGCCGCCTCGCCTGAACGTCCAGGGCACCCACGGTGGTCCCGCCGCGGCTTTCTGAGCACCGCGGCCGCCGTCGGCTGCGCGACCGTCTCGCTGGGAACCGCGCCACCGGCGGCCGCGTCCCCGCGATCCGCTCCCCAGGGGGGCGGCACGGGCGACACCAAAAACCCCCTGTTCAGTGCCCTCGACGCCAAGATCGAGGAGGCGATGCGGGCATACGCGATCCCCGGTGCGGCAGTCGGTGTGCTCCTCAACGGCCAGGAGTACATCAGGGGTTACGGCGTCACCAATGTCGACCATCCGGTTCCGGTCGACGGCGACACCGTCTTCCGGGTCGGCTCGACCACCAAGACCTTCACCGGCACGACGCTGATGCGGCTGGTCGAGCAGGGCAAGGTCGAGCTGGACGCCCCGGTGCGCCGATACCTCCCCGACTTCGCGGTGGCCGACCCCTTCGCCTCGGCGCAGGTCACCGTGCGCCAGCTGCTCAACCACAGTGCCGGATGGCTGGGCGACGACTACCAGGACTTCGGCCAGGGCGACGACGCACTGGCCCGCTTCGTGGCCTCCATGGCACGCCTTCCCCAACTCACCGAGCCCGGCACGGTGTTCGCCTACAACAACGCGGCACTGTGCGTGGCCGGCCGGATCGTCGAGGCGGTGACGGGCAAGACCTACGAGGCGGCCGTGCGCGACCTGGTCATCGATCCGCTGGGGCTTGGCCACACCCGCTTCTCCAGCGACGAGATCGTGGGCTTCAACGTCGCGGCATCCCACAACGTCGTCGACGGCAAAGCCGTACTGGAGCCGTCCTTCTGGCCCCAGCCACGCAGCCTCGCACCGACCGGCGGCCTGATCTCCAGCGTGCGCGACCAGCTGAGCTGGGCCCGCTTCCACCTGGGAGAGGGCACCGCCCCCGACGGCACACGCCTGCTGAGCCGGCAATCCCTGGAAGAGATGCGCTCCAGGCCCGGCCCCGGCGGCACGCTGGTCGTGGAGCTCGACGGCATGGGCGTCACCTGGATGCTGCGCCCAAGTGCCCAGGGGCGGCGCATCGTGCAGCACGGCGGGACCTGGCCGGGCCAGATGTCAGGCTTCCTGATGGTGCCCAGCCGCGGCTTCGCCCTGACCCTGCTGACCAACTCGGAAGGCGGCACACGGCTCAGGGACGAGCTGTTCACCGACGACTGGGCCCTGAGCCGGTACGCCGGTGTCACCAACCTGCCCGCCACAGCCGAGACCTTGAACAGCGTGGAACTCAAGCCCTACGAGGGCCGCTACATGGCCCAGCGGATCAACGAAGAAGGCGCCGTCGAGGACGTCGTCATGGAACTGACCCGTCGCAACGGACGGCTGCACGCCACCCAGACCGCCCATGGCCCGGCCGGCCAGAACGACGCCGCCTCCCAAGAAGAAGAGGACTCGGTCAAGGACCAGAGCACCGAGCTGGGAGCCGCCTTCTACAAGCGGGACTTCGCACTCGACCTCGACGCCGAGGGCCAACCGATCGGCACCCGCTCCAACTTCGTGCGCGGACCCGACGGAACGGTGCTCTGGTGGCGCAACCACGGACGGCTGTACCGCCACCAGACCCAATGACCCTCAAGCCCAGCACAACGGTGCGCCCAGGGCACGCCCGCCCTGGGCGCCGAAGGCGACAGTCGCCTGGAGCGCGACCTTAAGCACGACGGGCGACGCACCCCCGCTCCGCGTCAGGACGAGCAGGACTCGCGCAACTCCCCATGCCCGTGAAGGAATCAGCGTCCGGTGGGCATCGTTCATGCCTGCATGACGACCTTTGTTCTCGTTCCCGGCGGCTGGCGCGGCGGCTGGTACTTTTCCGGCCTGGCCGACCGGCTGCGCACCGCCGGACACCGGGCGCTGACTGTCACCCCCACTGGTGTCGGCGACCGCGCCCACCTGTACGCCGCCAACGTCAATCTCGACACCCACATCGACGACGTGCTCGCCGTACTCGCCGCCGAGGAGGCCGACGACGCCGTTGTCGTCGGGCACAGCTACGGCGGCATGGTGATCACCGGTGCCGCCGACCGCGCCCCTTCCGGCGTGGTGCGCCGCCTGGTCTACTGCGACGCCTACGTCCCCGAGGACGGCCAGTCCTGTTGGGACCTGACCACCGATGCCTACCGCAGCCTGTTCCTGGACGCCGCGGCGGCGGACGGCTACACGGTCCAGCCGCGGCCCGGCAGCGACCCGCGGGTGAGCGCACATCCCCTGGCTTCCTTCCTCCAGCGGATCCGGCTGGACGGGGCCGGCCTGCGTGACGTCAAGACCCGGGACTACGTGTATCTGTCCGGGTGGGACGGCACGCCTTTCACCGCCGTGCGCGACCGGCTGTCCAACGACCCGACCTGGCGCGTCCACACCCTGGACAGCGGCCACGACATCTGCAGGGATGCCCCGCAGGAGTTCTTGGAGATCCTTCTGCTGGGCGAATAGCCACGACGCGGTGCGCGAACGTCCTCATCTGCCGTGCAGTTGAACGGGCAGTGGTGGTGCCGAGGTTCGTCGGCACGAGGAGGGCGCAGCGGGGCCGGTGCGGTGAGGATCCTCCAGTTCTTCGGGTGCGCGAAACCGGCATGAACAGGAGCTGCGGCAGTTCCCGGTAGCCAAATGGCCTGCTGTCTCGTCGCGTTGCGCTGCGCCGAGGCGAACGTATCGCTCGGACGGGTGACGCCGAAGGACGTGAGGCGGCAAACGTTACTTCTCGTCTGCGCCCGGTTTTGCGCTGATGGATACCTGGTAGGCGTCCGCGTAGGTGGGAGAGTCCTTGATCAGGTCGTCGCAGAACGCAGCGACGTCGGTGCCGATGAGTTCCACAGCTCCCTTGCCCTCGGCGACACCCTCCTCGAAGAAGTCGACGATTTCAGGCAGGAGGGGCCCGTCGGACAGGCTGACCGGTCCGACCTTGAACAGGTACTTCTGCATCTCCTTGTAGACGATCTGGTAGTCCGGCGGCAGCGCCTTGACTCGGGCAACATGCGCTCGCCACTGTTTCTTGCCTTCGATGATGTCTTGGATGCTCACGTCAGCCTCCCAGCCGGTTCAGTTTCCTTGCGACGTTCCTGTTCAACTGCTCGCGCCACCGGTCGCGATGAGTGCGAGCCCCAGCCCCGCCGGCCAGCGCCGTGCAGAAGCCCTGGATGTCGTCGCCGAGCACCTCGTGAATGCTTTGCCCGTCGACTGCCGACACTTCGAGCAGCCCGAGGGCGGAATCGAGGATCGGTGTCAGGTTGCGGCCGGTGAAGTCCCCGTAAGGGAAGAGGTGAGCGACGATCTGGTCCCATGCCTCCCGGTAGTCGTCCGGCAGAGCTTCAACCCGGGCTCTGAACGCCTTCCAGTCTTTGGTGAGGTCGCTGCCTGTGGCCTTCTCCCAGAAGTTCATCTCCCGCCCTCCTTAAGCCTGGTGATGCGTGATGAGAGGTACTGCCATTTCGCCCAGAACCGTGCGAGTTCCTCGCGTCCGGCCTCGTTGAGCGTGTAGAACTTGCGCGGCGGACCTACCTCGGAGGGACGTCTCGTCACCTGCACGAGCCCGTTCCTCTCCAGCCGCAGCAAGATCGTGTACACCGTCCCCTCGATGACGTCGGTGAAGCCGAGATCGTTGAGCCGGCGAGTGATGGCGTAACCGTAGGTTTCCTCGCTGCCAATGATTTCGAGCACGCATCCTTCGAGCGTGCCCTTCAACATCTCCGTCAGGTCGTCCATTGCGGGATGCTCCTCAGCGCCCAGGAAGTACTACGTGCTACCGAGTACCGCTATACGGTATCACCGAGTACCTGAGGGTGGCGGCGTCTCCACCAGGCGCAAAGGGGGTCGTCGGTGAGGGGCAAGACGCGGCAGCGGCGGCCACTCACTGCCGGCGATGGGGAGAGCCTCGGGCCGGAATGCGAGGGGAAGCCGGACTTCTTCTGCGCCGGCTCGGACAGGAGCCGGACGGGACGCGAACGGGAACGGCAGGCTCCAGGGTGCTGGAGTAGTTCTCTCCAGGAGGAGTCTCCGATGAAGCATCCCCATCCGCCGGACCGGATCGACGTCGCCGAGGGGCTGCGCCGCATTCTGCAAGACCTGTCGGCCGTCGAACGGTGGGCCGAGGGCGACGGGGCCGCGCCGCCCGTGCCGTACGCGGACGAGGAGCCGTGGGAGGGCCCCGAGTTCAGCGTCGAGACGGTGAGCGACAGCAGCATGCACACGGTCGTGGACATCGTCCCGCGACGCTGCCCCGGCTCGCTGCGGACCGGTCGGGAGCGGCCGAGCGAGGACGAGGTGGCGGCACTGCGCTCGACCGTGCGGGCACTGCTGGACCTGGCGGACGTCGGTTCCGGGCGCGCCTGGACCACCGTCGTGCTGACCAAACGCGGTCCGCGCGTGGTCAGTTGTCGGCTGGGTGCCGGCGAGACGGTGTATGCCCGCGAGCCGGTGCTGGGCCGGGACTGAAGGCCCGTGCCCAGCGGGGGCGGGGGAGCGGTGCCGCACGCCGGGGCAGCCTGCTCCCGGAGGCGGGGCATCGGACCTCGGGGGGCATCGGGTACCGCTTTGCGGACCCGCCCGCCGCGCCCGGCAGCATCCCCGCACAGCCGCAATCGAGTGGGGCTCCCATCGGGGTGGGTGCCCATAAGGCCGTCCGCGCCCCGCCACGGGACCGGGATACCCGCCACCGCCCGCCGCCTCGCCCCGTCGGCCCCGTCCATCCCCTGCGCCCGGGGCCGGCCAAGCATGCCCTCGCGGGCCGTCATACCCCCTCCCACCTGCCGATACCGCCTGCCTTCCCGGCCCCGCCCGGGAGGCGGTATCGCCGGGGGAACGGTCCGGGAACGGGGGTCGGGAGAGTGCGTGGTGTCGGGAAGAGGAACCGGGAAAAACCGGGGATACCACGTAAAGGGGATACGTCATGGGGTGCAGGTCGGCTGGTCTCGTCGGAATCGTCGCTACTGTGCTCGCCCTGGGCCTGGGAGCCACGATCGAGACCGGCCACGCGCAGGGCCACTCGGCCGGTGCGCGGGTCGTCGCCGACGACCGCGGCCCCACCGTGATCACTTCGCACGCTTCCTTCGCCTCCGTCGCCACGCCGGCCGACGACCGCGGTCCCACCGTGATCGCCGCGCACGCTTCCTCCCTCACACGATCCGGCGAACTCGCCACGCGCGCTGCCGGCAGCACCGTGCGCCCGGCTAACCAGCGAAAACGCCCCGAGGCGCGATCACCCCTGCACAAGATGCAAAGAATACGTTGCAATGCTTCCTTTGCATCGCTATCTTTGCGGGCATGAACGAGCCCCACGATGCGCAGGTCCGCAATCTCGATGCTCGATCCCTGCGTGGCCTCGCACACCCGCTGCGCATGCGCCTGCTGGACGCCCTGCGCTTCGGCGGCCCCGCCACCGCGTCCCAACTCGCCGACAAGCTGGGCGAATCAAGCGGTGCGACCAGCTATCACCTGCGACAGCTCGCCCTGCACGGCTTCATCGAGGACGCCCCCGAGCGCGGCAAGGGCCGGGAGCGGTGGTGGAAGGCGGCCCACAGGGGCCTGCGCTTCGACGACGCACTCCTCACCGACGCCAGCCCGGACGTGCGTGGGGCCGCCGACATGTACCTCCACGAAGTCGCCACCACCCAGACGCGGGACCTGTCGACCTGGCTCGGCAACCGCCAGACGTGGCCGGAGGAATGGAACCGCACCTGGGACATGAGCAGCGCGACGCTGCGGCTGACCCCCGAACTGACCCAGGAACTCGTCGAGAAGATGCACGCCCTCATCGACACCTACCGCGACCGGGCCACGGACGACGACATCGACAGCGCCCAGGTACGCATCCACACGCACGCGTTCCCCCTCACGACGGAGTGAAAGGCCAGAACCCCGATGCACCCCGACAACCACCTCGCCCTGCACCATGCCCGCGCCACCGAACTCCGCGCCGAAGCCGATGAACACCGTCTCGCCGCAGCGACTCGCCCCCCGCGGGATCTCCGTACCCGTCTCGGCTGGGCCCTCGTGGACGTCGGCCTACGGATGGCGGCCACCCCCAGGGCAACAGCCGCCGCTGCATAGCGCCGTTCGCGACCGCCACACCTTGGGGGAAACGTGCCCGCAAGGAGCCCGGCAACGGCCGTCGGAGGCCGACGACCGAAGCCGTGATCGCCCTTGCTCACCCCGATCACCAGGCCCGGGCTTCACCCGGGACCACACTCTTCTGGATGTACCTGCGTAAAAAGTCCAAGTGCCGGCCGTGGAGAAAACCTCTCATGGCGGCAGTAGACATTGGAGTGTCGCAGGGGGTACTGTTCTGCTCGTACTCAGGAAGTCGAAGAGGGCACGGCAGACACGAACTGCCGTGCCGGCAGGTCAAGAAGGACACGGCCCCGCGAGGGGCCCGTGAGCAGTACCCGTGGTATCCAGCAGTACAGCCGAGTAACCGAAGGTAAGGAGCGAGACGCCATCAGGATCGCCCGGGCAAGGAAGTAGCCCGCCCGGGTACCGCAGGCCCCGGATTGGAAGGTGGTCCCCGGTCACGCATCCGCGATCCCCGCAGCCCCGCCCTCCCAGGCGGAACCTGCGGATACACAAGGCCGGCGCAGCAGGCCGGTAGATGGTGTTGAAAGCTCGGGGCCCGGGCGCCGCTATGGCGTCCGGGCCCCTCGACGCGTCCGTTGAAAGAAGAGGTCTATGCCCCCTGGCAGTTCCCGCGCCGTCACCCCGTTGGACGACGACGACTACCCCGCCTACACCATGGGGCGAGCCGCCGAGATGCTCGGCACCACCCCCGCCTTCCTGCGCACCCTGGGCGAACACCGCCTCATCACCCCCTTGCGCTCCGAAGGCGGGCACCGCCGCTACTCCCGCTACCAGCTGCGCATCGCCGCCCGCGCCCGCGAACTCGTCGACCAAGGCACTCCCATCGAGGCCGCCTGCCGCATCATCATCCTCGAAGACCAACTCGAGGAAGCCCAGCGCATCAACGAACAACTACGCGCACAGGGCCGCGAGGAGCCGACCTCGGCCTGAACGGGCAGCCACCGGCCGCGGGCGGGGCAGTGAGCCCCGCTTTTCGCATCCACCATGTCCGGCGTTGCCTGCCGGCGGAGCGGGTCGTTAACCGGGTGTGGATGCGGTACGGCATGAGGGCGACGATGTGGTCTTCGCTCAGCTGAGCGGCGCGTACTGGCTGGAGGGAACAGCTGGGGCCTGCCGGCAGTGCGAGGTCCTGTTCGGTAACGGCGGCGTGCGTGCCGGGTCGGCTGGTGGGCACTGGGAGGCCGCGCCGGGGTGGGAGCGGCTGCGCGTGGTGATGCTGCCGGTGGCGGTGCTCACGGTGACGGTGGCCGTTGCGGTGGGTGCTCGCCTGAACCAGCGCCGTGTGAAGCTGTCTGCTACGCCGGAACAGTGCGGGTGTCTGCTGGGACAACAGGGCTGTTTCACCCGGACGGCGTAGGTGCGACTGCAAGGGGGTCCGTTCGAGCGCACGGTGAGGGCATGTTCACCGTAACCGGATCGGCCGAGCTGATTCGCGTAGTGCGCGGGGCGCCCGACGCCGACGAACTTGCGGCGTTGCTGACGGTCATCACGGCGATCAGTAACACCACTGACGAGCGAAATGCTCTCGACTGCCGCCGACGCGCTCGGTGGGTTCATGGTGTGAGGCCGTATCAGCCGCCCGGCTCGTGGCGCCACCGCGCAGGCCCTTCGAACACGTGACGTTGTGCCAGGCCCTGCTTGGATCCTCACGGCGGCCGGTGCGAGTCGTGGTGAGCCGACTTTGGGCGTGCAGCAGAGTCAGGCATGGGGCGCCGTGCCGCCGCCAGGAGTGGCACGGTGCCGAGACCGATACGTTCGAACAGTGATCGCCGCGGTGTAGGCCGCCTACAGCTCCGACCCCGCACCCACGACAGGCCACTGGTCCGAAGCTTCCGCCCTGGAACCTCGACCCGGCGAGCGGCGACGGCCTGGGGGAGGGCTGGTCGCAGTGGCTGCTGCTCGACATCAGCGTGTTGAGCTAGAACAACCTGATCGGCACCGCTGTCCGTCACCTGCTGCGCGGTCCTTCAGGCCGACTCGATGCCGGGCAGTGCGAGGCCGGGGCGTGGATCTGCCGGTCGGTGTAGCTGCTGCGGCCGGCCGTCTCATCGACGGTGAGAGGACCGCCATCCGCGCGGACCGGGGCGGTGCTGGCCCGCCCACGTGCGATACCTCTGTCTGGGAGTGCCGCAGGTGAGCGCATGCCGGGCTGTCGGTTTGCCCTGCGTTTTCTCTGTGCTCATAGGCGAGGTGCTCATGGCCCGCGCGCCCCGCAAAGCGCCCCTGGCGTCCGGGGCCGCGGCTGCCTTCCTGAGTTGGGGCAGGGGGCAGATGAGACGGATACCAGTAGATCTTCACCCGGTGGGTCATATCGAGCGGTCGTCGGCTCACACGGGCCATGGATCATCCTGTCCCGCTCTCCGGGTACCGTCAGGGGTATGAGCCATCCGCACCCCGAACTGAAAGCCGCCCCACCCCTTCCCGAAGGAGGGCTGCGGGTCATTGCCCTGGGCGGCCTGGGTGAGATCGGCCGCAACATGACCGTCTTCGAGCACGCCGGCAAGCTCCTCATCGTCGACTGCGGCGTGCTGTTCCCCGAGGAGACCCAGCCCGGCGTGGACGTGATCCTGCCGGACTTCACCTCGATCAGGGACCGGCTGGACGACGTCGTGGGCATCGTCCTCACCCATGGCCACGAGGACCACATCGGCGGCGTGCCGTACCTCCTGCGCGAACGGCGCGACATCCCCGTCATCGGGTCCAAGCTGACGCTGGCGTTCTTGGAGGCCAAGCTCAAGGAGCACGGCATCCGGCCGCGCACGGTGCGGGTGCGCGAGGGAGACCGGCGCGGTTTCGGGCCCTTCGACTGCGAGTTCGTGGCGGTCAACCACTCCATCCCCGACAGTCTCGCGGTCGCGATCCGCACCCGGGCCGGGATGGTGCTGCACACCGGCGACTTCAAGATGGACCAGTTCCCTCTCGACGACCGCATCACCGATCTGCGTGCCTTCGCCCGCCTGGGCGAGGAGGGCGTGGACCTGTTCCTCACCGACTCCACCAACGCCGAAGTACCCGGCTTCACCACCTCCGAGCGGGAGTTGAACCCGGCGATCGAGCAAGTGATGCGCACCGCGCCGCGCCGGGTGATCGTCTCCAGCTTCGCCAGCCATGTGCACCGCATCCAGCAGGTCCTGGACGCCGCCCACCAGCACGGCCGCAAGGTCGCCTTCGTCGGCCGGTCGATGGTCCGCAACATGGGCATCGCCCGTGACCTCGGCTATCTGAAGGTCCCCTCCGGCCTGGTCGTGAGCACCAAGGAACTGGAGAAACTCCCGGACCACAAGGTCACCCTGGTGTGCACCGGCTCCCAGGGCGAGCCGATGGCCGCGCTGTCACGGATGGCCAACCGCGACCACATGATCCGCATCGGCAAGGGCGACACCGTCCTGCTCGCCAGCTCCCTCATCCCCGGCAACGAGAACGCCATCTACCGGGTGATCAACGGACTCACCCGGTGGGGCGCCCACGTGGTCCACAAGGGCAACGCCAAGGTGCACGTCTCCGGGCACGCCAGCGCCGGCGAACTCGTCTACTGCTACAACATCGTCAAACCCCGCAACGTCATGCCCGTGCACGGCGAATGGCGCCACCTGCGGGCCAACGGCGACCTCGCCATCCGGACCGGCGTCGATCCCGAACGGGTCGTCATCGCCGAGGACGGCGTCGTCGTCGACCTGGTCGACGGGCGCGCATCCATCACCGGCAAGGTCCCCGCCGGCAACGTCTACGTGGATGGCATGGAAGTCGGCGGCGCCACCGAGGCGTCCCTCAAGGACCGCCTCACCCTCGCCGCCGAAGGCGTGGTCACGGTGGTGGCGATCGTCGACGCGGACACCGGCGCCCTCGCCGAGGCCCCGGACTTCCTCGCCCGGGGCTTCGTCCACGACGACGCCACCTTCGAGCCGGTCATCCCCGTCATCGAGAAGACCCTGGCCACCGCCGCCGAGGAAGGCGTCGGGGACGCCCGCCAGCTCGAACAACTCGTCGCCCGCGCCGTGGCGAACTGGGCGTTCCGCACACACCGCCGCAAGCCGCTCATCATCCCCGTCATCATCGACGCCTGAGCCCCGGCCCGGCAGCACGACCCCTGGTTTCCGGCCGCGGCCCCGCCACCATCGTGGTCGCGAAACCGCGAGGCAACGGGAGTCTCGTCAGGGGGAGTTGTGGCTCCGGGATCGGGGATACCGCCCTGGCGCGTTCTGGATGCGGACCGCAGGTGGGACGCAGGGAAACTGCCCGGGCCCCACGTCGCGGGGTGACCGGCCCCGTGCCGCAACAGCAGGGCCGCGCAGCATTGGCTGCGCGGCCCTTGACCCTGTTCACGTCGGCGCGAGAGCAGGCGTCTTCGTCCGGGCGGGCCGGCCTGCGTGCGCGGCGGCCACCGGACGCCCGCGTGCGCGATCCCGCGGGCAGGTCTGCGAGGTCAGACCAGGTTGATGTTCTCGGCCTGCGGCCCCTTCTGGCCCTGCGTGACGTCGAAGGTCACGGCCTGGCCCTCCTGGAGCTCACGAAAGCCGGTCGAGTTGATCGCGGAGTAGTGCGCGAAGACATCGGGGCCGCCGCCATCCTGAGCGATGAAGCCGAAGCCCTTCTCCGCGTTGAACCACTTCACAGTTCCCGTAGCCATGATCATGCCTTCCAGTCGATGAACGCCTCCCACTCCATGTGGCAGACGGAGGTGATCGCCCTGGTTCCTGCGGCACAGCACAGCAAAACGCCCACACCACAGGCGTGGGCAAGAGGGAATTCCGAACCACGACAGCTGGCACAGACGCTACACGCCCGCACGCCGTGTCACCACAGAAATGATCACGCCGTGTAGTCCGTGCGTGCTGTGCCGAGGCCGACGGGCATATGAACTCCTCGTTGGTGTCATCGCCCGGGTGGAGTGCGACCGGGTCTTCGGCTCGCTCGCGAAGCAGGATGGGCCGTCGGCCTCCATGTACCTGCACTTCCCTGTCGCCTGGATCCTGCAGGGCACCCTGGGGATCCCGGATGCGGGTGGGATGTACGGGTTTGCGATCGAGGACGTCGACGTCTGGAGTAGGGGTGACTTCAGCTGTTCCGGCCACTGCGCGACGGCGACGAGAATCTGCTGCACGCGGTGTGGGCCTGGCCGGCGTACCGGTCGGGCCCACACTGCTGGTCGGATGTCGGCTCGTGCCTGTTTACCCGGTCAGACCGTCACGGGGGTGCCGAGCATCGCGGAGGCGTGCTGCATCGGGCTGAGAATGCCCAGGGGTGCTGCCTTGGGAACGGCGCGGCAGGTGAAGCCGAGCTGAGCCATGGCCCGCAGGACTTCGGCGGCGCTGAAGTCACGGCGGTCCTGGCGGGTGATGACCTGGCCGACCTGCTTGACGGGGTAGTGGCGACGGCCGATGATCACTGATTCGCCGGTGACCGGTTCGGGCTTGACGCCCTTCATCGATTCCAGCACTCCGCCCTTGGTGAGCTCGAAGGGGAAACGGGCGATGACGCAGCGCATGTGGCCTCACAGGAAGAAGGGGAGAACGGTCCGACCGGGGGTGGGAGCTTCAGTGGGAGAGGGCGAGGACGCCCAGAGCGCTGCCTTGCTCGTCGACCACCGGCAGGGCACCGAGACGACGGGCGCGCATCGCCTGCTCGGCTTCGGCCATCGTGGTCACGGGTGAGGCGAACGTACCGTGGTCGCCGAGGATGTCGCTCAGGCGAACACGGTCCGTGTAGTCGGAGCTGTCACGGACGGCGGCGAGTTCGGCATGGGTGACCAGACCGGTGCACTCGCCGTCCTGGTCGCAGACGACCAGCCGGACCGTGCGGGCGGCGGCCATGACGGCCAGCGCCACCTCCACGCTCATGTCGTCGCAGACCTGCGGTCCGGCCGCGTCCATGACCTCGACCGCCGTCCTGTGCGCGGGGTCGGCGTCCGCCGGGAGGGACTGTGTCTGAACCAGCGTCAAAGGGTGCCTCCTGCAGAGATGGGCGGGCTTCCTGATCACCAAGGTCTAGGCCACCGCGCCGAAGCCGGACTGGCGTGCGGGGGTGCGCCGGGTCGCGGAGGAGGGGCGGCGTCGGCCTCGGGAGGTAGCGCTGCGCTTGGGGCGTTCGACCACCGGTGCGGTGATGACGACCGGGATGCCGGACGGGGCCTGGGCTCCGGTGATCCGGCTCAGGGCCTCGTCTCCCGAACGGACCTGGGTGGTCTGCGGCCGGATTCCGGCGTCCGACATGAGGCGGACCATGCCTCGGCGCTGGTTCGGTGTGACGAGTGTGACGACGCTGCCGGACTCGCCGGCGCGGGCGGTGCGGCCTCCGCGGTGGAGGTAGTCCTTGTGGTCGGTCGGCGGGTCGACGTTGACGACCAGGTCGAGGTTGTCGACGTGGATGCCGCGCGCCGCGACATTGGTCGCCACCAGCACGGTGACGTGTCCCGTCTTGAACTGCGCCAGTGTGCGGGTGCGCTGCGGCTGCGACTTGCCGCCGTGCAGTGCCGCGGCCCGTACCCCGCTGTTGAGCAGATCCTGGGTCAGCCGGTCGACGGCGTGCTTGGTGTCCAGGAACATGATCACGCGGCCGTCGCGGGCGGCGATCTCGGTCGTAGCGGCGTGCTTGTCGGCGCCATGGACGTGCAGGACGTGGTGTTCCATCGTCGTGACCGCGCCGGCCGACGGGTCGACCGAATGCACGACGGGGTCGGTCAGATAGCGGCGCACCAGCAGGTCGACGTTACGGTCCAAGGTGGCGGAGAACAGCATCCGCTGCCCCTTCGGACGCACCTGGTCGAGCAGTGCGGTGACTTGCGGCATGAAACCCATGTCGGCCATCTGGTCGGCCTCGTCCAGCACCGTGATGTCCACGTGGTTCAGCCTGCACTCGCCGCGGTCGATGAGGTCCTTGAGGCGTCCGGGCGTCGCGACGACGACCTCGGCCCCGCCGCGCAGTGCGCTGGCCTGCCGGCCGATCGACATCCCGCCCACCACCGTGGCCAGCCGCAGCCCGACACAACGGGCGTACGGCGTGAGCGCATCAGTCACCTGCTGGGCCAACTCACGCGTCGGTACCAGGATCAGCCCCAGCGGCTGGCGGGGCTCAGCACGCCGTCCGGCAGTACGGGCGAGCACGGCCAGGCCGAAGGCGAGGGTCTTGCCGGAACCGGTGCGCCCGCGGCCCAGGACGTCACGGCCCGCCAGGGAGTTCGGTAGCGTCGCTCCCTGGATCGGGAACGGCACGGTCACCCCCTGCTTGCCGAGTTCGGCCAGGAGCTGTGCGGGCATGCCGAGATCGGCGAACGCCTCGACGGAGGGCAGTGCGGGGGTGATCGTCTTGGGCGGCGCGAACTCACCGCGCACCGCGGCGGGCCGGCGGCCGGAACCGCCAGAGCGGGCGGGCCCGCCGGAACGGGGCGGTGCCTGCGTCGCAAAGCGGCTGCCACCCTTTCCGGCGTCGGCACTGCCCCTACGGGCGCGGGCGGAGCGGTCGTTCGTGCGGGTGCGGTTCATGCGGAACCTTCCTCGATGCGGCACATATCAAGGAATTCCCGCTGCGGTGAGCGGCACGAAGAATTACAAGTATGGACCGATGCCAAAAGACAGCAGATCTGGCCGACGGAAATCTCCGGGGCACATATGCTGAAAGGGGGGAAGCAATGGAGGCCCTGAGTTCCGGGCGTCGACTGCGGTGCAGCTTGCAGGATGCGCCTGCGCGCCTGAAGGAGGAGTCGCGTTGTCGCGTGTGTTGCGACTGCAGATTCCTCCGCGTCTCCCGCGGATAAAACCGGCTCAGGAGACGCGTGCAGCTGGGGCCCGCACCCCGAAGGATGCGGGCCCCAGCTACAGATTGTGCGTGAGCGTCAGGCGAGAACGATGTTCTCGGCCGTCGGGCCCTTCTGGCCCTGCGCGATGTCGAAGGTGACCTTCTGGCCTTCGAGCAGCTCACGGAAGCCCTGCGCGGCAATGTTCGAGTAGTGGGCGAACACGTCAGCGCCGCCACCGTCCTGCTCGATGAAGCCGAAGCCCTTTTCCGCGTTGAACCACTTCACGGTACCAGCAGCCATGTCATATCTCCTTGGGGCAGTACATCGGAATCCGCACTGCGCGGACACCGCGTCGCCGCGATGATTACCCCGCCGGAAATGACCGGAAATACAGAAGTGCTCCCACCCGGCAGAACCGGGCAGGGGCACCTGAAGTTTCGGGAACCACAACTGCAACTCGCATTGACAGTAGCACACTGGAACGGCCCGTGCGCATAACGCAATTCTGCTCGACGCGGTGCGACAAAAACCCTCACCACGCGGTCCGGCAAAGTCTCACTTCGCGAACACAGATTTTGACCCACTCGGGGCGCTGCGGCACTCCGTTTTGCCGGTGCGGAAGGGAGAATTTCCTCTGCCCGCCTTAAATTCTCCCTTCGAGATGACAGATATCTGCCACCTCAGGAGGTCAGGAGCGCGCTCACGCCGAGGCGGAGCGCAGGATCGGCAGCGGCGTTCATCAACCGTGCGGCTGCGCCGACGGATGACCGCGGCGGAACGACCAGGAGCACCCAGCGCCCGACGGCACGGCAATCCAGGACGACGACATGCTCCTCACCCGCAGAACCCGTCGGCTCCACGGTGATCACTCGGCCGGGTGCCATCACCTTGTGCGGTACGTCGGGCCATTGGGCGGCGTCCACGGTGACGCGTACTGTGGTACCCCAACGCGGCGACGAGCGATGGCAGTTCCAGTTCCAGCGCGTCACAGCGCGGCCACCATGCGCCGTCCAGCGGGCCGTGGCCGGCGCCGGGGGTGAGGGCCAGACGGGGCAGGGGCATGCGATAGGCGTGCCCCTCGTCCACGAGCGGGGCTTCGGTGGGCGTTGTGCTGTATTCCATCCCTGATCTTGCGTGGGTATCCCCGGCTTCAACCGGGGAAGGGAACGCGTCTCAGAACGCCCTTGAGGGAGTTGATCAGCTTGGACAGGGCGACCTTCGGCGGATAGTGCACCAGCAGGTGGACGCAGCGGGTGGGGGAGCGATGTCCGGTCCGTTCACAGGGCCGGCACTGCACGCGCTCTGTCGCCCCCTCCGTCGACCGGATCGATGCCGAAGCGCGTGCCCAGGCACCGCACCGCGGCCAGGCCCGCGCCCGCTCTCACTCCACGTCGCCAGAGGCCGCACACCGGGTCGGCCGAGGCTGCCGTCGTACCTCTCGATGCTCACCTGGGTACCGGACACGTGCAGGTACAGACGACAGCTGCCGCCGTGCCGCGTGGCGTTGATGACCAGCTCGGAGACGATGAGGGTCGCGTCGCCGCGTTCGATCCGGATGCCGGCGAGATGGACTGCGGCGTCACGGTGTCCCGCAGCGGCCGCCTTCTCGAAGCGCGGCTCGGCCCCCGCGCCCTTGAGGTGCGGCGGTTGTAACGCGCATCGACCCGGCCGAGGTTCGCCGCCCTGCGGTAGTGCGTCAGCGCCTCCTCCACCACACACGGATTCCCGGTGACCAGGAGGCACCTGGCGAGGCCATGCAGAGCTACGGCGCCCCCGGCGTCGGCGGCCCGACGGAACCAGGAGATCGCCTCGCCCAGCTCGCCAGCACCGGAGCGGAGGAGGAGTCGGCTGCTGCTGGCGCTGCCGGGGTGGGCGGGCCGGGCGGTGTGCGTTGCCGTCAGCGCCTCGGGGCTGCGTGGGCGGCCGGTTCGGTGTCGCCGTGCCAGGTGGGCCAGCCCAGCAGGCGTGGGCGTTCGGTGACCCAGGCGCGCGTGTCGGTGCCGATCTCCGCATCGATCAACTGCTCCAGCATGGCGCTGTAGCGGGTGACCAGGTCGCGGTGTGCGGGGTCGGCGGCCAGGTTGCGCATCTGCGCGGGGTCTTCTTGACGGTCGTAGAGCACGACGTCGTTGTGGGCGAACAACTCGTCGACGGAGTGGGGCCGGTTCGGGGTCAGGGGTGCGAAGTAGCGGCCGAAGGTGTAGCGGTGGTCGTTGCAGGCGCGCAGGAAGCCCCGCTTGGTCCAGTCCGGGCGCAGCTCGCCGGCGGCGATGCGCCGGGGGGCGTCGGGGTCGGCGAACTCGAACCAGAAGTCGGCGTCCAGCATCATGATTGACTCGATGGCGCTCAGGACGCCGTCGCGCACCTGCCCCCCGTGCAGTGCGGAGACAAGGGAGCGGCCCTTCAGGGCGGGGTGGTGGGTCGCGGTCTCGGCCGGGTCGAGACCAGCGAACGCCAGGAGGGTGGGGGCGAGGTCGACCGCGGAGGCGAGGGCATCGGTGCGCACGCCGGCCCTCAGGTCGGGGTGGGCGATGACGAGGGGGACGTGGAGATTCTCGTCGTAGACCAGGCTGCCCTTCTGCCGCAGGCCGTGGGAGCCGGCCATCTCGCCGTGGTCGGCGGTGAAGACCACGACGGTGTTGCCTGCCTGACCGGAGGCGTCGAGGGCGTCCAGCACGTGCTCGATGCTGCGGTCGACGTCGCGCAGGGCATTGAGGTAGAAGTTCAGGCCGTCGTACCAGTGCTCGTCGGAGGCCACCGGCCCGAACACGGTGTCGGTCATGCGCTGGTACTCGGTGATCGCCGGGGCTGCGCCGGAGAGGTCGTCGTGCAGGCTGGCGGGCAGGTCGAAGTCCCAGCGGCGCCGGTAGACCGGAATGTCGGCGGCGGCCTTCATCCGCACCGCATGGGCCAGCACCGGCGGCAGCTGCACCTGCGGCCGGCCGCCGTAGTCGAAGCTCATGATGTCGTGCGGGTTGACGAAGTTGACCGCCATGAACCACGGCTGCTGCGCCGCGACGACCGGAGCGCGGTCGCGCAACCAGTGCACGGCCTGCCCGGCGATCACCGGGTCGAGCTTCAGCCCGGCCCAGGCGCCGCCGTCGATGTCGCCCCAGTCGTTGAACTCGCTGAACCCGTACGGCTCCAGGGCGTTCGTGGTGGGGGCCGGGTTCTGCGGGGAGACGTAGGCGTTGGACAGGTGCCACTTGCCCTGGTAGGTGCAGTAGTAGCCGGCCGAGCGCAGCATCGTGCCCAGCGTGCCCAGACCCGGGTCGAGCGGGCGGATGTAGGGCATGTTGTCGTTGTCGTAGATCTCGGTCAGCGGCAGGTGCTGGCCGGTGTAGAGGACCGACCGCGCCGAGCTGCACTGCGCGGAGGCGGTGAAGTAGCGGTCGAAGGTGACACCGCGGGCGGCGATCCGCTCCCTGGCGGGCAGCGAGTACCCCTGCGCCCGGGGCAGGACGGCACGCTCCTCGTCGGTGACGATCAGCAAGATGTTGGGACGACGCACCACGGGGCTACCCGCCCTTCACACCTGAACCGTCCGAATCCGGACGAATGCCATGATCTGTTGTTTTTGACTCTAGGTGCGGTCTGTGTGAGCTGCTGTGCGTGACACATCCGGGCGGGACCATCCAGGTGAGAACCGCGCCCGGCGCGTCGAACCCCAACCGCAGGTTGACTGCACACCCGGAGTCCGGAGCAGGGGACCTCCACGCCGATCAGAAGCAGCAGGCTTGTGGGGCTCACCGTCAGCCGGGCGGCGCTCCTCCGCCGGGCTCTGGTAGGCCGCGGTGAGCAATTGAGGCGATTGCGACGTCGCATGCCGCTGGTGCATTTCCTCGGTGTCGACTGGCGCAGAGGTCCGGAGCCTTTGGCGAAGGGCGAGGTCGGCGGCCTGGCGCCGGGTTCCCGCGCTGGCGAGGAGGCGGGAACGATGGGAGAGATCTCCGGGACAGCGGAGTGGTTCGCCATCGGTGTCACCGGCTTGGTGCTTGCCGGAGCCGCCAGCGCCACGGCCGGCCTGGCACACATCGCCAGGGAGATACTGCGCGGGCCGACGGAGAACCCTGCGGCGTCCGGTTGGGACCTTCAAGTCATCAGCGGCCCGGGCGGCTGGATTCTGTTCGGCGCCCTGATCCTCGCGGGCGGGGCCATCCACCACGCCGTGTCCGGGGTCGGGGCGGTCGTCAGGGAGGTCGGGCACGTAGCGGAGAGCTGACGGAGTCCCGCCCTGTCACGGGTGGTCGACCGTAGAAGTGTCTCCGGCGAGGCCGACGAAGGGGGCATTTCCCAAGTCGACGGTCTGCTGCGCGGCCTTGCTCGGCATCGAGCAAGGCGAGTTTGTCCTGTGCTCCGGCGAGGCTTACCTCGAATCGATCCGGCCACCGTCAACACTCTCGTCACCTGCGACTGGGGCAAGAACGGTGAGCCGCTCTGCCTGATCGGCGACTCCGGCACCGGGAAGTCCCACCTCCTGATCGCGCTGGGCACCGAGGCGGCGATAAACGGCTTCAAGGTCCGCTACGCGCTGGCCACGAAACTCGTCAACGAGCTGGTCGAGGCCGCGGACGAGAAGCAGCTGTCGAAGACCATCGCCTGCTACGGCCGTGTCGATCTTTTATGCAGCGATGAGCTGGGCTATGGGGAACTTGACCGCCGCGGCGCGGAGTTGCTGTTCCAGGTTCTGACGGAGCGTGCGGAGACGAACAGCGTGGCCATCGCCTCCAACGAGTCGTTTTCCGGGTGGACGAAGACCTTCACGGATCCCCGGCTCTGCGCGGCCGTTGTCAACCGGCTCACCTTCAACGGCGCCATCATCCAGACCGGTACCGAGTCCTGCCGCCTCGCTCACACCAAGGCGCAGGCAGAGCGGGCCGAGGCCGGCTGAACAGGCCGGTCCGCTGGCGCACCCGCCCGGGAGACGGGGCGGTCTGGCGGCCGCTTCCCGATCACAGCGGATCAGTGGCTTCGGGCCGAGCTGCCGCGATCGCCAGCAGTTCGGTGGCGGTGCGGCTGCCGTCGACCGGAACGGGCGTGTTCATCAGCCAGTCGGCGGCGTCGGCTGACGTCGTGGGCGGAATGACGAGCAGGGTGCGGAACCCGTCGCGATAGGAGCAGAGCAAGATCACGTTCTGCTCCTGGCCGGTCACGGACCACCCGGCGGTCACGTACCCCCTGCCGACCGCGACCCGGTGCGGAATACGGGGCCACAGCTGGATCCCCAGAATAACCCTGGTGATGGTGCCCACCCCGTCCATCGCTTCCACCAGAAGGGGCAGCTCTTCGGCGAGATCGTGAGAGTAGGGCCACCATGCTCCATCGAGTCCGCCGGGGACGACTGCATACGGTGCCAGGGAAAGCCGCACCGGCAGCAGTGCGGAAGGACGCGCGGAACGATCGGCAGTCGGTTCCATGACGTGAACCTGCCCCCGGGCCCAGTCTGGCGGGCCCGGCATTGTTGCTCACCGAGAACGGCACCGACATGGCCGCCGACGCACGCAATGCCCTCGGTGTCCACAAGCCTACTCCCGGCGAACTCACCGAAATCGCGCACGCATGGGCCCACGGGCGTTGCAATGCCCCTGGCCAGAGCCTTTGAGCGCCTGACCAGGGACGCCGAACTGCGCACCTTCTACGAAGCCCGCCAGTAGCAGATCCCCGACGACGTCCGGGAGATCATGCAGCGGGCCGGGCGGGAACTCGCCGAACTCCGGACAGGCCGATCGGACCCTGACCAGCGGTGCCCAGGCCCCCCGCTTCAGCCTCCCCTCCGCGACCGGCCAAACAGTGGTCGGGGACCGCTCACCGCGGCCGGCCGCGGTGATGCCGCGCAAGGTCATGGGCGACGGCCACCAGCAGATCAACCAGGTACGCCTCCTCGAGCGGCCCTGCGGGAAAGACCCGCTCAACAAGCTGCGTTCACCGGCGACGAAGGTAGGCCGGAGGGTCTCGTCCATGACGAGGAACGCTGAGCGACTGCCGATGTTGGCCAGGTGCATGCCTATGGGGACCGTACGGGTCCAGCGCATCTGACGGCCGAATGACCGCCAGGCATGTCAGGCCGCCAGTCGGACGGCATCGCTGTCGCCAGGACGCTGGACTGGCCGCGGCTTCGTCGCTGGATAGATCAGCAAGCCATGCGGCGGCCGTCCCCGAGGCAACCAGAAGACCATTACGGGCTGGCTCATAGGGTAGGCCTACGGGATGCGAGGGGGGGACGTGATGAGAGCGACGCGCGTGTTGACGACGCTCGATGAAGTCGGTACTGGCGATCACGTCTTGCAGGTGTTGGGTCCCGCGGACGATGTGTGGGACCGCAGCCGTGCGTTCGTCGCGGACGGGGGAGTTCGTCTACACCAGCGGTGACCTGCCCGCCCTGCGGGAGAAGATCACAGGCTGTGCCCACGCGCTCGGGCTGAACGGCCTGCGACTGCGCGAACTGAATCTCGCCGCGACAGAGGTGGCCACCAACAGCATCCAGCACGGCGGCGGCCAGGGTGTGCTGCGTACCTGGGGTGAGGAGAACCGCCTAGTGTGCGAGTTCCGTGACGCCGGCTACATCAGCGATCCCCTCGCAGGCCGCTCCTGGCCCAACTCCACGCAGATCGGCGGACGAGGACTGTGGCTGGTGCACCAGGTCTGCGATCTCGTCGAGATCCGTTCCACCCCCCAGGCGGGTACCACGATCCGCCTCCACACCGAGCTGTCCGCCTGACAGCGCAGCCTCCAGGTGGGCTGGGGGCTGCGGGAGGCCGGACGGCGGTGGGACTCTCCCAAGAGGCGGTCTGCTCCCAATCGGCCGTTAGGGGGCAGCAGGATTCGTCGGGTTTCGCAGCGGTCGATGAGGCGGCGGCGGGCAATTGCCAGCATGGAGTTGGATGGGCGGGCGCCTGGTGCCCGATACAGACCTTGACGCCCCGGTCCGGCGTCGGCAGCCGTGTTCGGCTTCGGCCTGCCGCCGTGAGCCGTCCGCTCGACCACACGACCAACTCAACGTCCAGGGGTGTCTGATCGGGCAGGGGAGAGGCGCCGGCCAGGATTTCGGGGGCGCTGGTGTCATGTCCGTGTCGGGCCGCGAGTGCAGTACGCTGCGCGGCCGGCACGGACCGACAGCAGGGCGCTGAAGCCGTCGTCCTCCAGACTGTGCCGTGTCTCATGAGACGTTGGCCCGTCGAAGCGACCGGAGCCGGTGAGAGTCTCGGCTCTGCTGCCTCGCAGCGGGCGGATGCGGCCGGACTCCCGTACAGCCTCGTGCCAGAGCAGTTGTGAGGCCTCCGCCTCCGAAGTTGCCTCATATCGACCGTCTTCACACACGCTGACAGCCACGCATTGACGCTCACCGTGACGGTGCCCACGCTGATAGCAGGGGGCGGTGGAAGGTGCGATCGTGAGTGGTGGGCGTAGTGAGCTTCCCTGGCTGCTGACGGCAGCGGAGAGGGCAGCGCCGGTGGAGGCTGTCGATGTGGTCTCGGAGGACCTGCGGCGGCGATTCAAGGCCCGAAAGGTCTCCTTCCTCATCGTGGACCTGACAGGGAAAGCGGTGGCACGACTGTCCACCGCCGGTGCCGCCGACGGGGGGCGTGAAGCGGAGCGAATCCCGATGCTGGGCAGCGTCTACGAAAAGGTGATCCGAACCCAGCGCCTGCACCAGGAGGTGACTGCCCAGGGACAGCGAGTGATCGCGCCGGTCACCAACCGGGGTGATGCCATCGGGCTGCTGGAAGTGCTCCTGCCGGCCGCTCCCGACAAAGGTGTCCTTCACGCGGTTGGGGAAGCTGCCCACGTGCTGGCCTACGTCGTGATCGCCAACGGCCGCTTCACCGACCTGTATGCCTGGGGCAAACGCTCCAGGCCCCCCACCCTGGCGGCCGAGATCCAGTACCAGCTGCTGCCTGCGTCACTGTCATGCGAGGCTGCACAGTTCACACTGTGCGGGAGCCTGGAGCCTTCCGAAGACCTCAGCGGCGACACCTTCGACTACGCCCTCGACCGCGACACCTTGCACGTGTCGGTGACCGATCCCATGGGCCACGACATCGACGCCGCCCTGGCAGCCACGGTTTTGGTGGGAGCTCTGCGCGGTGCCCGCCGGGCAGGAGCCAGCCTGGCCGAGCAGGCCCACCAGGCCGACCAGGCTCTGGCCGACCACGGCCGCGGTCACGCCACCGGGCAGTTGCTGCGTATCGACCTCCACACCGGGCGGGCCCAGCTCGTCAACGCCGGTCACCCGTGGCCACTGCGTATGCGTGAGGGGATTGCCGAGACGATCCCCTGCGAGGTGGACCACCCTTTCGGGCTTTCCGTGGGTGTGCCCCACTCCTACCGTGTGCAGGACCTCGATCTGCGCCCCGGTGACCGCCTACTCATCCTGACCGACGGCATGCTCGAACATCACGGGGAGGAGATCGACCTGCCCGCCCTGCTGGCGAAGACCCGGGATCTGCACCCGCGGGAGGCCGCGCTGACGCTGACGACCGCAGTCCTGGACGCTGCCGGTGGCCAGCTCGAAGACGATGCCACCGCGATGTGCTTGGACTGGCACGGCCCTCAGGAGATCCAGCGACACGTCAGCTCTGGTGCGGACACTCGGCAAGCCTCGGCCGCACGTCCCAAGCGGTAGCTATGACCAAAGTGGACGGCACGGTACTTGGAGCGGGGCGGCGGGCAACGAGCACCAGTCCGTCGACGGCGCCGGCTTCTGACCACGATCGATAGGACCATCCGGTGCCGTCGGCCGCGCGGTAGGCAGGCGGATCGACGCTGAAGATCGAGGGGCGGGACCATCAGCGGCGCGGTGGGCGGCCGGATGGCGAACCGGCGGGCCCGAAGGGCCCTGCCTTGCGCCGACCCGCGACGGGCATCCTTGAAGCTTCAGTGGTATGTCCGCGGTCTTGAGGGAGCGGCCATGAAAAGCGAACCCGCAGCCGCCGTCCGCGCGGCTCGGATGATCGAACTGGGCCGGGAGGAGTGCCTGGAACTGCTGGGCGGTGTTGCGTTCGGGCGGGTCGGTTTCACCCGGCAGGCGCTGCCGGTCATCCGTCCGGTGAATCATCTCGTCGATGGCGACACGGTCGTCATCCGCACCCATCCCGGATCGGCGCTGGCCCGCCACACGACTGTGGACGAGGTCGTGGTCTATGAGGCCGACGACCTCGATCCGTACACCCGTACCGGGTGGAGCGTGATGGTCACCGGCCGGGCCCGCCTGGTCACCGCGGAGTGGGAGGCCGCTCGCTACCGGGCGCTACTGGTGCCGTGGACGGACCGGGATGTCGATGAGATCGTTCGTATCCAGTCTGATCTCGTCACCGGCTTCCGCCTCACCCACTGACTAGCGCTGGTTCTCCCCTCGTCGTCCCAGCGAATCGCGCAGGAAGGTCGATCGCGTCCCGTGAGGTGGTGTAGCCGGTAGGGTCCCGGAACGCGCGGGTGTCTGCCCGGGGCGTGCACCTGCTGGTGGTGCATGCTCCCTGAACAAGGGCAGGCCATCCCGCAAGTCTCCCTGGTGAACGGCCAGTTCAACCGGAGGAGCACGCGATGGCCTTGTCCCAGTCTGAGCTGATGCGGCTGCTGGAGTCACTACGTCGGGCCGATGGAGTTGAAGCAATCAGGGTGGTGTGCGAGCGCATCCTGCAGGAGCTGATCGAGGCGGAGGCGACCGAGGTGATCGGTGCCGCGCCGCGTGAGCACTCCGAGACGCGCACGACCTGGCGCAACGGCCACCGGGAGAGGCTGGCTGCTGACCACGTAGGCCGGCGACCTGGACCTGAAGATCCCCAAGGTGCGCGCCCTCCCGTCCCTGCTGGAGCGTCGGCGGCGGATCGATCGGGCGCTGTTCGCCGTGGTGATGGAGGCATATGTGCACGGTGTCTCGACGCGCTCGGTCGATGACCTGGTCAAAGCTCTTGGTGCGGACAGCGGGATCTCCAAGTCGGAGGTCTCGCGGATCTGCGGTGAGCTGGACGAGGAACTGACCGCGTTCAAGGAACGGCCGCTGGATCACACCGTCTTCCCCTACGTCTTCCTGGACGCCACCTACTGCAAGGCGAGGGTGAATCACCGGATCGTCTCCCAGGCCGTGGTCGTCGCGACCGGCATCTCCGCCACCGGGCACCGCGAGATCCTCGGGCTGATGGTCGGTGACAGCGAGTCGAAGCCGTTTTGGACGAAGTTCCTGCGGTCCTTACGAGCCCGTGGCCTGGAGAACGTCCAGCTGGTCATCTCCGACAGCCACAGCGGTCTGGTGGCCGCGATCCGCACCGTCTTCCTCGGCGCGGCCTGGCAAAGGTGCCGGGTTCACTTCGTCCGGGACGTGTTCTCGGTGATCGAGAGGGGATCCGGGGAGATGGTCGCCGCCACCATCCGCACCATCTTCGCGCAGACCACCGGAGAGCAAGTGCGCACCCAGCTAAACGTGGTCGCCGACATGCTCGGACGACAGTTCCCGCAGGTCAAGACGATGCTGCTGAACGCGGCCACCGACATCACCGCGTTCGCTGACTTCCCGCCGGCGCACTGGAAGAAGATCTGGTCGACCAACCCGCTGGAGCGGCTGAACCGGGAGATCAAACGGCGGGCCGACGTCGTCCAGGTCTTCCCCAACCCCGCCGCCCTGGACCGGCTCGCCGCCGCGGTGCTGGCCGAACTCCACGACGAGTGGCAGGTCTTCGACCGCCGCCACCTCTCCGAAGCCTCCACGGCCGAGCTCTTCACCACCAAACCAACCGAACCCGAACCGCAGATCACCCCACAACCGGAACCCAAACAGCTGCCGTGACTACACCACCCCGCGGGACATGACCCTGCAAGACCAATGAGTCGATGCTTCGCCTGGCTGGAGCAGGGGGTTATCGGCACCTGCCGAATGGCTAGTCAAGTGGCGACGGTGCCGACATCACTGAGTTGCCACAGTCGGGACGGCGGGATGGTGCGTGCCGCGCGGGCTGCGTCACGGCGTGGCGCTCTGAGCCTTCGGAGTGGCGTTGCAGGCCGTCGTCGACGACCCACGCCAAGCCGGAGGTTCTCGGCCATGTGGCCGCCGGGGCCGCACTCCTTGCCATACCCCTCACCATCATCATAGTATTACGACCGTAAGGTAAACGATCGTAATTCAATTGCTCGAGGAGTCCGTCATGGCGACACAACGGCCGGTAGCACTCGTGACGGGGGCGTCATCGGGGATCGGTAACACAACCGCTCGCGCCCTCGCCGCAGCCGGGTTCGAGGTGATCGGAACCGGGCGGAACACCTCGGGACTGACCCTGCTGGCCGGTGTGACCTTCCTCGACCTCGACGTGACCAGTGACGAATCCGTCACCGCCGCCGTCCAGGAAGTGATCGAACGGTTCGGTCGGATCGACGTCCTCGTGAACAACGCCGGTCTGGGCTCGGCCGGCGCCGCCGAGGAGAACTCCGTCGCCCAGGCCCAGAGCCTCTTCAACCTCAACTTCTTCGGTCTCGTCCGCATGACGAAGGCCGTCCTGCCGCACATGCGCGCCCAGCGCCACGGACGTATCGTCAACCTCTCGTCCGTCCTCGGCGTCATCCCACAGCCCTACATGGCCCTCTACGTCGCCGCGAAGCACGCCATCGAGGGCTACTCAGAGTCCCTGGACCACGAAGTCCGCGAGCACGGCGTCCGCGTCCTGCTCGTCGAGCCCGGCTACACCCGGACCGCCTTCGATGCCAATGCCGCGCAGCCCGACACCCCGCTGCCGCTGTATGCGGAGCGGCGGCGTGTCTTCGACGAGGTGGTCGCTGAGGCGATGAAGGCCGGCGACGACCCCGCCGTCGTCGCCAAGGAGATCGTCACGGCAGCCACCGCCGCGAAGCCGAAGCTGCGCTACACCGCCGGACCGCTCGCCTCACGCATCACCACCGCGCGACGTCTCGTCCCCGCCGGGATCTTCGACAAGCAGATCCGCAAGTTCAACCGGATGCCCGGCTGACGTCGTACCCGGCTCATCGACCTGCAGGGCGCGCGAGAGGCGCGGTCAGCTCTGACCTGACAAGGAGCAGCGCCATGGGAATCAGCACGGAAGCACAGCAGTTCGCACATTTCCTCGAAAGCGTGCGTGCGAAGGCGTCGACACCGGGCCTCGATCTGGCCGTCGTCCGCGACATCGTCGACACACATGCTTCGGCATCGACCGAGCCGGAAGGCGTCACCTACGCCGACGTGGACGCCGACGGCGTCCCCGCCCTGTGGGTCATCCCTGAGGGCGCCGACCCTGACAAGGCGCTGCTCCACTTCCACTTCGCCGCCTCCATTGCGTCGGACCGCAAGGCCGCCGGCCACATCGCCAAGGCAGCCGGAGCCCGCTCACTCGTCGTGGGTTTCCGCCTGGCACCCGAGCACCCCCACCCGGCGCAGATCGACGACGCCCAGACCGCCTACCGCTGGCTCCTCGCGCAGGGCTACGAGCCGCGGAACATCGGCAGTACCGGCCATTCCATTGGAGGCACCCTCGCGGTCGCGCTGCCGCTGCGCCTGCTCGCCAAGGGTGAGGCAACCCCCGGGGCGATCGTCAGCATCTCGCCGTGGACCGACCTCACCATCAGCAACCCGAAGGTGGACGACAACGAGAAACACGACAAGATGCTCAGCCGGGACATCCTCGAGCAGTTCCGAGCGGCTTGGTTGCAGGACCCCGGCGTGGACTTCGCCGACCCCGACATCAGCATCGTGAACGCCGACCTGACCGGCCTGCCGCCCACATCCCTGCATTACGGCGAGTGCGAGACGCTTGCCGGCGAGGGCGCCGACTTCGGCCGCCGACTCGCCGACTTCAAGATCCCCTCCGAAGTCCGCCCGCTGCCCGGGGGCCAGCACTCGTTCATCCTCGGTGCGGGGCGCGTGCCGGAGGTGGACCGGGCGATCGGGCAGATGGGTCAGTGGCTTCGCCGGCACCTCGGCAGCTGACGTGGAAGCCGCCCGGACATGCGCATCGTCCGCCAAGAAGGCAACCGAGAAGATCACACAAAGAGATGGCTGACATGAAGGCATTCGTCGTCGAGAAGTACGGCAAGGACGGCCTGCGCGCCACAGACGTTCCCGAGCCCACCGTCAAGGACAGCGACGTCCTGGTCCGGGTGAGCGCCGCCAGCATCAACCCGCTGGACAAGATGGTCCGCAACGGGGAGTTCAAACGACTCCTGAAGTACAAGCTGCCCTTCGTGCTCGGCCACGACATCGCCGGCACCGTGACGCAGGTCGGGTCCGCCGTGCGCGACGTGGCCGTCGGCGACGAGGTCTACGCACGTCCCCGCGACCTGCGGATCGGAGGCTTCGCCGAGTTCATCGCGATCGACCAGGACGACGTCGCACCTAAGCCGCAGTCCCTCACCCCTGGCGAGGCGGCCGCGGTGCCCCTGGTGGCACTGGCCTCCCGGCAGATCCTCGTCGACCGCGCCCACGTGATGCCGGGTCAGAAGGTGCTCATTCACGCCGGTGCCGGGGGCCTCGGATCGACGGCCATCCAGCTCGCCAAACACCTGGGCGCCACGGTGGCGACGACCACGAACACCCGCACCCAGAAGTTGGTCAGCACCCTCGGCGCCGACATCGTCGTCGACTACACCAAGGAGGACTTCTCCAAGGTGCTGTCCGGCTACGACCTGGTGCTGGACTCCCTGGGCGGGGCGAACCTCGAGAAGTCGCTGAGCGTGCTGAAGCCGGGCGGTCTGGCCCTCGGCGTCGCTGGCCCGCCGGACGCCGGTTTCGCCAGGCAACTCGGCGCCCCCTCGTTCCTGGGCATGGCCATGAACGCGCTCAGCCGAAAGGTGCGCAAGCAGGCCAAGGCCCTGGGCGTGCGCTATGAGTTCTTCTTCATGCAGGCCAGCGGCACCCAGCTCCGCGAACTCGGTGCCCTGTACGACAACGGACGGCTCCGCCCGGTCATCGACCGCACTTTCCCCTTCGGTCAGACCCTCGAAGCGATGGCGTACGTCGAGCAGGGGCGTACCACGGCCGGAAAGGTCGTGATCTCGATGGCGCCCGGCAACGACTGAATCGGGCCGGCCGCAAAGAAGGCGTGGCGATGCTCCGGATGCCGGCCGCATCCCATTGGAGTTCGTTCGTAATCCCATACGATGGCGAAGCCGGCGGAGGGCAGGCGACCCTTCCCGCGCACAAAGGAGCGAGCGCGTGGCGCGTTACGGGAAAGAACACAAACAGGCGACCCGGCAGCGGATCATCGAGACCGCCGGCCGCCGGTTCAAGAAGGACGGTATCGACGGCTCGGGCATCTCAACGCTGATGGCGGACGCCGGACTGACCAACGGCGCCTTCTACGCCCACTTCGCATCCAAGGACGACCTCGTGGCCGCCGCGGTCGCAGACCAGTTGCGCACGCAGTACGCGAACGTCATCGAGCAGGCGGCCCCCGGGATCGACGGAATCGAGCAGATCGTACGGTGGTATCTGTCGCCCCAGCACCGCGACAGTCCCGACGACGGCTGCCCCTCCGCCGCACTCCTCGACGAGGTAGGGCGCTGCGCGGACGAGACCAAGCAGGCGTACACCGACGGCGTGCTCGCCGTCATCGACGGTATCGCCGCTCGCCTGGCGCCCACCGATCCGCGCTCGGTGCGCACGAAGACCCTCAGCGTCTACGCCATGATGGTCGGGACGCTGCAGCTCTCCCGCGCCCTGGCCGACCGGCGACTCTCCGACGAGCTCCTCGAAGAGGGCATCCGCAACGCCCTCACTCTGCTCAGCGCACAACCACCGGCTACTGGCGGCTGAAGGTGCTGTTCGACGGGGACGAGGTGCCCTCCTATCACTGCCCGGTGCTCTCCCGGGAAGGTGCCGTCTGCCGAGCATCCACCCGCTGGCTGGGGATAACCGTGGCCGGGTGGAGGTCGAGCCGGTGGCTCATGTCCAGCTCGAGGCGGCCGTAGGGTTGACGTGGGTCCAACGGGGACAGCTCGCGGCGGTCGGCTTCGCCGAGGCGCTCTACCCACTTCAGGCGAAGCTGTCTCCGAGGCCGGCCAGGGTGATCGTCACAGTGGCCCAGGCCTCGTCGCTGCAGCCGCGTGCGGCTGCCCAGCGTGCTCCGGCAGCTTGATCAGGGCCACGAGCAGCAAACGCTACGAGAGTGGCCAGCATGTCCGGATCCTGGGCGGCCGGGTCCTCCCGCACCTGCCCAAATGGCGTCGACCGTCTGGCCGGGGCGGCAGTGCAACTCTCGTTTCGGAGACGCTGAAGAGGTCTCAACGAAGGCGTAGAACGTGGCGGTGGTGATGCGGCGCGTGCGAGTCCGGCCCGCCTGCTGGCGCACAACGGCGACACGCTGCCCAGACGGTGCGGCCGCACAGCCGGGTGATCAGACGGTCGCCGTCGACGAAGCTAACTTCCTCTGCGACGCTCCTGCTGCACTCCTGCGGAGCGATGATGCCGGCCTGGCCGAGCAGGACCAGCGTCGGGCAGTGAGGGTTGTCCACTCGTCCCAGTAGGAACGCTGGGTGTTCTCGGTCAGGGAGTCGACCATCACGTCGCGGTCGAAGCGCGGCCACCATGCGCCGCCCCGTTCCTCGAGTCCGGCGGCCCAGCCCTCACCGACCGGGCCACCGCCAAGGAACGCTGCCGCGGCCTCTAGCGACGGGAAGGGGACCGGCCATGCACCGAGCCATCGGCCGACCTCAGCAGGAACATCCGGATCTGCCCGTCCCGGCCCGGCTTCCACAAGGACGAGCCCGCGCACGAGGTCGGGATGCCCGGCGGCGGTCAGCATCGCGGTATGACCGCCCAGCGACTGGCCGATCAGGACGGCCTGGCGGAGGTCCAGTTGCTCCGGGCCGGCATGACGATGCGGGAGCTGGAGCGCAAGTACAACCCGGGCTCGTGCCGAAGCCCCTGCCATGGCCGGGTGACCATCTCTGATCTTGCGTGGGTATCCCCGGCTTCAGCCGGGGAGGGAAACGCATCCTGAGACTGCTCTGACGTGCATTCTGGAGCGGACGTTTTTGCTGCTCGATGTACTGACGGATCACGGTGCGCGGTGCACCGCCGCACGAGGCTGCGACGTAGGAACGGGGCCAGAACACTGACCCCGTGCCGATGCGGTTGATGCGGCCGGTGTACTCGGCCCGCAGGTATCGGGAGCTGACGCCCTTGAGAGTGTTGATCAGCTTGGACAGGGCGATCTCCGGCGGGTAATGGATCAGCAGAGGTATGTAATCCTTCAGCTCCGCCTTGAAGCTGCCGCACACCTCGCGCATGATCTCTGCGCAGCGCTCCGGCATCGTGTCGTCGAAGGCGCCACGTCGGTACGGATGTTGGGGTTTGGTACCCAGCGCGCTGACATACGCCAGTAGGGTCTTGGAGGCTGATCGGGAAGGGGGTGGGTCGGTTGATCCGTGCGTACAAGTTCCTCATGCGGCCCACCGTGGGCCAGCAAGCCGCGCTCGGCGAGATGCTGCGCGAGCACTGCTCGCTCTACAACGGCGCCTTGCAGGAACGCCGTGACGCCTACCGGCACGCCTCGAAGTCCTCGATCAAGTACGGGCAGCAGTCCGCGCAGCTCAAGGACATCCGGGCCTTCGACCCGGAGCGCCAGGGCCGGTGGTCGTTCTCGTCGCAGCAGGCGACCTTGCGCCGCCTGGACAAGGCGTTCGCCGCGTTCTTCCGCCGCGTGAAGTGCGGGGACAAGCCGGGGTATCCCCGATTGAGGGGCGTGAACTGGTTCGACACGGTGGACTTCCCGAAAGACGGGGACGGCTGCCGCTGGGACTCCACCCCGCACGATCCCGTCACCCGCGTCCGCTTCCAGGGCGTCGGGCACGTCAAGGTCAACCAGCACCGGCCCGTGGTCGGCACGGTCAAGACCGTGTCCGTCAAGCGCGAAGGCAAGCGCTGGTATGTCGTCCTGACCGCTGAGCAGGCCCAGCCCGAACCGTTCCCCGCGACAGGGTCCGTGGTCGGCATCGACATGGGTATCGCCTCGTTCCTCACCACCTCCGACGGTGAGCACGTCGAGAACCCACGCCATGCTTCGAAGGCAGCCGCCAAGCTCGAACCTGCACAGCACAGGCTCAGCCGGTTCGGGCGCGTGCGCCGGGACAAGCGGACGGCGAATCATCAGCGGGCCGTGCAGCGGGTCGCCGACCTTCACCGCAAGGTGCGCCGCCAGCGCCTGGACCACGCCCACAAGATTGCGCTCGGTCTGGTCCGGGACCACGACCTGATAGCGCACGAGGATCTGAAGATCCGAAACATGGTCAGGGCCCCCGTGCCGAAGCCGGACCCCGAGACGCCGGGCAGCTTCCTGCCCAACGGGTCCGCCGCGAAGGCCGGACTCAACCACTCGATCTCAGATGCCGGATGGGGGTGTTCCTGACGATCCTGCACGCCAAGGCTGAAAGCGCCGGACGAACGGTGATCGCCGTGGACCCCCGCAACACCTCCCGGACCTGCCCCGAATGCGGGCACGTCAGCGCGGAGAACCGGCCCACGCAGGAGACGTTCCACTGCGTTGGCTGCGGCCACCTGGCGCACGCCGACACGGTGGGCGCCCTGAACGTTCTACGGGCCGGGCTGGTCCGTCGCAACGCCAACCTGGCATAGCGAGAAGCCCCCACCTTTAGGTGGGGGAGGAGTCACCCTGCCGAGGTGCCAGACCGGTCCGCACCTGAGTTTCGAGCACCACCCCGCACCGTCACTCCTTCCATACGACGAGCAAGGCCGGTCCAGGTGACGTCATTTCTCGTGGTGCGGCCGGAGGCGCAGCGAGTCGCCCGTACGGGAGGATCGCGGGCGAGATAGTACGACTGTTCGAGACGTGCGACGGCGGCGCGGCTCGTCGGTAAGCCGATGTCCAGCCGGGCCTCGGGCCAGCAGTGACTGCACGCGCGCAGGCCGTCGGTGAGCAGGCGGCGGGCTTCGTCGCGGTCGACGGGGCGGCGCCGCTTGCCTACGGCGAGATGGCCGCCCGCGCATCCCGCGGTCACCACCTGTCCGAGTCAGGGATCAGTGCGGCCCTGCGCGGCCGCAATCTACCCAGCCGCGACTACTACCTCACCCTGCTCCGTGTCCTGCCGGGCTGGGACACCAACAAGATCGCCTTCCTGAGCCACCCGGAGATGCCCCAGTGGCGCGTTGCTGCCCAGCCGGGGCAAGCCTGCAGGCCGGAAGGTACGACACCAGCCGTCTGGCTGGGCTGTGGGGAACGTCCATCTGGTCACCGGGCCGTAGGAGTCCGAGGGAGGTGTATCCGGCGCCCGGGACCGAGTCGAGGGAGGTGTATCCGGCGCCCGGGGCTGAGCGTAGGTGCACGGTGGTGGCTTCGTATCCGCAGCCGGAGGCGGTAGCCGGCGCCCGACGGCCGGCGGTAGTGGGCGGCTGCTCGCCGGTCACAGGGCCAGCACTGCGGCCGCCGCTGGCTGGCCGGCGCCGAGGCCCAGCGTCAGCGTAGCCGTCGCCTTCTTGATCCCCTAAATCGCAAGTTGCGCATATACGCGTACAACGTAAACTTACAAAAGAAGAAGCGAGGTCCCCGGCCGCGGAGTACGCCATGAACGAGACGTCCGCCCAAGAAGCTCCCCGCGTGGTCGTGCTGGTTCCGGCCTACCGGGAGGTGGACTCGCTTCCCCAGGTGCTGCAGGCGCTGCAACGGCAGACGTACCGCGCCGAGCGCATCATCGTGACGCTCGATCCGCACAAGGAACCCGGGCGGACAACGGAGCTTGAGCGGATCGCCCTCACGGCCGGGGCCGAGGTCTGGCACTCGGTAGACAACCGGCACAAGAAGGCCGGCAACCTCAACGGGGCACTCGACCGGCTGCTGCCGCTGCTCTCTGACGAGGATGCGGTCCTCATCCAGGACGCCGACACCTACCTCGATCCGCACTTCATCGAAGTGACCTGCCGGAAGATGGTCCAGGGCTACGGTGCCGTCGGCGGGAACTTCCGGGGACGGCCCGGCGGCTGGCTGTGCGGGGCCTTCCAGCGCAACGAATTCGCCCGGTACGCCCGGGACACCGCCCGCAAACGGGGCAAAGTGCTGTGCCTGACGGGTACTGCGTGCCTGTTTCGGGTCGGAGCCCTCAAGGACGTGCTCAGGGCTCGCAGGACAGGTCGGGTGCCCTCTGCCGGCGGGGTGTACGACACCAAGGCGCTTACTGAGGACAACGAACTCACCCTGGCACTCAAGCACCTGCGCTACCGCATCGTGGCACCCTCCCGCGCGACCATGACCACCGAAGTCATGGAGACGTGGAGATCCCTGGCCAGGCAGCGGCTGCGCTGGAAGCGGGGCGCGCTGGAAAATCTGATCGACTACGGCCTCACTCGCCACACCGCAGAAGGCTGGGTCCGCCAGATCGTCGCCTTCCTCGGGGCGTCAGTGTCAACCGTCTATGTGGGCTCCCTCATCTGGTTCCTCGCCATGGGCGCCGGGATACGGATCGCCCCGTTCTGGATCGCCTTCAGCGGGTTCTACGCCATCGAGCGTGCGATCACCGTCAAATCCAGGGGCTGGCGGGCGTCAATAGCCTCGGTGCTGGTCATTCCCGAGTGGTTCTACGACCTGTTTCTCCAGGGGGTCCACATCCGTGCGCTCGTGGACACTGCGCTGCGCCGGGACCGCAGTTGGTAACTACAGAAAGGGAAGAGCAATGGCGAACTACATAGGCGCCGGCACCACGGCCGCTGGGGTGGGAGGGGCAGGCCTGCTGCCGACCACCGGAGGCCCCGGCAGCGTCTGGTTCTGGATCGTCGCATTCGTTCTCGTCTCGGCGGGATGCGCCGCCCTGCGGCTGGTCCCCCGCAAGACCGACGATGGCTGACACCACGCCGGGGCGGGGCCACGGCCCCCGCCCCACCGGAGACCCGAGAGCCTCCACGAGACTACTGATCCGCCTGCTGGGCGTCGGCCTCATCCTCACGGGCCTAGTCCTCGGGGGCCTGGCACTCCTGCGGGACAAGCAAGCCGACGGCGCATACCACCACACGCAGCAGTCGCTCCGGCACCAACTCGGGCAGCCGCCCTCCGCCGCGCCGGCGGACCGGCCGCATCAGCCCACCCCACGCGTCGGAGAGGCGTTCGCGGTGCTGCGCGTGCCCCGCTTCGGCCCGGGCTTCGCCCCGGTGGTCGTCGAGGGCGTTTCTCCCGGGGACCTGCGCAAGGGCCCCGGACACTTCCCGGGAACCGCCGGCCCGGGGCAGAAGGGGAATTTCGCCGTCGCGGGCCACCGGACCGGATGGGGGCAGCCTTTCTACCGTCTTCCTGACCTGCGTAAAGGGGACACGCTGGGGGTCGAGCGGGACGGGAGGACGTACACCTACCGGGTCACCCGGACCAAGGTAGTCGAGCCGTCCGACGTCGGCGTCGTCGCTCCTGTGCCGGGTCGGCCGCAGGCCCGGCCCGACAAGGCACGCATCACCCTGATCACCTGCACGGACCGTGGCTGGGACGGGACCTACGTCCACCGGTTCGTCGTCTGGGGCGAACTCGACACACCCTGACCCCGGATATGGCGCCCGCCGCTGAGCGAGGAGGCAGGTGATGACACACGGTCCGCAAACGGGCGACACCGCGGACGGCCCTCAGGGCCGTCTGAGCCGCGAACGGGTGCTCACCGCGGCTTTGGACCTGGTCGACCGGGAAGGGCTGGCGGCGCTGACCATGCGCCGCCTGGGCGCCGAACTCGGCGTGGAAGCAATGTCGTTGTACCACTACGCGCCCGGCAAGAACGCGCTGCTGGACGGCGTGGTGGAGGCCCTCTACGTGGAATTGGAGGATCATCTCGCGGCCGGGCGGCCTGCGGCCGGCTCCGGTCCAGCGTGGCGGGCCGAACTGCACCGGATTGCGCTCGCCACCTACCAGGTGTGCCTCGACCATCCCGAGGGGACGCTGCTCATCTTCAGCCGCATGACAAGAGTGCCGCTGGCCCGAAGGCCTCCGCCCATTCTCAGGGATCACGAGCGTGTGCTCGCCCTGCTTCGGGAGGCCGGATATGGCCCGGCGCACTCCGCCCGAATCTGGCGCGCCTTCACGGGCCTGGGTCTTGGGATACGTGTCGGTGGAACTGCGGGCCATGGTGGACAACCCCAACGAACCAGACCCAGCATTCCGGCTCGGTCTTTACCGCATCCCCTTCCAGGAGCTGTCCACGCTCCGCACGACTGCCCCTGCCCTGGCGGAACCGGGTGGCCCCGACGCTCTGGCCACCGGACTGGACGCGCTGCTGGACCGCTTCCTGTAGTGCCTCATGTGCCTGGTGCAGGGCCTGTGCTGCTGCTTCAAGCGACTCATTCTCCAGCTCGGGCCTCGTCCGCACCTCGGCGAACGTCCCGGTACGCCGGGTGTAACTCCGATCATGGAAGACGGCAAAACGCTGGTGGCCCGCTGCGCTGGCGGCCCGCGGGGGTTGCTCGAAGGAGCTGCGGGAAGAGCTGACGTGGACGAGGTCGTCCCCACGCCCGCGGGATTGCTCCATGCTCGCGGACGAGGCGTACCGGAGGGCCGAACATGCGGGTGGGGCCCGTATCGAGTGCGCTCGACGCGGGCCCCGCGCAGCACTGCAGCTGACGCCTAATCAAGGCTGCCGTTCCTGGCTCAGCTTCTCCGTCCTGCGGGGAAGTCTCCGGCGCTGGTGAGGATCCACGTCGCCTACCGGTCGCGCGGGGTCCATCGCCGGGGAAAGGGGAATCCAGGCCGCTACGCATGCTTACGGCACCGCTGCGCACCTCTCAGTTCCCGGCATGCCGGCAGGAGAACTCGCTTCGCTTCTCCTGGCCAGCGACTTCTCGACCGGAGTCCCGCTGGGAAACGGCATCGTGCACGGAGACCGGGCACGATGATCGTATGGTCGCAAGCCACGGACGAACACGAAAGGTCCCTGATCGGTTGCACCGGCCCCCGGCGGGGGCCAAGGACCTCTGCATTCAGGGGGCCTTGACTGCGTCGCCTGGTCGACGAGCCCGTCGTCCACTCGAACGACCTGGCCACCCCGCAGCGTGACTTTGCCGGTGACCGCGCCGACGACCTGATCAACGCCGTGCGCCCTGGCCCTGGACACTCGCGTGGCGGTGCGCGCCGAAGGCGCTGCCGTGATCGACGAAGAGCTCTCCGACATGGAGTTCCCCAAGTCCACTGCCGCCTCCTTCGCAGGGCCGGCGTGGGCCGATCAGATGTGCGCTGCACAGGGCAGTCGCTCGGCGGGCTGAGTGCGAGAGACGAAGCTGCGGTGCGGGTGGTGGAACTGCACCTTGGCGGAACACCGCCGCGCTCCCCGGCCGCCCGCGCCAGACATGGCACGTTACTCCTCAGTCGCTGGTCTGCAGCTCGATGGGCCGGCCGGTCACGTGCGTCGTCTGCGGCGTGGCCAGCAGCTTGTTCAGCCCAAGGGTCAATCGCACGACGAACACGCTCAGTAGAAGGGCCAGGACTATGCGGACCAGGCTGTAGCCGGCGTCGACGTCCGCTGCGGTCTCGTAATCGCCGGGCGTTTGGAGGTCGGAGTTGACCACGAACGAGACGTAGAGCGCGGCGAAAACCGACAGGAACCACGCGCCGTAGATCCAGACGACTCCGCGGCCGCCGGGCAGGGCCCGCAGCCATCCCAGCCCGATGTCGCTGCGTGTCATGGCGTTCGCGTGGCCGGCACGCACCCACCGCTGGTAGGCATACAGAACGGCCATGAAAGCGACGAAGCGCAACATGTTCGTGGTGTTGATCGTCTGGAGTGCGCTGTGCAGAGCCTGCTGGTCAAAGCTGCGGTGAGCAGCGGCCAAGGCCCATTGATGGGCCCGCGTACGCTCGGCGAAAAATCGAACCGTTTCGCTGACGATCGCAACGGTGGCTGCAGCCAGCACCACAAGCAGTGGGCCCGACAGCGAGACCCGCCCGGGGCTCACCTTGGACTGGACCAGCAACGCCGCCTTGTCGTTGCGCCCGCGACGCTGAGGCGGCTTCGCCGCGTCGCTCCTGTGCTGGCACTCCGGACACAGTCCTTTGATCCCGTCGAAAGCAACTCCCTGCTGACGACAAATCCGGCACGTCAATAGCATCCCGCGCCCCCTCCATGCTTGATCACGGTCGAATTGAGCGCCGCATCCTATCGGGGTCCTTCACGAAGACGTTGAGACCCCTCGCACAGTGAAGATCGAAGATGAGCGGAGACCCCTCGCGCCGAACGACCATGCCGATCAGCACAGGTGCCAATGTGGCTGTGAGTGATGATGTCACCGACCCCCCGCACGCCCGCTGGAACCGCCCGCACTCTGCGACCGTCTTGTGCGCTGACTGTGAGCGAAGCGGGGATTCGGGGGGACGTTGTGACGCGGAACGTTGCGAAGGCCGGTCTCATGGCGGTGGCCATGCTGACGGTGCTCGGGGCCTCGGCCTGTGGCGGGGAGGCCGGCGCGGTGGCCGCAGGCAGCGGCAGGAAGCTCCCCGCTCACGGTCGGGGCGAGTCCTGGGCGCCTTCCGAGGACGGGTCGTCGTCCGGCTCGGCGCTGACGGCTGCCGGCAGCGTGGGGACGTTGTCCGGGGTCGCGCAGACCGGGGCGTCGCCCATCACCCGGCACGTGCCGTGGAACCTCGACATTTTGGACCAGCGGTCGAGGCCGCTGAACGGGAAGTTCACCACCACCGCCACGGGCAAGGGCGTTCACGTCTACGTGATCGACACCGGGATGGACATCGCCCACAAGGAGTTCGGCGGACGCGCCCACCTCGGCGCCGATTTCGTGGGCCCGAAGGACTCCGGTGACTGCTTCAGCGAAGGTGGGATGGGCCATGGCACGTTCGTCGCGGGCATCATCGGCGGGGCGAAGTACGGAGTGGCGCCCAAGGCGGAACTCGTACGAGTCCAGGGCATCTTGTGCGAGAGCGAGGGCGGCGGCTCACCGGCCGTGGCCGAAGCGGCCGTGGTGAAGTCGGTCAAGTGGGTCACCGCGCATGCCCAGAAGCCTGCGGTGGTGAACATGTCGCTCAACTTCGACCACCGGTCAACGGCCCTTGAGTCCGCCGTCAAGAAGATGGTCGACGCGGGGATTCCGACGGTAGTCTCGGCCGGCAATTTCCATGACGACGCCTGCAAGCACTCCCCGGCCGGCGTCCCCGGCACGATCGTGGTGGCGGCGTCCACTTCGAACGACCGCGCGTGGCGCGACAGCGGCTCCTACGGATCGGGCTACGGACGGTGCGTGGACCTGTACGCCCCCGGCCAGAAGGTTACCGCCGCCCTCGCCGGCGGCGGTACGACCACGGAGAACGACGGTGCGACGTCCTGGGCGGCGCCGCACGCGACCGGCGTGATCGCGCTGTACCTGTCAGCACACCCCCACGCCACGGCCAACGAGGTCCACGTCTGGCTCGACCACACAGCCACCCGCGGTGTCCTGCGCGGGGTCCCTTCCGACACTCCCAATCGGCTGCTCAACACCGGTGGCCTGTGACCTGCCCGAGCCGACCCGGTCGTACGGTCACCAACCGTTTCCCTTCCGCCGTTCGACAGCCGCGACATCGAGGGCGAGGGCGTCCGCGTGACTGCGGTCGGGCACGCGGCGATACCCACGACACTGAGCACCGCCGCGACCACGGCCGCGGGCCGGCTCCCGGCTGCCGGGGTCTGCCAGGTCAGTGCCTCGCCCGCGGCACCCGTGCCGCAGAAGACCACCGCGCCGAGCGTCCGCCCCAGCGGCAGGAACCATACGCGCGCAGCGCCGAGCACCACCGCTGTCCCTGAGGCCAGACCCAGCAGACCGGCCGTGTCACGTAAAACACCGTCCGCAGGGCAATCGCGGACGCGCACCGCCGAAGTACCAGCGGGCGCCGAAGGACTCGATCGTGGACGCGGTCGAGCAGTGGCCGAGATGCCGGCGAGGTGATCGCTGAGCGGATCGGCTGGGATTGCGGCTTGATGGTGCTCAAGAACTGACCGGGCGGAGGTGGACATCAAGTGAGCCGGGCAGCCCGCTGAGACCGCCGTCTCAGCGGGCTGCAAGTGGGGACTGCCATGGTCTTGCTGTCGGCCGGAAGGGCCGGCGAGGAGAGATTCCCATAGCGGCCCAATGGGGGCCGGAGTTCGTCTCCGGCCAGGGGTTCACGCCCCACGCAGGTTCGAATCCTGCTCTCTCCGCCCAGCAGCGCAATGCCCGCCGGCACCGGACGGCTCCCGATGCCGCAACGCCCGTTCGGCCATCCCTGACTCGGACAAGGAAGCAAGCATGAGCCACTGGGCAGGCACCGCAGTGATCGTGGCGAACGACAGGGCAGGTGGCGCGGGGGCAATGGCCGTCGCCGACATCGCCGCCGCGTGCCGCGCACTGGTCGCCGACGTGAGCGTGGTCCGCACCGCCTATCCCGGGCACGCCCGCACGCTCGCCGCGAAGGCCGCACAGGACGGCGTCGACGCCGTGATCGCGGTCGGCGGTGACGGCACCGCAAGTGAAGTGGCGCACGGACTCCTGACCGCCACCGGGGCTGAGCCGCGACCCGGCGGCCCGGCCCTGTTGTGCATTCCGGCCGGCACCGGCAACTCCTTCTACAAGGAGGTGTGGAAGGACCGCTCCTGGCACGAGTCGCTCGCCCTGGCCTTCGGCCCCGACCGGCCCCCCGTGCGGCTGCTGGACACCGCACGCATCGAGGAGACCCAGGAGACCGTCCTGCTCGGTGCCTGCTCCGGCCTCGTCGCCGAGGCCCTGGAGGCGGCGGCCGGCCTCACCCGGCTCACCGGCCGCGCCCGTTACCAGGAGGCGGTGGCCCGCACGCTCAAGGACTTCGCGCCGCACCCCGCACGCGTCGCCGTGGACGGCGAGGTCATCCATGACGGCGGAGTGATCCTGGCCAACGTCGGCGGAGGACGCTACCGGGGCGGCGGCTTTCTCGTGCTGCCCCACTCCGTACTGGACGACGGCCTGCTCGACGTCTGCGTGGTCACCAGCGCCCTCGACCCCGCGGCGCTGCCCGGGCTGACCCGCGAGGGCCGTCACGTCGAGCGGCCCGAGGTGCTCTACCGGCGTGGCCGCCGCATCGAGATCGAACGCACCGACGGCGCTGCGCTGACCTTCGAGCGGGACGGCGAGGTTCTGCGCGGACGGACGCGCTACGTCCTCGACGTCGTCCCGGCGGCGCTGCCGGTCCTCTGCCCGCCCGGGCCTTCCTGACCGCACCGTCACCGTCGACACCACGTAAAGGGGACTGCTCATGAGCGGTACCGCCGGCATCCCGCACACGGACACCAGCACGTCCTGGTCGTTCCCGATGCAGGGGCGGAACACGTTCACCTGGGAGTACGACACGGATCGGGAGCGATTGCTGAGCCTGTATCAGAAGGGCAAGGACAAGCAGTGGGACAGCACGAAGCGGATCGACTGGTCCCTGGAGGTGGATCCGTACGACGTGCTCGGCACCCCTGAGAACACCCTCGCGCTGTACGGCTCGCGGCAGTACGCACGGCTCGACGCCCGTCAGCGGCAGGAGCTTCGCCAGCACATGGCCGCCTGGGAGTTCAGCCAGTTCCTGCACGGCGAGCAGGGGGCGATGATCTGCTCCGCACGGATCGTCGAGTCGGTGCCGGACATCGACTCCAAGTTCTACGCGGCGACCCAGGTCATGGACGAGGCACGGCACGCGGAGCTGTTCACGCGCTTCGTCCACGACAAGATCGGGATGAGCTATCCCATCAGCCCGCACCTGAAGACCCTGCTGGGGCAGGCACTCAACGACTCCCGCTGGGACATGCCCTACCTCGGGATGCAGGTCCTCATCGAAGGTCTCGCGCTCGCGGCGTTCGGCATTCTCCGCGACAAGACCGACAAGCCGCTGCCGAAGCAGATCCTGTCCTACATCATGCAGGACGAGGCACGGCACGTGGCCTTCGGACGGCTCGCGCTGCGGGACTACTACAAGGAACTGACCAGCCGGGAGATCGCCGACCGCGAGGACTTCGTCGTCGAGGGCTGCTACCTGATGCGTGACCGGCTGCGCATGCAGGAGGTCTGGGAGACGCTCGGCTTCGACATGAAGGAGTGCATGGAGTACATGAACCGGGGCCCGCGCATGCAGGCCTTCCGCTCACGGCTCTTCACCCGGATCGTGCCCTGCGTCAAGGACATCGGGCTGTGGGGTCCCAAGGTCCAGCAGGCCTACGCCGACATGGGCGTCCTTGAGATGGCGGACCGTGACCTGCTCAAGCTCATGGAGGCCGACGAGGCCCAGGCCGAGGCGCTGGACACCGAGCGCCGCGAGCTTCAGGCGCGTACCCGCGAGGTCGACGACGCGATCGCCGAGGGACGGCTGGACACGGCCGGCGACGGTTGAGCACCCGAGGCGACGACGGCTGGGCCGGACCCGATCGGGTCCGGCCCAGCCGCATGGGGTGCGCGCGTCTCAGGGGCGGGTCAGCAGCACCACCGCGTTCTGCCCGCCGAATCCGAAGGAGTTGCTGACGGCAACCCGCACGTCCGCGGGCCGCGGCGCCTTGGCGACGACGTCCAGGTCGATTTCCGGATCCTGGCTGGTCAGGTTCGCGGTCGGCGGGACGAGGCCGTTCTCCACCGTGAGCGCGGTGACCGCCACCTCGATCGCGCCGGCGGCTCCCAGCGAGTGGCCCGTGACCCCCTTCACCGACGTCACCGACGGGCGTTCGCCGAGCACCCGCCGGATCAGTTTGGCCTCCATCAGGTCGTTGAGCGGGGTGGAGGTGCCGTGCGCGTTGACGTGGTCGACCGATTCCGGCGCGAGCCCCGCATCGTCGAGAGCCGCCCGCAGCGCCAACTCCGCACCCGCGCCGCTGGGTTCGGGGGCGGTGGCGTTGTAGGCGTCCGCCGAGGCGCCGTATCCGCTGACGCAGGCGCGGATACGGGCGCCGCGGGCCCGCGCGCTCTCGGGCCGCTCCAGGACCAGGACGGCCGCGCCCTCGGCGGGTACGAAGCCGTCCCGGTCCACGTCGAACGGCCGTGAGGCCGCGGCGGGTTCGTCCTGGCGTTCGGAGAGCGCGCCCATCTGCTGGAAGCCGGAGATGATCGAGGGGATCAGGCAGGCCTCGGTGCCGCCCGTGACGACCACGTCGCAGCGCCCGCTGCGCAGCAGTTCGCGCGCCTGGCCCACCGCTGTGGCACCGGACGCGCAGGCCGTGGCCGTCACGAAGTTGGGCCCGCGGGCCCCGATCTCCATGGCGATGTAGCCGGCCGCCATGTTGACCGCGAGCATCGGGATCAGCAGGGCGGAGACCTTCTGCGAGCCGTGGTCGAGCAGGATCTGGTGCTGCTTCTCCCAGGACGCGGCTCCGCCGATGCCGCTGCCGAGCACCACACCGACCCGGGCGCCGTCCCAGGTCGCGGGATCGAGTCCGGCGTCGGCGACGGCCTCGGCGGCCGCCGCGAGCGCGAGCTGACTGCTGCGGTCCAGGCGCCAGGCCTTGCGCCGGCCGACCGCGGCGGCCGGGTCGAAGTCGGGGATCGAGCAGCCGATGCGCGCGCGGATCTCGGCGAGCGCGGGCACGGGCCGGGCGGCCGTGCCGTCCGCCGCCGTGATGCGCTCCCAGGACGCCTGGGTGCCCAGGCCCGCGGGGGTTACCATGCCGATGCCCGTGACCGCCGCGTCGAACCGGCCGTCGGCCGAGGTCATCGCAGCGCCACCAGCTTGGCGTCCAGGACGCCGGCCGCCTCGGCCAGGGTGTTCTTGGCGTGCAGATCGTCGTCGGTGAGGGTGATGCCGAACTCCTCCTGCGCCGCGAGCGTCAGCTCCACCAGCGCCAGCGAGTCCAGTTCCAGCTCCTCGAAGGTGTTCTCCGGCGCGACCTCGCCCGGCTCGATGCCGAACCCCTTGGCCAGCAGGCCGACAAGACGGTCGTAGGTGTCGCTCATGGTGTGCTCCTCACACGGATGGTGCGGGTGGGTAGGGGAGGGGTCTCACGCAGGGGTGATCGCGGGCCAGCGGACGGCACAGGCACCCCAGGTGAGGCCACCGCCGAAGGCCGTGAGGACGGTGCGGTGCCCGGGCTCCAGGCAGCCCGACGTCACGGCGTGCGCCAGGGCCAGGGGAACGGAGGCGGCCGCGGTGTTGCCGACTTGGTCGAGATGGACGGGGCACCGTTGTCGCGGCAGCCGCATACGGTCCGCGACGGCGTGCAGGATGCGCAGGTTGGCCTGGTGCGCGACGAGCCGGTCGATCTCGCCCGCCGACCAGCCGGCCCGCCGCGCCGCGGTCAGCGACGCGTCGGCCATGCGCTCGACGGCGTTACGAAAGACGCTCTGGCCCTGCATCCGGAAGTACGGGTCTCCCTGTCCCCGGGTGAGCGAGTGCAGCGGCTCGCGGGAGCCGCCCGCGCGGACGATGATGAGTTCGCTGCCGGAGCCGTCACTGCCGAGCACCGGCGCGGTCAGGGCGCCCGGCTCGTCCGCGTATCCGGCGCGCAGCACCACGGCGCCGGCGCCGTCGCCGAAGATGGCGCGGGTGGAGCGGTCGGCCGGGTCCAGGATGCTGGAATACATGTCCGCGCCGATCACCAGCACGCTGCCTGCGGTGCCGGCGGCGATCAGCCCGGCGCCCGCGGCCAGCGCGTACAGGAAGCCGGTGCAGACCGCGCCCACGTCGAAGGCGGCCACCGTGCCTAGGCCGAGCCGGTCCGCCACGAGGGGCGCGGTGGCCGGGCAGGGGTGGTCCGGTGTCGTGGTGGCCAGCAGCACGGCGTCCACGGCCTCGCACCCGGCGGACTTCAGCGCGCGCCGGCCCGCCTCCACCGCCAGGTCCGAGGTGGCCGTGGCCGGGTCGGCGACATGGCGGACGCCGATGCCCGTGCGGCTGCGGATCCACTCGTCCGAGGTGTCCAGTTCGCGGGCCAGGTCGTCGTTGGTGACCGCGTGGGGCGGCAGCCAGGTGCCCAGGCCGCACAGCACCGCGGCGTCGGCGCTCACCGTGCCCCCTGGACCGCGGTGTTGCGTTCCAGCGCGGCGACCTCCTCGCTGACCTCGCCGAGATAGCCGGCGACGTCCAGGTAGGAGCGCAGCAGCCGCTCCTCGGCGTACGGCAGCCCGTTGCGCACCAGGTAGTCCTTCACCAGGGGCTGGGCGCGGCGCAGGTTGCGCCGGGGCATGGAGGGGAACAGGTGGTGCTCGATCTGGTAGTTGAGGCCGCCGAAGAAGAAGTCCGTGAGACGGTTGGGCACCAGGTTGCGCGAGGTGATCACCTGCCGGGTGAGCCAGTCCAGTTCCTCCTGCTCGCCGTCGCGCACCGGAAGTCCCTTGTGGTTGGGCGCGAACATCAGACCCATGTAGAAGCCGAAGAGCGCCTGGTGGACGACGACGAAGGCGATTCCGATGCCGGGGGAGAGCACGGTGAACACCACGGTGAGGTAGACCGCCAGATGGAGCGTCAGCAATCCCAGGTCCAGCAGGACGTACCGCTTGAGGGCGCCCTTGCGCGCCGCCACGTAGCCGGAGGCGTGCAGGCGCAGTCCCTCCATGAGGATCAGCACGTAGAACATCCACGCCTGGTGGCGGACGATGAACCGGCCGGCCGATCCGGTGCGCTTGGTGCGGTCCGCCGCATCGAAGATCACCTGGCGGCGCAGGATGTCCGGGTCCAGCGACAGGTGGTTGGGGTAGTTGTGGTGCTTGGTGTGGTGGCCGACCCACCAGCCGAAACTCACTCCGGTGAGCAGGTTGCCGTGCGTGTAGCCGATCACGTCACCGGCCCGGCGGGTGCGGAAGATCTGCCGGTGGCCCGCGTCGTGCCCGATGAGGTCCGTCTGGCCGAAGCACACCGCGAGGCCGACGGCCACGGCCAGCTGCCACCAGCTGTCGCCGACCAGCGCGAACAGGGTCCAGCCGGCGGCGAGGAGCAGCAGATTCGCGAGGATCTTGATCGTGTAGTAGAGGGGCTGGGGGTCCATGTGGCCGGCCTGGCGCACCAGTTGGGTCAGTTCCTGCAGGTCGGCGGTGCCGCCTGTGGGAGGCGCCGCGGAATGGGGGGTCCTGTCCAGGGCGCTCATATCGCCTCCTGAAGGCCCATGTAGGCGAGCCTGGTGCGCTGCATGCGCTCGGCCCACGCGTGCCCGGTCTCCAGTCGCTCCTGCGCGCTTGTGTCGGCCAGGCGCCGGCCGGGCCAGATTTCGTAGTCGCCCAGCAGGTCCCGGTGTTCCTCGACGCCCTGCTGGAACAGCTCCTCACGGCGCATCAGCTGCTCGGTCGTGGGCAGTTTCTCCCACAGGGCGTAGCCCTCCTGCATCAGCTCCAGGAGCCGGCCTTTGTCCTGGGGGTGGCGCAGCAGGTGGTCGCGGACGATGGCGCTGCCCACCGTCAGGTGCCGGATCTCGTCGATGCCCGCTCCTCGTTCGATGTCGGCGGCGGCGGGATCGAAGATGCGCCACTTGCGCTCGGAGAGCTCGGCGGCCGGCGCCAGCACGCCCTCGACGAGAACGGTCAGGACCAGGACGCCGCCGATGAAGTCGCGCTCGTCGCGCAGCACCCGCAGCCCCAGATCCTCCAGGGGGACGAGGATGCGGTCCCGGTCGTCGGCCGACAGGCGGGCCACCGTGGCGAACAACTCGTGTGAGGCGATGCCGAGGTGGAGCAGATGGTTGCGGAACACCATGGCGTGCCGGGCCTCGTCGATGAGCTGGGTGGCGTAGAACTCCATGGTGTCGTTGTCCGGGGCGAGTGCCGTCAGGTAGCCGATGGCCCGGGTGGCCTTCTCCTCGGCGACGGACCGGTAGGCGAGCTCCTGGGTGAGCGCGCTGTTCAGCGGTCCCGGCCTGGTGACCACCTCGAGCGGCGCCACGTGGGGATCGTGGCCGAGGACCCGGCCGCGCAGCGTGCCGTGCGGCACGGCGTTGAGCCAGTACTGCAGATTGCATACGGCCGGGGTCAGCTCGAGGCTCTCGGCCCCGTCCAGCAAGGAGGGTGCACGGTCCCAGTCCGCCTCGGCCGGGATGCCGGCGGGCGGCGCTGCCGGTGGTGTCGGTGTCGTCATGAGGTGTCCTTTCCGTCCCGTTCCCCTGGGCGGATGGTGGGCGTCAAAGGGCCGCAGTGCAGCTGGCCGTCGAAGTTGATCAGCGGAGTGCCGCCGCGGTGGACGGCCGAGACGACGCGGGCGATCAGCAGCTCGTGATCGCTGAACGGAACGGTCAGCTCGGGTCGGCACTCCAGCCAGGCGATCGCGCCGCGCAGCCGCGGCACCTGGTCCGTGCGGACGTCGAGCCATGCCTGAGCCGGCAGCTGGTCGAGCCCGCTGGGCCGGGCGCGGCGGGCGAAGTGCCGTGCCAGCGCCTCCTGTTCGGCGGCGAGACCGTTGGCGACGAAGGTCGGGCTCTGCGCCATCGCGGCGAGAGCGCGGCTGCCGCTGCGCAACGCCACACAGGCCATCGGGGGCTTGCCCGGAACGGTGCTGAAGGTGCTGACCGTCACGCCCTGCGCCGACTCGCCCAGCCCGCAGGTCAGGACGGTCACCCCGGTGGCGAAGTGGCGCATCACGCCTACGGTCTCGGCGTCGACGCCGGCGGGGGAGGCCGTGCAGGGACGACGGGTGGCTACGGCCATGACGGCGAGCCCACGCTGTGCGGGTCCGGTTCGCAGGCGCTGCCCGCCGCCTCGTACTCGCTGCGGAAGCGGCGGTAGGCCTGATGCGGCTCCGGTTCGAAGTGCACGCCGAACGGCTTGAGGAAGTTGCCGAACAGCGCGCGGTCGCCGAAGAGATGGATGGGCAGGGCGAGCAGGGCCCACTCGGGACCCCACAGCCAGATCCAGGCGAGCGCCACCAGACCCTGCGTGACCATGGAGTGCATCACGTTGTACAGGACGTAGTAGACCTTGCTGAGCTGCTCCTTGCGGCGGTGGTACTGGATCGCCCCGGGGATGTAGCCGATCAGGTCGATGTAGAGGAACAGGGCCACCGCGGGCACCCACCGCACCTGGCCCAGGTGCACGAAGAACAAGACGACGGCCACGAGGAGACCGAGCGCGTACTCGGCGCGCACCAGACGGGCCGTCACCGGCGTCATGAACAGGTTCTTGGTGTCCATCACACCCCCTGTGCCACGGCGGCGGCCGTCACCGGACGGGCGGGCTCGGCGACGGTGCGGGCGAGGACCTCGTCGCCCACCACCGAGCCCTCGGGAAACAGGCCCAGGACCACGCGGGCGATCGTCTCCCTGATGACGCGCTCGGCGACCGGGTCCAGGATTCCGGCGAGGCTGGGGATCCCGAAGTCGAACTCCGCGTCGAAGCCGACGCGTACCTCCTCGCCCCAGCGGGAGATCCGCCAGGTGCCGGTGAACGACTCGAAGTCGCCGTCGAGTTGGGCGAAGGTGATGGTGAGCGCGGATTGGTCGAAGCGGTCGGACTCGGTCCAGCGCAGGATGCCGTTGCGGAAGTACACCTCCCAGTCGCTGGTCTCCTCCGCGTCACTGATGTCGTGCACGGTGACCGAGCGCACCACGGGTGCGAGGTCCGGATACCGGGCGAACTCCCGCACCCGGTCGTACACCGCGTCCGGGGCGATGCCGGGCACGCTGATGGTCACGTCAACGCTGCGCATGGGATGCGCCACCTTCGAGAGTCGGGACATAGCGAGCAGCCTGCGCACGGCAGGCACGGTCGAACGCGGTGAGCAAGAACGTCACGTCCGAGGGGCTGAGGACGGCGGGCGGGGTGAGCCGCAGCACGAGATGGGAGTTGAGTGAGTGGTTGGCGACCACACCCTGCTGGATCAGCTCGACCAGCAGGTCTCCGGCCGGCCCGGGCTCGGCGAACTCGATGCCCAGGAGCAGCCCTAAGCCGCGTACCTCCCGCAGGAGATCGCCGAAGTGCTCCTTGGCGATGCGGCCGATCGCGTCGAGGAGTTGGGTACCGAGGTCCCGGGCCCGGGCGACCAGGTCCTCCTCCTCGATCGCGGTGAGGGCACCGCGTACGGCGGCCATCGCCAGCGGCATCCCGGAGAACGTGGAGGTGTGCAGGTAGGGGTCCTTGTCGAAGGCGGTGAACGCCTGCGGTGTGGCGACGACCGCCGAGACGGGCATGATCCCGCCCCCCAGGCCCTTGCCCGTCAGCAGCACATCCGGCGTCACGTGCTCCAGGTCCGCGCCCCACCACGCGCCCAGCCGGCCCAGGCCGGTCTGGATCTCGTCCAGCACGAACAGCGCGTCGTGGGCCTGACACAGCCGCTGGACCGTGCGCAGATAGCCGGGCGGCGGGAGCACCACACCGGCCTCGCCCTGGACCGGCTCGATCACCACGCAGGCGCGGCCGGACGCTGCGGCGAGCCGCTGCTCCAGGGCTTCGGTGTCGCCGTAGGCGACATGGGTGGTGTGCGGCAGCAGCGGCCGGAACGGCTGTTGGAAGAGTTCCTTGCCGGTGAGGCTGAGCGCGCCCATGGTCTTGCCGTGGTAGCCGCCGTAGGTGGAGATCAGGCGGTCTTTGCCCAGCGTGCGGGCGATCTTGATGGCGGTCTCGACGGCCTCGGCTCCGGAACAGGCGAAGTGGACCCGTTCCAGCCCCCGGGGGACCTTGGCCACCAGCGCGTCGGCGGCCAGCGCCGCCTGGGGTTCGAGCAGGACACGGGTGGCGACGGGGTTGCGGTGCAGCTGGTCGGTGACATGGCGTACGACGGTGGGATGCCGGGCGCCCATCAGGAGCACGCCGTAGCCGCTGCAGTTGAGCAGCCGCCGGCCGGAGGCGGTGCTCACCCAGGCGCCCTGCGACTCCGTCTCCAGCTCGCCGCCGAGCAGCTCGCCGAGTGTGGCGCGGCCCTTGCTCAGCCGGGTCCGGTACAGGTGGCCGATCTCCGCGCGTCCGGGGCTCTGCGCCGGCGTGACAGTGGTCATGACGCTCCTCATGTCAGGCGCAGCGGCCGGCCGTCGGCGTGGTCCAGGAAGGGCTCGGTGAAGCTGGAACGCGACGGCGGGTGGAAGGACAGCCCGTGTGAGGCGGCCGCGAGGTAGGCGATGTCGCCGGAGCCGATGAACGCCATACCACCGAGCAGTTCCACGGCCTGGCCCACGGTCGCGCGGATCGCGTCCTGCGCCCCGTAGCGGGCCACCAGGGCCCGCCCGAGGCCGGCGTTGCCGACCGCCCCGTCCGTGATCATGCGCGCTGTGCCTTCGGTGAGCAGGGAGGCCGTCTCGTACCGGGTCAGCAGCTCGGCCCGTTCGGTGTTCGTCCCGCGGCCGCGTGCCAGGACCCGCTCCACCAGCGCGCCCGCCATGCCGACGTAGGAGGCGGTGATGAGCAGTTCGAACCAGATGAAGCCGACCGTCTGGAGTTCGTCCAGCTCGCCCTGCTCGCCGAGTTCGGTGCGCATCACCTGCTGCTCGTCGACGAAGACGTCCGCAAGGCGGACCTCGTCGCTCTCCGCGCCGGCGAGGGCCCAGCTGGACCAGAACGGCTCCACGGTCAGCCCCTCGGCCTCGCGGGGCACGAGCAGCACGGCCATGTCGCTGGTGCCGCCGTCGCCTGGCAGCGCGGCGCTGGCGGTGAGCAGATCCATCGAACGGGACAGGCTGCACGGCTTCTTGGAGCCGTTGATGAGGTAGCCCTTCTTCGTCGGCCGGGCCTCGACCGTGGGGCTGAGGATGCCGCGGCCCGGACGCCCCTCGGCGAACCCCGAGGCGACCAGGAGGCGTTGTTCGACGATTCCCTCCAGCAGGGCCCATTCGACGCCGCTGCTTTGCAGGCTGTCGGCGAGCGAGAAGAGGGTGGCCACCGAGAAGTGGTGCATGGTGGTGGCCACCGCCAGCGAGGGGGCCGCCGCGGCCAGTGCGCGGGTGACGGCCACCGCCTGAAGCGGCGTGGCCCCACTTCCCGAGTAGGTCTTGGGGATGACCAGTCCCGCTCCGGCGTGGGAGCGGAAGAGGTCGATGGCCGGGCTGCCCGGCTTTTCCAGGTCGGCGAGCGGCACCTTCTCCAGCTCGCCGAGCAGGTCGGGCAGGAACTCCTCGCAGACGCGCCGGTCGGTGTCCATCGAACGCATGAGGTCGTCTCCTTGTGAACGTCCGTGTGTGCGCGACCGGTCAGGGGCGCTGGGCGACGAGGTTCTGCCAGGCGCCGAACACCGCGTCCCGGGGCCTGGAGCCGGAGCTGATGCTCACGCCCTGCAGGTGGGAGGTGCGCAGGATGGGGTAGTTGGCCTCGCCGAAGACGCCGCCCGTCAGGCCGGTGCCGCCGTGCGTGGGCAGGTAGGGCAAAAAGCCGATGTGTGAGTCGTTCACCTTGAGCAGGCCGCCGCTGCGGACCCGGGTGACGAACTCCTCGACGACGCCGTCGTCCTGCGCCCACAGCGAGTTGCGCAGCCCGTAGTGGCTGGAGTTGACGAACTCGACGAAGGTGTCGAGGAGTTCGCGGTCCGGGGCGGGGTCGGCGACGATGAGGGGGAGCAGGGGGAAGAAGGTCTCATGGCGTACGGCGTCGAGTTCGCGGGCCCCCTCGACCCCCCGCACCACGACGACGGTCGGTTCGAGGAAGATGCCGTTGGGGTCCCGCGTCTCGTCCAGCTGCATCGCGGAGCCGCCGCAGACCACCTCGGCACCCTTGTCGCGCGCGTCTTTCAGACAGGAGAAGAACTTCTCGTTGCGCAGCACCGGCGTCAGCAGCACGTCCGGTTCCCACGGGTGACCCGGGCGGATGTGGCCGATCTGCCGGACGAGCCGGCGCACGAGGTCGTCGGCGACGTCGGGGTGCACGAGCACCTGGTTGGGGATCATGCAGAGCTGTCCGGAGCCGTAGAAGCTCTCGGTGAGGGCCTCCGCCGCGAGCTCGACGTCGGCGTCCTTCCACACGGTGACGACGTCGTTGCCCGCCAGTTCGAGGATCGGCTTCTTGCCGGCCTCGATGCAACGGGCCTCGAACTTCAGCCCGTTGTCGCTGCTGCCGAAGTAGATGATGTCGTTCACCGCGGGGTGCGCCAGCCAGCAGTTCAGCATCGGGGCCGGGTCGCCGCAGACGACGTTGAGCGTTCCCGGCGGGGCGCCGGCCTCCGCCAGCACCGGCGCGACGATCTCCTGCATGACGTACATGACCCCCAGCGGCGCGCTGCGCGGCGCGCGTACCACCAGCGCGTTGCCGCCCATGAGCGCCGTCACGCCGAGCAGGGCGCTGGACAGGGGGGCGTTCTGCGGCGGATTGAGGCAGACCACACCGTCGGGCTGGCGCCGCACCTGAAGGCGGCGTTCGCCGCGGTGGAACTCCTGGAGCATCTGGGCGCGGTAGAAGCCGATCGACTCCGCGCCGAAGCATTCCAGCATGCCGGACACCTGCCATCGGGCGAGGGCCAGCGGGTGTCCCTCCTCGACCAGGATGGCGGCGATGTCCTCGGCGTGCTCGGACAGCCGGGCGTGCAGCAGCCGGCCCACCGTGTCGATCCGGGTGTGCCCCGGCATGGCGCCCCATGCCGGGGCGGCCGCGGCGGCGGCCTCGACCGCCTGTTCCACCGTGTCCCGGCCGGCCTTGGCGACGCGTCCGACGACGGTGGCCGGCAGGTCGTCGGGTGCGATGCGTCCCTGTTCGAGTTTGCGTTTGAGGGTGAGATTCGCGAACACGTCGTCCAGCAGGGAATCGGCGTCGAGTACATAGACCCAGTCCCCGCCGGGCACTTCCTGTCCACCGACATAGGACTGATAAGTGCGCAGCCGTGCGGGAACCCTGCGCGTGCCGCGCTGATGCGGGCGCTGGGAAAACGTACGGGACAACTGCGTACTGCCCACGCTCACTCCTTCGGTGTGCAACCGGACCAGCTGCCGAAAAGGCCGCGTCGGCGATCCTCACAGGGCTTTCTGACAAGCGGCTGAAAGCCGGCTGATACCTCGACGTCAGCGGGATGCGGCAGGTCCCGCCTACCTTGTGCGAGGTTTTGTCGGGCGAACGGGAGGGGTGGAGGGTGAGCCAGGTGCCAGACAATTCACCGAAGGGCGAGGAGGCTGCGCAGGCAGCTCTGGCCGCCGTGCAGAAGTACGCGGAGAACCCCAGCTCCTTCCTTGCACTGAACGCCGGCAATCGGTTGTTCATCGGCGACGGGGGCGAACTCGTCACCTACCGGGAAGCCGGCCGTTTCTTCGTCCAGTTCGGCGGTGTCTTCGGCCCCCGCGACCGGCAGGCGGCGGTGCTCCAGGAATTCAAGCGGCACGCCCGAGACCGCAGGCGCCGTATCGTGGGCATCCAATTGCAGCGCTCGGACGCCGAGTTGTACGCGGCAAACGGATTCACCCTCAACCAGGTGGGGTCCTCCTACGCGGTGCACCTTCCACAATTCACGCTCCGCGGCTCGCGGTTCATGAAGCTCCGCAACAAGATCTCCCGGGCCCGGCGCGGTGGTCTTCAGGTGGCGGAGGTCGCCTACGCAGACCACCGCGAGAGCGTCCGGGACATCGACGCGGCCTGGCTGCGTGGCAAGGGGCGGCACGTCAAGGAGATCGAGTTCCTGATCGGCGAGATCGGCGGGCCGGTACAGCAGTATCGACGGCTGTTTTTGGGCACGCTCGAGGGCCGCCCGGTGGCCTACATCTCCTACGCACCGGCCTACGGGTCACGACCGGGCTGGCTGCACGATTTGAGCCGGCGTCTGCCCGACGCGCCGCCGGGGGTGATGGAGGCCGTCAACGCCACCGCGCTGGAGACCTTCTCGCGCGAGCAGGCCGAGTGGCTGCACTTCGGCTTCACTCCGTTCACCGGCCTGGACGCCTCCCATGAACTGACGCCGAGCAGCGCCCTGACCGGCAAGTTCCTCAGGCTCCTGGCCGAGAAGGGGGAGGCGGTCTATCCGGCCGCCAGTCAGCTGGCGTACAAGGAGAAGTGGGGGCCGCACCTGGTGCTGCCCGAGTACCTGGCCTTCGAGGGCGGTGCCAGTCTGGCCGCGGTATGGCACATACTGCGGGTGACCAAGTCGGTATGAGCCCGCACCGTCCACGGCGTCACCGCGGCGGCCCTGTCACCTCAGGAGATTCTCCTCCTGCTGCAGCACCTCCTTGAGCTTTCTCTGCATTCCGGGGCCCGGGTCGATCCCCAGTTCCGCGGAGAGGTTGTGCTGCACGCGACGGTAGACGCTGATGGCGTCCGCCTGGCGGCCGGACCGGTACAGGGCGGTCATCAGTTGTTCGCCGAAACGCTCCCGCAGCGGGTGCTGGGTCAGCAGCTGTTCCAGTTCCGGGATCACCTGCTGATGCCGGCCGCGTTTGAGCTGGGCGGCGATGAACAACTCCCGGCCGATGAGCTTGGTCTCCTCCAGGCGCGCATAGGCGATGCGGCACGTCATGCCGTTTCCCGCGTCCAGCAACGCCGGGCCCCGCCAGGCGGCGAACGCCGCGGAGAGCAGTTCGATGGCGCGCTCGGGATCTTTCCCGACGTACTGGCTCGCCATTTCCACGGTGTGCGTGAACCAGAGCGCGTCGACGTCTTCGGGATCGACGTCGAGTACGTAGCCGGAGTGCGTGGTGCGGATGAGGTCCCGCGTGCTCGGCCTGCCGGTCTGGCGCGCCAGGATGCGACGCAGTCGGGCGATGTGGGACTGCAGGGAGTTCTCCGCCGTTTTCGGCAGGCGGTCCCCCCAGAGCTCGTCCAGCAGGTCCGCGGCGAGCACCGGGGTGCCGGGCGTGAGGGCCAGGGCTGCCGTGATGGCCCTGAGCTTTTCTCCCGGAATTTCTATGGAAACACCCTCCTCGATCAATTGTAATGGCCCGAGCAGCTTTACTTGCATTCTGCTGTTCCCCCGTATCTGCGATGTGACGGCGGAGGGCAACCGAAGGGTGAAGATGAGGTTGCCTCGACCTTCATCGGTGTAAAGCGGCGGCTTCGAACATTAATTCGCCTCCTGGCGAGCCTAAGTGATCAATGTGCCCGATTCAACCGTGTCCGGGTAATGTTTCCGCGCTGTTGCGCCGATCATGGCGGGAAATGGTTCCGGGGAATCTGCGGACTCGTTCGGCCTGTCGGCGGGTCTGGCGGACCGGCGCAGGTCAACCTCGTGCTCCGCAGGGCTGTGACCGCCGTCGACGGAATGCGGATGTCTGAAATCGTCTGATTCCGTTCATGGCGTGGGGTTCCCGAGGATGTCGTGCGATCAGGTCGGCGGATTTCCGTGCTTGCGGGAAGGCAGCGGTGCGTGCTTGGTCCTGAGCATGTCCAGTGAGCGGATCAGCGCGGACCGGGTTTCCGCGGGATCGATGACGTCGTCGACCAGACCGCGCTCGGGGGCGTAATAGGGGTGCATGAGTTCGCGCTGGTATTCCTTGATTTTCTGGGCGCGCACGGCTGCCGGATCCGCGGCGTCGGCGATCTCGCGGCGATGGATCACGTTGACCGCGCCCTCGGCGCCCATGACCGCGATCTCGTTCGTCGGCCAGGCGAGCGAGATGTCGGCGCCGATGGACCGCGAGTCCATCACGATGTACGCACCCCCGTACGCCTTGCGGAGGATCACCTGGACACGGGGGACGGTGGCGTTGCAGTAGGCGTACAGCAGCTTCGCGCCGTGCCGGATGATGCCCTGGTGTTCCTGGTCCAGGCCCGGCAGGAAGCCCGGTACGTCCACGAGGGTGACCAGGGGAATGCTGAAGGCGTCGCAGAACTGCACGAATCGGGCGGCCTTTTCGCTCGCGTGGATGTCCAGCACGCCGGCCAGGACGGCCGGCTGGTTGCCGACCACGCCCACGACGTGGCCGTCCAGCCGTGCCAGGGCGCACACGACGTTGCCGGCCCAGGCGGGCTGCACCTCGAAGTACTCGCCCTCGTCGACGATCTCGCCGATCACGGCGCGCATGTCGTAGGAGCGGCCCGGGTCCACGGGAACGAGTTCGAGCAGCCGCTCGGTGCGGCGGCCCGGCGGGTCACCGGCCGGCGCCCAGGGGGGCGGCTCCTGGTTGTTGGAGGGGAGCATGGTCAGCAGGAAGCGGACGTCCTCGAGGCAGGACTCCTCGTCGTCGTAGCAGAGCGTGGCCACCCCGGAGGTCGCGGCGTGTACCTGGGCGCCGCCGAGCTCGTCATGGGTCACGCGGGCCCCGGTCACCGCCTCGACGACGTCCGGCCCGGTGATGAACATCTGTGAGGTGCCGCGCACCATGAACACGAAGTCCGTCAGCGCGGGGGAGTAGGCGGCGCCGCCCGCGCACGGGCCGAGCATCACGCTGATCTGCGGGATGACCCCCGAGTTGCGGGTGTTGCGCCGGAAGATGCCTCCGTACCCGGCCAGCGCCGAGACGCCTTCCTGGATCCGGGCTCCGGCGCCGTCGTTGAGACTCACCAGGGGAGCCCCGGTGGTTGCGGCCAGATCCATCAGCTTGTGGATCTTCTCCGCGTTGGCCTCGCCCAGGGCCCCGCCGAAGATGCGGAAGTCGTGGGCGTACACGAAGACCTTGCGGCCGTGCACCGTGCCCCAGCCGGTGATGACGCCGTCCGTGTGCGGTCGTTTGCCGGCCATTCCGAAGACGGTTGCGCGGTGTCTGCGCAGCGCGTCGATCTCGGTGAAGGAGCCAGGGTCCAGGAAAGCGTCGAGGCGCTCGCGCACCGTGAGCTTTCCCTTCGCCCGCTGTGCCCGGGTCGCCCGTTCGTCCGGGCCATTGAGCAACCGGTCCCGTATGTCGCGGAGTTCGGACAGCTTTCCGCTGTAATCACTGTTCCCTACGGCTTCATCAACAGAGGTTCCCATGTGGATCCGTCCGACCTTCGGCAGTAGTGGCCGGAATCTCGCAGAGTGGGCTGATAGCCCGCTGAAATGCGCGCTTCAGCGCACGGAAACCGCACTGTGCGGCCCAGGGGGGCCGTGCCGCCGGCCCCTAGGGCGCACCGGAGGAGACGACGACCGCCTCGGCCGGATGGTCTCCCCAGGTGCCCAGGGCGATCAGGCCGTGCCCCTGCCGAGCCAGGACGCGCGCCAGCAGCAGAGCCGTCCGCATTCCGGCGGTGTCGAACACACGGCGTGGGGCGGGCCCCTCCTGCTGCGGGCCGTCGGCCGGCTGCGCTCCCACCCGGACCAGGCTGAGGTTCGGGGGCTTCGCCGGCACCCGGCGCAGGGCCCGGCTCACGGCACGCTCGGCGTCCTGATACGACGACGGACTCGGTCCGCCCGTTGTGCCGGGGGCGCTCACCACCCTGGCGAGCCAGGGCAGGCCGAGGCGTTCGGCCCGGGAGCGGCGCATGAGGACGACGGCGGCCGCGCAGTCCGCGCGGCCGCCGAGACCGGACAGGGCGCCCGGGCCCAGGGCCCGGGCGATGTCCCGAGGCAGGACGAGTCCGCCGGCCGCCGCGCGCCTTTGCGGCGTGGGGTGCTCGTCCCGATCCGGCCCGGCAAGGGCCAGGTCCACACCGCTGACGACGACGACTTGTCGTTGCCCACTGCGGATGAGCCGGTCCGCGAGTGCGATCGGGTGCAGGCTGCACGGGCCGGTCGCGCTCACCGAGATCACCGGGACGCGGTCGGGAAGACAGGCGCGATGGGCCGTCCGGCGTGCATGGGTGTGTCCGGTGATCAGACAGTCCACGTCGGCGATGCACACCTGCGCCCGGTCGAGCGCACTTTCGATGACGATCGCCTCGAGGACGTTGGTGCACACCGTTCCCAGCCCGGTGAAGAGATCTCCACCGGGCGTGCACGCTCCCGCGAGGATCACTGATTCGTGCATGCGCGCCCACCGTTCGGCCGGGAGGGGAGGGGACGCGGAACCGGACGCTTCCGGCCGCGGACGTCGGGGAGGCGGGAAACCACCGTTCCTAGGCGGCGGCCCGTCCCGAGGCGAGATGGCTCACCAGACGGCTGATGACGGCGCCGGCGACGTCACGGTCGTCGACGTCGGTGCGCCGGCCGCTGTGGTCGGAGGCCACATCGACATGGACCGCGCCTCGTTTGAGGGCGAGTTCACCGGTGCGTTCGGCCAGCAGCCGCAGCCGCTGCTGAAGGCCGCCGCAGCGCTGCTCGGCCGCCGGTGCCAGCAGACGCGGACCGTACAGGCCGATGGTGATCACATCGGCGCCGGAGTCGCGCAGCGGGCCCACGATCCGGTGCAGCTCCGCCTCCACCGCGTCGACGTCGAAGGGGTCCGTCAAGGCCTCGTGACCGCCCGCCACCACGGCGGCCAGATCGCCGCGGAAGGCCAGCGCCTGGGCCAGTTGGCGGGCGCGGACCTGTGCGACCGTGTGGCCCCTTCGGCCGAGGTTGAGGTAGGCCAGGTCGGGCCGGATCGACCGCAGTGTCTCGGCCACGCGGTCCGCCCACGGTGTGCCGGCGCCGCGGCCGGGGACCAGGCCCCGCGCGCCGATGTCACCGAGCACGATGAACCGCCGCCAGGGGACGCGGTCCAGGGACGTCGTGTCCTTCCCGCGCTGATCCGGTCCGTGGGGTGCTTTCTGGGAGGTGCCGGTCACGGTGCTCTCCTGGAAATGGGGGGTTGCCAGGGCCTGTTCGAAGCCGGTTCGGGCGGTGTGTCACCGATGCCCTCCCCGCTCCTCGGCGGCGCGGGCGATGCGGTGCAAAGTGGTGCGCATGCCGGCCCTGTTGACGCCGGCGCGTTCCTGCGGAGGTGTCCCGGTGAAGGCCTGGCCGAGGAACTCGGCTGCCTTGGCACCGCGGCCGCGCCGCAAGTCCTCCCACTGCTCGACGAGTTCGACGCCGTCAGGGTGGGGGATGACGCGATAGCGCCACAGGGCGATGGGCAGGGCGAAGGAGGTGACCTTGAAAGCGAACTCCCGGTCCGGCTCGGCCCGTACGACCCGGCAGGAGGTGAACCACACCCAGGCGCCGCGGCGGTTGAAGCCCCAGAAGCGGTCGCCCGTGCGGGGTGTGGCGTGCCGGGACAGGACGGCCCAGCACTCGGGGCTCCACCGGCCCATGTCGCGGATGCGGGCCACGGTGGCGTAGACGCGTGCGGCCGGTGCACGGACGACGACGCTCTCCTGGACCGCCCATTCGCGTGGGGCCCGCACTGCTGCGTCCGGCGTCACAGCTCCGCTCCCGGCCCGCCGGCGGCCTCGGCGACGGCGGCCGCCTGCCGGGCGTCCTGCCCGGTGCGTGCCGGCGCCGGACGGTTTCGTGCGGCCAGCCCCAGGCCGAGCAGGCCCGCAACGGTGGCCGTGGCACAGCTGAAGAACACCACATGGCTGTAGCGGGCCGCCTCGCTGGAGGCGGGCACGGACAAGATGGCCGCCAGCGCGGCGATGCCCAGGGCGCCGCCGATCTGGCGTACCGCCATGTTCAGCCCGGTGGCACCCGCGAAGTCGGCCGGCTCCACCGACAGCGCCGCGGCGCTGGACACCCCGGTGCTGACCGCGCCGATCCCGGCGCCGGCCAGCAGCCCGACCGGGACCCACATGCTCCACAAAGCGGCGTGCGAGGAGAGCGTCAGCGCCAGCCACAGGCCGGCGGCCACCCAGGTCAACGAGCCGAACAGGACCACCAGATGGGGGCTGCGCCGGCTCAGGGAGCGTCCGACCTGAGCCGCCACCAGGGCGGAGAGCACCGCCCCCGGGCTCATGGACAGGCCCGCCACGATCCTGGAGTAGTCCCAGACGTCCACCAGGAACAGGGCCCCGATCAGCAGCCACGCGTACAGGGCGGCGCCGAAGAAGAGCGAGACGAGGTTGGCCAGGGCGAAGACCCTGCTGCCCCACAGCCGGGTCTGCAGGGCGGGCCGGGGGTGGCGCCGGGCCCGTGCCAGCGTCAGGACGAGCAGGATCAGGCCGCCCGCGAGGCAGCCCAGCACCCGGGGGTCGCCCCAGGTCCAGTCGGGGCCCTGGGTGACCCCGAGCACGACGAGTGCGGTGCCCGCGGCGAGCAGGACGGTCCCCAGCACGTCGGGCAGTCCCGTCGCGGTCGGGACGGAGGCGCGCACCACTCTGATGCCCACCAGGAGCGCGATGCCGAGGGGAACGTTGATGAAGAACACCGAGCGCCAGCCGACGGTGTCGATGAGGATTCCGCCGAGGCTCGGACCGGCGGCCGCGGCGGCGGACGCGGCTGCGCTCCACAGCCCGATCGCGGCCGCCCTGCGCTGCGGCGCCACGTCGGCGAGGACCAGGGCCAGCGACGCGGGGATCATCGCCGCCGCGCCCAGGCCCTGCAGGGCCCGCGCGAGCAGGAGCACGGGCAGGCCGGGGGCCACCGCGCACAGCAGGGAGGTGGCGGTGAACAGCCCCATGCCGACGACGTAGAGCCGACGTCGGCCCAGCACGTCCGCGAGGCGCCCCGCGGGCGCCAGGAACGAGGCGAACACGATGGCATACAGCGAGATGACCCAGGTCAAATCCGTGACCGAGGCGTCGGGGAAGCTGCCGTGCATGTCCGTCACCGCGAGGTTGGCCACGGTGGCGTCGAGGATCGAGAGGAAGATGGCACCCGCCGCGAGCGTCACCACCACCGGGTAGTTCGGCCGCGTCGCGGCCGGATCCGGGCTCCGGTCCATGAGTGTTCAGCCCTTCGTCGTTTCGCTGGACGACTCTTACTCTCACAAGACTTCGCCGTGCGGCGCTGGCAGGTTTGCGACGTAGTCGGCCGAGCGCGGCACGACGTCCGGAAAACGACCGTGGGCGGCCGCGCGCGGGTCATGCCGGCCTGGCACCGGGGAGCCGGCGCCAGGCGCCCGCCTCGGCGTGCCGGGCCAGCACGGCATCCGGCCCCACCACGACCGGATGCCCGACGGCGAGCAGCATCGGCAGGTCGGAGGCGTGGTCGCCGTAGGCGTGGCAGTGCTCGCCGCGCAGGCCCAGATCCCGGAGCAGGGTGCGCACCGCGACGGCCTTCTCCTCACCGATCATGGTGGCGTCCACCGCGCCGGTGTGGATGGTGCCGACCGTCCCGGGCCGGGCGGACAGGACGGCGTCCACGCCGAGTCGTTGGGCGAGGGGGTCCAGGCAGGCGGCGAAGGAGCCCGAGACCAGCACGACGCGCTCGCCCCGCCGCTGGTGCGCGCGCAGCGCGTCCACCGTGGCGGTCAGGAACAACTCCCCGGAGCGCAGTTCGCGCTCGAACCAGTCGCGGCCCTGGGCGGCGAGCTCGCGCGCGTCCTGTCCGGCGTAGAGGCGGTAGTAGGCACGGGCCACGGCGGCACGGGGCGCACCGCGCTCAGCCAGGACCCGCAGCCCGCGCACCGCCTCCTCGAAGGCGGCACGCGACCGGCCGCGGACCTGGAAGTGGTGGCGCAGGAAGCGGTACATGCTGTTGACCGCGATCAGCGTCTCGTCGACGTCGAAGAACGCGGCCGCCGGCAACGCCATGGAGGGCTCAGCCCCACGCGACGGGAAGTTCTTCCCAGCCGCCGAGGGCCGCGAAGTCCTTCCAGCGCAGCTGGTGCGTCGGCACCGCGAGCCGCAGCCGGGGAAACCGGTCGAACAAGGCGCGCAGCCCAATGGCGAGTTCGGCCCGGGCCAGACCCGCGCCGATGCAGAAGTGCGGGCCCGGTCCGAAGGCCACCTGGGTGCGGTGCTCGCGCCGGATGATGCAGCGGTCGGGATCGGGGTAGACCTCGGGGTCACGGCTGGCGGTGCCGACCGAGGCGAGCACCGCGGAGCCCTCGGGGATGACGGTGCCCCCGAGCTTGACGTCGCTGGTGGTGATGCGGATCGAGGTCCCGCCGCCGGGGCCGTTGAGACGTATCACCTCTTCGACGGCGTCCGGGTAGAGCCCGGGATCCTCGCGCAGCAGGGCCAGTTGATCAGGGTTGCCCAGCAGGGTCGCGGTGCCTCCGCACAGCACGGTGACCGTGGTGTCGTGACCGGCGAGCAGCAACAGCGCGCCGAGGCCGACGATCTCCTCCTCGGTGGGCTCGCCCTCCTCGTCGTGGATGGCCACCAGGGCGCTGATCAGGTCGTCGCCGGGGTCCGCCCGCCGCAGGCCGATCAGATGCGCGAAGTACTCGCGCATCTCGGCGTTCGCCCGGTTGATCTCCTCGGGCGGGTACTTGGTGAGCGACATGAACCGGTCCGACCAGGCGCCGAATCGGTCGTAGTCCTCGAACGGCACCCCCAGGGTCCGGCAGATCACCCGCAGCGCCAGGGGGCGTGCATAGACCGCGGCGAGGTCGGCCTCGGCCGGGCCTGCCTCCATGGCGTCCAGGAGCTGAGCTGCGACCGACTCGATGTAGGGGCGCAGCCGGTCCACCCGCTGCGCGGTGAACGCCCGGTTGGCCAGCCTGCGCAGGCGGGTGTGCCGGGGCGGGTCCATGGTGAGCATGCTGTTCGGATCCGGCTCGACGACCTGGGCCCGCGCGGCTCCCGGACGAAACAGCGCCTCCCGGCTGAAGCGCCGGTCCGACAGGGCGATACGGACGTCCTCGTGGCGCGCCACGAACCAGGCGGGGTCGCCGGTGGCGAGGGTGATCGGGCACACCGGCTCCTCGCGCAGCGCCTGCGCGTACACGTCCGGGGGCACGAGCGGATCGGTGCGCTTGGTGGGGTAGGTGAACCTGGGCGTGTGCTCGGGCATCGTGCTCACTCCTTCGTTGAGACCCGGCGTCCGTGGTGGGACCCGGGCGTCTCCCGGTCGCTCACGGACCGTGCCGCGGGTCGGATTCGACGAGCGCGCCGAAGGCGGGCAGCGGTTCGGACAGTGCTTGGCCGACGAGGGCGTCGAGCTCTGCTGCGTCCAGGCAGGCCAGGTCGCCGAGTGCGTCGACCACCTCGGTAGAGGAGCCCGACGCCGTGAGCTTCTCGCGGACGAGGTCGCGGTGGGTGGCCCTGGTGGCGGGCCCGGCCGAGCCGCGCGGCCGCTCGCACGAGGCGGTCAGGACCCGGCCGTCGTGCAGGGTGATGTCAAGCCGGGCGCCCACCGCCTTGCCCGCGTCCTGGAACGTGCCGCTGGGCGGTCCCACGACCTCGGGTGTCGCTGCCAGAGCGGGGCCCATGAAGTCCGCGAGCCACTGCCGGCCCCGCTCCCCGGCCTGGCGCAGCGCCTCGCCGAGCGGCGCGGTCGCGCGCAGTACCTGACGGCTGAGCGCGGCGTCGTACTCCAGCCGCACGCGGTCCGCCAGCGACCAGCGCAGCGGGTCCGCGAGCGCCGGTTCGGCGAGATCGGCGGGCAGCACGGAGCCGGTGGCCAGGGCGGTCGCCACGTTGTAGGCGACGCTGACGTTCAGCGCCATGATGGGCGACCGCTCGCGGTCCATGTAGGGGGCGCCCTCCTGGTCCATCACCAGCGTCAGCCGGGCGGCAGAGACCACGATCTCCCTGATCCCTCGGATCTCCTCGGCGGAGAGCTCGGCGTGCAGTTGTGCGGCGCAGTCGACGGCCGCGTCCACGTAGGCGCCGGCCGGGTGCATCTTGAACGTCAGCGTCTCGGTGTGCCAGCGGCTGCCCAGCCCGGCCGTGACGGTCTCCGGCGAGGGCACATGGGCGAACTTGGCCAGCAGGCCCCCCGGGTGCTCCAGGATGTCGTGCGCGCCCCGCAGCCCCGCGGCCGCGGCGTCGCAGGCGTCCAGGGCGGTCCGCACCGGAGCCGCCGCCGAGAGGACCTTGGCGTCGCTGCCCACCAGCGCACGCCGCAGCGGCCACGGGGGCATGGCCAGGGCCAGCCCCCAGGCGTCCGCCCACCGTTCGGCGGGTTCACCCGCTCCGTGCAGCCGGGCCGCCACCGCCCCGACGAGCTGGGTGTAGGAGGTCCCCTGGCCCCGCAAAGGGCCCAGTACGGCGGCGGCGGTGACCCGGGCGGCACACTCGTTCGCGGCGACGACTGCGGTCAACAGAGCGCGGCCGTCCAATTGTTGGGCGGCGCGGAAGGCCAGCGGAACGCCCACGGAGGCATGCGTGACATGGCCGGCGTACATGCTGTCCTCGTAGTAGAGGCAGGAGGACAGGCCGGCCATCGCCTGCGCCGCCCGGTAGGGGTCGCTCGACAGCGGGCCGCCGAAGGCGCGGACCAGCTTGCGCCCCAGGGGATGGCTCAAGCTGGCCCGCACGACGGCGAGATGGGACATGACCTGGCTGGTGGCGTAGTCCAGGATCCGCTCGGGTACGTCCTTGTGGCGCAGTTCCGCGGCCCAGGCGGCCAGTTGCCGGGCCAGCGGCAGGCCTGTGCCATCGGTGCTCGGGACGTCCGCGCCCGGGATCGGTGTGCCGAGGGCCTCATCGTTGCGGGCTTCTTCGCTCCGGCCGGGGCCCACCGGGTTCGTGGCGCTCACCGCTCGCGCCCCGGAAGGCGACCGGCAAGCCCGCGCCTGCGGTCCTCGATGGAGCGCACCGCACAGGTGGCGGCGAGGACGGAGGCGCGCGCCGCGGCCAGCGCCTCGCGCGCCTGACGGCCCAGCCCTTCGTCGTCCGGCGTCCGCTCGGCGTGCTCGGCGGCCGCTGCGAGCTGCAGCGCGCACTCGACGGAGGCGATGCAGGCCTCCTCCAGCGGTGCCACCCGGCCGGGGCCCCTGGTCAGGGTGGACAGCGCCGCCCGCAGCAGCGTGCCCACCGGCTGACGCTCCAGCTGCCCCGGCTGTGCCGTGCCGATGTCGCTCACGTGTCGGTGTCCGTCACTTCTTGACGACCAGGAAGCGCCCGAGGACCAGGCAGTCGATCTCGGTGTGGAGGAAGCAGCGCAGCGCGTCGGTGGGGGAGCAGACGATCGGCTCGCCGGCGACGTTGAACGAGGTGTTCACCAGGCACGGCACGCCGGTGGACGCGGTGAAGGCGGTGAGGAGTTCGGCCAGCTTCGGGTTCGTCTGCGCGGTGACGGTCTGCACCCGGGAGGTGCCGTCGACGTGCATGGCGCCGGGAATGACGTCGCGGAACTCGGGCCGCACCGGGAAGACGAACGTCATGTACGGCGAGGAGCTCTTCTTGCCCGTGACGAAGACCCGGTCCACGTCGGACTCCAGGACCACCGGAGCGAAGGGGCGGAACGGCTCGCGGTGCTTGACCCGGGTGTTGATGATGTCCTTGATGTCGGCGAACCCCGGGTTGGCGAGGATGCTGCGGTTGCCCAGGGCCCGGGGACCGTACTCGGTGCGTCCCTGGAACCAGCCCACGACGGTCTTCTCGCTCAGCAGCTTGGCGGTCTGCTCCGCCACCGCCTCCTCGTCCAGCTCGGTCCACTCGACCTGGTCGGCGTGGTCGCGCAGCGCAGCGAGCATCTGCTCGTCGCTGTAGGAGGGGCCGAGGTAGGGGGTGGCGGGAACGCGGCGCGGACGCCCCTTGATCTGGCCCGCGAAGACGGCCGCGCCGATGGCGACGCCCGGGTCGCTCGCCCCGAAGCTGACGTGGATGTCGGTGAAGCGGGAGTTCTCCAGCAGCTTGGAGTTGTTCACGCAGTTGAGGGCGAGACCGCCTTCGTAGATCAGCCGGTCCAGGTCGGTGGCGGCCTCCAGGGCGCGCACCTGGTGGGCGGTGACGACCTCGACCATGTGCTGGGCCGCCGCGGCCACCGTGGCGCGGAACTCCGTCTCCTCGCGGCGTCGTTCGTCACCGCCGAACAGCCGGTCCAGCAGCGGGTAGTAACCGCGGGTGCCGCTGGGGTCGTTGGCGAGTGCAAGGGTGTAGCGGCCGTCCTCCTGCAGGTCGACCACGTGCCGCAGCAGGGGATTGTCCGAGGGCGGCGGCGCGAAGGCGGCCAGGCCCATCACCTTGTACTCGTCGTTGTTGGGCATGAAGCCCAGGTACCGGGTGATCTCCCCGAAGAGCAGCGCCAGGGAGTGGTTGACGCTGATGGACGACTTCTCGAACAGCCGGATCTTTCCGTCGCGCACCTCGCCCATGACGGAGGACAGCCGCTCGGCGCGACCGTCGCTGACGAGGAACGCCGCGTCCTGTTCGCCGGACAGGTGGTATCCGCACATCAGGTGGGCGAAGTGGTGCGGCACCGGCACGAGTTTGTCCGCCGGCAGCTCGAACCCGGTCCGCTGCTGGAAGTCGGCGTGCACCGCCTTCTTGGAGACCAGGCCCTCGTAGAGCTCCCCGAACCGCCTGAGCCGGTCGAACTTCTGCTCCACGGTCAACGCGCTGGAACCGATCTCCTGGATCATCGTGTCGGTGACGTCGGGGGAGAAGGACCACGGGAAGGCGATGGCGTCGACCTGGTCCAGGCGCAGGTCCGCGGTGTTCAGGCACCACCGAAGGGAGTTGGCGGGGAAGTCGGAGGTCTTCTTCTCCCGGTTCATCCGCTCCTCCTCGACGGCGGCCACCAACTCGCCGTCCACGAAGAGGGACACGGCCGCGTCGTGTCCGAGGATGCTGTGCCGGTCGATGCCGGTCGCCCCGTACAGCCGCCCGAATGTGTCGGCACCGTTGGTAAAGCCGTTGTAGCCAAGGACAATCACACCGGGCTCCTTCGATGACTGGGTGACGCACCATCAGTGCTACGGGGCTGCTGCTCCGCGCTCATCGTTCAAGCTCGGGCTGGAACGCCCCTGAGATCCGGCTGAGACGGACGCCTCAGCCCTCAGGTCCACGCGCCCGAGCCGATGCCGGAGGCGCCCGCGAGCAGTTGCCGGCGCAGCTGCACGCGGCGTACTTTCCAGGTCGCCGTGCGAGGGAACTCCTCCCACCGGATGTGCAGCGGCTCGGCCAGCTCCGGCAGCCCGGCCGTCACCGCCCGCCACCGGACGGTGTCGACGGGGACGTCGTCGCGCGTGCTGTACACCGGCCGGGGCAGACCGCCCTGGACGGAGAGCACGATGACCTCTGTGGCCTCGGGCAGCCGGTCCAGGAGCACGTCCTCGATCTCCAGCGCGCTGGCCCCGTCAATGCGGTCCACCTCGCGGTCGATGAGGCGCACCGCGCCCCAGCGGTTGACGACCGCCATATCCCCCAGATTCCACCAGTCGCCCTCCCGCTTGCCCTCGTGGCGCTCGCGCTCCCCGACGTAGGTCAGACAGCGCCCGGGGGCCGAGAACTGGATCACCCCCACCTCGCCGGGAGGCACCGCCTTGCCCGTGGCCGGATCCACCGCGCGCAACCGGCCGAACCCGGGCACCGGCCAGCCCAGCACCTGGGTGGGGGGTGGACGGTGCCCGCGTCGCCGCACCGAGCGGCGGGTGTAGGGCCGGATCGCCACGGCTCCCGCCTCGGTCTGGCTCCACGCCTGGACCCATACGGGGAACCTGCGGTCGGTGGCGGCCAGGAAGGTACGGATCGTCCGGGTGTGGATGGCGTCGAAGGAGTTCACGAACACGCGCACCCTGCGAAACGGCCTGCCGGCGTCCCTGGCCAGGTCCTCCCAGGCGAGAAAGGCGTTGGGCAGGGTCTCCACCAAGGTCGGGGAGTGGTGCACCAGCAACTCGCGCAGCCCGGGCCCCTGGGGGTCGGACAGCATCAGCAGCTTCGGCCCCACCGTCGTCAGGGGCAGCAGGCCGGTGATCACCCGCTGGTGGGAGTAGGGCTGGCAGAAAGCCACGGTGTCGTCCGCCCGCAGCCCGAAGACCGGCCACCGTTCGGCCTCCACCAGTCCCAGGGAGTACAGGGACGCGGCCGAGTGCAGCACGAGCTTGGGCACGCCGGTGGTGCCCGAGGTGTGGGTGATGACCATCGGCTCGTCATAGGCGCGCAGCCGCCGCTCGGGCACGGGCGCGCCGCGCAGCGCGCCGAAGTCGAGCACGTCCGATCGGTCCGGCGGCACGCCGTCGACGCACGCGGTCCGCTCGGTCAGCGAGCCCAGCGCCGCAGGGACGAGAGCGGCCGCCGCCAGCGCCCGGCGGTCGGTCACCAGATAAGGGCGCCGCAGACGCTCCAGGAGCACCGCGACCGTGTCCGGCGGATGGTTGTCGGAGATCAGCGCCGGTACGGCGCCGATACGCGCCGCGGCGCACGCCAGCAGCGCGACGTCCAGATGGTTGCGTTTGAGGACGGCGACGCGGTCCCACTCCCGCACCCCCAGCGCATACAGCCGTCCCGCCAGGTCGTCCACGAGCGCGGCCCACTGGGGATAGGTGGCCTCCAGCGGCGCGTCCGGGGCGACATCGGGGGCCCGGTCGGTGATCATCCGCTGGCGCGGGTGATTGCGCGCCGCGAGGTGCCACACCTCTCCGATCCGTCCCGTGGCGGGAACCCGCGAGAAGGGCGTGAGCCTGCGCCGGAAACGGGTCGGGGCGTAGTCGGTGAGGAAGTCGGGACGGGAGTCCGTCGCGTACATGGTCATGCGCGTCCCCGCAGGTCGGTGGCCGGATGCGGCCGGACGCTCACGCGCCGCGCCCGTCGGGACGAGCCACGCGTCGGCGAGCCGGATGCGCCGCACCGTAGGGCAGAGCGCTGAGACCGCGCTGGCGCGGCGGCGTCAGCGGGCGGGACGGCCGCACCCCTAGCGTCGCCGCATGCCGATGAACAAGGCGCACCGCGTGCTGTGCAGTTCCAGAGGGTGGGCCCGGCACACGGAGCGGCACCTGCTGCCGTGGGCGCTGGACGGTGTCGAGCTGGGCGAGGACGTCCTGGAGCTGGGGCCCGGATACGGCGCCAACCTCCGCGTCCTGGTCGAACGCGCCCCGCGCGTCACGGCGTTGGAGATCGACGGGCCGACGGCGGCGCGGCTTGCCCGCAACTGGAGCCCCCGGGTCAGGGTCCTGCACGGTGACGGATCCGCGATGCCCCTGCCCGACGGCGGCTTCTCCTCCGTGGTGTGCTTCACGATGCTGCACCACGTGGCAACGAGTGCCCTGCAGGACCGGCTGTTCGCCGAGGCGTTCCGGGTGCTGCGGCCGGGCGGGGTCTTCGCCGGCAGTGACAGTCGGCCGACGCTGCCGTTCCGGCTGCTGCACCTCGGCGACACCATGAACGTCCTGGCCCCCGGCGGACTGGGGCCCCGGCTGACGGCGGCGGGGTTCGAAGACGTGGCCGTGCAGTGCGACCGGAGCGGCCACAGCGTCCGCTTCCACGCACGTAAGACGCGGTCCCGTCCCGCGCCACACCCGCAGAACGCAACGCGGTGACCGGCCCCGCGATGATGTCGCTTTCTCGCCAGCGGGCGGCGACGGCCGGGTGCCACCGTTGATCGGAAGGACACCTCACGCAACGGAGGACTGGGACATGGCCACGGTCGATCTGACGGAGAGCAACGATCCGCACGTGATGTCACCCGAGCAGGGCGCCACCCTGCTGCGCGACGCCCCCTGGACCAGGCTGGCGATCGTCGGGGACAGCGTCGCCCAGGGCGTCAGCGAGCCGCGCCCCGGCTACCGCCTGGAGACCTGGTCCGCCCTGGTGGTCGCCGCGCTCCGCGAGGTACGACCGGACCTCGTGTACACCAATCTGGGCCGGCGCGACCTGGTGACCGCCCAGGTGCGTGAGAGCCAGCTGCAGCCCGCACTGGACTTCAAACCGGATCTGGTGATCGCCCTGTGCGGCGGCAACGACGGCCTGCGCAAGGTCTTCGACCCCGATGCCACCGAACGTGAACTCGAAGCCCTCTTCACGCCCCTGCGCGAGCGTGCCGGCACGCTGGTGACCTCTGGCTTCTTCGACATCATCGGCAACCCGTACTTCGACGCGCGCTACCGGGACATGGCCCGCGAGCGCCTCGCCGTCCTCTCGCAGCGCATGAGGACGGTGTCCGAGCGGCTGGACGCGGTCTACGTCGACATGCAGACCCACCCGACCGGACGCGAGGAGTCGGTGTGGAGCACCGACGGCATCCATCTCAACGCCCGCGGCCAGGGCGTCCTTGGCACCGAGATCATCCGTGCCCTGGGCGCGCGGCTGGGCAACGTCTGAGCAACGGGCTCGGGCACAGGCCACAGGGAGGGCCGCTCCGTGAGTTCCTACGACCTGTACTCCACCCCGGTCGCCACCGGGACCTGGAACGTCCCGATGACGGGAGCGGCCCGGCTGTCCTGGGAGTACGACGGCGGCCGCGACCGGCTGCTGGCGTTGTACCAAAAGGGCAAGGACAAGCAGTGGGACGCCGGCAAGCGCATCGACTGGGACCAGAGAATCGACCCGCTCAACGCGGCCGGACTCCCCGCCCAGTTCAAGCTTCTCTTCGGATCCGACCTCTGGAACAGGATGCCGCAGCGGGACCGCGACGAGGTCGACCGGCACCACGGCTCCTGGCTGTTCAGCCAGTTCCTCCACGGTGAGCAGGGGGCGCTGACCGTCGCGGCCAGGATCGTGGAGTCCGTGCCGGACCAGGACTCCAAGTTCTACGCCGCGACCCAAGTCATGGACGAAGCACGGCACATGGAGCTGTTCAGCCGCTTCGTGCACGACAAGATCGGCATGTACTACCCGGTCAACCAGGATCTGGCCGCACTGCTGGACCAGGCGCTGCGGGACAGCCGCTGGGACCTTCCCTACCTCGGCATGCAGGTGCTGATCGAGGGCCTGGCCCTGGCGGCTTTCGGCCTCTACCGGGACATGGCCACCGCACCGCTGGTCAAACAGCTCCTGGCCTTCGTGATGCAGGACGAGGCCCGGCACGTGGCGTTCGGCCGGCTGGTGCTCAAGGACTACTACGCCCAGCTGACCAGCAAGGAGCGCGCGGAGCGCGAGGAGTTCGTGATCGAGGGCTCCTACCTGATGCGCGACCGGTTCACCGGGCGCGAGATCTTCGAGACGCTCGACCTGCCGCTGGAGGAGTGCATACACCACGTGGAGAACTCCGAGCTGATCACCCTGTACCGGTCCCTGCTCTTCGGCCGGATCGTCCCCGTCATCCGCGACATCGGCCTGTGGAGCGGCCAAGTGCGATCCGCCTACGCCGCCATGGGCGTACTCGACCACGCCAAGGCGGACCTGACCGCCCTGATGCGCCAGGACGAGGACATCGCCGACCGCTACGACGCGCAGCGGGCGGACGCCGAACTGCACCTGCGTAAAACGGAAGTGGACGAGGCCGTCGAACTCGGCGCCCGGTCGTGAAAGAGGGAGCCGGCCGGCCCCCCTTTTCAGCGTTGACGCCGCCGGCGTCAGGGCAGGCGCAGCGCTTCACGGATGGTCGTGAACAGGGCGCTCTGGTGGGTGATGCCGAGAACGCGGTAGGCCGGCGGGCCCTGGACGGCGATACGGACCTCGGTGCCCGTGTCTCCTGGAACCCGCAGGGGGTGCGGGTGGAATAGCACTGAGACGTCGCCTTGCGTCCGCGGCGATGTCAGGGCCTTCCCGCTGTCGACGATGCTGCCAAGGGAGCGGAACAGGGCTGCCATGGAGGTTACCTCCCGGTGGTCACCCGCTGGAACGCGGCGAGATCATCAACACTGATGCTCAGACCGAGCAAGCTCATGATGTGCAGTGCGTACTGCACGTTCACATCCCGAACCTGCTCGATGTCCTGGCCAGCCTAGGATCTGAGCGGCGACGACCTGTGGCAGGGCTGGTCGGAGCGGATGCTGTTCGACACGATCGCCGCGCTGATGCCCCGCGCCCGCGGCGTGCTGCGCTGCCGCGCCGACGTGGGCGGAAGTGCCACCTACGACGATATCCAGGCCCACTTCGCCGGCCATCCCGGCACCTCAATTCCGAGGAACCGGATCGGCGGGACGCTCACCTCCGTGCGGGCGGTACGCCGTCGGATCGGCCCGGACAACAACTTCCGGCTGCTCGAACTTGACGACCGGATACGCATCTACCGCATCGAGCCTGCCCTCCTCGAGGGCCTGCAGCGGGCCTTCGCTCTCACCGACGCCCGGCCCGCCCTCCTGCGCCAGGATTTGGCAGGTGTGGGAAGGCCCCGGCTGGACGGGGGAGACCAGCCAGGGCCGTATGCGGTGGCGTGCGAAGAGCGGTCGCCTCTCGGCGGTTTGCTCCACGGGGCTTCAGCCGAACGATCGTCCCCATGGGCGGAAGGTGAGGCCCGGGGACACCGTCCCCTCCGCAGCCACGTATTGATGAACGGTCAGCTCCCTCGAACTGTTCCCGGCCCGCCACGTTTGCGAGGGTGAACTGGGCCACTGGCACTGCTGCGCCGTGAGGCGATGCTCTCCTCCCGCATCTTCATCTGGCAACACTTCACCCGCCTCACCCCTAGGTCGTGTCTTCAATTGATCTTGATTAGTGGATCATGGTCGGGTGATACGTCGCCATGAACTGTCCGATGAGGAGTGGGAGTTCCTCCGTCCGCTGTTGCCCGCGTCCTTGCGTGGGCGCAAGCGGTTGGACGATCGAACCGTGCTCAACGGGATCGTGTGGAAGTTCCGGACAGGCACGGCCTGGCGGGACGTGCCCGAGCGGTACGGCCCCTGGCACACGCTGCACACCCGCTTTCGCCGGTGGGCCCTGGACGGCACCTTCGAGCGGATGCTCCAGGCCGCCCAGGCCCCGGGCGGACGCGGCGGGAGAGGTCGACTGGCTGGTGTCGGTCGACTCCACCGTCGTACGCGCCCACCAGCATGCCGCCGGGGCCCGAAAAGGGGGCGCCGCAGCCCCGCGCTCGGACGCTCCCGGGGCGGGGTGACCAGCAAGATTCACCTGGCCTGCGATGCCTTCGGGCGTCCGCTCGCCTTTGTGCTCACAGGCGGCAACACCAACGACTGCACCCAGTTCACCACCGTGATGGAGGCAATCCGGGTGCCTCGCATGGGCCCGGGCCGTCCCCGGGTGCGGCCCACCCCCGTGCTGGGCGACAAGGGCTACGGCTCCCGCGCGATACGGACCTGGCTGCGACGCCGCGGCATCAGTCACACCATCCCCGAGCGGGCCGACCAGATCCGCAACCGGCTCCGGCGCGGCAGCCGAGGCGGGCGTCCACCGGTCTTCGACGAGCAGCTCTACAAGCAGCGCAACGTCGTGGAACGGTACTTCAACCGCCTCAAGCAGTGGCGCGGCGTCGCGACCCGCTACGACAAGACCGCCGAGTCCTACCAGGCAGCTGTCACCCTCGCCTCGCTCCTGATGTGGGCGTGACCCATTTGAAGACAGCTCCTAGGTCGAAACGGAGCCGGCGCGGTGGATCCCAGTGCCGCGGAGGGGGGCCGTGCCTCAGACCACGGTACGACCGTTGCGCCGCGCCGGGCAGTCTCGCAGCAGCTTTCGAATCTGCTCGGAGCGGTCGACCCCCGGTCCGAGTTCGTGCCTACGGCGCTGAAGCAGCGCCCTCGTCGCGTCGTCCAGCTGCTCGCAGTGCCCCCTGAACACCTCGCGCAGTGCCTTCAGCGCCCAGTATTCGTTGAAGGGCTTGTCCTCGGTCACCGCTGCCTCGGCGAGCGCCGGTCCCCAGACCGGATTCGGGTTGGCGTACAGGTAAGCGGCGGCGGCCAGCCGCAACCCGGGGTCGCTGCTGTGGAGATGTTGATCGACGTCGAAATCTCGGGTGCCTCGGAGCAGCCGGATCATCTCGTCCACCAGGTCGCTCATCGCCTGCGTCCGAGTGCGTCCGCTGGCCATGGTCCACCGGATCTCGTTGTACCGCGCCGCCAGCCGATCGACGGGGTCACCCGGCGGCTCGGCGGGCCTACCGGTGGGCTGTGCCCTGCTGAGCGCCTCTCTCACCCCGTCGGCCAGGTCCTCGGCGGTCTCCTGGTGTCTCGCGTCGCTCTGCCTCGCCTCTCGGATGGCGTTCTGCGCTGCGCTTTGGGCCTCTTCTACCTGCCTCTTCAGAGTGATTCCGAATCCGGATACCTCGGAGAAGAAGACACCCAGGAGCACTAGGATCACGAGACCGGTGATGACCATGGGCGGATCTGTCATCTGGGGATGACGGCACACTCTGACGACTGTGCCGTTCGATGCCAACTGCTGGTCGCACACCTCGGCCGTGAAGAACAGGACGACGGCCGCACCCGCGGCGAGGACCACCAACGAAGCCGCCATCCACTGAGATGGGCGGACCGCTTTCCAGCTCGCCCGTCGACGGGCCGTCGAGCCGTCATCAACTCCAGTCCCGGTCATCCCCCACCCTTCGGCGCCTGCCGGCACAGGCCGCCATGCTGGCCTCCTCAACGGCCGCTTGGCAAGCAGGACTTGCTGCCCCCTTCAGCAGCATCTCCTCTTCCACCGACGTCGTGCCCACCGGGCGCAGCACCGCGGCGCAGATGCCGATCGCATCTTGGTGAGCTCGGCCCGGCGGGCGTCGCGGTCGAACCTCTCTGGAGGCGGGTGCATGGCGTGGCCTTGATGAGAGTGGTCGGCCGCTGAGATGGGTGGGCATCTGCGACGCACCGCCCCGCCGCGGGCGCGTCGTTCAACCAGTTCGGGTACGGGCCTGCTTGGCTACGCCTGTCATATTGCAGCAATATTGGGACATTTCCTCGCTTACGCCGTAGGCAGCGGCGATGTCGGCGGGCTTCATGCTCTTTCTTGCCGCGCTGAGGAGCAGGGGCGCGGCAGCATCAGAGTGCGGCCGAAGGCAGTTGCCTGCTCTTCCTCTTCGGGCTGACAGGTGCGCAAGGGTGTGCCATTGAGTTCTCGGACCTCGCTGAGATCGTGCTGGAGCAGCAGGTAGGAGAGCTCATGGGCGATGTCGCTGGCCTGACGGCCGTCGAGGCGAAGCGGATTGGTGACGATGTGGGGCCGTCCGGCGATCTCGAAGGTGGCGGCGGAGCCGGCGGGCGGCCGGCCGGCAGCGTGTGCACCTGGTCGACATGCGGCCGACGATCCGGCAGGCGCGGCGCACGCGGGGCGTCCCCTGCGCGCTCGTACGGCTCCTGGGGTGGTGTGCGGCCTTCTCAGTCGCCGAGCAGAGCGCCGGTGCCTTCCGGGGGTGAATCGGCTGAGCGCCTGGGCTATCCAGGCCAAAGTGTTGCGTGCAGCTGTACTCGCGCGGCGAGGTTTTCGGCGATGTGGGCGGGGGTGCGGCTGCCCGGGATGGGGACGACGTGTTCGTCCTGGTGGAGCAGCCAGGCCAGGGCCAGTTAGGCCGGGGTGAGCCCGAGGTCGGCGGCGATGCCGTGCAGCGGGGCGGTCTCAGATGCGTATGCACAAGCGAGCGGTCGCTGCCGTCTTCGTGGCCACCGTCGCCCTGACCGCCCTCGCCCCCCAGGCCGTGGCTGCCCCCATGCCCTGGGAGACCAGCAAGACCCCTAAAACCACCGTCCGCCTCGTCCCCGCAACACCGGCCGGCGACAGCGGCACGATCGCTGTGCTGTGCGGGAGCCCCCGCTACCAATAGCTCAGCGGGACGCGGTTTGCGGGCTCCCGTGAAGCCGGAATCTTCGCAAGGTCTTCTACGGCGGCGTAGCGGAGTGGGCCAACATGTTTCCGCGGGCCTGTCAGGTGGCCGCCTCGTCCGGTGTTCTGGAACAGGCGGTCTGATCTGGAGCTGCGTTGAGCAAGTGTGTTGAACGGACGGTGCGTCTCCTGTGCTCGGCCACATGGCTGGGAGACGCTCTGAACGTTCGTCCGACGCTGGTGCTGAGGACGCCTCAGGCCTACCAGGAGCGGGTCCAGTGAGTGGTTCTGGTGCGCCTGGAGCGCCCCGTCCGAAGCGTGGGCGGGGGCCCCGCCGCTCCGGGACGGGAGTGACGGGGCCTGAGGCACACGGCCCGGTCAGTGCAGGGTGCTGACCTCGGTCGCCGACAGCGTCCGCGGGAAGACGTGGACGTCTGCCACGGAGCCGGGGAACGCCAGGTACGGGATCGTGGCGGAGGCGCTGTTGACGCAGCCGCCGATGGTCAAGGGGAGGGAGGAGTCGTATTGCGGGCTGAGATTCTTGGCTGTCCCCACAAGGGTGCCGTTCTGGTAGAGGGCCATGGTGCCGGTGCTGGAGTCACCTGCGACCGGTGCCCGGTAGGTGGCGACCAGATGGGTCCAGGTGCCGACCGGACCGCTGTTGTTGTCACCTTCCGCGGTGGGGAAGTCGGAGTTTTCGTCGTTGGTGGTCGTGGTCTGGAACATCCAGGCGCCACTGGGTTTGTCGTAGGAGAGGTAGAAGGCTTGGTGCTGGGTGGTGCCCTGGCAGACGGCAGTGGTGCCGAGGGCTGAGTTGATCTTCACCCAGGCGGAGACGGTGTAGTCGCCGAGGGTGTTCACCGCGCTCTGCTTGCTTTTGAGGAAGCCGGTATTGCCGTCGAAGGCGACACTGCCGGACAGCCCGCTCGGCGCGTCGGTGCCGAAGGCGACACTGCCGGACGGGGCCACCGGGTTGAGGGAGGCGATGTCGGTGCCGTCCCCGGAGAGCTTCCACTCATCCTCGGGCATGCCCTTGTCCCAGCCGGTCGGCACGATCACGCTGCCGGCGTCGGCCTCGCTCGCCGACATGGCGTACGGGTAGACCTGCACGTCCGAGACAGAACCGGGGAACGCGTTGTACGGCGTGGTCGTGTCGGGGCTGTTGACGCAGCCGCCGATGGTCAGGGGCATGGACGAGTCGTACTGCGGGGTGAGGTTGGTGGCGGTCCCCATCAGGCTGCCGTTCTGGTAGATCGACATCGTGCCGGTGTTGGAGTCGCCGTCCACGGGAGCGGTGTAGGTGACCAGGAGGTGGGTCCAGGTGCCCAGGGCCCCGGTGCCGGTGTCTCCTTCCGCGGTGGGGAAGTCGGAGTTTTCGTCGTTGGTGGTCGTGGTCTGGAACATCCAGCCCTTGTTGCTGCTGTCGTATCCGATGTAGAACGCCTGGTGCTGACTGGTCCCCTCACAGATCGCGGTGGCGGGGCCGGTCGACGAGTCGAGCTTCACCCACGCGGAGACGGTGTAGTCGGCGAGAGTGTTGACGGCGGTGTGGTCGCTCTCCAGAAACCCGGTGTTGCCGTCGAAGGACGTGGCAGCGGCCGGGGCGTTGAGCGCATCCGGCCCGCCCGCGTTGAAGGTCGCAGCCCCGACCGCGGTGAACGGGTTGTCCCCGCGCTGGTCGGTGCCGTCGGCGGACAGCTCCCAGCCGTCGTCGGGGGTGTCGCTGCCGGTGGCCAGCGGGACGATCAGGTTCGGAGCGATGCCGACGACCTGCGTGTTGGTGTCGGTTAGGTACCGGCCGGCGAGGTCGGCGTAGTACGCGTTGGAGGGGCTGCCGCTCGAGAGGTCGGCCGCCTTCACGGTCGACGAGGTGGCCGTGCCGTCCGTGGAGACGGCTGAGGCGAAGTCGATGACCTGGGTGGGGAAGGTGTCGAGCAGGTACTGGTTCACCTGCTCGCGCGCGGTCTCCTGCGTTGCCGTGCCCGGGTGGGCGGTAGTGAACGGTGGGACCGTGGTGAGGTAGACGGTGATGTTGGAGTTCTGCGTGACCGGCTGCCCGTTGACGTAGGTCTGCCCGTCGTCGGTGTAGTACGAGCTGAGCTGGCTGTTGAGCGAGGCCAGTCCGTTTTCGACCTTCGTCGCGCAGGTGTTGGCGTCGCTCGTGCAGTTGAGCAGGTCGGTGGCGCCGGTGGAGACCAGAACGGTGCGCACGTTGCTCTGGCCCAGCACGTTGCGGTCCAGCGGGTTGAGCGCGTTGGTCGGAGTGTCGCTGTTGGTGATCTGCGGCAGCAGGTTGTTGCTCAGGCTGTTGCTGTTGGTGCCGGCGTTGAGTACGCCGTAGTCCACCGAGTCGTCCCCGTTGGGGTCGTCGATCAGGGCGCTGGTGATGGCGTCGCTGAGGTGGTGCTGGCCGTCGCCGCTCGGGGTGTCCCCGTTGACGCTCTGGTCGCCGTAGAGGACCAGCGAGCCGGTGGGGGCGGAGATGGGCGTGGTGACGTCGATACCGGCCAGGTACGGCAGACCGGTGTACGTCGTCTGCGTGAACTTGGTGGCCGTGATGTCACCGGTGCGGTTGGCCGCGTCGCTCACCCACACGGGTGTCTGAGCCGCAGCATGACCGGGCATGGCGGAGACTGAGCCGTGTACCTGCAGGCTGACCAGCAGGGTGGCCTGCTGCGTGACAGCCAGGGGCACCGGGTCGCTGGTGATGTCGCCGCCTGCGGGGATGGTGACGGATGCGGAGCCTCCGAAGGTCAGCGTCGTCGGTGCCGCGGCGGTCGTGGCGCCGCCCGCGGTGGTGTCCTGCAGGGCGACGGAGGCCGCGTCGAAGGTCACAGGGCTGGTGCCCATAGCGTTGGACAGGTGGATGCGCACGCCGTTGCCGTCATCGGTGCCGATGCTGATGTGCGCCGGTATGCGCAGAGTTTGACCGTTGACGGTGGCGGTGCTGCCGCCGGACTGCTGCACCTTGGCGGTGTCCTGGGCGGAGGACCAGGTGCCGACCCAGTGCTGGGCGCTGGATCCGCTGCCGGTGACGGTCAGCGGCCGAACGCCTAGCCCGAGGATGTGCAGGGTGGGCTGGCCGGACTGGACGCCGTTGGTGAACAGTGGCAGCGAGATGCTGCTGATGACCGAGCCGGGGCATTGCAGCGGGACGCTGATGGCGTAGATCTTTGGTCCGGGGCTGGGGCTGGTCTGGGTGTTGTTGCTGTGGTTCTGGTGGACGAGGGTCAGCGAGGCCGCCGAGGCGGGGCCACTGAGCCAGTCCGGCACGGTGTCCAGCGTGTATGACTGTTCCGCGGGGTTGCCGTCCGGGTCGAGGCAGTTGTTCTTGGCGTAGGTGATGGTGCCGCTGGCGCCCTTCGCCGCGCCGCCGGTGGCGAAGCCGAGGAAGACCACGGCGTCACCGGTGTTCACCACGTCGCTGCCCGGCACGGTGACGGTCTGGCCGGAGGCCAGCATGTTGTCGTAGGTGCCGGTGCCGAGCTTCGGCAGCGTGATGCCGGTGCCGTTGACGGTCACCGTCTTTCCGCTCTGCCAGCCCGCCGTGCTGGTGAGGTCGGCGGCGTTGATGCTGTTGCCTGAGCCGTCGGCGTCGGCCGGGCTGGTCGTGGTGGTGAAGGTGCTGGTGGCGGTGTTGTTCAGGCAGCTGCCGGTGCTGTTGATCGCGCAGGTCAGTGCCGGTGCGAGGCGCAGGACGTCGATCCCGGCCTGGTAGCCGGTGGAAGCGGTGTTCTTGCCGGTCAGGGTGAGGGTCAGGGTGTGCACACCCTGCTTGAGGGTGAGCAGCTGGCCGTTGGCGTCCTTGGGCATGCCGAGGTTCACGAACCGGGTGGTGACGTAGGAGTTGTAGGCGTCGAAGTTGCTGAGCAGTGTGGACTCGGTGGGCTTGCCGGCGTCCAGGACCAGCTTGTAGATGCCGTAGTCCTTGGCTTTGGTCAGGTTGACCCCGAAGCTCCAGGGAGCGTCCTTGGGGATGTCGAAGCTGAGAGTCGCGTTGTCGCCGGAGACGACCTTTGACGTGCTGGCCTTGTTGGCGAGCAGGGCCTGGTAGCCGTCGGCGAACTCGTAACCGCTTCCGGCTGCCTGGCTGATCAGCTGGCCGCCCTTGGTGGTGGTGGTCGCCTTGGGCACGGCGGTGGTCGTATTGTCCGCGTTGGTCGCCGTCCAGCCGCTGATCATCTTGTCGCCATAGGCGTACGTCGGCGTGCTGGTGCCGGCGTAGAAGGCGTAGGCCGTCTGGGAGATGGACGACGAGCCGGCCTGGTCCACGGCCTTGGCGTACAGGGTGTGCGGTCCCGCCTTGCCGGGGGTGAAGGCGGGGGAGGCGCTGCCGTTGACGGCCGAGGTGCCGGTGCCGGGGCCGTTGTCCGAGGTGGCGTAGTACACATGCCCCGGCACGAACGTCGTGCTCGTGGTCCAGCGCGTGACGGTGCTGCTGTAGACCGTGTTGCCGAGCGTGGCGTCCAGCGCGAACAGGTAGCCGGTGATGTTGTTGGTGTGGTTGTTGCTGAGGGTGAAGCTGCCCTTGTCGCCGAAGGCGGCGCCGATCTGCTTGGCCGGGAACTGACTGGAGGTCACCGTGGGCGCGGGCGGCGCGCTGGTGTCCACCGTGAAGGTCTGGGTCTTGGTCCAGATGCCGGAGCCGGTGCCGGCCCAGTAGCCGGCCGCGTTCTGTGCGGTGGCCTTCCAGGTGTAGGTGCCGTCCGGCAGGCTGGGGGTGGTCCAGTCGCTGCCGTTGGTGTTGTACCGGGCGCGCTTCTTCGAGTCGGTGCTCGGTCCGAAGCCCTGATGCACCAGGGTGCCGGAGGAGTTGTAGACGTTGTATTCGATGCGCACCAGCTCGCTGCCGCCGGCCAGGTCGGGGTCGACCGCGCGTGCGGACAGCGTCGGGGTGTGGGTGGTGGTCATCGTCTTACCCATGCTCACGGTGGACGGCTTGATGGCAGGGGTGCCGGTGCCGTTCTTGAGCTTGGGTCGGTAGCTGTAGGTGACCGACATGGTTGCGCCGCCGCCGTAGGCGAGCTGTTTCCACTGCTGGGGGTCGTTCATGTCGGGCGACTGGACCATCAGCGTCATGCTCTTCCAGCCGCCGGCCGCCGCGCTCTGTGCCCGGGAGGTCACGTCGAACTCGAGCGACGGCGGGCTGACCCAGGAGTGGGCACCGTCGGTCACTGGGCAGGTGCCGGCCTCGTGGCTCTTGGGGTTGGTGCCCAGTGAGCCGGTGCGTCCCACGGGCTCATGGCCCCAGTACAGCGAGGAGGAACCCCAGCCGGCGGGGCGGTCGGTGCCGTAGACGGCCGCAGGGGTGTCGGAGCAGGAGGCGGCGGAGAGCTGCTTTACGTACAGCGAGGCGTGACTGACCACGGCGCCTTTGATGCCGCTGGTGTTCATCTGGTAGTAGGTGCGGGCCCGTTCACCGTTGCCGGGGGTGTTGTTGTCCCACCCCTCGCGGGCATTGGTGGATCCCGAGGTGGACGTTGAGTTGTAGACGTTCCATCCGTTGTCGGAGATCCGCGCCCAGTCCAACTGTGAGGGCCGGCCGCTCCACTCCGGATCCACGTAGACCGGGTAGGCGGTGCTCTTGGCGGAGAGCAACTTCTCGTCCAGGCCCAGCAGTTGCTTGCCGGGCTTCAGGCTCACCCGGACCTGGGCGCGGTGCCTGCCGACCTTCGCCGCCGCCTTGTGCTCGGCCCGGGCGGAGGAGGCGGTCGCGGTGTGGGCGAGGCTGGTGCCCCGCCGGCCGACGCTGTCCCACATCAGCGCGGTGTCACTGTGGAACACCGTCTCGCCGGTGTGCTTGTCCGTGGCCTGCGTGCCACCGTCATGCGTGGGAGCGAGCTTGAGATTGCTCGCCGTGGTCCTGAGCTCGAGGTTCCGCAGGTGCGGATCGGCGGCGGCCTTGGGGGACTTGACCACGAGGATCGAGGAGTAGCCGGAGGCGTCCGCAGTCAGCTGGAGGTCGACCTGAGGCAGCACATCGGGGTACGTCGCGGTGTCACCGGAGATCACCGGCCTGGGCAGTGCGCCCGGCCATGAGAACCCCAGCCTGTCCTTGCCGCTGTGCAGTGTGACCAGCGCACCGGAGCCGCCGCCGGAGAAGGCCACGTCCGTGACGGCGGCCTTGGGCGCCCAGGTCCCGTCCGCTCGCCGCACCAGCGTGGTGTCGATCGGCACCCACTTCCCGTGCAGCTGTGTGCGCTGCGGCATCGAGGAGTCGGTGCGGGTGAAGGTGCCGTCAGGGTTGGCCACCACCACCGTTCCCGTGTCGGTGAGTTGGTCGATGGGTACCGGCTGGCCGGTCGCCTTCGCCCGGGCGGACGCCGCCTCTGTGGGGTTGAGACGCGTTTCGGCGGGCTGGGGACTGGCGTGGGCGCGTGAGGCGGCTGGAGCGGTTGGTGTCGCATGTGCTGGTGCCATGGCGGCCAGCGACCCGGCTGCCAGGGTCGCGGCGAGGACGGTGGCGAGCGGCCTCGCCGTGGGGCGTCTGGAACCGCGTCTGGGTGTGCGAGAGGCGGACATCGAAGTTGGTGTCCTTCAAACTCATGCGGTTCCCCCCGTGGGCCCCGCGCCGGAGTGCAATTCTCAGGGCCGCCAAGGTCGCGGTCCACCATCGCTAACTGATCGTCAAGTACCTTTTGCGAGACTCTTTTTGACGGACAAATGTCAACTTGCGTATCGACTCGAGTGATTCTTTTGCTCCTCCTGTGGAGAAGCTTTGCGTATTGCGTGGAAGTCAGGCCCTAGCGTGAAGCTCCGCGGGGGGCTTGATCGACTGTGCCACCCCTTTGACATGCACTCAAACCGCATGACCAGCGGACTGCTTGTGGGTGCTGGGATCGAGGAGGGGAACGCACCGCATGGAGCGGACATCGGGGTGGAGACGCGTTCGGGCGACCTGGGCCGCCCGCCGGGCTCACCGCATGGCATTCGTAGCGGCAGGCACCTTGGTGGCGGGGCTGCTGCCCTCCGGCGTGGCCACTGCTGTCGCTTCGGAGACGCGGCACGTGTCTGCTCCAGCCGTTCCGCATGACAAGCGGATCCCCTTCACCCGCAAAACGCCCAAGCACGTTCCGGCGCAAAAGGCGTTCAAGCACTTCGATCCCACCGCGCACACGAAGCTCCCCGCGCCGGGCAGCGCGACGGTCACCCTGCCCATCGCGACAGCCTCCACGCGTCTAACCGCCAAAGCGACTCAGGTGCGAGCCGGTAACACGCCCGTCCTGCTCGGCGCCGCCGCGGGTGCACATCCCCCGGCGACGGCCGTCACCGGATCTCAGCAGGTGCGGGTCACCGTGCTGTCGCAGAAGACCGCGCGGGCGGCCGGTATTCACGGTGTGCTCTTCACCCTGCAGCGCACCAGCCCGGGCGGCGGAAAGGTCGCCCTGCGTGTCGACGACTCCTCCTTCCGCTACGCCTTCGGCGGTGACTTCGCCTCGCGCCTGCACCTGGTCCAGCTGCCGGCCTGCGCGCTGACCACACCAAAGCTGGCCAAGTGCCAGACACAGACCGCAGTGCGCACCGCCCCCAGCACGCCGCTGTCCGCGCAGGTCACCATCCCGGGCCCGAGCGCGGCGGCGCCGGGTGCCGTCGGTTCTGCTCACTCGGCGACGGCGTCGCCCAGGGTGGCGACTGTCATGGCGGCAACCTCGGGTACGTCGGGTTCGTCCGGTGACTACTCGGCGACCAGTCTGTCGCCGGGCGGCTCCTGGACGATCGCCGGTAACACGGGCGCGTTCACCTACAGCTATCCGATTTCGGTGCCACCGGCGATCAGCGGAGCGGTACCGAACGTCGATCTCTCCTATAGCTCCTCCACCCAGGACGCCCGCACCGAGGGGACCAACAACCAGTCCTCGTGGCTGGGCGACGGCTGGAACACGACGGAGAACTACGTCGAGCGCACATACAAATCCTGCCGGGACGTCTCGTCGTCCGGCGCACCGGACAATGACGGCGACCAATGCTGGGCGGGTCAGATCCTCACCCTGTCGCTGAACGGCAAGTCCACGGACATCGTCTACGACGATGCCACCAAGACCTTCCGCCCTTCTGACGACAACGCCACCACCAAGATCGAGGACCTTACCAACGCCACGAACGGAACGGCGAACGGGGAGTATTTCAAGGTCACCAGTGACGGTGTGCAGTACTTCTTCGGCCGCAACCGGCTGCCGGGCTGGTCCAGCGGCAAAGACGAGACGAAGTCCGTGTGGACCGAACCGGTCTACCACGCCCACAGTGGCGTATCCGACTGCCCGGACAGCACGGACTTCGCCTCCACATCCTGCACGCTGGGCTACCGGTTCAATCTGGACTACGCGGTCGACACCCATGGCAACGCCACCGCCTGGTACTACTCGCCGGAAACGGGCTACTACGGCGCCGACATGAAGAACACCGTGGTGTCCTACACCCGCAGCGGCACCCTGTCCCGCATCGACTACGGCATGACCGCCTCGACGATCTACTCGGGCACCGCGCCGGAGCAGATCCTCTTCGACACCGACGAACGCTGCATCCCGGGCACTCCGTCGGGCAACACATGTGCGGACAGCCAGTTCACCCCTGCCAACGCCGCGTACTGGCCCGACGTGCCGGTGGACCTCAACTGCGCCTCGGGCTCGACGAACTGCACGAATCACGGCCCGAGTTTCTGGACGCGCAGGCGTCTGACGGCGATCACCACACAGATCCAGGTGGGCGGTGCGACCAAGCAGGTCGACAAGTACAGCTTCACCCAGTCCTTCCCCGACGGCGGCGACCACGCCCCCACCCTGTGGCTGGACTCCATCCAACGCACCGGCCTGGACACCTTGGGCAGCGCGTCGGGCAGTATCTCCACGCCGGCGGTGAGCTTCGACCCGCCACTGCAACTGCCCAATCGGGTCGGCACCATCCCGCAGATGCCGCTGATGTACCACGACCGGATCCAGACGGTCACCAGCGAGACAGGCGCCGAGACGACGGTCACCTACGACAGGCCCGACTGCTCCAACGCGCCGGCGAGCGACCCGAACGACCCCACCGACGCGGCGGCCAAGACCTTCGCCTCGACCAACACCCTGTCCTGCTTCCCGGTGTACTGGACACCCGACGGGCAGCCGGCGCCGTGGATGGACTGGTTCTACAAGTACAAGGTCGCCTCGGTCGTCACCGAAGATCCGCACAACTCCTACCAGGACGGCACCCAGCCCAAGCTGGAGACGGACTACGTCTACAAGGGCAACCCCGGCTGGCACTACGACGACAACGAGCTTGTCAAGGCCAAGAATCGTACCTGGGGTCAGTTCCGGGGCTACCCGGAGGTGGACACCACCACCGGAGACCCGAACGTCTTCCACTACACCAATGGCGCCAAGGTCCACGACCAGAAGACTCTGACGAAGACCTATTACTTCCTGGGCATGAACGGCGACACCCTGCCCGGGGGCAAGACTCGTTCCGTGCCCGACCTGACGAGCCAGGACGGCGCCACCTCGGTCGCGGACGACGACACCTTGGCCGGCCAGACGTTCGAGACCGACACCTACACCAGCGCCACGGGCAGCCTGGACAAAGCCGTCGTCAACGTGCCCACAGTCATCGGCCCCACGGCCAGCCGCAACCGCAGCGGTCTGCCCGACCTGACGGCACAGATGGTCCGTCCCGCCAAAACACTGACCCGACAGACTGTGTCCTACGGCTGGCGCAAGACCGAGACCGACACCTTCTACAACACCACCCTGGGCAAGTCGACGACCGGCATGCCCGTGCAACTCGACGACCGCGGTGAGACCGCCGACAGCAACAACGTCGCCAAGTGCACCTACACCCGCTACCTCACCGGCAGCGGAAACACCCTGGTCGTCCCCGCCGAGGTCATCACCACGGCACAGGACTGCTCCAGTGCCGGAGCCACTCCCAGCGGGACACTGATCGCCGATACCCGCAGCTCCTACGACAGCAACGCCTTCGCCTACGACGGTGACGGCCAGCAGAACCCGGCTCTGCCCACGACCGGTGACGTCACCCTGGTCCAGCGGGCATCAGCGGCCACCGGCGCCACCGCAACCACGTTCGTGGACCAGACCGCCACCAGCTACGACTCCTACGGCCGCGCCACCAAGGCGACCCGCACCCCCAAATCCACCTCCCCGGATGGCAAGAGCCTCGCCCAGACGGTCTTCATCCACTACACCCCGTCCAACGGCGAACTCCCCACCAGCAGCACGACCATCACCCAGGTCACGCCCGGCGTGGACTGCTCCACGACCACCACGTCATCCAAGGACTGCCGGCTCACCAGCAGCACCGTAGACCCGGCCCGCGCCCTGCCCACCGCCAAGACGGACGCGGCCGGCCTGCTCACCTCGCTCACGTACGACGCGCTCGGCCGCATGACCGGGGTGTGGCTGCCCAATGAGATCAAGGCCAACGGCGCTCCGGCGAACACGACTTACACCTACAGCATGTCCCAGTCGGCCCCGTCGGTCGTCGCGTCCAACACACTCCTCGACAACGGCAGTTACCAGACCAGCGAGACGCTCTTCGACGCGATGCTGCGGCCGCTGCAGGTACAGGCGACAGCGGAGAATTCAAGCACCGCGGTCTCGGACACCCAGTACGACTCGCACGGCTGGACCGTCGCCACCAACAACTCCTACGCCGTGGGCGGCAGCCCTGGCAACAGCCTGATATCGGTCTCCCAGGTCTCCATTCCCGACACCACCGTCACCGACTACGACGGGCAGGGGCGCGCCGACCTGGTCACCGAAGAACACGACGGGGTCAAGACCTGGACCACGACCACCGCCTACACCGGAGACCGGACCACCGTCCTGCCTCCCAAGGGCGGGGTCGCCTCCGCCAAGGTCGTCGGCGCACGCGGTCAGACCACCGAACTGGACCAGTACACCGCCCCGCCCGCCGTGTCCGGCACAGCGGCAACCGGCTTCACCGCCACCGGCGGCACCACCTCGGCCACCACCTACGGATACACGGCCGCGGGCCAACAGCACCAGGTCACGGGTCCCGACAAGACGGTGTGGACCTCCGACTACGACCTGCTGGGCCGCCAGACGTCGCAGACCGACCCGGACGCGGGCGCAAGCAGCTACGGCTACGACGACGCCGGCAACCCTGTCTCCACCACCGACGCCAAGAAGGTCGAACTCGACTACACCTACGACCTCCTGGGACGCAAGCTCACTGCCACCGACAAGGCCAAGTCCAACTTCCAGTTCGCGTCCTGGACCTACGACACCCTGCGCATCGGCCTGCCGACCTCCTCCACCCGCTACGTCCAGGGCACCACCGGCGGCTACACGGTCGCCGCCACCGGCTATACCACCCTCGGCAAGCCGACCGGCACCAAGATCACTCTGCCGGCATCCGAGGCGCCGTTGCCTTCGACGTACACGACGACCTACACCTACACGGTCAAAGACCAGCTGCTGGCCACCCAGAGCGACCCGCGCACCCAGGGGCTCAACAACGAGGTGATCACCTACGCGCACGACGCGCTGGGCAACCCGACCATCACCAAGAGCAGTGCCAACACCTACGTCGGGGCGAGCGTATACACCAACTACGGTGAACCGTCGAGGCTGACGTTCGGCGCCTCCACCAACCCAGCCTGGGCCACCTACAGCTACGACGACCAGACCCGCCACCTCACCAACCGCCTCGTGGAGCGGACCCAGGCCCCCGGTCCCACGGTCGACGACACCAAGTACACCTACGACGCCTCCGGCAACCCCACCTCCACCACCGACCAGCAGTCGGAGACCGGCAACACCGTCACCGACCAGCAGTGCTACAGCTACGACACCCTCGACCGGCTCACCGACGCCTGGACCGCCAACGACAACTGCGCCGCCAACCCGCCCACCGCCAGCACCCTCACCACCACCCCCGGCTCCTACTGGCAGTCCTTCAGCTACGACGCCATCGGCAACCGTCACCAGAGCGTCGACCACGCCATCGGCGGCTCCGCCACCACAGCCACCACCACCTACACCGACGGCTGCACCACCAACTGCACTCCCAACCACGCCCAGCCTCACACCCTCACCGCAACCACCGGCGGCACCAACCCCACCAGCTTCGTCTACGACGAAGACGGCAACCTGCACACCCGCACCCCCACCACCGGCCTCAGCCAAACCCTGACGTGGGACGACGAAAACCACCTCACTCAGGTGGACGCGGGCGGCACCAGCCCCACATCCACCAAATACTTGTACGACGCCGACGGCAACCAGTTCATCCGCCGCGACCCCGGCAAGACCACCCTCTTCGCCGGCGACACCGAAATCGTCGTCAACACCGGCGTCACTCCCAACGTCCTCCTCGGCGCCGTCCGCACCTACACCCACGGCGGCACCGGAACTCCCGTGGCCATACGCTCCAGCCTCTCCGGCGGCGGACTGAAGTACCTGTTCAACGACCCGCACGGCACCGCGACCTTGTCGATGGACACCACCACTCAGCAGGTCGCCCGCCAGCAATACACGCCCTACGGACAGCCACGCGCCAGCGCCAACAGCACTACCTGGCCCGACCCCACCCACTCCTACCTCGGCGCGCCCCAGGACAGCTCCACCGGCTACACCGACGTCGGCGCCCGCAAGTACGACCCGAGCCTGGGCCGCTTCATCAGCGTCGACCCCATTCTGGAAGCCACCAGCCCCCAGGAACTCGGCGGCTACACCTACGCCGCTGACAATCCCGTCACCTCCGCCGACCCCAGCGGGCCTCGAACAGTGCTACCCGCACTTCTGCTCCGGAGACAACGGAACCAACGCGCCCTACAAGTCGTACGACGATCCCGCGTCGAAAGACTATGAGCCACCGCAGAGCAGGACACTGCCGCCGCTGAAGGACATGAAGAAGTTCGGCGGCCACGCGCCCACGATCACACAGATGATGAGCTACGGGACCTACCGAGCGGACCTCTCTCCGGCGCGGAACGTCGAGCTGTACTACCGGGAGCGGTGCACCGGTGAAGACCTGCTCTGGACCTCTTCCTGCCAGGGATTCCAGAAGTTCTACCACCACTGGGCCGACATCAAGGACATACCGAGCAACCCGTGCACGCTTGTGAGCCTGTGCGAATCCCTCGGCGATCTTGCTGTCGGCATCTCCGCCGCGGCGGCTCTCGAAGAAGAGGCCGTGGCGGAGGGCGTGTCCTTCTGCAGCTTCGACCCCCAGACGCCGGTCTTGATGGCGGACCGAAAGACCAAACCCATCGCCAAGATCAAACCGGGTGACCGGGTGGAGAGCGCCGACCCGAAAAGCGGTAAGCATCGCGGGCCCCGCAAGGTCACCGCTCGCCTGGTTCACCACGACAACGACCTAGTCGATGTCACTATCCGCGGCACTGACGGTCACGACATCACTCTCCACACCACCTCGCGCCACCCCTTCTGGGACGACACCCTCCACACCTGGATCCCCGCCGGCAAACTCAAGCCTGGTCACGCCCTCAACACCGCTACCAACCACCACGTTCGCATCGACGCGGTCATCACCCGCCCCGGCTCTGCGGACATGTACAACCTCACCGTCGACCAACTGCACACGTACTATGTACTGGCAGGCGGCACGCCAGTGCTCGTGCATAACAGCAACGGGCTATGTGGGACACCACAAGAGGTTGCTGCGGCGTATCGCGCTGACCCTAACAATCAAGTAGGTGGGCGCAGGAATATCGCGGTTGCTCAGTATGATGTCGATGGTGGGACAGGGCAGCTGATTGGAGTCAGCGGCTCGCATCCGAATCCCGGCTCGGTGGGAATGCCGAAGAATCCTATTTTCGACCCTAGCGGCAGGGATTCTGATTCGGAGTGGCAGGTCTTGGAGCATCTTGCGAAGGGGTTGACGCCGCGCTCATCGGGGACTGTCAACTTGTACTCCGAGCGAGACGTTTGCCCAAGTTGTCAATCGGTGATCCAGCAGTTTCAAGAGCGATTTCCAGGAGTTACGATCAATGTCACCACTGGATAGCGATGGGCGAGACCGCATGGTTAGCTTCTTCAACGATCTGATCCGGTCGATCGAGGCCATTGGGGGAGGGGTCGAGGTTGCTGGCCTAGGGGCAGAAGAGATCGAGAGCGTCCGTGTCGATCAACACATCGAGTCGCTGCCCATGTATTACGAGGAGTTTCTTCGTAATATGGGTCGCTGCGCTGGGCAGTTCCTGATTGGCACGGACGCCTTCTATCCAGGGATGATGGGTATTAAGCACGATGCATTGGAGCTTCTTGCCGAGAATGGCGCCTCTCATCTCATTGCGGAGAATGCAATCGTCTTTGCGATGCATCAGGGATATCAAGTGTATTGGCTGGAGCCTTCGGGGAGTGATGATCCGCCCGTGGCCATGTATCAGGAAGGCAGTGCCGAGCTCCGCACTCGGTGGGATTCATTTAGTGAATTCCTCGCGGACCAGTCATCGCGGGATCTCGCTTTGGCTGCGCGCAATGATCATTGATGTAATATTGTTACGCCTTTCCGGAGTGAGTAGCGTCGTCTGGTGAGTGACATTCAAAAGTCCCGCCCGTCGCTGCACTACATGCCGAATCGCAGCCGTTGAGTAGCCGCGGAGTCCAGCTCGAGTTCCATCGTCAGCTCCGGGGCAAGCTCTGTCGGAGCGCCGAAGAGGTGACAGAGCATCTCACCGGCCCGGTTGACGGGCCTCCGCCAGCGTCTGCCCGAATCCCGCCTCCGTGAGCGCCGGCAGCGTTGCGGCGAGTACCCGTCCGACCAACTGACGGAGAGCCTGAACGCGTGCACCTTGAGGATCCGCCAGTCATCGCTCCGAGCGATGTTGAGGGAGACCTCGCTCGGTTTGCCGACTTCCTCTTCCCGAGGGCCGAGCCAATCCTCGACTTCGGCGATGCTGTCGAGCGTCGCCTCGTCATTTCGATCGCGGTTGTAGCAGTGGTAGCGGCTGTCGCCGTCCACGGAGATGTTCAGTCTGCTCTCGCCCAGAACCCCGAGAGACCAGAGGGGCTTTCCGCGATTGACGAAGTCGAAGTGCCAGCCAGAGCGATAAGCCAGGAGGTCTCCCAACTCCCTCCAGGCGGGCCAGGCCTCGTGGCCTCCACCGAAGTCCTCGCAGATGTTCTGGTAGTCGCTGTTGGAGAAGTTGACGCGCACAGACTGATACGGCGGACGTTCCATGGAACGAGTATGCGCCGCACGGACCGGCAGCTTTTCCCACGGCGGGTGACTAGTCGCAGCGAACGTTGAGCAATTCTCACTGAAGGTTGAGTGGGGGACCCGCAGAGCGCAACGGTGACTGTCCAAGGTCTGTTAGCTGCCGTGCTTCTTCCCGGCGCTGCCGTGCTCGGTCCTGCGTCTGGAACAACGGCATCAGACAGGGCATCCTGCGGTTACCGGCCTTTCCACTTGTACTGTCGGACGGGCTGGCAAGGGGGAGTCGAGTGGACGCCGACGATCGTCCGGGACTGCATCCGTGGTCCATCGCATCGCCTGAGCACTTTGACCGGCTGGCCCGCGGGGTGCTGAGGGCCGCACGCACTGCGGCCCAGGAGTTGCGGCGGGAGCCTCCGGACCCAGATCGGAGGGCGTGGGCCCTGGGCAATCTGGCGGGACAGACGCAGGCGATGCTGGGGCCTGACATGCCGGACCATCCGCCGGCCGGGGCTGCAGCGCAGGAGGCATTCGTCCGTACTGCTCTCGCTCTCGCCATGCACGTGCGGGCACACAGCTGGGCGGAAGCCGACCTCGGACCAGCCGACCTACGAGGCCAAGCCGACATACCGCATCCTGGGGAGCGCCGGACGGCCGACGTCTTTGACGTCCTCGGGCGGCTGATGCTCCCACGCTCATCCCCCGAAGGCTGGACCACCACCCTCGTCAGCGACTTGGCCCGCGGCGACGAAACGCTGGAGACGGCGGTCAAGCTGGGCAAGTACGTCCTGCGTCCCACCTTTCTGGCCCACACTGACGACACGACCCGCCTGATCGGTGAGGCCCTGCACAACATCAGTGTGCGGCTCCTGTATGAGCTGGCCAACGACTTGCTGCGGCTCTACGAAGGCGTCGAACCATTCGACCCGACAGCGTCACTCGACGAGCCTCGATGTACCGGAACCCGAGTCCTTCCACCCGGAGCCCCGTCACAGGCTGATACGGCGTCACTGGGACCCTCCGGCTAGTCAAACGTCACCGGGGCCCAGCACCGGGTCCGATGACGACGAATGGCCCGACCCGGCTGATGGGTGACATCGCCAAGGGCGTGCTCGGTGGCGCCTGGACATTGCTGCGGCTCGCGCGTGTGCCATCCGGCTGAGAAGGTCCGCCCCCTCGAGGGGTGCGGTGTGCAGAGGGTTGGGGTCAGCAGGCGGCCGAGATCGGCCGATACTGCCCGGGTCAGGGCCGTGGTGTGTCCGGTGTAGCGCAGCCGTCCGGCCTGGTCGTGGCGGCCCAGCAGCAGGGTGCGGGGGGCGCTGACAGGGCCGGTGACCGCGCCCACGATCGCGTCGGCGGTCTCGTGGACCTTGTACTTGGTTTAGGAGCGGGCTCCGGCGCGGTAGGGCTCGTCGAGCCGCTTGAAGCACAGGCCCTCCACGCCGACCGACGCCCAGGTCAGCCACTCGCGGGCGGTGGCGGGATCGGTGGACGAGGGGCACAGCGTGAACGGCGCGGCCAGGCCGGCATCGGCGAACAGCCCTACCAGGGCGGCCCGGCGGCGGACGTAGGGCCAGGAGGCGAGATCGGTGTCGCCGAGATGGAGCAGGTCGAAGACGACGTAGTGCGCGGGCCACTGGGTGGCGACGCGGGCGGCGCCGGCGCCGCGGCGGGCCAGGCGCTGCTGCAGCCGCTCGAAGGCGAGCCGCCCCGCCTCCCACACCACCAGCTCACCGTCCAGGCCCGTCTGCTCAGGCAGCCGCTCGAGGGCGGCGGCGCGGATCTCCGGGAACGCGGTCGTCATGTCGGTGCCGTGCCTCGAGCGCAGCAGCACGCTGTCGCCGCGGCGGCCGAGCTGGGCGCGGTAGCCGTCCCACTTCGGCTCGGCGGCCGACCCCGCGGGCAGGTCGGGGCCCGGCACGGCCGAGGTGAGCACGGGGTCGGGCAGCGTCCAGGTCACCCCGGCATGCCTTCCACCCCACGGTGGCGGGGGTGTACGCCGAACGCGTCGAAGCCGTCCCAGCGGTACGGGGGATGACCGCTGGAACGGCTCCGATGCCAGCGTAGGCGCAGCCCGGCCGGGCAGGCACCCGGATCGCCGACCCGGGGGTGCGTCTGGCAACTGCTCTTTTGGCCCGGTGGGGGTGGCGGTAGCGGGCCACGGCCGGGCGGAGACGCCCCTGCGGGCCTGGCGGCCCTCCGGGGTGGTCTGACGGGCGCCTTCGGCGCGTTCACCGGCGCGTGGCGAGCAGTTCTTGGACGGCGAAGGCGGTGGCCTCGTCATAGGCCGCTACCTCGATCACGGCCAGGCCCGGCTCGGCGACGTGCGCGTCGTGAATCGGTCTCATGCCCGGCATGACGAACCTGGCCCGGGCGGGGTTCTGCGCGGGCTGCGACTTCACCCGTCCGAGTAGATGACGTGGACGCGGCGCACAACTGGATTCGGTGGGCGGAACGTGGGCTGAGCGCCCGGTGGCCACCGGACGGACCCAGAACGGCGGATACGGCAACGGCGGCTGGGGTATTCCTCATCAGGGCCCGTGGGGGGCGGGCCACGATGAGGGGGTGGTCCGTCGTGGAACAGGGCCTGATCGCCCGTACGTTCAGTCCGTACACGTGGCGGGCGAGGATCCGCCCGATCCTGATCGCGGCGCTGCCGCCGGCCCTGCCTGTGGTGGTGCTGGTGCCGGACTGGTCGGCCGCGCGCCGAGTGTGGGCGCTCGTGCTGGTGTCCGGACTGCCATTGCTGCTAGGGCAGTTCAGCCGGTCCCGGGGACGGCGGCTGGAGCCGGCGTTGTTCGAGCAGTGGGGCGGCAAGCCGTCAGTACAGCTGTTGCGGTGGCGGGGTCCGACGGGGACCACGCATCTGACGTATCTGCACGCCCGTATCGAGCAGATCGCGGGACCGCCGCTGCGGCTGCCGTCGGCTGCGGAGGAGCAGTCCGACCCAGAGGGCGCCGACGCCGTCTACGAGGTGGCGGGCACGGTGCTACGGACCCGGGCGCGGGCGCTTCCGGGCAGTGAGCTGGTGGCGGAGGAGAACCGCGAGTACGGCTTCCGCCGCAACGCGCTGGGGCTGCGACCGCTGGCCCTGGGCGCGGGGGTCATCGGTCTGTTCGGGGCGGTGCTGTACGCGGTGGTGGGCTGGGCGCCGGCCGGTTTCGCCAAGGCCGTGGTGTCGGTGTCGCTGGTGCTCGCGGACCTGGTGCTGCTGCTGTTCTGGCTCCGGACGGTGCGGTCCGCCTGGGTGGAGGAGGCGGCGTGGACGTACGCCCGCCGCCTCATCGAGACGGCGGGGCTGCCCGACCTGGAATCCCGGACGTCGTAACCGCTGTCAGCCGCCGGCGAGGGCTGGTCGCAGTACGGTGTCGCCGTTGCAGTACAGGGCGTAGAGCAGACCCAGCGGATTGCGGTGGACGACGGTGAAGTGCTCCCGGGTGGCACGAACCGCCTCGCCGATCGGCTCGCCGGACAGGAGGCGGTCGAAGAAGACGGTGGCCCAGGCCGCGGCGAAGGGGGCCGGGGTGTCCGCCTCGGTGCCGAGCACCCCGCGGGAACGCTCCAGGAAGTGGGTCAGGAAGCCCTCCGTGGACAGCGCCGAGGTGACGGCTGTGCCGCATGCGTTGAGCACGATCACCGGTGAGCCGGGCAGGGCGGTGCCGTGGTCGCGCAGGCTGCGCAGCAGGATTCCCCCGGTGGTGCCCTCCACGGCGAGCCGGGGATTCGCCGGTCCGTCGTCGTCGGTGTCGTGGGCCACGGCGTGGCAGTAGAGGTAGACGATCCCGGCGGATCCGCCCGTCCCGCACAGGGTGTCGAAGACGGGCTGCTGCCGGTCGTGGATGGTGAGGCGGGCGAGTCCCTTGTCGTCGTAGTCGCGCCAGTACGCCTCTTGCTTCGCGACCAGGTCGCGTTCGCCGCCGAGATCGATGGCGCGGTTGAGGCCGAGGGTGACGTCCAGGCCCCGCTGGGTGTCGATGGCCACCTCGGTGATGCCCCGGCCGGCGTGGGCGGCGACGGGGATGCAGTCGACCCGGTGGCGAAGGCCGAGGATCTGTCCGAAGTCGGCGTCGCGCATGTGCTCGACCGGGCACATCAGGTGCCAGGGCAAGAGGGGCCGGTCGGTGACGAACTGCACGCTGCGCAGGCCGGCCCCAGTCAGGTACTCCTGGATCCTGCGGCCGACCTCTTCGAGTTGGGCGTCGGCCCCGTCGAAGAACAGGTCGCGGAACATCCGGCAGCCCGCCTTGGCCAGCAGTCGGGTGTGGTGTTTGTAGACGTCGTCCGGGAGGTCGAGTCCGGTCCGGGGAGGACCGTCGGAGAGCGGGCCCCACTCGGCGGTCACGGCCCGCAGTGGACGGCGGGCCTGCACCGCGATCGCGTGTAGGGCGCTGTCGGTTTTGTGCAGCGGCGCCCGTACGGAGTGACCGATGCCTCCGGAGACGACGATCTCGTACTCGCGACCGCCCGGGGCCGGGCGTATATGCACCGACAGGCCGCGATCGCGCACCTCGGCGACGGCCGCGCGGGAGGGCCCTTGGGCCCGCACGCGTACCTCGTGTCCCGAGACGTTGAGGTGCAGCACCTGCACGAGGCTGCCGGAGCGCCAGAAGGTCGCCTGGAGCGGGAGGGTGCCGGTGCGGGCAGGGGTGATCAGGAAGCGGGCCCGGTCGGGCGAGGGCCCCTGGGCGGGCACGGTCAGTGTGTCGGCGAGGGCTTCGGCCTCGGCGTCGATGCCGGTCACGCGGACGGTCAGCGTCGCGGGCCAGGCGTCCGCGGTGCCGAGGTCCCTGAGCGGCTCGGAGACGGAGTCCTCGCGCGGGCTGTCGTCGACGTCGAAGCCCAGGACGAACGTGCCCGGCCGATTCGCGGGGCCCGGTTCGACGTCGGCGTTGATCCAGCGGCCCGCGTCGTCCAGGCCCGGCGGCAGGATGCCCGCGCGCAGGGCGAGTTGCGAGGCCGGCGGGGTGCGGGCGCCGCCCCGCTCCGTGCCCGCACCCCGGTCAGTGGGGATGGTCTTGCCGATCAGGGCCGGGGCGAGCCGCCTCCTGACTTCGGCGTGGTCGAGCAGCAGCCGAAGCAGGGCCTGCGCGCGGCGCTCGTACTCCGACGGCGGTGCCGTCGTCAGTTCCTTCAGGGCGATCAGCAGCCGTGGCCGCAGTTCGGGCCAGTCCTTGCCTACCAGGGCCGGCAACTCGTACCAGAGGTCGATGAGTTCGACGAGAGCGGGATCGGGGTTCACTGTGCCCTCTCCGGATCGGTGCGCGTGCGGGTCACCTGGCCGGGTGTCACCGTCAGGTCGGCGCCCGGCTGGTCCTCGGGCGGGTGGAAGGCCCGGAAGCCCCGCTCGGCGGCGAGTTCGGGGCGGGCGTACTCGGTGGTGCTGGGCGAGAGGTAGTTGAACCACAGCACGGGATCCTGGTACCGCCGCGCGATCCGGGCGACGGCCCGCCGGTCGGGATGGCCGAAGCGGGCGCCGCTGGTGGAGAACAGCCAGTGGCGGCAGTCCAGTCGGGCGAGGAGTTCCGGGCTGAGGTTGCGGCTGCTGCCGTGGTGCGGCACCTTGCACAGGTCCACCCGGTACGGCCGTCCCCACGGGGTGTCGTCCAGGTGGCGCAGACCGTCGCACAGGGTCTCGGCGTGCGCGTCGGCGCCGAACAGCACGCGGGCGCCGTCGTACTCGGCGAGGAAGGCGATGCTCGACCGGTTCGGCACGGACTCGTCGCGGATGTAGGGGCGCAACGCCAGTTCCTCCCAGGCCACGCCGGCATCGCTGCCGCGCAGGACGTCCGGGGGTGCGGAGATCTCGGGGCCGAGTCGTTCGCGTTCGATCTCCTCAACCCAGCGCGTCCAGTCCCGACTCAGGTCCAGTAGGGCGCCCCGCCGCGGGGACAGCAGGGTCAGCCGCAGCCCCGAGACGTCGAATACGGGCAGCTCACCGCCGACCGGGACGGCGACGGCGCGCCCGTTGAACCTCGTGTTCCAGGGCTGGTCCACCAGCAGCCGGGAGAAGGTGTCGGCCTGGGCGTGGCTGAGGACGTCGCCGAGGATCTGCCGGTCGCCGTTGAACCATACTTCGTCCGCGGTGAACCCCTCCGGCGGATCGCGGAACAGGGGTATCAGGCCGCCGATGTGGTCGGCGTCGAGATGGGTGCACACCACGAGATCGAAGGTGCGCTCGGCGACCGGTTGTCTGCGAAACCGGGCGGCGAGACCCTCGGGCAGCCGGCCTCCGCGGCCCCCGCGGCCGCCGTCGACGAGCATGCGGCGGATGCGTCCTTGGTACGTCCACTCCACCCAGAGGCAGTCGCCCTCATGGGCCGGCAGCGCTTCGACTCTGATCACGTGCGGCCCGTCATGCCCCGAAGTATCCGAAGCCGGCCCAGGAATGGAGGTCGGCGAAGGAGCGCTCGTCGTCCTCCTGGAACTCCAGTGCCAGCAGGAGCCCTTCGGTGGTCTCGTCGTCCGGCAGCCACGGCTCGCCGACGGCGAGGGCCTGCTGGAGTAAGGCGAACCGTTCGCCGTTGGGTACGTCACGCAGCCAGACCTGGGCGTCGCGCAGCGCCGTGGCCGGGTGGTCGTCCTCGGTGCGCCAGCGCCGGTAGAAGTCGGTCATGAGGAGCGCGGCCGGCACATCGGGCAGCGACCACATGGCGGCGACGACTCCGGCGACGCCCGCCTGGAGCAGGCCGCCGGGCAGCGACACCACCTCGTCCGGCAGTACGGTGCCCGGCAGGTACGACTCGCAGGCGGACAGGACGGCCAGGCGGAGCGTCAGCCGCAGCGCCAAAAGGTCGCGCAGCCGCAGTTCGTCCGTGCCGGCCAGCAGCAGTCCGCTGTCCAGCGGGGTGAGTAGATCGGCCTGCCCGTGACAGGCGAAGTGCGCGGCGTCGGCGTCGGCAAGGGCGTTACGGGCCGCGGCGGCGTGGGCTGCCGGGCCGCGCAGCACGGTCGTACTGGCCGGGAACCCGGCCGCCGCCGCGCGGGCCTCCTGCTCGGCCGAGCCCAGGGGCGGCCGTCCGGCCGGGTCCGCGACCACGGTCAGCCGCTCGACGCGGCCCCCGGCGCGTGCGCGGGCCGAGGTCAGGGAGCGGGCGTTGGGCACGTAGCTGAGGACGAGGTCGTCGAGTGCGTACCAGCGTCCGGTGGGCGTCGCCCTGTCCTCGGTCCAGGCCGCGTGCAGGGGCAGCAGGCCGAGCAGGCCGCCGGCTACCAGAACGGCCCCGTCGAAGGAGCGCAGGGCGTCGCAGACCGGGCCCATCAGGTCGTCCCACAGCCACTTCGTGGTCGTCTCCAGAGACCTCTCCCACTGCGTCAGCCGTCCGGCACGGTCGGCCGCGTACGCCTTGTGGGCGTCGTCGTGGGCGCGCGCACGGCTGAGCACCGCCTGGGCGGTCAGGACGGGCAGGTCCACCTGGCGTACGTCGTGGTTGTGCACGACGAGGGCGACTCCACCGCGTTCGGCCGCCGAGAGATACACCAGCGGCTGCTCCTCGGCGGCGCGGTAGACGTCTTCCTCGGTCGGTTCGGGCAGGAAGTCCTCGAACCCGTCGAGCTGCCGAATCTCCTGCACGACGGCGTCGAGTTCGCGCCTGGCCGCGCGGATCTCCGCGAAACGGTCCACCCCAGCACCCCCAGCACCGTCGGCTCCTTCACCGATCCGATGGAACTCAGCGTAGATGAACGCTCACACTGACGAGGTGAGTCGAGCATCCTCTTGGGAGTGCCCGTGACCGACGACCGGGCCGAGGCGGCGTACCGGGCACGTGACCGGTACGCCGAGACGGGTGATGTCGAGGCAGCCCGCGAGGCCGTCGAACTGCTGCGGGCGCTGGCGCAGGAGGAGCATGTCGCCGCGCATGTGGACGAGTTGGGCGGTGCACTGCTCGATCTCTTCGAGGCGGAAGGTGAGTTCGCGGTGCTCGCCGAGGCACTGGAGACGCACGAGAAGCATGTGCGGCTTGTCCGGGACGCCGACTCTCTCAACAACCTGGGCAACTGCCTGCGCGTCTGTCACGACGAGACGGGGGACGAGCATCTGCTGGAACGGGCGCGGGAGGTGCTGGAGGCGGCTGCCGAGTTGGCCCCGGGGGACGCAACGGTCCTTGACAACCTCGGTCTCGTCCTGACGGACCTGTACGACGCCGAGGGCGAACCCGCGTTGCTCGACCGCGCCCTGGAACTGCACACGCATGCCGTGCTGTACGGCGCCGCCGAGGATCCCAACCACCTGCTGCACGTGACGAATCTGGCCTCCGCCCACATGCACCGCTACGACCGTGCCGGCGACCCGGCCGATCTCGACGCCTGGGCCGAGGGCTGCGCACGGGCGGTGGCGCTCACGCCCGCCCGATCCCCGAACCTGCCGCTGCGGCAGGCCAATCTGGCCCTCGCCCTGCTGGAGCGCCACGCCCGCCACGGCTCACCCGCCGATCTGGCCGACGCTGCGACCGTCTTGCTGCGCGCCGCCACCGCGGATCGTTCCCAGGGCCGCTCCGGTTCGCCGCACCTCTGGAACAACCTCGCCCGCACCCTCTTGGAGCGCTACGAACGCGACGCCGACCGGGCCGAGTTGGAGGAGGCCCTCGAGGCGGCCGCGCACGCGGTGGACCTGCTCGACGGCCCCGAACTGCTGCTGCCGCAGTGTCTGGACACACTCGGCACGGTGCTCACCGCGCGCTATCTGCACCACGGCGACGAGGAGGACCTGGAGCAGGCCGTGACCTGTCTGGAGCGATGCGCCGATCTGACCGACGAGGCGGCCCCGGCCCTGCCCGGCAGGCTGACTGCTCTGGCGATCGCGCTGGCGTACCGCTACGAGCACACCTGGGAGATCGCCGATCTCGACCGTTCCGTCGGCCTGTTCGACACAGTTGCCGAACTGCGCCCTCGGCGGCCCGGTCCCGCGGACCTCAACAACCGTGCGCGCGGCAGGATCCGGCGCCACCACCGCACCGGGGACCCCGAGGACCTGGCGTTCGCCCTGGACCAGCTGGAAACGCTCGTGGCGGCCACGCCCGAACAGGCCCCCGGCCTCCCGCTGTACCTGGAGAACCTGGCCGAGGCCCTGCGGCTGCGGTACGAGTCCACCGGAGTGGCCGACGACCTGGAGCGGGCCGTGGCGGCGCTGCGCCGGGCCTTGCGGCTGCTGCCGCCGCGCGCCTCCCGGCGGCCGGACACGCTGCAAGGGCTGGGCAACGCGCTGCTCGACCGGTTCGGCGCGACGGGCTCGGTCGTGGACCTCGACGAGGCGCTCGCCCTGCACCGCCAGGCACTCGCCGCGCTCCCCGCGGACGCGCCGGGCCGCGCCGGCGCCCTCAACGACCTGGCGAACGCCGTACGGGAGCGCCATCAGCATCTCGACGCGCCACACGACCTGGACGAGGCGATCGCCCTGCTGAACACGGCGGTCTCCCTGGCCGGGAGCACGGCCCCCGACCGGCCGGTGTTCCTCGACAACCTCGGCAACGCCCTCATGGACCGCTACGAACGCGACGCCGACCCCGACGACCTCGACACGGGTCTCGCCGCCCATGCCGAGGCCCTGGAGCTGCTGCCCGCGTCGGCGCCGGAACGCGGCCGGATCGCCGCCAACACCGGGGGCGCGCTGTGGCGCCGCTGGCGGCTGAGCGGCAGCCGGGGGGACTTGGACGAGGCGATCTCCCTGCTGCGGGAGGCGGTCGATATGACACCCCCGGCGTCCCCGAACCGTCCGCTGCGGCTGAACAACCTCGGCTGCTTCCTGCGCGACCTGCACGGCCTCACCGGGACGGAGGACGACCGGCTGGCCGCCGCGGCGACGCTGGAGGAGGCGTGCCGGTCGGGGACGGAGCGCGGACCGCGCTGGGCCCTGGAGGCGGCGCGCAACTGGGGGAGCTGGGCCACGGCGCGCGGAGCGTGGCCGGAGGCGGCCGAAGCCTACCGGTTCGGTCTCGACGCCCTGCACACGGCATACCGCGGCCAGGGGATGCGCCCGCACCGGGAGAGCTGGCTGAGGATCGCCGACCGGCTGCCCGCGGACGCAGCCGAGGCGTATCTGCGCGCTGGTGACATCCCGGGTGCCGTACGAGCCCTGGAGGCGGGACGGGCGGTGCTGCTCAGCGAGGCACTGCTCACCGGGGACACCGCTCTCGAACGGCTGGCGGCCGCAGGACACCGGGCGGTGGCCGACAACTACCGCCATCTCGTGGACCGGCTCGCCCGGCTGGAGAACCCGCACGACGACACCCGGTCGCACACGGCCGGACGCCCACGGTGAGCCGGCCGGACGCGGTGGGCCGGACTGCCGCTGTCGTGCGGCGGCTTCGGGACCGGCGTCTGGAGCAGCTGATGAACCGCTTCCTGCCCTGCGCGGACCGGGCGTGCGCTCGTCGCATCTTCAGACGTCCGCCAGACGAGCGACTTGGTCGTCCTGGCTTGCGCAGGTGTGGAACGGCTCGGACGTGCGGGTCTGGGCGGACGGCGGCCCCGCGCCCGTGCGTACTCAGTCGTCGCCGAGCAGGACCACTCGGCGGCCGTGACCGTTGGGGGAGCCGACCGGGCCGGTGCCGTGCGCCGGTCGGCCGGCGGGGACCGCACGTTCGCGGCCCCAGGCGCGGATTTCCTCGATCTGTTCGGGATTGCTGCGGATGAGGGGCGCGGTGTTGGCGAAGATGTCCTCGATGAACGACGGGCTCAGCCGATCGGCACCCCCGCCGAGCAGCACCTCGGCCCCGACGTCGTGCAGGGCGGACTCGATGTCGGAGCCGGCGAACCCCTCCGACAGGTCCACCAGACGATCGATCTGTCCAGGCTCCGGCTCGGTCTTGACATAGCGGCGGTAGTAGAGCTCGATGATCTCCCTGCGGTCCGTCTCGTCCGGCAGGTCCACGAAGAACAACTCGTCGAAGCGGCCCTTACGCAACAGCTCCGGTGGCAGGCTGCGGACGTCGTTGGCGGTCGCGACCACGAAGGCACGGGAGTCCGACTCCTGCAGCCAGAAGAGGAACTGCCCGATGACGCGCTGGCTCACCCCGGAAATATCGTGGCTTCCGGCCAGCCCCTTCTCGATCTCGTCGATCCACAGGATGCAGGGGGCGACCCGGTCGGCGGTCTGCAGCGCCTCCCGCATCCGGCTCTCCGACTCGCCCAGATAGCGGCCGTGGATGCTCGCCATGTCCAGTCGGTACAGGGGCAGCTGCCACTGCTGAGCGATGGCCTTCGCGGACAGCGACTTCCCGCAGCCGGGCACCCCGACCAGCAACACGCCCCGGGGCGGGCGCAGACCGGTGCCCCGCAGGTCGGTGTGCATCAGCCGGTGCTTGCGCTCCAGCCAGTCACGCAGACTGCTCAGGCCTCCCACCGCGTAGTCCTCAGACTTGAGGGTGAGCCGTTCCAAGCCAGCCAGATCGTTGAAGATACGGTCCTTGGAGCGGGCCAGTTCCAGGACGTCGTCCGCCTCCACCGATCCCTTCGCGACCAGCGTTGCCATCAGGTTGACGGCCTCGCCCTCGGTGACGCCCCGCAGGAACTCCGCGGCCCGACGCACGTCGTCCCCGCTCCAGTGCACAGGGACGACACCGTGGTGGGCGTCGAGGAAGTCACCGATGATCCCGTGCATCTCGTCGGCATCGGGCAGATCGAGCTGCAAGCTCATGCCGAGCCGCTGCAGACCGCTCCAGATGGGGCTGTCGGTGAGCAGCACGACACAGCCCGCATTGTCGTCGGCGATCCGGGCGAGCTCGGCCAGCTCGCGCGTCAGCGGGCTGTCCGACTCCACGTCTCCGGGGTCCACGAGGACGAGCGTCGCCTGCTGCCGCACCGCGAACTGGGCAGCGGCGAAGTCGGTGGCCCCGGTGAACGACCGGTCGTCCAGGACGGAGGAGGTCGTGCGCAGATCGCGCAGCCCGGTGGCCCGCGTGTGGATCCAGAACTGCTGGCCGCTGCGCCGTGGCTGCCCGGCGACCTCCTTGACCATGCGCAGAGCACGTTGCTGCTCGATCGTCCGCAGACCGATGACCGGTACGCGGGCGGTGAGGTAGCGGTCCAGGTCGTGCTGGCTGGCGGCGTAGTTCGACATGTTCTGCTTTCGGGGCCGTGTCCTGAGGGGCGGTTGCGGTCCGGTGCGGCGGGTCAACCGGGCCGGATGATCCGGCGGCGTCCACCGGTGTGCGGCGCGGGGGCCGGAGGGAGCCCTTCGGCCGGGTCGTCCAGGACCGCGGTGAGCGGGTTGTCCCGGTAGGTGCGTCGTCGGGCCTCCACCGCGCGCGGGTCGTCGCCCGCGGCCAGCCGCTGGTCCAGCCCCTGTTCCAGGGTGTCCTGCAGAGTGCGGATCTGGTCGTCGACCGCTTGCAGGACCGGGGTTCGGAAGTCCTCGGGCAGACAGGGATGACGCAACACTGTCCGTACGGCCCGCAGTGTGACGCGGCCCCGGGTCAGGGCCCGACCCGCCGTGAACTCGTCCCGGGCGGCGTTCACCTCCCGGACCAGTGCGTCCAGTCCCCTCTGCAGCCGTTCCTCGACCGCGCCGCGAACTTGGCCCAGCAGCCGTTGCCAGACGTCGACCGGCAGGTCACCGGGTTCCAACCGGGGCAGATCGGCGACCCCGTCGGGCTGGTCCCCACGTGCCCACTGCTCCAGAAAGTCCGCCCAGACCTGATAGGGACTGGCGCCACCGCCGCTCCGGGCAGCCCGCGGACCCGGGGGGAGAGGCGAGGACGCATTGCCTCCGGGAGTGCCGGGCGCGGCTTTGGGGGCGCCGGATGCGGATGCGACGTCCTTCGGGGTGCGGCGCCAGCTACGCCCCCGCAGGACGCGGGGCGTGGATGCGGCAGAGCCCGCCGTGCTGGGCGTGGCCCTACCGGCTTCCGGGGAACCGGATCGGGATCCAGCCGCTTCCGGGGGGTGGCTGCGGGCGTCCGGGCGTCCGGGTTCGTTCGAGGGGGGTGGATCCAGTGGCTGGACGCGTCTGATCACCGATTGTTCCTCGGGCGTACCACCATGACCTCACCCGGCGGCAGCGGTTCCCATGCGGGCAGGCCGCTCACCAGGCGTCGCTGCCGGCGTCTGGCCGGCGGGGCGTCCGACGCCGCTTCCCCCGGCGTGCCGCCCGTGGCGGGCAGGCCCGGTACGGTGCCGGGGTTCCGCCACCGTGGCAGGTCACCGGGCCGCCCCTGGTACTCGTCGTTCGTCATGACCGTATCGCCCTTCTCTGCTCAGTCGTCCCGGCCCGCGAACCCGTTGGCGCCGACCACCCGTCCGTCGAAGGGCGCGGCCCCGTTGCCGGCCGTGGCCAGGGAGGCGATGAAAGCCCGCGCGTGTGCCTCGCCGGCGTCGGCCTCCCGGTAGCGCTTGCGCCAGTCCGTCCACTCCGCGTGCACGCCGCCCAGCTGGGTGAGCGCGTCGTCCCGGCGCCGCCTCAGTGACTGCTCGGCGTTGTTCTGCGCGGTGCGCGCAGTTTCACTGCGGTTGTAGACGACGACACCCCAGACCCCGGCGGCGAAGATCACGGCGATGAACGCGAACTTCACGTTGATCGCGAGCAGCACCATGAAGCCGGGCAGCAGTACCGCCAGCATGATCTGGAGCTGCTTCTTCACGTCGTATGCGAGCGACTTGACGTAGGTGGCGATGTGCCGGTCGTAGTGGCGGCGCAGCGACTGCTTGAGGTCGGCCAGGTCATGGGCGATCGGCTGGGTCCACAGGGGCGGCTCGAAGCCGGGCCCGTCGGCCGTACGGCTGCCCCCCTTGCCGAACCTGACGTCGACGGCGGTGGGCAGCGCGGCTCGGTAGTCGCGCGCGAAGCCGGCGTGCGCCTCGGCGAGCCACTCGTGGCAGGAGGCGACGGCGAGCTTCTGAGCGGCCGGTGAGGCACCGACGGACGCCGGATCCAGAGCCGCGGTCGACTGCACGGTGAGGTAGTCGCGGGTCTCGTCGAAGGCGGGTGCCTTCAGGTCGGACTCCCGGCGGGCGGCCTCCTCGTCACCGTCATGCCGGACCACCAGCTCGTGGTACAGCAAGGTGCGGCGCAGCGGCAGCTCCTCGGCGTCATAGTCGCCGACCAGCCGGTCGAGGATGGCATCGATCTCGTCCTCCAGCCGGTCCGAAGCCGGGGTCGGCTGGGCCATCAGTTGCTCGAACCGGTCGAGAAGCGTGGCGTGGGCCCGTGCCGAGACCAGTGCCGCGTCGAGCCGGTCCCACTGCGGGCAGGACTCGGCCAGCCGCGGGAACTCGGCCGTTGTGCTCGGGCCCCGCAGCCCCTCGATCTCACCGCGCCACCGGCTCACCTGGGCGGACCGGACGGCGTCGTCGTCCAGTAGGTCCTCGCGCCACTTCGCCAGCGTCTCTTGCAGCAGCGCCCGGCCCGCCGGACCGAACGCGCCCTGCGAGGCGCATTCCAGGATCACCTGGAACTCACGGCCCAGCGCCATCGGGTTCTGGTGTAACAGGTAGTGCCGCAGCCAGCGCACGGAGGCCTCCGCCCGGTCCTGCCGGCGCAGCACCAGCGCGAAGAGCAGGGAGGTCTTCGCCGGTGAGCGACGGAACGCCTCCTCGGTGGCCTGCTCGCACAGCTCGCGTCGGTCGGCGGTCCAGGCGGCCAGGCCCACCAGGGCCGGGGCCAGCCAGTACCGCGGCGACTTGATCATCAGTTCCTCGGTGATCTGTCGCACGGTGTCCTCGGAGACCAGCCCTGAGTCGAAGGCCTGCAGAATGCCGGTCGCACTGCGCCGCACCTCGTTGTGGTGGCCGAAGTCGCGCTCGATGTCGGCCTTGACTTCGCCGACGCGGGTCTGGGCCAGCTGCTTGTTCTTGTCGAGTTCGTCCTTGCGGACGTATGCCTCGAACCGCGTCAGCAGGCTCAGCAGGGTGCTCTCGGTCTGACGCTGCGTCTGCTTGACGTCGTCGACCTGCTCTTCCACTCCCTGCAGCTGGGAGGAGAGACCCTGGATGCGCCCCGCCAGTCTTCTTTCGACGGCGCGGGCGACAGCCTCCGGGCTTACTTCGGACATGGTTGCAACTCCGTTCAGTGCCGTGCGCCGCCCCGCTGCCGGGGTGCGGACCGGGTCAGGGCCGGACGACGTCTCCGTCGGCCAGCACAGGAAGCAGGAGGCCGCCTTCGTGGACCTCGATGAACGCGTACGCCTCGGAGCGCGCCAGGGACCGGGCCGCGTCGAAAGGCGGTGGCATGGGCTCCCGGGCCGCGAAGTGGTCCAGGATCCGCCCGTCGAGCGCCAGCAGGTGATCCACATATGGGCGGCCCAGATGGCACCGGGCCACGAAACCGAGTGGTGCGGCGCCGTATCCGGTCAAGTACTGCTCGCGCAGCCACTGCGCGTGCTCGTGGAACGCGTCCTCGCTCAGTTCCGCGTCCAGCCGGGCGACTGCCCGGAGCAGGGAGCCGGGGCGGGCCCGGAGCAGTTCCCGCGAACGTGGGGGCTGCGTCCCCCGACGCGGCGTGATCGCCGGCCCGCTGGCGGGCCGGGCGACGGTCGGCTGCGCCGGCGGTATGACGATGCGACGTATCCGGTCTCCGGAACTCATGATCCCCCCGATGAACCCACAAAAGCCCTCACGGACTCCTGGCAGGTGACTTCCCCGGCGGAAGACGCGAAGGGGCGCGCGGCGCGGCGCCGACTCGACTGCACGCCTTCAGCAGAGGAGTAATGCGCCGTCAGTGTGGCGGAAAAACATGGCGGTTGTCCCTGTTTCGGCGAAGTACGCCCATGTTCCGACCGGCTTACGACCAGAACCGGGACGGCAAAACGCTCCCGGTCGCTGAACTGCCTTGCCACACTCGGCATATGGGTACGAACACGACGGTCGGCACCGGCCCCGGCGAGGTCCGGGTCCTGCTGGTGGGCATCGACGACTACAGCACCGTGGACGGACTGCGCTCGCTGCGCGGGTGCCGCAACGACATTGCCGCCGCCCGCGCCTGGCTGGCGCGCCGCTTCGGGCCGCGGGCCGTAGTGCGGGAACTACTCGACGGGGAGGCGACCGTCACGAACGTCACCTCAGGCTTCGCCGAGCATCTGGCGGCAGCAGAGCCAGGAGACGGCGCCCTCTTCTGGTTCTCGGGACACGGCACCGACTTCGCCGACCTCGACGGCACCTACGCCGCCACCGAGCCGACCGGGCGCTACCAGGCACTGGCCTTGGCCGACGGCCCCCTCCTCGACAAAGAACTCAATGCCCTCCTCGACGCGGTCGCGGCGCGGGGCGTGCCCACCACGGCCGTCGTCGACTGCTGCTTCTCCGGCGGGGCCACCCGCGCGAACGACTCGGCGGACACCGCCGACGCCGCAGATACGGCCATGCCGACCCTGCGCGCCTCCCGCTTTCTGCCCGCACCCCGCTCATGGCGGCTCCGCCCGGGCAGCCGGGACGCGGCCGCCGGCCACGCCGAGCCGCCTCGGCACGTCCTGCTGGCCGCCTGCCGCCTGAACGAGTCGGCGTACGAACGCGTGAGCGGCGGTGTCGTCCGCGGAGTCTTCACCCAGGCCCTACTGGAAGCCCTGGACGGCGCGCCGGCCGACGGCCGCCTCAACCACCGGGACCTCTTGGCCGCGGCGGCGGCCCGGGTGACGGCCCACGAACCCGGACAACATCCCGCTCTCGCGCCGCTCGGGGCCGGCGGCCCTGCCGACACACCGTTCCCCGGAGGCACTCCCGGGTCGACGGGACCCTATCTGCTGCGGTACGGCGGCGCCGGATGGGAAGTCGACTGCGGAGCCGCCCACGGACTGCGGGCCGGCGCGGACAACGGCCCCGAGTTCACCGTCATGCCGGGCCGCACCGCAACGCCGGTGCAGCCAATCGTCCGGGTGCACACGGTCCAGGCCGACCGCTGCCTGGTGACGCCCTACGGCTGGACGCCCGACGAGCGGCAGGTGTATCCCGTCGAACTCTCCGCACTGGCGTTGGCGCCCATCGGCGTGTCAGTGGACGACACCGGCGACCCGCAGGCCGCTCTCCGGCTGCGCGAGGCCCTGGCCACCGCCGGACCCGGCGGCGGGCCCAGTCCACTGCTCGGGCTCGACGCACCGAGGTCCGAGGCCCGGCTCACAGCCGCAGTGTCCGACGGCCGGGTCCGGATCCGGCCCACGGACGACACACCGGGCGTTCCCGACCTGCCGCTGGGCACCGCGTCGGACGCCCGCCGAGCGGCCGACTGCCTGATCCACCTGGCCCGCTGGTACCAGGCCCGCGACCTGGCCCACCCGATGTCCGCCCTGAGCGGTCAGGTCAAGATCGAGATCACCCCTTGGGGCGGCAGCCGACCGCTGTCACCCGACGCCGACGGGATTCTGACCATGCCGTACGCGCACTCGCCGGAAGGATGCCGGGAACCCTGGGTGTCCATCAGCCTGCACAACACCTCGCGCCGCACCTTGTGGTGTGTCCTGGTGGACCTCACCGACAGCTACGCGAGCCACACGGTCCTCTTCCCGGGGGACTTCGTCGGACCCGGCCGGCGCGGGTACGCCCTGGACGGCGAACCGGTGCGGCTCGCACTGCCCGAGTCCCGGCCCGTGCGCCCCGGCGCGCAGGTCATGGACTGGCTCAAGCTGCTGGTCGCGGACACGGAACTGAACACGCTCCCCTTCCAGTTCCCGGCCTGGCGACCCGGCGGAACCGCGAGCGAACGGCAGACCGTAGCCGGGCTCGACGGAAAGTGGCGGCTCGCACCCACCGGCCACCGGGACGCCGGGCCGGCGGCGACGGCGTCCGGCTGGGGCACCAGGAGCGTACGGCTGCGCACGGTGGTTCCCCGGGTCGGGCAGGCCGGATGACACCGGGGGCCGCAGTTCATGGCCTGCTCAGAGGCGGCCCAGGTGAGTGAAACCGGCCCAGGCCGTGGGGTCGTGCAGGTCCGTGGCCAGGGCCCGCTCCCGCAGGGCGGCGGGCATGCCGGCCGGCAGCACGCGGTGCGGGTCGAGCATCCACAACTGCGCGCGCCGCAGAGCCTGTTGCGGTCCCAGCCGTTCCCGCCGCAGGAAATGGTGCGTCAGATACATGAGGACGGAGGTGGCGTCGTCCGGCACCGGCCACAGCGAGCCGATGACGGACGCCGCGCCGGAGACCAGGAAAGCGGTGGCCAGAGTGTAGGCCTCGTTGTGGCCGCGCCCCGACACATGGCTGCGGCAGGCGGCCAGCAGCACCAGCGCGAGCCGCTCGCCCGCGGTCTCGGCGAGTGCCTCGGCGGAGAGTTCACCCCCGCTCAGCGACAGCCGGGCCGTGCGCCCCCGTCCCTCCGTGACCACCCCGTGGCAGGCAAGGTGCAGGATGCCCCCCGAGGCGTCCGGGGAGCGCAGCCAGGCCAGCACGTCATCCGCCGTGGCGCCCCGGCCGAGATAGCTGCCGGCGCTGCTACCGCCGTGGGCGGCCGGTGCGTAGAAGCTCCGCCACACCGCCTGGGCCTCCTCGCCGGCGTAGGGCAGATCGCCAGTGGGGTCGCCGACCACGAGCGCGGGCCCGTCGGGCCGGACGGCGGGACGGGCAGCGAGGTCGCACAGCAGCCGGGCCGAGGCGGTGTACGAGATCTCGGCCCGCTGAACGGCGTAGTGTCGCCGTCCCTGCCCGGCCGGTTCCCAGGCCGCGTGCCAGGGGACTCCGCCGAGAGCGCCCATCGGCACAAGTACCACGCGAGGCGTTCGCTCGGGCATGCCGAGGGCTTCGAGCAGTGGCTTCACGGCCGCGAACCACGTCCACGAACCCAGCCGGTCGAGTTGGTCGCGCAGCCGCGTGGGGCCGGTCCGCGCGGACGGCCGGCTCACCGGCCCGAGATCGCGCCCCGCCCCGGCCGCCGGGCGCTCCGGAAGGAACGCGCGCAGGGGCGCGGCCCCGGAACGCAGCAGCGGCAACGCAAGTGCGTGGGCACGCCCGTCGCGCGTCACAACGACGGCCGTACCGCCCCTGTCATCGTCGGACGCCAGGAGATAGGCCAGCGCATCCAGCCCGAGCACCCGCAGCGCACCCCCGATCTCCTCGACCGACGGCGGGTCGAGCAGCGGATCGAGCGGGGGCGGGCCGGCAGGTGCCGGTACGGAGTGCGAAGCCGTGGCCTCCGGTGGGGTGGCGAGGGCGGTCAGGGCGCGGCGTCTCAGTTCGCTTGGTACGGACTGCCGGACCGGGGCGGCGGCGGTGGTCGTGGCTTCGGCAACGCGCCACTCGGCTGCCAGGTCGGGGTGGCCTGCGGCGGTAAGACGGTCCGGGACCGACAGGGAGGTGAGGGCGGCGTGCAGGACCAGGGCACGACAGGCGTCGAGAGCTCTGACCGCGTCCTGCGGGCACTCGTCCTGGATGGACCACTCGACCACCTCCAAAGCCGCGTCGGTGGCATGCACGGCGACCTCGGTGGCGTGGTCGGTACCGGACTGCGTGAGCGCAGCCCAGGCATGACCGCGCAGCGCCGCCAGGCCGGTGAGACGGGCCTGCGCACGGTCGGCGTCGGCCCGCGAGCCGGTGATCCGCCACCAGTCGGCCCGGGTCCGCAGGGACCGGCCCAGCGCCAGACCGGTCAGCGCCCACATCGGATGCTCGGGACCGCCGGCCCTCTCGCGCGCCCGGATGAGCCACTCGATACCGGCGTTCAGCACCTCGGGCTTCTTTTCGGCGAGGAACCGCAGGTTCAGGGCCGAGCCGAGCGCACAGGCGCACCGTACCCACTGCTCTCCGCCCTCGTTGGCCACCGCCAGTGCCGCCGAGAGCAACTCCTCGGCCTCGTCCAAACGCCGCGTGTCATTGCGTTCGGCTGCCTCGGTCAGGCAGCGCACCCCGTTGTCCGCGAGAACCGTCGCACGCTGGGCCGTCGGCAACCGTGCCGCCAGCCGCTTCAGTTCGCCGGGCGTGGGAGCGCCCGCCGGTCGCGGAGACCGGGGCCGCCCCAGGCGCTCGGCGAGCACGTCCCGTTCGATGCGGGCGTTCTCCAGGCTGCTCCACACGGAGATACGGTGCGGGTCCTCCGGGTCCGTCGCGGCGTAGGCATCGCCCAGCGCGCGCAAGGCGCGGTCGGCCGTCCCGAGATCGCCCAGAGCCACGGCGCGCCTGACGCTCAGCAGGGCGATCTGCGCGTCCAGGCGGCTTCGTTGGTAGCCGGTCAAAGTGGGGCTGGTGCGCAACGACCGCAGCTCGGCCAGTGCCTCCTCGATGTCGTCGACGCCACCGAGGGCGGCACCCCGGCCCAGTACCGCCCAGGCCCGGGCCATGGACACCTGGTCGGCGGTCCGTCCCGACGAACCGACCGAGTCACCCAGGTCCACCCCGGCCCGGTCCAGATGCCGCAGCGCGGCCTCGTACGACCTCCGCGCCCCGGCACCGCGCACCCCCCTCAGCCGCGCGGTCCCGGCCATCAGCCCCACGGTGGCCTGCCAGTCGGCACCGTCCAGCGCACCCATGGCCGCCGCGTGCAGCTCCTCCACCTGCTCGGTGGTCGCAGGGCTGTCCCCATCGTGGTCGGCGACGAGCATCAGGATCGCGGCCGCGCCCATGGCGTACTGGGGGTCGGCGCGATCCAGGACCCGCCAACGCCGGTACGCCTCCGCGAAACCGTCGGCCAGCCGGTGGGCGCCGCCCACGTCGTGCACGAGCGCCCCTACCTCCCACGTGTTGTGGTTGACGAACGTCGTGCCCTCGTCGATTTCCCGCTGCGTCTCCTGGTAGGCCCGCACGAACAGTTCGGTCCGTTCGGGGTCGGGCTCGGCCAGGCCGAGTCGAGCGAGCTCGTTGTGGGCGGCGGCAGCCACGCACAGCGCGAGGCGGCGGATCCCGGGGATCGCGTCCGGCCGCGCGGCCAACCGCTCCGCGTGCTGTCGGGCTGCGAACAGCCGGGCGGGCTCGTGGTCGTTGCCGAACCGGGTCAGCTGGCAGGAGGACAGGGTCAGCAGCGCCGCCGACGGGTCCCCGTCGTCCTCCTCGTCCCAGTGTTCCAGGGCGTGTTCCAGCAGGGCGAGGCAGCGGTCCCGGCGGGTGTCGTCGTTGCGGGCGACCGCCTGCTCGTACAGCACCCGGGCGAACACGTCGACGTAGTACGGCGGCAGCTCTTCCAGGGCGTCGGCGGTGTCGAGCAGCGGTTCCACCAAGGCCTCGACGAGCGGCGCCTGGGGCCGGTCATTGCAGTGTGTCGTGCTCCACAGCAGGCACCGTGCGAACGCCTCTTCCTCGTCCGGCAGCGGAGCACCCGCCGAGCGGGCCCGTGCCATCACGTCCAACGCCTCGCGCACCACGTCGGCGTCCTCCCGGCAGCGGCCCAGGAGCAGGAGCGCCCATCCCAGACCGTTCAGTACGAAGCCGTCGTTGCGGTCCCCGGCAGCCAGCGCGGTGCGCAGCTGCCGGACCGCCCGCTCGGCGTCGCGCAGGTCCTCCGGATCCCCCGTGGCGATGCAGCGGTCGAGCAGCAGGTCCCCGAGATCGGCGTGAACCTGGGCACCGTCCGGGTCGTCCTCCTCCAGGAGGTCAAAAACACTCTCGCAGCGCCGGATCGCCTCGTCGAGCAGCGCCCGGCGCCCGCAGAGGCCGGGCTCCGTCTCCTCTCCGCCGGGAAACCAGTAGCGGAGGGTGCACACCCTGGCCATCAGCCGACGTACGAAGATCTCGTCGCCCGCGCCAGAGTCGTCCGATCCGTCATCTGCCGCGCCGACGGCCGCCGGGTTCTCCAGGACGGCACTCAGCAGGCCGTGGGCCCGCTCCAGGTGCTCGGGGCGGTCCTCCATAGCGGCGAGCATGACGAGGAGGTGCGCATAGCCGGTCCGGCGGTACTGCCAGGCGATGTGTGTGTCGCGCCCGGCACAGGTGTGGCCGCCCACCGCGTCGCGGGACTCGGCGGGACCGGCGCACGCGGCGCATGTGAGGTCGGCGTGGGCGAAGAGGGCCTCGGCATCCTGCACGGCCGTGCGGACGTCACCCGCCTCGGCCTCGTCGAGCAGGGCCAGCCGGTAGCTGCACGCGGCGACGACCGACCAGGCGTCGTCGATGGCCTCGGGGGAGTGCAGGCTGGCCATCGCTTCCAGCACTCTGGCCCGCTCGGCGCGCAGCGCGGCGGCACTCGGTTCCCAGACGTCATCGGACGAGAAGGCGGGGAACGCGAGTGCATCCAGGAGGTCGTCGGCGGGCCTGCCCGTGGACCCGTCCGTGAATGCGTCCGGCCCGGACACTACGGTGCCATCCTGGTCGCGTACGGTTCCAGCACGGCGTTCAGCCATTCCCCGCCCTCGGCCGAGTCCAGCGCCAGTGGGGGAAGCCCTGGGTCTGCCAGCGCCCCAGCCTGCAGACGATCCGCGAACAGCACGGTCACCCGATCTGCCGGTTCACGCTTCGACGGCCAGAGCAAACCCTGCGCCCAAGGCGCGGTGTGCGCGCGAATCCAGTGTCCCCAGTGCCGGGTGAACGGATACTCGGCGGCCTCCGCCTGCACGAGCCATGCGTCCTGTGCGACCGCGGCCAGATCCCGTCCCGTCACCAGCGGCAGCACCGCGATGTCGGCGGTCAGCCGGAGAAAGGAGAGCAGCTTCCCGCGGACGGCGGCTCGTGGCAGCAGTCGCGGCCCACCGTCGCGGTCGAAAGGCACCGACCGCAGCAGCGACTCGCACACCGCGGCGGCCGGGGTCAGCCCCGCGTAGAGATAGCCATAGCCGTCGAGGTTGGTCGCGTCGAAGCGGCCACCTCCGTAGAAGGGGTGCGCGGGCCGGTAGTTGAAGTCGACACCGGATCGGGTCGCCGAGTGCAGACGGAAGAGGTCGGTTCCGCCGGCCAAGGTCACCTTCGCGGGCGCGCCAGGCAGGGCGCCAGGTGGGCGGGAGTTGGGCATGAGAGTCGCTCAGTCTCCTTCCAGCTCGGTGAGACAGTGCGCCGCCTCGTCGATGCGTTCCTCGTCATCCTGGCCAAGCAGTGCAGCGGGACGGGCACCACCGAGCCATGCGTTGGGCGACAGCCACCAGTCCGCCACCCCCCAGGGGTCGTCTGCGACGCCGAGAGCGGAGTTGACCGTCTGGACACGGGAGCGCAGGGCGTGTCCGCGGCGGTGGGCGGGCTCCGGTTCGAACTGGAACAGCGGCAGCTGGTGCCGACCGTCGATCCCGCGCAGGCGGATCAGCCCGGGCACGCCTGGATCACCGCCCCGGGCCCTGACTTCCGCCTCCTCCAGCGCGGGCTCGGCGAGCAGCCGGTCCCTCACCGTGCCGAGCACCGGTCCTACCATGCGATGCCCGTCGAGCACCAGGACAGCGAGGTCGGCCGCGGTGAACCCGGGGACCACGGGGACGGTACCGAGCCGCTCACCCGCCCCCGTGAGCAGCGGTCGTAGCAGAGCGGCGGCGGCGGCCAGAGCCTGCTCGCGAGCCTGCGGGCCGAATTCGGCACGGGACGCCCGCAGGTGACGCGCCAGCGATGCACGGGCCTCGGCCGACAGCGTGCTCGCCAGCCGGTCCCATTCTGCCGCCGCGCCGGCCAGAACAGACAGATAACCTTCGGTCATGTCAGCTCCGGTGAGCACCCGTCCGCCGAAGCGTCCGAGGAAGGTGATGTTCCGGCCGCGCCCAGCAGCCTCTCCACTAAGTCGGCCCGCTCGGGGCGGCGTACGACCAGGTGGACCTCGGCGTCCGATCTGCGGAACAGGCCAGCTTCGAGCGCGGCCCACAGTGCGGTGAGACTCACCTCCGGCCGAAGACCGCCGCGTCCTGAGCCGAGCAACGGGAAACAGATCGACTTCAAGGGCGGCTCCCAACGAGCGGCTTCCCCGGCGAGCAGGTCGAGGGCGGCGGTGGCCGCACGCGTGATGTCCGACGGCTGAACGTCATAGTCGTTCGTCCCCGGACGGGGTGTGGCGACGACGGCGTGATAGACGCGCCGGATCCCCGCCGAGCGCAACGCCCCGGAGTCGGTTGCCACCACGGTCCCCGGCAGCACCGCCCGGTCCGGTGAACCATGTCGGGCCAGCCAGCTTCCCAACTCGTCGTGGACCGTGTCCTTCAGCAGATCGCCGCGGTGGTTGCGCAGGGACGCCGAGCGTCGTAACGATGCCGCCACCGAAGCTTTGTAAACGGGCGGCAGGACCAGGAACGTGTTGGCTGGCGAGACCACCACGTCGACGTCACGCAGCAGGTCCACCGGGTGGACGTGAAGCCGGATCGAGGTCTGGTGCCCGCCCACGACCACCGGCACCGCGCGATGAGTGGCCGGCAGAAGCACCCCCTGCAGCGCCTCGTACGCCGGTCCCTGCTGCGGCCCTGCCTCGTCGCACATCCGCACGATCTGTTCGGCCACTTCACCCAAAGCCATGAGCTCCTGAGATTTGCGGAAGCGCTCGACAGTGACGTGATGCACGGCCGCGGCACGACGGCGTCGCTCCGCGGCCGCCATCTCACGGGTGTCATCGGTGAGTCCCAGGCCGTACGCGGCCGACTGCCGCAGCTTCCCGCCGTCCACAGCCGCCACGGCGACCCTCAACAGGTGTTCCAGGGCGGCCGCACGGGCCTCCGGCGTCCGTAACAGTCCGAGGCGAGCTGCCGCCGCCTCCAACGAGGGGAGCCGCAGACCTCGCATCCGCAGCACCCCGACGCGCCTGACCTCCCGTACCTCGCGAAGAACCGACGCGTGGTCAGGCGTCCGCTCCTCCGGCATGCGGCCAGGATCGCACCCTGGTTCCATCGCTCACAACCGATTCGGCACAGTCAGTACCCACCCCTAACCACACGCCGCCGTGGAACCTCGACCGGGGCCGCACGCGCCCCGCCCGTCGGACGAACCTCGCCTCAGATCAGTGCCTGGGGACTGTAAATCGTTCGGTGTAACTCCCGATCATGGAAGATGCATCGATGACCAGTGAGAACGTGGCCGAGCACGAGGCTGTCGAGTCGGTAGCGGATATGTCGGCGAAGGCCGTGGACGACCAGCTGATCGAGGAGCTGGTGACCAGGGCCCAGGCTGAGGGCCTGCAGTTGACGGGTGAGGGCGGGCTGCTGCAGCAACTGACCAAGCGGCTGCTGGAGTCCGCTCTCGAGGGCGAGATCACCGACCACCTCGGTTATGACAAGCACGATCCGGCAGGCAGGAACGGCGCCAACTCCCGCAATGGCAAACGCTCCAAGACCGTGCTGACCGACGTGGGACCAGTGGAGATAGCGGTCGCGGCCAGCGCCGGGTCGACGTCCTTGTGCCGCTGCATCGCGGCGAGGAACTGCGCGTCGGTGAGGTCTTTGGTGACGCCGAGGTCGGCGAGGGTGTCCACGTAGGCGTTCTTCAATCGGTCGTGCCACGGGTCCAGGTACGCGCCGGTCGCGCGCCGCAGGTATCCCTCGATCGGCTCCACGTTGTAGCCGAGTTCCTGGGCGTAGGCGACGGTGTGGGTCTGGTACCAGGCAGGTCCCGTGGGCCGGGTGCCGTCCGGCGTGAACGGTGAGGGCAGACGCGGGTCTACCTCGACGTGGGACAGGTCGACCAGCCAGGATCCGGGGATCTTCGGGTTGAACGTCGGGCCCACGAAGTGCGGACAGGCCGACGACCAGGCGGGCGGCGGCGAGGAAGGCGGTGCTGAGGTCCAGGCCGACCGCGTAGGGCAGGGTGCACTCCTCATCGGTGAGCAGGTCCACGTCCCGCACCCACTGGTAGGCCTCCTCGTCGAGGAAGCCGCCCTGCCAGCCGCTGTCCACGACGACGGGGTGTTCGGGGGTGGCTTCCGGCGGGGCTGGGTCCATCGGCTCCGTGCCCAGCGAGCCCGGGTTTTGGCCGGGCATCCAGTTGCCGGTGGTGGGGTCCTGCGTGGCGCGTGTGGGTGGCCGCAGCGCTGTCATGAGCTCAAGGCCTGAGACGGCGGTGGATCCGCGCGGGGTGATGACGCGGGTGGCGTAGACGCCGAGGACGCGGGCGATGTCGGCCGGCTCCATCTGGGCGACGCCGGGGGCAGGACCGCTCTTTGAGGGCGTTCCAGGACAGGATCGCGAGCTGCACGCACTGCCGCTCGCGGTCCTGGGGCTTGCGGTAGATCCTTGCCCAGGGGCCGAACCCGCGCTGGGTGAGCCGCCATTTCGCTTTCACTACTTGTTTGACCACGGGATGGTCCTGGGGCAGGCGCAGGGGGCGGCGCTGCTCGCGGCCGCCCAGGCGCTCGGGCAGTCCGAGCTTCACGGTCGCCGTGGCGGTGAGCACGATCAGCGGCGCTGTCTTTGCCGTAGCGGTTTAGCTTCGGCGCTCCGAGGCCGGACTCGGCAAGGGTCCACTCCACCAGCTCCACCACCGTGGTCGCCGGGCAGTCCAGCACGATCCCGCCCGTGCCGTAGGCGCAGCCGTCACCGTCCAGGACCGCGAGCGGCCCGTGCGGGAAGCGCGGGTCCAGCGCGGGCCCCGCCGCCCTTGTGGCCGGCCGCCGCGATGGCGCGGCAGACCGGGCAGCAGCGGGGCGAGCCGACGCCCCAGCTGGGACGGAGGGCGCCTGCGGGGCACGCACCGCCTCCCCCCTGGACGCGACCTGCTCCGTCGACGCCGCAGGCCCCGCCGCGGCCAACGAGGCCGCCGCAGCCGCGCCAGGGGCGGGGTACTTCGCCGCCCACCCGTTCAGCAGCCGCTGGTATGCGTCCAGACGCGGCTACTTCGGCTCGCTGCGGCCGTTCTCCCAGTTCTTCACCGACTGCGTCGTGGTCTTCAACGCGATGGCCAGGCGGGCCTGGGTGATGCCGGCGGCCTCACGCAGCCGGGCACGCTGCGCCGGAGGCGGCAGATGCGACTCCTCGTTCAGCAGTGCGTCGACGGACGCGAACAGCTCTTCCTCGGACGGCATGGCCTTGCACCTCGCTCCAGGCAAGCTCGCTTAACCATAAATTTGTCCTATTCCTTATCTTATGGCCCGCACTCCCAGCTTGCCCGGTGCCTTTCGCGCGCCTTGGTACTGCGCCAGGGCCGCAAGGCCCTGCTCGATGGCGCTCACCAGGCTGCACCGGGGCTGCGCGACCGGGGTGACCGCCGACGGCCTCCAGGCGCTCGCGCTGCCCGTCATGAAGGGACAGACGGGCTTGCGCTGGCTTTGGGGTGCCCAGTGCGCCGGGGCGAGGTTGCAGCCACTAGCCAAAGGGCCGGTCCAGCATGGTGGCGGATCGGGGTGCGCACAGCGTCCAGTGCTGTTCGTGGGACGCCTTGGCGGCCTAAAGGTTCTCCTGGAAGCGTTCATCGGCCGGCGACCAGACCATGCCCAGTTGCTCCAACCTGCGGGCCCGGCCTACCGCCCGTGCGGCTTCAACGCCGACCACGGACTGCAGAAGGTGCCGCTCCGCTCCACGTTGCGCCCGGGACCCTGACCGCGGCACCGGGGAGAGGCGGACACGGGTCTAGGGTCTGTCCGGCGGATCATGTGCCTGCCTCGTGTTGGGGCCATTGTTCTGGTCGTGGGGCGGGGTGACCTGACAAGTGACGAGTGGGCGCGACTTGCGCCGCATCTGCCGAAGTCCGTGCGTCGGGGCGGGCGCTGGTGTGATCACCGAACGGTGGTCAACGGGATCTTGTTCCGGATTCGCACGGGCGTCCCCTGGCGAGACCTGCCCGAGCGATTCGGGAACTGGAAGACCGTCTATGAGCGCCATCGCCGGTGGTCCGCAGACGGCACCTGGGACCGGGTCCTCCAGGCCGTCCAGACCGATGCCGACGCCCACGGCCGGATCGATTGGAGCATGGTGAGCGTGGACTCGACCTCGTGCCGGGCCCACCAGCACGCGGCCGGGGCGCCGCGCAGAGCACCACGGATCCCAAAGAGGAGGTCATTACCTCGGCAGCACCGCTCCGCCGAGGGACTCGGCCGATCCCGGGGCGGTCGCCCACCTCAAAGCCCACCCGCCCCTTCCGGACGACGCTGGGGAGGAACCGGTGGCCCCGTCGCGCGACGGGGCGGCGGAGGACATACGCGCCTTCGACGGCGCCTTGGATCCCTCCCGGTGCATGCGGCCTGCTTGCCGCACTGGAACTGCTGCGGACCCATACGGCGCACGGTGCCTCGCTCGACTTCGAGCTGCTCCAGCGTTGGCAGCAGCATGTTCTGGGCACCGCAGCCGCCGCCGTTCCGCCAACTGCCAGCCGTCTCCAGTCAGTCTCAGCCGCCGGCCACGGGCCTGGAGCCGATGGCTGCGCAGGCTGCCTTCTTTGTGGGGTAGCCGTCCGCCGGGTAGACCACCGGCCCGCCGAGTGCCCCCTTGTCGTCAGTGGCCGAGGATTCGCCGCCGGCAGGCTGCGCGTTGGGGAAGAAGCAGACCGCGAACCGGGTCGGCTTGGGAGTCCGTGGCACTGTCCCCTGAGCGGGTTCGTTCCACATCCGATCCCAGGATGCCGCGCAGGAACGCGCCGCGTCCTGCGGTTCGAAGTCCTTCATGGCTTTGAGCGGCAACTGGCTCAGGTCCGCCTCAGGTGACAGCGTGCGAGCGCACATGACATTGCGCCCGTCCTCGTCCCATGGCCCGAATGTGGCTACGGCAGCCGTGGTGGCGCCCCCGAGAAGTACGGCCGTGACCGCACCCACCATGAACATGTGCCGACGTCTCCCGGAACCAGCCGTGGCACGCGGCTGCTCAGCGCGTAGCAGGATGCCTCGCAGGACGGCCTGGCCGTCTTCCGACGCTGCCCAGCCTTCGGTGCCGTCGCCGGTGGGCCGCAGAGCGCGGACGGCAGCGAGGTCGGCAGCCTGGCTGTGCTTGGTGGCGCTCTGCCTCATGCTGACTCCCGTTGGATGAAGTGGGGGTGGGAAATCGCGTTATGGACCGGCCGTGCATGGCCTGCACGGAGCAGTGCTGCCCTGAATCGTTTGCGCGCCCGATGCAGGCGCACAGCGAAGGCCGTGGCCGTGCAGCCCGCGACCACGGCCGCCTGCTTGGCCGTCAGGCCGTACCAGGCGCTCAGCACGAGCACCTCCCGGTCCTGTTCGGAAAGCGCCGACAGCGCGGCGGCCACCTCGGCACGCGTACCGATCGTGTCCGCGATCTCCGCAGCCCCCGTCCGGTCGGCCATCACCGCCAAGTGCTCGGTCAGTGCGCGGTGCCGCTGGTCGGACCGCACGCGGTTGGCGAGCAGCCGCCGAGCCGAGGCGAGCAGCCACGGCAGGGCGTCGTCGGGTACGGACCCGGACTTGCGCCAGGCCAGCACGAAGGTCTCCGACAGGATGTCCTGAGCTGTCTCCCGGTCCGTACGGTGCAACAGGTACGCCAGAACCCGATCAGCATGAGCCGTATAGAGCGCCTCAAGGGCCCGGTGCCCGACCGGGTCACCGTACTCTCCGGCGGTTGTTCGTCGTCGTCTCACAGCACCTCCATGGTCCGTCCGTCAACGGCCGTCAACCGGGAGATGTACGGCTGGCCCAGAACTCTTACAGCTTCTGGCGGATTCAGACTCGGGCCGTCTCGGCGGGCGTGATACGAAGCACGAGCGTGCCATGACTACACACGGTGCGCGAGTCGCTTGTGTGCACATCCCCTCATGGTCGGAGGGACCTTGGGGGAGCATCCATTCGACTGCGCCCAGCCACAATCAGGCGGCACGGCTGCTGGGGTCGCCTCAGTTGTCGGGTCGAGGTTGGCCAAGGCTGGGCCCGAGGAAGGAGGCGAGGGCGTCGGTGAGTTCCTCAGGGCACTCCTCCTGTACATGGTGTGATTCCGGGTTTCGTAGTTGGTGTGGTGGGGGTGGCTTGAGCTGGGGTGTTGTGGGTTCTCTGATAGCTATTTCGGTGCTTGCGGACGCTGAAGGAAGTGGTGGTGGGGCGTCTGGCCTGCGGTTGTTCGGGGTTCGTTGATAACAGCGGTGCGGTGTTGGTGATGGTGTCCGTCATTTAAAGAGCTGGTGCGGTTTTGTGCTGGTCAGGGGCTTGGTGACGGGTTGGGGCGGCCGGTCCAGTACAGGGCGGTGTCGATGTCGCGTGCACTCCAGCCGGCCGGTGCGGCGCTGTGGTGGAGGAGGTCGTCGAGGAGTTGCAGGTACCGGCCGTAGCGTCCCGGTGTCGATGTGAGGGTGAGGTGGAGTGTGTCGAGGGCGTGTTGGACGCGGCGGTCGTAGACGGCCATCCGGTGCGGTGCTGCTGCGGTGAGGACGGCTGAGGCGAGGGCGTCGCCGGTGTGGAAGCCGGGCAGTTCGGCGATGATGCCGCGTCCGGTGCGGGCGGCTTCGCTGCGGGTGAGGGCGGTGTCGCGGACGGCGGTGACGGCCCGCTCGGTGGCGGCTCGCACATGGGTGTCCGGCAGGGACATCAGCGCCGACACCCAACGGGTTTGTGCGGAGAGCCGTTTCCAGACGACGAGGGCTGCGATGTCGGTCTTCCCGAGGCTGCCAGCGTGTTCGGTGCGCTGTGCGACGTCGTGGAGGACCTCGTCGTAGTGGGGTGAGACGTGGGCGAGGTAGTCGGCGCGGGCGGGGATCAGAGTGTCCCAGGCCTGTCGGCCCAGAGCAGCGAACTCGTCGTCGCCCGTCTGGGTGGTCGTCTTCATGTCCGCATCATGTCGTTGGCGTCGGCCGGCGTGTGCGGGGGCGGCTGTGTTCTTCGGCGAGGTGGTCGAGCTGGATGGCGTCGAGCGTTTTCTTGGTGATGCGTTCGGTGCCGTCGCTGATGGCGGTGATGGCCGCCTGGCGGATGAGGCGGGCGAGGCTGCCGATGCGGCCAGCGGTGCGCTGGTGGAGGTAGGCGGCGTGGTGGGGGAGCGTGCCGGGTGTGTGCTGGGTGAGGTCGAGGGCGGTTTCCATGTCGGTGATGAGGTCGGTGAAGGGGCGGGTGTTTCCGTGGCGGGCGGGGAGGGGGCCGCAGGTGATGAGGCTGGCGCGGCCGGCGAGTTGGGCGCCGCGGACTCCGCTGAACAGGGGTGTGGCGGCGACGTCGATGCCGGTGTAGACGAAGGTTGCTTTGATCCGTTCGGTGAGGTCTTTGAGGAGGTCGGTGGCTTCGGCGCCGGTGGAGGTGCGGGGGTTGAGGCGGTGGATTTCGTCGATGAGGACCAGGCGGACGCCGACGGCGGTGTAGGTGTGGCAGACGGCTTCGGTGATCTGGTTCTGGGTCATGCGGGTGGTGACGGGGATGCCGAGGTAGCGGGCGAATTCGGTGGCGAGGGTTTTGGCGGTGGCGCCGGGCGGCACCAGCAGGTACGCGACCGGCACCTGCTGGTGGGGGCGTCCAGGCGGGGCCGGATTTTTGCGGGTGTGGGCGAGGTGGCAGGTGCGTCCGACTTCGAGGAGGGCGGTGGTTTTCCCGGCTGCGGCGGGGCCGGTGACGATCAGCGAGGGCCGGGCGGTGGTCTGCTGGTGGCGGCCGAGCAGCATCAGGGTGCGGACCTGGGTGGCGAGGGTGTTGATGGCGGGGGTGCGGACGGTGACGAACGCGGAGTGGTAGGCGAGGCGTTCCTCGAGGCTGCGCGGTGGGTCGCCGGGCGGGGGCGGGGCGAGGGGTGGGGTGGTGGCGAAGTGCTGCCAGCCCTGCCAGGTGGTGATCGGCCATTCCGGCTCTGCCGCGGGCGTGCCGGGCAGTGATACCTCGGTGTCGGTGGTGTCGGTGGTGTCGTGGTGGTCGTGTGCGGGGTGGGTCACCAGTTGAGGGCTTCCTGGGCGGGGTCGTAGAGGCCGAGTCCGGTGTACGGGACGGGCGCGTCGCCGTTGTCGACGGTTTCCTCCTCGCCATCAGCCTGTTCTGGGTCGTCAGGCAGGTCGTCGAGGTCGTCGAGACTGTCGTCGTCCCATCCGTCGGCCTGAGGGCCCGGGGTGTGGGGTGTGCGGTGGTCGGCCGCCGGCGGGGGCGTTTTCAGCGGTGCGGTGCGGGTGATCAGGCGTTGCTCGCCTGCGGTGGCGGTGCTGGTCTGGGCGCGGCGCATGAGCTGGTCGAGGGCGTCGGCGAGGTCGGCTTCGTGGGTGTCGTGGTCGCCGTGGCGGGCGGTGATGGTTTTGATGTGCTGCCAGGTGGCGCTGTTGAACGGGGCGTGGATGTGGTCGCGGTGGATCCACGGGATCTCTGTCAGCTGTCCGTCGGG